>NZ_CALNVW010000037.1 GCF_940670765.1 Streptomyces sp. A 4/2
CACAGGCCCTAATACCCGTGCAAGGCCCTTGCGTACCGGGGGTAGCACTCATAAGACTGCACAGAGAACTAGAACGCGTATCAGTTCTTTCGTGCGGGCGCCGGGACGCCCGCACGGACGTGGAGGAGAGGACGAGCTCATGGCCGCGGAACCCGTCATCGTCGAAGCCGTACGTACCCCGATCGGCAGGCGCGGAGGCGCGCTCGCCAATCTCCACCCCGCCTATCTGCTGGGCGAGACCTACCGCGAACTCCTCGGCCGCACCGGCATCCACGCCGACTGCGTCGAGCAGATCGTCGGCGGTACGGTCACCCACGCCGGCGAGCAGTCCATGAACCCGGCGCGCAACGCCTGGCTGGCCATGGGGCTGCCGTACGAGACCGCCGCGACCACCGTGGACTGCCAGTGCGGATCCTCGCAGCAGGCCAGCCACATGGTCGCCAACATGATCGCGGGCGGGGTCGTGGACATCGGCATCAGCTGCGGTGTCGAGGCGATGTCACGCGTGCCGCTGGGCAGCGGATCCAAGCACGGTCCGGGCAAGCCGTTCCCCGACGAGTGGAACGTCGACCTGCCGAACCAGTTCGAGGCGGCCGAGCGCATCGCCCGCAACCGGGGGCTGACCCGGGAGAACGTCGACTCGCTCGGGCTGATCTCGCAGGAGCGGGCGGCCACCGCCTGGGCCGAGGAGCGCTTCAAACGGGAGACGTTCGCCGTCCAGGTGCCCACCACGGAGGAGGAGCAGTCCGCCGGGCAGGGCATGTGGCGGCTCGTCGACCGGGACGAGGGGCTGCGCGACACCACGATGGAGGGCCTCGCCCGGCTCAAGCCGGTCATGCCGGTGGCCGTGCACACGGCGGGCAACTCCTCGCAGATCTCCGACGGCGCCTGCGCGATCATGTGGGCGTCCAAGCGGATGGCGCGGGCGCTCAAGCTCAGGCCGCGCGCCCGGATCGTCGCCCAGGCGCTGGTCGGCTCGGACCCGAAGTTCCACCTGGACGGACCGATCGACGCGACGCGTGCGGTGCTGGGGAAGGCCGGCATGTCGCTCAAGGACATCGACCTCGTCGAGATCAACGAGGCCTTCGCCTCGGTGGTGCTGAGCTGGTCCCAGGTGTTCGAGCAGGACCTGGAGAAGGTCAACGTGAACGGCGGGGCGATCGCGCTGGGGCACCCGGTGGGGGCGACCGGGGCGCGGCTGATCACCACCGCGTTGCACGAACTGGAGCGCCGGGACAAGGAATTCGCCCTGATCACCATGTGCGCGGGCGGGGCGCTGGCCACCGGGACGATCATCCAGCGGCTGTGACCCGGCGCCGCCGCCCGCGCGCTCGGGGCGGCGGTCCGTGGTCAGCCGGTTCCACCGGGCGGTACGTCGGAGGGGACGCCCGGACCGGGGACACCTGGACCGGGGACGCCTGGACCGGGGACGCCTGGACCGGGGACGCCTGGACCGGGGACACCTGGACCGGGGACACCTGGACCGGGGACGCCCGGACCGGGAGCAGCCGCCGTACCGGTGACGGTACCGGTACCGGAAGCGGCCACCGGGCCGACGGCGGCCCCGGCGGCCTCAGGGGCGAAGGCGGCCTCCGCGTCGAAGGCGGCCCGCCGGGTCGCCCGGCGCAGTGCCTTGAGGACGGTGGACCCGACGGTGAGGGTCAGCGCCACCGTGACGACCGCTCGCCCCAGGTCCCAGCCGAGCGAGGTCGCCGCGCAGTACGCGAAGAAGCGGGCCAGGTTGTCGCCGACCGCGTCCCCCGGGCGGAAGGAGATCCCGGTGGAGAGCCCGCCGATGTACGTCCAGCCCTGGAGGTTCATCACCGTGCCGTACGCGAAGGCCGCCAGGCATCCGTAACCGGCGAGCATCAGCAGTTCGGCCCGCCCGCGCAGCCTCCGGGCGCCGGGCAGCAGCCCCGCGCCCATCGTGAACCAGCCCATCGCGAGCATCTGGAACGGCATCCAGGGCCCGACCCCGCCGGTCAGCAGCGCCGAGGCGAACATCGTCACCGAGCCCAGGACGAAACCGAAGCCGGGACCGAGCACCCGCCCGCTCAGCACCATCAGGAAGAACATCGGCTCCAGGCCCGCCGTGCCCGCGCCGAGCGGGCGCAGCGCGGCGCCCACCGCAGCCAGCACACCCAGCATCGCCACCGCCTTGGCGTCCAGACCGGCGTCCGCGATCGTCGCCACCACGACGGCCACCAGCAGCGGGAGCAGCGCGGCGAACAGCCACGGCGCGTCCTGCGAGTGGGCCAGCCCGGACGCCGGGTCCGCGAGCAGCGGCCAGCCGAAGGCGAACACCCCGAGCACGCTGATCAGGACCAGCGCGGCCACCGAGCGCGGGCCGAGGCCGATGGCCCTCACAGCGCCTCCCGTACCTGGGTCACGGTCAGCCAGTCCTGCGGCGCGAGGATCTTCGAGACCTGCGGGGCGAACGCGGGCGACGAGACCACCACATCGGGTGTCGGCCCGTCCGCGACGATCTCGCCGTCGGCCAGGACGACGACCCGGTGGGCGAGTTCGGCGGCCAGCTCGACGTCATGGGTGGCGAGCACCAGGGCGTGCCCCTCCCGGGCGAGGCCGCGCAACACCGTGACCAGACGGCTCTTCGCCGCGTAGTCGAGACCGCGGGTCGGCTCGTCGAGCAGCAGCAGCGGAGGCCGCCCGGTCAGGACGACCGCCAGCGCCAGGGCGAGCCGCTGGCCCTCCGAGAGATCGCGCGGATGGGTGGCGTCCGGGACGCCGGGAAGCAGCTCGGAGACCAGCGCCCGGCAACTGCCCGGCGCCGCGCCCGCGTCCGCGTCGGCCGCCGCGCACTCGGCGGCCACCGTGTCCGCGTACAGCAGATCGCGCGGCTCCTGCGGTACCAGCCCGACCCGGCGGATCATCTCGCGCGGCGAGGTCCGGTGCGGGGTCTTCCCGCCGACGCGCACCGACCCCGACGTCGGTTCGTGCATCCCGACGAGCGCGCCGAGCAGGGTGGACTTCCCGGCGCCGTTGCGGCCCATCAGGGCGACCGTCTCGCCGGGGCGCACCGACAGCGAGACCTCCCGCAGCGCCTCCACCCGCCCGCGCCGCAGCCCCAGCTTCGCGGTGACGGCGACCGGCTCCGCGGGCGGCGGCGGTGCCGGGGCCACCGGGGTACGGTCCGCCAGCCGCTCGCGCAGCGCGGCGGCCCGGCGGCGCGCGTCCCGTACGGACAGCGGCAGCGGGTCCCAGCCCGCCAGCCTGCCCAGCGCCACCACGGGCGGGAAGACCGGGGAGCGCGACATCACCGCGGCGGGCGCGCCCATCACCGGCGGCTCACCGGGACCGGGCAGCAGGATCACCTGGTCCGCGTACTGCACCACCCGCTCCAGCCGGTGCTCGGCCATCAGCACGGTCGTGCCGAGATCGTGCACCAGCCGCTGGAGCACGGCCAGCACCTCCTCGGCGGCGGCCGGGTCCAGCGCCGACGTCGGCTCGTCGAGCACCAGCACCTTGGGGTGCGGAGTCAGCACGGAGCCGATCGCGACGCGCTGCTGCTGACCGCCGGAGAGCGTCGCGATCGGCCGGTCGCGCAGCTCGGTGAGGCCCAGCAGGTCAAGGGTCTCCTCCACCCGCCTGCGCATCACGTCGGGCGCCACCCCCAGCGACTCCATGCCGTAGGCCAGTTCGTCCTCGACGGTGTCCGTCACGAAGTGGGCGAGCGGATCCTGCCCCACCGTCCCCACCAGGTCGGCGAGTTCACGCGGCTTGTGGGTACGGGTGTCGCGGCCGTCCACGGTGACCCGGCCGCCCAGCACCCCGCCGGTGAAGTGCGGGACCAGCCCGCAGACGGCACCGAGCAGCGTCGACTTGCCGACCCCCGAAGGGCCGACCAGCAGGACCAACTCGCCCTCGGGGACGGTCAGATCGACCCCGCGCAGGGTGGGTTCCGGCGCGTCGGCATAGGTCACCGACACCCGCTCGAACCGGATCACTTACACCGTCTCCTTCGGTACGGGAGCCACGAAGGCGGGAAGCAGCCCGATCAGCACGGAGGCCGCGGGCCAGAGCGGCAGCTGCGGCGCGACCAGCGGGACGACACCCGGGTGCAGGGCCTCGGCGTCGTAGCTGCCCGCCCAGATCATCAGCGCGGCGACGGCGATCCCCGAACCCGCGACGAGCCAGGCGCGCGGGCCCCAGCGGTCGGGCCGGTAGCGGGTACGGACCGAGCGCCGGCCACCCAGCCGCAGCCCGGCGAGCGCCGCCAGCAGCCCCACGGCCAGCACCGGGAGGCCGTACGAGGCGCCCTCGGCGGCGAGCAGCCCGTAGGTCCCCGCGCAGACACCGAGCAGCCCGCCGAGTGTCAGCACGGTCGTGGTGTGCCGGACGGCGGCCGGGACCCGGGCCGTACGGCCGTAGCCCCGCGCGTCCATCGACGCGGCGACCGCGACCGAGCGCTCCAGCGCCCCCTCCAGGACCGGCAGCCCGATCTGCAGGACGGCCCGGAACCCGCCGGTCGGACGGCCACGCAGCCTGCGGGCGGTGCGCAGCCGCACCACGTCGGCGACCATGTTCGGCGCGAAGGTCATCGCGACGACGACCGCCACGCCGACCTCGTACAGCGCGCCCGGCAGGGACTTGAGCAGCCGCGCCGGGTTGGCGAGCGCGTTCGCCGCGCCCACACAGATCAGCAGGGTGGCCAGCTTGGCACCGTCGTACAGCGCGAAGACCAGCTGCTCCGCGGTGACCCGGCCGCCGATCCGCACCCCCTGCGCCCAGTGCGGCAACGGGAGTTCGGGCAGCGTGAACAGCACGTGGGAGCCCGGGATCGGGGAGCCGAGCACGACGGAGAAGACCAGCCGGACGGCGACGACGAACAGCCCGAGCCGGACGAAGGTGCCGTACGAGCGGGCCCACGGCGCGTCGGTGTGCCGGACCGCCACCACGTAGCCCGCGACCCCGACGAGCAGTCCGAGCAGCAGCGGGTTGGTGGTGCGGGACGCGGCGGTGGCGAGCCCGAGGGCCCACAGCCACCACGCCCCGGCGTGCAGGGCGTTGCTGCGGCCGACAGCGGGGGCGCGGAGCTGGACAGTCATCCGCTGTTACGCCGGCGGCGCGCCTGCCACACACCTGCGGCGCCGAGCACGACCACCGCGGCCAGCCCGCCGACGAGCCCGGCGGAAGGACCGCCGCTGTCACTGCCGCCACCGTCGGCGGACGGCTTCTTCTGCGGATCCTGGTGGGCCGTCGAGACCTGTTCGCCGCACCCGGTCCTCGGATACCCGGCGATCGAGCAGAGCAGCGCCTCGCTGTTGTAACGCAGCGGCTTGGCCACCGCGGCCAGTGCTTCCGCGCTGGTCGCGTCGGTGCCGACCCGGGCGCACGCGGTGCGCACCACGGGCGGCTTCTCACCGCCGGGGGCGTCGGCCGCCGTACCGAAGTCGATGACCAGCGCGACCCGCTTGGCGCCGTCCTCGGCCGGGGTCTTCCCGCAGATGGTGTCGAAGCGGGCGGGGCCGCGCGGCTTGCTCGCGTCCTGCGAGTCCTCGCTCACCGCGAACCGGAAGCCCTGGACGTCGCCGTCGGAGGGCCGGGCGGTGGACGGGCCCTGGGTGGCGTACGTCCAGGAGCTGCCCGTACGGTCCCAGAACGACCAGTACCGGTACCCCGCGGCCTGCGCGCGCACGGCGCCGAGCAGCGCGAGGGCGAGAGCTGCCACGACGGTCAGCACGGCGGCCGGGGCAGCCGTACGGTGCCGGGCGGCGGACCGGTGGATCGGGCGCCGCATCAGGACGTTCGCTTCCTGCCGCGCATGCTGATCAGGAACCCGATGCCGATCCCGGCGACCAGACCGATGCCGACGATCCACCAGACGCTGACGCCGGAGCTGTCGCTGTCCTTCTTCTCCGCGTTCTCGGCGGACTTCGCCGCGACGGGCGCGGGGCCGGTCGCGTTGAGCTGCTCGACCAGGTCGAGGGAGCCGAAGGCGCGCGGGTCGGCGCCGTTGGCGTGCGCGGCGAAGATCAGCTGGGCGTACGCGGCGGGTCCGGCCTGCGCGGCCCACGGGCCCGCGTTCTGCTCCAGCCAGGCGAGGGACTGCTTGGCCTGCGCGGGGAGACCGTCGGCGCCGAGCGCGGTCACCGCGTCGGCGGTGTTGCCGAAGTCGGGCTGGTCCTCGGCGCCGGGCATCGCGGACTTCAGGTAGGCCTTGCCCGCGGTCGCTCCGGCGAGGTAGGTGGCGCCGTTGTGCGCGGCCTGCGTGGGCGTCGACGCGTTCAGACAGCCGGTGCCCCCGGCGTCCTTGCCCCCGGGGTCCGGGGCCAGTCCGAGGCCCAGCGCACCCAGGACGGCGGCCCCCGACGCGTCGGCGTTGGCGTACAGCTTCCCGGACTTCTTGTCGGGCTGGTACGCGAAGGCACCGCCCCCGTCCTTGGCGTCGCACGGGATCGACAGCGAGACCAGCATCTTCCTGGCCGCGGCCGTCGGCTCACCGGCGGCGGCGAGCGCGCCGATCACCACGGAGGTGGAGTTCGCGTCACTGGCCCCGCCCGGGTTGTAGCTCCAGCCGCCGTCCTTGCCCGCCACGGACTTCAGCCAGCCGGCACCCTTCTTCACCGCGTCGTCGTGACCGCCGAGCGCGGACAGCGCCTGGACGGCCGCCGCGGTGGCGTTGGTGTCCAGCAGCACCTTGCCGTCGCAGGGCTTCGTCACATCGGCGCGGAAGGAGGCGAACCCGCCGTCGGCGCA
Organism: Streptomyces sp. A 4/2; assembly: GCF_940670765.1. Taxonomy (GTDB): domain Bacteria; phylum Actinomycetota; class Actinomycetes; order Streptomycetales; family Streptomycetaceae; genus Streptomyces. The sequence continues at coordinate 6,718 of NZ_CALNVW010000037.1, forward strand.
CTGCTGCCCGGTGAGCCAGTCGACGGCCTTCGCCGCGGGCCGCACGCCGACCGTGTGCTGCGCGAGCAGCGCCAGCGACTGCCGCCAGACGCCGTCGTACGTGGGGTCCGTCTTGCCGTACAGCCCCGACGGGATCACCACGGACGGCGAGGCGGACGGCGAGGCGTCATCGGCGAATGCCGTCGGAGCAGCGACCGCGCAGAGTACGGCGGACGCGGCGAGCGCGGTGGCGCTGCGGCGAAAAGTCATGACGGGCGGGGGCCTCTCCTGCGGGGAAGCCGGGGCACGGTCCCGCTCAGGCACCGGGGCTCCGGCTCCGTGTACCTCGACGGTGCCGGCCACCGGAGGTTTCCGGTGACGCGAGCCGGTCACATCCGCGTACCGGGCGTTCCGGCTCGCCGCCGGGGACGGTTCGGATGCGCTCCGTGCCGGGCCTGCGCGGGTGTGATGACGACCTGCCCACTGTACCGGCCGTCGAACAGACGTCCCCGGGCGCGGGGGGCCCGCGGGAACGTGACAGCGGCCCGCCCCGTTCCACCGGGCGGGCCGCTGTCACGTTCCCGCCGCGCAGCGTTCCCGCGCCGGGTCCGTCACCTGCTCACTTGCCTACTTGATGTCGATCGGACCGTTGTCGCTGTCGTCACCGGGCTTCGCCGTGCTGCTCAGATAGCGCTGGATCTCCGCACCCCGGCCGCCCTGGTGGTGCCCCTCGCCGTCCTGCGCGCCCAGGTTCTTCCGTACCGAGTCGAGGATCGTCAGACCCTGGCCCACCAGACCGGCGGCGATCTCGCCCAGGCCGTCGGCGCCGTTGAGCACGTTGACATTGGCGCCCGCGAGGCCGGACGCGGCCTCCTTGACGATCTGCGGGAGCTGGTCGATCAGCATCCGGTCCAGCGCGACCCGGTCGTACGAGGCGGCAGCCGCGGCCTGGATCTTCATCCGCTCGGCCTCCGCGACCGCCAGGACCCGGATCCGCTCGGCGTCCGCCTCGGCGGGCTTCACGATCTCGGCGACCAGCTGCTGCTGGCGCAACTGGGCCGCGCGCTCGGCCAGTTCGGTCTGCGCGGCGAGCACCTCCTGCTGGGCGTGCGCCTGCGCGAGCGGACCCGCCTGCGCGGCCTGGGCCTGCGCGCGGTCCACCTCGGCCGAGTACTGCGCCTGCACGACGGCGGTCTGCCGCGCGTACTCGGCCTGGTTACGGGTGGCTTCCTGCTGCGCCTCGACGGACGCCTGGGTGGCCTGCGCCTGGGCGATCTGCGCCTGCCGCTGGATGGCCGCCGTGTGCGGGGCCGACATCGCCGCGATGTAGCCCGTCTCGCCGTCGTCGATCGACTGGATCTGGAGCGAGTCCACGATCAGGCCGATCTTCGCCATCTCGGTCTTCGAGGTCTCCAGGACCTCGGTGGCGAGCTTCTGCCGCTCGGTGACGATCTCCTCGACGGTCATCGAGCCGATGATCGAGCGCAGGTGACCGGAGAAGATCCGGCCGGTCAGCACCGACATCTGGTCCTGGTCGGAGAGGAAGCGCTGGCCCGCGTTGACGATGCTCTCGGTGTCGTTCCCGACCTTGAACGCGATCACGGCACGCACGGTCAGCACGATGCCCTGCCGCGTCACACAGGTCTCGGCGACCTCCGCCTCGCACATCGCCAGCGTCAGGAAGCGGGTCTTGCGGAATATCGGCAGTACGAACTTGCCGTGTCCGGTCACCACCCGGAAGGGCGCACCTCCCAGGCCGCGCCGTCCTCCCGAGATGAGCATGGCCTCGTCCGGCGCCGGAACGCGATAACCCAACATCCTTGGTCTCCTTAGTCGGTGTCGCCGGGGTCCTGGGTCAGCGCATCCAGCGGATCCACGGGATCGGTCCACTCGATGACGTCCACCTGGCGCGTACCGCGGGATTCGATCACGAGCACTGTCGCCCCGTACGACAACGGCTCGTCGGACCAGGCGAGAAAGGCTTCCCAGCCGCCCCTGACCTGGACCAGGACTTCACCGGGACCGGCGGACCCGCGCGTGGCCACGATCAGCTTCCCCGTGCAGCCGACCACAGCCTCGTCCGGCGCCATCGGTAGCCGCCCCCCTCGTGATGTGCGGTACTGGATCACGACCATAACGCTACTCCGACCTGCGGACTATCCTCCGCCGGTGCTGAGTTCACCGGCCCTCCGTGCGCCGCTCGGTGGGCGGATCAGGGCTTGTCACGCGGGGGTTGGCCGCAGCCGGGCGCACGCTCCGGGTCATACCGCCGTATAGGTGACCGGATCGCTTCCGGTGACGGTTTCCACCTGACCCAGTTTCATCAGGCGGCGCAGATGTGCCTCGGCCTCCGAGACCGCGATGTTGCGCGATCCGTACGGAATCCGCTCCCAGGGGCGGTTCCACTCCATCCGTTCGGCGATCTGCCAGAGGGTGAGCGGCCGGGCCAGCAGGGTGCGCAGGTCCCGCAGCCGGTCCTCGTGGTGGGCCAGCAACTCACGGACGCGCCCCGGCGCGTCGGTGAAGGCGTGCTGATGCGCGGGGAGCACCTCGGCGGGGGCCAGCCGGCCGATCCGTTCCAGGGAGTCGAGGTAGTCGCCGAGGGGGTCGGTGACCGTGGCGTCGTCGGGGTCCTCGTACAGCCCGATGTGCGGGGTGATGCCGGGCAGCAGGTGGTCACCGGAGAAGAGCCTGCCGTTGCCCGCGAGTTGTGCGGGGTGCTCCTCGTCCAGGTGCAGGCAGACATGGCCGGGGGTGTGTCCCGGTGTCCAGACGGCGCGCAGCCTGCGCCCGGCCAGCGGGAGCAGGTCGCCGGGGACGATCTCGCGGTCGGGGACGGCCGCCCGTACGCCGGGCAGGGTGGAGGTCCGGCCCGAGGCGCGGGCCTGGCGCAGCGGTGCGATGTGGTCCTCCGGCGCCCCCGCGGCGGCGAGCTTCCTGGTGAGGTAGTCGAGCCAGACACCGGGTTCGGAGCTGCGGGAGCGTTTGACGATCTCGGTGTCCGCGGCGTGCATCGCCAGCCAGGCGCCGGAGGCCTCGCGCACCTGGCCGGACAGGCCGTGGTGGTCGGGGTGGTGGTGGGTGATGAGCACCCCGTGGATGTCCGTGACCGCGAGGGAGAGGGCTTCCAGGCCCGAGGTCAGCGCGTCCCAGGAGGCGGGGTCGTCCCAGCCGGTGTCGATGAGCACCGGGCCGCGGTCGGTGTCGACGACATGGACCAGGGTGTGGCCCAGGGGATTGTCCGGAATGGGGACCTTCAGGGACCAGACGCCTCCACCGTGCTCGGTCACCTGCGTCATGGCGTCCTCAACTTTCGTCCGTGGAGCGGCCCTTGCCCAGCGCTCACTATAACTAGAACCGGTTTCAACGGGAGGTCGGGCGCGAACCCGCGCCGATCGCCGGAGGGATCGGGGGATCCGGGGGTGACCGGGGCTTCCGGATGCGAAGTAGAACTGGTATCAGTTTCTGATACAGCGATGTCTGATACAGCGTCAGGTAGCGTCCCCCGGGAGGCAGTCAGTCATGACCGAGCTTGTGGAACACGGACAGCTCTTCATCGGTGGGGAGTGGGTGGAACCTCTCGGTACCGAAGTCATCGAAGTCGTCTCGCCCCACACCGAGCAGGTCATCGGGCGCGTGCCGCACGCCTGCGAGGCCGATGTGGACCGCGCGGTCGCCGTGGCGCGGCAGGCGTTCGACGAGGGGCCCTGGCCCCGGATGTCGCTGGACGAGCGGATCGAGGTGATCACCCGGATCAAGGACGCGTTCGCCGTGCGGTACGAGGAGATCGCCCGGGTCATCAGCTCCCAGAACGGCACCCCGTACACCTCCAGCGTGATGGTGCAGGCGCTCGCCTCGATGATGGTGTGGGACGCGGCGATCACGACCGCGCGCGCCTTCCCGTACGAGGAGCAGCGGGACGGCGTCCTCGGCAAACTGCTCGTCCGGCGCGAGCCGGTCGGGGTGGTGGCCGCGGTCGTCCCCTGGAACGTCCCGCAGTTCACGGCGGCGGCCAAACTCGCGCCCGCGCTCCTCGCGGGCTGCCCGGCCATCCTCAAGGTCTCGCCGGAGACGCCCCTGGACGCGTACGTCCTGGCCGACATCGTCCGCGAGGCCGGGCTGCCGCAGGGGGTGCTGTCGATCCTCCCGGCCGACCGCGAGGTGAGCGAGTACCTGGTGGGGCACCCCGGTATCGACAAGGTGTCGTTCACCGGGTCGGTCGCCGCGGGCAAGCGCGTGATGGAGGTCGCCGCCCGCAATCTGACCCGGGTGACGCTGGAACTGGGTGGCAAGTCGGCGGCGATCATCCTCCCGGACGCGGACCTGGAGTCGACCGTCGCGGGCATCGTGCCGTTCGCCTGGATGATCAACGGGCAGGCGTGCGTGGCGCAGACCCGGATCCTGGTGCCGCGCAGCCGGTACGACGAGATCGCCGAGGCGTTCGCGGCGGCGGCGGGTGCGCTGAAGGTCGGCGACCCGATGGACCCGGCGACCGAGCTCGGCCCGCTGGTCGCCCAGCGGCAGCAGCAGCGCTCGCTGGACTACATCCGGATCGGCCAGGAGGAAGGCGCCAAGATCCTCACCGGCGGCGGCCGTCCGGCCGGTATGGAGCAGGGGTGGTACGTCGAGGCGACGCTCTTCGGGGACGTCGACAACTCGATGCGCATCGCCCGCGAGGAGATCTTCGGCCCGGTGATCTGCCTGCTGCCGTACGGCGACGAGGACGAGGCGGTGAAGATCGCCAACGACTCGGAGTACGGCCTCAGCGGCAGCGTCTGGACCGCGGACGTCGAGCACGGCATCGAGATCGCCCGCCGGGTCAGGACGGGCACCTACAGCCTGAACACCTTCAGCCTCGACATGCTCGGGCCGTTCGGCGGCTACAAGAACTCCGGTGTGGGACGGGAGTTCGGCCCCGAGGGCTACGGCGAGTACTTCGAGCACAAGATGATCCACCTCCCGGCCGGGTACGAACCGGCGGCGGGCGGGGCCGGGTGATGGGCGACCGCTGGCACGTGGAGGTCGACCGGTCCGTCTGCATCGGCTCGGGGATGTGCGTGAACCACGCCCCCGACGGGTTCGCGCTCGACTCGGCGCGGCAGTCCCATCCGCGGTCACCGGACACCGACGCGCACGAGAAGGTGCTGGCCGCGGCCGAGGGCTGTCCGGTCGAGGCCATCACGATCACGCTGCTCGGCAGCGGGGAGGCGGTCTTCCCGCCCGACGAGTGACCCGACGAGTGCTCGTCGAGTGACCCGTCGAGTGATCCGTTGAGTGACCCGGCGAGTGAGGCGGGCGCGTGGCACGTGCGCCGTACGACCGCGTGCGCCGTACGACCGCGCGCCGCGTGCCCGCCCCACCCGTGCGCCGTACGACCGCGTGCCCGACCCACCCCTGCCCGGCACGGTTCAGCGCGAACCGCTGTCCGGGGCGGTCAGGTCGATCAACCGGCAGACCGTCTCGATGTCGATCTTCACCTGGGCGATCGAGGCCCGCCCCGACAGCCAGGTGATCAGCGCGGAGTGCCAGGTGTGCTCGATGACCCGGACCGCCGAGAGCTGCTCGGGCGTCGGGCGCTCCAGGCCCATCGCGTCCAGGATGATCGCCGTCGTCTGGCGGGACACCGTGTCCACCTCGGGGCTGACGCTCCGGTCGGCGAAGGTCAGCGCCCGGACCATCGCGTCCGCCAGATGCGGCTCCCGCTGGAGCGCGCGGAAGGCGCCCATCAGGGTCGACGCCACACGCTCGGCGGGGGTTTCCCCCGTGGGGGGCCGTTTGCGGAGGGCGGTGTGCAGGTGCTGGAGCTGGTCCTGCATGGTGGCGACCAGCAGATGGATCTTGGAGGGGAAGTACCGGTAGAGCGTGCCGAGCGCGACCGACGAGTCCTCGGCGACCTCGCGCATCTGTACCGCGTCGAAGCCGCCCCGGATGGCCAGCTGGGCGCTCGCGTGCAGAATCCGGCGGCGGCGGGCCTCCTGGCGTTCCGTCAGGGGCGGCGACGCCGGCTTGGCTTCCACTGTCATCTGTCCCATCCGCTCCCGCCGTGGCGCGAATCACCTGATCCGGCTGTTACGACGGTGCTACCTGCCGGTAGATTCGAAGCTCGTCGATCGATCAAGACTGGCCGAGTTCTCCCGGAGCGCGCCTTCGGAGCTCAGGCCTGCGAGAACTTGTTCTAGATTAGCGTGAGCGGCTACGCTCCGCCGAGAGTGCTGTGAGAAGGGGGCCGAGTGTGACCGCTGAGGCCATAGAGTCGGGCCCCCTCGCCGGAGGCTCCAGCTCCGGTACGGAGGGCCCGCTGCGCATCGCGTTCCTCACGTACAAGGGAAATCCTTTCTGCGGAGGCCAGGGCGTCTACGCCCGGCACCTCTCGCGGGAGCTCGCCCGGCTCGGGCACAGTGTCGAGGTGATCGGCGCCCAGCCCTTCCCGGTCCTCGACGAGGGCGTACCGCTCACCGAGTTGCCCAGCCTCGACCTCTACCGCAGCCCCGACCCCTTCCGCACCCCCGCCCGTGACGAGTACCGCGACTGGATCGACGCCGTCGAGGTCGGAACCATGTGGACCGGCGGTTTCCCCGAACCGCTGACCTTCTCGCTGCGCGCCAGGCGTCATCTCACCGCCAGGCGCGGCGAGTTCGACGTCATCCACGACAACCAGACCCTCGGTTACGGGCTTCTCGGCGACCTCGGCGCGCCCCTCGTCACCACGGTCCACCACCCCATCACCGTCGACCGCAGACTCGACCTGGCAGCGGCCGGGGACTGGCGCCGCCGGGCCTCCGTACGCCGCTGGTACGGCTTCACCCGGATGCAGAAGCGGGTCGCCCGCCGGCTGCCCTCCGTCCTCACCGTCTCCGGCTCCTCCCAGCAGGAGATCATCGACGACCTCGGGGTGCGCCGGGACCGGATCCACGTCGTGCACATAGGCGCCGACACCGGACTGTGGTCGCCCGACCCCGCCGTCGCGGAGGTGCCCGGCCGGATCGTGACGACCTCCAGCGCCGACGTACCGCTCAAGGGGCTCGTCCATCTCGTCGAGGCCCTCGCGAAGATCCGCACCGAGCACCCGGACGCCCACCTCGTCGTCGTCGGCAAGCGTGCCGAGGACGGACCGGTCGCGCAGGCCATCGAGCGGTACGGGCTCGACGGAGCCGTCAGGTTCGTCAAGGGCATCAGCGACGAGGAACTCGTCGACCTGGTGCGCGGCGCGCAGGTCGCCTGCGTGCCCTCGCTGTACGAGGGGTTCTCGCTGCCCGCCGCCGAGGCGATGGCCACCGGCACCCCGCTGGTGGCGACCACCGGCGGAGCGATCCCCGAAGTCGCCGGACCCGACGGCGAGACCTGCCTGGCGGTGCCGCCCGCGGACGCGGGCGCGCTGGCCGCCGCACTGTCCCGGCTGCTCGCCGACCCCGTGCTCCGTACCCGGCTGGGCGCGGCGGGCCGGGAGCGCGTCCTGGCCCGCTTCACCTGGAAACAGGCCGCCATCGGCACCGTGGAGCGCTACCGCGAGGCCATCGCGGCCCGGCGCCCGAGCGCCTGACACCAGCCAGCCCGTACCCCCACCCTCCCAGCGAAGAAGGCAGACCCGTGCTGACCGTGGACTTCTCCCGCTTCCCGCTCGCTCCGGGCGACCGTGTGCTCGACCTCGGCTGCGGCGCCGGCCGGCACGCCTTCGAGTGCTACCGGCGCGGCGCACAGGTCGTGGCCCTCGACCAGAACGGTGACGAGATCCGCGAGGTGGCCAAGTGGTTCGCCGCCATGCGGCAGGAGGGGGAGGCCCCGGCGGGCGCCACCGCCACCGCCATGCAGGGCGACGCGCTCAACCTGCCGTTCCCCGACGCCTCGTTCGACGTCGTGATCATCTCCGAGGTCATGGAGCACATCCCGGACGACAAGGGGGTGCTCGCCGAGATGGTGCGCGTACTGAAACCCGGCGGCCGGATCGCGATCACGGTGCCGCGCTACGGGCCCGAGAAGGTCTGCTGGGCGCTGTCGGACGCGTACCACGAGGTCGAGGGCGGCCACATCCGCATCTACAAGGCGGACGAACTGCTGGGCAAGATCCGCGAGGCGGGTCTGCGCCCGTACGGCAGCCACCACGCGCACGCCCTGCACTCCCCGTACTGGTGGCTCAAGTGCGCCTTCGGCGTGGACAACGACCAGGCCCTGCCGGTCCGCGCCTACCACCAGCTGCTGGTCTGGGACATCATGAAGAAGCCGCTGGCCACCCGGCTCGCCGAGCGGGCGCTGAACCCGGTCGTCGGCAAGAGCTTCGTGGCGTACGCGACCAAGCCGCACACCCCCCGGGTGGGCGCGTGACCTCACCGGGCCGCACCGAACACCTCGTTCTGCCCGGAGTGCTCACCGCCGAGCAGGCCGACCTGACCGTCGCCGGAATCCTCGCCGAACAGCGGGAGGACGGCGCGATCCCGTGGTTCCGCGGCCACCACCTCGACCCGTGGGACCACACCGAGGCGGCCATGGCGCTGGACGCCGCGGGCCAGCACGAGGCGGCGGAGCGGGCGTACCAGTGGCTCGCCGCGCACCAGAACGACGACGGCTCCTGGTACGCCGCCTACCAGGACGGGGACGCGGCGCGGGTCACCGACCGGGGCCGGGAGTCCAACTTCTGCGCGTACGTGGCCGTCGGCGTCTGGCACCACTACCTGGCCACCGGCGACGACGGTTTCGCCGACCGGATGTGGCCCGTCGTGTACGCGGCGGTCGAATTCGTCCTCCGGCTCCAGCAGCCCGGCGGTGAGATCGGCTGGAAGCGGGAGCCCGCCGAAGAGGGCGGGGCGGTCGTCCGGGACGCGCTGCTGACCGGTTCCTCGTCCGTCTACCAGGCGCTGCGCTGCGCCCTCGCGCTCGCCGAGGCGCGCGAAGAGCCGCAGCCCGACTGGGAGTTGGCGGCCGGAGCGCTGGGCCACGCCATCCGCAGCCACCCCGAGCGCTTCCTGGACAAGAGCCGGTACTCGATGGACTGGTACTACCCGGTGCTCGGGGGCGCGATCAGGGGCACGGCCGCCAAGGAGCGTATCGAGGAGGGCTGGGACCGCTTCGTCGTACCGGAGTGGGGGGTGCGCTGTGTGCTGCCCAACAACTGGGTGACCGGCGGCGAGAGCTGTGAACTCGCCCTGACGCTCTGGGCGATGGGGGAGTCGGACCGCGCCCTGGAGATCCTCCGTTCCATCCGGCACCTGCGCGCCGAGGACGGCCTGTACTGGACGGGGTACGTCTTCGACGACCGGGCGCTGTGGCCCGAGGAGCGCACCAGCTGGACGGCGGGCTCCCTGCTGCTCGCGGTGGCCGCGCTCGGCGGTGACGAGGCGACCACCGAGGTCTTCGGCGGCACCCGTCTGCCGACCGGGCTCGCCCCGGACTGCTGCCGCTGACCGGCCGTCACCCGGGCCGCCGCCGTATCAGCGGCGCACCCGGCCCTCTCAGCGGCGTACCCGGCCCGCCACCAGGTGGCCGATGCCGAGGTACACGACCGCGGCGAGACCGTAGCCCGCGACGACCCGGGCCCACGCCTCGTCGAAGGTGAACATGTCGCGCGACCAGCCGGCCAGCCAGTCGGCCGCGTGGTGGACGAAGCGCACCAGGTCGTTGGCCCGGTTCGCGTCCAGCAGGTACATCACGATCCACAGGGCCAGGATGAAGGCCACGACATCGGCGATGACCATGATGATGTTCGCCGCCGGATTACTTGCGTTCGAATAGCGAGACATGCTCGAACGTGTTGCCGCTTGTGCGTGCGTGAAACCCGTACGGACCGTCCGGGCTGGCGGCCCCCGGCGGGGCGGGTGAGGCTGCGCAGTACGCCGTACGTGCTCCCGTACGTGCCGCCGTACGCGCTCCTGAACGTGCTCCCGAACCCAGGCTTCCGGAGGTCCGCCGTGGTCAGCACCGCCCCGTTCCGCCGTTCCGCCGTCGCCCTTGCCCTGTCCGGAGCCCTGCTGGCCGGGGCCACCGGCTGCGGGAGCGACGACAGCGCGCAGGCCGCGGCGACCCACGCGGCGGCCCCGTCGGCGACCAGTTCCGCCGAGCAGCAGAAGCTCGCGAAGACCCGCTTCGTCGCCAACGCGGGGCTCGCGGCCGGGGCGGCGTACCAGTGGATCGTGAAGCCGTTCAGGAACGGCAAGTTCAAGAAGGGCGCGAACGGACGGACGGTCGCGGTCGTCAAGGCGGGGCTGGCCGGGACGTTCGCGTACAACCGCCTCAAGGCCGCCCTGAACAACGCCAAGGGCGACCCGCACCTCGCGAAGGCGGTCGCGCCGCTCACGGCCGGTGTCGCCTCGCTGAAGAGCCTGCCGAGCAAGCTGCGCAAGGGGGACGGCAGTGCGGCGGGGACCTTCGACGACGTGATCAACTCGGTGAAGGACGCGGGGAAGAGCGCGGGCGTCGACGTCAAGGACAAGGTGCCTTCGACGGGGCAGCTGTCCGGGAGCTGAGCTGAGCTGGGTTCGGGGATACTGGCCGCACCAACTGCGCCGTATCGAGGGCATCAAGCCATGCGCACAATTCGATGCATTCCGCTGGAGCAAGACAAGGCCTTTGTGCCAAGGAGCGGCACATCGACACTTATCTGCACCTGGCCACGCCGACTTGGGACGTACCAGGAGGATGGTGGGCCCTACGACGTGTCTTGGTAGTACAAGTGATCAAAAAGGGACCGGCCGTGAAGCTCCGGTTGATGTGAGCTGATGACTGTGAACCCAAGCGCAGTGCACCGGCCCCACAAACATGTGGTGCGAGGGCGGATCGATCATGTGCCGATGAGTTGGGCGGTCATGTCGTTGTGATGCAGGAATTGCCGGGCGCCGCGCAGTGTGGTGTGCAGTTTTCGTTGGGTTGCCTGGCTTTCGAGGCGTACGTCGCGGGCTCCGGGAAGGGGGCTGTCGGCGCGTAGAGCGGTGGGCAGGCGGGATGCGTCGAGACCGTCACGCCTGGCGATGAGGGTGCCGAGTTCGTGGCGATTCAGGGCGTCGGGCCCTGCGAGGTGGTGGATGCCGGCCGCGTCGCTCGACGCCAGTTCCAGGAGGGCGGCGGCCAGATCGGAGACGTGCACCGGGCAGCGGATGTCGTCGCTGAACAGGGCACCATCGCAGGTGCCGGAGGCGAGTTCGTGCACGAGGTGCTCGTGTACGGAACGCCCGTGGCCAATGATCAGCGACGTGCGGGCGACGACGGCCTGCGGATACACGGCGAGGATCCCGGTCTCCGCCGCGGCCTTCGCTGCTCCGTAAGGGGTGAGGGGGTCAGGAAGGCAGGACTCGTTGTAGTGGACTCGGGCGCCGGAGAACACCGCGTCGCTGGACACGTGGACCAGGCGGCTTCCGGACTTCGCCGCGGCCATCGCGATCCGGATGGGGCCCTGCGCCGTGACCGCCCAGTCCGCTTTGCTGCTTGACGCGTTGACGACGAGGTGCGGACGTACCTCGGCCATGACGCTGTCTAGGCGGCCTGCGTCCCGAAGATCAAGGGGATGCCACACGGCCTGGGAGGAGTCGCCGGGTTTGGTCGTGTACGTCGCTGCTGTTGTGTGCCCGGCCGCTGCTGCCTGCCGGATCAGCTCGGCCCCCAGGAAGCCGCTGCCGCCGATGATCAGAGCTGTCATGTGCGACACGGTAGACCGGACCTGGCGGACGCCGGCGGCGGTCCGGCCTTCCTCCTGGGGTGTTCGAGCCGGTCGGTGGGTCCAGCCCGGGCGGCGGGCCGGGGCTCGACGGCGAGGTACTCGCTCCGAGTTCGGGTTACCACCTTCGCAGCCCAGGGCTATCTCTGGGGCTGCCAGACGTAGCGGACGTCCGGCTCTCGCTCATCGTTGCGCAGCCCGTCCGTCCGCTCGGCCGCGATAAAGCCGTGGCGTTCATAGAACCGCTGCGCCGATTCGTTGACCTGAAACGTCCACAGCGTCAGTCCGTCAGGTTGCCGCTGCTTGGCCAGGGACATGTACCGATCGCCGAGGCCCCGCCCGCGCCATGCCGGATCGAGGTAGAGCTGTTTCAGTTCCCCGCCTTTGAGTGCGAGGAGTCCCACCACATTGTTCGCTGTGACCGCTACCCAGGTTTCGTACTGCGGTACGAGCACGCGTGAGAACCAGTCGCGCACTTCAGTGTCGTCGTGCGCACAGCGCACGGTCGGCAGCGCGGCGGCGAAGGAGCGCAGCCACACGTCGGCAGCGCCGAGTGCGTCGGCGTCGCCGGCACGACGGAGAAGTATGTCGCCACCGTTCATCGTGAGCCCTCCGGCCTTTCAGGGGGTGATGGCGTCTTACGGGCCCTGTAGTTCCGGCGGACCGGTTCTACTTCCCGGGTCGTCCGAGCTGATGGATGGTCCAGCCTGCCGTGCGCCAGGAGTCGGGATCGAGGGTGGTGCGGCAGTCGACGAGCAGGGGGTTGGCCGGGCGGTTCACCAGGGCTTGGGGATTGGCTTGCCGGTATTCCGGCCATTCGGTGGCCAGGACGACGAGTTCGGCACTGTCGAGGGAGATGGCCAGGTCGTCGGTGTAGTCCAGTTCTGGGTTGCGGATCACCGCCGTGGTCACGGCCTGTGGGTCGTGAACGGTGACGATGCCGCCGGCCTCTTGGATGGCGTGGGCGAGGGCGAGGGCTGGGCTTTCGCGGACGTCGTTTGTGCCCGGCTTGAACGCGGCTCCCCACACGGTGATCCGGGTGCCCTTGATGGTGCGGTTGCCCAGGGCGCGGATGATGAGGCCCATGGCGACGTCGGTGCGGGCTTCGTTGATGTTCTCGGCGGCTCGCAGGAGGGCAGCGGCCAGTTCGGCGCCGAGCTGGCCGGCGGAGGCGGTGAAGGCCCGGATGTCCTTGGGGAGGCAGCCGCCGCCGTAGCCGATGCCGGCTTTCATGCCGCCGCTGCCGATTCGGGGGTCGATACCGAGGATGTCCACGATCTGGGAGATGTCGCCGCCCGCGGCCTCGCACATGTCGGCGACGGCGTTGATGTAGCTGATCTTCAGGCCGAGGAAGGTGTTGGCGGCGCCCTTGGCCAGCTCGGCGGTCTGCGGGTCGGTGACGAAGATCGGGACACCGGCGTCCAGGATGGGGGCGTAGACGGCGCGGATCGCCTTCTCGGCCTCGATGGTGGTGAGGCCGGCGATGAGGCGGTCCGGGCGGAGGGTGTCCTCGACGGCGTGGCCTTCGCGGAGGAATTCCGGGTTCCATACGACGTCCACCTGCTCGCCGGCGGGGGCCAGGCGCTGGGCGAGTGCGGTGACCTGGCTGGTGGTGCCGACGGTGACGGTGGACTTCCCGACGATCGTGCACGGTCGGTCGAGGTGGGGGGCGAGCTGACGGATCGCGCCGTAGACCTGCCCGGTGTCGTAGGAGCGGCCGTCGGCGTCGATGGGGGTGCCGACGCCGATGAAGTGCAGCTCGGCGAAATTGGCGGCCTCGCTGATGTCGGTGGTGAACCGCAGGCGCCCGCTTGACGTGTGGCGGGCGAGCAGCTCCGGAAGGCCGATCTCGTAGATGGGGCATTCGCCGGCGTTGAGTCGATCGACCTTGACCTGGTCGACATCTACGCCGATGACCTCGTGGCCGAGTTCGGCCATCGCCGCCGCGTGCGGGATGCCGAGGTGGCCACAGCCGATGACGGAGATGCGCATGGGAGGTCCTTTTCTGGTGGTGGGGGCACACCGTGCTCGTGTACCCCCGAAGCTATCGGTGCGGGAACGGAGTTGGGCACGGGCTGAATTCGCTCAGACGTTCACCTGGTTGTTCCGGCCTAGGATGGTCACCGCCTCGGAGACCGCCGCCGCCAGGAAATCGATGTCCGCGTCCGTCGAGTTCAACGGCGGGGTGACGACCAGGCCCTCACTCGTCGGGCAGCCGACTCCGGTGAATGGGTAGAAGAACACCCCGCGATCCTCAACCGCCTTCATCAGGGGCCACAGAGCGCCCTGGGTGACCTTCACTCCGTACAGGAAGCCCAGGCCGCGTACATCCCGCACCGGGCCCACGCCGTTCAGAGCACGCAGGGCCGCGCTGAGGCGTTCCCCACGTGCGATGAAGGCGGCCATGTCCATCGCCTCCAACTCGTCGAGCACGCCGAGGCACGCGGCAGCCATGAGCGGATGCGTGGCCATCGTGCCCATCGCGGGCAGAGGGTCGGCGTCCTCGTGCCGGATCAGTGGGGCGATCTTTGGCGACACCAACACTGCGCCCACACCCGTGTATCCGGCCCCGAGTCCCTTGGACAGGACCATCATGTCGGGCTCGCAGCTCTGCCAGTGGTGGCTGGCAAGCGGCGTTCCGGTGCGCCACATCCCGGTCAGCACCTCGTCGTGGATGACGAGGACACCGCGTTGCCGGCAGATCTCCGACAAGCGCCGCAGGTAGCCGTCCGGCGGCACGTACGCGCCGCCCGTAGTTCCGTTGACGGGCTCGATAGGACAGCGGCCACGTTTTGCGCACCGCGGCTGTCGATCTCCTTTGCGACCTCATCGGCGCACGAGGCATCGCACCGGCCGCATTCGTGGCCGTGTGTCGGCTGGTAGGGCGCGGGAAAGCCAGGGCCGAGGCCGAGTGCGTCTTCCGGGCGCGGTCGGCGGGCGTGGTTGCCGGCGAGAGCGAGAGTGAGCGCGCTGTTGCCGTGATAGCTCAAGGACGAGGTGAGGATGTCACCGCGCTGCTTCCCGCCACGGACACGGGTGATGTTCCGCGCCGGCCCCACCGCGACCTCGACGCCGAGCGTCCCGCACGTGGTGAACGCGACGGAGTCGTCCGGCCGGCCCACGGCACGGCACAGGCGGTCCATCAACTCCATCTGGATGTGTGGTTGGACGACAGCGGCACCGCCGAACGTGTAGCGGGGGAACTGCTCCTCGATCCTGGCGCGGACCTTGGGGCTGTTCTGTCCGACGTTCACGCAGAGCAGACCGCTCGACCCGTCGAAGATGCGGCTGCCGTCCGCGCGGTGGAGCCAGGGCCCGTCCGCTCCCACGACGTTGAAGTCCGGCATGGGCCGCGCCGATGCCAGCAATCGTGCGCGGCGGGTCTCGTACTGATCCATGGAAGGTGCCTCCTCGGATGTGTGCTCTCAGGCGTGGGGCCGCGCACGGCCGACGTGCGCGGCTCCGGGGTGTCGCGTTGGTCAGCTCGTGACCGCCGCCGTCCACCGGGCGCGCTCGTCGATCAGCTCCTTGAAGCGGGTCAGCCCTTCGATCGCCCCGGCGTGCACGACGACGTCACCCTCGCGGGCACCCTCGATCGGGTAGGACTTCCACTCGCCGTTCTCCATCAGTCCCTCGGGGTCGAGGAAGAACACCTTCATGCCGCGGGCACGGGCTCGCGCCTGCACCGCGCGGCGGTCGGCGTGCAGGCCGACGACGAGGATCGCCTTCGCACGCTTATCGAGCGGCACGGGCGGGATCTTCTGGTCGTAGCGGCGCACAAAGCACTCCGGCAACCCGGCACGCGCGGCGAGCAGGTCGAAGTTGTGCTGGATCACCGGGCCGACCAGGTGCCCGGCCTCGTGCAGATCCTTGAGGACGTGATGCGCCGGTGTCGGCCGGGCCTCGAACGCCACCTTGAACATCGCGGTCAACTGCTCGGCCTTCGCGCTCGGGTCGGTCAGCATCTCCTCGATGAGCGTGTCGTCCTGCGGCCGCATGGTGAACTGGTGGGACTGGGTGAGCGTGTTGTCCACCCGCTCGGTGACGCGGTACACCTCGTGCAGGAAGTGGAGCGGCGGCACCCCTGCCTCGATTGACGATCCACAGCCGATCTCGACCATGAACGGCATGTGTTCCAGCAGCTCGGACAGATCCTCAGCGATCGTCGGCTTGCTGCGCTGCTCTTTGACGCGCATCCCACCCGCCAGGACGGTCCAGGGAAGCTGCCGGACGTTGCGCGAGACCTCGAACTCGTCGCTGAGGATCGCGATGTCGACCGAGCGGAACCCGGGCGGGGTGTAGCGGTCGGCGCGCTCGTCCTGCGGGTGCTCGTCGTACGTGGTGACCGTGACGCGCAGGTCGCCCTTCGACCAGGTGGCGTCGTCCTTCTTCCGCCAGCGGCCCTGACCGAGCCACGTGTTGATCCGCGTCAGATACGCCTCGATCTCGGCGGCCGACGCGAGCACCGAGTGGTACAGGTACAGATCCGCGAGCACCAGGCGCGGTACCGGGAAGGTGTAGTCGAGGTCGTACCGGTAGCGGTAGTGCACGATCCGGCGGCGGCCGTGCTCGTCCTCGGTCCAGCCGGACTGCTCAGCGTTCGCCGGTTCCTGGGTCCTGCGCCAGATGCCCTCTTCGATCGCCCGGGGCCTCTCGTGCGCTGTGCTGGCGAAGTGCTTCTCCCAAGTTGCTACCTGGGCATTGTCAAGCTGTTCGATCACGGGATGAGGAAAGAACATCTCGTCCTCCTGCTGGGCGGTGGTGGAATAGCGCGTGCTTCCCGGCTAGGCACGGCTGCATTCCGCTTCAGCGCGGGGAGGCTGTCCGATGTGCGGTCGCGTGACCGCGTCCGGCAGGGAAGTTGGAGCCCGCCCCTCGTCCTGCGCCACATGGTGGGCAGTTCGTTCCCAGCAGCAGGCCGGGGGCGGGGGTCTCGGGAGAGTTGTGGCGGTGACGCTTTCGAGAACACCATGAGAGCGATGGCCATGGTGTTCGGCTAGCGAGACGTGCAAACGCCTTGCAGGATCTGCAAAGGCCCGATGCCCGTGCGGGGCGTCAGCGCGGGAGTCGCGGGCTGTCGCCATGCGGACGGCGCGAGGAGCGCATGTCGCCACCACGCGGTCGGAACGTCACGCCGGAGTCGGCCGGGCGCCGGTGGACGTAGCCGTACGACCATCCCGCCTCCTCCGGGAGGGCACGGATTTGACGCACCAGGCTCGTACTTCTTCCTTAACTCCGCCATGAGGCAGTCCGGTTGATTGGGATTGAGCCGCTTGCGGGCTTCCGGCCAAGCGAAGTCATCAGGCGAGGTGGCCGACTCCGCAGCGACCTTCGCGTGCTCAAGGCATAGGGGCGGCTGGGAGGTGTGGCCCCCCTCGACTCAGTCAGTCGACGTGGCATCGGGCAGGGGAGTAACCAGGAACAGGTTGCCCAGCGGTGTCCGGCTGGCAGGCCGGACACACATCTGGCGCAACAGGCCCTCCATGCAGCCCCGTTGACTAGAAGGATGTACGTCATGTCAGCGGGCACCAACCAGCCCGAGAGATCAGAGAGAAACGGCCCTCGACAAGTCGGATCTGGCCCCTGCCGCAGCCTGGTTCCCATCGCCGTATAGCGGCGCTGGGAACAATTGCGTCGAGGTTGCCGACCTGACTGCGGCGCCCCACGCCGACGTGGGGCGCCGGGACTCCAAGGACCCGAACGATCCTGCTCTGTTTCCTTGCCCCGTCTTCGTTCGAGAGATTCATCTCGGAGGTTCGAGACGGAAGGTTCGACGTCTGAGCCGTCAGACACCCACCGAGGCAGGCCTCCCCACCCTGTCTGGGAGAGACCGGTCCCGGTGTACTTCTGAATCCATCGGCAGCGTACCCGTGCGAGATCGCTCTTTTCCGTGAGTCGGAGGCACGCCGGAGCAGGCCCGATTGCACATCCTGCAAACTGTGGGCACACAGCGCTTCGAAGCCCCTACGTTGGGCGTGCATGCGTGTCGGGTCCTCGTGCGGGAGTAGCCGGATGAACGTGGGTCGCCTCTGGGCATCGGATGAGGCTCGCTCTCACATGGAGGAGCAGAGCCCAGGCGGCCTGATTCGCCTCGGCCGCGTACACCTCCGATGGCGTCTGGAGGACCTCGGCGCCCGCATCGGCTGCTCTGCCGCCACGGTGTCCCGGCTGGAGAGACGCGGCCGGAAGGCCGACTTCGATCTGATCTTGTCCGCCGCCAAGGCTGTGGGCGTGCCCACGCACGTGCTGGCTGCGTCTCTCGGGTTAACTGGCCTCTCAACCATTAGCGTTGTGCCGGATGGGCCACGCTGCGCCGAGGAGGATCCGATGCGTCGCCGAACGCTGCTTGCCGCCGCTGGCCTGGCGGCCCCAGCCTCGCTCTTGGTGGGGATGAACGACGCGCTCGCGAGCCTGCCCGACCCCACAGGTTCTTCTGCTTCCCTCGACGCGCGCCTCGCTCACGCTCGCGGTCTCTTCGACGCCGGTCAGAACACGAAGCTGTTGCGAGCTCTGCCCGGCCTTCTGGCCGACGCGAACGATGCCGCGCGTACGCGCGAGGAGATCGCGCTCGCTCGCCTGTCGGCGGCATACAGTCTCGCCAGCCGGGTCTTGACGAAGGTCGGCGACTACGGGACCTCGCGGCTCGCCGCGGACCGGGCGATGCTGTACGCGGAATGGTCCGGATCCCCGATTGCCTCCGCGGCTGCGGCCCGGGAACTGAGTATTGTGCTCCGCCACCAGGACCAACCGGCCGCCGCCGAGCGGCACATCCTCGACGCGGTCTCCAAGGTGGAGAACACCGGTCTGCGGACAGACGCGCAAGCCTCGGCGTACGCGCAGATGCTGTGCACGACCTCGTACACCGCGGCCCGTGCCGGGGACCGCGACCAGTCGCTCACGATGATCCGGGAAGCTGCGAGGGCCGCCCGAGGCCTGCCGTCCGCCCCTCCTGAGGGGCGTTGGTTCCCCGTCACTCCGGCGGCTGTCGACCTGTACGCCGTCGGGGTTCACTGGGCGTTGGGGGACGCGGGCGCCGCGTTGGAAGCCGGGCGGGACCTGCGCGAAAGCCAGTTCGCGACGGCCGAGCGTAAGGCGCGCATGCACACCGACCTCGGGCGTGCCTGGTGGCAGTGGGGCAAGGCGGAGCAGACAGCCGCCGAGTTGCTGGCCGCGATGCGCGTCTCGCCGGGCGAGATCCGCGACCGGCCCGCGATCCGGAAGATTGTGGACGACCTGCGGTCCCAGCACTCGCGGGTGACGGGCGTGCGCGAACTGGTGGCCGCCACGGGCATGGGAGCGTGAGCGGCAACGCACTGAGCAGGGCCCACGCCCGTGTGTACTGCGTAAGTTTGATCTTTATCTACTCCACGTCCGCCGGGACGGTGCCGGTCTTCGAGGGCCACAACAACCACACCGGGGGAACCTCAGCTGCAACGATGCCGAGAACTGGCAGAACTGCCGCGCAGGCGAGAGGTCGCGGCGCGTGGTGCGCGAGGCGAGGGCATGACGGACTGCCCGATCGGCAAGCACACGTTTCCCTTTGAGGACGACACCGGTGCCTACCGCGAAGTGCACGGAGTAGCCGTGCTGTTCCGGGGCGACCCGATCACGCCGGGCGACCTCGGCAGTAACAACTGCCCGACCTCGGACGTGCGCCCGGCTCGCGCGGGATTCGGCGACCGGCACCGAGAGGGGTAACTGTCCGGCCGAAACCGGGACTTCCGTCGCAAGGCGAGCTACGCTCAGCTACCAACGATGTACGTACAGGTGACCCCGGCGGTGTTCCTAGCACCCCGGGGCCCGACACCGAAGATGGGAACCTTCGATGCGCATTCACCTTAGCGCGCGCACGCGCGCCTTCACTGTGCTGGGCAATGAGGTCCTGCGGGACCGGCGGCTCAGCTTCACTGCTCGCGGCATTCTCGCCTACCTCCTCTCCTTGCCCGACGGGGCGCGGGAGGACGTGAGGACCCTCGCCGACAGGAATCCCGGACTGGGCCGCCGTGGCGTGGCCAACGCCCTCGATGAGCTGGTCGAGTTGGGGTACTACATCCGCCGTACGGTCAAGGACGCGGAGACCGGGCAGGTGCGTACCGAGACGTACCTCTTCGACGCTCCGCAGACTGCAGACGTGCCGCAGGCTGCGGATGCCCCGCTTCCCGCGCCGACGGGAACCGGCACGACGGGAACCGGCACGGCGGGAACCGGCGCGGCGGATGGCGGGAAGGCGGGAGCGTTCCCCTCGGGGGTCCAGAACTCAGGGGTCCAGAACTCAGTGGTTCAGAACCGGGAAGAAGAACCCTCCCTCCCCGCGCCCGTGGCGGCGAGCGCCGGTTCGCCCCCGGAGTCGGCGGAGGCCGTGGGGCGTGGGGCCGCCCTTCTGTCCCGACTGGCCCGTGTGGAGCCGAAGTTGGCGCTGAGCGCCGCTGACGTGGTCGCGCTGGCACCGCTTGTCGTGCCGTGGCTCGAACGTGGGGTCCCGGAGCTGGAGGCCCGTTCCTTGCTGACCGATGGGCTGCCGCCGGTCGTGTTCACCGCGCGCGGCATCCTCGCGGACCGGCTGGTGCGCAAACTGCCCGCGCCACGGGCCCACCGGGACGCCGCCGCACCTGCCCCCGCGCCGCTGGAGTGTGCCGACTGCCGGGATCCGCTGCCGCGTGGTCAACAGGGCGGGATCTGTGCCGGTTGCACCGGAGCCGTACGGTCCGCCGTCAGCCCTGCGCCGCCCGTTTCTGTGGCCGAGCGTGTAGCGGCTCTGCGGGCGACACTCCGCAGCAGGCCCGCTGCCGCTCGCGGGTGAGTCCCCGGGGGCGGAGGTTTCCGTACGACTGGCTTGCGCGGCTTGCGCGGCTTCCGCGCGGCCCGACGGGACGAGAGAATCCCGCCATGGTGATCACCGCACGCGCCCTCAACCGTTCCACGCTCGCCCGGCAGTTGTTGCTCGGCCGGGAGTCGCTCGACGTCGCCGACGGGGTGCGACGGGTGGTCGCCCTGCAGGCACAGCAGCCCGCCTCGCCGTACGTGGCGCTGTGGAACCGGCTCAGCGGCTTCGACCCGGCGGACCTCGACACCGCCGTGGCCGGACTCCAGGCGGTCAAGGCGACGCTGATGCGGATCACGCTGCACCTGGTCCACGCCGAGGACTACCGGGCCTTCCGCGAGGCCGTGGAGCCGACGCTGCGCGGCTCCAGGCTCGGCGACTCCCGGTTCACGGCGTCCGGACTCACCGCCGCCGACGCCGACGCGGTCGTCCCGGATCTGCTGAAGTACGCCGACGGGCCGCGTACCACCGCCGAGGTGCGGGACTGGCTCGCCGAGCGGCTGGGCGTGCCGATAGAGCCGGTGACCTGGCGGATGCTGCGGCAGTACGCACCGCTGTGGCACGCCCCGGTCGGCGGGCCCTGGTCGTTCGACAACCAGCAGTCGTACCTCGCGGCTGCCACCCGGCCGGTGCTGGCGGATCCCGACGCCGCCGCCGGGGGGCTGCAGACCCTGATCCGCCGCTACCTGGAGGGCTTCGGGCCCGCGTCGGTGGCGGACATGGCGCAGTTCGCGCTGGTCCAGAAGGCCCGGGTCAGGGCGGCGGTGCAGGCCCTCGACACCGACCTCGAACAACTGGAAGGTGCCGACGGCACGGTGCTGTACGACGTCCCCGGTGCGCCACGGCCGGCCGAGGACACCCCGGCCCCACCCCGGCTCATGGCGATGTGGGACAGCATCCTGCTCGCCTACGCCGACCGCAGCCGCGTCATCCCGCCCGAGTACCGCAAGCAGGTGACCCGCATCAACGGCGACGTGCTGCCCACCCTGCTGGTCGACGGCTACGTCGCCGGTGTCTGGCGTCCCGTGGAGGGAGGGATCGAGGCCAGTGCCTTCCACCCGCTCCCGGAGGAGGTCTGGCAGGGGCTGGCGGCAGAGGCCGAGTCGCTCACGGGGCTCCTCGCCGACCGTGACCCCAGGGCCTACGGCCGCTACGACCACTGGTGGAGGAAGGGGATGCCCGCCGCCGAAACCCGCCTGCTGCCCGGTGGTTGAGCCCGACGCTCTCCGTTGCGCCCGCGACCGAGCCGGGCGTCTTCGACTGAGCCGGGCGCCCTTGACCGGGCCGTTGCGCCCTTGACCGAGCCGTTGTGTCCTTCTCCGGGATCGGCCGGAAATTCGCCGGATTTCTCGGTACCTGTGTGTTTACAGTGCGGCCATGACGCTTCTGGATCACGACCGATACTGTGACGAACTCGTCCGGGAGACCGCCCTGTTGAGGGCCGTACTCACGGACGCCGACCTGACGGCGACGGTGCCGACCTGCCCCGAGTGGAGTCTGGGGGAACTGGTCCGCCATGTGGGCCGCGCGCATCGCTGGGCCGAGGTCATCGTACGGACGAAGGCCTCGGAGGTGGTCCCGGACGATCAGGTGCCGGACTCCGCGGGGCCGGGGGACACCGAACCGGCCGCCCTGGGCGCGTGGTTGGCCGCGGGGGCGGAGCGGCTCGTGGCGACCCTGCGTGCGGCGGGACCCGATGTCGAGGTGTGGAGCTGGGCCGGGGAGCAGCACTCAGGGTTCTGGGCGCGGCGGATGGTGCACGAGACGGTGATCCACCGGGCGGACGCGGCACTGGCGGCCGGGGTGGCGTTCGAGGTCGACGCAGAGGTGGCGGGGGACACCATCGAGGAGTGGCTGGAGATCGTCGCCTTTGCCGCGGCTTCCGGGGACCCGCACGCGGTGGAGCTGCGGGGCGCCGGGCGCTCCCTCCATCTGCATGCCACGGACGTGCCGGACGCGGAGTGGCTGATCGAACTGACCGAGGACGGATTCGAGTGGCGGCGGGCGCACGAGAAGGCGACGGTGGCGGTCCGGGGGCCGCTGGCGGACGTGCTGCTGGTCTTCTACCGGCGCCTTCCGGCCGACAGCGATCGGGTGGAGGTGCTGGGGGACACCGAGCTGCTGGACTTCTGGCTGGAGCGGGCGTCGTTCGGCTGAGGCCTTCGAGGCCCCTCAGGGCTCCGATGCCGCTGCGGTCTCTGGCGCCTTTGCGGCCTCGGAGGCCTCCGGCCGGTCCGGCGGGCGCGCCGTGGGATGATCCGGCAGGGCGGCAGCGAGCCGACCTGATCGAAGGGCAACATCACATGGCAGCGGGATTCTCGGCGTGGAAAGTCAACCGGCAGTACGCGGTGAACGACCGCGCGGCCTATCTGGGCAAGCAGTACCGCTGCCTGGTCGCCCACACCTCGAATTCCGCGAGCAATCCGAAGACCGCCGTGAAGATGTGGCGGAAGGACACCGACTGACCGGCCGAGCCCCGGTGTCCGTACGGCTGCCGGTGCGCCGGTGACATGATTCCCGGCGCACCGTGCGGCCTACGCGTTCAGCTCGGCCAGCACCCGCAGTGTCTGCGGATCAGGGGCCGTCACCAGCAGGTCGGTCACCGCGCCCGCCCGCCACAGCTCCAGCCGTTCCGCGATCCGCCCGCGCGGTCCCACCAGTGAGATCTCGTCCGCGAAGGCGTCCGGCACCGCCAGCACCGCCTCCTCCTTACGTCCGGCCAGGAACAGCTCCTGGATGCGGTGGGCCTCGGCCTCGTAGCCCATCCTCGCCATCAGGTCCGCGTGGAAGTTGCGCGCCGCGTGGCCCATGCCCCCGATGTAGAAGCCGAGCATCGCCTTCACCGGCAGCAGCCCCTGCGCCACGTCGTCGCAGACCTGGGCGCGGGCCATCGGCGCGATCATGAAGTTCTCGGGGAGCCCGGCGAGGGACGCCTCGTAGACGTCGGTGCGGGTCGGGGACCAGTACAGGGGGAGCCAGCCGTCCGCGATGCGGGTGGTCTGGGCGATGTTCTTGGGGCCCTCGGCGCCCAGCAGTACCGGGAGATCGGCCCGCAGCGGGTGGGTGATCGGCTTGAGCGGTTTGCCGATGCCCGTGCCGTCCTCGCCCCGGTACGGATGCGCGTGGAAGCGGCCGTCCAGCTCGACGGGGCCTTCGCGCCTGAGGACCTGGCGGATGACGTCGACGTACTCCCGGGTGGCCGTGAGCGGACTCCGGGGGAAGGGGCGGCCGTACCAGCCCTCCACCACCTGGGGGCCGGACAGGCCCAGGCCGAGCATCATCCGGCCGCCGGAGAGGTGGTCCAGGGTGAGGGCCTGCATCGCCGTCGCGGTCGGGGTACGGGCCGCCATCTGCGCGATGGCCGTGCCCAGCCGGATACGGGAGGTGTGCGCCGCGATCCAGGTCAGCGGGGTGAAGGCGTCAGAGCCCCAGGCCTCGGCCGTCCAGACCGAGTCGTAGCCCAACCGCTCGGCCTCCTGGGCCAGTTCGAGATGTCCGGGGG
The DNA here is from genome assembly GCF_940670765.1 of Streptomyces sp. A 4/2. Lineage (GTDB taxonomy): Bacteria > Actinomycetota > Actinomycetes > Streptomycetales > Streptomycetaceae > Streptomyces. The sequence continues at coordinate 30,658 of NZ_CALNVW010000037.1, forward strand.
TGGGGCCGCGGCCCCAGTAGCCGAGAGTGAGCCCTAGGCGCATGGTGAAGTCCTCCCGGCTGTCACGATTCTGACGGAGCGTCAGGTCAATGTGTCAGGCGACTGTAAAGGCAACGGCCCCCCGCCCGGAAGGGGGCGGGGGGCCGTGGGACGACGGAGCGGGATCAGCCGCGCTGGATGCCCGTCGTGTCCTGCAGGACGCCACGACGGCCGTCCTGCGTCTGCGCGATCAGACCGGAACCGCGCTGCTCGACCGCGAGGTACCAGGTGCCCGGCGCCAGTTCGGCGATGGGCGTCGGCGAACCGTCCTCCGCGTACAGCGGGCGGGCGACCGGAACCGCGAACCAGAACGGTGCGAAGTCCCCGGCCGGGGTGGCACCGCCCGAAGCGGGCTGCGCCTGGGCCTGCTGGGTGGCCGGCGGCTGCGACGCCTGCGGCTGACCGGGCTGACCCGGCTGGCCGCCGAACGACTGCGGCTGCCCCGGCTGCGGCTGCCCCGGCTGCGGCTGGACACCGTACGGCTGGGCCTGCGGGCCGCCCGGGTAGCCGTAGCCCTGACCGGGCACACCGGCCTGCGCGCCGTACGGCGACGGCGCGACCGGCGGATGCGGAGTGCTCATCAGCGGGGACTTGAGCGCCGGGAGGAGCGGAGTGGCGACCGCGGCGGCTGCGAGCACCAGGGAGGCGATGAACCCGAGGACCAGGCCCGCCCCGCGGCTCGACGAGTCGACCAGGCCCCAGAAGCTCGTCCACGCGGCGAAGATGCTGAACGCGACGCCGAACTGGCCCATCTCCAGCCCGGCGACCTTACGGGGCTGCGGCAGCGCGCGCGCCACGATGATCAGCACCGCCCCGATGACTCCGGCCAGGTAGATGCTCATCAGTACCCCGAGCGAATCCCAGGCGCTGGGGTTGCTGAGGTTGGCGCAGTAAGTGCCACTGCACTGGCGGCCGTACGAGGTGAGGTCGAGGAACGAGGCGATGAACAGCACCACCGCTGCTCCGATCACCACGCCGTCGCCTCGACTGAGGGAGCGGATGTTCACGTAAAAATCCTTCGTAGGTGGGCTCGTCGGGGCGGCGCGGAGCTCGGGGGTGGCTCCCCATCGTAGGAGTGAATCTATCGTCTGTTCCGGCGGGTCGTGTGGCGGGTCTCGTCACTCCGCGTGGAGAAAGCTGCTGATGCCGTCCGCGATCCCCTGCGCGGCCTTCTGGCGCCAACTTCCGTTCGTGAGCAGAGTGGCATCCTTCGGGTCACGCATATTGCCGCATTCGATGAACACTTTGGGCACGGTTGACAGATTGAGTCCGCCGAGATCGCCTCGGGTGTCCAACCCGGTACCGCCACCGATGTAGTTGGAGGGCGCGCTTCCGGTGTCGCGCACGAAGTTCCCCGCGATACGGGTGCCGAGGTCACGGGACGGGGCGACGATCCCCTTGGTGTGCGCGGTACCGGACTGCACCAGCGCCGGGAGGATCACGTGGAAGCCGCGGTTGCCGACCGCCGAGCCGTCGGCATGCACGGAGACGGCGGCGTCGGCATGCGCCTTGTTGCCGATGTCGGCGCGCTCCGTCACGCAGGGGCCGAACGCGCGGTCGCCGTCCTGCGTGAACGTGACCCGTGCGCCCTGTTCTTCGAGCAGGGCGCGCAGCCGGTGCGAGACATCGAGGGTGAACTTGGCTTCGGCGTAACCGCCGTTGGTCGAGGTGCCCGTGGTGTCGCATTCCGTGGTGCCGTTACCGATGTTCACCCGGCGGTTGATCTCGGCCGAGTGCTGGTAGTTGTTCGGGTTGTGTCCGGGGTCGATCACGACGACCTTGCCGGCGAGCGGTCCGCTGCCCGCGGGCTTGTCGTCATCGGAGCCGGAGCCGGAGCCGGAGCCGGAGCCGGAGCCGGAGTTGGAGTGCGTGGGCTTCGGTGCTTTCGGGGTGCTTCCGGCCGTCCGGCCGGGGGAGGCACTCGGTGCGTGCGTGGCCTCCGCCGACGAACGGCTCGGCTGCGGCACGACCTTCGCCGCAGCTTCGTCCCCGGGGCCGTTCGTGGTGTGCCACACCAGCCATCCGGCCAGACAGGCCACGAGTGCGGTGCCCGCGATCACCCAGGGAGATTTATGGAGGCGGCGCGGGGCCGAGGACTGGAGGTCGTCATCGTCGTACAGCACGGCGCGAGCCTATCCGGCCTGTCCGTCGGGCCTGTCCGGATGCTCAGATCCCCGTACCCGTGCGGCGCAGCACCCGCAGGGAGTCGGTCGCCGAGACCTCGGTGAACGCGCCGGACGCGAGGGCCCTGAGGTACACGCGGTACGGAGCCTGGCCGCCGTCGGCCGGGTCGGGGAACACGTCGTGGATGAGCAGCAGGCCGCCGTCCGCGAGGTGCGGGGCCCAGCCCTCGTAGTCGCCGCTCGCATGGGCGTCGGTGTGGCCGCCGTCTATGAAGACCAGACCGAGCGGGCCGCCCCAGGCGCTCGCGACCTGCGGGGAGCGGCCGACGATCGCGATCACGTGGTCTTCGAGTCCGGCCCGGTGCAGGGTGCGGCGGAAGGTCGGGAGCGTGTCCATCACACCGACCTCGGGATCGACGACCGTCGGGTCGTGGTACTCCCAGCCGGGCTGCTGCTCCTCGCTGCCGCGGTGGTGGTCGACGGTGATCGCGGTCACCGATCCGGCGCGGGCCGCGTCGGCGAGGAGCAGGGTGGAACGTCCGCAGTAGGTGCCGACCTCCAGGAGGGGCAGGCCCAGCGAGGCGGCCTCGGCGGCTGCCTCGTACAGGGCGAGACCTTCGCGTACCGGCATGAATCCCTTGGCGGCCTCGAACGCGGCCAGGGTCTCTGGCGTGGGGGCGGCCATGGGGTCCTCCTGGAGGGGGCGGCGGGTCGGGTCGGCCCATGGTAGTGGGGCGTGGATTCCGGCTCTACGCGGGAACCCCTCCCCGTCGCCTACGGATCACACCTCACGCGTACCGATCACACCTCGCGCCTACGGATCACGCGTCCCGTACGGATCACGCTGTCAGTGCGTCACGCCCGCCGGGACCGTGGCCCCCAGTCGGAGGTCCACCGCCACCAGTTCGTCCACGCTCGTGTACGAGACCGGGGTGGCCAGCGGCGGAAGACCCGCCGCGGTGACGGCCAGGATGTACGTGCCCGCCGACCGCGCGGCCAGCGCGAAGTCGCCCGCCGTGTCCGCGACCGTGATGCCCGCCTGCCGCCCGCGGTGGTCGATCAGGGTGACCGTGGCACGCGGAACCGGAGCGCCTTCGGCGTCCAGGACCCGGCCGCGGAAGCCGCGGAAACCGGTGAAGTCGGTGGAGCCGGTGAGGCCCGCGGCGGTGGCCGGTGCGGCGGTCTCGTCGCCGACGGCGACCGGCCGGGACAGCGTGGCCGTCCGCTTGCGCGAGGGCAGGAACACCGCGAGCACCAGACCGATGAGCACCGCACCGGTGGCGATCATGAACGAGGTACGGAAGCCGTTCATGCTCGGTACCGAGACCGGGCCCATGGCCACCGAGGTGTGCGCGAGCACCATGCCGATCACCGCGCTCGACACCGAGGTGCCGATCGACCGCATCAGCGTGTTCAGGCCGTTGGCCGCGCCCGTCTCGGACGGGTCCACGGCGCCGATGATCAGGGCCGGGAGCGAGGAGTACGCGAGACCGATGCCCGCGCCGACGACGACCGAGACGATGATGGTCTGCCACGGCGCGCTCATCAGGGCGAGCCCCGCCCCGTAACCGATCGCGATGATCAGCATGCCGATCATCAGCGAGACCTTGGGGCCGTACTTCGCGGCGATCCTGGCGTAGAGCGGCGCGGTGAACATCATGGTGATGCCGAGCGGAGCCACGCACAGACCCGCGACGACCATCGACTGGCCCAGGCCGTAACCGGTGGACTTCGGCAGCTGGAGCAGCTGCGGCAGGACCAGCGAGATCGCGTAGAACGCGACACCGACCATGATCGAAGTCAGGTTGGTGAGCAGTACCTCGCGGCGGGCGGTGGTGCGCAGATCGACCAGCGGGGCGGCCATCCGCAGCTCCATCACACCCCACAGCAGCAGGATGGCGAGCGCTCCGGCGAAGAGCCCGAGGGTGGTGCCGGAGGTCCAGCCCCAGTCGGAGCCCTTGGTGATCGGCAGCAGCAGGCAGACCAGACCGGCGGAGAGGCCGAGTGCGCCGAGGAGGTCGAAGCTGCCCTCGGCGCGGGTCTCGGACTCCGGTACGAAGAGCACGGTGAGCAGCATCGAGACGACACCGAGACCGGCGGCGCCGAAGAACAGGGCGTGCCAGTCGGCGTGCTGGGCCACCAGGGAAGCGGCGGGCAGGGCGAGCCCGCCGCCGACGCCGATGGACGAGCTCATCAGTGCCATGGCCGAGCCGAGCTTCTCGCGGGGCAGTTCGTCGCGCATGATGCCGATGCCGAGCGGGATGGCTCCCATCGCGAAGCCCTGGAGCGCACGGCCGACGATCATGATCAGCAAGTTGTCGGTGAATCCGCAGATCAGCGAGCCGACGACCATGACGGCAAGGCTGGCGAGCAGCATCCGCCGCTTGCCGTTGAGGTCGCCGAGTCTGCCCATGATCGGGGTGGATATCGCGCCCGCGAGGAGCGTGGCCGTCAGGACCCAGGTGGCGTTCGACGGGGCCGTGCCGAGCAGGGTCGGCAGGTCCTTGATGACCGGGACGAGCAGCGTCTGCATGACCGCGACGACGATGCCCGCGAAGGCGAGGACGGGGACGATGCCGCCCCGGCCACGGGGGGTGCGCGCTTCCTCGGTGGTGATCCCGGGGATGGAATTCCCCGTGCTCGAACTGAGTTGAGTGCTATGGGCGGAATGTCCGGCCTGTGCCATTCGCGAAGCCTCCGGAGGCGTAAGTGGGTGCATCATGAAAGCTTCCGGAGGGGTCCGGGTATTCCGGTAAACGCCATATAAGTACGGCGTGATCTGTATCACCCGCCGCGGCCTCGGTATTCGACTCGTATCTGACCTTCCGTCAGATTGGAACGTGTTCTAGTCTGCCTGCGCATGGGCATCGGAATCACGCAGGAACAACGGGAGTTGGCCGACGCGGTACGGGGCCTGCTGGCCCGCGAGGCACCGGCCGAAGAGGTACGCAAACTGCTCGACGCGCCACCCGGCACCCCGGGGCGCCCCGCCTACTGGGACGCTCTCGCCGGGCAGGGCCTCCTCGGGGCGCATCTGCCCGAGGAGTACGGAGGTGGGGGCGGCGGGCTGCCGGACCTGGCCGTCGTCCTGGAGGAGGCGGGCCGGGCGGCGCTGCCCGGCCCGTATCTGCCCACCGTGCTGGCCTCCGCCGTACTGCACCGGGCGGGCCGCCCCGACCTCGCCGCGCCGCTCGCGGACGGCCGGTGGACCGGCGCGGTGGCGCCCGGCGCGGAGGGCGACCCCGTGCTCGGCGGCGCGGAGGCCGATCTGGTCGTGCTGCGGTACGGCGGCGGATGGGCCGCTGTCGACGCCGCCGCGCTGGACATACAGGTCCAGCAGGGCGTGGACCCCACCCGGCCGACCGCCGGGGTGCGGGTGCGCGACGCCGTACCCGCCGACCGGATGCTGGCGATCGACGACACCCTGGTGACGGACCTGGCGGCCGTACTGTTCGCCGCCGAAGCCTGCGGCACGGCGGCCTGGGCGCTGCACACCGCCACCGAACACGCCAAGGTGCGCGAGCAGTTCGGCCGCCCCATCGGGCAGTTCCAGGCGGTCAAGCACCTCTGCGCCGACATGCTGCTGCGCGTCGAACAGGCGAGGGCGCTCACCTGGGACGCGGCCCGCGCCGTCGACGACCGCCCCGAGGTGCGCGGCCTCGTCGCCGCGCTGGCCGCCGGGGCCGCGCTGGACGCCGCGTACAGCTGCGCCAAGGACTGCATCCAGATCCTCGGCGGAATCGGCTTCACCTGGGAGCACGACGCCCACATCCACCTCCGACGGGCCCTGGTGGCACGGCAGTTGCTGGGTGCCGGGGACGCGCACCGGGCGCGGGCCGTCCGGCTGGCGGCGGCCGGTGCACGCCGCGAACTGCGGCTGGAACTCCCGGCCGAGGCCGAGCCGTACCGCGAACAGGCCCGCACGGCCGTCGAGAGCGCCCGCGGCCTCGACCCGGCCGCCGCCCGCCGCGCCCTCGCACCCACCGGCTATGCGGCGCCGCACCTGGCCGAGCCGTACGGGCTGGGCGCCGGACCCGTACAACAGCTCGCCGTACAGCAGGAGTTGAAGGCGGCCGGGGTCAAGCTGAGTGACCTCGGCATCGCCACCTGGGTGGTGCCCTCGCTGCTCGCCCACGGGACACCGGAGCAGCAGGAGCGCTACCTCGCCCCGACCCTGCGCGGCGACCTGCTCTGGTGCCAGCTCTTCTCGGAGCCCGGCGCCGGGTCGGACCTGGCCTCGCTGCGGACCCGCGCGGAGCGGGTGGAGGGCGGCGGCTGGCGGATCAACGGCCAGAAGGTCTGGACCTCGGCGGCGCAGTGGGCCGACTACGGGATCCTGCTCGCCCGTACGAACCCGGAGGCGCCCAAGCACCGGGGGCTCACCTACTTCCTGGTCGACATGAAGCGGGCCTCCGGGATCGATATCCGGCCGCTCAGGGAGATCACCGGGGACGCGCTCTTCAACGAGGTGTACTTCGACGACGTCCTGCTGCCCGACGACGCGGTGGTCGGCGAGGTGGACGACGGGTGGAAGGTGGCCCGCAACACGCTCGGCAACGAACGCGTGCACATGGCCGACCAGTTGACCTTCAGTACGGGTGTCGAAGCACTGATCGCCCGGTCCGCCACGCTGGACGGCGCGACCGTCGCCCGCATCGGCCTGCTCGCCGCCGAGGCCCATGCCCTGGCCTGCATCGGCCTGCGGACCACTCTGCAACAGGTCTCCGGCCTGGAACCCGGCGCGGGCGCCTCGTTGCGGAAACTGGTGCAGACCCCGCACCAGCAGAAGGTCGCCGAACTCGCCCTGGAACTGCTGGGACCCGCGGGCGCGGTGGGCGAAGGACCGGCGGAGCGGGCCGTCCACGGCTTCCTGATGTCACGGTGCCTGACCATCGCGGGCGGGACCACGCAGGTACAGCTCAACGTGGTCGCGGAGCGGCTGCTCGGGCTGCCGCGCGATCCGTGAGACCGGGCGGGGGAGCGGCGCGCGGGGCAGAGGGTGCTGGGGGGTGCTGCCTCGCGCGGCGGGATGCGAAGTGGGTCGCGTACATCAGCGACGCCGAGGACTTCTCCCCCTTCCGTTGGCCGCCTCCCGCTGCCAGTATCGAAGTATCTGACGATCCGTCAGTTAACTGGATGGTGGCAGCGGACCGGGAGGCGGAACCATGAAGGCGTACATCGTCGGCGTCGGGATGACCAAGTTCGAGAAGCCGGAGAGCCGTGACTGGCAGTACTGGGACATGGCGAAGGAAGCGGGCACCCAGGCGCTCGCCGACGCGGGTGTCGACTACGGGCAGGTGGAGCAGGTCCCCGTCGGCTACTGCTTCCAGGCGTCCACCGCCGGGCAGCGGGCCGCGTACGAACTCGGGCTGACCGGGGTGCCCGTCTACAACGTCAACAACAACTGCGCCACCGGGTCCACCGCCCTCATGATGGCGCGGCAGTTCGTCGAGGGCGGTGTCAGCGACTGCGTGCTCGCCCTCGGCTTCGAGAAGATGAAGAAGGGGGCGCTGGGCGGCGGTTCCGACGGGGGCGACTTCAAGACCTCGCCCGTGGCCCGGCACTACGGGATCATGGCCGCCGGGCACGGCTTCGAGATGTCCCCGCCGACCGCGCAGATCTTCGGCAACGCGGCCCGGGAGCACATGGAGCGGTACGGGACCACGGCGGCCCAGCTCGCCGCCGTCGGCGCCAAGAACCACCGGCACTCGGCGGAGAACCCGCGCGCCCAGTTCCAGGACGTCTACACGGTCGACGAGATACTCGCCGCCAAGACCATCCACCGGCCGCTCACCAAACTCCAGTGCTCGCCGACCTCGGACGGGTCGGCCGCGGCCGTCGTCGTGTCGGAGCGGTTCGTCGTCGAACACGGGCTGCACGACAAGGCGGTGGAGATCGCGGGCCAGGCGATGACGACCGACACCGAGGAGAGCTTCGCCTCCGGGTCGTGCATCGATGCGGTGGGCAGGCCGATGTCGCGGGCGGCGGCGCGCCAGGTGTACGAGCGGTCCGGGCTCGGCATCGAGGACGTGGACGTCGTCGAACTGCACGACTGCTTCTCGGTCAACGAGCTGCTGACGTACGAGGCGCTGGGGATGTGCCCGGACGGCGAGTCCGGCAAGCTCGTGGAGAGCGGGGCGACGACGTACGGCGGCCGGTGGGTGGTCAACCCCTCGGGCGGTCTGATCTCCAAGGGCCACCCGCTGGGCGCGACCGGCCTCGCACAGGCCGCGGAGCTGGTGTGGCAGCTGCGCGGGGAGGCGGGCGCCCGGCAGGTCTCCGGGGCGCGGGTGGGCCTCGCGCACAACATCGGGCTGGGCGGGGCGGCCGTGGTGACGATGCTGCGGCGGGGGTGACCGGGCGGCGGGCACCGAGGGTCCCTGGCCATGATCCGTCGGTCAGGCCCTACGGCTGTCCGCCGGGCTGTCCACCGGGCCGTTCCCCTGGCCGCTTGCCCGGCCGTTCGCTCCGACTGCCCTCCGACCGACCCCGGTTGCGGGCCACCGCGCCCGCCCGTTTGAGGGTGCGGATCACCGGGGCGGTCTCGACCGTGTCGACGCCCGGAAGCGCCCCGATGCGGTCGGAGAGGTACGCGTAGAGGTGCTCGTCGTCCGGGCATAGGACGTTGACGAGCAGGTTGGTCCGCCCGGTGGTGGCCGCCGCGTACGCCACCTCGGGGTGACCGGCCAGCGCGGCGCCCGCGGCGGCGAGCTGCGCCGGGCGTACCGCCATCCACATCGCGGTGGCCGCCGGGCTGCCCAGCGCGCTCTCGTCGATGTCCAGGTCGAAGAAGAGCGCCCCGGCCGTGCGCAGTTGGGCGATGCGGCGGCGCACCGTCGACTCGTGGCAGCCGGCCTCGGCGGCCAGCTGGGCGTGCGGCGTACGGCCGTCCCGGGTCAGCGCGGTGAGCAGGATCTGGTCCAGATCCGTGAGCTCCACCGGAGGCGCCTGGGCTTCGGGCGGCGGGTACGCGGGGGCGAGGGCGTCCCGCTGCTGCCGGCTCAGTGCGGAGGTGGGGCCGTCCCAGGTGGTCGGGCCGCCCTTGAACAGCCTCAGCATGCGGTGCGCCGTGATCGAGGTGACCCGGCGGCTCGCCGGGATCCGGTCCATCAGCAGCGCGTCCCGGTCCCGGTCGCCGTGCACCGCGAGGTGACAGATGATCTCGGTCCCGCCGGAGGCGAGCTGGACCCACCGGGTGTCGTCCCGCTCGGCCAGCGCACGGGCCAGACCGAGCGAGGCGCTGGGGACGCACTGGAGGCGCAGCGCCCACACCGTCTGCCCGACGGGCCGGGGGTTGAGCCGCCCCACCACCCGGAGCCCGGCCGTCTCGCGGAGCCGGGCGTAGCGGCGGGCGACCAGTTGGTCGGAGACCTCCAGTACCGAGGCGATCCGGCGCAGCGGTGCGCGTCCGTCGATTCTGAGTGCGTGAATGAGCTGCAGATCGATGGATTCCATGCATCCCGACTCTATCTCGCGTGAAAACCGGCATTCGCTTCCCGACTCGTTGCCCCCGGCCGGGGCCGGTCCGGATCCTCGCGGTGGAAGAGGAGGACGGGAGCACCCGGGTACACCGCCCGGCTCCCGACGGCACATGAGCGCATTCCGCGATCTCCGGCACTACATCGACCACATGACCGAGACCCTGGGGAAGGACGAGGTCCTCCGGATCGACGGCGCGGACCGGGATCTGGACATCGGCGGCATCACCGAACTGATGGCGGAGAAGGAAGGCCCCGCCCTGATGTTCGACAACATCCCCGGCTTCCCGGCGGGGCACCGGGTGTTCACCAACTTCATGGGGACGGCGGCCCGCACCGCGGTGGCCCTGGGGCTTCCGCCCACCACCGGGAAGCTGGACATCGTGCGGGCCTGGAAGGACCTGAGCAAGCGGCTCGAACCGGTCCCGCCGGTGGAGGTCGCCACCGGTCCGGTCCTGGAGAACGTCCTGGTCGGCGACGACGTGGACCTCGGGGTCTTCCCCGCGCCGCAGTGGCACGACGGGGACGGCGGGCGCTACATCGGCACCGCCTGCATGGTCATCACCCGCGACCCCGACAGCGGCTGGGTCAACGTCGGTACGTACCGGGCCTGTGTCCAGGGCCCGGACCGGCTCTCGCTCTGGATGCTCGGCAACCGGCACGCCAAGGCCATCGCCGAGAAGTACTGGCAGCGCGGCCGGGCCTGCCCGATCGCCGTGGTGGTCGGCCAGGACCCGATCCTCTCGACGGCGGCGGCCATCGCCGCGCCGTCCGGGATGTCGGAGTACGACCTGGCGGGCGGGCTCCGCGGGGAAGGCGTCGAGGTGCTGTACGCGCCGGGCAGCGACCTCCCGGTCCCGGCGTACGCGGAGATCGTCATCGAGGGGGAGATGCCGCCGGTCGAGGAGGAGTCCGTCCTGGAAGGCCCGTTCGGGGAGTGGACCGGCTACTACACCCACTCGGGCCAGGAGACCGTGGTCCGGGTCACCCGGATCATGCACCGCGACGACCCGATCATCCTGGGCGCCCCGCCCATGCTCCCGACCGTCCCGGCCGGTGACCAGGCCGTCCCGTTGTACTCGGCCTCGGTGACCTGGGACCACCTGGAAGCCTCCGGAGTGCAGAACATCAAGGGCGTGTGGGCCTACGCCCGGCAGCTCATGATGGTCGTCTCCATCGAGCAGACCGGCGCGGGCGACGCGATGCACGCGCTGCTCGCGGCGGCGGGGCGCAAGCGGACCGGCGGGATGGAGCGGTACTTCGTGGTGGTCGACGAGGACATCGACATCACCGACATCAACCACGTCCTGTGGGCGATGTTCACCCGCGTCGACCCGTCCGAGTCCCTCCAGGTGCTGCGGGCGCCCACCACGGCCATCGACCCGCGACTGTCGCCCGACAAGCGCGCCGCCGGTGACCTGGGGATGGGCATCGTGCTGATCGACGCGACCAAGCCGTTCGCGTGGAAGGACCAGTACCCGGCGGCCAACCGCGTCGACGACGCGACCCGCGAGGACCTGCGCAGGCGCTGGGCGGGCGTCCTGCCGCTGTAGGCCCGCGCCACAGGGGAGGGGAGGCCGCAGTGGCTCTCCCCTCCCCGGCCGGTCCGGCCGGTCCGTCCGTCCCCTATCCGCAGGGTGGTCCGGCCGGTCCGGTTCCCCTCCCCGGCCGGTCCGTCCCACCCCCTCCGCCCGATGCCCGCACCAGGAGCACGCTGTGACCCTCCCCACTCCCACCCCCACCCACGTACCCATCAGGCTCGTTGTCGGAGTCACCGGCGCCACCGGGGCCCCGATCGCTCTCCGGCTGCTGGAGGTCCTTCGGGAGGTGCCGGAGGTGGAGACCCATCTCGTCCTGAGCACCTGGGCCCGCTCCACCATCGAGGTGGAGACCTCCCGCACCAGCAGGCAGTTCGCCGAACTCGCCGATGTGACACATAAGTTCGGCGAGATGGGGGCCACGATCTCCTCCGGCTCCTATCCGGTCGCCGGCATGGTCATCGTCCCGTGCAGCATGAAGACCCTCGCGGCGGTACGGCACGGCTTCGCCGACAACCTCATCTCCCGCGCGGCCGATGTCACGCTCAAGGAGCGCCGCCCGCTGGTCCTCGTGCCCCGGGAGACACCGCTGAGCGAGATCCATCTGGAGAACATGCTCGCCCTCTCCCGGATGGGGGCCCGCATCGTTCCGCCGATGCCCGCCTTCTACGACATCCCGCGCGGGATCAGCGACATCGTGGACCACATCGTGATGCGGATCCTCGACCAGTTCGAGCTCCCCGCACCCACCGCGGACATCGCGGAGCGGTGGCAGGGCCTGGCCGACGCCCGCAGCGGGCAGTGACCGGCGGGTCGTCCGGTGCGTGACGGGACGGGGGCGGCTGCGCGGAAGAAGGTACTAGGCCGGATGGACCAGAGCGCTTGCGCTGATATGCGGATGCACGGGCCACCGGTCGGCTGCGAACATGGCATTCATGTCGCGAACCTCCTCGGACGGCCACATATCCGCCCCCCGCCCCCGGTCTTCCCGCACCCGGCCATCTACCTGGCTGGTGATCCTCGCCGCCTGTGCCGGTCAGTTCCTCGTCGTGCTCGACGTGTCCGTCGTCAACGTCGCCCTGCCCTCCATGCGCAGCAGCCTCGGACTCAGTTCCACCGGGCTGCAGTGGGTCGTCAACGCGTACGCCATCGCCTTCGCCGGATTCATGCTGCTGGGCGGCCGGGCCGGGGACCTCTTCGGGCGCAAGCGGATGTTCCTCGTCGGGCTCGGGCTCTTCACCCTCGCCTCGCTCGCGGGCGGACTCGCCCAGGAGGGCTGGCAGTTGCTCGCCGCGCGGGCCGTGCAGGGGCTCGGCGCCGCGGTACTGGCACCGTCGACGCTCACGATCCTCACCTCGGCCGTACCCGAGGGCGCGGCCCGCGCACGGGCCATCGCCACCTGGACGGCTGTCGGCGCGGGCGGTGGCGCCGCGGGCGGACTCGTCGGCGGCGCGCTGACCGACGCGCTGTCCTGGCGCTGGGTCCTGCTGATCAACGTGCCGGTCGGCGCGCTCGTCCTGGTCGGTGCGGCCCGCTGGATCAGCGAGAGCCGCGCCGGTGGCGCCCGGCGGCTCGACCTGCCCGGGGCGGTGCTGGTGACGGCGGGCACGGCCGTACTCGCGTACGGCATCGTGCAGACCGAGGCCGAGGGCTGGACCGCCGCCGCGACGCTGGTGCCGCTGCTCGCCGGAGTGGTGCTGATCGGGCTGTTCCTGACCGTCGAGGCGCGCACCCGGGTGCCGCTGATGCCGCTGAAACTGTTCAAGGTGCGTTCGGTGGCCGCGGCCAACGCGGCGATGTTCATCTGCGGTGCGGGCAGTTTCGGCATGTGGTACTTCATGACGCTCTACGCCCAGAACGTGCTCCACTACTCGCCGTTCGTCGCCGGGCTGGCGCTCATCCCCAGTTCGCTGAGCGTCGTCGCGGGCTCCAAGCTCGCGCCGCGGGTGATGGCGCGCGTCGGGGCCAAGCACGTGGCGGTCGTCGGCACGCTGATCACCGCCGTCGGGTTCGGCTGGCAGTCGACGATGACCGCGCACGGGACGTACGTCGTCTCGATCATGCTGCCCGGCATGCTGATGATGCTCGGCGCCGGACTGGCCATGACACCGCTCGCCTCGCTCGCCACCTCCGGCGCGGCACCCGGCGACGCGGGTCTGGTCTCCGGGCTGGTCAACACCGCCCGCACGCTGGGTGGTGCGCTCGGCCTCTCCGTACTCTCCACGGTCGCCGCGTCCGGCAGCCGGGGCGGCACCGGGGCCGAGGCACTGACCGCGGGGTACGGGCTGGCGTTCCGGTGGGGCGGGTTCATCCTGCTGGGGGCGGTGGTGCTGATGCTGCTGTGGATGCCGCGGGCCTCGGGCCCGATCCTCCGGCGCCCGGCGGCGTCGGGCCCGGCCGACGAGCGACGGGACCCGGCCGCACCGAGCCCGGCGGCAGCGAGCCCGTCCGACGACTGACCGCGGGGGCCGCCGGGCCCCCAGGGCTGTTGGACACCCTGGGCTGTTGGGCTAACTGGGCTGTAGCCGGGAAGGCTTTCCGGCTACAGCCAGCCCCGCTGCCGGGCCGACCGCACCGCCTCCATGCGGTTACGGGTCCCCGTCTTGCCGATGGCCGACGAGAGGTAGTTGCGGACCGTCGACTCCGAGAGGTGCAGCTTGCCCGCGATGTCCGAGACGGTCGCCCCGTCCACCGAGGCGTTCAGCACCTCGCACTCGCGGGCGGTCAGCGGACTGGGTCCCGCGCTGAGCGCCGCCGCGGCCAGGGCCGGGTCGATGACCGTCTCCCCGGCCAGCACCCGGCGGATCGCGGCGGCCAGCTCCTCCACCGGCCCGTCCTTGACCAGGAATCCCGCGGCCCCCGCCTCCATCGCACGGCGCAGATAGCCGGGCCGGCCGAAGGTGGTGAGGATCAGCACCCGGCAGCCGGGGGCCTCCGTACGCAGGTCGGCGGCGGCGTCCAGCCCGCTGCGGCCCGGCAGTTCGATGTCCAGGAGCGCCACATCGGGGGACGAGGCAAGGACCTCCGGCACGATCTGGTCACCGGTGGCCACCTGGGCGACCACCTCGATGTCCTCCTCAAGTCCGAGGAGCAGGGCGAGCGCACCCCGCATCATTCCCTGGTCTTCGGCGAGGAGGACTCGGATCATTCGCTGCTCTCCCTGTTCCACTTCCACCGGCTCACCCGGCCGGTTCTTCCCGGTCCGGCGCCGCGTCGGCCGGGAGTTCGGCCACCAGCCGGAAACCGGACCGCTGGCCGGGGCCCGCCTCCAGGGATCCGCCGGCCGCCGCGAGGCGTTCGGTCAGACCCTTCAGCCCGCTGCCGGGTGGCGTAGAGCCTACGCCGCGACCGTTGTCCTTGATCACCAGGCGGACGCGTTCGGGTGCTCCGCCGTCCACGGTGATCTGGCAGCGGGTGGCACCGCTGTGCCGTACGGCGTTGGTGACGGACTCCCGGACGACCCAGCCGAGCAGCGCGGCGTTCTCCGGCGCCAGCGGCGGGCCCGACTGCCGTACGACGGGCTCGATCCCGGCCGCGGTGAGCGCCGAACGGGCCCGGTCGAGTTCGCTGGCCAGGCTCGCGTCGCGATACCCGGTGACCGCCTCGCGGATCTCGGTGAGGGCCTGTCTGCCGACGGTCTCGATGTCGGAGATCTGACCGAGCGCCGCCTCCATGTCGCGCGGGGCGATCCGGCGGGCGGCCTCCGACTTCACGACGATCACGGAGAGCGTGTGGCCGAGCAGGTCGTGCAGATCGCGGGAGAAACGCAGCCGCTCCTGCTCCACCGCCGAACGGGCCAACTCCTGCCGGGTGGAGCGGAGTTCCATGACCGTCTCGGAGAGCGTCAGGACCGCGGCGGTCACCGCGCCGGAGATGAACGTGCCGTAGCCGAGCGTCCAGGGGTCCCAGGGGCTGTGCCCCTCCTGCCCCGAGATGTAACCCGCGGAGCCCGCGACCACCACCAGTGCCAGCCCGAGTTGCCGGTCGCGCAGGGTGGTGCCGATGGCCAGCGAGAGCAGCGGGAAGAACAGCAGCCAGTTGTCCCCGTAGCCGAGGGCCAGGCCGTAGGTGATGGCCGCCATCAGACCCAGCAGGTACAGCGTGACGTGGCTCTTCCGCTTCTCCGGGTCGAAGGCGCGGAACGCCACCGAGACGTAGAGGGAGTTGAAGGCCAGCAGCCCGGCCCCGCCGATCCACGGGTTGGGGGCGTCGCCGCCGATCAGGTTGGAGAAGCTGCCCAGGCCGAGCAGCAGCCACGGCAGCAGGGCGAAGGCGTTCGGCGGGCCGGGACGTTTCTGCTCCTCGGCCTCCTTCAGCCGCTCCTTGTGCCGCTTCCACCCCTCGCGCAGCCCGTGCGGTCGACGTGGCCCACGCGGCCCGTTCAGCTTCTCGCCCATCGCCTCTCCCGTCACACGGTCCTCGCGGACCGACGGTACGAGATCACCGCGTACGTGCCGAACACCAGGAGCCAGGCCACCAGCACCGCGACCGTACCGGGACCGGGCGCGCTGCCGTGGGTGGTGGACCAGCCCAGCTCGGCGAACCGGTTGGTCGGTGTGTACCGGGCGACCGAGCGCAGCCAGCCGGGGAAGGCGTCGACGGGGAACCACAGGCCGCCGACGATCGCGAGCCCCATCAGACAGGCCACGTTCACCACGCCCGTCGTCTGGGCGGTCAGCCGGTAGCCGTTGCCGATGCCCAGCAGCGTGAAGGGCAGTGCGCCGATCCAGAGCAGCAGGGCGAGCACCACCCACTGCCAGGCGTCCATCCGTACGCCGTTGACCAGTACCCCGGACAGCAGCACCGCCAGAATGCCCGGCAGTACGGTCGCCGAACCCGCGATCGCCCGGCCCAGCACCACCTGGGAGGGCGGCAGCGGAGTCACCCGCAACTGCCGCAGCCAGCCCAGGGACTTGTCCGAGGCGACGCCGGTACCGACGCCGAGCGCGGCGCCCAGCGCTCCGTACGCGGCCATACCGACCATCGAGGTGACCCGCCAGGCGGCCGACGCCGAGTCGGTGGGGCCGATGTTGGTGAACAGCAGATACATCATCACCGGCATCCCCACGCCGAAGACGACGAATCCGGTGTCGCGCAGGGTGCGCCGCACTTCGAGCTTGATGTACTCCAGCATCAGACGTCCGCCTTCTGGGGTCGGGGCGCGGTTCCGTGCCCGCTCTCGTTCGTGGGTTCGCCGGGTACGTGGGCGGGTTCGTGCGAGGTGAGTTCGTGCGAGGCGGGTTCGTGCGAGGCGGGTTCGTGCGAGGTGAGGCGGAGGAAGGCGTCCTCCAGGGTGGCCGGGGCGACCGCGAGTCCGCGGATCGCGCCCAGCTCCGCGAGGGCGACGACGGTGGCGTCGGAGTCGTCCGTACGCAGCGACGCCCGGTCCCCGCGGATCTCCACGGCGGTGACGCCGGGCAGCAGCGGAAGCCCTTCCGTTCCCCGGCCCGCCAGGTCGAAGGAGACCAGGCTGCCGCCCGCCGAGCGCTTGATCAGCTCGGCGCTGCCGTCCGCGACGATCCGGCCCCGGTCGATGACCACGATGCGGTCGGCGTTGCCGTCGGCCTCCTCCAGGTAGTGCGTGGAGAAGAGCACGGTGTTCCCTCGTCGCGCGTACGCCCGCATGGAGTCCCAGAACGCCCGCCTGGCCTCCACGTCGAGCGCGGCGGTCGGCTCGTCGAGGACGATCAGCTCCGGGTTCCCGGCGAGCGCCACGGCGAACCGGACCCGTTGTGTCTGGCCGCCGGAGAGCTTGTCGACCCGGCGGCCCGCGAACTCGGCGAGGCCCGCCATGTCCAGCGCCTCGGACACCGGGAGGGGGCGCGGGTACGTACTGGCGACGAAGGCGACCAGTTCCCGCACCGTCACCCGGGGGATCGGCTGCCCGGTCTGCAGCATCGCCCCCACCAGCCCGGCCCGTACCGCCTGTTCGGGCGTCCGGCCGAAGAGCCGCACCTGCCCGCTGTCGGGCTGGTCGAGCCCGAGTAGCAGTCCGATCGTGGTGGACTTCCCGGCCCCGTTGCGCCCCAGGAGCGCGACGGTCTCCCCGCGGTGGATCTCCAGATCGGCGCCGTCCACGGCCCGTACCGCGCCGAAGGTCTTGACCGCGCCGGTGAAGCTCACCGCGGGGCCGGTGTCTGCTGTCTGCGTCATGACCCCCACGCTACGGAGCGGGCCGGGCCGCGCGGCAGATGCGCATGTACGGACCCGGCCGGGACAAATGTCACGGCCGACCGGAGGTCCGACAGAGATCTGACGTGGCGTCAGGAGTCTTCACAAGTGCTGAGGGGTGCGTTATACATGGGGTCATCGGCCTAGAACGCGTTCTACAAAGGGCGCCGGAGGTCGGTCCCGTACGACCTCGGTGCGCCTGACGGTGCGGACGGTCGCACCGAGGTCTTTCCCTCGTCAAGGAGCCCTCGCCCCATGCCCATTGATGCCGCAGAGGCCGTTGCCGCCGAACCTCGCTCCAGCGAGATCACCTGGGGCCACAAGGACGTCCAGCTCTACCACCTCGGGGTCGGCGCCGGTCTGCCCGCCACCGACGCCGACGAGCTGCGCTACACCCTGGAGTCCAGGCTGCACGTCCTGCCCAGCTTCGCCACGGTCGCCGGCGCGGGCACGGCCCTGGCGGGCGGCCTCACCGCACCCGGGATCGAGGTGGACCTCGCCGCCGTCCTGCACGGCGGGCAGACCGTCGTCCTGCACCGGCCGATCCCCGTCGAGGGCACGGCCGTCTCCGCGTCCCGCGTCCAGGCGGTGTACGACAAGGGGAAGGCCGCCGTCATCGTGCTGCGCTCCGAAGTGAGTGACGCCGAGGGCCCGTTGTGGACCAGCGACTCCCAGATCTTCGTACGGGGCGAGGGCGGGTTCGGCGGCGAACGCGGCCCCTCGGCCCGGCTCGAACTCCCCGACCGGGCGCCCGACCGCACCGAGGAGCGCCCGATCCGCCCGGACCAGGCCCTGCTCTACCGGCTCTCCGGCGACTGGAACCCGCTGCACGCCGACCCGGAGTTCGCCAAGCTCGCCGGGTTCGACCGGCCGATCCTGCACGGGCTCTGCTCGTACGGAATGACGCTCAAGGCCGTCGTCGACACCGTGCTCGGCGGCGATGTCGCCCGGGTCGACTCGTACACCACCCGCTTCGCCGGTGTCGTCTTCCCCGGCGAGACCCTCCGGCTCCGGATGTGGGAGTCGCCGGGCCGTGTCCAGGTGGTCGTCTCGGCCGTCGAACGGGACGACGCGCCGGTCCTCGCCGACACCGTCGTCACGCACCACTGACCGGCACCGTCGTCACGCACCACTGACCGGCACCGTCGTCACACACCACTGACCCACCAGAAGTAGCCGTATGTGAGGAGCCGCACCATGCGCGCAGCCGTACTGCACGAGATAGGCCAGGAGAAGCTCGAGGTCCACGACGACGTCGAGGCGGTGGGCTTCGGCCCCGGCAAGGTCAAGATCAGGGTCCGGGCCACCGGGCTCTGCCACTCGGACGTCTCCGCGATGAACGGGGTGCTTCCGCAGCCCGCGCCGTTCGTCCCCGGCCACGAGGGCGCGGGCGAGATCCTGGACGTCGGCGACGGGGTCACGGGTCTCAGCCAGGGCGACCGGGTGGTGCTCTGCTGGCTGCCCGCCTGCGGGATCTGCCCGGCCTGCAAGCGCGGCCAGACCGAGCTGTGCCTCGCCGGGTTCATGAACGCGGGCACCCCCAACTTCAAGCGCCCCGGCGGCGATGTCTTCGGATTCGCCGGGACCGGCACCTTCACCGAGGAGGTCGTCGTGGGCGCGGGGTGCGCGGTGCCCATCCCCGACGACGTGCCGTTCGAGATCGCCGCGCTCATCGGCTGCGGCGTCACGACCGGGCTCGGCGCCGCCATCAACACCGCTGATGTGCAGGCCGGTTCGTCGGTCGCGGTCATCGGCTGCGGCGGCGTCGGCATCTCCGCGATCCAGGGCGCGCGGCTCAGGGGCGCCTCCCAGATCATCGCCGTCGACCCGGTCGCCTCCCGCCGGGAGGCCGCGCTGAAGTTCGGCGCGACGGAGGCCATCGCCCCGGACGCGCTGACCGACGCCAAGCAGCGCATCACGGCGGGGGAGGGCTTCGACTACGTCTTCGAGGTCGTCGGCAAGTCGGCCACGGCCCGGACGGCGTACGAGACGACCCGGCGCGGCGGCACCCTGTGCGTGGTCGGCGCGGGCGCCATGGACGACTTCCTCCAGCTCAACATGTTCGAGCTGTTCTTCGACGAGAAGCGGATCCTGCCCTCCATGTACGGCGGCGGGGACGTCGTCCGCTCCTACGAGCGGGCCATCTCGCTCTGGCGGGCCGGACGCATCGACCTCGAAGGGCTGATCACGCACCGGGTGCCGCTCGCCGGGATCAACGACGCGCTGGTGCAGATGCGTACGGGCGAGGCGCTGCGCACCTGCATCGAGATCTGAGGGATCCGAGGGATCCGAGGGATCTGGGAGGAGGCCTGAGGGATCTGTGAAATCCGAGGGATCCGTGAGATCCGTGAGATCCGAGGGATCCGAGGGATCCGTGAGATCCGAGCCGCGCCGGTCCTCAGAGCCGGTAGCGCTGTAACGGAGACGCCGTAACGGAGACGCCGTAACCGGAGACCTGTGGCTCCGGAGACCCGTAAGGAGAGCTGGTCCATGTCTTTGCCACTCGATGGCCTGTCCGCGATCGTCACCGGGGCCGGCCGCGGCCTCGGCCGTGCCGAGGCGCTGGAACTCGCCCGGCTCGGCGCGAGTGTCGTCGTCAACGACTTCGGCCAGCCGGGCCGCGACGGTTCCGGCGAGGCGTCCGCCGCGCCCGCCGAGGAGGTGGCCGCCGAGATCCGCGCGGCGGGCGGGCAGGCGGTCGCCCACCTCGGCGACGTCGCGGACCACGAACAGGCCCGCGCCCTGGTGCAGTTGGCGGTCGACACCTACGGGAAGCTCGACATCCTGGTCAACAACGCGGGCATCCTGCGGGACCGCATGGTGTTCTCGATGAGCGAGAGCGAGTGGGACTCGGTGATCCGGGTCCACCTCAAGGGCCACTTCAACACCACCCACTTCGCCTCCGTCCACTGGCGGGAGCGTTCCAAGGCCGCGGGCGGACCGGTCTACGGCCGGATCGTCAACACCTCCTCGGAGGCGTACCTGGCAGGCTCGGCGGGCCAGCCGAACTACGCGGCGGCCAAGGGCGGTGTCGTCGGGCTGACCACGTCGACGGCGCTGGCCCTCGGCAAGTACGGGGTGACCGCCAACGCGATCTGCCCGCGCGCCAGGACCCGGATGACCGAGGACGTCTTCGCCGGATTCCAGGAGCCGGGCGCGGGCGAGCTGGATCCGCTGGCCCCCGAGCACGTCTCCCCGCTCGTCGGCTACCTCGCGTCCCCGGCCGCGGCCCAGGTCAACGGGCAACTGCTCGTGGTGCACGGCGGGATGGTCGCCGTCGTGGAACGGCCCAGGGTGGCCGCGAAGTTCGACACCGCGAAGACCGTGTTCTCGTACGAGGAGCTGGACGAGGTGCTCTCCCCGTACTACGCGGACCGGCCGCCGAACGAGACCTTCGCGGCCTCGGAGGTCCTGGGACTCAAGCACAGCGGCTGACGGGCCGCTGCCACCGGCGCACAGGGAAGGGACCGGCCCCCGAGGGGACGGTCCCTTCCCTGTGCGCGTACGCGTGATCGGTCAGGCAGCACCGGTGCGTTGCTCCGCCGCGCGGCGGTGGCGGCCGTTGGTCTCGGCCTCCGACGCCTCGGTGGGCGCCGCACTCCCTCGGTGCTTTCCGGAGCCTCCGGCTTCGCCCCGGCCCGCGGTCGCAGGCTGCGGCCTCGTCCGGGCGGTGTCGGTCCTGGCTTCAGACATGATGAGACGTCTCCCCCGTCAAATCGCTCGCTTACTTCAGTTACTGCAGCGCTGCTCGTGTGGGCAGGCCCGAGATTCTAACCAGCCTGCGGGCGCCCGTTGAGAGGCGCCTGCTGCAACGGTACGGGCTTGCACACAACAGGAGTGTCAGGGGGGCCGCACGGTTCCTGACCAGGGACTTCCACTTGTGCGGGTTCTGTGCCCACCCCCATGGACAGCTCGATGGAGAGGTCGCAGGGCACCTCGCCGAGCGGCGCGATGTCCACCACTGAGACCGGTACCGGGCCCGTGGAGCACGGCAGCCTGAGCACCCCTTCCGCGGTCCACAGCCCGGCCCCCGCCAACCACCCCTCGGGCGCGGCCCGTTGCAGCAGCCGCCGGGCCGCGGGCCGCCACACCCCCAGCCAGCTGCCCGCCGCGCCGTCGATCCGCAGCGCGACCCCGCAGGTCTCCGGCATCAGCACCTGCCCCGGCTGCACGGCGAACGGCGAGACCACCGCGTCGTCCAGCCGCAGACACTCCGGGAAGCGCACCGGCCGCCGGCTCCCCAGGACGCCCCAGCCCAGCCGGTCGTACCCGGGCGCGTTCGACCGTACGAGCAGCAGGCCGCTGTCCGCGTCGGCCAGCAGCAGGCGGTCGTCGCTGTCGTCGGTGATCTGGAGCAGCGGGGTGACTTCGCCGCCCCGTTCCAGGTCGACCGCCACCGCCTTGGTGACCCCGTCCGTCTCCCGGTCCAGGGCCAGCATCCGGCCCGTACGGTCCAGCCACACCCCGCCGGTGCAGCGCCCCGGCACCTCCGTGACGTACTCGGGCCCGAAGGCCCCGCCCGCCACCAGCCAGACCGTGGTCGCGTGCTCGCCCGGCGCCAGGGCGTAGGCGCAGGCGCTGCCCGGCGCGGGCGGCAGCAGGGTCAGCCGCTCGCACTCGACGCCCCCCAGGGGCACCTCGCCGGTGCCCGGACCGGTCGGATAGAGCAGGGAGAAGGTGTGCCGCCCCTCGATGAACCGGCGGATCAGCACCCGCCCGTCGGCCAGCGGCAGCACGTCGGAGTCCGGCTCCTCGGGCTGGTGGCCGGGCAGTTCCACCGCGTACGGCTCGGGTCCGTCCAGCGTCCAGCGCTCGGGGAACCAGGCGTCCCCGCTGCGGCGGGCCAGCCGGGCGGCGTAGGACCCGTCGTGGGCAAGGGTGAAGTCCGTCCGCCGTACCGCGTCGAGACCGTCCGCGGTGTTCGCGAGGGTCGTGGCGGTCGTGTGGGGCTGCGTCGCGGTCATCGTCGCGGTTGTCGTGGCCGGGGCTGTCATCGTTCGGTCACCTCCGGACACCGAAGCTAGTTTTCGTACGTCCTGCCGAACCAGCCGGGTCGGACGAAGTCCCTCGTAAGGGTGGCCACCGCGGGGTTCGGCTGAGAAGGAGGGGGTGGGTGTGCTCGGCGGGAGAGGGGTGGTTAAGGTTAGGCACACCTAAGTAACCCTTGTCAGGAGCTTTGCCATGTCCGTACGTCGCCGCAGCGCAGCTGTCGCCGCCCTCGCGCTCACCGGCGCGCTCACCCTCGCCGCCTGCGGAAGCAGTGACAGCGGGGACGGCGCCGCGAGCTCCGACAAGGCCAACTCGGCGGCCAAGAAGGACGTCGCGACCGGGGGCAAGGACTTCGGGGACGCCGCGAAGAAGACCGCCGCGTTCGGTACGGACGCCAAGCCCGGCCAGTTCCCGCGCACCATCACCCAGGCCATGGGCAAGACCGTGCTCAAGGCGAAGCCCCAGCGGGTCGTCGTCCTCGACGTCGGCGAGCTGGACAACGTCGTCTCCCTCGGCATCAAGCCGGTCGGCTACGCGCCCACCGAGGGCAGCGAGGGCATTCCCAGCTACCTCAAGAAGAACGCCGGGAACCCGAAGAACGTCGGCACGATCAACAACCTCAACCTGGAGGCCATCGCCAACCTCCACCCGGACCTGATCCTCGGCAGCCAGCTGCGCGCGGCGGACAAGTACGACGCACTCAAGAAGATCGCGCCGACCGTCTTCTCCATCCGTCCGGGCTTCACCTGGAAGCAGAACTACCTGCTGAACGCGGCGGCGCTCGACCGGACCGCCCAGGCCAAGGCCGAACTCGGCTCGTACGAGAAGCGCGCCAAGCAGCTCGGCGCCGACGTCGGCCCGCACAAGCCGACCATCTCGATGGTCCGGTACATGCCGGACCGGATCCGCCTCTACGCGCAGCAGTCCTTCATCGGCACGATCCTCCAGGACGCCGGGCTGCCGCGGCCCAAGAGCCAGCAGGTGAACGACCTCGCCGTGGAGATCAGCCCCGAGAAGATCGACTCCGCGGACGCCGACTGGATCTTCACCGGCGTGTACGGCGACCCCAAGGCCACCAAGCGCGACACCGTCCAGTCCAACCCGCTCTGGAAGAACCTCAAGGCGGTCAAGGACGGGCAGGCGAAGAACGTTCCCGACGAGACCTGGTACCTGGGTCTGGGCGTGACCGCGGCCGACAAGGTCCTCGACGACCTCCAGCACTACCTCGTCAAGTAACACCGGCTCGTCAAGTGACACCGGCTCGTCAAGTGACACCGGCTGGTCAAGTGACACCGGCTGGTCAAGTGAGGCCGGCTGGTTCACCGACCAGGCCCGACCGGCAGCCGGGGCACGGAGCGCAGGTAACCTGTAGCCGTGCCCCGTCTGTCTGAAGTCATCGCCGCACTCGACGCCCTCTGGCCTCCCGAGCGGGCCGAATCCTGGGACGCCGTCGGTACGGTGTGCGGCGATCCGCAGGCCCCCGAAGGTGTCGACCGGGTCCTCTTCGCCGTCGACCCCGTCCAGGAGATCGCCGACGAGGCGGTGGAGCTCGGCGCCCAGCTGATCGTCACCCACCACCCGCTCTATCTGCGCGGGACGACGACGGTCGCTGCCGACACCTTCAAGGGCCGTGTCGTGCACACCCTGATCCAGCACGGCATCGCCCTGCACGTCGCACACACCAACGCCGACACCGCCGACCCCGGGGTCTCCGACGCGCTCGCCGGGGCGCTGGACCTGCGGGTCGTGGGCCCCCTCGTACCCGACCCGGCCGACCCGCACGGGCGGCGGGGCCTCGGCCGGGTGTGTGAGCTCGACCACCCGGTGACCCTGCGGGAGTTCGCCGCACGGGCCGCCGCACGGCTCCCCGCCACCGCGCAGGGCATCCGCGTCGCGGGCGACCCCGACGCCCTCGTCCACACCGTCGCGGTCAGCGGCGGCTCCGGCGACAGCCTCTTCGACCAGGTACGCGCCAGTGGCGTCGATGCCTTCCTCACCGCCGACCTGCGCCACCACCCGGTGTCCGAGGCGGTGCAGCAGTCACCGCTCGGGCTGCTCGACGCGGCGCACTGGGCCACCGAGTGGCCCTGGTGCACGCAGGCCGCGGCGCAGCTCGACGCGATTTCCGACCGGAACGGATGGGGTCTGCGTACCCACGTCTCCCGTACGGTCACAGACCCCTGGACCGCCCACGCGGCGTCCACCGCAACCGATCCTTCTGGAGCCCCCAACTGAACGCCGCGCACGCCGACCAGATCCGACTCCTCGACGTCCAGTCCCTCGACGTACGGCTGTCGCAGCTCGCGCACAAGCGCAAGTCGCTTCCCGAGCACGCCGAGATCGACTCCCTGACCAAGGACCTCACCCAGCTCCGCGACCTGCTCGTCGCCGTGCGGACGGAGGAGAGCGACACCGCCCGCGAGCAGACCAAGGCCGAGCAGGACGTCGACCAGGTCCGCCAGCGCTCGGCGCGCGACCAGCAGCGGCTCGACTCCGGTGCGGTCAGCTCGCCCAAGGACCTGGAGAACCTCCAGCGCGAGATCACCTCGCTCGCCAAGCGCCAGGGCGACCTGGAGGACGTCGTCCTCGAAGTGATGGAGCGCCGCGAGTCCGCGCAGGAGCGCGCCACCGAACTCACCGAGCGGGTCGGGTCCGTCGAGGGCAAGGTCGCCGACGCCACCGCGCGCCGCGACGCCGCCGCCGGGGAGATCGACCGCGAGGTCGCCACCCTCACCAAGGAGCGTGAGGTGGTGGCCGCCTCGGTCCCCGCCGACCTGATGAAGCTGTACGAGAAGCTGCGGGTGCAGCAGGGCGGCGTCGGCGCGGCCCGTCTCTACCAGCGCCGCTGCGAGGGCTGCCGCCTGGAGCTCAACATCACCGAGGTCAACGAGGTGAAGGCGGCTCCCGCCGACTCGGTGCTGCGGTGCGAGAACTGCCACCGCATCCTGGTGCGTACGGCCGACTCGGGTATCTGATGCGGGAGTTCGTCGTCGAGGCGGACGGCGGTTCCCGGGGCAACCCGGGGCCCGCCGGCTACGGCGCGGTCGTGCTCGACCCGGCCACCGGGGAGACCCTGACCGAGGCCGCGGAGTTCATCGGTTTCGCCACGAACAACGTGGCCGAGTACCGGGGCCTCATCGCCGGGCTCCGGGCCGCCGCGGCGCTGGACCCCGCCGCTCGGGTCCGGGTCCGGATGGACTCCAAACTCGTCGTCGAGCAGATGTCGGGGCGCTGGCAGATCAAGCACCCGGACATGAAGCCGCTGGCGGCGGAGGCCGCCACCGTGCTGCCCCGGTCACAGGTGACGTACGAGTGGATCCCGCGCGAGCGGAACAAGCACGCGGACCGGCTCGCCAACGAGGCGATGGACGCGGGCAGGGACGGCAGGCAGTGGGAGCCGTCGGACTCGACGGCGGACCTGGGCGCGCCGTCCGCCCCTGAGGCGACCGGTGCCCCGGCCGCCCCGCCGGTCGGCTGGTCGGCCCCGGCCGACCTGGGCGCCCCGGCGACCTTCGTACTGCTGCGCCACGGCGAGACGGCGCTCACCCCGGAGAAGCGGTTCTCCGGCAGTGGCGGCACGGACCCCGAGCTGTCCGCGACCGGCCGCGAGCAGGCGGAACGGGCCGCGGCGGCGTTCGCTGCCCGCGGCACGATCCAGGCGGTCGTGTCGTCACCGCTGCGCCGCTGCCGCGAGACGGCGCAGACGGTGGCGGACCGGCTGGGTCTGCCGGTCCGGATCGAAGAGGGCCTGCGTGAGACGGACTTCGGTGCCTGGGAGGGCCTGACGTTCGGCGAGGCGCGCGAGCGGTACCGCGCCGACCTCGACGCCTGGCTCGCCTCGCCCAAGGCGGCCCCGACCGGCGGCGGCGAGAGCTTCGCGACAGTGGCCCGCAGGGTCGCGTCCGCCCGCGACCGGCTGATCGCCGGGCACCGGGGGACGACGGCGCTGCTGGTCACGCATGTCACACCGATCAAGACACTGGTACGGCTCGCGCTGGGCGCGCCGCCCGAGTCGCTGTTCCGGATGGAACTCTCGGCGGCCTCGGTGTCGGCGGTGGCGTACTACGCGGACGGCAACGCGTCCGTACGGCTGCTGAACGACACGTCACACCTGCGCTGAGCGGAAACCCGCTTCGGGCGGAACGTGCTTCGGCCGCCGGTCGACCGGACCCGCGTCACGCCACGCGCAGCGCCGCCGCACCCCGCGCCAGTGACTCCACCCGCGCCCAGTCCCGGGTGGCGACGGCTTCCGCCGGGAGCATCCAGGTCCCGCCGACGCAGCCCACGTTCGGCAGCGCCAGATACGACGGCGCGGACGTCAGCGAGATCCCGCCGGTGGGGCAGAACCGCGCCTGCGGCAGCGGCCCCCCGAGCGACTTCAGGTAGGGCGTCCCGCCCGCCGCCTCCGCGGGGAAGAACTTCATCTCGGTGATCCCGCGCTCCAGCAGCTGCACGACCTCCGAGGTCGTGGAGACGCCCGGCAGGAACGGCACACCGGATTCCGTCATCGAGCCCAGCAGCCGGTCCGACCAGCCGGGGCTGACCAGGAACCGGGACCCCGCGGCGAGTGCCTGAGCGACCCCCTCGGGGGAGATCACGGTGCCCGCGCCGACCACCGCGTCCGGCACCTCGGCGGCGATGGCCCGGATCGCGTCCAGCGCGGCGGGTGTCCGCAGCGTCACCTCGATCGCGGGCAGCCCGCCCGCGACCAGCGCCCGCGCCAGCGGTACGGCATCGGCTGCGTCGTCGAGCACGACGACAGGGACCACGGGGGCAAGGTCGAGCACGGAAGTCATACCGGCATCCTGCCCCGGCACACACGTCACGCGCAACGCCCGTTGCATCCTGTGCAACGGGCGTGGGTGTGGCTCAGTGGATCTCGGTCACCAGTACATCCAGCTCCCAGGCCTTCCCGGCCTTCGCCGGAGCCGATGCCTCCACCACGTACCCCAGCTCCCGCAGGGTCTCGACGAGGGCGGCGGGGCCGGCCGGTGCGGCGCCCGCGAGCAGCAGATCGCGCACCATCCGCCCCTTCGTCGCCTTGTTGAAGTGACTGACGACCTTCCGGGTCGGCGCGTGCAGCACCCGTACCGAAGCCGTACGCTCCGCGACCTCACCCTTCGGCTTCCATGCCGTCGCATAGGCGGCCGACCGCAGATCGAGCACCAGCCCACCGCCCGCGACCTCGGGCATGACGGCGGCCATCGGCGCCCGCCAGTGCGCCCCGAGCGCCCCGAGGCCCGGCAGCTTCACCCCCATCGAGCAGCGGTACGAGGGGATCCGGTCGCCGATCCGTACGGCACCCCACAGCCCGGAGAACACCAGCAGGGACGTCGCGGCCCGCCGCCGGGCCGACGCGTCGAGGGAGCCGAGGTCCAGTGCGTCGTAGAGCACGCCGGTGTAGATCTGACCGGCGGGACGCGCGCCCGCGGTCCGCAGCCCCGTGTTCTTGGCGACCTCGCCGCGCAGCCCCTCGCTCAGCCCGAGGACCTCGCGCGCCTTCTCCTCGTCCGCCGCGCACAGCTCGACCAGTTCGTCCAGCACCGCGGCCCGTGCCCCGGCCAGCCCCGGCAGCGACAGCGACTCCGGCTTCAGCGGGGCACCGGAGCCGCTCGCGGCCTTTCCTTCGGACGGCGGCAAGAGCACGAGCACGGCAGGTCTCCTTCGTACGTGAGCAGCAACAGCCAGCGTAAAGGTGCGGCACTCGGTACCGGCCCGGACCACCGTCCCGCCTCCGTCCCGCCCCGGCCCGCAGTCGGCCGGCTCCGGCAGGGCCGCGACCGGCTACGATGTCCGTACGGCGGACGAGTCGGCCGGACGGCCGCGTGGGGATCTCCGGATCCTCCCGAGGAACGTCCGGGCTCCACAGGGCAAGGTGGTGGCTAACGGCCACCCGGGGTGACCCGCGGGACAGTGCCACAGAAAACAGACCGCCGGGGTCCGCAAGGCCCCCGGTAAGGGTGAAACGGTGGTGTAAGAGACCACCAGCGCCTGAGGTGACTCAGGCGGCTAGGTAAACCCCACCTGGAGCAAGGTCAAGAGGGGTTGTCGCAAGACGATCCTGCGCGGACGTTCGAGGGCTGCTCGCCCGAGTCCGCGGGTAGACCGCAGGAGGCCGGCAGCAATGCCGGTCGTAGATGGATGGCCGTCTCCCCGGCGACCGCGAGGTCACCGGGTGACAGAACCCGGCGTACAGGCCGGCTCGTCCGCCGCCATCTGTGAAGTTTTCCCGGAAGGGGCCTCCGACGTGTGT
Source organism: Streptomyces sp. A 4/2 (assembly GCF_940670765.1). Taxonomy (GTDB): domain Bacteria; phylum Actinomycetota; class Actinomycetes; order Streptomycetales; family Streptomycetaceae; genus Streptomyces. The sequence goes on from NZ_CALNVW010000037.1 coordinate 59,249, forward strand.
CGGAGGCCCCTTCCGGGCTTCAGGGGCACGGGCTCCTCAGGGGCACGGACTTCAGGGAGCAGTGGCTCTTCCGTGCCTCCCGCCCGGGACATGTCCACCCACCGGTACCGACAGGCGAAGCGGAAAACGACGTATTCCGGTTGAGAGATAGGGTTCGACGGAAAAGACCCGCTCGGTGCACGTGAGTTGTGCCGGGGCCGGACACGGTGGCCGCCCCAGGAGGAACCGGATGCTGCAGGCGCTCGGACTGGGCCCACCCGAAGAGGCCATATACACGGCCCTGTTGGCGCGCCCGGCGGCATCCGCGCAGGACCTCGCCCAGCAGACCGGACTGGACGAGGCCGAGAGCGACCGGATCCTGCTCGGCCTCGCGGCGCGCGGCTTGGTGGCCGTCGCCACCGGGACGGGGATTCCCGGCCCGGTCGAACCCGCCGAGGCCGGTCCCGGGGCCGCCCGCTACCGGCTCACCCCGCCCTCGGTGGCCCTGGCCCCCCTCCTCGTCGAGCAGCGCAACGCCCTGCACCTGGCCGAGACCGCGTATGCGCAGCTGACCGAGCAGTACCGCAACACCGCCGCACACACGGCGGGCGGTGTCGTGGAGGTGGTCGTGGGTGTGGAACAGGTGGCGCACCGCTTCCACCAACTGCAGTCCGGGGCCCAGCGGGAGCTGTTCGTCTTCCTCGTCGGCGAGCCCATCGCGGTGCCGCGCGAGGACACCGACACGTCGGAGAGTTCCGCTCTGGACCGCGGCGTCGACTTCCGGGTCGTGGCCGCCAAGAACTATTTCGACGGCCACGAGGCCGTGCGGGACGTGCGGGAGGCCGTCATGGGGGGCGTCGAGCTGCGCGTGGCCGACTCGTTGCCGCTCAAGATGGTCATCTCCGACCGGGAACGCGCCATGGTGCCCCTGGACATGACGGATCCCGGAGGCGAGCCGAGCGCCATCGTGGTGCACCGCAGCGGCCTGCTGACGGCCCTGGTGCATCTCTTCGAGAAGGAATGGGCTCAGGCCCGGCCGCTGTACACCACCCCCACGGGCCTTGGCGAGGAGCCGGCCGCCGAACAGCAGCCGTCCGAGGAGGAGTTGGAGGTACTCGCCATGCTGCTGGCCGGGATCTCCGACCGGCGGGCAGCGTCCCAACTCGGCCTCTCCCTACGCACCGTGGAGCGTCGGGTGCGCCGGCTGATGGACCTCGCGGGAGTGGAATCGCGCCTCCAGCTCGGATGGCACGCCGCGCGCATGGGCTGGCTCTGATCCCGTCCCCGGCGCGTCCGGGGCACGGGCCGTCCGGTAGTCCCCGGGGCGGGTACACCCGCTCTCAGCTGGAAGTACGTTCATCCACCTGACCGGGAGAGCCCGGTCAGGTGAACCGCCGGAAGTGACCGGCTGGCGGAATGCCGCCACGTGGGGAACCCGCCACACGTGGGCACCCCTGAGTGATCCGTATCCCTGCCAGGATGCAGCCGCAGCATGGCACGTTCACGGTTTCGATTAGGGAGATTCATGTATCCGATAGCGCGAATTGCCTTGGGCGCGGCTACCGCCGCGGTCCTGGCAGTCACGGCCGTCGCGCCGTCCGGGGCGGCAGCGGACACACCGCCCGGCGGTTCCCCGGGCAAACGTCCTGTCGTCGGCAGCGGGGCCGCGGCAAAGGACGGCAAGCAGGTCACCGTCACGCTCGTCACCGGCGACAAGGTACTGGTGACCACGGACCCGTCGGGCCACAGCTCGGCAGCCGTACTGCCCCGCAAGGACGGCGTACAGCCGATCGTGCAGACGTACCAGCGGGGCAAGGACCTCTACGTCTACCCGGACGACGCCTCCCGGGCGATCGCCGAGGGCAAGGTCGACGAGCAGCTGTTCAACGTCAGTGGGCTCATCCGTCAGGGATACGACGACACCCACTCCGACACGCTGCCGCTGATCGCCACCTACCGGAACAGCGTGAACGTTGCCGACAGCGCACCGGCGGCTCCCCGTGGAGCCGAGCGGGGTCTGAGTCTCCCGGCCGTGGACGGTGTCGCGCTGAAGGCCGACAAGGACACCGCCGCCACCTTCTGGCAGGACGTCACCGACAACCGCTCCCGTTCCGGCTCCTCGCTGAAGAAGCTGTGGCTGGACAGCAAGGTCAAGGCCACGCTGGCCCAGTCCACCAAGCAGGTGCACGCGCCGGAGGCCTGGGCCGAGGGCTACGACGGCAAGGGCACCAAGGTCGCCGTCCTGGACACGGGCGTGGACGCCCAGCACCCGGACCTGGTGAACCGGGTCGCCGCGTCCAAGAACTTCACGGACTCCGACAGCACCGACGACCGGCACGGTCACGGCACCCACACCGCCTCCACGGTGGGCGGCTCCGGAGCGGCCAGTGACGGCCGCGAGAAGGGCGTCGCCCCCGGGACCTCCCTGCTCATCGGCAAGGTCCTCAACGACAGCGGCTCCGGTGACAGTTCCTGGATCATCGCGGGCATGCAGTGGGCCGTCGACCAGAAGGCCGACGTCGTCTCCATGAGCCTCGGCAACCCCGCGATCGGCGACTGCACCGACCCGCTGGCCGAGGCCGCGAAGCAGCTCTCGCAGAGCACGCACACCCTGTTCGTCATCGCCGCGGGCAATGCCGGATCGGCCAGTGAGACCGTCTCCTCGCCCGGCTGCGCGCCCGGCGTGCTGACCGTCGGCGCTGTCGGCCAGGACGACACCACCGCGCCGTTCTCCAGCCGCGGCCCGGTGGCCGTCACCCACACCCTCAAGCCCGAGATCGCCGCCCCCGGCGTCGACATCCTGGCCGCCAAGGCGGGCGGGCGCGGCGTCTACGCGTACCAGACGATGTCGGGTACCTCCATGGCGACCCCGCACGTCGCGGGCGCGGCGGCCATCGTCCGCCAGGCCCACCCGGACTGGACCGCGCAGCAGATCAAGGCGGCCCTGGTCTCCTCCGCCCGTACCGGCGGCAAGATCGCGGGCGCCGACCAGACCGGCGCCGGTGTCCTCGACGTGGCCACGGCGGTGCACCAGAAGGTGCTCTCCGCGCCCGCCGTCCAGGGCGGCAGTTTCAACTGGCCGCAGGACGCCTCGGACCGCACCACCGTGCAGGTGCCCTTCACCAACACCAGCACCGGTGACCTCACCTTGGGCCTCAAGGTCAGCGGCGTGCACGGCAACGACGGCAGCGACGTCAACTCCGGCGTCGTCAAGCTGGACCAGAGCAAGGTGACCGTTCCCGCGGGCGCCACCGTCCAGGTGCCGGTGCGGATCAACCCCACCGCTCACCTCCAGGCCGGCCAGTACGGCGCGGTCACCGGCCGGATCATGGCCACCGGCAGCGACGTGCACGTCTCCGTACCGGTCACGCTCTACGTCCAGCCGGAAACCGTCACCCTCCGGGTCAAGGTCATCGACCGCAACGGGCAGCCCGCGAACGGTGCTTCCTCCCTGGACCTGGTCAGCCTCGACACCGCCAAGGGTGAGCGCCGCAGCAACGCGGGCGCGACCGACCAGACGTACAGCGTGCGTCCGGGCGACTACGCCCTCTCCAGCTTCGTGGCCACCTACGACGCGAACAACGCGGCCGAGTCCATCGGCTACCTCGGGCGCCCGCAGCTGCGGATCACCGGGGACACCACGGTCGTCCTCGACGCGCGCAAGGCCCACCGGATAAGCGTGCGCACCGACCGCCCCTCGACGGTCACCCACACCACCTTCAGCTACGCCCGCACCTGGGACGACACCTGGCAGCTGGACGGATCGCTCATGGCCGGCAGCGCCGTGCAGAAGTTCTACGCCTCCGTCGACGGGCGCGCGAAGAAGGGCTTCTTCGAGTTCCGGCCCACCTGGCGCGCGACCGGTTCCCAGGGCGGATCGTCCTATGTCTACAACCTCTCGTTCCCGAGCCAGGGCCCGCTGCAGTCCGACCACGTGTACCAGTCGAAGGACTCGAAGCTGGCCCAGGTCACCGAGAAGTGGTACGCCCTCGGCAAGGAGGCCGACTACCTCGACGGACTCTTCATCGGTCCTTCCTGGAACACGAACACCTCGATCACGGTGAGCCTGTTCGACCCGGTCCATGTGCCCGGTACCCGTACCGCCTACTACACGACCGGCGACGACGTCTGGTCCCACGGCGCGATGAGCAGCTTCCCGTTCGCCGCGTTCATGAGCGACCAGAACCGCACCTACCGGGCAGGGGACCGGCGTTCCGAGGAGTGGTACCGCGGTCTCCTGCGGCCGGCGGCGCCGCGTGACACGGACGGCAAGCCGGTGCTGGCCGCCGAGCGGCAGGGTGACCTGATCGGCTTCCAGAGCGCGCTCTGGCTCGACGCGTCCGGTGACCACTGGTCCGGCGGCGCGTCGTTCGGCGACCTCGGCAACCTGGTGCTGAAGCGCAACGGCGAGCAGATCGCCACCAGCACCTATCCGTACGACGCGTTCGCGGTTCCGGCCGAGGACTCCGCGTACGAGCTCACCCAGAACCTGGACAAGATTCCGTCCTCGGACCGGAGCTGGCTGCGCTCCACCGATATCACCACCACCTGGAGCTTCCGCTCCCACCTGGAGTCGGACGTCTACTCCCGCGGTCTGCCGATCCTCTTCCCTGACTACGACCTGCCGGTGGACGGCATGAACACGCTGCCCGCGAAGAGCGGCATCAAGGTCGGCCTGTCGGTCGAGGGCCACGCCGGGTACACCCCGGGCACGATCACCGCGGCCTCGCTGTCCTACTCCTACGACGGCGGCACCACCTGGACCCAGGCGCCGACCGAGCAGAAGAACGGCAAGTGGACGGCCGTCCTCGACCACACCGGCGCCGCCGGTAAGCAGGTCACGCTGAAGACCACCTTCACGGACTCGAACAAGAACGCGGTCAGCCAGACGATCACCCGCGCCTACGACGTCCGGTAACCACACAGCACGCGCACGGCAACGACACAGCCGGGCCGGGCGGTCCCCCGTACCAGGGGGACCGCCCGGCCCTCGTCGTGCCCTCGTCGTGCCCTCGTCGTGCCATCGGCGTCGAAGTCGGCGAACCGCGTGCCCGCTCCGCGCATCGCCACTCGTACGGGCGCACTTCAGCACGGCAGCGGCCAGCCTCCCGCCGGGCCCCTGGCCGACGTGAATGATCGAGGCCGCCTGTCCGCCGCCGTGTGCGGACTCGCACCAGCCCGACCTCAAGTGCCGCTGGAGGATGCCCGCATGTTCCGTTCGTTGCGTGCGGCACTGCGCTCGGCACCCGACCTGGCGGACCGCAGCGACGAAGACACCGCCATTCGCACGCCTTCCACCCGCAATGTCGTCTGGGCGACGGTGGCCACGACAGCGGTGGCGGTCACCCTTGTCCTGCTGACCGGAGCCGCGGTCTTCCTTCTCGGCCTGCTGGTGTTCCTGCCGGCGTTCGCCGCGGCGCTGTGCAGCCCGCGCCAGACGGCCCTGGTCTCCGCCTGGGTGACCGCCTTCGTCATCGTGCCGGTGTTCATCCGGTCCGAGGAGCGTTTCGTCGACCGGGTGATCCTGGCGCTGTTCGCCATCGGCTTCGGTGCGCTGGCCGTCTACAGCTCCCGGATTCGCCTCACGCGCGAGGCGGCGCTGGTGCGGCTGCGGTCGACCGCAGCCGCGATGCAGCGGCAGATCCTGCGTCCCCTGCCGCTGCTCACCGACGACGTCCTCGTGGACGGTGTCTACGAGCCGCTGCAGCAGGACAAGCTCGTCGGCGGCGACATCTACGACGTGGCGGCCACCCCTTGGGGCACCCGGGTGCTGATCGGCGACGTCCAGGGGAAGGGGCTGCCCGCCATCGGCATGGCCATCGACGTCGTGGGTGCCTTCCGCGAGGCCGCCCACCGCGAGCCGACGATGACCCTGCTCATCGACGCGCTCGAAGCGGCGGTCGTCCGCCACAACGACTACGCGGCACAGCGCGGTGAGCCGGAACGGTTCGTCACCGCGCTCGTCCTGGGCGTGGACAAGAGCACCGAGACCCAGGTCGTCACCTGTGGGCACATCCCGCCCTACCTGCTGCACGACGGAGCGGTCACCGCCGTCGCCGCAGGGACCGAGCATGTGCCGCTCGGCCTGGCGAGCCTGGTCGACGAGCCGCGCACGGTGGAGTGGTTCCCGTTCCCCACCGGGGCCACGCTGCTGCTGTGCACCGACGGTCTGACCGAGGCCCGTTCGCCCGAGGGCGCCTTCTATCCGCTGGAAACGCGCCTGACCGGCCGCGTCGACATCACCGCAGGCCAACTCATCGGTTCACTCGTCGACGACGTGAGTGCCTTCACCGCGGGGTCCCAACAGGATGACCTGGCGGTCCTCGCCGTCCGCCGCGCCCCGCACCGGGTGCCGTAGCGCACGACGCCGACCGCGTCGGGTGTCAGGGTGCCGACACGGTCGGCGTCGCTTCGGTCACCGGAAGAGGCTTCGGTCACGGGAAGAGCGCGACTCCCACGATGATCAGCAGGATGATGGCCGCGGTCATCAGAACCACGGTCAGCGGCCCGCGGTGTTTCAGTGGCGCTCTCGGTCCGCCTCCACGGGGGCGGTCCTCCGGCATGGTCGCGTTGGGCGACCTGTCGCGTGAGTAGAAGTCGTCCTTCTCATAGGTGGTGCTCATAAGACACCTCCGGGCGCTGGATTCTCGCCCCCACATGGGTTTCTTACCCGCAATACAGGCATGTACTCGGACAAGGGCGACATGTGTTCGGGTGGATCCGGTGACGGACACGCACAGGAACAGCACCCGTGCGAGGGGTGAGATCGGCCCCGCCGCACCCGCCCGCCGCTCAGGTTCGTACGATCCCTCAGTGACCAGCAACGCTTCGCACTCCCGGCGCGCAGTGCTCGGCCTCGCCGCCGCTGCCGTGCCCGCCGCGCTTCTCGTCTCCGGGGCCACCCCGGCCTCGGCCGCCACCGTGATCGGCGGTGAGCGGCTGGGCCTCGACGGGATACAGGTCAGACGCCGCGCCGGTGCGCCCGCGTTGCCGCGCGCCGCCGCTCAGTCGTGGCTCGTCGCGGACTACGACAGCGGTGAGGTGCTGGCCGCCTACCGGCCCCACCGGCCGCTGCCGCCCGCCTCCACGCTGAAGATGCTCTTCGCTGACACCGTGCTCCCCAAGTTCGACAAGGCGCAGAAGCGCAAGGTGACCGCCGCCGATCTGGCGGGGATTCCGGCGGGCAGCAGCCTCGTGGGCGTCGAGGCCGGAACCACGTACACCGTCGACCAGTTGTGGCATGGGGTCTTCCTGCGTTCCGGCAACGACGCCGTCCACGTGCTGAGTTCCATGAACGGCGGTGTGGCCGGCACGGTCGGTGAGATGGCCGCGAAAGCCGTGGACCTCCAGGCCCTCGACACGCATGTGGTCAGCCCCGACGGCTACGACCACCCCGGGCAGCTGTCGTCCGCGTACGACCTGTCGCTGTTCGCCAGGCACGGGCTCAGGAACACCGACTTCCGGGGCTACTGCGCCACCCGCGTCGCCGAGTTCCCCGGCCGGGGAGGCAAGAAGTTCCAGATCCAGAACACCGACCGGCTGCTCGGCACGTACGCCGGGATGATCGGCGTCAAGAACGGTTACACCACGCACGCGGGCAACACCTTCACCGGAGCCGCCACCCGAGGTGGCCGCACCCTGCTGGTCACCGTCATGCACCCGGCGGTCGGCTACGACGCGGTGTACAAGGAGACCTCGGCCCTGCTGGACTGGGGGTTCAGGGCGGTGGACAAGGTGACCCCCGTCGGTATGCTCGTCGACCCGCTCAGCGAGGGCGGCGGCCTCAGGACCGCCTCCCCGGCCGCGGGTCCGCGGGCCGCGCGGGCCGCGGCGTCCGGCGGCAGCGGGACGGGCGACAGCTCCTGGCCGCTGCTCGGAGCGGGCGGGGGAGTGGCCGCGCTGCTCGCGGTCGGCACGGTGGCCCTGCGCAACCGGCGTCCCCGCCGCAGGCGCAAGCACTGACGCGGACGGTGACACCGGCCATCGGCCGGACCGGCGCCACCGCGATCGGCCGGACCGGCGGCGGGCAGTGGCCCGCCGCCGGGGGTTCAGTCCGCGATCCGGGCGCCCGTGCCGCTCACCCGCACCCGCTCGTCACCCGCGCGCAGTTCGACGGTCAGCTCGCCGGGGCGGCCGAGGTCCGCGCCCTGGTGCAGGGTGAGGACCGCATCCGCCGCGACCAGGCCCAACTCCCGTGCGTACGCGCCGAACGCGGCGGCAGCGGCCCCCGTCGCCGGGTCCTCCACCACCCCGCCCACCGGGAACGGGTCGCGGACGTGGAAGACGGACTCCGACTCGCGCCACACCAGTTGGAGCGTGGTGAGGTCCAGGCCGCGCATGAACGCGGCCAGCCGGTCGAAGTCGTACGACAGGTCCGCCAGCCGGGACCGGGTCGCTGCCGCCAGCACCAGGTGGCGGGCTCCCGCGTACGCGATCCGGGGAGCGAGCGCCGGGTCCAGGTCGGCGGCGGACCAGCCCAGAGCGGCGAGTGCCTCGGCCACGTCCTCCGCCGTCACGTCGAGGACGGCGGGCGCCACGCTCGTCAGCGTCGCCCGCAGCACCCCGTCCCGCTCGGTCACGGCGACCGGGACCGTACCCGCCCGGGTGGCGAGGAGCAGGTCGCCGGGGCCGTGCCGTTCCGCGAAGGCGACGGCCGTGGCGATGGTGGCGTGCCCGCAGAAGGGCACCTCGGCCCGGGGGCTGAAGTACCGCACGGTGTACGCCCGGCCGGGCTCCCCGCCGAGCCCCTCCGGCGGCACGGTCAGGAACGCGGTCTCGCTGTACCCCAGCTCCGCGGCGATGGCGAGCTGCTCCGCGGTGCCGAGCCCCGCGGCGTCCAGGACGACCCCGGCGGGATTGCCCCCGGCCGGGTCGGCGGAGAAGGCGGTGTAGCGGAGGATCTCGGGGCGGGGAAGTGGCGTCATGTCGACGTAACTTCCGCCGCTCCGTGGTCATTCCCGGGTGTCGGAGGCCGGGTCGGGGGACGGCGGCGCGGCACCGCCGAGGGAACGGTCCGCGACCCGTTGCACATGGGCGGCGAAGACCCCGGCCGCGTCCGGGGTCAGCGTGCGCAGCGCCACCATCGCCGTCACGATCACGTCGCACAGCTCGGCCTCCACGTCCTGCCAGCTGTGCGACCGCCCCTTGCGCGGGTTCTGGCCGGTGGCGCCGATGACGGCCTGCGCCACCTCCCCGACCTCCTCGGAGAGTTTCAGCACCCGGAGCAGCGTCTCCTCGCGGGGCGGCCGGGTGGCGGACTCCTCCAGCCAGGCGTGGAGTCGGGTGACGGTCGTCCAGGCGTGTTCGTCCATGACGGCACCCTGCCACGGCGCGCCGTCATGCCGGGCGCCCCCGCGTCAGCCGCGCCCCACGTACGGCATGGTCGTGGCCAGCACCGTCGCGAACTGCACGTTCGCCTCCAGCGGCAGCTCCGCCATGTGCAGCACCGTCCTCGCCACGTCCGCCGCCGCCATCACCGGCTCCACCGCCAGTTCCCCGTTCGCCTGGCGGATCCCCTGCCGCATCCGCTCCGTCATCTCGGTCGCCGCGTTGCCGATGTCGATCTGCCCGCAGGCGATGCGGTACGGACGGCCGTCCAGCGAAAGGGACTTCGTCAGGCCCGTCAGGGCGTGCTTCGTCGCCGTGTACGCGATCGAGTCCGGGCGCGGTGTGTGCGCCGAGATCGAGCCGTTGTTGATGATCCGGCCGCCCTGCGGCTGCTGCTCCTTCATCAGCCGGAACGCCGCCTGCGCGCACAGGAACGACCCCGTCAGGTTGGTGTCGACCACCTTCTGCCACGCCGCGTACGGAAGGTCCTCGACCGGCACCCCGCCGGGGCCCGAGATGCCCGCGTTGTTGAAGAGCAGGTCCAGGTGGCCCCAGCGGTCCCGTACCTCCGCGAACAGGGCGGTCACCTCGTCCGGCGACGAGACGTCCGTGCGGACCGGCAGGGTCTCGCCGCCGGTCAGTGACGCCGTCTCGGCCAGTTTCTCCGTACGGCGGCCGGCCAGCGCCACCGACCAGCCCGCCTCCGCCAGGGTCAGCGCGACGCTGCGGCCGATCCCCGAGCCCGCGCCGGTCACCACCGCCGTCCTGCGGGATGTGCGCGGGGGCGGGTCCGTGGGTGTGCTCATGGTGCTCATGAGGGCGCAGGTTACGACAGGTCCACCGGGTAGCGGACGCCGATACGGTCCCGTACCGCGTCGAGGGTCCGCATCACCGCGAGCGTGCCGTCGAGCGGTACCAGCGGGGACTCGGTCTCACCCGCGCGCAGGGCACGCATCACCTCGGCGGCCTCGTACTGCATGCCGTGCAGCCCGCTCCCGGCCTGCCCGAGGGTGAACTCCTCGGGCTCCCGGCCCACCCGGTGCAGCACGAACCGCTCCGGGTAGAAGAAGCCGGGCGGGAACTCGATCCGGCCCGCCGTGCCCGTCACCGCGGCCGTCCGCGGGGTGTCCGCGGTCACCGAGCAGCTCAGCAGCGCGCTCGCCCCGCTGTCCCAGCCGAGCAGCATCCCGGTGTTCAGATCCACGCCCTCCGGCGAGAGCAGCGCGTGCGCCGCCACCCGGTCGGGCTCGCCGAGCAGCAGCTGGGCGAAGGACACCGGGTAGACCCCGAGGTCGAGCAGCGCGCCGCCGCCCTGGGCCGGGTCGCGCAGCCGGTGGCCCGCGTCGAACGGTCCCTCCAGTCCGAAGTCGGCCTGGACGGTGCGGATCTCGCCGATCGCCCCGTCCCGTACGAGCTCCACCAGCCGCCGGACGAGCGGGTTGCAGTACATCCACATGGCTTCCATCAGGAAGCTGCCGCGGGAACGGGCGAGGCCCACCAGTTCGCCCGCCTCCCGCGCGTTCAGCGTGAACGCCTTCTCGCACAGCACCCCGCGGCCCGCCTCCAGGCAGAGCCCGGCGGCGGCCCGGTGCGCGGAGTGCGGGGTGGCGACGTACACCACATCGACGTCCTCGTCGGCCGCCAGCTCGTCCCAGCTGCCGTACGCCCGGGGAATGCCGAAGCGTCCGGCGAACTCCTTCGCCGGAGCGAGCGCGCGGGAGGCCACCGCGACCACCTCCGCGCCCGGCAGCTCCTGCAGGTCAGCGGTGAAAGTGGCGGCTATGCCACCCGTCGCGATGATGCCCCAGCGCACGGTTCTGTCCATTCCGGCCTCCACAGGACCGACCGGCAGCCGGGTAGCGGCGCCCGCTCCCCGACTGCCGGTCGGCCTGAATCGTCATTACCACACGGTCTGAGCTGAGAGCATAGAGGCCATGCCGAAGACCTCTGCCCCGGACCACATACGCACCGGGCACCCTGCCCCTGCCGTCGCCCGTACCGCCGGAATCCTGGTCACCCTCGTCCTCGGCGGGCTCACCGCGCTGCCCGCGCTGTCGATGGACATGTACCTCCCCGCGCTGCCCGAGGTCACGGACGCGCTGCACTCACCCGCCGCCACCGTCCAGCTGTCCCTCACCGCCTGTCTGATCGGCATGGCGCTCGGCCAGCTCGTCATCGGCCCGATGAGTGACAAGTGGGGGCGCCGCCGTCCGCTGCTCATCGGCATGGTCGTCTACGTCGCCGCCACCGCCGTCTGCGCCTTCGCGCCCAGCGTCGGACTGCTCATCACCTTCCGGCTGTTGCAGGGGCTGGCCGGCTCCGCGGGCGTCGTCATCGCCCGTGCCGTGGTGCGCGATCTGTACGACGGCATGGAGATGGCCCGGTTCTTCTCCACCCTGATGCTGATCTCCGGGGCCGCCCCGATCGTCGCCCCGCTCATCGGCGGCCAGATCCTCCAGATCACCGACTGGCGCGGGGTGTTCGTCGTGCTCACCGTCGTCGGCGCGCTGCTGACCCTCGTGGTGTGGAAGTGGCTGCACGAGACGCTGCCGCCCGAGCGGCGGCACACCGGCGGCATCGGGCACGCGCTGCGGACGATGCGCTCGCTGCTCGCCGACCGGGTCTTCACCGGCTACCTACTGGCCGGCGGGTTCGCCTTCGGGGCGCTCTTCGCGTACGTCTCGGCCTCGCCCTTCGTGATCCAGGACATCTACGGCGCGTCGCCCCAGACCTTCAGCCTGCTCTTCGGGATCAACTCCGTCGGGCTGGTCGCGGTCGGCCAGATCAACGGCAAGCTGCTGGTCGGCCGGGTCAGCCTGGACAAGGCGCTCGGCTTCGGGCTGACCGTCATCGCGCTCGCCGCCACGGCGCTGCTGCTGATGACGTCCGGGGTCTTCGGCCACGTCGGTCTCTTCCCGGTCGCGGCTGCTCTCTTCGTCCTGATGTCGGCGATGGGGCTCGCGATGCCGAACACCAACGCGCAGGCCCTGATGCGTACGCCGCACGCCGCCGGTTCGGCATCGGCGCTGCTCGGCACGTCGACGTTCCTGCTCGGCGGGGTGGCGTCCCCGCTCGTCGGCATCGCGGGCGACGCGACGGCCGTGCCGATGGCCGTGGTGCAGCTGGTGTGCGCGGTGAGCGCGGCAATCTGCTTCCTGGCGCTGTGCCGGCCGTGGCAGCGCATGGCCCCGGCGGCACCGCAACTGCCATAGGCATACCTTCGCAGGTCATCGCGGTGCGGGTCTGCACTTCGAACATATGAACCGAGCCCACCCGTTCGGCCCCCTGCTGCGAAACCCTTCCCCCTCGGATGCCGTTCTGCTGCCGCAGACATCGAATGACGAGGGGGGAACAGATGGCTCTCGTGGAGTCGGTGGCCGGGTGGGTGCCACCGCAGCGGGTGACGAACGACGACTTACCCACGCACTGGGGCGTGGACGACGCCTGGGTACGGACCAGGACCGGCATCGGGGCCCGCCACCGGGCCGGTCCCGGTGTGTCCACCGGCGACCTCGCCTACGAGGCGGCCCGGCGGCTCCTGGAGCGCACCGGCCACCCCGAGGTCGACGCGCTCGTCCTGGCGACCGCCACCCCGGACCACCCCTGCCCGGCCACCGCGCCCGCCGTCGCCGCCCGCCTGGGCCTCGGCACGGTCGCCGCCGTCGACGTGTCGGCGGTGTGCAGCGGATTCGTCTACGGACTGGCCTACGCGCAGGGCCTGGTGGCCGCGGGGGTCGCCGGGCGCGTCCTGCTGGCCGGGGCCGACACGTACTCCACCTGGCTGGACCCCGACGACCGCGGGCCCGGCGTCGTCTTCGGCGACGGCGCGGGCGCCGCCCTGGTCGCGGCGGGGCCCGCCGGGGCCCCCGGCGAACTGCTCGGCTTCGACCTGGGCAGTGACGGCACCGGGTACGACCTGATCACCGTGGCCGGCGGCGGTTCCCGGGCGCGGGCGTCCGCGGCGCCCCACGGACCGGGCGACGGCTACTTCCGTATGCGCGGCGGGCCGGTGTACCAGCACGCCGTCGAGCGGATGACCGGCTCGTGCCGGGCGCTGCTCGCGAAGGTGGGCTGGGAGCCGGACCAGGTCGACCACTTCGTACCGCACCAGGCCAACGCCCGGATCCTGAGCGCGGTCGCCGAGCGGGTGGGGATCGATCCGGCGCGGTGCGTGACCCATCTGGACCGGGTCGGGAACACCGGCGCGGCCTCCCTTCCGCTCGCGCTGGCCGACGCCGACGCCCGGGGCGTCCTGCGGTCCGGCGACCGGGTGCTGCTGACCGCCTTCGGCGGCGGGCTGACCTGGGGGTCGGCCGCCCTGCGCTGGGCCGGTTCCGACGCGCCCGGCACGCGCCGGGCCGCCTCCCGTACGGCCTCCGCCCCGCCCGCCGCTTCCCGTACCACCTCCACGCCGTCCGCCGTGGCGGCACTCTCCGAGGAGCTCTCATGACGACACCCGAGATCGCCGTGACCGGCTTGGGGATGATCACCCCGGCCGGGGCGGACACGCACACCACCTGGGAGCAGGTGTGCGCGGGCCTGCCCACCGCCCGCCGCCTGCCCGAACTCCACGGCCTGCCCGTGGACTTCGCCTGCCCGGTCGACGCCGACGTGGACGCGCTGGTGGGCGGGCGCCGGACCTGGCGCATGCACCGGTTCGTCAAGCTGGCGCTGATCGCCGCGCGGCAGGCCGTCGCGGACGCCGGACTCGACCCGGCGAGCTGGGACGGCAGCCGGGTGGGAGTGATCATCGGCGTCGGCGTCGGCGGGGTCTCCGTACTCACCGACAACGCGCTGAAGCTGCACACCACGGGCCCGGAGTCGGTCTCCCCGCTGCTGGTCCCGATGATGATCCCGAACGCGGCGGCGGGCGAGGTGGCCATCGCACTCCGGGCCCACGGCCCCAGCCTGGCCCCCGCCACCGCCTGCGCCTCGGGCGCCACGGCCATCGCCGTCGCCCGCGACCTGCTGGCGTCCGGGCAGTGCGACGTGGTGGTGGCCGGCGGCGCCGAATCGGTGCTCCAGCCGCTGGTGGTGTCCGGGTTCACACAGCTGGGGGCGCTCTCGCGGCGTACCGAGGACCCCGGAGCGGCGTCCCGTCCGTTCGCCGGGGACCGGGACGGGTTCGTCATGGCGGAGGGCGCCGGGGTACTGGTGCTGGAGCGGGCCGCCGACGCGGCGGCCCGGGGACAGCGCGCGCGTGCCCTGCTCACCGGGGTGGGCGCCACCACCGACGCCCACCACCCGACCGCCCCCGACCCGCAGGGCCGCTGCGCGCGGGCCGCGGTGGCGGCGGCCCTGCGGGAGGCGGACTGGAGCCCGTACGACATCGGGCACGTCAACGCGCACGGCACCTCCACCCCGCTCAACGACGCGATGGAAGCAGCGGTGATCACCCGGGTCTTCCCGCACTGGCCGTCGGTGACCTCGGCGAAGGGAGTCCTGGGGCACTCGCTCGCCGCCGCGGGCGCCATCGAGGCCGCGCTGACCGTACTGACCCTGGAGACCGGCCTCATCCCGCCGGTCGGCAACCTCGACGCCCCGGCCGTCGAATTCGACCTGAACTGTGTGACCAAGCAGGCGCGCCCGGAGCACGTGGAGACGGCCGTCAGCCACTCCTTCGGCTTCGGCGGGCACAACGTGGTGCTGGCCTTCCAGCGCGGAGCGTGAGACATGACGGTGAACAACACCGTGGAGCGGGAGACGGGGACCGCCGGGGAGGCCGCCGTACGGGGCGAACTCGTCCGGGTCCTGTTCGGCGACGACCACCGGGCCACCCACGGCCACTGGCGCAGACTGCTCACCACCGGGCCCTTCCGGCGCCGTGCCGGACTGACGCCCGAGGAACAGCTGGGACTGGCGTACGAGCGGCTGCGCACCCTCGACTCCACGCTGGACAGCGCCTTCCGGCTGGCCGCCGACCCGGTGGCCCTGGCGAACCTGCACGAGTGGATCAGCCCGGTCGACACCGCGCTGGCCACCGTCGCGGGCATCCACTACAACCTCTTCCTCGGCAGCCTGCTGGACCACGACGGCGACGCGGGGCGCGATCTGTCGGAGTTCGCCGACCTGTCGCGGGTCGGGACCTTCCTGTGCACGGAGCTCGCCCACGGCAACGACGCCGCGGCGCTGGAGACGACCGCCACGTACGACCGGGCGGCGGACGGCTTCCTGCTGCGCACGCCGCACGCGGGCGCGCAGAAGTTCATGCCCAACACCAGTACGGCGGGCGGCCCCAAGAGCGGTGTGGTCGCGGCGCGGCTGCTGCTCGACGGCCGGGACCTGGGGGCCTTCCTGTTCCTGACCCCGCTGACCGACGCCACCGGACCGCTGCCCGGCGTACGGATCAGGCTGCTGCCCCGGCGCATGGGCAGCGTCGTCGACCACTGCGTCACCTCCTTCGGCGACGTCTTCGTCCCGCGCTCCGCGCTTCTCGCCGGACCACAGGGCCGCCTCGACGGCGAGGGCGTCTTCAGCAGTGACGTGGCCAACCGGCGCAGGCGGTTCCTGCTGTCGATCGGCCGGGTCACCGCGGGGAAGCTCAGCATGAGCGCCTGCGCGGTGGGCTCCGTACGGGCGGCGCTGGCGGTGGCCGTACGCTACGGCTCGCACCGGATCATCGCCGGGGTACGGGCCGCCGAGCGGGTGCCGGTGACGGCCCATCGCAGCCACCACGCCCCGCTGGCGTCCGCGCTGGCCACCGCGTACGCGATGACGCTGCTGCACCGCACGGTCCAGCGGACCTGGACGGACCACGACGAGAGCAACAGGGCGGCGGCCGAGCGGCTGGTCGCGGTGGCCAAGGCGTGGATCACCTGGGAGGCGCGTACCGTCATCGCCGAATGCCGTGAACGGTGCGGCGCCCAGGGCCTGTTGGAGAACAACGGGCTCGCCGCGTTCGTCACCGGGATCGAGGGGACGATCACCGCCGAGGGCGACAACCTCGCCATCCACGCCAAGGCGGCGGCCGAGATGGTGTCGGGCCAGCACCCGCCGCGCCCGGCGGCGGCCCCCGCGGGACGCGAACTCACCGACCTCGCCTTCCTGCGCGATCTGCTCGCCGCCGTCGAGGCCGTCCAACTCGGCCGGGCCCGCGCGCGGATGCGTGAGGCGCCGCCCGGTGACGCCCTCGGCCGGTGGAACGCGGGCGCCACCGCAGCCCTGAAAGCGGCCACCGCGCACGCCCAGTTGCGGGCCGTCGAGGCGGTGACCGAAGCGGTGGCGGCCCTGCCGCCCGGCTCGGCCGCCCGGGAGCGGCTGTCCGGGCTGGGGCGGCTGTTCGCGCTGGAACGCATCGCGGGCAACACCGGCGATCTGCTGAACGAGGGATTTCTGGAAGGCCGGCACATCAGCGAGCTGCCCGTCGAGGTGGACCGGCTCGCCGCGCGGATCGCCTCGGTGGCGGGGCCGCTGACCGAGGCGTTCGACCTGCCGGAGGAGTGGCTGGCCGATGTGCCCATCGCGGGCGCCGGGTATCTGGCGGCGTACGACGATCCCCAGGGGCCGTGGCACCGGTCCGGTACGGGGGAGTCGAAGTGAGCCGGCTGTTCCTGCGGGTCGTCCTGCTCGCGTACTGGGGCACCGGACATGTTCTCTCGCTGCTCTTCCGTCACCCCTCCGGAACCCCTCCCGAGCAGGTGCGGAGTGCCTCCGGAGAACTGAAAAAACCTTCCCTCACTGCGTAACCGGAAGATCATCCGGACGTTGACAGGACGTCAATAGCCCGCGTTCCGTCATCATTTCGAACGCTACGCACCGAGGAGAACACCATGCCCGAGCTGCACCCGACCCTCGTCGACGTCCTGACCAACACCTTCAAGGTCCCCGCCGGTGAACTGCGCCCCGAGGCCACCATGGACGACCTGGAGATGGACTCCCTCGCGGTCGCCGAACTGGGCGTCATCGTCAAGGAGACCCTTGGTGTCGACGCCGACACCGACTCGGCGTACAAGGGCGCCACGCTCGGCCGGATCACCGAGTTCCTGAACGATTCCACCGCGGTCGCCTCCCGATGAGTCGCTCTCCCGTCGCCATCACCGGCCTGGGCATGATCACCCCGGCCGGCAACGACACGGAAGCCACCTGGCGGGGGGTGTGCGCGGGCCGCTCCACGGCGCGTGTCCTTCCCGAACTGGACGGCTGTCTCATCGACTTCGCCTGCCCGGTCACCGGAATCGACCTGGCGGACGCCGTCGGCGGCCGTACCGCCTACCGCATGGGGCGCTTCGTCAGACTCGCGATCCTCGCCGCGAGGGAGGCCGTCGCCGACGCCGGTCTGTCCCCGGCGACCTGGGACGGATCGCGGGTGGCCGTGATCATCGGGACCAGCAGCGCCGGTTCGACCGGACTGTACGAGCAGTCGCTCGTCCTGGAGCGGCGCGGCCCCGATTCCACCTCACCGCTGGGCACCCTGCTCACCATCGCCAACATGCCGGCTGCCGAGGTCGCCATCCGGCTGCGGGCGTCCGGGCCGAGCCTGGCGCCCGGCACGGCCTGCTCGTCCGGGGCCACCGCACTCTCCGTGGCCCGTGACCTGCTGGTCACCGAACAGTGCGACATCGCCGTCGCCGGGGCCACCGAATCGATCATCGACCGGCTCGCGATGACCGGTTTCGCCCGGTCGGGGGCCGGGGCGCTGCGGGCGGGCGAGGAACCGGACGCGGTCAGCCGCCCCTTCGCCGCCGACCGGCGCGGGCTGGTCATGGGGGAGGGCGCGGCGGTGATGGTCCTGGAACGCGAATCCGCCGCACGGGCCCGGGGCGCCGCGCCGCGGGCGCTGCTGGCCGGGGCCGGTGCCACCACCGATGCGTACCACCCCACCAGCCCGCGCCCGGACGGTGCCGTCGCCGTGGCCGCTGCCGAGGCGGCGCTGCGGGACGCGGGCTGGGACGCCACGGACGTCGATCACGTCAACGCCCACGGCACCTCGACCCCGCTCAACGACGCCACCGAGGCCGGACTGATCGCCCGGGTCTATCCGCACCGGCCTCCGGTGACCGCGCCCAAGGGTGTGCTGGGTCACTGCATGGGGGCGGCGGGCGCCATCGAAGCCGCCCTGACCGTCCTGACCATCCAGCACGGGCTCGTGCCGCCGGTCGCCAACCTGGCGGCCCCGGCGCCGGAGTTCGGCATCGACTGCGTCACCAAACAGCCCCGCCGTACGCGGGTGTCGCGCGCGGTCAGCCACTCGTTCGGATTCGGCGGGCACAACGCGGTGCTCGCCTTCCGGAGGGCGTAGACCGACCCGGGCCTTCCGCCCGGATCAGGCCGGACCAGGGAGAGGGCTCCCGGTCCGAGGCGGCCTCCTCCGCGACGGTCGGTCTAAACTCCTCCGGTGAACGACTCCCTCCCCACCGCGGAAGCCCTGCGCAGTGCCCTTGCCGGACTTCTCGACGGGCTGCCGCCCAAACAGGCCGCACAGGCCGTCGAGCGGCTGATCGCCAACTACCGGGGGACCACCCCCACCGACGCCCCGGTCCTGCGGGACCGTTCGGACGTCGCCGCGTACGCCGCGTACCGGATGCCCGCGACCTTCGAGGCGGTACGGTCCGCGCTCGACGCCTTCCGGGCCGCGGTTCCGGAGTGGGTGCCCGCCACCCACACCGACATCGGCGGCGGTACCGGGGCGGCGAGCTGGGCGGTGGCCGGGGCCTGGCAGGACACGGAGGACGGCGAGACCCGCCGTACCACCGTGCTCGACTGGGCGGAGCCCGCACTCGCGCTCGGCCGTGAACTGGCCGCGGAGTCGGGCTCGCCCGCTCTGCGCGGCGCCGAGTGGCGGCGCTCACGGATCGGCTCGGCGCTCAGCCTGGAGAGCACCGATCTGGTCACCGTCTCGTACGTCCTCGGCGAGCTGACCGTGGCCGACCGCACCGCCGTGGTGGACGCGGCGGCTGCCGCGGCCACGGCCGTCGTGATCGTCGAACCGGGCACCCCCGACGGCTATCTGCGGATCATGGCGGCCCGCGACCGGCTGACCGCGGCGGGGATGCGGACCGCGGCACCCTGCCCGCACAGCGACGCCTGCCCCATCGAGCGCGGCACGGACTGGTGCCACTTCTCGGCGCGGGTCACCCGCTCCTCGCTGCACCGACGGATCAAGGGCGGCTCCCTTCCGTACGAGGACGAGAAGTTCAGCTACGTCGCGGCCTTCCGCGGTGACGTGGCGACGGTCCCCGCCCGAGTCGTACGCAAACCGCAGATCCGCAAGGGCCTCGTCCAGCTGGAGCTGTGCACGGACGCCGGGGACCTCGTCCGCGAGACGGTGTCCAAGCGCCACGGCGACCTCTACCGCGCGGCACGGGACACGGCGTGGGGCGACGCCTGGCCGCCCGACGCGTAACGGCCCGTGCGGTAACTGCCCACGCGGTAACGGGTCATGCGGTAACGGCCCGTGCCGTAACGGGTCACGCGCAACCGCTCGCGCGTGACCCGTACACCCGGCCCGGTTCCCGACCGGCTACGGACGCAGCTCCTGCGTACAGCACTTGACGCTGCCGCCGCCCTTGAGCAGCTCGCCCAGATCCATCCCCAGCGGTTCGAACCCGCGCGCCCGCAGCGGCCCGAACAGCCCGACAGCGGCCTGCGGCAGCAGCACATGGCGGCCGTCGCTCACCGCGTTGAGACCCAGCGCCCCGGCGTCCTCGGGGGTGGCGATCAGCGCGTCGGGGAAGAGTCTGGCCAGTACGGAGCGGCTGCCGGGGGAGAAGGCGTCCGGGTAGTACATGATCTCGTCGGCCGTGTCGTCCAGGACGCTCAGCGCGGTGTCCAGGTGGTAGTAGCGGGGGTCGACGAGATCGAGGCCGATCACCGGGCGGCCGAAGAACTCCTGGGCCTCGTCGTGCGACAGCGGGCTGGAGCGGAAGCCCCGTCCGGCGAGCACGAAGGACGCGGTGACGGCGAAGTCCCCCTCGCCCTCGTTGACATGGGCGGGCAGGTGGATGTCCGTGAAGCCGTGCGCGTGGAACCACGCCAGATGCGCCTCGGCCTCCCCGGCCCGTTCGGCATGGGCGAAGCGGGCGCCGAGCACCCGGTCGTCGACCACGGTGGCGCCGTTGGCGGCGAAGACCATGTCGGGCAGCTCGGGGCGGGGATCGAGCAGCTCGACGGTATGGCCGAGGGAGCGGTAGCGGTCCCGCAGGTCCTCCCACTGGGCGAGGGCGAGCGGCAGGTCGACCGGTTTCGAAGGGTCCATCCACGGGTTGATGGAGTACGTCACCCTGAAGTGTGCCGGTGGGCACATCAGATAGCGCCGGGGTCGGGCGTCACGAGGCAATGAGGGCTCCTCACGGCGGACATGGGCTGCGGGTGCGCAGCCGGTTGCTGCCCATGGTCCGCTCTGCGGGGCCCGCGCGCTGTGCACCGATCGGGTGGTTCACCCACCGTGGCCGCGCCGGTGGCCGGAACCGTGACCGGCCGGGCACAGTCCAGGCAAACCGAGACGATACGTGTCGACTCCACCGGTGTTAGATTCCGGTCCATGGCCGATTCCCCGACCCCCGCGCAGCCGCCCTCCGCGCAGCCGACTCCCGTACAGCCTTCACCTGCGCAGCCGTCCTCCGCGGCACCGTCCGCCGACCCGGTGTCCCGCAAGGCGCCGAACGCCAACCGCCGCAGCGAGCGCTCGCGCCGCGCGATCCTCGACGCGGCGCTCGCCCTGGTCGGTGAGGTCGGCTACGACAGGCTGACGATCGAGGCCATCGCCGCCCGCGCGGGGGTCGGCAAGCAGACGATCTACCGCTGGTGGCCGTCGAGGGCGGCCGTACTGCTCGACGCCTCCACCGCGCTCTTCGAGGACGCGGCGGCCGAGGGCGAGTGGACCGGCTTCCCCGACACCGGGGACGTCGCCGCCGATCTGAAGCACGTGCTGCGGCTCACCGTCGACCAGTTCACCGACGAGAAGTACGAGGCGCCCACCCGCGCGCTGACCGCGGCGGGCGCCACCGATCCGGAACTCGGCCGGAAGTTCACCCGCGAACTGCTCGAACCCTCCCTCGCGCTGTACGAGGAGCGGCTGCGGGCCGCTGTCCTGGCCGGGCAGGTCGACCCGGGCGTGGACATCCGGGTGGCCGTGGAGATGCTGGTGGGACCGCTCACCCACCGCTGGCTCCTGCGCACCGCCCCGCTCACCCATGCCTTCGCGGACACCTGCGTGGACCAGGTCCTGCGCGGAATCGGTGCCCGTCCCGACAGCCCCTGAGGCACCCGGGAAGGCATATGTGGTCACCCGGGGCGCAGGATGGTGGCAGCATGGAGGGTACGTGGGGGTAGTGGTGAGGTGAGGGGATAGATGGGAACAGAGTCCGGCCGGGATCGCGGCACAGCGAGCAGGATGTCCCAGTGGCTGCGCCGCCGTCCCAAGGAGTCCCCCGACGACCACCACCTCCGCGAGACGCTTCTGCTCGCTGCCGCCGCAGCCGGACTGCCGCTCTCGCCCGCCGCCCACCCCATCGGTTACCGGTGTTCCTGCGACCGCGTGGGCTGTCCCACCCCGGCCAGGCACCCCCTCTCCTTCGCCTGGCAGACGCAGTCGACCACCGACCGCGCCCAGGTCGAGCGCTGGGTCCGCAACCAGCCCGATGCGAACTTCATCACCGCGACCGGCATGGTCCTCGACGTACTCGACGTCCCGCTCGACGCGGGACGCAGTGCTTTGGAGCGGCTGCTGGCCGAGGGCATCGAAGTGGGGCCCGTCGCCCAGTCGGGCAGCGACCGGATGCTCTTCTTCACCGCCACCCGTGGCACGCCCGAGGACGAGGACGAGTGGTGGCCGTGCGAGCTGGACTGCCACCCCGAGACGATGGACGAGCACCCGGGGCTGCGCTGGCACTGCCGCGGCAGCTACGTGCTCGTACCGCCCGCCCGGCTGCCCGGTGAGGCGAGCGTGGACTGGGTCCGTGGGCTCGAACATCCGCTGCCGGACCCGCTGACCCTCCTGGAGACGCTCACCGACGCCTGCGCGCGCTTCGCGGACGAGGACGATCAGGACGCGCACGCGGTGGCCTGGCCGCTCGGCCGCTGAGCAGGCGGCTGCCGACAGACACCCGCCGTTCCCCGTCCGGACGACGGCCGGGGAACAGGCGGGGAACAGCGGGGGAACCGCCTACGAGCCCTTCGCGGCGGTCAGGCCCTGCAAGCGGTTGAGCACGTTCACCTGTCCCTCGGCGGGGACCAGCGCGACCTCACCGGCCACGCGTTCCTTGGTGATCGTGGTCCTCGCGTCACCGGTCGTCAGCGCCTTCACGTCCGCCGGGACCGTCAGGTGCAGACCCTTCGCCGCGGTCTGCTGCTCGAAGTGCCGGGTGGAGAAGAAGACCAGCGCCCCGCCGTCCCGCGTGGCCAGCCCGAGCGGCCGGTAGTCGCCGTCGGTGAGCGGCCGGTCGACGTACTGCGTGGAGAGCGTCGGCAGATTCGCGTTCTTCTCCCGCGCGGCCCGCCAGAGGCTGGTGTTCGGCCCGGGGGCGAAGTGCGCCGGTTTCCCGCTCTGCAGATACGAGGCGTACTGCGCGCTCAGATCCTTCGGGGCCACCGCCAGCGAGTGACCGGCCGGCTCCACCGGCTCGGCCCAGCCGTCCTTGTCCGTGACGAAGGCGGGGAGCGCCGACGGGGCGACGACCGACAGATAGGCGGCCCGCCACGGCTGGCCCGCCGCGTTCTTCACGAAGACCACCAGCCAGCGGTTGTTCCGGTCCCGGTTGGAGTCGGTGTCGGCGACGAACCACCGCGGCCACCCGGCCTTCTTCGGTATGAGGAACTTCGCGTCGGACAGCGTCATGTCCGAGTGCTGGGCGTTCCCGGCCGGGGTGGTGATGTGCCGCGCCTTCAGCCCCGCCTGGTTGATCGCACCGAGCGAACCCGTGACCCGGCCCTCGTCGAGAGCCGGGTCGTACGCCTTGTCCGCCTTGTTGTACGCGTCGGTGAACGCGGCGAGTGCCTGGGCGGCCTCAGCCTTCGTCGCTGACGGTACGACTTCCAGCTCCCCGTGCACCGTCATGCACCCGCTCGCCGTCAGCGACATCACTGCCACCGTCGCGAGAACCGCCGTCAGCCGCCCCAGCTTGCTCATGAGTTGCCTTCTGCTCCCTCGACCCCACCGACTTCGCGAACCCTACCGGGGCGAAGAAAAATGCGAGCGTGGGGACCAGGTAGAGCACCCATACCGTTGCCTGGACCACGGTCGGGTCCGGCTGGAAGTTGAACACGCCCTTCAGCAGCGTGCCGTACCAGCTGTCCGGCGGAACGGCCGAGCTGATGTCGAACGCGAGGCTCCCGATGCCGGGGAGGAAGTCGGCCTCCTGGAGGTCGTGGACGCCGTACGCGAGCACGCCCGCGGCCACGATCACCAGCATCCCGCCGGTCCAGGTGAAGAACTTCGACAGGTTGATCCGGACCGCACCCCGGTAGAACAGCCAGCCGAGGACGACCGCCGTGAGGATGCCGAGCAGCGCGCCGATCATCGGCTCCTGGCTGCCGTTGGTCGAGGTGTGCACCGAGGACCAGATGAACAGCGCGGTCTCCAGGCCCTCCCGGCCCACGGCGAGGAAGGCGGTCGCGACGAGCGCGCCCGTACCCATCCGCAGCGCGGAGTCCAGCTTGCCGTGGAGTTCGGACTTGAGGTGGCGCGCGGTGCGCCGCATCCAGAAGACCATCCAGGTCACGAGCGCGACCGCGACGATCGACAGCGAACCGCCGAGCGCTTCCTGAGCCTTGAACGTCAGCTCCTGCGAGCCGAATTCGAGCGCGAAGCCGAACGCGAGCGCCACCACGATCGCGGTGGAGATACCGATCCAGATGGGCCGCAGCGCGTCACGCCGCTCCGTCTTGACGAGGTAGGCGATGAGAATGCACACGACCAGGCTCGCTTCGAGCCCCTCGCGCAGACCGATCAGATAGTTGCCGAACACGTCGGGTCCTTTCTGGTTGCAGGAACCGGATTACGAGAACGACGGACACCGCAGGAGCAGCACGGGCCGGTACGGGTCCTAGGAGAAGAGCGCACGGCCCCACCAGTCGTTCTTGTCACGGACGCCCGGCGGGACGGCGAAATGCGCCGAACCGACGTGCTGGATGTACTCGTTGAGCGCGTCGTGCCGCGCCAGCCCCTGCTGGATCGGGATGAACCCCTTGCGGGCGTCCCGCTGGTACGCCAGGAAGAACAGCCCGGCGTCCAGCCGCCCCAGACCGTCCGTACCGTCGGTGAAGGAGTAGCCCCGGCGCAGGATCCGTATGCCGTGGTTGCTGTCCGGGTGGGCCAGCCGTACGTGCGAGGTGGGCAGCATGGCCTTCAGGAAGGGCTCGTCCCGCTCCTTCGCCTTGCCGACCGGCGCGCCCTCGCCCTTGTCACGGCCGAAGACGTCCTCCTGCTCCTGGAGCGAGGCGCGGTCCCAGGTCTCGATGTGCATCCGGATCCGGCGGGCGACCAGGTACGAGCCGCCGGTCATCCAGTCCGGACCGTCCTTCCCGGACACCCAGACGTGCTGGTCGAGCGCGGCCGGGTCGGTGCCCGAGATGTTCCGGGTGCCGTCCTTGAAGCCCATCATGTTGCGCGGGGTCTGGGCGTCCGGCGTGGTCGACGAGGTCTTGCCGAAGCCCAGCTGCGACCAGCGGATGGCTATCTTCCCGAAGCCGATCCTGGCCAGGTTGCGGATCGCGTGCACCGCCACCTGCGGGTCGTCCGCGCAGGCCTGGACGCACAGGTCGCCACCGCTGCGCGTCGCCTCGAGGTTGTCGCCGGGGAACTTCGGCAGGTCGACCAGCGCGTCGGGCCGCTTGTCCTCCAGACCGAAACGGCCCTTCCTGAACAGGCCGGGGCCGAAGCCGATGGTCAGCGTCAGCCGGGACGGCTTCAGCCCGAGCGCCTCACCGGTGTCGTCCGGCGGGGCCTCCGGCTGACCGCCGTACGCGCCGTCGCCGACCGGGTGCCCCTGGGCCATCAGGGCCGCCGCCTTCGTCCAGTCCTTCAGCAGCTGGATCAGTTCGGCGCGGTCCTCGGTCGTCACGTCGAAGGACGCGAAGTGCAGCCGGTCCTGGACGGCGGTGGCGATACCGGCCTGGTGCGCACCGTGGAAGGGTACGGCCGTACTGCTCTCGGCGACGGGGGCCGTGTCGTCGCCGGTGCGCAGCGCGGCGACACCGCCACCGGCGGCGACCGCGCCGAGAGCGAGCCCCGCGCCGCCCCAGCCGATCAGGGAACGCCGGGACGGGGAACCGGGGTTGGTCTCGTCAGCCATCAGGGTCTCCTGTCTCTGTCCGACCGCTGTCTCTGTCCGGCGTTACTTCGTGACCACGGCCGCGGCGAGCCTCGACAGCGGCTCGGCGAGCGCGTTGACGGCGTCCGACAGCTTCTTGCGGTCCGCCTCGGAGACCTTGTCGTACGACGTGAAGTCGTACGAGGTCTTGTCCGTGCGGTAGCCGTCGAGCAGCGTGTTCAGCGCGGCGAACTGCTTGTCCAGGTCCTTGGTCAGCGCGGGCTGGTTCACGGAGGCGACCGGCTTCAGCAGCTCGTACGCCTTCTGTGCGCCCTCGACGTTGCCCTTGAAGTCGACCAGGTCGGTGTGGCTGTAGCGGTCCTCCTCACCGGTGATCTTCCCGGTGGCGACCTCGTCGAGGAGTTCCTTGGCGCCGTTGGCCATCGAGGTCGGGGTGATGACCGCGGTGCCGACCCGCTTCTGCCAGTCGGTCAGGTCGGTGTCCAGCTCGGTGGCGAGGGCCTTCTCGGTGGCGCCGATCTTCTTGTCCTGCCAGAGCGCCTTCTCCAGCCGGTGCCAGCCGGTCCACTTCTGGCCCTTCTCCAGGTCGTTCACGCGGGTGTCGGTCTTCGGGTCGATGTCACCGAAGGACTCCGCGACCGGCTCGGTGCGCTCCCAGCCGAGGCGCGAGGGGGCGTACGCCTTCTTGGCCGCCTCCAGGTCGCCCTTGCGGATGGCGTCGGTGAACGCCTTGGCCTTCGGCAGCGTCTCGTCGGCCTGCTCCTGCGCGTACGTGCGGTACGCGGCGACGGCGGCGTCCAGCTTCGGGTCGCGCTTGACGGCCGTGCCGCCGGTCACGGTGACCTTCTGACGGATGCCGTGGCCCTTCATGCCGGGCTTGCAGGCCAGCTCGTACGAACCGGCCTTCACCTCGGCCGTCAGCGTCTGCTTCAGACCGGGGCCGATGTTCTCGCGCTCGGCGACGATGCGGTCGTCGGGGAAGAGGAGGTACACCTCGGTGACCTTGGAGCCCTTGTTCTCCACGTCGAACTGCACGTGTCCGGCCGGGAACTCGGTCTTGGACACCTTGCACGAGGAGTCGTCGGCCGTGACCTCGACGGCGCCGCCGGCACCGGCCTTGGCGTCGCTCTTCTCGGCGCAGCCCGTGACGGCGGTCAGGGCGGCCACGGCCGTGATGGCGGTGACGACGGAAAGACGGACGGGTCGCATTCGGGCTCCACGCTGGGTGAATGGTCGAGTGAGGCAGCCCTAACTTAACCGAGGCTTACCTCACTGATACCCAGTTGTGTCGTGATTCAGGTCTCATTCCGGTGACCCTGCCACGGGCCCGGCCACGGACCGGTCCGGATCTGGCCGTGGACCCGGTCCTGGACTCGGCCTCGATCGCATCACACCCGCCTCGGCTCCCGCTCAAGCCGTGGTCAGCGGCGGCCGTTCCGGAATCACCAGTGGCGCCCCGGTCCGGGGATGTGCCAGCACCTCGACGGGCTGCCGGTACACCCGGCTCAGCAACTCCCCGGTGAACACCTCCGCGGGCGGCCCCTCGACGGCGATCCGCCCGTCGTGCAGGACGGCGCCCCGGTCCGCGTACGCAGCTGCCAGCCCGAGATCGTGCAGTACGACGACGACCGCGCACCCGGCGGCGGCCCGTTCGCGGCAGACCCGCAGGACGAGTTCCTGGTGCCGCAGGTCGAGTGCGGCGGTCGGTTCGTCGAGCAGCAGGAGCGGGGCCTGCTGTGCGAGCACTCTGGCGAGGGCGACCCGGGCGCGTTCGCCGCCGGAGAGCGCGGGGAAGGGCCGCGTGGCGAATCCGGCCACTTCGGTGGCGGCCATGGCCTCGGCGACGATCCGCTCGTCGTCGTCCTCGCGGTCCGTTCCCGCCCAGGGGGCGCGGCCCATCCGTACGACCTCCTCGACCGGGAACGGGAAGGAGAGGGCCGCGGACTGGGGCAGTACGGCGCGCCGCAGGGCGAGTTCGGCGGCGGGCCAACTGCCGACCGGTCGCCCGTCGATCCGTACCTCCCCTCGGGTAGCCGGGAGATCAGCTGCGAGGGCGGCCAGCAGGGTGGATTTTCCCGCCCCGTTGGGCCCGACGAGGGCAAGGAGTTCGCCGGATCGGACGGTGAGGTCGATACCGGTGAGGACCCGCCGCCCGCCGAGCTCCAGATGGAGCCGGTCGGCCTCGGCGAAGGGGGTTCCGGGCGGGACGGGCCCGGGGAGTCCGCGGGGGCGGGGGCGGAAGAGGTGGGTGAGCATTTCGGTTGCCTCGCCTGTCTGTTGTATCGGGGCTCGAAGACCAAGTCCCTGGCGGGCTTCGGGACTTCAGGCCCGCCTGGTGACGCAGGTTTTCCAGCCGTCCGGTGACGCCTGCTTTCTTGTTTCAAGCCCCTCCGGCGATCGAGGAGCGGGGTCCCGGGCGGAGCCCCGGGTTCGGGAAGGGGCGGGGCGGGGAACAGCCCGCCGCAGGCGCACCCCCGCCCCCCGTCACGCCCACCCGCCCTGCCGCCGCCGCGTCCTCCGCAGCAGCCAGAAGAAGAACGGGCTTCCGAACAGCGCGGTCAGCACACCGAGCGGCAACTCCGCGGGCGCGGCCACCGTACGGGCCGCGAGATCACCCGCCACCAGGATCACCGCCCCGCCCACCGCACTGCCCGGAACCAGGAATCTGTGCCCGGGACCGTTCGCCATCCGCAGCAGGTGCGGGACCAGCAGGCCGACGAACGTGATGATCCCCGCCACCGCCACCGCGGCTGCCGTGAGCAGCGCCACGATCAGCACCAGTACGATCCGCAGCCGCTCGACGTCCACCCCGAGGTGGCGGGCGGGCCGTTCACCCAGGGCCAGCAGGTCCAGCTTCCGGGCATGGAACGGCGCGACCGTGAGGCCGAGCAGCGCGCACGGCAGGACGGCCAGCACCTTCGGCCAGGTCGCCTGGGAGAGCGAACCCAGCTGCCAGAAGGTGATCTGGGTGACCTGGGCGTTGTCCGCGAAGAAGAGGAAGAGCCCGATCAGGGCCCCGGCGAAGGCGTTCACCGCGATCCCGGTGAGGATCAGCGTGACGACCTCGGTCCGCCCGCCCGAACGGGAGAGCGCGTACACGAGCAGTACGGTCACCAGCCCGGCGGCGAACGCGCAGACCGTCACCGTCCAGTTGCCGAAGAAGCTCAGCCCGAGCGCGAGGGACCCGACCGCGCCGACGGCCGCGCCCGACGAGATGCCGATGACACCCGGTTCGGCGAGCGGATTGCCGAACACGCCCTGCATCAGCGCCCCCGCGCAGCCGAGCGACCCGCCGACGAGCAGCGCGAGGACCACCCGGGGCAGCCGTACGTTCCACAGGACGCTCTCCCCGACCCGGTCCAGCGGGGCGCCGCCGATCCCGGCCCGGTGCCGCGCCGAGGCGAGGACGTCCCCGAGCGGGATGTGGTACGCGCCGACACCGGCCGACACCAGGCACAGCAGCAGGAGCACGGCGAGCAGGGCGGCGGTGAGGAGGACCGCGGAGGACGGACGGCGTCGTACCGCCGACTCTCCGGAAGGCGACTCTCCGGAAGGCGGTTCTCCGGAAGGTGGCGCTCCGGCGGGCGGCGGTGCGGCCGGGTCCGCAACGCCTCCGGTGCGTACGGGAGTTGCTGAGGTGTCCGGAGGTGACTGGGGCATCGGATTCACTTCCCGTCCGCGTACAACTGCCGGACCAGGGACGCCAGTACCTGATCGGTGCGCGGGCCGTAGTTCAGCAGCACCCCGTCGTCGATCGAGACGACCCGGCGGTCCATTCCGGCCGGGGTCTCGGCGACGCCGGGGATCTTCACCAGGCCGTCGGTCCCGCCGACCGATTCGAGCCCCTTGGTCATCACCAGGATCACGTCCGGCGCGGCTTTGGCCAGCGCCTCGCTGGTGATCGCGGTGAAGTCCTTCGTCAGCCCCGAAGCCTTGCCCGCGTCGATCGCGCCGGCTGCCTCCAGGAGCGAACTCGCCCCGGAATCACGGCCGCCGAGCAGGTAGACGGAGGCCGTTCCGCGTAGATAGAGGAAGGCGACCCGAGGCCTCTGCCCGTCCTTGCGCCCGTCCTTCCGCCCGTCCTCCGGCGCGGGGACGGACTTCCGTACGGCGGCGAGCCGGTCGTCGGTGCGCTGCTTCAGCGCGGTCCCCGCGTCCGGTACGCCGAGCGCCGAGGCCACCGCGTCGATACGGCGGTCGACGTCGTCCAGGCCCTTCGCCGGGTCGATGACGACGAGCGGGATGCCCGCGTCCCGTAGCTGGCCGATGGCCTCGGCGGGTCCGGTCGTGGTGTCCGCCAGGACCAGGGTCGGCTTCAGTGAGAGCACGCTCTCTGCCGAGACGTCGTGCGCGCGGGTGACCACGGGCAGCTTCGCCGCCTGCTCGAAGGTGGTGGTGATGTCGCGGGCGACGACGTGCTTGCCGAGGCCGAGCGTGAAGACGATCTCGCTGAGACCGCCGGTCAGCGGAACGACGCGGTCGGCCGAAGTGACCGTCACCCGCTTGCCGTCGGCGGAGCCCACGGACACGGGCAGCCGGGGTCGTGGCGTGGCGGCCAGTGGTTCGACCCGGTCGGCCGGGGCGCCGGTCGCGGGCCCGGCGGCTCCGCTTCCCGCGGTCCTCCCGCCGGACGCGGGGTCCGTGCCGCAGCCGGTCGCTGCCAGCGCGAGGGCGAGCGCGGAGAGAAGGGCACCGGCCAGCCGGGGTGTGCGCACCGAAGGCACCGTCCTTGTCGTTCGGTTGAGCGTGCCGGGGCGGAGGGGTTCCGGACCGGATCAGGGATAGCTTAGGTTAGCCTTACCTTAGTCACCGGCCCTCCGGGGGGATTCCATGCTGTCGTTCAGACCCGTCCGCGCGCTCGTCGTCGTACTGCTCGCGGGCCTGCTGGGAGCACTGCTCCCGGCGTACACCGCTCAGGCGGCGAGCCGTACGGTGCAGGGCGGCCGGCTCGACTGGGGGATCAAGTCGTCCTTCCAGAGCTACGTCACCGGCCCGGTGGCCAAGGGGAGTTGGGGGCTGCTGGGCGGGGCCGCCACGGTCGGAGGCAGCCAGTTCCGCTTCCATTCGGCGACCGGTTCGTACGACCCGGACAGCGGCAGCTTCAGCGCCGGGTTCTCCGGCGGTGTCCGTTTCACCGGTCACCGGAAGGCGGACGGCAGCCATGAACTCGACCTCACCATCAGCAGGCCCACCGTCCGGATCTCCGGAGGCCGGGGCACGCTCTTCGCCGACATGGTCAGCAAGTCCAGGAGCACCGGACGGGTCACCACATCGACCCAGGTCCCGCTCGCCGCACTCGGCCTCTCCGGCATCGACATGAGGGG
Organism: Streptomyces sp. A 4/2; assembly: GCF_940670765.1. Taxonomy (GTDB): domain Bacteria; phylum Actinomycetota; class Actinomycetes; order Streptomycetales; family Streptomycetaceae; genus Streptomyces. Next base: position 90,087 of record NZ_CALNVW010000037.1, read on the forward strand.
CGGCGGCAGCCCCGTCGCCCTCAACTCCGTCCCCGCGACGCTCACGTCACAGGGCGCCACGGCCTTCGCCGGGTACTACACGGCCGGTACGGCGCTCGACCCGGTCAGCCTCTCGGCCGATGTGATCCGGCCCGCGCAGCAGCAGGAGAAGGCCACGGAGAAACCGGCAGCGGAGAAGCCGGGCGGGAAGAAGACCGACGCGGAGAGGGACAGCGTGGCGGGTCCCATCCGGGATGCCGCCGTGGACTGGGGCGTACGCCGCACCTTCCGTGAGTACGTCACCGGGGACATCGCCAAGGGCAGGTGGACCCTGTCCGGAGGGGCCCAGGACGGCGGCGCGCTCTTCCGCTTCCCCCAGGGCAAGGGCACCTACGACGAGAAGAAGAGGACGCTCGACGCGCACTTCGCCGGCACGGTCCGCTTCACCGGGGACCGACTGGACGTGGAACTCACCGCGTTGGCCGTCAGGATCGAGGACGGCAAGGGCACGCTCCTCTCCGCGGGTAGGCCCGTGGTCACCTTCGAAGCGAAGCAACTCACCGTGAAGGACGGCCTGATCGCCCTCGACGAGGCGCCCGCGAAACTCACCGGGGGCGGCGCGGAACTCTTCGGCTCGATGTACCGGGCGGGCACCGACATGGACCCGGTCTCGCTGGCCGTGGCCATCGACAAGAAGGCCGAGCTGCCCGCCCTCCCGGACCTGGGCAGCGAACCGGGCGCCGCCCCCACGCCCGCACCGCGGACCGGGGCGGCGGCCCCCGCGCCCACCGCGGCCTCCACGGACAGCCGCACCGGGACCTACGTCGGCATCGGCGCGGGCGTCCTCGGCGTGGCCGCACTCGGCGTCTTCGTGGCCCTCCGGCGTCGCGCCGCCCGGCAGCACTGATCGTCCCCACCCACCCACCTGTACCTCACCCCCTTGTCAAGGAGACACCCGATCATGGCCGTTACCCGTCGCCGTCAGATATCCGTCGCAGCCGCCGTCGCCACCGTGACCGCACTGGGCGCGACCGCCTTCGCCCTGCCCGCGCTCGCCGCGGACGGCCCGCCCAAGGAGCCGCTGAAGATCACCGGGGGCACGCTGGACTGGGGCATCAAGGCTTCCTACCGCAATTACGTCACCAGTTGGGCCGCAGGGGAGATCAGAACCGCGGACGGCGCCGTACGCAACGACGACGGAAGCTTCGAGTTCGGCGGCGCGCAGGGTGCGTACGACCCCGGGGCACACACGGTCAAGGCCGCGTTCGACGGCAGCGTCACCTTCTTCTCGCCCGCGCCGCCCAAGGGCCACGGCTTCGAAGTGACCCTGTCCGACCTGCGGTTCGACAGCGGCGCCCAGCGGATCACCGCCGACGTCACCAAGGACGGCGCGACCGAGCAGGACGTGCCGCTCGCCGACGTGAAGGCGACCGGCGCCTCGATGGAGGACCTGCCCGCGACCCTCACCGAGGAGGCGGGGGACGTGCTGGGCTCGGCGTCGTACGCCGGGGCGGAGGGCGATCCCGTCACGGTGCGCCTGGAGTTCGGGGCGCCCACGGAGCCCACCGCCCAGCCGAGCACCGACCCCAGCACCGCCCCGTCCACCGGCCCGACGGACGGCCCGACCGGCAGGCCCACCGACCCGCCGACCGGGCAGCCCACTCCCGCCGAGAGCTCCACCAAGCCGGCCGGGACGACCGGCCAGGTCTCCGACGGCACGCTCTCCTGGGGCGTCAAGGCGTCCTTCCGTACGTACATCCTCAGCGGCGGCGAGATCAGCACGGCCGCCGGTGCGAAGAAGAACGCGGACGGATTCGACTTCCCGCTCGCGCAGGCCGACCTGAACAGCGGGCAGCAGACGCTGAAAGCCGCCTTCGACGGCAGCGTGCGGTTCCACTACGCCGCGCACGGACTCGACATCGCACTCTCGGACATCCACCTCGTCGCCAAGGGCGCCAAGGGCACCCTGCGCGCGGACGTCACCACGCCCAAGGGCACCGACGAGGACGTCGACTTCGCCTCGCTCGACCTGTCCGGGGCCGACTACACGGCCAAGAACGACGTGGTCCAGCTGAAGAGCGTCCCGGCAGTCTTCACGGCGGACGGCGCGGCCCAGTTCGCCAACGACACCACGGGCTCCCTCTACAAGGCGGGTGACGCCATCGACCCGGTGACGGTGGCGCTCGCCCTGAGCGACGACGCGCGGCTCCCCGGCGGCTCCACCACGGGAGGTACCGGCACCACGGGAGGCACCACCGGCGGCTCGGGCTCCGGGTCCACCACGGGCGGCGGCTCGGTGGGTGGCCCGGCGGGCGGTTCCGTCGGCGGAACGGACACCGGCGCACTCGCCTCCACCGGCTCGGACGTCCCGGCCGGCGCCCTCCTCGGTGCGTCGGGTGCGGTCGCCGCGATCGGCGCGGCCCTGGTGACCGTGGCCCGCAGGCGCCGCACGAACGTCTGACACGACCGGCCCTCCGGCGCGGTGCGGGCGGGCACGGTGCGGGCGGGCCGCACCCGCACCGGTGGCCGGCCTCCGTACCAGCGTCTAGGTTCCGAGAGGAGACCCGCGGCCCACGGCCGCGGCACGTGCGGGCGGCCACGGCCCCCTGACCACGATCGGAACACGATGGCTCCTCCCACCGGTGCGGCAGCGTCCACCCCCGGGGCGGCCGGCCGCACCCGGAGCACGGCCCCGGCGGACCTCAGGCACGCCCTCGGCCCCCGGGACGTCCTCCTGTCCGTCGGTCTCGGCGGTGTGCTGGGTGCCTTCCTCCGGCACGGCGCGAATCTGGTCTGGCCGCACACCGCCGGTACCTTCCCCACCACCACGCTCGTCATCAACGTGGTCGGCTGCGCGCTGATGGGCGTACTGAAGGTGGTCGTCAGCGAGTTGCGCCGGGTGCACCGGCTGGCCGGTCCCTTCATCGGCACCGGCATCCTCGGCGGATTCACCACCTTCTCCACCTACGAGGTGGGCATCCACCTGCTGCTCACCGACGGCCACGTCGTGACCGGCCTGGTCTACGGCCTGGTGACCCCGGTGGCCGCGATGGCGGCGGTCCAGGTGGCCACCGGACTCACCCGTCGAGCCCTGACCGGACGGCACCGATGACCAGGCCGGCACCGATGATCAGGAGGCACCCATGATCCGGACCAAGAGCGCCCTGCGGCTGACCGTCTTCGTCGCGGAGAGCGCCACCTGGCACAGCCGTCCGCTGCACGCGGAGATCCTGCGGCTGGCGCAGGCCGCGGGACTGGCCGGCGGCAGCGTACTGCGTGGCATGGAGGGCTTCGGGCCCAGCGGCGTACGCCACACCTCCCGGCTGTTCTCGATGAGCGGTGATCTGCCGCTGACCGTGATCCTCGTCGACGAACCCGACCGCATCCGCGCCTTTCTGCCCCGCCTCGACGACGTGATCGCGAAGGGCCTGGCGGTGCTCGACGAGGTGGAGGTGGTCTTCCACCTCACGGACGGCGAAGAACGGTGACCTGGCTGCTGGTGGCCGTCGGCGCCTGCGTCGGCGCGATGCTGCGCTACCTCACCGACCGCTGGGTCCACACCCGCTACCACGGGGTGTTTCCCTGGGGCACCTTCACCGCGAACATGGCCGCCGCGCTCGTCCTGGGCGTCGTCACCGGAGCCGTACTGTCCGGCCACGCCTCGCACGACACCCAACTGCTGCTCGGTACGGGCCTGTGCGGCGCTCTGAGTACCTACTCGACCTTCTCCTACGAGACACTCGCCCTGGCAGCGAGCCGCCCCCGGACACTGGCCGTGACGAACCTCGTCGTCACCGTACTGGCCGGTCTCGGCGCAGCCGCTCTCGGCTCCGCCGTCGCCACGGCGCTGTTCGGCTGACCTGCCCCGGGCCGCCCGGGGGTGCTCACCCCATCGGGCCGCCTGCGGTGGCGGATCCCCGGAGCTCTCGTAGCGTCGGAAGGGCGGCAGCTGCCGCAGCCGACTCCGTTCAGGGGCAACTCCCGTGCCTACCACCGAAATACACGGTCGCCATCCGAGTGACGAGCTTCCGCAGGCTCTGGCCGAGACCGGGCTGCGCGGGTTCGCCCAAGTGGTCCTGCAGACCAACCTGCTGACCGGGGCGCTCATCCTGGCCGGGCTCTTCGCGTACAGCTGGCAGGCCGGGGTCTTCGGACTGTTCGGTACCGTGGTCGCCACGGTCACCGCCTATCTGCTCGGCGCCGACCGCACCGCGATCCACCAGGGGCTGCACGGATTCAACGGGTGCCTCACCGGAGTCGCCGTACTGGTCTTCCTCGGCATGCACCTCTCGACCTGGCTGCTGGCCCTCTTCGGCGCCGCAGCCGCCACCCTGGTCTCCGCCGCGCTGGCCACCGTGTTCTCCACCTGGGGGCTCACCGGCCTGACCGCTCCGTTCTGCGTCGTCTCGGGCGTCATGGTCGTCGGGGCGCCGTCCTTCGCGCGGCTCTGGCACACGGGCAGCCCCGCGGCCCTGCCCACCGTCACCACCGGCGACCGGGCGCTGTCCTGGAACGATCTCTGGCACGCCTTCTTCAACAACGTCGCCGAGATCTTCCTGCTCAACACCTGGTACTCCGGGCTGCTGATCCTCGCCGGACTCTTCCTCGCGGGCGTGCGCGTGGGGCTGTTCGCGGTGGCGGGCAGTGTGCTCGGGATCGTCGTCGCCTGGGCGTTCGGCGCCCCCGCAGCGGTGATCGCCAACGGCATCTACGGCTACAACGCGGTGCTCGTCGCCATCGCGCTGGGCGTCACCTTCCTCGCGCACGGCACCTGGGAGACCGGCTACGCCCTGTTCGGGGCCGTGCTGAGCTGCGCCCTCACGGCCTCCCTCACCTCGTTCTTCAAACCGTTCGGCGGCCACACCTTCACCTGGCCGTTCATCCTCACCACCTGGCTCCTGCTGCTCGCCGTACCCGGCCTGACCCGGTTGCGGCGTGCCTGACACCCGAGCCGGGCGCCCTGCCCAAGGAGGACAACCCGCATGAACCTGACCCCCCGTGAGATCGACAAACCGCTCGTCCACGTCGTCGCGGACCTGGTCTCCTGCCACGCCCCGATCGGCGGCTGACCGTGACCGCGCTCCCCACCGTCATCGCGGTCTGTGGCCACGAGGCCGCCTTCGGCCGCGCCCTCGACGGCGTACTGGCCGGCAGCGGCGTTGTTCCCGTCGCACCGGGGCGGGAACTCCAGGCCGCAGTGGGCCGCGCGCTGCGGGCCGGTCCCGGGCCGGTCTGCGTGGTCCCGATGACCCTCGGCCGCGACCCCGAACTCGTCGCGGACACCGCGCGCACGCTGCGCCGGCCCGCCGCCGAACACCCGGGCCGGATCGCGCTCACCGAGCCCTTCGGCTCGACGGAACACCTGATCGGCTGGCTCCGTGCGGCGGCCGGACACAGCGCGCCGGCCGAGGCCGAACCGGCCCTGCTGATCGTGGCGCCCGCGGCGGACCCGCACGCGGACGCCGAACTGTTCCGGGTCGCCCGGCTGGTACGCCAGTACGGGCGGCACGGGCTGGTCGAGGTCGCCCTGGCGGGCGGCGACCCCTCACCCGCCGAGGGCATCGACCGCTGCCGCAGGCTCGGCGCCGCCCGGGTCCGGGTGCTTCCCGCATCCTTCGTGGAGCCGGGGCCACCGGGACCGCCCGACCTGTCGCACCTGCCGGAACTCCCGCACCAGACCGAGGTGTTGTGCGGTGGCCCACTGCTCGGGAGGGCTGCGGTCGAGGCCGTACTCGCCACCAGGACCGGCGCGGCGCTGCGGAAGCTCGCGGCCCACGACGACGGGATCGCCGCCGGGTCGGCCCAGCACCACGGCCACACACACAGCCACGACGACGATCACGACGACCACAACCATGCCCTCGACCACGAGCACGCACATCCACACCCGCACGTCACGGACCGGCCCTTGCACACCGCCGTCCTTCACCCCTGATCGCCCCAGCCCCCTGACGCACCGCTGCTGAAACGAGGCACCCATGGCAGGCCAGCCGACATATCTGTACGGCGACGATCCCGTCGAGATCAACGCCGGACTGCCCCTCGACCAGCTGTTCTTCCTCGTCCGATGACGGCCCCGGTGATACTCGACAGCGCGCCGCCGAACACCCTGCTGAGTTCGCTCCTGGTCAGTCTCCAGCTCACCGACTCGGCGTTCCCCAGCGGCTTCTACACGCTCTCGCACGGGCTGGAGGGGTTCGCCCAGGCGGGCATGGTCGACCCCGAGGGTCTGGCCCCGCTGTTGTCCGACCTGCTGCACCACGGCATCGGCCCGTCCGACGCCACGGCGCTCGCCCTGGCGCACACCGCGGCGGTGCACCGGTCCTGGGGGCAGGTGGCCGAGGTCGACGAGCGGCTGTACGCCACGAAGCTCAGCCGGGAGATCCGGGTGGCGGCCACCCGGACCGGCCGTCAGATGCTCGACCTGGCCCGGCAGGTGTTTCCCAGCGAGGCCGTCGAGGAGTACGCGGCCGTGGTGGCCCGCCGCGAGGCGCCCGGCAACCAGGCCGTGGTCGCCGCGGTGATCCAGGCCGGTATGGGCGTACCCCGCCAACAGGCGGTGGCCACGGACCTGTTCGCCTTCTGTGCCGCCTTCGCCGGGGCGGCGCTGCGGCTGCGGCTCACCGATCACCGCAAGGCGCAGGTACTGCTGCGGGAGGCCGCCCCGGTGGTCGAGGAGGTGACGGCGGCGGCCGTCCGCCGTGAACTCGCCGACCTGGGTGGCTGCATTCCCACCACCGACGCGCTGTCGGGGCGCCATGAGCGTTCCGACGCACGCCTGTTCGCCAACTGACCGCTGTGTGCGCGGACCCGCGCACACAGCCCGTAACGACACAGCCCGTAACCACAGAGCGTAACCACGGAACCCGTACCCGCAGAGCAGCGCATCCACAGACCGAGGAGAGGAAACGCCATGGACGACAAGGTGCTGAGGGTGGGCATCGCGGGACCGGTCGGCTCGGGGAAGACCGCGCTGATCGAGGCCCTCGTGCCGCTGCTCGTCGAGCGCGGTCGCACTCCGGCGGTGGTCACCAACGACATCTACACGCAGGAGGACGCGATCCATGTCCGCCGCACGCTGGAGGGGGTGCTCGACCCCGAGCGGGTGGTCGGCGTCGAGACGGGTGCCTGCCCGCACACGGCGGTGCGCGACGACCCGACGATGAATCTGGCCGCGGGAGCCGAACTGCTCGAACGCTTCCCGGACGTGGACACGCTGCTCTTCGAGAGCGGCGGCGACAATCTGACGCTGACGTTCAGTCCGGCGCTGGTGGACATGTTCATGTTCGTACTGGACACGGCCGAGGGCGAGAAGATGCCCCGCAAGCGCGGCCCCGGCATCACCACCTCCGACCTGCTGGTGATCAACAAGATCGACATCGCGCAGTACGTGCGGACCGACCTCGCCGTCATGGAGGGCGACGCGATCCGGGTCCGGGACGGCCTGCCGGTGATCCTCACCGACTGCCTGACCGGGCAGGGCGTGGCGGACGTACTGGACTTCATCGAGTCACGGCGCAAGGTGCTGGTCTGAGATGGCCCTGGTCACGCAGGAACCCGAGACCTCCGGCGGGACCCGCCCGGGGTCCGCGACGGGCCGGCAGGTGCCGCGCCTCTCCGCCGCGCACCACACCCCGCGCCGGATCCCGGCGGAGGTGGCCCGGTACGCATCCGTTCCCGACACCCTCCCCGCAGGCTCGGCCGGAAGGATCGGCCTGCTGGAACTGGGCTTCGAACGGCTCCAGGGCCGGACCGAACTGGTCCACCGGTACGAGGAGTCGCCGCTCCAGATCATGCACCCGCTGTACGTGGATCCGCTGCGGCCGAAGATGGCGTTCACCTCCATGACGTCCGTCGGCGGCGGCATGGTGCAGGCCGACCGGTACCGCATCGACGTCTGCTGCGGCGCTGAGACCGAGGCGCACCTCACCACGCAGGCGGCGACCGAGGTCCACCGGATGGAGCACGACTACGCGACCCGGCTGGTCAACCTCCGGGCGGGCCCCGACGCGTACCTGGAGTACCTGCCGGACCCGCTGATCCCGTTCCGCGGCGCCCGGCTCTACCAGCGCACCGTCATCACCGCCGACCCCACCGCCACCGTGGTGATCGGCGAGACGGTGACCCCGGGACGGCCCGCGCTCGGTGAACACCACGTCTACGACGTCCTCGGCCTCGACCTGGAGGTGCGGCGGCCCGACGGGCGGCTCCTCGCCCTGGACACCATGCGGTTCTGCCCCGACCTGCACGGTGTGAACGGTCCCGGCGTGCTGTCCGGACACGCCTGTGTGGGCTCGCTGTTCGTGGTGAGCGGCCGGTGCGCCGCGACCGTGGTGGCCGATGCCCTGCACACCGCGCTCGACGGCCGGGGCGTGCTGCACGGCGTGAGCGTGCTGCCGCACGACTGCGGAGCCTGGGTCCGGATCCTGGGCGACGACGCGCCCGCCGTGGCCGCCGCCCGGCACGCGGCCTGGGACGCCGCCCGCCGGCTGCTCACCGGATCACCCGCACCCGACCTGCGCCATTCCTGACCCGCACCGCGCCGGATCAGGGCGCGGACACCGGACAGAGTGAGGAACCATGCCACCCAGCTACGATTCCGGCGACACCGCCTGGCTGCTCGTCAGCACGGCGATGGTGCTGCTGATGACCCCGGGGCTCGCCTTCTTCTACGGGGGGATGGTCCGCACCAAACATGTCCTGGTGATGCTCAAGATGAGCTTCGCCTGCCTGTGTGTGGTCAGCGTGGTCTGGTTCGCGTTGGGCTACAGCCTGGCCTTCTCCGGTGACGTCGGGGGCGTCGGCCTGATCGGCGACGCCCAGCAGGGCTTCCTGCACGGCATCGGCCCCAAGACCCTGCACGGTCACATCCCCACCTATGTGTTCGCCACCTTCCAGATGGCCTTCGCCATCATCACGGTGGCCCTGATCAGCGGCTCGATCGCGGGCCGGGCCCGGATGTCCGCCTGGCTGGTGTTCGCGGCCGTCTGGACGCTGGTGGTCTACGCCCCACTGGCGCACTGGGTCTTCGACCCGCGGGGCTGGGTGGTGCACCACCTGGGTGCACTGGACTTCGCGGGCGGGCTGCCCGTCGAGATCAACTCGGGCTTCGCCGGTCTCGCGGTGGCCACGGTGGTCCGGGGCCGCAAGGACTTCCGCAGGCTGGAGCTCAGGCCGAACAACGTCCCGCTGGTGGCGCTCGGCCTGGCACTGCTCTGGTTCGGCTGGTTCGGCTTCAACTCCGGTTCGGCGCTCACCGATCAGGGCGCGGCGGCGACCGCCCTGATCAACACCCAGCTCGGCGCGGCGGGCGCGCTGATCACCTGGCCGATGGTGGAGAAGTGGCGCGCCGGCCAGGTGACCATGACCGGTGTCTGTTCCGGCGCCGTCGCCGGGATGGTCGCCATCACCCCGGCCTGCGGTGAGATCTCACCGGTCGGCGCGCTGGTGACCGGGCTGGTGGCCGGCGTGGTGTGTGCCTTCGCGATCACCCTGAAGTACCGCTTCGGGGTGGACGACACCCTGGACGTGGTCGGGGTGCACGGCTGGGGCGGCATCACCGGTACCTTCATGGTCGGCCTCTTCGCCACCGCCCAGGTCAGCGGCCGGAAGGGCCTGTTCTACGGCGGCGGGTGGGACCAGCTGGGCAAACAGGTCGTCGCGATCCTGGCCTGCGCCACCTTCTCCTTCCTCGCGACCTGGCTGATCGCCAAGGCCATCGACGTGACCATCGGCTTCAGCACCCCCGAGTCGTACGAGCACGTGCCGGGCGCCGACGAGGAGCGTGCGTACGACTTCCGTACGGTGTCGCAGATCGCGGACCTCACCGAGGACCGGCCCGGAGCGGCCGGTGCGGGCCGGGCCCCCGCCGAGGTCGGGGCCGGGCGCCGCGCCGCCTCCGACGCCGAGGTGGTCGAACGGATCCGGCGGCTGGTCAAGGAGCGGAATGCCGACCGCTGACGCCCCGGGCCGACCCGACAAGACCGACCGGACAGGCCCTACGCGCTGATCGGGAACTCCTGCCCCAGCTCCCGGAAGACCTGGATGTTCAGCGCGAAGGCCCGCTTGCACTCGTCCACGATCCGGCGCTTCTCCAGATCGTCCGCGTCCACCGCGTCCAGCAGTTCCCGGTAACCCCGCTTGAAGGCGGCGGGGTTGGGGATCTCCTCGAAGACGTAGAACCGCACACCGTCGCCCTTGCGCGCGAAGCCCCAGGTCTTCTCCGCCGTGTCGCGGATGATCTGGCCGCCGGAGAGGTCGCCGAGGTAGCGGGTGTAGTGGTGCGCCACGTACCCGGCGGGCCAGGCGTTCGCGCAGTGCGCCACCCGCTCCGCGTACGCCGCGGTGGCGGGCAGCGGCGTCGCACCCGCACGCCAGCCGTCGCCGCGCAGATGCGCCAGATCCCGCTCCAGCTCGGCCGTACGCATCAGCTCCGGCTGGATGAACGGCCCGGCGACCTGGTCCGACGCGAGCTTCTCCGCGCCCTCCTCCAGGGCCCGGTACACGAACCACAGCTGCTCGGTGTAGCGCGCGTACGCCTCCACCCCGAGCCGGCCGTTCAACAGGTCCCTCATGAACGTCGGGGACTGGGCCTCGGCGTGCTGCTCGTGCGAGGCGGTGCGGATGAGCGTCGAGAAGGCGTCCATGACGGACCTCCAGAGAGCCGGAGCGGGCGGGGAACCTGAGTAGATCCTCTGACTTAGGCTTACCTAAGTCAATACGTTCCCGACGACCTGTCGGTAAAACGCTACCCAGTACCCGCCCGTACGCAACCTCTCGGCGCGCGGCCCCGGTGTCCGGTCAGGGGAGCGTCAGGATCTCCGCCCCCGTGTCCGTCACCACCAGCGTGTGCTCGAACTGGGCGGTCCGCTTCCGGTCCTTGGTGACCACGGTCCAGCCGTCGTCCCACATGTCGTAGTCGTGGGACCCGAGCGTGAGCATCGGCTCGATCGTGAAGGTCATTCCCGGCTTGATCAGTTCCTTCGCGTACGGGCTGTCGTAGTGCGGGACGATCAGCCCGGAGTGGAAGGAGGTGCTGATGCCGTGACCGGTGAAGTCCCGTACGACCCCGTAGCCGAAGCGCTTCGCGTACGACTCGATGACCCGCCCGATGATGTTGATCTGGCGGCCGGGCTTCACCGCCTTGACGGCGCGGTCGAGGGACTCCCGGGTCCGCTCGACCAGCAGCCGCGACTCCTCGTCGACGTCCCCGCAGAGGTAGGTGGCGTTGTTGTCGCCGTGCACGCCGTTGATGTACGCGGTGACGTCCAGATTCACGATGTCGCCGTCCCGCAGCACGGTGGAATCCGGAATCCCGTGACAGATGACTTCGTTGACCGAGGTGCAGAGCGACTTCTTGAACCCGCGGTAGCCGAGCGTCGACGGATAGGCCCCGTGGTCGCACATGAACTCATGGGCGACCCGGTCGAGTTCGTCCGTCGTCACACCGGGCACGATGTGCTTGGCGGCCTCCGCCATCGCCCGGGCGGCGATACGGCCCGCGACGCGCATCCGCTCCACGGTGTCGGCGTTCTGGACTTCCGGTCCGGTGTACGGCGTCGGCGCGGGCTTGCCCACGTACTCGGGACGCCGGATGTTTCCGGGTACGGAACGGGTGGGAGAGAGCTCCCCTGGTACGAGAAGTGACTGGCCAGACATGCCAGCGAGTGTATGAGAGAGGAGCCGACCATGGCTTTGTTCAAGAAGCGTGCGGCAGCGAAGCCGGGCGAGTGGTACTACTGCATCCAGCACAAAAAGGTCGAAGAGGGGCCGGAGTGCCCGGCGAAGGACCGCTTCGGTCCGTACGCCACCCGCGAGGAGGCGACGCACGCCATGGAGACGGCGGCCGAGCGCAACCTGGAGTGGGAGACCGACCCCAAGTGGCACGACAAGGGCGAAGCCACCGACGAAGAGACCTGATCAGCCCACCGCCGCAGCCGTCGCCGCCTCCTTGTGAGCGCGGCGCAGCTGCGCGTCCTCGTCCGTCGTCGCGTCGTACGTGACCAGCTTCGGGAGCACGGCTGCGAGCAGCCCCACCGAGGCGACGCACGCGAGCCCGCCGCTCCAGACCGCGGTCCTGGTCCCGGTCCACCCGGCCAGCGCGCCGGCCCTCACCTGGCCGAGCTGGGGTCCGACGCTGTACGAGAGCACCTCGATGCCCGCGAGCCTGCCGCGCAGCTCCTCCGGGATGGTCTGGTTCCAGATCGTGGAGCGGCCGAGCCCGCTGAGCATGTCGCCCGCGCCCGCGAAGGCGAGGCAGAGCAGCACCAGCCAGACGTTCGCGAACCAGCCCGCCGCCACCATCGCCGCACCCCATCCGGCAGCCCCGAACACCACGAAGAGCCCGTGCCGCCGCACCCGCGAGGTCCAGCCGCTGGTCAGGCTCAGCAGGACGGACCCCACTGACCCCGCCGCGTACATCAGCCCCAGGGCCCACTCGGCGTGCAGGTCGTCGGCGAGGAACGGGAAGATCGTGTTCGGGTAGGCGAAGAACATCGCGGCCAGGTCGACGGCGTACGTCCCGAGCAGCACCGGCCTGCTCCACGCATACCGCGCGCCCTCCGCGATGCCGCGCAGCGAGGGCTTTTCGGCGTCGCGCGACGGCGGGGCGGGGGAGAGCCGCGTGCACATCGCGACCGAGACGACGAAACCGAGCACGGTGACGCAGTACGCGGTGGGGTACCCGGCGTACGCGACGACCACCCCCGCCAGCGCCGGTCCCGCGATCGCACCGGTCTGCCAGCGCAGCGCGTTCAGCGCGGCGGCGGCGGTGAGCTGGTCGTGCGGGACGATCCGCGCCATCAGGGAGTCCAGTGCCGGACGCTGGAGTCCGGCGAGCGCCGACACCCCGGCGGCGACGACGTACAGCGGCCACAGCATCGGCCGCCCGAACAGGGAGTTGGCCAGCAGCAGCACGGCGAGCAGCCCGAGCCCGGCCTCGGTGCCGAGGATGACCCTGCGCCGGTCGACGGCGTCGGCGAGCGCCCCGCCGTACAGCCCGAAGACCACCAGCGGCACCAGTTCGACCGCCCCCATCGCCCCCACCGCGGCCGGGGAACCGGTCAGGTCCTTGATCTGGAGCGGCAGCGCGATCATCGCCATGGAACTGCCGAAGAAGGTGATCAGACCCTGTACCCAGAGCAGCCGGAACTCCCGGGAGGAGCGCCAGGGGGTGAGATCGGGGAGTATCGCGCCGAGCCGCATGCGTGGAGCCACGAAAGGTCATGCTCGGGCCGGCGGTTCCCGGGCGCAACCCGATTACCAGCGGCTCGGCGGGGGCGCGGTCAACTGGTCGGCCAGCCGCGACAACCGGTCCCGGAAGCGCGACGTCCCGCGCTGCACCGGCAGGCTGTTCTCCCCGGCCGCCGCGCTGACCAGGTGCTGCACGGTGTCCAGATCGACCTCGTCCTCCTCGGTCACCGCGAGCGTCTCGTGGGCGAGCCCACGGACCTCGGTGTCCCCGCCGTCGAGCGACAGCACGGTCGCCCCGGCCCGCCGCGCACCGTGCACCCGCTCCAGCAGCGCCTCGCCGGGCGACCGCGGGGCCACCACGAGCAGCGTCTCCCCCCGCCCGGCCGCTTCGATCCGCCCCAGCCCGACGGAGAGGTGCGCGGGCTCCCCGGCCTCGACCCGGTGGCGTACGAGCGTGGGGGCCAGCTCGGGCAGCCCCGACCAGGCGGCCTCGTCGACGAGATGTGCGGCCAGGTGCCACGGCTCGTACTGCTCGGTCCCCACGAGCAACAGCCCGCCGCCGTGCGGCACGACGGACGACCGCAGCGCGGCGGCGAACCTCCGGGTGGCCCGCGGCCACTCCGTCCCGGCCAGGACTTCCCTCAGCAGCGCCACGCGTACGGCATCCATGGGGCGGGATCCTGCCGCATCCGCTGCGCCGAGAAGGCGAGTTGGCGGTGAATCACCCGTCCGGGAGGTGGGATCTCCCAGATGCCGGCGCTCGACAGGGCTTCTCACGTTCTGGAGTGTGTACACGCGAGCGCGTACACTTGGCGCATGGATGAATCCGTCTCCGTTCGTGAAGCCCGTGCCCAGCTCGCCCGGATCCTTGATGCCGCCCAGGAGGGCACTCCTACCGTGATCAGCCGGGCCGGGGTGCCCGTCGCGGCCGTCGTCCCGTTCGAGGCGTACAGCGCCCTTGAAGACGCCGCGGATCAGTTGCTCGCGCGGGAGGCCGTGCAGCACCTCGGTGAGCCGACTGTGGGAATGGCCGAGGTGCTCGCCGACATCTTCGGCAGCGCCGAGGGTGCCGCGTGAAGTACACCTTCCGTTTCACCGAGCGGGCCAGGCGTGATCTGCGTGGTATCGACCAGCCCGGCGCCATGCGCATTCTCGCGGCGCTGACGCGCCTCGGTGACGATCCCTACCGCGCTGATGCCGACATCAAGAAGCTCACCGACCAGCACGGCATCTACCGTTTGCGGGTGGGTGACTTTCGCGTGGCCTACACCGTCGATGACGGGCAACTGATCATTCTCGTCATCAAGATCGGAAATCGCCGGGACATCTACCGCAACCTGTGAAGGACGGGCCTGCGCCAGTGGCGTGCGGGAGCGGAGCGGACAACCATGGGGCAGGTGGATCTGTTGGTCCTGTCGGGCCTGAAGCTAGGGTCAGCCCATGACTTCTACCGACAGTGCACAGAAGCCCGCAGCCAAGGACCCCTGGGATCTCCCCGACGTGTCAGACCTGGTCGTCGGGGTCCTCGGCGGGACCGGCGACCAGGGCCGTGGGCTCGCCTACCGGCTGGCCAGGGCGGGCCAGCGGGTGATCATCGGGTCCAGGGCCGCCGAGCGGGCGCAGACCGCCGCCGACGAGCTCGGGCTCGGCGTCGAGGGCGCCGCCAACGCCGACTGCGCGAGCCGTAGCGACGTGGTGATCGTGGCCGTGCCGTGGGACGGGCACGCCAAGACACTGGAGTCGCTGCGGGAGGAACTGAGCGGCAAGCTCGTCGTCGACTGCGTGAACCCGCTCGGCTTCGACAAGAAGGGTGCGTACGGCCTGAAGCCCGAGGAGGGCAGCGCCGCCGAGCAGGCCGCCGCCCTGCTGCCGGACTCGCGGGTGGCCGCCGCCTTCCACCACTTGTCCGCCGTGCTGCTCCTGGACCCGGAGACCGCCGAGATCGACACCGATGTGATGGTGCTGGGTGAGGAGCGGGCCGACGTCGAGATCGTGCAGGCCCTGGCCGGGCGGATTCCCGGGATGCGCGGGGTCTTCGCCGGGCGGCTGCGCAACGCCCACCAGGTCGAGTCGCTGGTGGCCAACCTGATCTCCGTCAACCGCCGCTACAAGGCACACGCGGGGCTGCGCATCACCGATGTGTGACCGGCGGCCGACCGACGTGTGAGTGCGAAGGGGGCATGGGGGACACTGGGCGGGAGCAGATACTGACCTTCCGGACAGGAGCCGACCCCCATGCCCCGCCTCGCTGTGTACGCCCTCGTCGTCTGTGCCCTCGCCGTGATCGCGGCCGTGGTGTCCTTCGTCCAGGGCAATTTCATCGGGATCGTCTGGGTCCTGCTGGCCGGGCTCTCGTCGAACATGGCCTGGTACTACCTGCGCAAGGACCGGGTCGGCAAGGCCGCGGGCGCACCCGTCACGGACTGACCGGGCACGTCGGCCCGACGCCGGCCCGACGAACCGACCGGACGCGGCGGCGCCACGACCCCGGCGACTTCACGACCCCTTCGGCTTCACGACCCCGGCGGCCTCACGACCCCGTCGGGCAGAAGAACGGGTCCGGCTTGCCCAGCCAGAACCGGTAGAACTGCTGACCGCAGTAAGAGTCCTGGTTGCTGACCCCGACACCGCGCAGAATCGCGTCGATCATGTCGAAGAACACATGGTTCACCGACGGGATCCACAGCAGCGCGAAGACCGCCAGCAGCCCGATCTGCCCGAACGGCTCGACCTGGCGGCGGATCCCGTACGAGAGCCACGGCTCGATCACGCCGTACCCGTCGAGCCCCGGCACGGGCAGGAAGTTCAGGATCGCGGCGGTGAACTGGAGCAGCCCGAGGAAGCCCAGCGCGTAGCGGAACATCGGCGGGACGCCGTCCAGGGCGTGCAGCCAGAACGGGGCGGTGCAGACGAACGCGAACAGGACGTTCGTCAGCGGGCCCGCGGCGGAGATCAGACTGTGCCGCCAGCGTCCCCTGATCCGGCCCCGCTCGATGAAGACCGCCCCACCCGGCAGCCCGATGCCGCCCAGGATCAGGAAGACCAGCGGCAGCACGATGGACAGCACCGCGTGCGTGTACTTCAGCGGGTTGAGGGTGAGATAGCCCTTCGCGCCCACCGAGATGTCGCCGCTGTGCAGGGCGCTGCGGGCGTGCGCGTACTCGTGCAGACAGAGCGAGACCACCCACGCGGAGGTCACGAAGAGGAACACGGCGAACCCGGGAACCTTCGCGTAGTCGGCCCACACGGCCCAGCCCGTGGCCGCCATGACGGCGACGATGCCGAGGAAGACGGGGCTGATCCGCCGTTCGCTGTGGTGCGTGTGGGCGGTGGTCATCGGCGGAGCTCCTGGTGCGTCGGGCCGCGAGTGCGAGGGGCGGTGCTGAAGTGCCCGACGGTACAGGTGACACGCGGTAAACGTCTCGCAGACGGAGGGGAGTTCCGTGCAGGGTAGGCCCATGACTGTGTGGCAGAACCGGTACCAGGACGGCGGGACCGGCGATACGGCCGGGCCGGATGCCGGGAGCGGTGCCGGGCCGGAGAGACCGGGCGGGCTGCCGTGGGCGACGTAACGGAGAATGGGCACGTGCGCTATCGGATCCTCACCACCACCCAGGCGCTCCGCGACGACGGCACGGCCGTCACCCTCGGCGGGGCGCGGCTGCGTGCGCTCCTCACCGTACTGGCGCTGCGCGTCGGCCGGACCGTGCCCTCCGGCGTCCTCGTCGACGAGGTGTGGGGCGATGAGCCGCCCGCCGATGCCAGCGGCGCGCTCCAGGCGCTCGTCGCCCGGCTGCGGCGCACCCTCGGGCACTCCGCCGTCGCCTCGGTGGACGGCGGCTACCGGCTCTGCGCCGAGGCCGACGACGTCGACCTGTACCGCTTCGACCGGCTCGCGGGGGAGGGCGCCAGAGCACTGGACGAGGGCGACCCGGCGAAGGCCGCGGGCCTGCTGGCGGACGCGCTGGCGCTGTGGCGGGGCGCGGTCCTCGCCGACCTCCCGGACCGCACGGCCGAGGCGGCCCGCTGGGAGGCCCGGCACCTGGACGCCCGCCGGGTCGCGTTGACCGCGGCGCTGGCGCTGGGGCGGGCCGAGGAGACGCTGCCCGAGCTGGCCGCGCTCTGCGGCGGCCATCCGATCGACGAACCCTTGCAGGCGCTGCGGATCCGGGCGCTGCGGGACGCCGGGCGGGCCGCGCAGGCGCTCGCCGCGTACGAGGAGGTACGGCGTGACCTCGCCGACCGGCTCGGCGCCGATCCGGGGCCCGAACTGCGGTCGCTGCACGCGGAATTGCTCGCGCCGCAGCCGGCCGCCCCACACCCGGCCGCCCCACACCCGGCCGCCCACCGGACGTCCCCGGACCTGACTGCCCGGACCTCGACCGCTCAAGCCTCGACCGCTCAGCCGCCGACCGTCCAGCACCCGACCGCCGGGCAGCAGTCCGTCCGGCAGCGGTCCGGACCCGGCGGGGACGCGCCCGCCTCCCCGGCCGTCGGCGTACGGCCCCCCGGTAACCTCCGTGCCCGGCTCACCAGTTTCGTCGGCCGCGAGAGCGACATCGACGCCCTCCGAGGCGACCTCGGGCGGGCCCGGCTGGTGACGCTCCTCGGCCCCGGCGGGGCCGGGAAGACCCGGCTGTCGCAGGAGGCCGCCGAGGCCGCTGCCGGGACCTGGCCCGACGGGGTGTGGCTGGCCGAGCTGGCTCCGGTGGACGACCCGGAGACCGTCCCGGAGGCCGTACTCACCGCACTCGGCGCCCGCCAGACGGTGCTGCGCGGTGCGGGCGCCGAGGAGATACGGGCCGTCGAACGGCAGTCCGACGACCCGCTCGCCCGGCTGGCCGAGCACTGCTCCCGCCGCCGGATGCTGCTGCTGCTCGACAACTGCGAGCACGTGATCGGGGCCGCTGCCGAGCTCGCCGACGAACTCCTCGCACACTGCCCCGAGTTGACCATCCTGGCGACCAGCCGGGAGCCGCTCGGGGTGCCCGGCGAAGTCGTACGCCCGCTGGAGCCACTGCCCCAGCCGTCCGCCCTGCGGCTGTTGGCCGAGCGCGGCGCCGCCGCCCGCCCCGGCTTCCGCGTCGACGACGACCCGGCAGCCGCTGCCGAGATCTGCCGCCGCCTCGACGGACTGCCGCTCGCCATCGAACTCGCCGCGGCCCGGCTGCGGATGCTCACCCCGCGGCAGATCGCCGACCGCCTCGACGACCGCTTCCGGCTGCTCACCGGCGGCGCCCGGACCATCCTGCCGCGCCAGCAGACACTGCGCGCGGTCGTCGACTGGTCCTGGGATCTGCTGGACGAGGGGGAGCGCACCGTCCTGCGCAGGCTCTCCGTCTTCGCCGGTGGCTGCGGCCTCGCGGCCACCGAGGAGGTCTGCGGCCCCGAGGCGCTCGACCGGCTGGGTTCGCTGGTCGACAAGTCCCTGGTGGTCGCCGCCCCCACGGCCGAGGGCGAGATGCGCTACCGCCTCCTGGAGACCGTGGGGGAGTACGCGGCCGAGCGGCTCGACGAGGCCGGTGACCGCGCCGAGGCCGAGCACCGGCACCTCGTCCACTACCGCGAGTTGGCCCGGCTGGCCGACGCCCGGCTGCGCGGTCCCGGGCAGCGGGCGGCGATCGACCTGCTGGAGCGCGAGTACGAGAACCTGCGCACCGCGCTGCGCCGCGCCGTTGCCACCCGTGCGGAACACGAGGCGCTGGTCCTGGTGCACGCCCTGGCCTGGTTCTGGCAGATGCGCGATCTGCGGGCCGATGCCAGGCACTGGTCGGAGGTGACCGCCGCACTCGGCCCCGACCCGTTCGAGGCCCCGGTCGCCCAGGCGCCGCCGCTGCACGAGCGGTGCACCGACGCGCCACCGCCCATGGGGCCCGAGCTCCTCGAAGAGGCACGGCGCGGCGTACGGCTGATCCACCTCACCACGGCGGACCAGGAGTTCGACGACTGGACCACACCGGAGAGCGTCGACCGGCTGAGCCGGGTCGCGCAGGCCTACCGGCCCGGACTGCCGCAGACCTGCCGGCTGCCCGGTTCGCTCTGGTTCTTCGCGATCGTGGTCGCCGGTGACGCGGAGCGGCTGAAGGCCGTCCTCGACGAGACCGTCCGGGCCTGCCGGGACTACGGCTACGTCTGGGAGCTGGCCATGGCGCTCCAGATGCGGGCCAACATCCTGGCCAACCGGAGCGACTGGGCGGGCGACGCCACCCAGGATGCCGACGAGTCGCTGATGATCTTCACGCGGATCGGCGACATGTGGGGTGCGGCCGAAGCGCTCTCGGCGCGCGGAGAGGCACGCGAGCGGCAGGGCGACTTCCGGCGCGCGGGCGAGGACTACCACAGCGCGTTGGTGTACGCCGAGCAACTCGGAGCCCAGGGGCAGGTGTTGGTGTTGCGGGCGAGGTACGCCGGCACCCTCGTGGAGTCCGGCCGGGGCGAGGAGGGCGAGGTGCTCCTGCGGTCGATCCTGGAAGAGGACAGCCAGCCGGGCGCGGGCCACGAGGTCTGGCCGCTGGCCCGCATGTACATCGCGATGTGGCTGGGCCGCACCGGCCGGATCGACGAGGCACGGGCCGAACTCGACCTGCTGATGGAGCGGTTCAGTTCGGGAGCGCTGGTCGTCTTCGAAGGGTTCGTGCTCGGCCTCATCGCCTGGCTGGACAACGAGGTGGGACTGTACGACGAAGCCCTCGGCAAGGCGCGTGAGGCGTACCTGCGGACCCGCGACCCGTTGTCGCAGATGGTGGCCCCGCAGATGGCCGCCGCCCATCTGGCGACCTACGCCTGGGCGTTGACCGGCCCCGGTGAACCCGACCGGGCCCGGGAGGCCGTGCAACTGCTCGCGGTGGCAGACGCGCAGCTGCCGGCCGGTCACTTCCTGACGCCCCTGGAGCGCGCGAACCGGGAGCGGGCCGAGGCGCTGGCCCGCGCCGCCCTGGGGGACGCGGGTTTCGACACCGCGTACGCCGAGGGCGGCGGCCTCACGATCGAGGAGGCCACCGCCCTGGTGGAGCGACGCGGGGAGTAACCCGGAACCGTGCCGTGACCGTCAGGTCTTCTTGCGGAACTTCCGGATCGCCAGCGGCGCGGTGATCGCGGTGATCGCCACCGACCAGCCGAGCGTCATCAGCACGGAGTGGGCGACCGGTCCGCCGTTCACCAGGTTCCGCGCCGCGTCCGCGAGGTTGGAGAGCGGGTTGTAGTCGGTGAACGCCTGGAGCCAGCCGGGCATCGTGGTGGGCGGGGCGAAGATCGACGAACCGAACTGCAGCGGCATCAGGACCAGCATGGCCATCCCCTGAACGGCTTGCGCCGTCTTCAAAGTCAGTCCGAGCAGGATGAAGATCCACATCAGCGAGGCGCCGAACACCAGCGAGAGGCCGATCGCCGCGAAGAGCGAGAGCACCGAGGTGTGGATGGTGAGACCCAGGATGAAGCCAACGGTCAGCAGGATCGTGATGGCGACCAGCATCCGGCCGATCTCCACGACGATCTTCGCGATGAGGACGGACGACCGGGCGATGGGCATACTGCGGAACCGGTCCATCACCCCCTTCTTGAAGTCGTCGTTGACGCCGGTGCCGACGGCCATGGCGATGTTCATGCCCATCATCGCCATCAGCCCGGGAACGACGTAGTCGACGTACTGCGTCTGGTGGCCCTTGCCCGAGATGGCGCCGCCGAAGACGAACACGAACAGCAGGGTGAAGATGATCGGCATCAGCAGGACGTCGAACATCGACTCCGGGTCCGCCTTGATCTGCAGCGCGTTGCGCCGCGCCAGCGCTCCGATGTGCCGGAGATTGCCCCGCAGCCCGATCCGGCCCTCGGAGTTCGCCGCGGCCGTGGTGACGGGCGCCGGCTTCTCGATCGTTGCCGTGCTCATACCGTGACCTCCTGGTTCAGCGTGTTCGTCTCGTCCTGCGTGTCCGTCGGTTTCTGGCCGGTGATGGCCAGGAACACCTCGTCCAGGCTGGGCAGATGGGTACCGATGTTGGTGATGCCGAAGCCGCGCGAGGCCAGCAGGCCGACCACCGCGGTCAGTTGCTCGTCGCTGAGGATCGGCACGTTGAGCAGGCCCTCGTCGGGCACCGCCTGGGATCCGGCGACACCGTCGAGGCCGGCCTCGGCCAGGGCGCGTGCCATGGCGGGCAGCTGTCCGGGGTCGCTCGGCTGGATCTGCAGGGTGCGCCCGCCCACCTTGGCCTTCAGCTCGTTCACCTTGCCGTTGGCGATGACCCTGCCCTTGTCGATGACCGTCAGCTCGTTGGCGAGCTGCTCGGCCTCCTCCATGTACTGGGTGGTGATGAGCACGGTCGCCCCCTCCGCGACCATCCGCTGCACCTCGTCCCAGACCTCGTTGCGGGTACGGGGGTCGAGGCCGGTCGTCGGCTCGTCGAGGAAGAGCACCGACGGGCTGCCGATCATCGAAGCGGCCAGGTCGAGCCTGCGGCGCATCCCGCCCGAGTAGTGCATCGCGGCCTTCTTGGACGCCTCGGTCAGCGAGAACCGCTCCAGCAGCTCGTCCGCGCGGTGCCTGGCGTCCTTGCGGGACAGGTCGAGCAGCCTGCCGATCATGTAGAGGTTCTCCCAGCCGGAGAGCTTCTCGTCGACCGAGGCGTACTGCCCGGTCAGGCCGATCACCCGGCGCAGCTGCCGGGGCTGGGTCAGTACGTCGTACCCGGCCACCGTGGCGC
This sequence comes from Streptomyces sp. A 4/2, assembly GCF_940670765.1. GTDB lineage: Bacteria > Actinomycetota > Actinomycetes > Streptomycetales > Streptomycetaceae > Streptomyces. The sequence goes on from NZ_CALNVW010000037.1 coordinate 111,953, forward strand.
TGCCCGAGTCGGGCTGGAGCAGGGTGGAGAGCACCCGCACGAGCGTGGTCTTCCCCGCGCCGTTGGGGCCGAGCACACCGAGCACGGTGCCTTCGCGGACATCGAGGTCCACGCCGTCCAGAGCTTTGGTCTCGCCGTAGTGCTTGACCAGACCCCGCACCTGTACGGCTTGGGCGCCGTTACCGGGGTTCCTGTCGATTCGCGTCATGCCGTACATCAGACCAGCCGTCACTGACAATCCGCCGACAGAGTGCCGACAGCCCGCCGATGGGGGATGTCGGCGGGCTGTCGGTGTGTGCGGCAGTGGGTCAGGTGCTGTCCGTCACCCTGCCAAACCCTAGTGGAAGGTGTGCGCCTCCTGCGGGAAGGTCCCGCCGACGACCTCGTCGGCGAACTCCCTCGCCGCGTCACCCAGGGTCCGGCGCAGGTCCGCGTACTGCTTGGTGAAGCGCGGCACCTTGCCGCCGGTCAGTCCGACCATGTCGGTGTAGACGAGGACCTGTGCGTCGCACTCGGGCCCGGCGCCGATACCGACCGTCGGGATGTGCAGGATGCGGGTGACCTCGGCGGCCAGCTCCGCCGGGACGAGTTCGAGTACGACCGCGAACGCGCCCGCGTCCTGGACGGCCTTGGCGTCGCGCAGCATCTGCTGGGCGGCCTCCTCGCCGCGGCCCTGGACCCGGTAGCCCATGGAGTTGACCGACTGCGGGGTGAGCCCGATGTGCCCCATGACGGGGATACCGGACTGCACGAGGAGCTCGATCTGCTGGTGGGAGCGCTCGCCGCCCTCCAGCTTCACCGCGCCCACACCCGCGTCCTTCACCAGCCGCATGGCGCTGCGCAGCGCCTGGACCGGGCCCTCCTGGTACGTGCCGAACGGCAGGTCGCCGACGATCAGGGCACGCGAGGTGCCCCGTACGACCGCGGCGGAGAGCATCGTTATCTCGTCGAGGGTGACCGGGACAGTGGTCTCGTAGCCGAGGTGACAGTTGCCCATCGAGTCGCCGACGAGCATCACCGGGATGCCCGCCTCGTCGAAGACGGAGGCGGTCATCGCGTCGTACGCGGTGAGCATGGGCCACTTCTCGCCGCGCTCCTTGGCGCCGGAGATGTCATGGACGGTGATGCGCCGGCTGCTCCTGCCGCCGTACAGCGCCTTGCTGCTGTCGGACTGCTGCCGGGGAGCGGTCGGGCTCTGGGCATCGTTCTGGGGGTCGTTCAACGCGCGCGTCATCGCAACGCTCCTGTTCGTCATCTCAAGGCGCCCTGACGGCGTCCCTGGACCGCATCCATGGTCGCATCGCACGGCTGTCCCACGGAAGTGGGCAGCTGGTTCCCTCCGGGACCTTCCGGGTAAAATCTTTACGATACGAGACGGTGCCGTATCGAAAGTGTTCTAATCTGTTCGACATGACCAATCCCACGGGGCCGGCTGCCGCGCCCCGCATATCCGAAGCCGTGCACCGCCGCCGCTGGGCGATTCTGGCCGCGCTGATGCTGAGCCTGCTGATCGTGGTGCTCGACAACTCCATCCTCAACGTCGCGGTCAAGACGATCGCCGCCCCCGCGCCCGACGGGCTCGGGGCCACCCAGAGCCAGCTCGAATGGGCGATCAACTCCTACACGCTGGTCTTCGCCGGGCTGCTCTTCACGGCGGGCCTGCTCGGCGACCGGATCGGCCGCAAGCGGGTCCTGCTCTTCGGTCTCGCGGTCTTCGGTATCGGCTCGGTGCTCGCGGCGGTCTCCACCTCACCGGCCGAACTCATCGCGTTCCGGGCCGTGATGGGCCTCGGTGGGGCTTTCGTGATGCCCGCCACCCTCGCCGTACTGATGAACGTCTTCGAGCGTGACGAACAGCCGAAGGCCATCGGGATCTGGGCGGGCGGTGTCGGTCTGGCCATCGCCATCGGCCCGATCACCGGCGGCGTGCTCCTCGAACACTTCTGGTGGGGCTCGGTCTTCCTGGTCAACGTCCCCGTGGTGATCGTCGCCCTGATCGCCATGGTGCTGCTGGTCCCCGACTCCAAGGACCCCGACCCCGGCCACATCGACCCGGTGGGCGTGGGGCTCTCCGTCGTCGGTCTGGTGCTGCTGGTGTACGGCATCATCCGGGGCGGCGAACTGGCCGACTTCACCGCGCCGTCCGTCCTGCTGACGACCCTCGGCGGCCTCGCGGTGCTGATCGGCTTCGTGGTGTACGAGAAGCACAGCGCCCACCCGGCCATCGATGTCAGGTACTTCAAGAACCCGGCGTTCTCCGCCGCCGTCGCCGCCATCGCGCTGGTCTTCTTCGCGCTGATGGGGGTGACCTTCTTCTCCGCCTTCTACATGCAGAGCGTCCGCGGCTACAGCGCGCTGGAGTCCGGCGTGCTGCTGCTGCCGCTCGCCGCGGCCCAGATGATCTTCTCGCCGCGGGCCAGGCTCGTCGTCCAGCGCTTCGGCGCCCGCGCCGTCTGCACGGCCGGCATGGTGCTGGTGGCCGCCGGGCTCGGCTGCTTCGCGTTCTTCGGGACCGACACCCCCATCTGGGCGATGGAGGTCGTCTTCTTCGTCATGGGCACCGGGATGGCGCACATCATGCCGCCGGTCACCGTCTCGATCATGCAGTCGCTGCCCCGGGAGAAGGCCGGTTCCGGCTCGGCGATCAACAACACCTTCCGGCAGGTGGGCGGGGCCCTCGGCGTCGCCGTACTGGGCTCCGTGCTCTCCGCCGCCTACCGCGGCCGTATCGAGGACCACCTCGACGCCGTACCGCCGGGCGCCCGTAAGGCGGCGGGCGAGTCGATCGAGGCGACCCTGGGCATCGCGGCCAAGCTCGGACCCGCGGGCAAGGACCTCGCGAGCCAGGCGGACACCGCCTTCCTGCACGCCATGCAGGTGACGGCCCTCGGCTCGGCCGGTGTCGCGCTGCTCGGCGCGCTCGTGGTGGTGCTCTTCCTGCCGGGCAGGCCGAAGGCCGGTACCGCCACCGAAGGCGCTGCCGACGCCGTGCCCGCATCAGCGACAATCGGGGACTGACCGGCAAGGATCTACGACGAGCAGCACGCGGTGAGCGGTGCGGTGAGAGACGGAGCGGGTGTGCCCCCGACGGAACAGCGGAACCATCCACCGGAGCACCGGCGCGGCCGGCCCCGCTCCGAGGCGGTCGAACGGTCGATCGTCGAAGCCGTGGTGAAGCTGCTGGAGGAGGGCGCCCCGCTCGCCGAGGTGTCGATCGAGCGGGTGGCCCGTACGGCGGGTGTCGGCAAGGCCACCATCTACCGCCGGTGGAGGGGCAAGGAAGAGCTCTTCATCGATGTGCTGAAGGACATCGAGCCGGTCGACGCCGAGCTCCCGGGCACCTCGGTGCGCGACGACCTGATCGCGATGCTCGAATCGCTGCGCAGCCGCGGCCTCGCCAAGCGTTCGTCGGCCCTGCTGTACAACGTCTTCGCCGAGATGCAGGGCTACCCGGCGCTCTGGAGGGCGTACCACGACACGGTGGTCGAGGCCCGGCGGCGGAGGGGCGCGGAGATCGTGAGCCGGGGGATCGAGTCGGGGGAGATCCGCTCGGACGTGACGGCCGAACTCATCAACGACCTGTTCGTCGGGCCGATGCTGCTGCGCTCCGTGCTGCGGCCGGACGGAGAACTGGAAGACGATCTTGCCGAGCGCATCGTGGACGCCGTGCTGGAAGGGCTGAGGCCGCCCGGTGGCACGGGCTCGGCCGGGAGTGCGGGGTCGCCCGGGAGCACGGGGCCGGCCGGGGACGCGAAGCCGACCGGCTGAAGTTTGCGCGTTCCGTCACAACCGGAACCCCGGGGGCCGTCCGCCACGTCCTTGTCACCGTACGGCCGTGTCCGCACGGCAGAGAAAGTGCCGTTCCATCGCCTAGGGTCAGGTCGGGACGGTGTGTACGGCAAGGCAGCGAGGACAACGGTATGGCGCAGGCGCACTTCACGGACACGGATCAAGGCAGCTCGGAGCCCGAGCACCCGGGATCCGGTGCCCGGCGCCTGTTCGGTGGACGCTGGCGGGGAGACCCGGGTGTCTGGCGGCGGGGCATCGTCATCGCCGTCCTGGCCGTCCTGCTCACGCTGGTCCTGCTTTTCCACGGGCAGCTCCCCAACACCGTCGGCAACCTCGGCAGCCTCACCGAGACCTTCCTGCCCTGGCTCGGTCTGGGCGTCCCGGTACTGCTCGTCCTCGCCGTGCTGCGCCGCTCCGCCACCGCGCTGATCGCCCTCCTGCTGCCCGTGATCGTCTGGTTCAACGCCTTCGGCGGCCAGCTCACCGACAAGTCGGGCACCGGCGGTGACCTGGTGGTCGCCACGCACAACGTCAACGCGCAGAACCCCGACCCGGTGGGCACCGCGAAGAAGGTCGCCGCGTCCGGCGCGGACGTGGTCGCGCTGGAGGAACTGGCCGCGGGCAAGGTCTCGACGTACGTGAGCGCTCTGGCGGCCACCTACCCGTACCACTCGGTGCAGGGGACGGTCGGGCTGTGGAGCAAGTACCCGATGAGCGACACCAAGCCGGTCGACATCCGGCTCGGCTGGGTGCGCGCCCTGCGCTCGACGGTGGCCACGCCCAAGGGGAAGGTCGCGGTCTACGTCGCCCACCTCCCGTCGGTACGGGTCAAGATCGACGCCGGGTTCACCGCCTCCCAGCGCGACGAGAGCGCCGACGCGCTGGGGCACGCCATCGCCAAGGAGCCGCTGCACGACGTGGTGCTGCTCGGCGACCTCAACGGCACGATGAACGACCGCTCGCTGAACGCCGTCACCGCGCAGATGCGCTCCGCCCAGGGCGCCGCGGGCAACGGCTTCGGTTTCAGCTGGCCGGCCAAGTTCCCGATGGCCCGGATCGACCAGATCATGGTCAAGGGCGCCGACCCGGTCTCCTCGTGGACGCTGCCGAGGACGGACAGCGACCATCTGCCGATCGCCGCACGCCTGAAGCTCTGACCGCGCGGCGGCGGGAGGGCGCCTGGGAGATACGCGTCACGTAACGCGGCGTTCACCTGCCGGAACAACCCGGCTGAAAGAATTTGTTCCGTGGGAGAACTTAAGCTGAGGACTCCCGTTCCCCGCCCCCACGGAAGAGAAGGCCCCCTTTCATGCCCCTGGCCCTGCTCGCGCTGGCCATTTCCGCGTTCGGCATCGGCACGACCGAATTCGTGATGATGGGCCTGCTGCCCAACGTCGCGGACGACCTGGGCACCTCGGTGCCCACGGCGGGCTACCTCGTCTCCGCCTACGCGATCGGCGTCGTCATCGGCGCCCCGCTCCTCACCGCCCTCGGCTCCCGCGTCCCGCGCAAGCGGATGCTGCTGCTCCTGATGGGGCTGTTCACCGTCGGCAACCTCGCCTCCGCCCTCGCCCCCGGCTTCGGCTGGCTGCTGGCCGGGCGGGTACTCGCCGGGCTGCCGCACGGCGCGTTCTTCGGGGTCGGCGCGGTCGTCGCCTCCGGCCTGGTCGAGGAGGGCAGGCGCGGCCGTGCCGTCGCCACCATGTTCCTCGGCCTGACCATCGCCAACATCGTCGGCGTACCCGCCGCGACCCTGCTCGGGCAGCACCTCGGCTGGCGCGCCACCTTCGTCGTGGTCGGTGTGATCGGGCTGGTGGCGCTGGCCGCACTGGCCCGGCTCGTCCCGTACGTCCCCGTCGACGCGGGACAGGGCCTGCGCCACGAGGTACGCGCCCTCGGCAACCGCCAGGTGCTCCTCGGGCTGCTCACCGCGGTCTTCGGCTTCGCCGGGGTCTTCGCCGTCTACAGCTACCTCGCCTCGATCACCACCGAGGTCATGGGTTTCTCCGAGTCCTCGGTGACCCTGGTGCTCGCCCTCTTCGGCATCGGGATGACGCTGGGCGCGCTGGCCGCGGGGCCGCTGAGCGACCGGGCGCTGCGCCCCACGGTGTACGGCTCGCTGGGCGCGCTCGCCGTCGTCCTGGTCGCGTTCGACTTCACGGTCCATGTGAAGTGGGCCGCGCTGGTCAGCGTGGTGCTCCTGGGCGCGGTCGGTTTCATGACCACGACACCGCTGCAGATGCTGGTGATGAAGAAGGCCAGTTCCGCGCCGACGCTGGCCTCCGCCTCCAACCACTCCGCCTTCAACCTCGCCAACGCGGGCGGTGCCTGGCTCGGCGGCGTCGCCATCGCGGCGGGCTGGGGCTGGATGTCACCGACCCTGGTGGGCGCGGCGCTCGCCGTGATCGGACTGGCCGTCGCGGTGACCGCGGGCCTGCTGGACCGCGGTACGCCGAAGGGGGCCTCCCGCGTGGTCGCGGAAGGCCCCCGTACGGAACGTGCGCTCAGCTCGTCTCGCGCCAGCGGTTCGTGATCGGCAGCCGCCGGTCCTTGCCGAAGCCCTTCGCCGAGATCTTGGTGCCCGGCGGGTACTGACGGCGCTTGTACTCCGCGGTGTCCACCATCCGCAGTGTCTTCGCCACCAGTTCCGGATCGAACCCGGCCGCGACGATGGTGTCCTGGCCCTGGTCGGCGTCGACGTACATCGCCAGGATCGCGTCGAGCACCTCGTAGTCCGGCAGCGAGTCCGTGTCGACCTGGCCGGGCCTCAGCTCGGCGCTGGGCGGCTTGGAGATCGAGTTCTCCGGGATCGGCGGGGTCTGGCCCCGCTCGGCCGCCGCCCGGTTGCGCCACTCGGCGAGCCGGAAGATGGCCGTCTTGTAGACGTCCTTGATCGGCCCGTACGCGCCGACCGAGTCGCCGTAGAGCGTCGAATAGCCCACCGCCAGCTCGGACTTGTTGCCCGGCGCGAGCACGATCTGGCCCTCCTGGTTGGAGATGGCCATCAGCGTCGTGCCGCGCAGCCGCGACTGGAGGTTCTCCTCGGCGAGACCGGTGAGGGAGAGCGAGTCCATGTACGCGTCGAACATCGGCGCGATCTCCACGGTCCGGAAGTTCAGCCCGGTACGGCGGGCCAGTTCGGCCGCGTCGCCCCGGGAGTGGTCCGAGGAGTACTTGGACGGCATCGAGACGCCGTACACGTTCTTCGCGCCGAGCGCGTCGCAGGCGATGGCCGCGACGAGCGCGGAGTCGATCCCGCCGGAGAGCCCGATCAGGACCGAGCCGAAGCCGTTCTTCGCGGCGTACGCACGCAGCCCGACGACCAGCGCGGTGTACAGCTCCTCGTCGTCGTCCAGCCGGTCCGCGTAACCGCCCGCGACATCGGTCCCGTACGCCGGGAGCGGTTCGGCGGAGAGGGTGACGTGCTCGACCCGCAGTCCGTCGTCGACCACACCGGCCGGGACCGGACCCGCGGCGGGCAGCTCCAGGTCGAGGACCACACAGCCCTCGGTGAACTGCGGTGCGCGCGCGACGACTTCACCGTTCTTGTCGACGACGATCGAGTCGCCGTCGAAGACCAGCTCGTCCTGGCCGCCGGTCATCGCGACGTACGCGGTGGTGCAGCCGGCCTCCTGGGCCCGCTTGCGGACCAGTTCCAGCCGCTGGTCGTCCTTGTTCCGCTCGTACGGCGACGCGTTGATGGAGAGCAGCAGCCCGGCTCCGGCGGACCGGGTGGCCGGGACCCGGCCGCCGTCCTGCCAGAGGTCCTCGCAGATGGCGAGCGCGACGTCGATGCCGTGCACCCGGATCACCGGCAGGGTCTCGCCGGGGACGAAGTAGCGGAACTCGTCGAAGACGCCGTAGTTCGGCAGGTGGTGCTTGGAGAAGGTCAGTGCGACCTCCCCGCGGTGCAGCACGGCCCCGGCGTTGCGCGGCGCGCCCGCGGGCTGGCCGTAGCGGGGCTGGGCCTGCTCGGTGCGGTCGAGGTAGCCGACGACGACGGGGACCTCCCCGAACCCCTCGCCGGCGAGCCGCGTGGCGAGCGCGCGCAGCGCGGCCCGGGACGCGTCGACGAAGGACGACCGCAGAGCGAGGTCCTCGACGGGGTAGCCGGTCAGCACCATCTCGGGGAACGCCACCAGGTGGGCGCCCTGCTCGACGGAGTGCCGGGTCCAGTGGACGATCGCCTCGGCGTTTCCGGTGAGGTCACCGACGGTCGAGTCGATCTGATTCAGTGCGAGGCGTAGTTGAGGCACGGGCCCAGTGTATTCGTCTCTCTGACGCGATGTCCTGGCGGGAGCGTGCGCGGTACGTCACTCGCCCGTACCGCGCACGCTTCCGTACCGCGGCCACCGCACCCGTGGACGGTGCCGGTGGACCGCACCCGTGGACCGTGCCCGGGACGGGTCAGTCCTGGTAGCCGAGCACCGTCATCATGCCCGCCTCCGCGTGGTAGACGTTGTGGCAGTGGATCATCCACAGCCCCGGGTTGTCCGCGTCGAAGTCGACGCTCAGCGTGCCCTTCGGCAGCACGATCGCGGTGTCCTTGCGGGCGCCGCCGGGCCGCGTGGTGAGCGCGAAGGTGTGCCCGTGCAGATGCAGCGGGTGCCACATCCCGGTGGGGTTGCTGAAGACCAGCCGCACCCGCTCACCCTTGCGGACCGGGTGCCGCCGGTCCGGGGCGTACGGCTTGCCGTCGAAGCCCCAGTCGTACGCCGCCATCCCGCCGGTCAGCCGCAGCCGCACCGTCCGGTCGGGGGTGCGGTGTGCCAGGGCCACCGATTCGGCTGCCTCCAGCCGGTCGGCGGTGACCAGCTTCCCGGACAGCTCCTTCGGCCGTACGGACGCGGTGGGCGCCGCACCGCCGGAGGTGCGCAGCACCGCGAGGGCCGCGGCGCCCTTGCCCTCGGCCAGCGCGGTCAGCGGGAACGCGCCGTCGCCCGCGGTGACCAGGACGTCGTACCGCTCACCCATGCCCAGCAGCAGCGCGTCGGTCGTGGTGTGCCGGACCGGGTAGCCGTCCGTGTGGGTCACCGTCAGCCGGTGGCCGCCGAGTGCGATCCGGAAGGCGGTGTCACCACCGGCGTTGATGATGCGCAGCCGGATGCGGTCGCCGGGCTCGGCCGTGAAGACCGAAGGGTCCTGCGCGGTACGGCCGTTGACCAGGTAGTACGGATACGCGACATCGCCCGCGTCGCCGCCGAGCAGGGGGCTGGTGGCACCCATGAGCATCCGGGACGGCGTGCGGTGCGAGGCGGACGGGGAGGGGCCGGGCGATGCGCCCGTGGCCGTGCCGGCCCTGCCTCCCATTCCCTCCATCCCGTCCATGCCATCCATCCCGCCCATGTCGCCCATGTCGTGGCCGTCGTGACCGCTGCCGCTGCCACTGCTGTGGTCCGGGCCGTCCTTCTCGGGCGACGGGCCCATGCCACCCCGCAGCTCCGCCAGTACCGCGTCCGGTGTCGAGCCGCCGACCCCGTCGACCCAGTCGTCGAGGATCACCACCCACTCCTTGTCGTAGGCGAGGGGCTCCCTGGGGTCGTCGACGATCAGCGGGGCGTACAGCCCCCGGTCCTGCTGTACGCCGGAGTGCGGATGGAACCAGTACGTCCCCGGGTCGGGAACTGCGAACCGGTACGTGAAGTCCGCGCCCGGTTTGACGGCCCGCTGGGTCAGTCCCGGTACGCCGTCCATGGCGTTGGGCAGGGCGATGCCGTGCCAGTGCAGCGAAGTGGACTGCGGCAGATGGTTGGCGACGGTGACGGCGAGGGTCTCGCCCGCGGTGGCGCGGATCTCCTTGCCGGGCAGCCGGTCCCCGTACGCCCAGGAGCTGACGGTCCGGCCGCCGCCGAGGTCGAGCGAGGCCCGCGCGGCGGTGAGCCGGATCTTCCGCCCGGCAGCGGAGCCGGAGTCCGAGCCGGAGCCGGAGTCCGAGCCGGAATGGTGGTGGCCGTCCGGCGACGACGAGCACGCCGCCAGGAGTCCGGTGCCCGCGACCGCGAGCGACGCGCCGAGCACGGAACGGCGTGAGGGGTGGTGAATGCGCATGACTGAACTGCACCTCGTGAGGAAAGTCGGTGGAACGAGCGTGAAGGGGTGCGTCTACAGCTCGTGCGCTCTTATCTGCGCAGGACCGACAGTCTGCCGAGGGGAGGGGCGAGCGGCGGCGGGTTCGGCCACAGGGCCCGCAGCAGCGGGGTGGCGGCCACCGCGGCCGGACGGCCCGCCGGGTGGCGCAGCAACAGCGCGGCGGCCCAGGCCACCAGGACGGCCAGACAGACCGACATGGGGTCCATCAGGGGCTGGTGAGGGGCGTGTTCGGTGTGCTGCCGATGTGCACGCACGGGCGCCGCGTGCGGGACCGGTGCGGTCGGCGGGTGCGCCGCCGCCGGAGCCATCGCAGGAGCCGCCGCCGGGTGGGCCTCGGGCATCCGGACTTCAGGCATCCGGGCCCCGTCCGCCCGGACTTCGGGCATCCCGGCCCCGGCCATGACCGTCCCGGTCATCGGCGCCCCGGCCTGTGCCGGGTGGCCCACCGTGTGCATCATGACGATCCCGAACAGCAGAGCGGCGAACAGCAACAGCTGTCCGCCCCTGGTGCTCCGCCCGGTCGCCGTCATGCGGCCACCCTACCCCCGCCCGGTATACGGGAGGGGGCAGGGTGGCGTCCGCACGAGAGGCAGGAGTGACTGCTCCGGGCGGTTACGTCAGCTTGATGCTTCCGCTTGTCACTTCAGCCGGTACGAGTTCACGTAACCGGCGGCCGGCGAACCGACACCGGTGACGACGTCGTAGCCCTTCGTCGCCTCCAGCGAGGCGTCGTCGCCCAGACCGCGCAGCGAGGTCAGCAGACCACCGGACGCGTCGATCGAGTTCGCGAAGTCCACCCGGACGACCGCGAGGTCACGGTTCTTGCCCAGCGGGTGGTCGGTGACGTCGTGGTAGACCTTCGAGCCGAAGCGGTCGTAGATCGACGGGTTCGCGAAGCCGATCGGGACACCGTGCCGCGCCTGCTGTGCCAGCGCCTGGACACCGGCGAGAACCGGGGCCGCAAGCGAGGTGCCGCCGATGCGGTACTCGCTGTACTGCTGCGAGCCGTCGGGGAAGGTCTGCGTCTGGCCCACCAGGAAGCCGGTGTTGGGGTCGGCGACCGCCGAGATGTCCGGCACCGTGCGCATGGGGTTGCCGCCGTTGGCCCGCGAGAGGGTCTTGGGCACCACGTTGCGCTGGTAGTACGGCTGCGCCACGGTCCTGCTGGTGCCGCCGCCCGCGCCGCTCGTGTAGGCGCCCGGGTACCCGGCCCAGCTGTTGCCGTCGGCGGCGAGGTTGGACTTCACCGTGCCCCAGCCGGTCTCCCACTGGTACTTGTCACCCTTGCCCACGGCCAGCGCGGTACCGCCGACAGCGGTGACCCAGGCGGAGTTGGCCGGGGTGTCGACCTGCTTCGTGCCGGTGTGCGCGACCTCGTCGCCGTTGTCACCGGAGGAGAAGTAGAAGCCGATGCCCTCGATCGCGCCCATCTGGAAGACCTGGTCGTACGCGGCTGCGACGGCCGGGGTCTCGTTGGCCTCGATGTCGCCCCACGAGTTGGAGACGATGTCGGCGAGCCGACTGTCGACGATCTTGTTCAGGGAGTCGAGCAGCGCGTCGTCGTTGCAGGACGCGGCGCCGACGTACCGGATGTCGGCCTTGGGCGCCACCGCGTGCACGGCCTCGACGTCGAGGGTCTCCTCGCCGTACCAGCCCGCCGCGCCGCACTCGTCGACGTCCGTGTAGGCGTCCGGCAGGACCTGCTGGAGCTGGCCCTTGGCGTACGCGCCGTCACCGTTGCTCTTCGCGTACTTGCTCGCGTCGGCGGCGATGTACGGCGAGGCGTAGGCGTCGGTGATGGCGACCGTGACGCCCTTGCCGTTCTTGTCGCCCGCGCCGTAGGCGGAGCGCAGCTGCTTGCCGGTGTAGCCCTTGATCGCGTACGGGGCCTGGACCCCGCCGGCGCTCGGCAGCTTCTTGTTGACGTTGGAGCCGAAGTACGTCGAGAACGGCCCGGCGTTCTTGAAGACCGCGTCCGGCGGCGGCAGCGTGTCGTCGTGCTTGACCTTGTGCGGGGCGTTGTCGAGGCCGACGACCGTCAGCACGGCGCCGCCCAGCGACGCGGGCGCGGAGGCCGCGGCCGTCGGGGCCCGGTAGGTCTTGTTGCCCTTGCGGTAGTTGTGCAGCTTGGTCGAGAACGCCTTCTCGGCCGCGCTGACGTCGCCGCTGACCGAGACGTAGTGCTGGTTCGACCCGGTGACCGTGAGCCCGGCGGACTTCAGCCAGGCGGTGACCTGCTTGATCTGCTCCGGCGTCGCGCCGAAGCGGGCCTGCGCCTGCTTCGCGGTCAGGTACTTGCCGTACGAGGCGGACTGCGGGTCCGACACCTGCTGGGCGTACGCCGTCAGGCCCTGCGCGTCCCGGCCGGCCAGATAGACCCGGGCGTTCACCTGGGCGGATCCGGCGGCGGCGCCGCGGTCGGCCGAGGACTTCGCCCACTGGGGCCTGGTGCCCTGGAGCGTGTGGCGACTGCCCGGACCGGAGTCGGCGTTGGCGCTGGGTACGGACAGAGCCAACGCGCCGGCGAGCAGCGGCAGTGTCGCTGCCACGCTCAGACCGGCGCGTATCTTCGAGCGGCTGGATCTCATGGAACCCCCTGTGTTGCGGTTCGTCGCAGGTACGCGTGTACGCCACACCTTGCCCGATGAACGGCTCATGCCAGGGGCATGCGATGACCAAGAAGAGACCAAGGAAGGGTCATGAGTGGTCAGTTGATCCCGATGTTGCCGAAGCGCCCCTTTCCTTCAGCAGATCGGCCATGAGCTGCACCTCCGACTGCTGGGCGGCGACCATTCCCTGGGCGAGCTTCCGCTCCGTACCGACCTTGCAGAGCTGCACACAGCCCTCCGCCATGTGGATGCCGCCCTGGTGATGGGCCGTCATCAGCTGGAGGTAGCGGATCTCCGCCTGCTTGCCGCTCAGCCCGCGCAGGGTGTCGAGCTGCGCCCTGGTCGCCATGCCCGGCATCAACGCCCCGTCGGTGGACGGCTCCTGGCCCATTCCCATCCACTGCATCGGCAGCCTGGCCGCGTCGGTGACCGGCAGCCCCCAGAGGTTCAGCCAGCCCGTCATCATCCCGCGCTGGTTGGCCTGGGTGTTGGCGATGTCGTACGCGAGACGGCGCACGTCCGCGTTCTCCGTGCGGTCCCGGACGATGAACGACATCTCCACGGCCTGCTGGTGATGCACCGACATGTCGCGGGCGAACCCCGCGTCCGCGGAGTCGGCGGTGGGCGTGCGGACGGCGGACGCGCGGGCCGCGGACGGGTCCGGGCCGCCGGTGGTGAACGCCATGGTGGCCGCAGCCGCGCAGAGCAGCGCGAGGACGACGGCGGCGACCGCCAGCAGCCGGGTGCTCCGGCTCACTGTGCGTCCAGCCCGCCCGTGCAGGCCGCGCCGGGCTCCGGCGTCTGCGGGCCCTGCACGTACTTGGTGAAGAACTCGTTCACCCTCGGGTCGTCGGCGCCGTTCACCGTCAGCTGCTTGCCCCAGGCGCTGAGCATGATCGCCCCGGCCTGGCCCGGGTACGGACTCATCAGGGAGTAGGGGGTCGTGGAGACCTTGGCGCCGAGCTTCTTCACATCGGCCGCGGGCGCCTTGTCGGTGTAGGTGACCCAGACGGAGCCGTGCTCCAGCGCGTGCACGGCGTTCCGGTCGGGGACCGCCTTGGTGTAGACGTTGCCGTTGCAATTCAGCCAGACCTGGTCGTGGTCCCCGCCCACCGGCGGCTTCATCGGGTACGTGACCGCCGTGGTGACGTGCTTACGGCCCAGCTTCTTCACGTCCCAGTCCCGCTCGCCCTTGATCGGCCCCGCGGTCGTCGCGGCGTCCGACTTGCTGTCGGCGGTGGCGGTGGAGGCCTTGTCGTCGGACCGGTTACTGAGGGCGTAGGTGCCGAACCCGATCAGACCCGCCACGGCGACCGCGGCCACCACGATCGCGACGGTGCGGATGCGGCGCTCACGTGATTTCTGGGCGCGGCGCATCTCCTCTATTCGGGCCCTGCGATCGTTCTTCGGACTCTCGGTCGAAGCCATCGGTCAGTCCTTCTGGATACGGGCGGAGACGGGCCGGGTCAGGAAGGCCGCCGTGCCCGCCGGATGCGCTACGGGGCCCCCTCGCGCAGATGGTAGTGGTGGGGCGCACGGCATGGCAGTGCGCGGCTGCGGAGCGACCGCGGTCCCCGGAACGCCGGTGGCGGCGAGGCCCGCCGGGGAGGCCCGCGCCCCTGACTCGTTCACCGCCTCGGCGTGACCCACAATGGAGTCCGCGGTACGCCTGAACAGGGTGAGATGTTCGGACGAAGGTTCGCAACATGCCGGAAATCGTGTGGTGGGATGCTCATGAGCCCCGGTGTCTCCGGAGGCGTGGGAGCAGGTGGCTGACCAGCAAGGATGGGTAGGGCGGTACATATGGACAAGCAGCAGGAATTTGTGCTCCGGACGCTGGAGGAGCGCGACATCCGCTTCGTGCGGCTGTGGTTCACCGATGTACTCGGCTTCCTGAAGTCGGTCGCCGTGGCCCCCGCCGAGCTGGAGCAGGCCTTCGACGAGGGCATCGGCTTCGACGGCTCCGCCATCGAGGGCTTCGCCCGGGTCTACGAGTCCGACATGATCGCCAAGCCCGACCCCAGTACCTTCCAGATCCTGCCCTGGCGCGCGGAGGCCCCGGGCACCGCCCGGATGTTCTGCGACATCCTGATGCCGGACGGCTCCCCTTCCTTCGCCGACCCCCGCTACGTACTGAAGCGGATCCTCGCCAAGACGTCCGACCTGGGCTTCACCTTCTACACCCACCCGGAGATCGAGTTCTATCTCCTGAAGGACAAGCCCCTCGACGGGACCCGCCCCACCCCCGCCGACAACTCCGGCTACTTCGACCACACCCCGCAGAACGTCGGCATGGACTTCCGCCGCCAGGCCATCACCATGCTCGAATCGATGGGCATCTCGGTCGAGTTCAGCCACCACGAGGGCGCCCCGGGCCAGCAGGAGATCGACCTGCGGTACGCGGACGCGCTGTCGACCGCCGACAACATCATGACCTTCCGCCTGGTCATGAAGCAGGTCGCGCTGGAGCAGGGCGTCCAGGCCACCTTCATGCCGAAGCCGTTCAGCGAGTACCCCGGCTCGGGCATGCACACCCACCTCTCCCTCTTCGAGGGCGACCGCAACGCCTTCTACGAGTCGGGCTCCGAGTACCAGCTCTCCAAGGTCGGCCGCTCCTTCATCGCGGGCCTGCTGAAGCACGCCGCCGAGGTGTCTGCGGTGACCAACCAGTGGGTCAACTCCTACAAGCGCATCTGGGGCGGCTCGGCCCGCAGCGCGGGAGCGGGCGGCGAGGCCCCCTCGTACATCTGCTGGGGCCACAACAACCGCTCCGCGCTGATCCGCGTCCCCATGTACAAGCCGGGCAAGACCGGCTCGGCCCGGGTCGAGGTCCGCTCCATCGACTCCGGCGCCAACCCGTACCTGACGTACGCGCTGCTGCTCGCCGCCGGCCTCAAGGGCATCGAGGAGGGCTACGAACTCCCGCCCGGCGCCGACGACGACGTCTGGGCGCTGTCCGACTCGGAGCGCCGGGCGATGGGCATCGAGCCGCTGCCGCAGAACCTGGGCGAGGCGATCGAACTGATGGAGCGCAGCGAACTGGTCGCCGAGACGCTCGGTGAGCACGTCTTCGACTTCTTCCTGCGGAACAAGAAGCAGGAGTGGGAGGAGTACCGCAGCGAGGTCACCGCGTTCGAGCTGCGGAAGAACCTGCCGGTGCTGTAAGGCGGATCAGAGGGATCAGACGGGCCCCAGCACCCGGGCCGCAGTCCGAGGTGCTGGGGGTGAGCGCGAGGCCGAGGTCCGGCGAGCACGCCGCGAGGCCGTGCGCAGGATGGCCGCCGCGCTCGCCGACGGGATCCCGCCCTCGTCCGCCGCCCGTCGACCGCACTGGATCGCGTGAGCGGGGCCCGGTCCCACCGGCTGTAATTTCTTGCTGCAAGGTTCAGGAAATCCCTTGCAGATATCTTGACGTGTCCATCTCCACGGCGGGAGGCTCCTCGGGCGCAGCCTCGCGGGACGCGGGGCCCGACCACAGGAGCCGCTCATGAGATCCCGTGCCCTACGCAGCGGGCTGGCCGTACTGCTCGCGGCGACCGGCCTCACCTTCGCCGCCCAGCCGTCCGCGCAGGCGACCCCGCCCGGCAGCAAGGACGTCACCGCCACCCTCTTCGAGTGGAAGTACGACTCCGTGGCCAAGGCCTGCACCGACAGCCTCGGCCCGGCCGGGTACGGGTACGTCGAGGTCTCACCGGCGTCCGAGCACATCCAGGGCGACCAGTGGTGGACCTCGTACCAGCCGGTCAGTTACCGCATCGCCGGGCGGCTCGGCGACGAGACCTCGTTCCGGAACATGGTGAACACCTGCCACGGTGCCGGGGTGAAGGTCGTCGCCGACGCGGTGATCAACCACATGTCGGCCGGCTCGGGGACGGGCACCGGGGGCACGGGCTACAGCAAGTACGACTACCCCGGCTTCTACCAGGACCAGGACTTCCACTCCTGCCGCACCGACATCAGCAACTACGGCGACCGCGACAACGTCCAGAACTGCGAACTCGTCGGCCTGGCCGACCTGGACACCGGCAGCGACTACGTCCGCACCACCATCGCCGGCTACCTGAACCACCTCATCTCGCTCGGGGTGGACGGATTCCGGATCGACGCGGCGAAGCACATGGCGGCCGGTGACCTCGCCGCGATCAAGGCGAAGCTCTCCGACCCCGGGATCTACTGGGCGCAGGAGGTCATCTACGGCGCGGGCGAGGCCGTCCAGCCGGGCGAGTACACCGGGACGGGCGACGTGGACGCCTTCCAGGGCGCCTTCGACCTCAAGCGGATCTTCAGCAGCGGGCAGCTGTCCTCCCTCGGCAACTGGGGCCAGTCCTGGGGCAGCGGATACCTCGCGAGCGACAAGTCCCGTACGTTCGTGGACAACTGGGACACCGAGCGCAACGGCTCCACGCTCAGCTACAAGGACAACGCCACCTACACCCTGGCCAACGTCTTCGTGCTGGCCTGGCCCTACGGCTCGCCGAACGTGTACTCCGGGTACGAGTTCTCCAGCAACGACGCCGGCCCGCCCAACGGCGGTACGGTCAACGCCTGTTACAGCGACGGCTGGAAGTGCCAGCACGCCTGGCCGCAGATCGCGAACATGGTCGGCTTCCGCAACGCGGTCTCCGGTACCGCGGTGACCGACTGGTGGTCCGACGGCGGCAACGCCATCGCCTTCGGCCGCGGCAGCAAGGGCTTCGTCGCGATCAACCACGAGGGCGGCCCGCTGACCCGGACGTTCAGCACCTCGCTGCCGGGCGGCACCTACTGCGACGTCCAGCACGGCGGGACGACGTACACCGTCGGCCCGGACGGCACGTTCACCGCCACCGTCGGGTCCGACGACGCGGTCGCCCTCTACGCGGCGAGTTCCTGCTCGGGTACGTGAACACCGATGGCCGGGACGGCCCTCGCCGCGGCGGTCCCGGCCGCCCCGCCGGTACGGGTGCGCGGGCTCTTGGACTTTGGCGCCGGCGCACTTGTCCTTTCGTCGCGATCTGTTGACGAACCGTCAGGTCGTGCGTGAACGTGCTTGTTCAGCGTCACCGGTGAACAGGACCACTCACCTTCACTGCACGGCCACGTGAACTCCACCCCCCACTCAGGAGACACACATGCGGATGCGGAAACTGATCACGACCGGAACCCTCACCGCGGCGGCGGGCGCCGCCGTGCTGCTGATGGGACCCGCGGCCCCGGTACAGGCGGCCGACACCGGCCAGACCCCGGGCACCTACGCCTACTGGAACGCGCCCCAGGACGTCACATCGGTCTCGATCCCGATGACCCTCCAGCACTCCCCGGGCAACTACAACGCCTACTGGTCCACCCAGTTCACCTTTGCCGGGAGCGGAGCCTCCGGCTACATGGGCTTCCAGACCCACGCCGACGGCGGCGGCATGTTCCTCGTCTCCATCTGGAACGGGACGGCGGCCACCGCGGGCGGCGCAGGCACCTACTGCCAGGACTTCGACGAGGGCGGCACCGGCAAGACCTGCCGGCTGGACCAGCGCCCGGTCGAGGGACACCAGTACGCGATGCAGGCGGAACAGCAGTCCGGCTCGAACTGGAAGTACTCCATCGTGGACCGGACCGCCGGCACCACCACGGTCCTCGGCACCATCAGGATCGACGGCGACCACTCCATGGCCGGCGGCAGTTTCATCAGCTGGACCGAGTACTTCGACTGGAACAACCCCGCCACGACCTGCGCGGACGCCAAGTACTCCAAGCTCCTGTTCGGCATCCCCACCACCAGCGCGGGCAACGGCACTTACCAGTCGTCGAGCCTCAGCGACACCTGCCAGGACATCGCCAAGGTGACACTGGACGGCTCCGGCGCCACCGAGGAGAACGGCATCGGACAGTAACTCCGCACCCCGTCCGCCCGGCCTCCCCTCCCCGGGGCCGGGCGCGACGGTGCGGACGGCCCCCACGCTTGCCTCCGGCCGGGACGGTGCCGCCCCTCGGGAGGGCCGCTCACCGCTGCTGCGGCTAGGCTCGGAACCCGGACTTCGATCTGCCGGGTGGACCGGCTCGGGAGGCGGCGGCATGACGGTGCCGGGGCGCAGAAGCAGTACCTTCACCCGGCTGTTGCGGCACGGTTTCACCGACCCCTCGGCCGCCGAACGGCTCCTCGACGCCCCGGAGCTCGCCTCCGTACGCACCGATCCGGTACTCCTCGACGCCCTGGGCGCCACCGCCGACCCGGACCTCGCGCTGCTCGCCCTCGTACGCATGGCCGAGTCCCAGGAGCCCGACGAGCGGCAGACCCTGCTGGACATGCTGATCGCGGCGAAACCGCTGCGCGACCGGCTGCTCGGGGTGCTCGGCGCCTCCGAGGCGCTCGGCGACCACCTGGCGCGGCACCCGCACGACTGGCACGCCCTCGTCACCTACGAGACGTCGGATCTGCACCCGGGCGTCGTCGAGTTCGAGCGCGGTCTCGCCGACGCGGACGACCCGGTGTCCCTGCGGATCGCCTACCGGCGGTGCCTGCTGTCCATCGCGGCACGCGACGTGTGCGGGACGACAGAGGTCGGACAGACCGCCGCCGAGCTGGCCGACCTGGCGACGGCCACCCTGCGCGCCGCCCTCACGATCGCCTCCGCCGCCGCCCCGCAGGACGCCGCGCTGTGCCGTCTCGCCGTCGTCGCCATGGGTAAATGCGGGGGACACGAGCTCAATTACGTCTCCGACGTGGATGTCGTCTTCATCGCCGAGCCCGCCGTCACCGTCCTGGTCACCGGCGGAAACGGCGACTCCGGTGACGCCGCTGACGAGACCGAGACCGAAGCCGTCCAGGCCGCCACCCGGCTCGCCGCCCACATGATGCGGATCTGCTCCGAGACCAACATCGAAGGCACCATCTGGCCCGTCGACGCCAACCTGCGTCCCGAGGGGCGCAACGGGCCGCTGGTGCGTACCCTGTCCAGCCATCTCGCGTACTACCAGCGCTGGGCCAAGACCTGGGAGTTCCAGGCACTGCTCAAGGCGCGGGCGGTCGCCGGTGACCTCACGCTCGGCGAGGAGTACGTCGAAGCCGTCAGGCCCCTGGTGTGGCAGGCGTCGGAGCGCGACAACTTCGTCACCGACGCCCAGAAGATGCGCCGCCGGGTCGTCGACAACATCCCGCCCGCCCTCGTCGAGCGCGAGCTGAAACTCGGGCCCGGCGGGCTGCGGGACGTGGAGTTCGCCGTCCAGCTGCTCCAGCTCGTCCACGGACGCAGCGACGCCACCCTGCGCAGCGGGAACACCCTGGAGGCCCTGGACGCGCTGGCGGTGGGCGGCTATGTGGGCCGGTCCGACGCCGCGCAGCTGGACGAGGCGTACCGGTTCCTGCGCGCCATGGAGCACCACATCCAGCTGTACCGGCTCCGGCGCACCCACCTCGTACCCGAGGGCGAGGCCGATCTGCGCAGGCTCGGGCGTTCACTGGGGCTGCGCACCGACCCCGTCGCCGAGCTGACCAGGGCGTGGAAACGGCACGCGGCCGTCGTACGGAAGCTGCACGAGAAGCTCTTCTACCGGCCGCTCCTCGACGCCGTCGCCCAGCTGGCCCCCGGCGAGATCAGGCTCAGCCCGAAGGCCGCCGGCCAGCGCCTCGAAGCGCTCGGGTACGCCGACCCGGTCGGCGCCCTGCGCCACCTGGAGGCGCTGTCCTCCGGGGTCTCCAGGAAGGCCGCCATCCAGCGCACCCTGCTGCCCGTGCTGCTCGGCTGGTTCGCGGACTCCGCCGACCCGGACGCCGGTCTGCTCGGCTTCCGCAAGGTCTCCGACGCGCTCGGCAAGACCCCCTGGTACCTGCGGCTGCTCCGCGACGAGGGGGCCGCCGCGGAGAACCTCGCCCGGGTCCTCTCGGCCGGCCGCCTCGCCCCCGACCTGCTGCTGCGCGCCCCCGAGGCGGTCTCGCTGCTCGGCGCGCGCGGTGGCCTCGACCCGCGCAGCCGCGACAACCTCGAACAGGAGGTCCTGTCGGCCGTCGGCCGGGCGGAGACCCCCGAGGGCGCGGTCGCGTCGGCGCGCGGGGTCCGCCGCCGGGAACTCTTCCGTACGGCGGCGGCCGACCTGATCAGCTCGTACGGCACCGAGGAGAACCCCGCCGAACCGGACCCGGGCGCCCTGGTGGACCGCGTCGGCAACGCCGTCACCGACCTGAACGCCGCGACCCTCGCCGGCGCCCTGCGGGCCGCCGTACGGGCCGAGTGGGGCGACACCCTGCCGACCAGGTTCGCGGTCATCGGCATGGGCCGTTTCGGCGGCCACGAGCTGAGCTACGGCTCGGACGCCGATGTGCTCTTCGTGCACGCCCCGCGGGACGGCGTGGACGACCAGGAAGCGGCCAGGGCGGCCAACGCCGTCGTCGCCGAGATGCGCAGGCTGCTCCAGCTGCCGACCGCCGACCCGCCGCTGCTGATCGACGCGGACCTGCGCCCCGAGGGCAAGAGCGGCCCGCTGGTGCGGACGCTGGCCTCCTACGCCGCGTACTACCGCCGCTGGTCGCGCGTCTGGGAGAGCCAGGCGCTGCTACGCGCCGAACCGATGGCGGGCGACGCCGACCTGGGCCGGAGCTTCGTCGAGCTGATCGATCCGCTGCGCTACCCCGCCGAGGGCCTCGGTGACGACGCGGTACGGGAGATCCGCCGCCTCAAGGCGCGGATGGAGTCGGAGCGGATGCCGCGCGGCGCGGACCCGACCCTGCACGCGAAGCTCGGCCGGGGCGGGCTCAGTGACGTCGAGTGGACGGTGCAGCTGTTGCAGATGCAGCACGGCTGGCGGCTGCCGGGCCTGCGGACCACCCGTACCCGCAGGGCCCTGGCCGCCGCCCACGAGGCGGAACTGCTGTCCACCGAGGACGCGCAGACCCTGGACGAGGCGTGGGTGCTGGCCTCGCGGGTGCGCAACGCGGTGATGCTGGTGCGGGGGAGGGCCGGTGACACGTTCCCCTCGGACGGGCGGGAACTGGCGGCGATGGCCCGGTACCTGGGGTACGAGACGGGACACGTGGGCGACATGATCGACGACTACCGCCGGGCCACACGGCGGGCCCGCGGGGTCATGGAGGAGCAGTTCTACGGGGCGTAGCCGTACGGTGTACGGGTTCTGCGCGGGATCCCCGGGAGAACCCCGGCCCCAGCCGGTCGTGCCCAGCCGGTCGTGCCCAGCCGGTCGTACCCGGCCCTCAGTCGCCGGACGGGGTCGATCTCGCCGACGCCGGACGGTCGGTGGCCGGTCCGGGGCGGCGGCCCTTGGCGGTCACGGGGCGCTCCTGGCCGCCCTCGCGCGGCTCGGAGGCGTCCCCGCCCAGATAGCGGGAGGCCACGATCCGGCCCGGCTGCCTGCTCTTGGGCACCCGGGGCAACTGATGCGGCAACGCCCCGTACCAGCTGTACGACAGAGCCGTACCGAACGCCAGGCAGAGCACTCCGCCCACCGCGTCCAGCCAGAAGTGGTTGGCCGTCGCCACGATCACCAGCAGTGTCAGCACCGGGTACAGCAGGCCCAGGATCCGCGCCCAGGGCGCCTTCGCCAGGGCGAAGATGATCAGGCCGCACCAGAGCGACCAGCCGATGTGCATCGACGGCATCGCCGCGTACTGGTTCGACACGTTCTTGAGGTTGCCCGAGGCCATCGAGCCCCAGGTGTCGTGCACCAGCACGGTGTCGACGAAGTGGCTGTGGGGCATCAGACGTGGCGGTGCCAGGGGGTACAGGTAGTACCCCACCAGCGCCACCGCGGTCGTCGCGAACAGCGCGAGCCGGGCCGCCGCGTAGCGGCCCGGATGGAAGTGGAAGAGCCACACCAGGACACTGATCGTCATGATGAAGTGCATGGTCGCGTAGTAGTAGTTCATCCCGACGATCAGCCATGTCACCGAATTCACGGCGTGGTTGACGCTCTGCTCGACTGCGATACCGAGGGTGTGCTCCGCACGCCAGACCCAGTTGGCATTGCGGAGCGCCTCCGCCTTCTGCTCCGGTACGGCGTTGCGGATCAGCGAGTACATCCAGTAACTCAGCGCGATCAGCAGGACTTCGAACCAGATGCGGGGACGGCGGGGTGTACGAAGTCGCCCGATGAGAGAGATATGAGGCTCCTTGGCCACGACGGGTGACGCGGCGGCCGTAAGGCCTTCCAGTGTCTTCACGGTCGTTTCACCCATAGGAAAAGAGTCTGCCAGAAACTCCGCTTCCCACAGATCATCCCTCGGCGGCGCCCGGCCCGCACCTGCTAGGACGCTACCGGGCCTGCTCCGCGCCCCTGGAACGGGAAGTTGACGCCGGGGCGGAACCCGGGCCGGAAGCGGTGGAACCACGGACCACCAGCTCCGTCATGAAGACGAATTCGCTGTGCGGCGCGGGCGTACCGCCGACCTCTTCGAGCAGGGCCCGGACGGCGGCCTGCCCCATGGCGGTGACCGGCTGGCGGATCGTGGTCATCGGCGGATCCGTGAACGCTATGAGCGGGGAGTCGTCGAAGCCGACCACCGAGATGTCACGCGGCACGTCGAGCCCGAGCTGGCGGGCGGCCCGGATGGCACCGAGTGCCATCATGTCGCTGGCGCAGACCACCGCCGTACAGCCGGCGGAGATGAGCGCCGACGCCGCGGCCTGGCCGCCCTCCAGCGTGTACAGCGAGTGCTCGATCAGCTGCTCGCTCTCGGCCGGGGACAGCCCGAACCGGTCCTGCATCGCGGCCTGGAAGCCCTCTGTCTTCCGCAGCACCGGGACGAAGCGCCGCGGCCCGAGCGCGAGCCCGATCCGGGTGTGCCCCAACGAGGCGAGGTGGGTGACGGCCAGCCGCATCGCGGCCCGGTCGTCGGGCGAGATGAAGGGCGCCTGCACCTTCGGCGAGAAGCCGTTGACCAGGACGTACGGCACGCCCTGGGCGCGCAGCTGCTCGTAGCGCCGCATGTCCGCCGTGGTGTCCGCGTGCAGCCCGGAGACGAAGATGATGCCCGCGACCCCGCGGTCCACCAGCATCTCGGTGAGCTCGTCCTCGGTGGAGCCGCCCGGGGTCTGGGTGGCCAGCACCGGGGTGTATCCCTGGCGGGTGAGCGCCTGACCGATGACCTGCGCCAGTGCCGGGAAGATCGGGTTCTCCAGCTCGGGGGTGATCAGCCCGACGAGGCCCGCGCTGCGCTGGCGCAGCCGGACGGGACGTTCGTAGCCGAGCACGTCGAGTGCGGCGAGAACGGACTCGCGGGTGGCCGCCGCTACCCCCGGCTTGCCGTTGAGGACCCGGCTGACCGTCGCTTCGCTGACCCCCGCCTGGGCTGCGATGTCGGCAAGCCGTGCGGTCATGGGAAGGGACTGTACCGGGCCCATGTCAGATTGCCCACCAGGTGCAGGAATCGGCGGGAATGCGAACGGTGTCACCGGAGAGGACCGGCTCGGACGTGGCGAGCAGCGGCCTTCCGGGGGTGGGCAGTTCG
Organism: Streptomyces sp. A 4/2; assembly: GCF_940670765.1. GTDB lineage: Bacteria > Actinomycetota > Actinomycetes > Streptomycetales > Streptomycetaceae > Streptomyces. The sequence continues at coordinate 135,872 of NZ_CALNVW010000037.1, forward strand.
GCCGCCTCGGAGAGCGTGTTGACGGTACAGACGAATCCGGGCCGGGCGAAGACCAGGACACCCTCGGGGCCGTCGAGCCACTCCAGGGAGCCGTCGCCCAGGCCGTCCAGCTCGCGCCGCAGCTTCAACGCGGTGCGGTACAACTCCAGGGTCGAGTCCGGGTCACCGGTCTGTGCCTGCACGGAGTGTTCCCGCCAGTTCTCGGGCTGCGGCAGCCATCCCGGGCCGGGCCCGAAACCGTACGAAGGGCCGTCCTCGGTCCAGGGGATCGGCACCCGGCACCCGTCCCGCAGCCCCTCCTGCCCGGCGCTGCGGAAGAACGACGGGTCCTCGCGCAGCTCGTCCGGGAGGTCGGTGACCTCGGGCAGGCCGAGTTCCTCGCCCTGGTAGACGTACGCGGACCCGGGCAGCGCCAGCATCAGCAGGGCGGCGGCACGGCCCCGGCGCAGCCCGGTGGCGCCGCCGCCGTACCGCGTCACATGGCGTACGACGTCGTGGTTGGAGAGCACCCAGGTGGTGGGCGCGCCCACCGAAGCAGTGGCGGCCAGCGAGTCGTCGACGACCGCGCGCATCGCCGCTGCGTCCCAGGGGCACCTGAGGAACTGGAAGTTGAAGGCCTGGTGCAGCTCGTCGGGGCGCACGTACAGCGCGAGGCGCTCGGCCGTGGGGGCCCACGCCTCGGCGACGCCGATGCGCTCGCCCGGGTACGAGTCGAGCAGCCGCCGCCAGGAGCGGTGGATCTCGTGCACCCCGTCCTGGTCGAAGAACGGCAGTACCTGGGAGCCGATCATCTTGACCTGCTCGCGGCTGCCGATGTCCGGCAGCCCGGCGGCCTTGACCATGCCGTGGGCGACATCGACGCGGAAGCCGTCCACCCCGCGGTGGTCACCACCGGCGCCGAGCTCCAGCCAGAAGCGCAGGATCGCCTCGAACTCCGCGCGCACCTCGGGGTTCTCCCAGTTGAGGTCGGGCTGCTCGCCCGCGAAGAGATGGAGGTACCAGGCGCCGTCCGCCACCCTCGTCCAGGCCGGTCCGCCGAACACCGACTCCCAGTCGTTGGGCGGCAGTTCACCGTCTCCGCCCCTGCCCGGCCGGAAGTGGTACCGGGACCGGGCGGCGCTGCCCGCGCCTCCGGCCAGCGCCTCCTTGAACCAGATGTGCTGGTCCGAGGTGTGGTTCGGGACGACGTCCACGATCACCCGCAGTCCGAGCCGGTGCGCGGCGCGCAGGAGCGCCTCGGCCTCCGCGAGATCCCCGAAGAGCGGGTCGACGACGCGGTAGTCCGCGACGTCGTAACCGCCGTCCGCCTGGGGCGAGGCGTAGAACGGGGTGAGCCAGACCGCGTCCACGCCCAGCTCCGCGAGGTACGGCAGCCGCTCCGTGATGCCCCGCAGATCGCCGATGCCGTCGCCGTCGCTGTCCGCGAAGGACCGCACGTACACCTGGTAGATGACGGCGTCCCGCCACCATCCGGTGGATTCCGCGTCGGCGGCGGTCGCGGGGGAGAGGGGCTGCGTCATGAGGGTCCCTTTCGGAAGACTTGCAACGTACGGGAACAACGCTCGTGGACTCCGAAAGTAACAGCCTTGCAAGAGCTTGCGGTGGTGTTCGGGGGGTTGCCGGAAGGCTGGAAGTGCCCCAACAAGCCGTTTGACAAGGGTCGCAATGGCAACCTTGCGGACACGCTGAGGTAACGAAGCCTGGTTCTTGCAGAAAATCTACGCAAGGTCTTTCGGACTTCTTGCATCCTTGTTACGTTCCTCGACGACCCGGAGCCGTGATGGAGCGGCACCCGTTGAAGGAGTTCACATGCGACGTGGCATAGCGGCCACCGCTCTGGTTGCGACCCTGGCGCTCGCGGCGACGGCTTGCGGCGGCGACAGCGGCAGCGGCAAGGCGGACGGTCCCACCACCATCACCTGGTGGGACACCTCGAACGCCACGAACGAGGCCGCCACCTACCAGGCCCTGGTCAAGGAGTTCGAAAAGGCGAACACGGGCATCAAGGTCAAGTACGTCAACGTGCCCTTCGACCAGGCGCAGAACAAGTTCGACACGGCCGCCGGTGCGAAGGGTGCCCCGGACGTGCTGCGCTCCGAGGTCGGCTGGACCCCCGCCTTCGCGAAGAAGGGCTACTTCCTCCCGCTGGACGGCACCGAAGCCCTCAAGGACCAGGCGAAGTTCCAGCCCAACCTGCTGAAGCAGGCGCAGTTCGACGGCAAGACCTACGGTGTCCCGCTGGTCACGGACACCCTCGCCTTCGTCTACAACAAGGCGCTCTTCGCCAAGGCCGGCATCACCAAGGCCCCGACCACCTGGGACGAGCTGAAGAAGGACGCCGCAGCCGTCAAGTCCAAGGACAAGGTGGACGGTTACTGGGCCAGCACCGCCGGCTACTACGCGCAGCCCTTCCTCTACGGCGAGGGCACCGACACCGTCGACGTCGCCGGGAAGAAGCTCACCATCGCCGGCGCCCCGGCGGTCAAGGGCCTGGAGACCTGGAAGGGCCTCTTCGACGGTCCGGGTCTGCACAAGCCCGACATCACCGCCGACGCCTACGCCCACCAGCAGGACGCCTTTGTCAACGGCAAGGTCGCGTCGATCATCCAGGGTCCCTGGGAGATCACGAACTTCTACAAGGGTTCGGCCTTCGCGGACAAGAACAACCTCGGCATCGCCACCGTCCCGGCCGGTTCCACCGGCAAGGCGGGCGCACCGACCGGCGGTCACAACCTCGCCGTCTACGCCGGTTCCGACAAGGCCCACCAGGACGCGTCGCTGAAGTTCCTGAACTTCATGACCTCGGCGAAGAGCCAGGAGACGGTCGCGCTGAAGAACTCCACCCTGCCGACCCGCACGGACGCGTACACCGCGAAGGTCACCGCCGACCCGGGCATCGCCGGCTTCCAGAAGGTGCTGAGCGCCTCGCAGCCGCGCCCCGAACTGCCCGAGTACAGCTCGCTCTGGGGTCCGATGGACACCGAACTGCCCAAGGTCGCCAGCGGCAAGGAGTCGCTGCAGGACGGCGTCAAGTCCCTGACCGAGGCCATGGCCAAGCTCGTTCCCGACTTCAGTAAGTGATCCACCGGCTGCCGGACCCGCACACCACGCGGGCCCGGCAGCCGCACGCGTCGCCGCCCCGCCGAACTCCCCCGAAAAGGTGTCAAGATGACCGTTGCCGTCGAAGGCGCGGGCCCCGAGCGTCGAGGGCCGGCGCAGCGCTTCAAGAACTCCTGGCAGAAGCACTGGTACGCCTACGCGATGGCCGCCCCGGTGGTCGTCGTCCTCGGTGTCCTCGTCGGGTACCCGCTCGTCCAGGGTCTGTACCTCACCCTCACCGACGCGAACAGCCTCAACTCGGCCCGCACCATCGGCGTCAACCACATCGACGCCACCTACAAGTTCATCGGTCTGCACAACTACGCGGACATCCTCTGGGGCCCGACGGCCTGGGACCGCTTCTGGTCGCACTTCCTCTGGACCGTCGTCTGGACCGCGGCCTGTGTGACCCTGCACTACGTCATCGGCCTCGGCCTGGCCCTGCTGCTCAACCAGAAACTGCGCGGGCGCACCTTCTACCGGATGATGCTGATCCTGCCCTGGGCCGTCCCGACCTTCGTCACGGTCTTCTCCTGGCGGATCATGCTCGGCGACTCCGGCATCGTGAACTCGGTGCTCGGCAGCCTGCATCTGCCCCAGCCCGCCTGGCTGGAGGAACCGCACTTCCAGCAGCTCGCCGCGATCGTCGTCAACACCTGGTGCGGTGTGCCCTTCATGATGGTCTCGCTGCTCGGCGGACTCCAGTCGATCTCCGCGGACCTCTACGAGGCGGCCGAGATGGACGGTGCGAGCCCCTGGCAGCGCTTCCTCAACGTCACGCTCCCCGGGCTGCGTTCGGTCAGCTCCACCGTCGTCCTGCTCGGCATCATCTGGACGTTCAACCAGTTCGCCATCATCTTCCTGCTGTTCGGCAACGGCGCTCCGGACGCCCAGATCCTCGTCACCTGGGCCTACCGCCTCGGCTTCGGCCAGCAGCCCAGGGACTACGCCCAGTCCGCCGCGTACGGCGTACTGCTGCTGTCCGTCCTGATCGTCTTCACCTCCTTCTACCGCCGCTGGCTGGCCCGCAACGAGAAGGCCAACGGCTGACCGCCCCCCGATCAGGAAGACGGACCCGAAGACGGAACAGAAGGCAGGAATCCGATGACGACCCTCACCACAGAGACCCCGGCGGCGCAGCAGCCACCGGCGCCCGCACGCCCCAACCGCACGGTCCGCCGCGACCGGCCTTCCCGCCGCGCCACCGTGCTGTCGCACACCGCCCTGAGCATCGCCAGCCTGATCGCGCTCTTCCCGATCCTCTGGCTGGTCTTCCTCTCGCTCGGCCCCGACAAGAGCGACTACCTGCACCCGGGCCGCATCTGGTCCAAGGTGTCGTTCTCCAACTACTCGTTCGTCATGGAGCACACGGGCTTCTTCACCTGGCTCGGCAACACCGCGCTGATCGCCGTGTCGACCTGCCTCATCGGCGTCTTCATGGCCGCGACCACCGGCTACGCGGTCTCCCGGATGCGCTTCCCCGGCCACAAGAAGCTCATGTGGATCCTGCTGGTCACCCAGATGTTCCCGGTCGCCGTCCTGATGGTGCCGATGTACGTGATCCTCGCGGACCTCGGCCTCATCGACACCTTCGGCGCCCTGATCCTGGTGTACTGCTCCACCGCCGTGCCGTACTGCGCCTGGATGCTCAAGGGGTACTTCGACACCATCCCCTTCGAGATCGACGAGGCCGGCCGGGTCGACGGGCTCAGCCCCTTCGGCACCTTCTGGCGGCTCATCCTGCCGCTCGCCAGGCCCGGTCTCGCGGTGGCCGCCTTCTACACCTGCCTGACCGCCTGGGGCGAGGTGGCCTTCGCCTCCACCTTCATGCTCGACGACAGCAAGTACACCCTCGCGGTGGGCCTCTCCAGCTTCGTCAGCGAACACGACGCCCAGTGGAACTACATGGCGGCCACCGCCGTCCTCATCGCCATCCCCGTCTCCGCCATCTTCTACCTGGTGCAGAAGCACCTGGTCACCGGCCTGACGGCGGGCGGAACCAAGGGCTGAGCCCGCACCTTCTTCCGTACACCCGACCCCACATCTTCCAGGGAAGCCATGACTCAGCACTTCGCCGCCCCCACCGCCCCGACGACCGGCACCCCCACCGGCTGGTGGCGGGACGCGGTGATCTACCAGGTCTATCCGCGCAGCTTCGCCGACAGCAACGGCGACGGCATGGGCGACCTCGAAGGCGTACGCGACCGGCTCCCGTACCTGCGTGACCTCGGCGTCGACGCCGTCTGGCTCTCGCCGTTCTACGCGTCGCCGCAGGCCGACGCCGGGTACGACGTCGCCGACTACCGTGCCATCGACCCGATGTTCGGCACGCTCCTCGACGCCGACGCGATGATCCGCGACGCCCACGACCTGGGCCTGCGGATCATCGTGGACGTGGTGCCCAACCACTCGTCGGACCAGTACGCATGGTTCAAGCGGGCCATCGACGACGGCCCGGCCTCCCCGCTGCGCGACCGGTACCACTTCCGTCCGGGCAAGGGCGAGAACGGTGAACTCCCGCCCAACGACTGGGAGTCCATCTTCGGCGGCCCCGCCTGGACCCGGGTGGCCGACGGCGCCTGGTACCTCCACCTCTTCGCCCCCGAACAGCCCGACCTCAACTGGGAGCACCCGGCCGTCGCCGACGAGTTCCGCTCGATCCTGCGGTTCTGGCTCGACATGGGCGTCGACGGCTTCCGGGTCGACGTCGCGCACGGTCTCGTCAAGGCGGAGGGGCTGCCCGACATCGGCGGCAACGAGCAGCTGAAGCTGCTCGGCAACGACGTCATGCCCTTCTTCGACCAGGACGGCGTCCACGAGATCTACCGCTCCTGGCGCAGGATCCTCGACGAGTACCCGGGCGAGCGGATAGCCGTCGCCGAGGCCTGGACCCCGACCGTGGAACGCACCGCCCACTACGTGCGCCCCGACGAGCTGCACCAGGCCTTCAACTTCCAGTACCTGGGCACCCACTGGGACGCCGCCGAGCTGCGCGCGGTCATCGACGCCTCGCTGGCCGCGATGCTCCCGGTGGGCGCGCCCGCCACCTGGGTGCTCTCCAACCACGACGTCACCCGGCACGCGACCCGCTTCGCCAACCCGCCCGGCGGCACCCAGATCCGCACCGCGGGCGACCGCGAGCTCGGCCTGCGGCGCGCCCGCGCGGCCACGCTGCTGATGCTGGCGCTGCCCGGCTCCGCGTACGTGTACCAGGGCGAGGAGCTCGGCCTGCCCGACGTCACCGACCTGCCGGACGAGGTGCGCCAGGACCCGTCGTTCTTCCGCGCCGCCGGACAGGACGGCTTCCGCGACGGCTGCCGCGTCCCGCTCCCGTGGACCACCGACGGGCCCTCGTACGGCTTCGGCAGCGGCGGCAGCTGGCTCCCGCAGCCGCAGAGCTGGGCCGGGCTGAGCGTCGAGGCGCAGACCGGCGACCCCGGGTCCACCCTGGAGCTGTACCGCAGCGCGCTGGCACTGCGCCGGGAACACCCGGGCCTCGGCGCGGGCGACTCGGTCGACTGGCAGCCCGGCACCCCCGAGGGTGTACTGGCCTTCGCCCGCCCCGGCTTCCTCTGCACGGTCAACACCACGGCCGCCCCCGTACGCCTCCCGGTGCCCGGACGGCTGCTGCTCGCCAGCACCGCGACGACCGTCGAGGGGGACGAGTTCGAGCTGCCCGCGGACAGCACCCTCTGGTGGGCGGTGTGACGGCAGCCCCCCGGCTCGCGCACATCGCCGCGCAGGCCGCCGTGAGCGAGGCCACGGTCAGCCGGGTGCTCAACGGCAAGCCGGGCGTCGCGGACACCACGCGTCAGCGGGTGCTCGCGGCGCTCGACGTCCTCGGGTACGAGCGCCCGGTGCGGCTGCGGCAGCGCAGTGCGGGCCTGATCGGGCTGGTGACCCCCGAGCTCACCAACCCGATCTTCCCGGCCTTCGCCCAGGCCGTGGAGCAGGTCCTCGCGGGGCACGGCTACACCCCGGTTCTCTGTACGCAGATCCCGGGCGGCGCCACCGAGGACGAACTGGTCGGGCAGCTGGTGGAGCGTGGGGTGGGCGGCATCGTCTTCCTCTCCGGGCTGCACGCCGACACCTCGTCGGACCCTGCGCGGTACGCCGGACTGGCGGAGCGAGGGGTGCCGTTCGTCCTGATCAACGGCTACAACGAGCACATCAGCGCCCCCTTCGTCTCGCCCGACGACCACGCGGCGGCCCACATGGCGGTGCGCCACCTCGCGGACCTCGGCCACCGCCGGATCGGGCTGGCGGTCGGCCCGCTCCGCTACGTGCCGTCGCGCCGCAAGCGGGAGGGCTTCCTCGACGCGGTGGTGGCCCACCTCGGCCGGTCCCGGCAGGAGGCCGAAGTCCTGGTCCAGCACACCCTGTTCAGCGTGGAGGGCGGCCAGGTCGCGGCCGGCGCGCTGTTCGACCAGGGCTGCACGGCCGTGGTCTGCGGCAGCGACCTGATGGCCCTGGGTGTCGTCCGGGCCGCCCGTGAGCGGGGTCTCGACGTCCCCGACGACATCTCGGTGGTCGGCTTCGACGACTCGCAGCTGATCGCCTTCACCAACCCGCCCCTGACGACGGTCCGCCAGCCGGTCCAGGCGATGGCCGCGGCGGCGGTGGGCGCGCTCCTGGAGGAGATCGGCGGGAACCCGGTCCAGCGCACGGAGTTCGTCTTCCAGCCCGAGCTGGTGGTACGGGGGTCCACGGCCCGCCGGACCGGTTGACCGGTGCTGCGGGCGTGCCCGGCGAGCCCGGCACTCCCGGCGCTCCCGGCAGAAGGAGACCCCTGGGGCCTGCCCTGAGTTGGGCCGGCGGGGAGATGGCCCCGGGGGTCTCTCTGTGTATCCGAATCTAGCGTGACAGGTAACACTGCTGCAATCTTTTGCGGCAGGTCTTGCGAAGCGCGGGAAGCGGTGGGCGTGCGCCGACAAGCCACCGGCGTACGTGATGTGAGGGATCCGGTGAGGATCCGATCCTGTCCTGTGCAGGGGTGGACCGGGAGCGGGTGGCTTGTAACGGCCTGGGGCGCGCCGAATCTTTCATTCTTGCAGCAAGAACATTCAGGAACCCTCCCGGGTGCCCGCAGCCGGTGGCCGGGGTCAGCCCAGGACCCTCTCCAGCAGGGTCACGGAGTAGATCCGCCCGTCCCGCGCCTTCTTGTCGGGGAGCTCGCCCACGGCCCGGTACCCCGCGCCCGCGTAGTACCCGCACAGCCAGGGAGCGCAGTCCAGCCTTCCCCGCTCGCGCCCGGCAGCGGATATCCGCTGCTCGGCGTGGGCGAGGAGGATGCGGCCGGTGCCCGCCGGCGCGTATCTGCGGTCGACCATCAACCGGTGCACATAACCGGCGACCGGCGGCTGCACCCCCCAGGCCTCCTCGTCGTCCCACCACAGCTCGTACGCGCCCACGCGGTGCCCGTCCGCCTCCGCGAGCCACACTTCCCCCTCCTTCATGCGCTGCAGGAAGTGCTCGGTGTCCTTCTCGCCGGGCCGCCACTGGTCGATGCCGTTCTCCCGCATCCAGTGGGCCGCCCGGTCGTACATGGCGGCCAGTGCTTCGGCGTCGTCCTGGTCCGCCCTGCGGAAGGTGAGTTGTGCGGTCATGGTCTCCACCGTAAAGGTGGGCACTGACATCCGGGCATTCGTTCGGGCACGAGGAAACACGAGGAAAGAAGACCCATGCCGCAGATCACCGTCGAGTACTCCGCGTCCCTGGACGACTCCTTCGACCGCCGGGGCTTCGCGCTCGCGCTGCACCCGGTGATCGTCGAAACGGTCCAGGCCAGGATCGCCGCGTGCAAGACCCGCTTCGTCAGGGCGGAGGAGTTCGTGGTGGGCGGAGGCGGGACGGACGACGCGATCGTCCATGTCGGCATCGCCCTGCTGGCCGGTCGCACGGACGAGGCCAAGGCCCGGCTCACCGAGGCGGTGCCCGGTCTCGTACGGCAGTACCTGAAGCCCGCCGACGACAGCGGCACCACGGTGCACATCTCCGCCGAGACACGCGACCTGGACGCCTCCTACCGCTGACTCCGCTGTGCGGGGACCGCGGGAGCCAGCACGAGCAGCCGCCCGACGAGGTCACCGAGCGGCCCGTCGGCGGGCTCCTCGGCCAGTATCCGCCGCACGACGTCGGCCATCTCCGCGTCGTACGCCGCACTCACCGCGGCCAGCGCGGCGAAGTCGTGCACCAACTGCAACTCCAGCTCGGCCCGGGGGATGTCCCGCCCGTCCAGCCAGATCAGCGCGGTCGACTCGGCGAGAGAGACCCAGGACCGTACGACCAACTTCAGCCTGGTCGGCGGCTCCTGGACGTCCAGGTGGGACAGGATCTGGAGGTACGCGGCGGTGCGCACCTCGTCGATCATCGCGTTGGTGGTGGTGGAACCGACGGCGGGCCCGCCGCGCATCAGCGCCGAGAACCCGGGCCCGTGCTCGTCGACGAAGTCGAAGAACCGCTCCATCACCCGCAGCAACCGCGCCCCGAGCGGTCCTTCGCGCGGCTCGACGAAGCGCTCGGCCAGCTCGTCGGCGGCCCGGCGCAGCGCGGCCTCGTACAGATTCTGCTTGCCGGGGAAGTAGTGGTAGACGAGCGGCCGGGAGATCCCCGCTGCCGCGGCGATCTCGTCGATGGAGACGTCGTCGGGGGAGCGGTGGCTGAACAACTCCAGTGCGACGCCGATCAACTGCTGTCTGCGCTCTTCGACGCCCATTCTGCGGCGTACCCCGGTCGTCATCCGAACAGCGTACAGACCGGCCCCTGCGAGAACACGGGCCGGGCAGGGACACGCGCCGGGCAACGTGCGGGCGTGCGCCGGGTGTCAGTTCCCGAACCGGGCCACGTAGTGCCAGACCTTCTTCAGGTCCTGCGGGTCGTGGCGGCCGGCGCGTACGGCGTCGCCGATGACGCGGGGCGTGAGCAGCCCGTCCTCGGCGATCTCGGCGCCCAGCGCGACGTATTCAGGACCGCGGTACTCCGGGTGGCGCCGCAGCACGCCGACGGTCAGCCGGAAGCCGGGGTGCCATTCGACGGGGAACGGCAGCAGCCCGGCCGCGGTCTCCACGTCCGTCCCCCGGAAGCTGGGATCGAGCACCAGCGCCTCGACGTCCGTGGCGAGGACGAGCGGCCCGTGCAGATGCGCCTCGACGTAGTCGTCGAGGGTGTCCTGCTGGTCGGCGTCGGCGCGTTCGATCAGCGGGGCGAGGGCCTCCGCCACCCCGAAGTGGACCGGCTCCGTGACGCTGTCCGGATAGCAGAAGGTGGTACGCGCCAGGGTCTCCGGCCGCAGCCGCAGATGGGCGGAGCCGAACCGGTGCGCCCCGCCGACCGGGCGCAGCCGGTGGTTCAACGCGCCGTACACGGGCCGCTGTCGGGCGGGGGCCGTGTCGTAGGCGCCACCGAAGATGCGGCTCTCCCACCGGTGGCGGTCCCCGCCGGGGTACGCGGTCAGCCCGCCGTTGCTGGTGCCGGTGACGAACTGCGAGGAGTAGACGCCGTCCTGGGCGAGCGCCCGCAGGGAGCGGCGGGCCGCCGGGGGCCGCCCGGTCGGGGTGGAAGTTGAGCGTCACGCGCAGCTCCGGCGCGGCGGGCGCACCCGAGGCGAGGGCCGCGACATGGCGGATGGCCTCCTCGTGGGGCGGCCGGGGAAGATTCACGGTCATCGGGGCAGTGTGCCCGAGTTCCGTCATGCAGTGCGGTGCGGTGTGGTCCTGCGGTGGAGTGCGGTGCGGTCGTGGACATACAGCTGGGCGCGGCCCGCCGGACCGCGCCCACTCCCTGAGCGCGGAGGCTCCCGGGTCCTGACATCCGGGAGCCTCCGCTGTCCGTACCGCTCAGTTCCCTACCGTCACGCCGTCACGCCGTCACGCCGTCGCCACCGCGAAGACGTGGATCACCCCGCCCTTCGTCGACGACGGCATGGTCACGCTCGCCAGCTGCTTGCCCGCCTGGAGCGCGATCGGGGCGGTCGCGAAGACCTCCGTGCCGATCGGGTCCTGGCCACCGCCCTGGACGTCGCGGTAATCGGTGTGCACCGCGATCGTGTTGCCGAACGACGGCTTGTCGGAGCCGCCGCCCAGCGTCCAGTCGCTGAAGCCGATGTCCGCCTGCTGGGTCGTGCCGTCGGCGTACGTCAGGGTCAGCGTGCCGCTGGCCGATCCCTCCGCCGCGCTGCCCAGCAGGCTGAGCTCCGTGGCACCCGGGGCCGGCGGGACGGTGAGCACCTGCGGGGTGCTGCCCGCCACCTCGATGTTGTCCGGGTCACCCGCGGTCACCTCCGGCCAGCTGAAGTCGAAGCCGTTCGCCGAGACCGTGGAGCCGGGTGTCGCACCCGCCGCGGCCAGCGCCTTGGCCGAGTAACTCCAGCCCTCACCGTCGAAGTTGGCCTGCGGGTTGTCGTCGTCGGCGGAGATCGCGGTGTTGTTGCGGTTCCACAGCAGGCCGTTCTTCTCGGCGACGGTCACCGCGACCGACGTCTTCGGCAGGTCCGCCCCGGTGGACGACTTCAGCGTCACCGGGACGGTGTAGTGGCCCTCCGCGGTGTCCGCCGCAGCGGAGACCGAGAGCTTCGCGCTCACCGATCCGCCGGCCGGGACCGTGAAGTCCCCCGAGGCGGGGGTGACCGTGACCCCGGGCGGCGGGGTGGCGGTCCAGTGCACCCGGGCCGCCTCGGTGTCCAGCGTCTGCACCTTGACGGTCGTGTCCGCGCCCCCGGCGCCCGGCTCGACCTTCAGCTGGTCCGGGGAGGCGCCGGTGAAGTACTTCACGCCGCCGCCCGGGAAGGACGGCGGAGCGTCGGCAGCCGCGCTGCCCCACGAGGTGTTCGGCCTGGAGCCCAGGGCGTAGTCCAGGGTGCCGCCCTCGGTGACGAACGAGGCGGGGACCCACGGCTTGCCGGACTTCTTGCCGTTCACCTCCAGGCCCTGGATGTACGCGTTGCCCGCGGACGCGGCCGGGGCGTTGACCGTGATCGTCCTGCCGTGACCGGTGTGCACCACGGCCTTCGGGAACAGCGGTGCGGAGAGCGTCAGATCGGCCCGGCTCGGAATCTGCGGGTACATGCCCAGCGCCGAGAACACGTACCAGGACGACATCGTCCCCGCGTCGTCGTTGCCGGGGATCCCGCCCGGTCCGTCGGTCCACAGCTGGTCCAGCTCCGCGCGCACCGTCTCCTGCGTCTTGTACGGGACGCCCAGGTAGTCGTACAGATAAGGGGCGTTGATGTCGGGCTCGTTGGTCGCGTCGTAGCGGGTGTCGTCCTTCGCCGAGAAGTCGAACGTCCCGTCCGGCGCCCGGAAGAAGGAGTCCAGCCGCTGCACCGCCGTGTCCTTGCCGCCCATCGCACTGGCGAGCCCCGCCACGTCGGAGTACACCATCCACGTGTACCGCGCGCTGGAACCCTCCACGAAGCCGCTGCCGGTGGCCGGGGTGAAGGTGCCCGCCCAGCTGCCGTCGGCCCTGCGGTCGCGGATGTAGCCGCCCTGCTCGGTGGCGTTCGCGTCGAAGACGTTCGTCCAGTTCCCCGAACGGTCCAGGAACTTCTTCGCGTCGGCCGGGTGACCGGTCTGCCGGGACAGCTCGGACAGGCCGAAGTCGGCCGCCGCGTCCTCCAGCGTCTCGGCTGCGCCGCCCCAGCAGTGGCAGTTGTCCGCCGGTACGTAACCCAGCTTCAGGTACTGGTCGAGCGCCGGGCGCTGGCCCACGCACTCCACGTTGCAGCCCGAGCTGTCCGAGTCGTTCGCCGTCGGTACGGTCGCCGCCCCGACCAGGGACTTCAGCGCGCCCTTGACGTCGAAGTCACGGCCGCCGAACGCGTAGATCCCGGCCAGTGCCGCGTCCGACGGGTCGCCGGACATCACGCTCGTCTTGCCGTTCTCCAGCAGCCAGCGGTCCCACTCGCCGCCGCGCTGTCCCGCGTAGTTGTAGAGGGACTGCGCGTAGTCGCTCCCGGCCTTCGCGTTCAGCAGCGTCATCAGCTGCACCTGCGCCCGGTACTGGTCCCAGCCGGAGAAGGTGCCGTACTGCGCCTGCTGCCCCTTGGCCAGCTCGTGCGGCTTGCGGTCGGCGCCCAGGTAGCGGCCGTCGACGTCGCTGGTCAGCGTGGGCTCCAGCATGGAGTGGTAGAGCGCGGTGTAGAAGGTGGTGCGCTGCGCTTCGGTACCGCCGCTGACCCCGATCTTGGTCAGCTCCCGCTGCCAGGCCCTGGCCGCCTGCGACTTGACGGAGTCGAAGCTCTTGCCGGGGCCGTTCTCGGCGCGGAGGTTGGCCTCCGCGTTCTGCGGGCTGACGTAGGAGATCGCGACCTTCGCCCGAGCCTTCGTCGTCCCGCCGGCGAACGTCACATAGGCGCCCGAGCCCTTGCCCTCCGTGGCATTGCCGGACGAGCTGTACCCCGTACCGCCGGAGGCCGAGGTGGAGCCGGGCTTCACCGTGCCGTCCGTCCAGGTGCCGACCTTGGCGAACGCCTTGTCGAAGTGGGCGGTGAAGTACAGCGTGTAGAGGTCCTTGCGGTTGTTCGCGCTCTGCGGGCCGCAGAAGTTGCCCGCGCTGACCGAGCCGGTCACGGTCCGCCGCGCGGCATCGACCTTCACGGTGGCGGCTGCGCTGCCGCTCTCGGAGTTCGACGTACGGAAGAGCATGGTGGCGGGCTTCCCGGCCGGGAAGCCGAACTGGCCCGTGCCGGTGCGGGCGGTCGTGGTGAGCGCGGCGGAGGTGCCGTTGTCCAGGCCGACCCGGTAATAGCCGGGCGACGCGGTCTCGTTGGCGTGCGAGAAGGTGCTGGCGTAGGTGGCATCGGTGGTGTCCGAGCTGGGCGAGGAGTCCACGTCGCCCGCGTACGGCATGATCGGGATGTCACCGTTCGCACCGGAACAGCCGACCCCGTTGAGGTGGGTCAGGCTGAAGCCGCGGATCTTCGTCGCGTCGTACTGGTACCCGCCCGGCGCGGGCGTGGAGACCTGCTTGCCGCGGGAGTTCTGCGGGCTCCAGGCCAGCATGCCGAACGGCTGCACGGCGCCCGGGTAGGTGTTGCCGGCGTGGGACGAACCGATCAGCGGGTTGACGTACGACACCGGGTCCTTGACGGCGTCGTGACGGGCGGAGGCCGCGGGTGCGGCCGATGCGGGGACGGCCGTGGCGGCCGGTCCCAGAATGGCCAAGGCGGTCACCGCGACGGAGCCGAGCGCTCTGAGCCCGGTGCGCGTACGACGGCGGTGCGTGTCTGACACCGTTCCTGCCCTTCGTGTGTGACGGAAGGTCAACGCGACGGGGAAGCTGCCCGACAACGTTGTCAACGACCGTCAGGATGCTCCTCCTGGTGTTCGGGGGTGTCAAGGTTTCGGCACCGGGCGGTCCGGCCGCGCGCCCGGTGCGTTCCCGGCCTGGTCCCGACGGGACCCGACCGGGTCCTACAGGTCCAGCACCAGCCGCCCGCCGCGCGCCCGCGACACACAGATCAGCATCGAGTCGTCCCGCTCGGAGTCGGTCAGCAGCTCGTCGCGGTGGTCGATCTCGCCCTCCAGGACGCGCTGTTGGCACGTCCCGCAGAAGCCCTGTTCGCAGGAGTACGACACGTGCGGCAGCTCGGCGCGTACGGCGGCCAGGACCGTGGAGCCGGCCGCGACGGTGACCGTCCGGCCCGAGCGGTGCAGTTCGACCTCGAAGCTGTCGGCGCCCCCGGCGACGGCGCCCGGCGTGAACCGTTCCAGGTGGAGTGCGGTGTCCGCGGGGAGGGCTTCGGCCACTGCCGTCAGCAGGCCTTCCGGGCCGCAGGAGTAGTACGCGGTCCGCCCGGCGTCCGTAGCCTCCTCGGCATGCCCGGTGTCCTCGGCGTCCTTGGTGTCCTCGGCATCCTTGGTGAAGTCCAGCTCGGGGAGGCCCTGTTCGTCCTGCGGGACCACCTCCACCCGGCCCCGGCCCCCGTCCAGCTTCCCGATCTCGTCCAGGAACGGCATCGACGCGCGCGTCCGCCCGCAGTACACCAGCCGCCACCGGGCGCCCGCGGCCTCGGCGGCCCGCAGCATCGGCAGCACCGGGGTGATGCCGATGCCGCCCGCGACGAAGACGTACGACTCCGCGTCGACCAGCGGGAACCGGTTGCGCGGGCCGCGGATCTCCACCTCCTCGCCCTCGTGGAGCTGCTCGTGCACCTCGCGGGAGCCGCCCCTGCCGTCCTCGATCAGCCGGGTGGCGACGGTGTACGCACCCCGGTCGCCCGGGTCGCCGCAGAGCGAGTACTGCCGGACCAGCCCCGAGGGCAGCACCAGGTCCAGATGGGCGCCCGGTGTCCAGGCGGGCAGTTCGTCGCCGGACCCGCTCTCCAGCCTGAGCAGCACCACACCGTCCGCCGCGGCCACCCGTGCGGTGATCAGCAGCCGGTGGGTGAGGGTCCGGCGGCGGCCGTGGCCCGAGACCGGTGTCTCCAGGGCGGGCAGCGGCCAGAGCGGCGATGTGGCGATGCGCCGGTGCAGGGCCCGCTTGGCGAGCAGCGCGGCACCGGTGATCAGGACGACCGTGCGGATCCGGGGAAGTGCCATCTCAGCGCGCCCCGTTCGCTGCGGGGGAAGCGGCCAGATACGCGACGGCCTGCGCCGTGCTGCCCTCCTGCGAGGGGTGGTACGTACGGCTCAGATAGCTCGGCACCGAGCGGGCGATGGCCCCGGCCGTGGGCAGCAGCCCCTGGCGCCCGCGCTGCTGGTACGCCCGGAAGGTGGCCCTGCCGTCCACCAGCAGCGGGTCGTTCTCCATGAAGAACCGGACGCCCCGCTGCCACAGGAAGACGAGTGCGGAGAAGGCGGTCGCCCAGGTGCGGGCCCGGCGGCGGTATCCGCCGTCGACGTGCAGGAAGACCTCGAAGGCGACCGACCGGTGCTCGACCTCCTCCGCGCCGTGCCAGCGCAGCAGGTCCAGCATCACCGGGTCGGCCCCGCGCCGGTCCAGCGCCTCCGCGTTGAGCACCCAGTCGCCGAGGAACGCGGTGTAGTGCTCGATCGCCGCGATGGTCGCGACCCGCTCCCGCAGCCACCACTGGCTCGGTCGGCCCGGCGGCAGGGTCCGGTCACCGAGCAGCTTCTCGAAGAGCCAGTCGACCTGGGCGGTGTACGGGGTGGGGTCCAGGCCCTGGGCCTTGAGGTGGGGGAGTACGTCGTCGTGCGCCTGGGAGTGCATCGCCTCCTGCCCGATGAACCCGATGACGTCCTCGCGCAGCCGCTCGTCCCGGATCAGCGGAAGCACCTGCTTGTAGACGTGCACGAACCAGCGTTCGCCCGCCGGGAGCAGCAGATGCAGCACGTTGATCATGTGCGTGGTGAACGGATCGTCCGGCACCCAGTGCAGCGGGGTGTCCGCCCAGTCGAAGGAGACCTTGCGGGCCTTGAGCGCTATGTGCTCGGACGCCACCGGGGCAGGCCGCGCACCGGGCCGGGTATTAGACATGGCGTCAATGTACCGACGGGTACGGCTGAGGAACAGGCCCCTGCACGCACTCCCTCGACTGCGAACACTCCCTCGACGGCGCCCCGACCGCAGCGGCAGCCCGGCCCCGAGGGCCCCTCGGCGGGCGCGCTCACCGCAGGCTGGTGACCCGCGTCCCGTCCACGAGCCGCCCGCTCAGCTGCGCCTGCGCGCCCTGCTTCGCCGGTACGGCGAGCAGCCTGCCCACCGTGCTGCCGGTCGCCTCGCCCGTCGTGGCCAGCGAGGTGATCTGCCGGCTGCCCGCGGCCAGTACGTACCAGTGCCCGCCCCGTGACTTCCACAGCACGCCCGCCAGGGCCCGCGGCTGCCGGGTGCCGCACGCCGGGGAGTCCTCCGCGCGGGCCACCACCGCACCCGGCGCCGACGGTTTGCCGCCGGGAGTCAGGAATTCCGCGAGCACCCGGCTGCCGGTGCCCCGCCAGGTCTCCGCGCGGGTGCACAGCCAGGCCGCGCCGCCGTTGGCCTCGGGGAGCTGCTGGGTCGCGAACTGCCAGGAGTTCACGGCACGTACGCCGTGCGAGCGCACCGCGGGCAGCAGACAGGCCGTGTGCGCCCAGCTCGCCCGGTCCGCCGCCCCGGTGACATCGTGCGGCCTGCCCGGGGGACCCGACACCAGCCGGGCCGGGGTCAGTTCACCGAGGTCCGTCACCAGGTGCTTCCCCGCGCCGTCCTGCATCGTCAGCGCGTTCCACGAGGCGCAGCTACGGCTCGTGTCCGGGCTGCGCACCGGGTCGGTGACCCCGTCCGCGGTCCGCCGCAGAGGCAGCGTGACACCCTTCGGGGTGAGCAGATCCCGTACGTCCACGTTCCGTACCCACGGGGCCGTCAGATAGCGGACGTTGCCGTCCGTACGGCCGACGACCAGCGCGTCCGACGCGGCCTCGTCCGCGCCGTCCACCCGGGCGAAGTCGAGCGCGGCAGCGGCGCCGCCGTCCTTCGACTCGGCGTACCGCACCACCCGCAGTCCGTCGTAGAACAGCACCACGACGGCATCGTCCACCGTGCCCGCGTACAGCAGCTGGGGCGCGCCCATCGGAGGTCCGGCGGGGGTCCCCGGGGTCGCCGAGACCTGTACGGTGTCGCCCGGCCGGGCCCAGACGGCGAGCGCGCGGCGCAGCAGCGCCGTGTCACCGGCCCGGTCGCCGCGGGTGGGCCACGCGGAGAAGTCGATACGCGCCGACGTCTTCCACGCGAAGGCCGCCACCCGCCCCAACCTGGCCGGTTGCAGGGCCTGTTCGGAGACGGCGTTACGGGCGTACGACGGCCCTGCCGCCCCGTCGCCGCCCAGACCGCCGTCCGGCAGGGCCAGCAGGGCCCCGCACACCACGACCGCCGCCGTCGCGGCGAGCGCCGCACGGGTGCGCCGCCTGCGCCGGACCAGATCGGTCGGCCTCGCCTGGAGCGCGCAGGGGTCGAACTCGGCGGACGCCAGCAGTTCGAACTGCGCGCCGGCCCCGGCCGCCCGCGCCAGCGCGGCCTTCGGGTCCGCGACGCCCGCGGCCCTGAGGGCCCTGAGCACTTCCCCGTCGTCGAGCCGCTCAAGACCGCGCAGCACATAGGCGGCGCGCGCGGGCCCGGACAGCCCGGACAGCCGTTGCTCCAGGGCGAGTTCATCGGCGCCGCCGCAGCGCGGGAAGAGCCGCAGTCCCCAGACCAGGGGCAGCACGGGCGGCAGCTGGGCGCGCTTGGGCCACGCCGTCCACCGCCGCGGGGCCGCGGCTTCCAGCGCGGCTGTGAGCACCCGCCCGCGCAGATACACGTATCCGGGGTCGCGGCCGTCGGCGCGGCGCGGCGGCGGGACGCAATCGTCGCCCGCCACGCGCCCGCGCGGCAGGGAGCGCTGGGCGAGGGAGTGCGCGGTCAGTGCCCGGCGGTGGCGGCCGAGTGAGGGCGGCAGAACGAGATACGCCAGCCGGACGAGCCGTGGATAGTGCTCGACGAGCGCGGCCTCGGCCTGCTCGGCGTCGACGGAGGCGGACCGGGGCGCGTGACGGGGGGCGACATCCTGTGGCTGCACGTTCAGCAGAACGAGCGGACGGGGGGATTGGTCACCCGCCGGGCCGCTCCTGCGGCCCCCCGCCGCTCTTCCGCCGGGCCGTTCCACCGGTGCTGCTCCGGCGCGCACCGGGCACCCGGAGCGTGTGCCGCTCCGGGCGCCCGTGCGCCGGTCACCGAGAGGTCGCCCACCCCTCGGGAGGTTGCTCCGATACGGTCTGCCGACCGGTCAACTCACCTTCCATGCACTGAAGTTCACGGTGCCACGCACATCGCCGCCCCCGTTCGTGGCGCTCATGAAGATTCCCGCGTCCTGAACGGCGGCGCTGTCCGGCACGGTGACGGTGGCGACCGTCCGCCAGCTCTTCCCGCCGTCCGTCGAACAGGCGCCCGTGTACTCCCCGTCGGCGCGCGAGAGCCGCAGCAGCACCGGCGCCACGATGCCGGTGAGGCGCTTGTAGGTGTCCAGCGTCCCGTCGCCGTTCGTGTCGTACGACAGCACCACACCCTGACCGGGGGTGACCGCCAGATTGAGGAAGCCCGCCGATCCGGGGGTGGCCAGGCTGTTGCGTACGACGAGCCCGCACCGGGCCCAGCTCCCGGTGTTGTCCTGGGAGTCGACCCGTACGGTCACGCTCTTCCCGTCCGCCATCGCCCCGGCGCGGAAGGCCGTGCCGAACTCCGTGGTGCCCTTCCACAGGTCCTGCCCACCGCCGTTGACGGCCAGCCGCTCGCCGAGCTGCCCGAACACGGCCGCGTTGCTGGTGAAGGTCCGCCAGACCGGGTCCAGCGGGGCCGCCACGTACACCGCGCTCTGCTGCCGGATCCCCACCGGGGTCCCGCCGCGCGGTCCGAACCGGGTGAGCAGGGTGTACGGCATCGGGCGCAGCGGGGTCGTCAGCGGCTCGGACGGGGCCGTCACCCGCCAGGAGACCGAGCCGGTGCCGCCGGGCGGAACGCTTTCCAGGGAGTCGGCGCTCTTCAGCAGGGAGTCCAGACCGGTCAGCGTGAAGTCGACGCGGCCGGTCGCACGCAGCCCGTTCAGATTGCGGAAGCCCGCGGTGACCGTGCCCGTGCTGCCCGGGGAGAAGACGACGGGGTCGGCCGAGACGGTGGCGCTGCCCTGGTACGGGGCGGCGGCGAGGGTGTCGTGCACCTGCTGCGCCGTGCGGTGGGCGTCGCCCGTGGCCCGTACCGGATAGGACTCGGTCCGGTGGGTCCAGCTCTCCTCGCCCGGGTACCAGTCGAAGGACTTGGCGGCCCTGCCCTCGGTCAGGGCGGCCGTCAGCTCGTCCAGGTACGCCTGCCACTGCGGCAGATGGACGTCGCTCAGCAGTCCGTGCCAGTCGCGGTTGGCGTAGTTGCTGAGGTGGTCGGCGGCGGTGCGGTCGGCCCAGGTGGTGAGCAGGGTGCGGGCCGTCCACTCCAGGTGCCCCGCCTCGGCCGGGGCGGTGGCGAAGCGCTTGGCCTCCTCCAGCCAGGGGCCGAGCAGGAACGCGGAGTGGCAGCCCGCCATGGTGTCGGCGAGCCGCATCAGCTTCAGCCAGAGGGCGGCGAGCGCGCGGAAGGTGTCCGTGTCCTTGTTCGCGTAGGCGGCGCGCAACTGCGGCAGCAGGATCCGGCCCCGGTCGGCGAGCGCCTGTCTGGCCAGATCGGTGAGGTCGTAGCGGTACGCGTCCGAGCCGCGCAGCGAGGCGCCCACACCCAGCAGCGCGGCGAACGCGGTGTCGAACCGGGCGGTGTCGAAGGCGTCGTGGACGGACCCGTTGACGTTGGGACGGCGGGAGAAGAGCGAGTCGACGGGGCGGCCGTCGGTGGTGGTCAGCTGGTACGCGGTGGTGGTCAGCGCGGCGAAGGCCGCCTTCGCCTGACGGTCGTCGCCGCCGTAGCGCACCGTGGAGTACCGGCTGAACCACCCGGCCCTGTCGATCTTCTCGGTACGCCAGGCGAGTTCGCTGAACAGCTCGAAGGCCGCGGGGTCCCGCTCGGCGGCCTCCGGCATGTACGCGGTGCCGACGAGCGCGCTGTCGGGCTTGTCGCGCCAGGCCGTGAACCTCTCCGTCCAGCGGTCGGTGTCGGCGCCGATCGTCGTACGGCCGCCGAAGTTGGGGATGGTGCCGAAGGCGTAGGGAGCCCCGCCCCAGTCCTTCTCGCGGTCGGTGACGGTGTCGATGTCGGAGAGTCCGTCGACGATCAGGATCCGGTCGGTGTCGATCGCCTGGAGCACCTCGGGGCGCGGATTGCGCCCCCAGCCGAGGATCACCCAGGTGGCGTCCGGGTGCGCGGCGCGCAGGGAGGTCTCGACGGCGCGCGCGGCGTCGGTGACGGGCACGTCGCCCGGGGTGCCGCCCTCGTGGAGCAGGTCCATCTTGAAGTGTGCGGCCTGGCCGAAGAGTTCGGACTGGTGCCGGTAGAACGCGGCGGCCATCGCGCCGAACGCCTTGGTCCGCGGGTCGAGCCAGTCGGGGCGCCGCAGTCCGTTCCAGCTGCCCTGCGGGACGACCCGGGCGCCGGAATTCCGGTCGGCGAACCCGTCGGGGACGGTCCCGAAGTAGCCGGGGAACACCGGGTGCATGCCCAGTTCGCGCAGCCGGTCGGCGATCTTCCTGCCCAGCGCAGCGCGGGCGGCGATGAGCGCGGTGGAGAGCGGGCCGCCGTACCCGCTCATGTTCTGGAGCAGCCACCAGGGCTGGTGGGAGGGGGCGGGCAACCAGGTCCTGGCCTCGGTGTCGGAGTACCCGAAGTCCTGGAGCAGCCGGTGGTAGACGGCCTCCTGACCGGCGGTGACGAGCACTTCGTTGCAGCCGTGCAGGGCGAGGACGTCGAGGGTCCGCTCCCAGTGGGCCCAGTCGGCGTACGGGGCGGTGTAGCCGTCGTGGGTGTCGTTGAAGGCGAAGCGGTGCGGGACGGTCGCCGACTGCTCCACCGCCTTGCCGGGGGCGGGCAGCCGCTGCGGGAGGGCGAGCTGGGAGCTGTTCCAGGAGATGTGCGCCCGGCAGACGTACTTGAGGTACCAGTGGACTCCGGTCAGCGCGACGGCCGGGCCGGTGGCGGCGACCTCGATACGGCCGGCGGAGCCGGTGACCCGGAACCGCTCCTTGCCGGTGAGGAGCGTGAGGTGGAACTGGTCGGCGTGGTGGGGCAGTAGACGCCGCAGGGCGGCGCGGGCCGGGCCGGAGTCGAGCGGGGCCGGTTCGGCGGGGGAGAGGTGCGCGACGGGGGAGGCGGGTGTGCTTCCGGCTGCGACGGCGGGGGTGTGGCCGCCGAGCGCCGCTCCGGTCCCGATCGCCCCCGCGGTGCTCAGCAGCGTACGTCTCGACAGCTCAGGCATGGGCACTCCTCGTGTGGCTCGTCAGGTGGTCCGTAACCGCTGGTGACTGCGCGTGCGACGACAGGTGCATGCGCTGCGCACGTTAATGACGAGGAGGGGGTGGAGCAATGGGGCGCACCGGCAGACGATCAAGTGCGGGACGATCAGAGGATTGGCGTCCTGCGGAGATGGGTATCCGATCCGGCTCCGGGAAGGTTGACTGCCTTCGTTTCGCCTGATTTTGACCACTGTCCGGAACGAAACATGCAATGCGCATATGCGCCGAGTGATCTGCATTACATTGACGGCATCTCAACTGCCGGGATTCAATTTATCCATCGGAGTCATATATTTGACTCGGTCAGTTCACCGTTAACCGGAGGTGCTGTCATGAAGCTCATTCATTCCCTCAAGAATAAGATCCGGCCCGAGAAGAACCTGAAGTCCTACGCTTGGTACATCTGGTACTGAGCAGGCGTTCGGCCGCCTGGACGAGTGCAGGTCTCCGGTGTTGCCCACGGGGCGTTCCCTGGTGATAACACGGCTTTGACCTGGTAGTTCGTATTCTGGTCGATGTCCGGCGGGGCCGTTCACCGGTCCTGCCGGGCGCAGGCCTCCTGCCCTTGGAGATTTCCCATGCATATTTCAGGTACGGACAGGAGTGCCCGGACCACGGTTTTCACGCCGCGAATCGAAGCTCTTCTCAGGGAACATCGCGGCGCCGAGGTGTTCCGCCTGGATTCGGGGACCGTCGGGGTTGCGGGACCTGCCCTGATCGATGAGATTCTCCGCAGCAGGCCGGCCAATGAATTCGAACGCCCCACCTTCAAACCATTGCAGGGAAGATCCATCACCAGGCCGGAATCGTCCGCCCTGATGCGGGCTGTTTCTCAGGACGTCCGGGCCGCTTTGAGGAAACCCGACCCTGCTCCGGTCGATCTTTCCGGGGAATGGCCGCACGTGGGGCATACTTATCTTCGCGATCTTATTTTCGGCTCCGACCCTTTTCGACTGCGTGTTCTCATGGACCGCAAGCTGGAACTGACGCCCAAACTGACCTGGACGGTCATCGGAACCGGCGCCGCGTTCCCTCTCGCCGGTCCGGACGCGCCGGTGTCCGGACTCGCCGCCCTCACTGCCGCCGCCGCGAGTTACGGCGACCGCCGTCATGCCATGGGCCTGTACCGCAGGGCCGCGGCGCCGGTCTGCTTCACGGTCTCCGCCCTCGTCACCAACGCCCTCTGGCTCGGATCGCCCTTCCCCGACGACGTGTCGAACCGGGACATCCTGCTGGAGAGCCTCCGGTTGCTGCCGCCCTCGTGGAACCTGCTGCGGGTGGCCTCCCCGGAGTTCGCCGCCCTGGACGACCGGATCGGCGTGAGCGACGACGTACTGATGCTGCCGCTGCTGACCCACCGTGACCCGGCGATCTGGGACGACCCCGACGCGTACCGCCCCGAGCGGTGGACCGGTGCCGACCCCGACGACCACCCGGGATATCTGCCCTTCGGTCATGCCAACGAGCGTTGCTGGGGGCGCCACATGGTCATGCCGCTGGCCGAGCGGCTGCTCGATCTGCTGCGGGCCGACGGACTGGCGGTGAGCCCCGAACAGACCTCGGCGCGGGTGCCGCTGGCCGGCCTGATGGGGGTCACGGGGGTGCGGGTGACCCGGCGGTAGCCGCGCCGGCCGGACGACGCTGCTTTCCCGACACGGCCTAGCCGTTCCATATGTGCTGCCTGGTCGTCGCCTGGTGCCACACGGTCTGGAAGGCGAGGCGCAGGCAGGCGGCGAGCGCCGGGTGCTCGATGAACAGGGCGGTGGTCTCGCCGGTTCCCGCCACCGGGTCGGGCATGTCGCACAGCACCAACGAGGCGTCGGCGATGACGAGTTTGAGCGGCAGGGTCTCGGTGAAGCGGGCTTCCTCGCCCGCTTCACTGAAGCGCTCGACGTTCTCCAGGACCTCCGCGTCGGCCAGCGCGTCGTGCGTGTACACCGCGTGCACCGTCCCGTTGGCGCGGCGCAGCCGACGGGTCGCCTTGATGCCCGTGGTGTTGGCGGCCGGTGCGACGAACGGAGGCATGCAGAAGGTGAGCAGCTCGCTGGTGGCCTGTTCCTGGATGTCCGCGAACCGGTCCGCGATCTGCCGCGGGTCGCGCAGGACTTCGATGTAGTCGAGCGGATCGGTGTGTACGCGCCCGTCGGACCAGAGCGGCAGCAGCGTCGCCGTCAGCCCGGCCGAGATCCGCTCCATCTGTTCCAGGGACTCCCGGCGCCGGTTCATCAGCCGGGCGAGCGCGAGCTCCGGTGCCACCGCGCCGAAGGTGGCGACTTTACCCCGGTGGGCGACGGCGAGTTGGGCGCGGACGAGCCCGTCGAGCACGTCGTAGATCCGCTGTCTCGGTACGTCGGCCGCACGGGCGACCTGCGCCGCTGTGTACGAATCACGCCTGACCAGAGCGAGGTAGACACGTGCCTCGTAGCGTGAGAGGCCGAGTTCGACGAGCTCGCTGACCGACTCTTCGTCCGACTCCATGGCCGCCACCGTATACGGGTGAGGGCGGCCCGGGACCGCCGGTGATCCAACCCATTTCGGGGGCAAGCCTTTACCTCAGGCTTGCCACACACCTGTTGTAGGAGACGGGCAGGCGTTCTAACTTCGTTGCTGCCACCACTGAACCGGGTGGCATCCCGTTCCGTGCATTGTCATGCACCGGACAGGATTGCGACAGGTTCGACAGGCACCTCCGATCGTCCCCACCGGACGATTCAACCCCCCATGGAGGGAAGTTCCTTGAACGCGAAGAGAACCCTTGGTCTCGCGGGACTGACGA
The DNA here is from genome assembly GCF_940670765.1 of Streptomyces sp. A 4/2. Lineage (GTDB taxonomy): Bacteria > Actinomycetota > Actinomycetes > Streptomycetales > Streptomycetaceae > Streptomyces. Next base: position 160,583 of record NZ_CALNVW010000037.1, read on the forward strand.
GCAAGGCCGGCACCGTGCTGATCTCGGCCGCGGCACTGGTCACCGGCGGAATGATGGCGGTGGCCCCCGCCGCCTCCGCGCAGACCACCAACGCACCGTCGGCCGGTGCCGGTGTGCAGCGGGTCTGTGCCCAGCCCGCGAAGCCCGGCATGATGGCGTGCCTGGCTCTCGCCCGCACCGATGTGATGCAGCACCTCGGCGTCAGCCCGAAGGCCGCCCCGTCCGGTTACGGCCCCTCCGACCTGAAGAGCGCCTACAACCTGCCGACCGGCGGTTCGGGTGCCACCGTGGCGATCGTCGACGCCCAGGACGACCCCAACGCCGAGTCGGACCTCGCCACTTACCGTTCGCAGTACGGTCTGCCGGCCTGCACCACGGCCAACGGCTGCTTCAAGAAGGTCGACCAGAACGGTGGCACCAGCTACCCGACGGCCGACGCCGGCTGGGCCGGTGAGATCTCGCTCGACGTCGACATGGTCAGCGCCGTCTGCCCGCAGTGCCACATCCTGCTGGTCGAGGCGAAGTCCGCGACCATGGCCAACCTCGGCACCGCGGTGAACCGCGCGGTCACCATGGGCGCCAAGTACGTCTCCAACAGCTACGGCGGCTCGGAGGACTCCACCGACACCAGCGCGGACTCCTCGTACTTCAACCACCCGGGCGTCGCCATCACCGTCAGCTCCGGTGACAGCGGCTACGGCACCGAGTACCCGGCGGCCTCCAAGTACGTGACCGCCGTCGGCGGCACCTCGCTCAGCACCGCGAGCAACAGCCGCGGCTGGTCCGAGTCGGTCTGGGGCTCCAGCTCCGGCGGTGAAGGCGCGGGCTCCGGTTGCTCCGCCTACGACGCCAAGCCGTCCTGGCAGAAGGACACCGGCTGCGCGAAGCGTTCCGTCGCGGACGTCTCCGCGGTGGCCGACCCGTACACCGGGGTCGCGGTGTACGACAGCTACCAGGACCAGGGCTGGAACGTGTACGGCGGCACCAGCGCCTCGTCGCCGATCATCGCATCCGTGTACGCCCTCGCGGGCACCCCGGCCTCGGGCACCGTCCCGGCCTCGTTCCCGTACTCCCACACCTCCTCGCTCAACGACGTCACCTCCGGCGCCAACGGCAGCTGTGGCAACTACCTCTGCAAGGCGGGCGCGGGCTACGACGGCCCGACCGGTCTCGGCACCCCGAACGGCACCGCTGCGTTCACCAAGTGAGCTGAGCACCACCTGAGTCGTACCGACGAACGGCGCAGGGTGTGGGCCCGGGGGAATCTCTCCCCCGGGCCCACACCCATGACAGCCAGGCAGGGACCGCTAGCCTCGGTCGAGATAGGCCAGCACCGCAAGCACCCGCCGGTTGTCGTCGTCGGAGACCGGCAGGCCGAGCTTGCCGAAGATGTTCGAGGTGTGCTTCGCCACCGCCCGCTCGGTGACCACGAGTTGACCCGCGATGGCCGCGTTGGAACGCCCCTGCGCCATCAGCTCCATCACTTCCCGTTCCCGGGGCGTGAGGCTGCCCACCGGCTTGTCCTGGGCGCGCCGGGACAGCAGCTGCTGGATGACCTGCGGGTCCATCGCCGTACCGCCCGCGGCCACCCGGCGTACCGCGTCGATGAACTGGTCCGCGTCGAACACCCGGTCCTTCAGCAGGTATCCGACGCCCCCGGTGCCGTCGGCCAGCAGTTCGCGCGCGTACAGCTGCTCCACGTGCTGCGACAGGACGAGGACCGGCAGTCCCGGTCGGGCGCGCCGGGCGGCCAGGGCGCACTGGAGGCCCTCGTCGGTGTGCGACGGCGGCAGCCGGACGTCGACGACCGCGACGTCCGGCTGCAACTCCGCTAGTGCTCTGGTCAGTTCGGGGCCGGTCTCGACCGCTGCGGCGATCTCGAAGTCGTACGCCTCCAGCATCCGGACCAGGCCGTCTCTCAGGAGGAAGAGGTCTTCGGCGAGGACAACGCGCACGGAATCTCCATCGTCACCATGGTCGGGCCGCCGGCAGGGCTGCTGACGGCCAGTACGCCGTCGAATGTACCCAGTCGGCGTTCGATTCCGCTCAGCCCCGACCCCTTACCGATCACCGCACCCCCACGGCCGTCGTCGGTGACGGACATCCGCAGCATCCCGTCGGCGTGGTGGATGTCCACCCAGATCCGGTCACCACCGGAGTGCTTGACCGCGTTCGTCAGCGTCTCACTGACCGCGAAGTAGGCGGCCGACTCCACCGGGGCTTCCGGCCGTCCGTCCATGTCCACCTCGACCTCGGTCCGCACCGGCAGCCGCAGCGCCAGAGCCCGAACGGCGTCCCCGAGACCGCGTTCGGCCAGTACCGGCGGGTGGATGCCGCGCACCAGGTCGCGCAGTTCCGTCAGGGCCTCGGCCGACGACTCGCGGGCCATCGACAGCAACTTCTTCGCCTGCGCCGGGTCCTTCTCGATCAGCGCCTCGACGGTGGAGAGGTTCATGCCCATCGCGACCAGCCTGGCCTGCGCCCCGTCGTGCAGGTCCCGCTCGATCCGGCGCAGTTCGGCGGCCGAGGAGTCCACCGCGTCGTGCCGGGTCTCGGTGAGCCGGTCGATGCGCCGGCTCAGCTCGGCCTCCTTGGTGGGCGCGAGCGTCCCCTTCGTGATGCTGAAGTGCAGGTTCACCAGCTGACGGCCGAAGCGCATCCCGAGCGCGATCCAGCAGAGACCGACCAGCCCGGCGAAGAGGGCCGTGGTCGAGTCACTGACCGGCACGAAGTCGAACCAGAAGCTCTCGGTACCGCCGTTGCTCAGCGGCTTCCACAGGCCGAGGAAGATCACCAGCCCGAAGATTCCCTCGCCGAGCAGCCCGGGGGCGAGCAGCGCGACGGCCGCGCCACCCGACATGTCGACCAGCATCCACAGGAGGTCGCGCCAGGTGGCCGGGTCCTTCAGCAGGAAGGTGCAGCGCTCGACCTGTCCGGTGATCCCGGGCCGCAGGCCCTGCGGGAGCGGCCGGTACGGCAACGGAATGCGCGTCCCCGCCCACGAGGCCGCCAGTAGCCGCCGCTGATTGGCGTGGGCCCTGACCATTTTCAGTACGGCGGGCGTGGTGAGGACACCGATCCCGACCGGGATCAGGGCGATCGAGGTGACGGCCAGGGTGTAGAGCGTGACCGACCCGATGAGCGAGAGCAGCCCCAGCGCCAGCCCCTGTCCGGCCGCCACCACGGCGTCGCGCGCCTTCGCCGCCCTGGTCGGCTTGGTCGCCTTCATGATGTTCCCCTCGTTCCCGGCCGGACGTGTCACCGGCCTGCGCCCAGTGTGACCGCAACGGCAGGCCAGGTCATTGGGCCCGGCCCCCGGACGGGGGTGTACCTGGCAACACCCCACCGGCCTCGCCCTACGGCTCTCCGGAAGGGGGCCTCGACGGCTGGGGCGGCGTGCGTCCCGTTCCTAGCGTGGAGACCCAATCAACCGACGCATATTTCTGGGGGAGACACGCCATGAGGCTCAACCTCGCGGCTCGTATCGGTGTGTGGAGCGCACACCACCGCAAGACGGCCGTCTTCGGCTGGCTGCTCTTCGTCGTGCTCGCCACGGGCATCGGCGGGGCTTCCGGCATGGTCGACATGTCCGAGTCGGAGAACGGTGCGGGTGACTCGGCGCGGGCCGCGCAGATCCTGGAGGACGCGGGCCTCACCCGCCCCGCCGGTGAGATGGTCATGGTCTCCGGACAGGGCGCCGGCGACTGGCGGGCGGCGGCAGCCGACCTGCGGACGGCGGTGCACAGGACCGGCGCGGCACAGAACCTCGCGGAGCCCGTCCCCTCGAAGGACGGCAAGGACGCGCTGATCACCTTCGACATGAAGGGCGACGCGGCCACCTCCGCCGACCGGGTGCAGCCCGTCATCGACGCGGTGGCCGGGGTACGGGCGCACCGGCCGGACGTGAAGATCTACCAGTTCGGCGAGGCCAGCGCGGGCAAGCAGCTCTCCGATCTCCTCTCCAGCGACCTCCGGACGGCCGAATTCACCGCCGTACCCCTGGCGTTGGGCATCCTGCTGGTGGCCTTCGGAGCCGTGGTGGCGGCCCTGCTGCCGGTCGGTCTCGCGCTCACCGCGTGCATGGCCGCGTTCGGGCTGCTGTCGCTCGCCAGCCACCAGCTGCACCTCTTCCAGACCACGTACTCCGTGATGTTCCTGATGGGCTTCGCCGTCGGCGTCGACTACTGCCTCTTCTATCTGCGGCGCGAGCGGGACGAGCGGGCCGCGGGACACGACGCCGAGACGGCGCTGCGGATCGCGGCGGCCACCAGCGGCCGGGCCGTACTCGTCTCGGGGCTCACCGTGATGGTCGCCATGGCGGGGATGTTCCTGTCCGGGCTGATGCTGTTCAAGGGATTCGCGCTCGCCACCATCATGGTCGTCTTCATCGCGATGCTCGGCTCGGTGACGGTCCTGCCCGCACTGCTGTCCTGGCTGGGCGACCGGATCGACGCGGGCCGCGTACCGCTGCTGAACAGCCGGGGCAGGAGGGGCGCCCGGCAGAGCGGGGCGGTCGCCGGGAAACTGCTGCGGCCGGTCCTGGCCAGGCCCGCGTTCTTCGCGGTCGGCGCGGTGGTCGTCCTGCTCGCACTCGCGGCGCCCGCGCTGGGCATGAAGACCGAATCGCTGGGCCTGGAGAAGCAGTTCGGCTCGTCGTCGGAACTGTCCGTCGCCTACCGGCACATCGCGCAGACCTTCCCCGGCGGCCCCGCCCCGGCCAACGTCGTGGTCAAGGCCGCCGACATCGGCTCGCCCGGGGTACGCAAGGCGCTCGCCACCTTCGAGGAGGCGTCCGACAAGGTGACCGTCCACCAGCGGCAGAACGTCGCGGAGATCGAGGTACCGCTGCCCGGCGGCCGGGCCGACCTGACGAAACTGCGCGAGGACCGGGTACCCGCGGCGTTCGAAGGGACCGGAGCCACCGCGTACGTCACCGGGGACCTGGCAGGATCGGTGGACTTCACCGGCCAGCTGAAGCACGGCATCGTCCCGGTCTTCGCCTTCATCACGGCGGTGACCTTCCTGCTGATGCTGTTCTGCTTCCGCTCGTACGTCATCGCGGTGACGTCGGTGCTGCTCAACCTGCTCTCGGTGGCCGCCGCGTACGGGGTGATGGTCGCCGTCTTCCAGCACGGCTGGGGCGCCTCGCTGATCGGCTCGGAGAAGGTCGGCGCGATCGAGTCCTGGTTGCCGCTGTTCGTCCTCGTCGTCCTCTTCGGACTGTCGATGGACTACCACGTGTTCGTGGTGTCGCGGATCCGGGAGGCGCACGACCGGGGGATGACCACACGGGCGGCGGTGGACGAGGGCATCCGGCGGACGGCGGGCGCGGTGACCGGCGCGGCCGTGATCATGGTCGCGGTGTTCTCGGTCTTCGGGACGCTCTCCATGCAGGACATGCAGCAGATGGGCGTCGGCCTCGCGGTCGCGGTTCTGCTGGACGCGACGGTCGTGCGGATGGTGCTGCTGCCCGCGGTGATGACGCTGCTGGGTGAGCGCAACTGGCGTACACCCAAGGGTGGTTCGCGGCTGCCGGAGGCGGAGCACGGGGAGGAGCGGCGGGTCGCCACCGGTGTGTGAACCGTGACGGGCCGCGTGCGCCCCGCATGTCCTCCAGAGGACATGCGGGGCTCACGCGCGCGGTCGCCGGGCGTGGGGCGCACGCGCGCTGCCGCCGGGGCGGTCAGGGGGCGTACTTGTACCCCACCCGGCGCACCGTGTGGATGGTGTGCCGGTGCTCGCTGCCCAGCTTGCGGCGCAGCCGGGCCACATGGACGTCCACGGTCCGGCCGTCGCCCACATGCCCGTAGCCCCACACGGTGGTCACCAACTGGTCCCGGCTGTGCACGCGTTGGGGATGTGCCACGAGGTGGGCGAGCAGTTCGAACTCCAGGTACGTCAGATCGAGCAGCCGCCCGTCCACCGAAGCCGTGCGCTCCACGGTGTCGATCACGACCGGGCCTTCGGGCCTGTTACCGGCCGGAGCCGGGGCGGGCCGGTGATCGGCCGGTACGAGCACCAGGTACCCGATCATCGGCGGCTGGCCGGGGATGCTGGGCAGAGTGTGCTGCGGTGCGGGCAGCCAGGTGGCACCCGGCGGCAGGAAGTCGGCGACCGGGACCACCTCGTCCCGGTCCACCGCCCGCAGCCGGTGCCGCTGGGCAGGGACGGGGGTGGCGGTCGCAGCGGAGAAGGAACGGGTGTCAGCCATGAGTGGTCAGCTCTTTCGCGCGGAGAGGTCGTCGAGGGGACGTACGTCGTGCGCGCCGGCCGAAGGCTTCGAAGAGGTTTTAGGGGGCCGGCGCCTGTGTCGCGCGGCAACACACTCGGTCGAAGTCATGATGCTGACGGGACGGCCAGAACGGTTCGAGGTCGCTGCGACCGGTCGAGGTGTTCTGGAAGCGGGCCATGTGCCCATTGAACCAGATACCGCCGGGCGGCAGCAGGCCCCCGGGGCACGCGGGACGTGCCGAACACGCCCGGGGACGTCCCGAACACGCCCGGGGACGTCCCGAACACGCCCGGGGGCGCCCGCCGTAGTGGCGGGTGCCCCCGGACCAGACCCTCTGCGACTGCCGGCGGATCAGACCTGACCGGCCTTCTCCAGCGCGGTGCAGCAGGTGTCCACGACCAGCCGGGTCACCGTGTACGGGTCGACGTTCGCGTTCGGGCGCCGGTCCTCGATGTACCCCTTGCGGTCCCGCTCGACCTGCCACGGGATACGCACCGAAGCACCACGGTCGGAGACGCCGTACGCGTACTCGTTCCACGGGGCGGTCTCGTGCAGGCCGGTCAGCCGGTCGTCGATGCCCGCGCCGTAGTGCTTGACGTGGTCCATCGGCTTGGAGCCCTCACCCAGCGACTCGCACGCGGTGATGATCGCGTCGTACCCCTCGCGCATCGCCCTCGTGGAGAAGTTGGTGTGCGCGCCCGCGCCGTTCCAGTCGCCCTTCACCGGCTTCGGGTCCAGCGTCGCCGTCACACCGAAGTCCTCGGCGGTGCGGTACAGCAGCCAGCGCGCGATCCACAGCTGGTCCGAGACCTCCAGCGGGGACAGCGGGCCGACCTGGAACTCCCACTGGCCGGGCATCACTTCGGCGTTGATCCCGGAGATGCCCAGGCCCGCGTGGAGGCAGTGGTCGAGGTGCTTCTCGACGATGTCCCGGCCGAAGATCTCGTCGGCGCCGACACCGCAGTAGTAGCCACCCTGCGCGGCCGGGAAACCGCCCTCGGGGAAGCCGAGCGGGCGGTGGCCGTCGAAGAAGGTGTACTCCTGCTCGATGCCGAAGATCGCCTCCTGCCCGGCGAACCGGTCCGCGACCTCGGCCAGCGCGGCACGCGTGTTGGAGGCGTGCGGCTTCATGTCGACGTCGAGGACCTCGCACAGGACGAGTACGTGGGCACCTCCGCGGATCGGGTCCGGGCAGCTGAACACCGGGTTGAGCACCAGGTCGGACTTGTGGCCCGTCGCCTGGTTGGTGCTCGACCCGTCGAAGCCCCAGATCGGCAGCTCCGCGCCGTCGGCCATGATCTTCGTCTTCGAACGGAGCTTGGCGGTCGGCTCGGTGCCGTCGATCCAGATGTACTCGGCCTTGAAAGTCACGACGTCGTCCTTTGCGGTGCAGCAGTGCCGGCGGGTGCGGCGGTTCCGTGCCGAAGCATCGCAATCCGCGATTTCCCGTCCGTTGCCCGAGTGTGAACGGCATGTTTCCCTACGGGCCCTCTGTCATCTGCCCTCCCCGCCCGTCCCTGACCTCGGCCGATGGCTGAGACTGGCCCCCATGACGAAGTCACCTGGCACGAAGCCGCGCATCGGACTCCTCGGCACCGGCCCCTGGGCACAGACCACCCACGCCCCCGCACTCGCCGCCCACCCGGACATCGCATTCAGCGGGGTCTGGGGCAGGCGCCCCGAAGCGGCGGCCGAGCTGGCCCTGGCGCACTCCACGACCGCGTACGACGACGTCGACGCCCTGTTCGCCGCGAGCGACGCCGTCGCGATCGCCCTCCCGCCGGACATCCAGGCCCCGCTCGCGGCCCGCGCGGCTGCGGCCGGATGCCACCTGCTGCTCGACAAGCCGGTGGCCACCACGGTCGAGGGTGCCCGCGAGGTGGTCGCCGCCGCGGAACGCGCCGGGGTCGCCTCCGTGGTCTTCTGCACCCTGCGCTTCGCCCCCGCGGTGGCCGACTGGATCACCGAACAGGCGGCAGTGCAGGGCTGGTTCGTGGGCTGGGCCCAGTGGCTGGGCGCGCTGTTCTCACCCGGCGCGGACAGCCCGTACGCGGCGTCCCCGTGGCGCAAGGAGAAGGGCGGCCTGTGGGACGTGGGCCCGCACGCGCTCTCCGTACTGCTGCCGGTGCTCGGCGACGTGACGGAGGTGACCGCGGCCGGAGGCCCCGGGGACACGGTGCACCTCGCGCTGCGCCACACCTCGGGCGCCTCCAGCTCGGCGACGCTCAGCCTCAGCGCACCCGCCAAGGCAGCGGGCGCGACGGTGGAGTTCCGCGGTGACCAGGGCGTGGCGACGCTGCCGGAGGGCGGCGGAGGCCCGCGGGTGCCGTTCACCGCCGCGGTCGACGCGCTGCTCGCCGCCGTACGCACCGGGCAACCGCACCCGTGCGACGTGCGGTTCGGGCTGCGGCTGACCGAGATCCTGGCCGAGGCGGAGAAGCAGCTCGGCTGAAGCGTGTTGCAGAGGGCTGGTGGGGCGGGCGTTACCGGCCGAGCGCGTCGCGGACCGCCTCCTCCGTACGCCCCACCACCGCCGTACCGTCGTCCGCCGTGATGATCGGGCGCTGGATCAGCCTCGGGTGACCGGCCAGCGCGCCGATCCACCGGTCCCGCGCCCCCGCGTCACGCGGCCAGTCCTTCAGGCCGAGCGCCTTGGCGTCCGCCTCCTGTGTCCGGGTGATGTCCCACGGCTCAAGCCCGAGCCTGCCGAGCACCTCGCGGATCTCGTCCTCGGTCGGCACGTCCTCCAGATACCTGCGGACGGTGTACGAGGCGCCTTCCGCGTCCAGCAGCTCCACCGCGCTGCGGCACTTGGAACAGGCGGGATTGATCCAGATCTCCATGCGCTCCACGGTACGCCGCCAGGTACGCGAGAGGCAGCCGGGAGGGCACGTCGGAAGGGGCGCCGGACAGGCTGCCGGAAGGTGCGTCAGAGCGCCCCTGGCCAGGGGCTTTTGTCAGTGGTGGGCAGTAAAATAGAGGGAGTTCCAGAGGGTCCCACCACCAGTGCCTGGAGGCCGCCGATGGCTGTTGCCACGATCACGACGGAGCCCCTTCTCAAGAAGCCCCTGCCCGCCGGAAAGCCACGTGACTGGTACATCTCGCACAACCGCCGGCTGAAGGCGATGCGCCTGGCCATCGCCCTGCTCGACGCGGGCGTCTACCGGCCGCAGCAGGCGCCGAACCGCAAGATACGGTCCACCGCGACCCTCGTCGGGATCCACCCGCCGTCGGACGTGACCTGCCGGATGGTCCGTTACCTGATCCGCTACGGGCTCTGACACCGACCGGCCCGGTGGCCGCGGGCGTCCCGCGGCCACCGGGGACGGCACACCCTCCCGGGCCTGCTGCGTTTCCCACCGATCCTGGCCAGGGGCCACTCCGTCCAGCCACGGGTCACGCCGTCCGTCCGGGGCGACCCGTGCCGCGCCGGGCCCCGATGACGACGGTGGCGTACAACTCCTCGTCCGTGGCCACCCGGGGCACCAACCCGGCGTCGGTGACGGTCTCGACGGCCCGTGGGGCCTGCCGCTCGCTGGTCTCGAACAGCAGATGTCCGCCGGGCGCCAGCCACGGCAGTGCGGCGGCGGTCACCCGCCGCAGTACGTCCAGCCCGTCCGCGCCGCCGTCCAGTGCCACCCGCGCCTCGTGCACGCGCGCCTCCGTGGGCAGCAGCTCGATCTCCTCGGTGGGTACGTAGGGCACATTCGCCAGCAGCACGTCGACCCGGCCGCGCAGCGAGGCGGGCAGCGGGTCGTAGAGGTCGCCCTCGTAGACCCGGCCGCCCGCAGCGGCGACATTGCGGCGGGCGCACCGGACCGCGACGGGGTCGACATCGGCCGCGTACAGCTCGGCCCCTTCGAGCGACGACACCAGCGCGGCGCCCAGCGCGCCCGAACCGCAGCACAGGTCGACGACGACGGCCCCCGGCGGGGCGAGCGCGACGGCCTGCTCGACCAGGAACTCGGTGCGTCTGCGGGGTACGAAGACGCCGGGGTCCACAGCGATCCGCAGCCCCCGGAACTCCGCCCAGCCCAGGACGTGTTCGAGCGGCAGACCGGCCACCCGGCGGTCCACCATGGCGGCGAGTTCGGCGGGGGACCCGGCGGTGGAGAGCAGCAACTGCGCCTCGTCCTCGGCGAACACGCAGCCCGCGGCGCGAAGCCTGCTGACGACGGCGGAGAACGGCAGAGGCGGGAGGGGCGACGGCAGAGGTGACGGTGAGACCGGCATGTGAGCCTTTCGGGATACCTGTGGGGCTCCCTCGGCCATCTGTCTCAGACGGACCTGTGTCTCAGACGGACCTGACGACCGTGAGGGGGAGTCCCCGACCTGCTGGAGCGGTAATGGGTCTCACCTCCTGGATACGGTCCACTGCTGTGCGGTCCACTGCTGTGGAGAGGGCCACAGTACATGAGCCGGTGACGGTCAGACCGCCCGCCGACGGCGGGAACGCCGGAGTACGCAGTCGCCGCAGAGCCCACCGCCCGGGACCCGGTAGTACAGACAGCAGCTGTTGCGCAGGTAGGCGAAGCCCAGCCCCTCCTCGACGATGAACTCCCCGCTGCCCGCGAGCGGTTCACGTTCCAGCAGTGCGGCGACGAGGGCGGTGGCCCGTGCCTCGGTGTCCGGGCGCCGGCCGTTCAGTACGCGCAGGGCTCCGACCAGTGCGGATGCCGCGTTACCGCACAGGACCTGCGGCGACAGCCCGTACCGCGCGCGGAGGGTGTCGTGCAGCGGTCGCAGATGGGTGGCGGCCACGGCCGCGTGCACCGCGTCGACGGAGCGGCGCTCCTCCTCGGGCAGGTCGGCGCTCCCGGTGCCGTCAGCGGGGGAGGGACGTGGCCCGAGAGCGGCGAGAGCCGGTTCCGGCAGCCACAGTTCGACCGGCCCGTCCTCGGTGAGCCGCAGCCGGAGCCGGTCGGGCGAGAGGTCCGGCACCCGCCCGGACAGCACCACGGAACCCAGCGCGATCGACCAGAGCCGGGAGGCGAACCCGAGCTGGAAGGTCGATGCGGCCACCCGCGGCTGGTCGGTCCTCATCCGCCGCGCGTACACCGACACATACGAATCGAGCACGCCCTCGCCCGCGTACAGGGCGCTGACCGGCAGGAACCCCTCGCTGTCGGGCCGCTCGCCGTGCTCCACCGTGAAGTACGGCCCGACAGCTTCCAACTGGGCGAGCAGGTCCGAAGCTTCGTTCACAGGACGGGCACCCCACGGCTCGGCGGGACGGTCTCCTCCGGTTCCCGGCAGCCACCATTCTCGCGCGGACGGACGACGGCCGCGCACGTCAGCTGTCGGCGACGGCGGCTCCCCGACTACGAGTGCTACTTCAGCAGCCGGGACAGCCGCCGGTCCGCCAGGATCTTCCCGCCGGTCTGGCAGGTCGGGCAGTACTGCATCGCCGAATCGCTGAAGGACACCTCGCGGATCGTGTCCCCGCAGACCGGGCAGGGCTCACCCTTCCGGCCGTGGACCCGGAGCCCGGTCTTCTTCTCCGCCTTGAGGTCCCGGAGGGCAAGCCCGCGGGACCGCTCGATCGCTTCGGTCAGCGTCGTGCCGATCGCTCCGTACAGGCGGGCCACCTCCTCGTCGGAGAGCTTGGCGGCCAGCTTGAAGGGGGACATCCGCGCGGCGTGCAGGATCTCGTCCGAGTACGCGTTCCCGATCCCGGCCAGCACGGTCTGGTCACGCAGTACGCCCTTGATCTGGCGGCGTTCCCCCGCCAGCAGCTCCGTGAAGGCGGCCGGGGTGAACGCCCGGGAGAGCGGATCGGGCCCGAGCCGTGCGACACCGGGCACCTCTTGCGGGTCGTGCACGACGTACACCGCGAGCCGCTTCTGGGTGCCTGCCTCCGTCACGTCGAACCCCGTGCTGTCGGGCTCACCGTTGCCGGGTTCCGTGAGCCTCACGCGCAGCGCCAGCGGCCCCTTGCCGGGGCGGGGTGGTGCCTCCGGTAGCCGGTCGGTCCAGCGCACCCAGCCCGCTCGGGCGAGGTGCATGACCAGATGCAGGTCACCGGCCCGGAGATCGAGGAACTTGCCGTGCCGGGTCACGCCGTCGAACCGGCGCCCTTCGAGCGCGGTCAGGGGCGGGTCGTAGGTCTTGAGCGCATGGAAGGCGACCGGGTACACGCGGGCGACGGAACGGCCGACGAGGTGGTCGGCCAGGAACCGGGCGAGGGACTCGACCTCCGGCAATTCAGGCATAACGCCATTCTGCCTCGGGGCGGCCGGATCGCCTCGCCGAGCACGTCGGCTCGGCGCGACCCTGCGTATGCGCCGGAGGGCCCTGGACGCCGTCGGCACCCAGGACCCTCTACGGGGGCACCTGTCAGGCCGCCGGAACGCGGTCCAGGAAGCCGTGCACCGTACGGATGCGGTTGTCCTCCGCGAGCGCGATCACATCGAAACCGGCGACGGGCGCCGAGCCGTCCGCGACGGACACCAGCTCCCAGCCGAAGCGCGCGATGTCGTGGTGGCCGTCGACCGCACCGAGCTGCCGGAACTCGAAGCCGGGGAACTGCCCCTTGACCGCGGCGATCACGGCCGCGATCCCCTCGTGCCCCGCCACGTCGGCCATCGGGTCGGTGTAACTGCCGTCCTCGCTCCAGGCCGCGGCCACGGCCTTGGCGATGTCCTCGGCGCTTCCGGCGTTCCAGGCTTCGAGGTAACGGGTGACAGCGGTCTCGTGAACGGACATGGTGAATCAGCCTCCGGTGCGGTCGTACGGGATCTGGCTCCGAAGGCCGGGAGGAGTGCGCCTCCCGGACTTCGGATGCCCTCAGCCTGCCGCGCTTCGGGGGAGGGGTCGATTACGTCCGGGGTAATGGTGCTGCTGCCGGTTCGCGCTGCTCGCCATCGACAGCAGCAGCGAGCGACGTGAGCCCCGAATCGATCCGCTGGCCGCTGACGGGCAGCCTCAAGGACATCGCCGGAATCGGCACCGGGCCGATCGGACTCCACTACGTGAACCACGCGGGGTTCCGGCCGTCGGGTTGGCGCCGCCCGGACAACGTGTTCCGCTTCCCCGGACAGTTGAACTGGCTGCTCGGTGGCGCCGCAGAAGTCGCCGAGTCGTACGAGGAGACTGCAGCCCGGCGGCTGCCTTCCACTGGTAAGCGGCCTCAGCGCACGGCAAGTTGGGCAACACGTGGCAGCACGCAGTAGAGCTGGACCACCTGGCGACGGCTGTCCACGCAGACGAGCCCGAGGCCGCCCGGACCTACTGGGCAGAGGCCCTGACGTACCTGAGCCCCTACACGGACGGGCGCGCCACGACGGTATGCGCCCGAATTGAGCAGCGCCTCGTCTCACCGTGATGGGCCGCGACCTATTCAACGAGATCGTGGATGACGCGACGTGAAACGCAGGGCTGTCGGCATGGCTGAGGGGCGCCGTCCGAGAGCGGTGGCGACCCTCAGCCGTAACCGACATCAAGCCGGAGAATCGGCCGACCGGTTCACGCGTGGTCCGTCGGAGGCACCGAAGACCCCGGTGGACAGCGTTCGATCCTGCCAAGATGGGCCCACTACGGCATGGGGGGATCGGGTGACCGGGAACTTACGAGCGCGCGCCGCTCAGGGAGACGGCGAGGCAATCCGCCTTCTTCTACGTGCACTTGACGGTCCGGACATCGTGTCGCCGGACGACCGCGTTGCGGCAGAGGGGATGACCCCGGGCACTCTGAGGATGTGGTTGGACGCGGCGGAGACGCACCGACCGCGCTCCGACCGGCACGACGAGTACATGTTCGCCATGCGCCTCGCGGGCGTCGCCTCCGACCTCGTGTCCCTTGCCGCGAGAACAGGGGAGCGGTGGAACCAACTGCTCTCCCATCCGGTGTTCACGTCGCCCATGGTGACTGTCCCCGAGCCGCCGCCGAAGGCCCTCACAGCGCCTGTGCCCTCTGCCCCTGCGCCGTCGGCCTATGCCGTCACGTCTCCTGCGGGTGCGCCTCAAGGAGCCCTCGAAGTCGCGGCGTTCGTGGTGACCGCCGGGCTCGTACCGTTCCTCCAGACCATTGCCGCGCAGGCCGCGCAGCGCACATTCGATGCGGCGCGTGCCACCATTCGGGCCCGTCTGGGGCGTGGTGGTGGCCGGGTCTCCGGACCGCAGTTGGTGATCGAGGAACGTGGCGGCCGTGAGGAGTTCCGGGTGCCGAGCGACATTCCCGATGCGGCGCTGGAAGCGCTCGCGGCCCTCGGCGAGCGTGACCTGGAAAGGCTTGCCCGGCGCGACTCCTGGGGCCGGGTCGTCAGCGTGGCCTGGAACCCCGAGAGTCGGCGCTGGGAGCGGAGCGTCCATCGGCGCTGACCCGCTTGCCGGATCTGCCGGCGTCCCGACGAGGCGAGGGCCGCTACCCCTTGATACGGGGTAGCGGCCCTCGCTGCTGCCTCTGCGGGCGAGTCAGGACTCGCCCGGGTCACTCATCGCGTGCTTAGAGGTCGAAGTACAGCTCGAACTCGTGCGGGTGCGGGCGCAGCTGGATCGGGGCGATCTCCTGCGTGCGCTTGTAGTCGATCCACGTCTCGATCAGGTCGGACGTGAAGACCCCGCCGGCCTGCAGGTACTCGTTGTCCGCCTCCAGGGCCTCAAGGACCGCCGGGAGCGAGGTCGGGACCTGGGCGACGCCCGCGTGCTCCTCGGGGGCCAGCTCGTAGAGGTCCTTGTCGATCGGCTCGGCGGGCTCGATCTTGTTCTTGACGCCGTCCAGGCCGGCCATCAGCAGCGCCGAGAAGGCCAGGTACGGGTTGGACGACGGGTCCGGGGCGCGGAACTCGACGCGCTTGGCCTTCGGGTTCGAGCCGGTGATCGGGATGCGCATCGCGGCCGAGCGGTTGCGCTGCGAGTAGACCAGGTTGACCGGGGCCTCGAAGCCGGGCACCAGGCGGTGGTACGAGTTCACCGTCGGGTTGGTGAAGGCCAGCAGCGACGGCGCGTGCTTCAGGATGCCGCCGATGTAGTAGCGGGCCATGTCCGAGAGGCCCGCGTAGCCCTGCTCGTCGTAGAAGAGCGGGGAGCCGCCGGTCCACAGGGACTGGTGGACGTGCATGCCCGAGCCGTTGTCGCCGAAGATCGGCTTCGGCATGAACGTCGCGGTCTTGTTGTTGCGCCAGGCGACGTTCTTCACGATGTACTTGAAGAGCATCAGGTCGTCGGCCGCGGCGAGCAGCGTGTTGAACTTGTAGTTGATCTCGGCCTGGCCGGCGGTGCCGACCTCGTGGTGCTGGCGCTCGACCTGGAGGCCGTTCTTGTCCAGCTCCAGGGAGATCTCCGCACGCAGGTCGGCGAAGTGGTCGACCGGCGGGGTCGGGAAGTAACCGCCCTTGTAGCGGACCTTGTAGCCGCGGTTGTTCTCCTCCGAACCGGTGTTCCAGGCTCCGGCCTCGGAGTCGATGTGGTAGAAGCTCTCGTTCGCCGACGTCTGGAAGCGGACGTTGTCGAAGACGTAGAACTCGGCCTCGGGGCCGAAGTACGCGGTGTCGGCGATACCCGTCGAGGTGAGGTACGCCTCGGCCTTCTTCGCCACGTTCCGCGGGTCACGGCTGTACTGCTCACCGGTGATCGGGTCGTGGATGAAGAAGTTGATGTTGACGGTCTTGTCGCGGCGGAAGGGGTCGACGCGGGCGGTCGACAGGTCCGCGCGGAGCGCCATGTCGGACTCGTGGATGGCCTGGAAGCCGCGGATCGACGAGCCGTCGAAGGCGAGCTCCTCGGTCGGGTCGAATACCGCCGCCGGGATGGTGAAGTGCTGCATCACACCGGGCAGGTCGCAGAACCGGACATCGATGAACTTGACGTCTTCGTCGGCGATGAACTTCTTCACGTCGTCGGCGTTCTGGAACATCCAACTCCTCCTACTCCCGACCCGGGAGGGGCGGGGTTGCAGCTCATGGTGGGACCAGTGCGGGGTGGCACACGCTGGACCCGACCATAGGGACAGCGGATTTCTCAAGCATGACCCATTTGTTTCGCAGAAGTTAACCGGGCCGGGTGTGGTGCACGCCTCGACGACCCCGATCGTATGGGCGGGAATGCGACCGCAGTACCGTGGACGGGTGGACAACAGGCAAGCAGTCGGATCGTGGCTCTCCGGGCCGGGCGAGGCCGCGAAAGAGATGGGTGCCGACTTCGGCTACCGGGGCAAGCGGCTCGGTCTGCCGGAAGAGGGACCGGGCGCGATTGCGCCGCTGGGCCGCCGGTTCGGGGCCGTTTTCATCGACTGGGCACTCTGCATGCTTATCGCATACGGGCTCATTGCGCGCGGCGACCAGCAGGCCGTGGGGAACTGGGCGCTGCTCGTGTTCTTCGTGCTGAGTGTGCTCACCGTCTCCGCCGTCGGCTTCACGCCGGGCAAGCGGCTGCTCGGGCTGCGGGTCGTCGCGGAAGGGGGCGGGCGCCTCGGCGTGGGCCGGGTCTTCGTACGCAGTCTGCTGCTCTGCGTGGCCATTCCCGCGCTGATCTGGGACCGGGACGGGCGCGGCCTCCACGACCGCCTCGCCCGCGCCGTTCAGGTGCGGATCTGAGCAGCGAGCAGCGGCAAGCGGTAAGCAGAGACAAAAGCGGTAAGTAGAGAAGGCGGCCCGGACCTGGTGGTCCGGGCCGCCTTGTGCTCAGGTCCTGCGCCCGCACGGGAAGCCGTGCGGGTACGGGAAGGACGAGCAGGACGAGCAGGAAGTCAGCGCATCTTTCCGCCGCGCGGAGCGCGCGCACTCTTCGGCATGGGCCCCTTCGGGAGCGGCATGTTCGACATCAGGTCGCCCATCGCGCGCAGCCGGTCGTTGGCCGTGGTGACCTGCGCGCCCGTCAGCACGCGCGGCAGCTTCAGCAGCGTGGTGCGCACCTTCTTGAGCGGCACCTGGCCCTCGCCGTCGCCCACGATGATGTCGTGCACCGGCACGTCCACCACGATGCGCGCCATCTTCTTCTTCTCGGCGGCCAGCAGGGACTTCACCCGGTTCGGGTTGCCCTCGGCCACCAGCACCACACCGGCCTTGCCGACCGCGCGGTGCACGACGTCCTGGCTGCGGTTCATCGCGATCGCCGGGGTCGTGGTCCAGCCGCGGCCCACGTTTTCGAGCACCGCCGCCGCCGCACCCGGCTTTCCTTCCATCTGCCCGAAGGCCGCCCGCTCGGCGCGGCGTCCGAAGACGATCGCCATCGCGAGGAAGGCCAGCAGGAAACCCAGGATGCCCAGGTAGATGGGGTGACCGATCAAGAAGCCGACGCCGAGGAGGACGCCGAAGACGACGATTCCCAGGCCACCGACGACAAGACCGACCTTGGGATCGGCCTTGCGGGTCATCTTGTAGGTCAGGGCGATCTGCTTCAGTCGCCCGGGATTCTCAGAGTCTGCGTTTGCCTTCCTCGCCATGGCCAGAAGTTTACGCGGCCTAAGAAGTGCGGGTGGCCACGGCCTCCAGTACGTGCTGTGCGTCGACCCGGTCCTTGGCCCGGCGACGGTCCTCCAGCACCGAGGTCCAGGCATTGCGGCGGGCGGTGCGCTGGCCGTTGCTCAGAAGCAGTGACTCGACCGCACGGAGTGCGCTGGTGACGGTCGGGATGGCGGTGGCGCGTACGGACTGGGGCGCGGCCTGCATGGTGGGTGTCCTCTCGGGGAGGCGGTGGATACACAGCGGATGCGATACACGGCAGGTACGAGATGCGATACACGGCAGTTACGAGATGCGGTACACGGCAGGTACAGGAGGTGCGTACCAGCGGTGGCTACGAGCGGTACGGCGGTACGGCGACGTGCGCGGGATTCCGGGTCGTACGGGTCCCGATGGAGCGGTGTGTAATCCCAGGGTCACTGATCGGTGTTACCAAGGCATGTCCAGGCGGTCAAACGCCGGTGAAAGGTGCGATGCGCCCCCGGAAACGCCCGACGCGGCCCGTACCCGCCCCCGACCTGCGAGGACTGTACGAGCCGCGTCATTACGGCATTACCGCAGAGTAGTTCCTTGTGCGCGGTTTCACACGGCGGCGGAGCCGCGCCGGTCCATCGCCTGCTGGAAGAGACGCCCGGCGCGGTACGAGGACCGGACGAGCGGACCCGACATCACACCGGAGTAGCCGATCTCGTCGGCCTCCTCCTTCAGCTCCACGAACTCGGCGGGCTTCACCCAGCGCTCCACCGGGTGGTGACGCGCGGAAGGACGCAGATACTGCGTGATCGTGATCAGCTCGCAGCCCGCGTCGTGCAGGTCCTGCAGCGCCTGGCTGATCTCCTCGCGCTCCTCGCCCATGCCCAGGATGAGGTTCGACTTGGTGACCAGACCGGCCTCGCGGGCCTTGGTGATGACTTCGAGGGAGCGCTCGTAGCGGAAGCCGGGGCGGATGCGCTTGAAGATGCGCGGCACCGTCTCCACGTTGTGCGCGAGGACCTCGGGACGGGACGAGAAGACCTCGGCCAGCTGCTCGGGAACCGCGTTGAAGTCCGGGATCAGCAGCTCGACCTTGGTACGGCCCTCGGCCCGCTCGGCCGTCATCGCGTGGATCTGGCGCACGGTCTCCGCGTACAGCCAGGCGCCGCCGTCCTCCAGGTCGTCGCGGGCGACGCCGGTGATGGTCGCGTAGTTCAGGTCCATCGTGACGACGGACTCGCCCACCCGGCGCGGCTCGTCGAGGTCCAGTGCGGCCGGCTTGCCGGTGTCGATCTGGCAGAAGTCGCAGCGCCGCGTGCACTGGTCGCCGCCGATGAGGAAGGTCGCCTCGCGGTCCTCCCAGCACTCGTAGATGTTGGGACAGCCCGCCTCCTGGCAGACCGTGTGCAGACCCTCGGATTTCACCAGGGCCTGCATCTTGGTGTACTCGGGGCCCATCTTCGCGCGAGTCTTGATCCATTCGGGCTTGCGCTCGATGGGGGTCTGGCTGTTCCGGACCTCCAGACGCAACATCTTGCGCCCGTCGGGTGCGACAGCGGACACGTCCGGCTCCCTACAGCTTCGATTCTTCGGCGAACACCAGGGTACGCCCGTTATTTGTATGGCCTTCCTCCGGCCGACCCATGGGCGCGGAGGCACATTCCCTCGTACGGCCGGAACGCCGGCCACTCGGGCCGGATCCCGGCAGGACCGGTCTACGCGGTGGCGCGCTCGACCGTGCGCGGGGCCAGGGCCGCGTTCTCCAGGACGTCGCGGAGGTGTTTCTCCACGACGGGGAGCACCTCGGCGACCGTGACCTCGCGGCCCAGTTCGTAGCTCAGTGAGGTCACGCCCGCGTCCCGGATGCCGCACGGCACGATCCTGTCGAACCAGGTGGTGTCCGGATTGCAGTTCAGCGCGAAGCCGTGCATGGTCACGCCCTTCGCGACGCGGATGCCCATGGCGGCGATCTTGCGGTCCTCGCGGCGCTGCCCCGCGTTGGACGGGGCGTACTCGGGGCCGTTCATCCGCGGGTCGAACTCGTCGTCCTGGAGACGCGGGTCCAGATCCAGCGAGAGGCCGCCGGTCGACGAGAGTCGACCGCCGTCGGTCCCGTTCCGGCTCTCCGCCGGATCGCCCAGGACCCAGACGCCCGCACGGCCCTCGACCCGGCTGGTCTCGACGCCGAACTCCGCGCAGACGCGGATCAGCGCTTCCTCCAGGCGGCGCAGATGGGCGATGACGTCCACCGGGCGCGGCAGCTTCTGGATCGGGTAGCCGATCAGCTGGCCGTAGCCGTGCCAGGTGATCTTGCCGCCGCGGTCCACGTCCACGACGGGGGTTCCGTCCAGGGGGCGCTCGCTGTCCGCCGTCCGCCTGCCCGCCGTGTAGACGGGCGGGTGCTCCAGGAACAGCACCGTGTCGGGGACCTCGTCGGCGAACCGGGCGGCGTGCACCTCGCGCTGCTTCTGCCAGGCCTCCTGGTACTCGACGGCCTCGTCGCCGAACCCCAGACGGACAAACCGCAGCTCGCTCACGGCAGCTCCCCTTCGCATACGGACATCGCACCCCGCAGGGGGTGCCACCCCAGCCACTGTACGACCGCTTCGAACGGCACCTAAGGGCGGGCAGAAACGACACCTCCTCACACGATCGGATGAACCCGGCGCGAAGGTGGCGGTACAGGCGGTTCGGCCCGCTAAATTCACGCCGTTCCATGAGGGCTGCTCCCGGCCCGGAAGGCAGGAGACCGCACAGCTGATGACGGAACGAACCCCGCAGCGCACACCCAACCGCCAGCTCGCCGCGCTCATCGGCGAGGCTGGATTCTCCAACGCGGGGCTGGCCAGAAGGGTGGACCAGCTCGGTCTTGAGCACGGTCTCGACCTGCGGTACGACAAGACCTCGGTGACCCGCTGGCTGCGCGGACAGCAGCCGCGCGGCACCACCCCCGCCCTGATCGCCGAGGTCTTCACCCGGCGCCTGGGCCGGCGGCTGTCCGCGCAGGACCTCGGACTCGACGCCTGCGCGCCGGTCTACGCCGGTCTGGAATTCGCCGGTACGCCCGAGGAGGCCGTCGACATCGTCAGCGGTCTCTGGCGCAAGGACTCCGGCAGTCACGCCGAACTGCGCAAGATCGCGTTCACCCCGGCCGGACTCGTCGTGCCGAGCCGCGACTGGCTGATCGGCCGCCCCGACGACTGGGGTGCGCCGGGTTCGGCCGGTGGAGTGAGGCCGGTGCGCGGTGACCCGTCACCCGGCGGCGTACGGGCTGCCCTCCAGCCGCGCCCGACCGTGCCCCGCCAGCGGCAGACCGACCGCGCGCCGGGCCAGCGGGTCGGCGCCGGGGACATCGCGGCGCTGCGCGCGGTGGGGGAGCTGTTCCGCACGCTGGACCACGCGTACGGCGGCGGGCACGCCCGACAGGCACTCGTGCGCTATCTGGAGCACGAGGCGGAGCCGATGCTGCGCGGGTCGTACGGGGAGGCGACCGGGCGGCGGCTCTTCGCCGCCGCCGCCGATCTGACCAGGCTGGCCGGCTGGACCTCGTACGACATCGCCGCGCATGGTCTCGCACAGCGGTACTTCGTCCAGGCGCTGCGCCTCTCGCAGGCCGCGGGCGACCGTGGGTACGGCTCCTACGTGCTGGTCACCATGAGCCGCCAGGCCGTCTACCTGGGCCACGGCCGCGAGGCGGTCCAGCTGGCGCGCGTCGCCCAGCAGGGGGTCGGGGCCGCGGCACCCCCGGTCGTCCAGGCGCTGCTGCACTCGGTCGAGGCGCGCGGGCACGGGGTGCTCGGCGAGGCGCGGGCCTGCACGGCCTCGCTCGTGCGGGCCGAGCGCGCGATGGAGGCCGTGCGGCCCGGCGACGAAGTGCCGCACTGGGCACGCTTCTTCGACGAGGCGCAGCTGGCCGACGAGTTCGGTCACTGCCACCGGGACCTCCAGCAGTACCGGCCCGCCGCGCAGTACGCCGAACGCTCCCTCCAGCTGCGCGCCCCCGCTTTCGCGCGCTCCCGGCTGTTCTGCCGGGTGGTGCTCGCCACGGCACGGCTGGGGCTCGGCGAGCTGGACCAGGCGTGCGCGCTGGGGGCCGAATCGGCGCAGCAGGCAGGGGAGATGAGGTCGGTGCGGGCGGTCGAGTACGTCCGGGACTTCGAGCGCCGGCTTGAGCCCTACCGGGACGCGGCGGCGGTACGGGGGTACCGCGACCGGGTCGCGGCGATCGGCTGACCCCGGACGGAGCGCGCCGCGAAGGCCGGCCGTCGGCGTCGAGGCAGGCGGCCGGGCTTGCAGGTGTCACGCGGCCAGCGGCATCTCGTCCGTCGCGATGTCCGGTTTGATGCCGAAGTCCCGCATGACCTCCTGCGCGGCGCGACGGCCGGAGAGCAGCGCGCCCTGGACGGTGCTGGTGTCGCGGTGGTCGCCGCACACGTACAGCCCGGCGAGGAGCCGCACCGGGCGGCGCAGGTCGTGCGGCGGGGGCATCGCGGGGACCGCGTCGGGGGTGTGGTGGACGGCGAGCAGTTCCCAGTCGTCGGTCGGTGTGCCGTAGAGGGCGGCCAGTTGGCCGAGTACGGCGTGTTCCAGACCGGGGCGGGGAGTGCCCGGCACGGTCGAGGTGATCAGCGCCCTGCCGTCGGGTGCCCGCGAGGGGTCGACCTCGCTCATGACGGCGGTGTGCGAGACCGGCCCCGAACGGTCGGCGTCCAGCAGCAGCGCCGGTTCCGCCAACGGGCTGCGCGGGGCCGTGTGGTGAAAGACCGTCACCGGATGGAAGTCCGGGACCCGCAGGCCGGGCAGGAGCCGTGCGGCGGAGCGGGCGTCGGTCGCGACGACGAGGGCACGGCAGCCGAGCCTGCCCAGCTCCTCGGTGGTGACCGAGCTGATGGAGGCCGAGGTCACGCGCACGCCCGTCCGCACCGTGCCCGGCGGCAGCGTCGCGGCCAGCCGCTCGGGCAGGGCGTCGGCGCCACCCGCGGGTACGCACAGCCGTCCGCGGGCGAAAGCCCGCAGCGCGAGGTCGGCGCACCGGCTCGATGTGGTGAGTCCGGGGTCGCACAGCAGCGCGGACAGCAGCGGCCTCAGGAACCCGGAGACGGTACGGGGCGGCAGCCCGCGGTTGCGGAGCGCGGCCGACGCGCTCTGCTCCGGGCGGGCCAGCAGCCGCTCCACCGGAGTGGCCGCCTGGCGGGTGAGCGCCACGCCGAGCCGGGCCTGGCCGAGTGTGCCGCCCATGGGGGCGCGCTGGGCGCTCCGCAGGGCGCGCGCGGCAGTGAGTGCGCCCCGCGTGCCCCCGGGCTCGCCCGCGCGGTGCAGACGGCCGTCGCTGTGCACGAGGACGCCGGGCGAGAACAGCTTGAGATCGACCTCGCCCAGACACGGCGCCCGGAGCAGCTCCGGGTACGAGGTGCTGAGCAGCCGTCCGACGCGGTCCAGGCGGAATCCGTCGATCCGCTCCGTGGACATCCGGCCGCCGGGACCGGGTGCGGCCTCCAGGACGCTGACGGATACTCCGGCGCTGGTCAGCCGATGAGCTGCGGAGAGCCCGGCGATCCCGGCCCCCACGATGACGACATCGGCATGGAATGCGGTGCTGCGCACGTGCCCCTCCCCGAGGTCGGTGCTGCCGCGGAGTCTCGTGGAGGGCTGATTCCCCCAACGGGCCGCGGGAATGCCCTGGTTCGGGTCGAGCGTAGGGAGAGGCGCGGCGGCGGGCAGGCGCGCGGCGCGGGGGCACGGGGGCGTGGGGTCGCACGGGTGCGGGCCGCCCGGGGGAGCGGCCCGGCGAGGGCGATGCGCGGGGCTCCGCTCCGGGCCCCGGCGGCTGCTCCTCAGCCCCTCGTGACGCTGCCGGACGCCGCCCCGATCGCCTCGTCGATCCCCGGGAACGCGAATGTGAACCCCGACTCCAACAGCTGCCTCGGCAGCACCCGTTGGCTCGCCAGTACATCTCCCGCGAACTCGCCGAGCACGATCCGCAGGGCCGGTGCGGGCGCCGTGAACAGGGTGGGGCGGTGCAGTACGCGGCCCATCGCCTCGGTCACCGCCCGGTTGGTCACCGGAGCGGGACCCGTCAGGTTCACCGGACCCGCCAGCGTCCCGGTGTCCAGGATGTGGCGGAGCGCCGCGACCTCGTCGTGCAGCGCGATGAAACTCCAGTACTGGTTTCCGTCGCCCATCCGGCCCCCCAGGCCCGCCCTGAACAGCGGGAAGAGCTTGCCCCAGGCTCCGCCCTCCTTGGCCACCACCAGCCCCGTACGGGCGAACACCGTACGGATGCCCGCCTCTTCGGCGGGGCGGGCGGCCTCCTCCCACTCGACGCAGAGGTCGGCCAGGAACCCGTCGCCGGGAGGCGCGCTCTCGTCGATCGCGCGGTCGCCCGTGTCCCCGTAGTAGCCCACCGCGCTGCCGCACAGCAGCACCCGCGGGGGGACGTCCAGCGAGGCGACGGCCTCCGCGAGTGCCGCGTTGCCCAGGATCCGGCTGTCCCTGAGCGTCTTCTTGTAGGCATCCGTCCAGCGGTGGTCGCCCACCCCGGCCCCGGCCAGATTGACCACCGCGTCGCATCCGGCGAGGCCCGCGGTGTTCACGTAGCTCCGTTCGGGATCCCACTCCACCTCGTCCGCCGCGCGGGCGATGCGGCGGACCAGCCGGACCACCTCGTGCCCGTCGGCGCGCAGGGAGCGGTCCAGCGCCTTACCGATAAGTCCTGATGCTCCGGCGATCGCGATACGCATGGCCTCATCCTCACCCATCGGGGCCGCGTGCGGGCGCCGGGACCCGGGGGAGTCAGGCTCCGGGAACGGTGGATCCCGGGCGGCGGTGAACGGCCCCGTGGCAGAGTGGCGCGCATGTCCGATGCGTACATACGCGGTGCCGAACCCGCCGACGACGAAGCCCTCGGCGCTCTCGACCGCGCGACCTGGTCGACCCTGCACGCCGTGGCGCCCCGGCCCCAGCCGCCGTACCCGCCCTTCTTCGACGAACGCCACGCACCCGAGGACCACCTCGTCGCCGAGCTGGTGGGCGAGATCGTGGGCTACATCCGGCTCGGGCACCCCACGCCGCTCAGCTGCAACGCGCATGTGCGCCAGATCCAGGGCCTCGCCGTCGCGCGGGCGGCCCGCGGCCACGGGGTCGGCAGGGCGCTGCTCAGGGGCGCGTGTACGGAGGCCGGCCGGCAGGGCGCGACCCGGATCACCCTGCGGGTGCTGGGCCACAACACCCCGGCCCGCGCGCTCTACGCGGCGGAGGGCTTCGAGGTGGAGGGGGTGCTGCCGGGCGAGTTCTACCTGGCGGGCCGCTACGTCGACGACGTACTGATGGGACGCAGCCTCACTCAGCGGTGAGCCCCCCTGCGCCCTGCGCCGAAAGGCCCCTATGAGCCGAAGCGTTCCCAGAGCCGCGGGTACCGCTGGGCGAGCGACTCGTCGTCGAAGTCGACAGGCGCGCCCTCCGGCTCGGTGGCCTGCGGCGGAATCCCCAGCTCGGGGGTCTCGGCCCCGGTGAGCTGTTCGTACGCCTCGTCGGCCGCGTACCCCAGATCCTCGCCGTCGCCGTCGATCTCCTCGTCGAAGTCGTCGAGCAGGTCGGCGAGCGCGTCGGGGTCGTGCAGCGCGCCCTCGAAGATCTCCCGGCCCTGGCCGATCAGCCAGCAGCGGAAGTAGTCGAAGGCGTCGTTGTCGGTCTCGCCGAGCAGGAGGGCCGCCGCGCCCCACAGGTCCCAGCGGTAGGCGCGGTTGTAGCGGGTCTCGAAGTACCGGGCGAACTCCAGCACCGACTCCGGGTCGAGCTGCAGCAATCTCTCGGTCAGCAGATCGGCATGGTCCTCGGGGTCGCCCTCGGCGGCCGCGCGGGTGCTGTCGATGATCTCCCAGAACTCCGTCTCGTCCCTCACGCGTCCAGCATCGTCGGTGGCGCGTCCCGGCGCACGCGGAGCGCGAATGAGCGGCCCTCTTGTTACCAGGCGGTGTGACCGTCCGATGAAACGCGGTTGACGGGCCGGGCGATTCCGCGGAAATCCGGACGGAGGCTGTCGGGTATCAGTGCGACGGTGGCCGCATGGAGACAGAGAAGCCGGAGAAGCCATTGACGGGACGAATCGCTCTGGTCGCGGGGGCCACCCGAGGAGCGGGCCGGGCCATCGCCGTACAGCTGGGGGCCGCGGGTGCCACGGTGTACGCGACCGGCCGCACCACGCGTACGCAGCAGAGCGAGATGGGCCGGGCGGAGACCATCGAGGAGACGGCCGAGCTGATCACCGGCGCGGGCGGCCGGGCGTTCGCCGTGCGGACCGACCATCTGGAGCCGGACCAGGTACGTGCGCTGGTCGAACGGATCGACCGTGAACAGGGACGGCTGGACATCCTCGTCAACAACGTCTGGGGCGGCGACCATCTGACCGACTTCGGTACGGAGACGAAGATGTGGGACATGGCGCTGGACCGCGGACTGCGGATGCTGGACCTCGGAGTGAAGAGCCACATCGTCACCAGCAGCCTCGCCCTTCCCCTGCTGGTGCGGGAGCCGGGCGGCCTGGTGGTCGAAGTGACGGACGGGACGGCCGAGTTCAACCGTGCGTACCGGGAGAACTTCTACTTCGACCTGGCCAAGAACGCGCCGATCAGGATGGCCTTCAACCTGTCGCACG
The DNA here is from genome assembly GCF_940670765.1 of Streptomyces sp. A 4/2. Lineage (GTDB taxonomy): Bacteria > Actinomycetota > Actinomycetes > Streptomycetales > Streptomycetaceae > Streptomyces. The sequence goes on from NZ_CALNVW010000037.1 coordinate 186,839, forward strand.
AGCTGAAATCGGTGGGCGGCACGGCGGTCTGTGTCACCCCGGGCTTCCTGCGCTCGGAGGAGATGCTCGACCACTTCGGTGTGACGGAGGAGACCTGGCGCGACGCGATCGCGCAGGATCCGCACTTCGCCATCGCGGAGTCCCCGGTGTTCGTGGGCCGGGCGGTCGCGGCGGTCGCCGCTGACGGGGAGCGGGCGCGGTGGAGCGGGCAGTCGCTGTCGAGTGGCGGGCTGGCGAAGGAGTACGGGTTCACCGACGCCGACGGGAGCCGGCCGGACGCGTGGGCCTACATCACGGAGGTGGCGATCGGCGGTGCGGACCGGTCGGTGGAGGAGTACCGGTAGGTGCGGGTGCGGGTGCGGGTGCGGGTGCGGGTTGTGGGTTGTGGGTGCGGGTTGTGGGGGTGCCGCGTCGGAGTTTCCCTTCCCCGCCCCTTCCCGAACCGGGGCTCTGCCCCGGACCCCGACAGGTGTCCTCAATCGCCGGACGGGCTTGAAATGCGGGCTCGGAGTGCGGGCTTGAAATGCGTCGGCTCGTCCGCGCAGTTCACCCGTACAGTTCCGCCGACCGTCCCGCCGCTTCTACGAACCGCTCGCGCAGCTCCGGTGGATCCAGGACCTCCACCTCGGGCCCGAGGGCGAGCAGTTGCCCGTACGCCACCTCCAGGGACTCCACCGGGAGCACCAGCGTCACCCGGCCCGCCGGGTCGGCCGGGGCGGCGGTGGTGAGTGCCTGGCGGGCCGCCGAGCGGTCCGCCACGTACGGGAGCCTCGCCGCGCCCGATGGCGAGAGCCGCACCCGCACCTCGGCCCGGAGCAGCGACCGCGCGAACCCGGCGGCCCGCGCCTCCCAGAAGCCGGGCAGGTCGAAGTCCTCGTCGCGGACGAAGCGGTCGTCACCGTACGGCACCACCGCGGTGAAGCGGTCGATGCGGTAGACGCGGAACTCCGCGGAGTCCCCGGGAGGGCCGGGAGGCTCGGAGGTGCCGGAGTCTGCTGTGGATCCCGGACGGTCGGGGTTACCGGCGTTACCGGAGCCCCCGGCCGCGTGCGCGCAGACGTACCAGACGCCCGCCTTCAGCACGAGCCCGTACGGTTCCAGCGTCCGCTGCACCTCCGAGCCGTCCCGGCGGCGGTAGCGCGCGGAGATCCGCCGGTCGGCCCAGACGGCGTCGGCCAGCGCGGGCAGCAGCTCCGGGGTCGGCGGCTCCTGGTACCAGCCCGGAGCGTCCAGGTGGAAGCGCTGCGCCGCGGACGCCGGGGCGTCACGCAAGGAGGGGAGGAGGGCCGCGGACACTTTCAGCCGGGCGGCCGAAGCGGCGTCGCCCAGGCCCATCTCCCGCAGCGGGCCGGGCAGTCCGGAGAGGAAGAGCGCCTCGGCCTCGGTGCGGGCCAGGCCGGTCAGCCCGGTGCGGTACCCGCCGACCAGCCGGTAGCCACCGGCCCGGCCGCGCTCCGCGTACACGGGGACGCCCGCCGCCGAGAGGGCGAGGGCGTCCCGGGTGACGGTGCGCTCGGACACATCGAGCTCCTGCGCCAGCTCGGCCGCCTTCATCAGCGGCCGGGACTGGAGCAGGAGCACCATCTTGATCAGACGGGCAGCGCGCATGCCCCCCAGCATGCACGCCGCCACTGACAACGCCCCAGGGGCGTCACACGCCGTAGCGCTCGCGGGCTTCCTTCACGGCCGAGACCGGGACCTCGCCGCGCTTGGCCAGCGAGGCCAGCGCCGCGACCACGATCGACTGCGCGTCGACACCGAAGTGGCGGCGGGCCGCCTCACGGGTGTCCGACAGGCCGAAGCCGTCCGTGCCGAGCGACATCCAGTCCTGCTCGACCCACTGGCTGATCTGGTCGGGAACCTGCCGCATCCAGTCGCTCACCGCGAGCACCGGACCCGGGGCACCGGACAGGGCCTGGGTGACGTACGGCGTGCGCTGCTCGCCGCGGAGCAGCGCCTCGTCGGCTGCCAGCGCGTCCCGGCGCAGCTCGCCCCAGGAGGTCGCGGACCAGACATCGGCCGTGACACCCCAGTCGGCGGCGAGCAGTTCCTGCGCCTCCAGCGCCCAGTGGATCGCCGTACCGGAGGCGAGCAGCTGCATGCGCGGGGCGCCCGCGGCTGCCGTGCCCTCCTTGAAGCGGTACAGGCCGCGGCGGATGCCCTCCTCGACGCCCTCGGGCATCGCGGGCTGCTGCTTCGGCTCGTTGTAGACCGTCAGGTAGTAGAAGACGTTCTCCGCGTCCGGGCCGTACATCCGGCGCAGACCGTCCTTGACGATCACCGCGATCTCGAACGCGAACGCCGGGTCGTAGTTGAGCGACGCCGGGTTGGTCGAGGCGATCAGGTGCGAGTGGCCGTCCGCGTGCTGGAGCCCCTCACCGGTCAGGGTGGTGCGGCCCGCGGTGGCGCCGACGATGAAGCCCCGGCCGAGCTGGTCGGCGAGCTGCCACATCTGGTCCGCGGTGCGCTGCCAGCCGAACATCGAGTAGAAGATGTAGAAGGGGATCATCGGCTCGCCGTGCGTCGCGTACGACGTGGCGGCGGCGACGAAGTCGGCCATGGCGCCGGCCTCGGTGATCCCCTCGTTGAGGATCTGGCCGTCGGAGGCTTCCTTGTAGTACATCAGCTGGTCGCGGTCGACCGCGTCGTAGGTCTGGCCGAGCGGCGAGTAGATGCCCGCCGACGGGAACAGCGACTCCATGCCGAACGTACGGGCCTCGTCGGGAACGATCGGCACCCAGCGCTTGCCGGTCTGCTTGTCCCGCATCAGGTCCTTCATCAGCCGGACGAAGGCCATGGTGGTGGCCATCTCCTGCTGGCCCGAACCCTTGATGAGGGCCTTGAAGGCACGCTCCTCGGGCTCCGGCAGGACCACCTGGTGCACCCGGCGGGCCGGGGCGGGGCCGCCCAGCTCGGCACGGCGCTCCTGGAGGTAACGGACCTCGGGGGAGTCGGCGCCCGGGTGGCCGTAAGGCACCAGGCTCTCGTCCAGCTTCGAGTCCGGGATCGGCAGCTCCAGCAGGTCCCGCATCGCGCGGAACTGCTTGCCGTCCAGCTTCTTCATCTGGTGGTTGGCGTTGCGGGACTCGAAGCCCTCGCCGAGCGTGTAGCCCTTCACGGTCTGCGCGAGGATCACGGTCGGCGCGCCCTTGAACTCCAGGGCCGCCTTGTACGCCGCATACACCTTGCGGGCCTCGTGGCCGCCGCGCGAGGTGTGGAAACACTCGGCGATCTTCGCGTCGGTGAGCAGCTTCGCCAGCTCGGCGAGCGCGGGCTCGGCGCCGAAGAAGTGCTGGCGGATGTAGGCCACGTCGCGCGTCGCGTACGTCTGGAACTGCGCGTCCGGCACCTCGCGCAGGCGGCGGATCAGCGCACCCGTGGTGTCGAGCTGGAACAGCTCGTCCCAGGCGGAACCCCAGAGCGTCTTGACGACGTTCCAGCCGGCCCCGCGGAACAGGGCTTCCAGCTCCTGCACGACACGGAAGTTGGCGCGGACCGGGCCGTCGAGGCGCTGCAGGTTGCAGTTGATGACGAAGGTCAGGTTGTCGAGACCCTCACGCGCCGCCAGGGTGAGCGCGGTCGTCGACTCGGGCTCGTCCATCTCGCCGTCGCCCAGGAACGCCCAGACGTGCGAGTCCGAGGTGTCCTTGATGCCGCGACCGGACAGGTAGCGGTTGAAGCGCGCCTGGTAGATCGAGGAGATCGGGCCCAGGCCCATCGAGACGGTGGGGAACTCCCAGAGCCAGGGCAGCCGGCGCGGGTGCGGGTAGGACGGCAGACCGTCGCCGCCGGCCTCCTGGCGGAAGTTGTCGAGCTGCTGCTCGCTCAGCCGTCCGTCGAGGAAGGCGCGGGCGTATATGCCGGGCGACGCGTGGCCCTGGATGTAGAGCTGGTCGCCGGAGCCGCCCTCCTTGCCGTGGAAGAAGTGGTTGAAGCCGGTCTCGTACAGCCAGGCGGCCGAGGCGAAGGTGGCGATGTGGCCGCCGACGCCGAAGCGGGAGCCACGGGTGACCATCGCCGCCGCGTTCCAGCGGTTCCAGGCGGTGATCCGGCTCTCCATCGCCAGGTCGCCGTCGAAGGCGGGCTCGGCGGAGGTGGGAATGGTGTTGACGTAGTCGGTCTCAAGCAGCTTGGGCAGTGCGAGACCTGCACCGTCGGCCCGCTGCAGCGTGCGGCGCATCAGATATGCGGCACGGTGGGGGCCGGCGGCCTTGGTGACGGCATCGAGGGAGGCCGCCCATTCAGCGGTCTCCTCGGGGTCGCGGTCCGGGAGCTGGTCCAGCTCGCTCGGAAGCTTGCCTACGGGGTCGGTCATGATCGCCGCCTTCCGGACAGAACAGGGGGTGTAGAAGGGCCCGGTCTGGCAGGACAGGGCGACGGGCTGGGTGAAGCCCTCCGGAGACTCTAAGTCGCTGATCGATGATCGATCAAAGGGTTGAAGGGAAAATCTTTCCGTAAAGTAAAAAGTCGGCATGGGGTGTCACGAACTGGGGCACGCGGTGCCGCAAAAACCCGCTCCGACTAGGCTCTCGGCGCACATCCGAGCACATGGTCCTTCACCAGCGGGCCGATCTGCGGATCCCGTCGCCGGAACGCCTCGACCAGGGCCTCGTGCTCCTCCGCGTACGACTTCTGCACGGTCCCCAGCCAGCGGATCGACAGCGCCGTGAACACCTCGATGCCCAGCGACTCCCAGGTGTGCAGCAGGACGCCGTTCCCGGCCGCCCGCACCAGCTCCCGGTGGAAGGCCACCGTGTGCCTGACCTGGGCTGCGCTGTCGCCCGTACGGTCGGCCAGGTACAGCGCGGCGACCGACGGCTCCAGGGCGGACACGTCGGCGGCCAGCCGGTCGACGGCCAGCTCGGCCGCGATCTGTTCCAGACCGGCCCGGACCGGATAGCTCTCCTCCAGGTCGGCCGCGGTCAGATTCCGTACGCGCACGCCCTTGTTGGGGGCCGACTCGATGAGCCGCAGCGTCTCCAGCTCGCGCAGCGCTTCCCGTACGGGCGTCTGGCTGACCTCCAGCTCGACCGCGATCCGCCGCTCCACGATCCGTTCGCCGGGCTTCCAACGCCCGCTGACGATCCCCTCCACGATGTGCTCGCGAATCTGTTCGCGCAGGGAGTGGATGACGGGCGGCGTCAATGTGTGCTCCTTCGGACCGTATTGGTCGGGGTGGGCCGGCCACACGGACCAAGCCCCCCATGACAATACGGCGGCGCCCCCGCCCGGAAGTGATCCGGACGGGGGCGCCACAGGTGAGGCTGGTTACAGGCCGAGCTCGACCTCGAACTCGCCGGCCTCCAGGATCGCCTTGACCGTCGTCAGGTAACGGGCCGCGTCGGCGCCGTCCACCAGGCGGTGGTCGTAGGAGAGGGCCAGGTACGTCATGTCGCGGACGCCGATGACGGTGCCCTCGGCGGTCTCGATGACGGCCGGACGCTTGACGGTCGCGCCGATGCCCAGGATGGCTGCCTGGTTCGGCGGGACGATGACGGTGTCGAACAGCGCACCGCGCGAACCGGTGTTGCTGATCGTGAAGGTCGCACCGGACAGCTCGTCCGGGCTGATCTTGCTGGAACGGACCTTGCCCGCCAGCTCCGCGGTCTTCTTGGAGATACCGGCGAGGTTGAGGTCGCCCGCGTCCTTGATGACCGGGGTCATCAGACCCTTCTCGGAGTCCACCGCGATACCGATGTTCTCGGTGTCGAAGTAGGTGATCGTGCCCTCGTCGTCGTTGATCCGGGCGTTGACGACCGGGTGGGCCTTCAGCGCCTGGGCGGCGGCCTTGACGAAGAACGGCATCGGGGACAGCTTGACGCCCTCACGGGCGGCGAAGCCTTCCTTGGCCTGGTTGCGCAGCTTCATCAGCTTGGTGATGTCCACCTCGACGACCGAGGTGAGCTGCGCCTGCGTGTGCAGGGCCTTCATCATGTTCTCGCCGATGACCTTGCGCATCCGGGTCATCTTGACGGTCTGGCCGCGCAGCGGCGAGACCTCCAGCTTCGGCGCCTTGGCGGCGGCCGGAGCGGCGGCGGTCGGTGCGGGCGCGGCGGCCTTGGCGGCCTCCGCGGCGCTGATGACGTCCTGCTTGCGGATACGGCCACCGACGCCGGTGCCCTTGACCGAGCCCAGGTCCACGCCGCTCTCGCCGGCGAGCTTGCGCACCAGGGGGGTCACGTACGCACCGTCGTCACCGGTGGTCACGGCAGGAGCCGGGGCCGGGGTGACGGGGGCCGGAGCGGCGACCGGAGCCGGGGCGGGCGCCGGAGCGGCCGGGGCAGCGGGCGCGGCCGGAGCCGGGGCCTGCTGGACGGGCGCGGGGGCCGGAGCCGGAGCCGGAGCAGGGGCGGCGGGGGCGGGCGCCGGAGCAGCGACCGGGGCCGGAGCGGCAGCGGGGGCGGCGGCCGGGGCCGCACCCTTCGCGCCGACCACGGCGAGCCGGGCGCCGACCTCGGCGGTCTCGTCCTCGGCGACCAGGATCTCCAGCAGGGTGCCGGCGACGGGCGAGGGGATCTCGGTGTCGACCTTGTCGGTCGAGACCTCCAGCAGCGGCTCGTCCTCGGCGACGTCGTCGCCGACTTCCTTGAGCCAGCGGGTGACGGTGCCCTCGGTGACGCTCTCACCGAGCGCGGGAAGGACGACGTCGGTGCCCTCGGCGGCACCGGCGGGGGGCGCCGGAGCCGTGGCCGGAGCCTCGGCGACCGGGGCCGGAACCTCGGCGATGGGGGCGGGGACAGCGGCCGGAGCCGCAGCGGCGGCCGGGGCCGGGGCGGCAACGGGCGCGCCCGTGCCGTCGTCGATGACGGCGAGCTCGGCGCCGACCTCGACGGTCTCGTCCTCAGCGACCTTGATGGCGGCCAGAACACCGGCGACCGGCGAGGGGATCTCGGTGTCGACCTTGTCGGTCGAGACCTCCAGCAGCGGCTCGTCGGCCTCGACGCGCTCGCCCTCGGCCTTGAGCCAGCGGGTGACGGTGCCCTCGGTGACGCTCTCGCCGAGCGCCGGCAGGGTTACGGAAACCGACATGGTTTCAGTTGCTCCTATCGGAAAATGCGGAATGGTCGTCGCGGCCCTGGGGCTTGCGCCCCTACTGGCTACTAGTCGTGGGAGTGCAGCGGCTTGCCCGCGAGCGCCAGGTGGGCCTCGCCGAGCGCCTCGCTCTGCGTCGGGTGCGCGTGGATGAGCTGCGCGACCTCGGCGGGGAGAGCCTCCCAGTTGTAGATCAGCTGGGCTTCGCCGACCTGCTCGCCCATACGGTCACCGACCATGTGGACGCCGACGACGGCACCGTCCTTGACCTGGACGAGCTTGACCTCGCCCGACGTCTTGAGGATCTTGCTCCTGCCGTTGCCGGCCAGGTTGTACTTCAGCGCGACGACCTTGTCGGCGCCGTAGATCTCCTTGGCCTTGGCCTCGGACAGGCCCACGGACGCGACCTCGGGGTGGCAGTACGTCACCTTCGGCACACCGTCGTAGTCGATCGGCACGGTCTTCAGACCGGCCAGCCGCTCGGCCACCAGGATGCCCTCGGCGAAGCCGACGTGCGCGAGCTGGAGGGTCGGGGCCAGGTCACCGACGGCCGAGATGGTCTCGACGTTGGTGCGCATGTACTCGTCGACCAGGACGTAGCCGCGGTCCATCGCGACGCCCTGCTCCTCGTAACCGAGGCCCTGCGAGACCGGTCCGCGGCCGATGGCCACGAGCAGCACCTCGGCCTCGAACTCCTTGCCGTCCGCCAGGGTGACCTTGACGCCGTTCCCGGTGTACTCGGCCTTCTGGAAGAAGGTGCCCAGGTTGAACTTGATGCCGCGCTTGCGGAACGCGCGCTCCAGGAGCTTCGAGCTGTTCTCGTCCTCGACCGGCACGAGGTGCTTCAGGCCCTCGACGATGGTCACGTCGGTGCCGAAGGACTTCCACGCCGAGGCGAACTCGACGCCGATGACGCCGCCGCCCAGGATGATGGCCGACTCCGGGACCCGGTCCAGCACCAACGCGTGGTCCGAGGAGATGATGCGGTTGCCGTCGATCTCCAGGCCGGGCAGCGACTTCGGTACGGAGCCGGTGGCGAGGAGAACGTGACGGCCCTGGATGCGGCGGCCGTCGACGTCGACGGAGGTCGGGGAGGAGAGACGCCCCTCACCCTCGATGTAGGTCACCTTGCGCGAGGCGACCAGACCCTGCAGACCCTTGTAGAGGCCCGCGATCACATCGTCCTTGTACTTGTGGACCCCTGCGATGTCGATGCCCTCGAAAGTGGCCTTGACACCGAACTGCTCGCTCTCACGCGCCTGGTCGGCGATCTCGCCGGCGTGCAGCAGGGCCTTCGTGGGGATGCAGCCGTTGTGCAGGCAGGTGCCGCCGAGCTTGTTCTTCTCGATCAGGGCGACGTCCAGACCCAGCTGCGCTCCGCGCAGCGCCGCGGCGTAACCGCCGCTACCGCCGCCGAGAATCACTAGGTCGAAAACGGTGCTGGCGTCGTTCGCCACGTCACGTCCTCCATGCATGGTGCGCCGGTGCCGGTCTTCCCTGACCGGGCGGCGGCGGGTGTACGGCCGCTTTTATTCGGCCCTGTGGTGGGGGCCCTGTCCTGCCGAGAACCCATCTTCGCACTTGTCGGCGGCCGACGGGACGCCGGGCCGGAGTGCGGTACGTCCCATCCGCCGTCCGGGCGCCTCACCCGGGCGTACGCACGTACGGATTTCGTTCAGGGCGAACACCGGCAAGGACAGAGCAAAGCCGTACGGCCCCGGGCGGTGAGCCCGGGGCCGTACGGGATGAAGCGTGGTGCGGCTCAGCCGAGGTCGCCCTCGGCGGTGCGCTCCGCGAGGCGCACCAGGGTGCGGATCGCCGAGCCGGTGCCGCCCTTGGGCGTGTAGCCGAACGGAGCGGCCTCGTTGAACGCCGGGCCCGCGATGTCGAGGTGGGCCCAGGTGATGCCCTCGCCCACGAACTCCTTGAGGAACAGACCGGCGACCAGGCCGCCGCCCATCCGCTCGCCCATGTTGGCGATGTCGGCGGTGGGGGAGTCCATGGCCTTGCGCAGGTGCGCGGGGAGCGGCATGGGCCAGGACGGCTCGCCGACCTCCTCCGAGATCTCGTGCAGCTCGGTGCGGAAGGCGTCGTCGTTGGACATGATGCCGAAGGTGCGGTTGCCCAGCGCCATCATCATCGCGCCGGTCAGGGTCGCCACGTCGACGATCGCGTCCGGGGCCTCCTCGGAGGCCTTCGCCAGGGCGTCGGCCAGGACGAGACGGCCCTCGGCGTCGGTGTTGAGGACCTCGACGGTCTTGCCGCTGTACATGTTCAGGACGTCACCCGGGCGGGTGGCGGAGCCCGACGGCATGTTCTCGGCGAGCGCCAGCCAGCCGGTCACGTTGACCTGGAGGCCGAGCCGCGCGGCGGTGACGACGGCGGCGAACACGGCGGCGGCGCCGGCCATGTCGCACTTCATCGTCTCGTTGTGACCGGCCGGCTTGAGGGAGATGCCGCCCGAGTCGTAGGTGATGCCCTTGCCGACGAAGGCAAGCGACTTCTCCGCCTTGGCGTGCGTGTACGAGAGCTTCACCAGCCGCGGCGGGGCCTCCGAGCCGACGCCGACGCCGAGGATGCCGCCGAAGCCGCCCTTGGCGAGCGCCTTCTCGTCGAGCACCTGCACCTTGATGCCGTGCTCCTTGCCGGCCGCGGTGGCGACAGCGGCGAAGGCGGCCGGGTTCAGCTCGTTCGGCGGGGTGTTGACCAGGTCGCGGGCGCGGTTGATCTCCTCGGCCACGGCCACGGCGCGCTCGGCGGCGGCCTTGTGCGCCTTGTCGCGCGGCTTGGCACCGAGCAGGGCGACCTCGCCGAGCGGGCCCTTGTCGTCCTTGCCGACGGACTGGAAGGCGGTGAAGGCGTACGAGCCGAGCAGCGCGCCCTCGCCGATCGCCTGGACGTCCTCGGCGGATCCGACGGGCAGCGCGAACGCGGCCTTCTTGGCGCCGACCAGCGTACGGGCCGCGACACCGGCGGCGCGGCGCAGCGCCTCTTCGTCGTACTCCTCGTCCTTGCCGGGGACGGCACCGAGGCCGACGGCCAGGACGAGCGGGGCCTTGAGACCGGCGGGCGCGGGGACCTTGGTCGCCTCGCCCTCGCCGCCGGTGGCGCCGAGAGTCTCCAGAACGGCGGCGAGCTTTCCGTCGAACGCCTTGTCCACGGCTTCGGCGCCGGGTGCGACCACGGGGCCCTTGGCGCCCTTCGCCACGCCTACGACGACGACATCGGCGCGCAGCGTCGCGGCGCCGGCCGTGCTGAGAGTGAGAGCAGTCACGGTGGTGAAATCTCGCTTCCGTTGAGTTTGTCGGTGGCCGATGGATGGGGCCGCTCCGCCCGAGAGCCTACGCTCGGTGACGGAAATCGCCCACGCGGGCTGCGCCTTCGGCCAGGATCGGTGTGCCGGGCCCGACCGGTCTCAGCCGAACGTCAGCACCACGAGGGCCGCGGTCGCCGCCGTCTCGGCCAGCGCGCCGAACACGTCGCCGGTCACCCCGCCGAAGCGCTTCACGCAGTGCCGCAGCATGAGTTGGGCCGCACCGAGCGCGAGAATCACGGCCAGCGCGTGGCGCAGCGCGCCGTACGGACCGAAGAGCGCCCCCGCCCCCGCGCCGGCCGCGGTGACCACGGCGGCGACGGCCAGCGCGGTGCACAGGGGCACCGTTCCGGCCACCGCGGCGCCCAGCCCGTCCGGCCGTGCCGCGGGGACGCCCCGGCGGCAGGCCAGCGTCAGCGCCACCCTGGCCGCGAGCGCGGCGACGACGGCGGCGGCCGTGCCGTACGCCCAGCCGTCCCCGTAGAGCCGGGTCAGCGCGGCGATCTGCGCCAGCAGTACCAGGACCAGCGTCACCACCCCGAACGGGCCGATGTCCGACTGCTTCATGACGCGCAGCGCGTCCTCGGCCGGTTTCGCGCTGCCCAGACCGTCGGCGACGTCCGCGAGACCGTCCAGATGCAGACCGCGGGTGAGGACGGCGGGTACGGCCGTACCCGCCACGGCGGCGAGCAGCGGGCCCGAGCCGAGCAGCAGCAGAAGAGCGCCGAGCGCGGCGGCGGCCAGCCCCACGACCAGCCCGGCCAGCGGGGCGCAGACCATCCCGGAGCGGGCCGCCGCCCGGTCCCAGCGCGTCACCCGGACCGGAAGGACCGTGAGCGTGCCGAAAGCGAAACGTATGCCGTCCATGCCGCGCAGGTTATCCACCACCCCTATTCCGTGCGTGCCAGACCCCGTGACGCCGCCCCCCCCGTGCGCCAGGCGGGCTAAGTTACCCAGGACGGACAAAAGGGAGCAGGTGGCATGGGTCACTGGTGGGACCGGAACATCGTGGAACCGGGCAAGCTCCCGCTGACGCTCGCTCTGCTCTCGTTCGTGCTGTCCTTCCTGATCGCGCGCACCGTGGCCCGGCTGATCCGGGCGGGCCGCGGCCCGTTCCGGAACGTGACGCCCGGCGGGATGCACATCCACCACGTCGTCCCCGGCGTCGTCCTGGTGGTCATCGGCGGCTTCGGCGCGGTCACCAGCGGCACCCGGGGATGGGGCGCCGCGGTCTGTGCGGTGATCTTCGGGAGCGGCGCGGGGCTGGTCCTCGACGAGTTCGCCCTGCTGCTCCACCTGAACGACGTGTACTGGAGCGAACAGGGCCGCAAGAGCGTCGAGATCGTGGTCCTCACCGTGGCACTGGTGGGCCTGGTGCTCGGCGGGTTCCTGCCGTTCGGGGTCAACGAACTCTCCCCGGCCGAACGGCAGGACCGCGGGCTGTTCGCCGTGAACACCGTGGTGAACTTCGGCTTCGCACTCATCGCGCTGAGCAAGGGCAAACCCCGTACGGCACTGATCGGCGCCGTGGTGCCCTTCGTCGCTCTGGTCGGCGCGGTCCGGCTCGCCCGGCCCACCTCCCCGTGGGCCAAGCGCTTCTACCGCTCCCGGCACCGGACCCGCGCCAGAGCGACCCGGCGCGCCTACCGTCACGACAAACGCTGGGCCGGGCCCCGGCGCCGGTTCGAGGAGCTGATCGGCGGCGCCCCCGACAGGACGGAGCTGCCCGGCCGTGACCCGGGGCCGCGCCCCTGACGCTGCCGGTCCCGCCAGGCCGAGAAGGCGCAGATCACGAGTGCCGCCAGGATCGCGGCGATGTGCTCCTTGCCCGCCAGGTTGTCCTTGACGACCAGCTCCAGGATCATCCCGACGATCACCACGCCCCCCGTCCACCAGGCCCGCAGCCGCCAGCAGAGATAGACGGCGAGACCCACCACTGCGGCCGAGGGGCCGGTGTCGACGATCAGCGCGTCGGACGCGGGAGTGCCGAACACGTGGTGGGGGCCCAGGGAGATGGCGACGCGTGCGTACAGCGTGCCGGCCAGCGTGGTGATGTACGCGATCACCAGCGTCCGCCACCACCCGATGCAGATCTCGGCGATGCTGAAGACCAGCAGGATCTGCGCCAGCGCGCCCCATACGGGCAGGTCCAGCGCCGGTACGAACAGCGACAGCGGCGTTCGCAGCAGCGCCAGCCAGAGCGGGTCGCGCGCCTGGACGAACCCTATGTCGCTCACCGGCCCCAGGCCCCACGACTGGTTCTGCAGGATCTGGAAGAGCGCGGTCAGCGCGACCGCCCCGAGCGTCAGGGGGATGGCCCGCCACTTCCTGGTGACCAGCGCGTGCCGTACGACGGGGAAGAGCGGACCCCATTCGCGGCGGGCCGCCGCACGCAGGGCGCGCCCGGTCACCGTCTGGTCCCGAGCGGCTTGCGGTGCAGCCATGCGGGCAGCCCCGGTGCTTCCAGGAAGCCCTCGGCACGGGCCGATGCGACAGCGATGCGCAGCAGGTCTGCGCTCTTCTCGAAGAGCATGAAGCGTGGCTCCCAAATTGGCCGGTACTTGGCGTTGGCGCGGTACAGCGACTCGATCTGCCACCACCGGGAAAAGAAGGTGAGGAACGAGCGCCACAGCCTCAGCACGGGGCCAGCCCCGAGCTTCGAGCCACGTTCGAAGACTGATCTGAACATCGCGAAGTTCAGTGAGACCTGAGTGATCCCGATCTCCTTCGCCCGCTGCAGGAGTTCGATGATCATGAATTCCATCAGGCCGTTCTCGGCATCCCGGTCACGGCGCATCAGATCCAGCGACAGGCCCGCGGGGCCCCACGGGACGAAGCTCAGAACGGCGCGCAACTCGCCTTCCCCGTCCGTGCATTCGAGCATCACGCAGCGTCCGTCGGCCGGGTCGCCGAGCCGCCCGAGCGCCATCGAGAACCCGCGCTCGGTGGTCCCGTCGCGCCAGTCGTCGGCGCGGCGCACCAGCACGTCCATCTCGGCGTCCGGGATCTCCTCGTGGCGGCGGATCCGGACCGTGTACCCGGCGCGCTTCACCCGGTTGTACGCCTGGCGCACGGTGCGCATGGCGCGGCCGTCCAGGGTGAACTCGGCGATCTCCACGATCGCCTCGTCGCCGAATTCCAGCGCGTCCAGGCCGTGCCTGGCGTACACCGTGCCGGCCTCCTCGCTCGCGCCCATCACCGCGGGCAGCCAGCCGTGTTCGCGCGCCTCGGCCAGCCAGTTCCCGATCGCGCCCGGCCACGCCTCCGGATCGCCGATCGGATCCCCGGAGGCGAGCGAGACCCCGCCGAGCACCCGGTAGGCGACCGCCGCCTTGCCGGTGGGTGACCAGATGACGCTCTTGTCCCGGCGCAGGGCGAAGTAGCCGAGCGAGTCGCGCTCGCCCTGCCGGTCCAGCAGGGCGCGCAGCTGGTTCTCGTCCTGCGCGGTGATCGGGTCGACCGCACGGCGGGAGCGGAACGCCGCGTAGAGCACGGCGAGCAGCAGCAGGGTGGAGAGCGCGTTGATGGCGATGTCGACCCAGTTGGGCGTCTCGATCCCCTGGATGTGCGAGTCGTCGGGCACCAGCGAGACCAGCCGCATGAAGCCGTACCGCCAACGGCCCAGGAACGTCGAACGGGTCTCGTCGTGGGCGGTGTTGGTGACGGTCACCAGCAGCGAGGCCAGCAGCGAGCAGACCAGCACCCCGCCGACGGCGACGGCCGCGGCGAGTTTGGGGTTGGAGCGGTCGCCCTTCGCGTAGTACTCCCGCCGGCCGATCAGCAGGGAGACCACGAAGGCCGTCGTCAGCACCAGCGAGACCCAGTTCTGCGGGTACCGGCGGAACTCCGGGAAACACATGGCGAGGCCGAGCACCAGCAGGAAGAGCCCGCTGATCACCAGGTTGAGGATCCAGGCGGCCCGCTTGCGGCGGCGCATGGTGATCGCCAGGAAGAGGGTGAACGCGCCCGAGGCGAAGCCCGCGGTCAGCATGTAGGGCGTGAAGTAGAAGTCGGTGTTGTGGCGGCGCAGGTCCTGGCCCAGGGAGACCCAGGCGGCACTCAGGAAGTTGATGAACGACACGGCGCGCAGATACCAGACGGCGAATGCCGCACTGCGGCGCGACCGGACGCTGGTCAGGGGTGTGACCCCGGCGGATGTGCGGACTTCTCCCATGAAACGCGATGATATGGGGCGCCGTGCGTCACGTCGGGGGTGTGTTGTGGCCGACGGTCAGCCGCCGGCCACGGGCTCACTCCCCACCGTCCCCCACCGCGGTCTCCGCCGCCACCGAAGTCGCGTCATCCGCAGGGGATTTCGGCGAAGCTTCACTCGGCGTTGTCCCGCTTTCCGCCGTCTCTTCCGGTGTTGTTCGCTCGCCCGACGCCTCGCTGGACGTCTCGTCTGCGCCGCCGTCGGTAGCCGTGCCGTCGGTGGTGCGCTCCGGCAGTTCGGCCAGCAGCGCCGCCGTGGCCTGGACGAGCGGCAGCGCGAGCAGCGCCCCCGTGCCCTCGCCGACCGTCACCCCGTGGTCGAGCAGCGGGGTGAGTGCCATCCGGTCCAGTGCCTTCGCCTGGGCCGGTTCGCCGCTGACCTGCCCGGCCAGCCAGGAGTCGGGGGCGCGGAAGGCGGCCCGCTGGGCCACCAGCGCGCAGGCCGCGGAGACCACGCCGTCGAGGATCACCGGCACCCGGCGTACCGCGCACTGGAGCAGGAACCCCGTCATCGCGGCCAGATCGGCGCCGCCGACCGTGGCGAGCAGTTCCAGCTGGTCACCGAGGACCGGACGGGCCCGGCGCAGCGCGTCCCTGATCGCCGCACACTTGCGCATCCACGCCAGATCGTCGATGACCGCGCCGCCGCGCCCGGTGACCACCGAGGCGTCCGTGCCGCAGAGCGCCGCGATCAACGTGGACGCTGCCGTCGTGCCGCCCACGCTCAGGTCGCCCAGGACGACCAGATCGGTGCCCGAGTCGGCCTCCTCGTCGGCGATGGCCATCCCCAGACGGACCGCCTGCTCGGCCTCCTCCGAGGTGAGCGCGTCCTCGATGTCGATCCGCCCGGTCCCGCGGCGCACCCGGTGCCGGACGACCTCGTCGGGCAGCAGTGCGGGATCGCAGTCCAGACCGGCGTCGACGATCCGCACCGGCACACCGAGCCTGCGGGCCAGCACGGCGACAGGGCTCTCCCCGTCGAGCACGGCCCGCACCAGCCGGTGCGCACTCCCGGCGGGCCGGGCCGACACACCCAGCCCGGCCACCCCGTGGTCGCCCGCGAACAGCACCACGCGCACCGTCTCGACGGGCCTGACCGGCGCCGCGGACTGCGCCGCGGAGAGCCACTCACCCAGTTCGTCGAGCCGGCCGAGAGCGCCGGGCGGAACGGTCAGCCGCTCCCGGCGTTCCTCGGCGTCGCGCCGTACGCCGCCGTCGGGGCGTTCGATCAGATCGGAGAAGTCGTCGAGATTCAGCGAGCTCATTCGCCGAACAGTACCGGCAGCTTTCCTGGTGAGATGTCCATGGACCGCCCGGAGGGCCATACGTTCCACTGTGCGCCGGATTGTCACCCGCGGGCTTCTCACCCCCCGCTTCTCACCCCCCGCTTCTCACCCGCGGCCTTTCACCCCCCCGCTTCTCACCCCCGCAGTACGACGGCCTGCCCCGCGACGATCAGCAGCACGTGCTCGCACTCGGCAGCGAAGGCCGCGTTGAGCCGCCCCAGCTCGTCGCGGAACCGCCGGCCGGACGCGGTCGCGGGCACCACACCGGAGCCGACCTCGTTGCTGACGGCGACGACGGCGCGCTCCGTGGCCCGTACGGCGGCGACCAGTTCGGCCACCCGCGCGCGCAGCGCCGCCTCGCCGCCGCCCGCCCACCGGTCGTCGTCCCAGGCGCCCGCCCGGTCCATCGCGTCGGTCAGCCACAGCGACAGACAGTCGATCAGCAGCGGAGGCCCGCCGTCCGCCAGCAACGGCGCCAGCTCGCAGGTCTCCTCGGTGCGCCACGACCCCGGCCTGCGCTCCCGGTGCAGCCCGACCCGGGACGCCCACTCGGCGTCCCCGTCCCGGGTGCCGCCCGTCGCGACGTACACCACCTCGGGGAAGGCTTCGAGACGCCGCTCGGCCTCCACGGACTTGCCGGAGCGCGCCCCGCCGAGCACCAGGGTGCGGCGCGGCAGATCGGGCACCGCGTGATACTCGCCGACGATCAGCGTCGTCCCGTCGGGCACCGCCCGTGCCCCTGCGGCGGCCAGCCGCCGGTCCAGCTCGGCGCCCGGCGGCGCCTCGTGGCCCAGGTGGACGGCGATCACATCCGTCGTGGACCCGACGGCCCCCGTCGCCCGCAGCCTGGCCAGCGCGTCCGGGCGCCCGGTGACATCGGCGACGACCATCTCGTACGGAGCGGAACCGTCCTCCGAGAGCCCCGCCGGGGACGCGCCGGGCGGCAGGTAGAGCAGCCGCTCACCGCCCGGTGACGTCACCTCGTACCCGGTGCCGGGGGAGTCCATCGGCACCGCCCGCACCCGGTGGCCGCTGAGCAGCGTCAACACCCGCCCGTCGGCCACCCGGCCCGCGGACGGCAGCCCGGCGGGCAGTTCCACCGGAGGCCCGCCGTGCGGGTGGGTGAGCAGCACCTGGCGCACCCCGGTGAGCGAATGCCCGGCGCGGGCCGCGGCCAGCGCGGCCCCCGGAGTGAGGTCGAGCAGCAGGACGCCGTCCAGCAGCAGCGCGGTCGCGGCACGCGCCCGGTCGCCGCGGGCACTGGCGCAGGCGGCGCAGGGACAGTCGGGACGGGGCAGCCCGTCGGGGGCACCGGTGCCGAGCAGAGTGAGTTCCACGTATCCGATCCTCCCGCGCCCCCGCGCCCGGTGCGCGCCCGGCTACGCTGCCAGCAGGCCGTGATCCCGCCGGGGTCGACCCCGCGGGCGCACGGCCGGGCCGAGACAGCGTGGCATCCAGGAGGCGGACATGGCGTGGACGTGGCGGTTCGAGAAGTCCGACGGTACGGAGACACAGCCCTCGGTGGTGCCCGAGGAGTTCACCACGCAGGGCGACGCGGAGTCCTGGATCGGCGAGGCGTGGAAGGAGCTCGCCGAGGGCGGCGCCGACCAGGTGCGGCTCTTCGAGGACACGACCGAGATCTACGGACCGATGAGCCTGCACCCCGAGGAAGCCGCAGAGCAGGCGGACACGGCCGACCAGGCCTGACGGCGTACGGGGAGGGGCGGCACCCGGCCGGGTGCCGCCCCTCCCCGTGCCGGACCGTGCGCTCCGGCGCCTACATCGCGCCCAGCGTGACCTCGACCGTCTTCTTGGCGCTGTCGCGCTGGTAGCCGACCTTGACCTGCTGACCCGGCTTGTACGAGGCCAGCGCCTCGGAGAGCGCGGGCAACGAGGCGATCGGGGTGGTGCCCAGCTGGGTGATGACGTCCCCGGTACGCAGCCCGGCCTTCTCCGCGGCGCCGTTCTTCGTGACGGCGACCACCGCGACCCCGGCGGGCTGGAATCCGGCGTTGACGACGGACCGGCCGGTGATGCCCAGGGCGGCCCGGCCGGAGTTGGTGACCTTGCCGTCCTTGATGATCTGGTCGGCGATGTTCGTGACCATCGAGGCGGGGATCGCGAAGCCGATGCCGGGCGCCGCGCCGTTGCCCAGCTGCGGGTCGGTCGCCGCCAGGGTGGGGATGCCGATGACCTTGCCGTCGAGGTTGACCAGGGCGCCGCCGCTGTTGCCGGGGTTGATCGCGGCCGAGGTCTGCACCATGTTGCCGATGGTCGCTCCGGTGCCGCCGTTCGCGCTGCTCTCGCTGACGGTGCGCCCGGTGGCGGAGACGATGCCCTGCGTGACGCTGCTGGAGAGCCCCAGCGGGGAGCCCATCGCGAGCACGATCTGACCCATGTCGACCTTCGACGACGGGGCGAACGAGGCGGGCTTGAGCTGGGAGGGCACCGTGTCGAGCTTGATGACCGCGAGGTCCTGCGCGGGGTAGCTGGAGACCAGCTTGGCGCTCAGCTGGGTGCCGCCGGTGGCCGAGGTGACCTTGAACTGCTTCGCGTTGCCGACCACATGGGCGTTGGTGACGATGTCGCCCTTGTCGTCGTAGACGATGCCCGAACCGAGGTCGTTGCCCGACACGATCTGGACGACGGAGGGCAGGACGTTCTTGATGACCTGCTCGTAGTTGGTCTGCAGGCCGCTGCCACCGTTCGACGACGACGCTGCGGGCAGGGCCGACGGCGTGGATCCGGAGCCGGGCGCCGGGGAGGAAGAACCGGCGCCCGAACAGCCGCCGACCAGGGCGACCGCACAGATCCCCGCGGTCAGGGGCAGCAGCAGTCGGTGTACACGGCCACGGTTACGGGAGGAGTCCATGCCCGTAGTGTCGCTTTTGCCGGATCAGGTCTGCCTGCGGTGTGAGCCGATCAGGGGAAGGCGTCAGGGGAGGACGTCAGCCCCGTACGCCGCACAGGTGCAGCAGCGCGGCCACGTTCTTGTACGGCTCGGTGCGCCCGGCGCGGTCCTCCGCGGCCAGCAGCTGGTCCAGCTCCTGGGCCGACGGCAGCTCCGCGTCGTTGGGCACGTTGTCGGTGAAGACCCGCACGCCGTACCAGGCGTGCAGCGGGGCCGCGATCCCCGCCAGCGTGGCCGTCAGCGCTTCCAGCCGGTCGGCGCGCACCGTCAGGCCGAGCCGGTTGGTGTACGTGTCGGTGTCGAAGGCCGCCAGGGCCGTGGGCCAGTCGGCCGCCAGCCCCGGCCGCATCGCCAGTGCGTCCGCGTTGCGGACCAGCAGCGAGAGCAGCCCGCCCGGCGCCAGCATCCGGGCCAGGCCCGCCAGCATCCCGTCCGGCTCCGGCACGTACATCAGCACCCCGTGGCACAGCACCACGTCGAAGCTGCCCGGGAGGAAGTGCGCGCCGGTCTCCCGGCCGTCGCCGTCCAGCAGCCGCACCCGCTCGCGGATGCCCTCGGGCTCGGTGGCCAGCGCGTCACGGGCCACCTTGAGCATCACGGGGTCCGACTCCAGGCCGGTCACCGTGTGCCCGGCACGGGCCAGCCGCAGGGCCTGGGTGCCCTGCCCCGTACCGACGTCGAGGATCCGCAGGCGCTGTCCGACCGGGAAGCGGGCCGTCAGCTGCTCGTCGAGCTGGCGCGCCACGAGCTCCTGGCGGACGGTGTTACGCAGTCCGCCGAGGCCCTTCAGCCAGGCGGACGCGGCGCCGTCGAACCCCGAGGTTCCCGTGCTCAGGGCCGTTCTCCGCGCTTGACCTGCGGCTTCGGCAGACGCATCCGGCGCATCTGGAGCGTACGCATCAGGCCGTAGGCGACGGCGCCGCGCTTCGGCTCGTCCGGGAAGCGCTCGTTCAGCTGCTTCTTCAGGCGGAACCAGACACCGATCGAGTCGATGACGATCAGCACGATCACCACGAGCCAGAGGAGCAGCGCGATGCTCTGGATGCCCGGTACCTGGATGACGCTGAGCACCAGGATGATCACGGCGAGCGGCAGGAAGAACTCGGCCAGGCACCAGCGGGAGTCGACGTAGTCCCGGGCGAAGCGGCGGGCGCGGCCCTTGTCGCGGGCCGGCAGGTAGCGCTCGTCGCCACTGGCGAGGGCTTCGCGCTGCTTGGCCATGTCCGCACGGCGGGCGTCACGCTGGCGCTTGGCAGCCTCCTTGCGGTCGGTCGTCGGAGTGACCGCGCGGCGTCGCTGGGACTGCGCCTCACTCCGCTTGGGGGTGGGGCGACCTTTGGGGGCCTGCGGGTCGCGGGGCTGCTTGGAGAGGTCCGTCGTCACCTTGGAGGTGCGGGCCTTCTCTTCATTGGCGCGGCTTCGGAACACAAAACCCAAGGGTACGGGGTGGCGTGCGGGGGTCCAGAACCGAGGGGGAACGATCCGGCAACGGTCGCCCACTCCGGGATTCCCGGGATTCCTGAGATCCCCGGGAATCCCGGATGCCCGGGAGTTCTCTCGAATTCCCCTGAAATCTCCCGGATCCATATGGATTTTTCCGTAGTTCCCCGACGTTCCCCTGGAACCACCTACTCCCTACGCCGGAGCGGATCAGGCGCAGGTCGTCCTGGAGGAGGAGCGCATCCGGTCCCGAACAGTGCGGTAATGGATGTAGGCCCCGTAGTGTGGGTTCAAGTGCTGGAGCTGAAGTCCGTCAGAAGGGGGCGCGCGAAGCCCATGAGCGGTGTCATGAAGCGTATGGGGATGATCTTCCGCGCGAAGGCCAACAAGGCCCTGGACCGGGCCGAGGATCCGCGCGAGACCCTCGATTACTCGTACCAGAAGCAGCTCGAACTGCTTCAGAAGGTACGCCGTGGGGTCGCCGACGTGGCGACCTCCCGCAAGCGTCTCGAACTGCAGCTGAACCAGCTGCAGGGTCAGTCCTCCAAGCTGGAGGACCAGGGGCGCAAGGCGCTCGCGCTGGGTCGTGAGGACCTGGCCCGCGAAGCGCTGTCGCGGCGTGCCGCGCTGCAGCAGCAGGTCACGGACCTGGAGACGCAGCACCAGACGCTGCAGGGCGAGGAGGAGAAGCTCACTCTCGCCGCCCAGCGTCTGCAGGCCAAGGTCGATGCCTTCCGTACGAAGAAGGAGACCATCAAGGCCACCTACACGGCGGCCCAGGCGCAGACCCGGATCGCCGAATCCTTCTCGGGTATCTCCGAGGAGATGGGCGACGTCGGCCAGGCCATCGCACGGGCCGAGGACAAGACCGCCCAGCTGCAGGCCAGGGCCGGTGCGATCGACGAGCTGCTCGCCTCGGGCGCGCTGGACGACCAGTCCGGCATGGGGAAGGACGACATCTCCGCCGAGCTGGACCGGATCTCCGGTGGTACGGATGTGGAACTGGAACTGCAGCGCATGAAGGCCGAGCTGGCCGGCGGATCGTCGTCGAAGCAGGCCATCGAAGGCGGCGAGCCGCAGGACCGGCCCCATCCGAATCTGGACAAGCAGTAGGGAAGCGTCATGATCGTACGGATCATGGGTGAAGGCCAGATGGAGCTGGCCGACAGCCACCTCACCGAGCTCAACAAGCTGGACGACGAGCTCCTCGTCGAAGTGCAGAGCGGCGACGAAGCCGGCTTCCGGCGCACGCTCCACGCCCTGCTCGACAAGGTGCGGGAGCTCGGTTCCCCGCTGCCGGACGACTCGCTGGCTCCCTCGGAGCTGATCCTGCCGCCCGCCGAGGCCACGCTGGCGGACGTCAGGGAGATGCTGAACGACGACGGTCTGATCCCGGGCTGAGCCCGTTCCCCGGCCCCGGCGCTGTTTCCGGCCGTACGGCGCTCCGCACCCCTTCCGGGGGCGGGGCGCCGTCGCTGTTCCCGGAGCCCGTGCCGGGGCCGTGCATGTCCGCCGGTCGGTACGACCACGGCGCGGCACGCCGTACCGTTGTTCCACGTGTCTTCTCCGTCGAGAGCCGGTACCGGCTATGCCAGGGCCGCCGTCTGGCTGCGCGCCCACCCGCTGGCGTTCGACGCGGGCCTGGCGCTGGGCGCGCTGGTCTGCATGGTCGCCGGTTCGTTCGCCCACACCGGCGGCTCCGAAGGGCCGGCCTTCGGCCACCGGAGCCCCCAGTTCCACACCTTCGTCCTGATGGGCGTGGGCGCCGCGGCCCTGGTCCTGCGCCGCCGCACCCCGATGGCCGTACTCGCCGTCACCTGCGGGGTCACCGCGGTCCAGTTGATCTCCGGTGAACCACCGACCCTGGTGGCGATGAGCGCGGTCATCGCGCTCTGCACGGTCGCCGCCCGCACCGACCGCCCGACCACCTGGCGGGTCGGGCTGGTCACCATGGCCGTACTCACCGGGACGGCGATGTGCTTCAGCGAGACCCCCTGGTACTCCCAGGAGAACCTGGGAATCTTCGCGTGGACCGGAATGGCCTCGGCCGCAGGGGACGCCGTACGCAGCCGCCGTGCCTTCGTCGATGCCATACGGGAGAGGGCCGAGCGGGCCGAACGCACCCGTGACGAGGAGGCCCGCCGCCGGGTCGCCGAGGAGCGGCTGCGGATCGCCCGCGACCTGCACGACGTCGTCGCCCACCACATCGCCCTGGTCAACGTGCAGGCAGGGGTGGCCGCCCACGTCATGGACAAACGCCCCGACCAGGCCAAGGAGGCGCTCGCGCACGTACGGGAGGCCAGCCGCTCCGCACTGAACGAACTGCGTGCCACCGTCGGCCTGTTGCGCCAGTCCGGCGACCCCGAGGCGCCCACCGAACCGGCCCCCGGCCTCGCGGTGCTCGACGAACTGGTCGGCACCTTCCGCAACGCGGGGCTGCCCGTGGAGGTGGCCTGCAACCACGAAGAGGCGGGCATGCCCGCAGCCGTCGACCTCGCCGCGTACCGGATCATCCAGGAGGCGCTGACCAATGTGCGCAAGCACGCGGGCCCCGGGGCGAAGGCCGAGGTCAGCGTGGTGCGCGTCGGACCGGCGGTCGAGGTCACCGTCCTCGACAACGGCGTGGGCCAGGGTCCCGCGTCCCGGCCGGAGGACACCGCGCCCGGCACGGCCGCCGACGGCGGCGGCCACGGTCTGATCGGCATGCGGGAGCGGGCCGCCGCCCTGCGCGGTTCCTGCACGGCGGGCCCCCGCTACGGCGGCGGCTTCCGCGTCCAGGCGATACTGCCGGTCAACGCCGGCGCAGGGGAGGACGCATGACGATCAGGGTATTGCTCGCCGACGACCAGGCGCTGCTGCGCAGCGCGTTCCGGGTGCTGGTGGACTCGGAGCCCGACATGGAGGTCGTCGGGGAGGCGGCGGACGGCGCTCAGGCGGTGGCCCTCGCCCGCTCCGAGGCCGCCGATGTCGTCCTGATGGACATCCGGATGCCCGGTACGGACGGCCTCGCGGCCACCCGCATGATCAGCGCCGATCCGGAACTCGCCGCCGTGCACGTGGTGATGCTCACCACCTTCGAGGTGGACGAGTACGTCGTGCAGTCGCTGCGCGCGGGCGCCTCCGGCTTCCTCGGCAAGGGCGCCGAGCCGGAGGAACTGCTCAACGCGATCCGGGTCGCCGCGGCCGGTGAGGCCCTGCTGTCCCCGGTGGCCACCAAGGGGCTCATCGCGCGGTTCCTCGCCCAGGGCGGCAGTGCGGACGGAGCCGCGGACCCCGAGGCGTACGCGGAACGGCTCGCCGCCCTCACCGTCCGCGAGCGGCAGGTGCTGGTCCAGGTCGGCGGCGGCCATTCCAACGACGAGATCGCCGAACTGCTGGTCGTCAGCCCGCTCACCGTCAAGACCCATGTGAACCGGGCGATGGCGAAACTCGGCGCCCGCGACCGGGCTCAATTGGTGGTAATCGCCTACGAATCGGGCCTGGTCCACCCAAGGGCGTAGCGGCGGCCTACTCCAGCTGCGGTATGCGTCGCATAAGGGAAGGCACCTGGGAGCGACGCGTCGGGGCCCCCGGATGGCTGAAGGTATAGGTGGGTCATTCGTGCCCACCCATACCTCCAGTCACACCTGCCTCGCACGCCACAGAAGAGAGACCCCATGTCCTGGCTGTCCAGATTCAGCCTCGCGCAACGGGCCCTGATCGGGCTGATATCGATCGTCGCCGTCGTCTTCGGTGCGATAGCGATCCCGCAGCTCAAGCAGCAGCTGCTGCCCACCATCGAACTGCCGATGGTGTCGGTTCTCGCTCCGTACCAGGGTGCGTCCCCGGATGTGGTCGAGAAGCAGGTCGTAGAACCGCTCGAAGACACCATCAAGGCTGTCGACGGCATCAAGGGCGTCACCTCCACGGCGAGTGAGGGCAACGCCGTGATCATGGCCCAGTTCGAGTACGGCAACGGCACCAAGCAGCTCGTCGCCGACGTCCAGCAGGCCGTGAACCGCGCCCGGGTCAACATCCCCGACTCCGTCGACCCGCAGGTCGTGGCCGGATCGACGGACGACATCCCGACCGTCGTGCTCTCGGTCACCTCCGACAAGGACCAGCAGGCGCTGTCCGACCAGCTCGACCGCTCGGTCGTCCCGGTCCTCCAGAACATCGACGGCGTCGGCCAGGTCAGCGTCGACGGCGTGCAGGACCTCCAGGTCACCGTCACCCCCGACAGCGCGAAGCTGGCCGCCGCGGGACTCACCCCCGCCTCGCTCAGCCAGGCCCTCCAGGCGGGCGGCGCCACGCTCCCGGCCGGTTCGTTCTCCGAGGACGGCAAGAGCCGCACGGTCCAGGTCGGCGGCGGCTACACCTCGCTGAACCAGATCCAGGACCTGCGCGTCACCGGCATGTCCTCGATGGGCAAGCCGACCAAGCCGGTCCGGCTCGGCGACATCGCCAAGGTCCAGGAGCAGCCCGCCACCGCGACCTCCATCACCCGTACGAACGGCAAGCCCAGCCTCTCCATCGCCATGACGATGGGCCAGGACGGCAGCGCCGTGGGCATCTCCGACGCGGTCAAGGACAAGCTCCCCGACCTGCGCAAGACCCTCGGCTCCGGCAGTGACCTGACGGTCGCCTTCGACCAGGGACCCTCCGTCTCCAAGTCGATCAACGGCCTCACCACCGAGGGCGCGCTCGGCCTGCTCTTCGCCGTGATCGTCATCCTGCTCTTCCTGAGGTCGCTGCGCTCGACGCTGGTCACGGCGCTCTCGATCCCGCTCTCGGTGCTCCTCGCGCTGATCGTGCTGTGGACCGACAACCTCTCGCTCAACATGCTCACCCTCGGCGCGCTGACCATCGCGATCGGCCGCGTCGTCGACGACTCGATCGTCGTCCTGGAGAACATCAAGCGGCATCTGAGCTACGGCGAGGAGCGCCAGGCGGCGATCATCGCCGCGGTGAAGGAGGTCGCCGGAGCGGTCACGTCCTCGACCCTCACCACCGTCGCGGTCTTCCTGCCGATCGGCCTCGTCGGCGGCATGGTCGGCCAGCTCTTCGGCTCGTTCTCCATCACGGTCACGGCGGCGCTGCTCGCCTCGCTGCTGGTGTCGCTGACCGTGGTCCCGGTCTTCTCGTACTGGTTCCTGCGCGCCCCGAAGGGCTCGGAGGGCGTGGACCCGGAGGAGCTGCGCCGCGCGGCCGAGGCGGAGGAGGAGCGCAGCCGTCTCCAGCGCTTCTACGTCCCGGTGCTCCAGTTCGCGACCCGGCGCCGGGTCACCAGCCTGATCATCGCCGCCGTGGTCCTCGTGGCCACCTTCGGCATGGCACCGCTGCTCAAGACCAACTTCTTCGACCAGGGCGAGCAGGACACCATGTCGCTCACCCAGAAGCTCACCCCGGGCACCAGCCTGGAGGCCGCGAACACCGCGGCCAAGAAGGTCGAGAAGCTGCTCGACGGCGTCGACACCATCAAGGACTACCAGGTCACGGTCGGCTCCTCCGGCTTCGCCGCCGCGTTCGGCGGTGGCACGGGCGCCAACCAGGCCTCGTACCAGGTGACCCTGAAGAAGGCCTCCGACTACGACGCCACCCAGGACCGGATCGAGAAGGGCCTGGCCAAGCTCCACGGCATCGGCGACACCAGTGTCGGCAGTGGCGGCGGCTTCGGCAGCCAGGACCTGAGCGTCGTCGTGAAGGCGGGCGACGGCGACACCCTCAAGAAGGCGGCCGAGCAGGTACGGGCCGCTGTCGCCGAGCTCGACGACGTCAAGGACGTACAGAGCGACCTGGCGCAGAGCGTGCCGCGGATCTCCGTGAAGGCCAACGACAAGGCGGCTGCCGCGGGCTTCAACGAGACGACGCTGGGCGCGGCCGTCGGCCAGGCGGTCAAGGGCACCACGTCGGGCAAGGCGATCCTGGACGACACCGAGCGGGACGTCGTCGTGAAGGCGGCGCACCCGGCCACCACCCTGGCCCAGCTGAAGAACCTCGACCTGGGCCCGGCCAAGCTCGGCGACATCGCCACGGTGAAGCTGGTCCCCGGCCCGGTCTCGATGACCCGGATCGACGGCGCCCGCGCCGCGACGATCACGGCGAAGCCGACCGGTGACAACACGGGCGCGGTCACCACCGCGCTGCAGACCAAGATCAATGACGTCAAGAAGGCGCTGCCCAGCGGCGCGACCGTCGAGATCGGCGGCGTCTCGTCCGACCAGAGCAGCGCGTTCAAGAACCTGGCGCTGGCCATGCTGGCGGCCATCGCGATCGTCTTCATGCTCCTGGTCGCGACGTTCCGCTCGCTGGTCCAGCCGCTGATCCTGCTGGTCTCGATCCCGTTCGCGGCGACCGGCGCGCTCGGCCTGCTGATCGTCACCGGCACCCCGATGGGTGTCCCGGCGATGATCGGCATGCTGATGCTCATCGGCATCGTGGTCACCAACGCGATCGTGCTGATCGACCTGATCAACCAGTACAGGTCGCGTGGTCTCGGCGTGGTCGAAGCGGTCGTGGAGGGCGGCAGGCACCGTCTGCGGCCGATCCTGATGACCGCGCTGGCGACCATCTTCGCGCTGCTCCCGATGGCGCTCGGCGTCACCGGTGAGGGCGGCTTCATCTCGCAGCCGCTGGCCGTGGTGGTGATCGGCGGTCTGATCACGTCGACGCTGCTGACGCTGCTGCTGGTGCCGACCCTCTACGCGATGGTGGAGCTCCGCAAGGAGCGCCGGGCGAAGAAGAAGGAACTGAAGCGGGCCCAGAAGGGCGGGGCGCAGCCCCGGTCCGGCGCCGACACGTCCTCGGACGAGCCGGAGCCGGTGAACGTCTGACATCTCGCACGACCGCGGCCCCCGCACCGGAATCCGGTGCGGGGGCCGCGGGGTGTCCCGGGCGGGGAAAGTGCCGGGAGCGCTACGGCAGCGCCAGCATCCGCTCCAGCGCCAGCTTCGCGTACTTCTCCGTCTCCGGATCGACCTCGATCCGGTTCACGAGGTTCCCCTCGGCCAGCGACTCCAGCGTCCACACCAGATGCGGCAGATCGATCCGGTTCATCGTCGAGCAGAAGCAGACCGTCTTGTCGAGGAAGACGATCTCCTTGTCCGGGTGGGCGTTCGCCACCCGCCGGACCAGGTTCAGCTCGGTCCCGATCGCCCACTTCGAACCGGCGGGCGCCGCGTCGAGGGCCTTGATGATGTACTCCGTCGAGCCGACCTCGTCCGCCGCCGACACGACCTCGTGCTTGCACTCGGGGTGGACCAGCACCCGTACACCGGGTATCCGCTCACGTACGTCGTTGACCGAGTCCAGCGAGAAGCGCCCGTGCACCGAGCAGTGCCCGCGCCAGAGGATCATCTTGGCGTTGCGCAGCTGCTCGACGGTCAGGCCGCCGTTCGGCTTGTGCGGGTTGTAGAGGACGCAGTCGTCGAGCGACATCCCCAGGTCCCGGACCGCGGTGTTCCGGCCCAGGTGCTGGTCGGGCAGGAACAGCACCTGCTCGCCCTGCTCGAAGGCCCACTCCAGGGCCCGCTTCGCGTTCGACGACGTACAGATCGTGCCACCGTGCCGGCCGGTGAAGGCCTTGATGTCGGCGGAGGAGTTCATGTACGAGACGGGGACGACCCGCTCGGAGATACCGGCGTCGGTCAGCACGTCCCAGCACTCGGCGACCTGCTCGGCCGTGGCCATGTCGGCCATCGAGCAGCCGGCCGCGAGGTCCGGGAGGACCACCTTCTGGTCGGCGGAGGTCAGGATGTCCGCCGACTCGGCCATGAAGTGCACACCGCAGAAGACGATGTACTCGGCCCCCGGCCTGTCGGCCGCGTCGCGGGCGAGCTTGAAGGAGTCGCCGGTGACGTCGGCGAACTGGATGACCTCGTCACGCTGGTAGTGGTGGCCGAGCACGAAGACCTTGTCCCCGAGCTTCTCCTTGGCCGCGCGGGCGCGCTCCACCAGGTCCGGGTCGGACGGGGACGGCAGGTCGCCGGGGCACTCCACGCCACGCTCGCTCTTCGGGTCGGCCTCCCGGCCGAGCAGCAGCAGCGCGAGGGGCGACGGCTGGACATCGAGGTCCTGACGGGTTTGGGCGGTGGTCACGACACGCACCCTTTCTTTTCCAAGTTCGGCGCGGCGTGTGGCCGCTCCAGGAACCGGTGCGGACACCGGAGGCTTCTCGTCGAAATGACGTTATCTATCATAACTGCTTCACGTCACCTTGACGATGGCGATCTCGTCGATGTGACGTATCCCCGATCCCGCGGATCTGTGACTCCGCGGAGGGGGTGTGCGAGCATGAACGCGTAAGAGAAGTGCCAGGCCCGGAATGAATCCGCGGCCCCGCCGGTTGCACGAGTCGGCAAGCAGTCCGTACTTCCCCTGCCTCAGGGCGGGGAGACCCCAGCCCGGGAGTGAAGCAGATGTCCGTATCGGACGAGAAGACCACGGTGAGTGACGGCATCCTCCTGTCCGACGCCGCCGCGTCCAAGGTCAAGGCCCTGCTCGACCAGGAAGGCCGTGACGACCTCGCCCTGCGCGTCGCCGTTCAGCCGGGCGGCTGCTCGGGCCTCCGCTATCAGCTCTTCTTCGACGAGCGCTCGCTCGACGGCGATGTGGTCAAGGACTTCGGTGGAGTCAAGGTCGTCACCGACCGGATGAGCGCCCCGTACCTGGGTGGCGCCTCCGTCGACTTCGTCGACACCATCGAGAAGCAGGGCTTCACCATCGACAACCCGAACGCCTCCGGCTCCTGCGCCTGCGGCGACTCGTTCAGCTAGGACCTGGCCCAGGCCTGTACCAGCTGGTGCGCGTCCGCCGAGGACGCACGAAGCACACGCGAAGGCGGCGGCCCCCGGGATGATCCTGGGGGCCGCCGCCTTTTCGCTCCGCCGTGCCGCCCGCTACAACTGCGGGACCGCGTCACCGCTCGCCGCGTCGACGACCTTCCGGCTGCCCAGCGGCTGGTCCAGGGTGACCGTCTGCGTCACGTCCTTGGCCAGCGCGACACAGATCTTCCCCGGCTCGCGGTTCGGTCCGTCGACCGTCACCCGTACCGCGCCCTTGCTCTCGCTCGCCCGCGCGTCGTACGTACCGCACACCCCGCCCCAGAAGTGCACCGTCAGACTCCGCCCGTCGGTGCTGTAGGACTTCAGCTTCTGGTCCGTACCCGGGTGGTTGCGCCCCGGCGGCGGTTCGGGGTGCGTCAGGTAGCGGGGATCCACCGCCGTCGCCGTGACCGTGCGGAGCCGGGCGTCGCCCGTCGGCTCCGTCTCGAACAGCCATGACGGTACGAGCGTCTGCCGCCCGCCGACCAGCTGCGCCGCGAGCCCCAGCTCCGCACGGTCGATGGTCACCGGCGTGCGCTCGGGGGGGCGGGAGGAGGGTCCACAGGACTTCTCGCTGCCCGGACCGGGCGTGACGCCCTCGGCGAGCGGTTCGACGGTGGCGCAGCTGCCGCTCTTTCCTGCCCCCACCGCGGGCGCGTTCAGCTGCTTCAGCGCCTCGGCGGCGCCGACCAGCGGATACTCGGCCCCCTTGACCGGTTCCTTCAACTGCCCGCTGCCGCCGACCAGTTGGCCGGACGAGCCGATCCGGAGCCCGGTCGCCCAGCCGTAGGTGGGCAGTCCGCCGACCTTCGGGTCGGCGTTCACCACCCGCACCGAACCCGTCAACTGCCCGGCGTCGAGCTTCGCGTCGTCCTGCCCCAGCGCCTTCAGTACCGGAGCGGCTGCGGCCTTCGCCGCCTGCTCGCTCACCGCCGTACCACTGCCGCCCGGCGCGGTCCCGTCGGCCGAACAGCCCTTCCCCTGGGGGCAGTTGTCGCTCCCTCCGCTGCCGAACCTGGCGTAGGTCCAGGTGCCGGGCGCCTGCTGGGCGACCTGGAGCAGCGGCCCCGAACCGTCCTTGTCGGCGCCGACCCTCCAGGACGTACCCACCAGCCGGGGCGTGCCCGTCACGCCGAGCGCCTGGGCGAGCCGGGTCACCTCGGCCGCGGTGACGGCGCCGTCGGCGCGGTACACCGGAGCCTTGCCCGGTCCGGCGGGAAGCGGGCCCCGGGCGCGGTAGACGGTTCCGCCGGGGTCCGGCTCGCCGGGCGCGATACCGGTGACGGGGCCGCCGTGCTGCGCCGCGCTGTCCAGGGCGAGCGGGGGCGGGCCGCTGCCGCCGCTGCTCTCCGTACTGCCGCCGCCGACGGACGCGGAGGCCCAGTAGGCCCCGCCGCCCCCGGCCAGCAGTACCGCCGCCGCCACCGAGGTGACGACCGCGGGGGACCGCCGCCCACGGGGACGTGCTGTGTCGTGTTCGGGTCGCTCACTGCTCACCGCATGCTCCTTCGACTCCGCTGCCGTGTCCCGTATGTCATGTCCTCCGTAAGAAGGAACACCGGTGGGACGGGGCGGGGGAGCACACGGTTCCCTCGGATCTCCCGGAGCGTTTCAGCTGCGGGGGGCGGCTGTGCGGATCAGTGGCGTGGTGCCACCGGGCGCGGTTCAGTCCCCGTACTCGGACATCCCGTCGATCAGCCGCGCGGAGGCGGGCGGGACCGTGACCCCGTGGATGTGCGACGGGGGGACCGGGGCGGGCGCGGCACTCGGGGGCGCCACCCAGTGCGGTGCCATGCGCGCGCAGTCGCCGCGCAGGTCGTTCAGGTCTGCTTCGGGCTCGGGCCGGGCGATGGAGTTCGACATATCAGAACCGTAAGCACAGGACGCATGCGAAGAAAGCCCTACTATCGGGTAGTTTCGCCCCTTCGGCCCGTGGTGTACGAACCGGTAGCGTGAGGTGTCCGCCTCCCTCCTCCGCAGGAGTGTCTTCGCCGTGCGCATCGCAGTCACCGGCTCCATCGCCACCGACCACCTCATGACCTTCCCCGGCCGCTTCGCCGACCAGCTGGTCGCCGACCAGCTCCACACGGTCTCGCTCTCCTTCCTCGTCGACAATCTCGACGTACGGCGGGGAGGCGTCGGCGCCAACATCTGCTTCGGCATGGGCCAGCTCGGCACCCGCCCGATCCTGGTCGGCGCGGCCGGCTCGGACTTCGACGAGTACCGTGCCTGGCTCGACCGCCACGGCGTGGACACCAGGGCGGTCCGGATCTCGGAGGTCCTGCACACCGCCCGCTTCGTGTGCACCACCGACGCCGACCACAACCAGATCGGTTCCTTCTACACGGGCGCCATGAGCGAGGCCCGCCTGATCGAGCTCCAGTCGGTCGCCGAGCGCGTCGGCGGACTGGACCTGGTGCTGATCGGCGCGGACGACCCCGAGGCGATGCTCCGCCACACGGAGGAGTGCCGCACCCGCTCGATCCCCTTCGCCGCGGACTTCTCGCAGCAGATCGCCCGGATGAGCGGCGAGGACATCCGTACGCTCCTCGCGGACGCCACCTACCTCTTCTCCAACGAGTACGAGAAGGGGCTCATCGAGTCCAAGACCGGCTGGACCGACGAGGAGATCCTGGCCAAGGTCGGCCACCGGGTCACCACGCTCGGCGCCCAGGGCGTCCGTATCGACCGCGTCGGCGAGGCCCCGATCGTCGTCGGCTGCGCGGAGGAGGAGACCAAGGCCGACCCGACGGGCGTCGGCGACGCGTTCCGCGCGGGCTTCCTGTCGGGCCTCGCCTGGGGCGTCAGCCTGGAGCGCGCGGCGCAGGTCGGCTGCATGCTGGCGACGCTGGTGATCGAGACGGTGGGCACCCAGGAGTACACGCTGAGCCGCACCAACTTCATGGACCGCTTCACCAAGGCGTACGGCCACGAGGCGGCCACCGAGGTGCAGTCCCACCTCCCGTAACCCGACGGGGCGCTCAGGACACCCGGCGCACCCGGTAGGCGGTACCCCCGTCGGCCGGGTGCGCCCCCTCGTATCCCTGCCCGCGCATCTCGCACCACGCCGGTACGTCCAGCCGGGCCGCCTCGTCGTCCGAGAGCACCGTCACCACCCCGCCGACCGGTACCTTCCCGATCACCTTGGCGAGCTCGATCACCGGGATCGGGCACCGCTTGCCGAGCGCGTCCACCACGAGCGTGTCCACCCCGGCCCCGGAGTCCGGTGCCGCTTCCGGCACCGGCTCCGCCGGGGCCCCGGCCGCGTCGCCGACGCCCAGCCGCTCCCGTACCGAGCGGACCACCCCCGGCAGCACCGCCAGGAACCGCTCCACGTCCTCCTCGGCCGTGCCGACCGGCAGGGAGATCCGTACGTTCCCCTCGGAGAGCACCCCCATCGCCCGCAGCACATGACTGGGCGTCAGCGTGCTGCTGGTGCAGGACGAACCGGACGACACGGAGAAACCGGCCCGGTCCAACTCGTGCAGCAGAGTCTCCCCGTCGACATAGAGACAGGAGAACGTCACGAGATGCGGCAGCCGCCGCAGCGGATCGCCGACCACCTCGACATCGGGCACCAGCTCCGGCACCCGGGCCCTGATCCGGTCCACCAGCCCCCGCAGCCGCACCCCTTCGGCGTCCGCCTCGGCCCGGACCGCGCGCAGCGACGCCGCCGCGGCCACGATCGCCGGGACGTTCTCGAAGCCGGCTGCCCGCCCGGACTCCCGCTCGTCGGCCGGGCCTTGAGGGACGAACCTCACACCCTTCCGTACGGCGAGCAGCCCCACTCCGGCCGGTCCGCCCCATTTGTGCGCACTCGCGGCGAGCAGCGACCAGGCGCCCCGTACCGGCCCCCACCCCAGCGACTGCGCCGCGTCCACCAGCAGCGGCACACCCGCCTCCCGGCACGCCTCGGCGACCTCGGCGACCGGCTGTTCCGTGCCGACCTCGTGGTTCGCGGACTGCAGACACGCCAGGGCGGTGGTCCCGGTCAGCGCGGCGGCGTACGCGTCCGGGGTCACCGCCCCGGCCCGCCCCACCGCCACCTCGGTCACCGAACCGCCGGCCGCCTCGTGGGCGGCGGCCGAGTGGAGTACCGAAGAGTGTTCGACCGCCGACACCACCAGGTGGCCGCCGACACGCCGACGCCCAGAAAGTGCTCCGGCAATTCCTGAGTGGACCGCGCGGGTCCCGGAAGAGGTGAACACGAGTTCGTCGGGGCGGCACCCGACCGCCTCGGCCGCCGCCTCCCGCGCCGCGTCGAGCAGCAGCCGCACCCGCCGCCCTTCCCGGTACAGGCGGGCCGGATCGGCCCAGCCTTCGTCCAGGGAGGCTTGCAGGGCCTGACGTGCGACGGGGTGCAGAGGCGCGGAGGAGGCGGCATCGAAGTAGGGCACGGCGCCACGCTAGCCGCCGCCCTCGCGCGGCCGGTCCGCACCGTCAGGGGAGAGACCGTCAGATCGCCGCCGGAAGCCGGGATTCCACCCCTTCGGGGTGTCGGACGGCGCGTTGGGCACCCTCCCCGCGCGGCCCCAAATGGCCTCCAGTAGGGTTTGGTCCGCATAAACATCCAAACCCCTGCCCGGAGCAGGACCGGCGACCGACCTCGATGCGGCCGCAGCCGGCCGCACGGGCGAGACTCTCGGGAAGGCGCTACGTGAGTCCCAACGGCTCCGACCGCTCGTCGCGGCGCCCGATGCGGCGGAAGCTGCCGCAGGTGCTGACTGCGGGCCTGATCCTTGTGACCGCTACAGGTTGCTCGTACAAGGATTTCCCCCGCCTTGGTATGCCCACCCCGGTAACGGAAGAGGCACCTCGGATCCTCTCCCTCTGGCAGGGCTCGTGGGCGGCAGCGCTCGCCACGGGCGTGCTGGTGTGGGGGTTGATCATCTGGAGTGTCATCTTCCACCGGCGTAGCCGGACCAAGGTGGAGGTACCTCCGCAGACGCGGTACAACATGCCCATCGAGGCGCTGTACACCGTGGTCCCCCTCATCATCGTCTCGGTGCTCTTCTACTTCACCGCCCGCGATGAGTCGAAGTTGCTCAGCCTCTCGCCGAAGCCCGCCCACACGGTCAACGTGGTCGGCTTCCAGTGGAGCTGGGGCTTCAACTACATCGAGGACGTGGATGGGAACCCGGCCACGGGCAACGCTGCGAAGACCGCTGAGCTGTCCGACATTCCGGACCGCTTCACCAAGCAATTCCCCAAGGGGGCCGAAGGCGTCTACGACGTCGGCACTCCGGCAACCCGGAACCCGCAGAACGGCAACCCGGGTCCCACCCTGTGGCTGCCGAAGGGGGAGAAGGTCCGCTTCGTTCTGACTTCGCGCGACGTCATCCATGACTTCTGGGTGGTGCCGTTCCTCATGAAGATGGACGTTGTTCCGGGCCACACCAACTCCTTCGAGGTGACTCCCAACCAGGAAGGCACCTTCAGGGGCAAGTGCGCTGAGCTCTGCGGCGTAGACCACTCCCGGATGCTCTTCAATGTGAAGGTCGTCTCTCCGGAGCGCTACAAGCAGCACCTCAAGGACCTGGCGAATGAGCACCAGAAGGGCTACATCCCCGCCGGGATCGCGCAGACTGGCCACGCCAAGAACGCGGAGACGAACAACCTGTGAGCATCCTCAACGAACCCCAGGGTGCCGCGGCAGCAAACGACTCCTACGAGAGCGAGCTGCCGGTACGGCGCAAAGAGCCGGGAAACGTCGTCATCAAGTGGCTGACCACCACTGACCACAAGACGATCGGCACGATGTATCTGGTCACCTCGTTCGCGTTCTTCTGCATCGGCGGTGTGCTGGCCCTCGTGATGCGGGCCGAGCTGGCCCGTCCGGGCACGCAGATCGTGTCGAACGAGCAGTTCAACCAGGCGTTCACGATGCACGGCACGATCATGCTGCTGATGTTCGCGACGCCGTTGTTCGCCGGGTTCGCGAACTGGATCATGCCGTTGCAGATCGGCGCGCCCGATGTGGCGTTCCCGCGGCTGAACATGTTCGCGTACTGGCTGTACCTCTTCGGCTCGCTCATCGCGGTCGGTGGCTTCATCACCCCGCAGGGCGCGGCCGACTTCGGCTGGTTCGCCTACTCCCCGCTGTCGGACGCCGTCCGCTCGCCGGGTGTGGGTGCCGACATGTGGATCATGGGTCTGGCCTTCTCCGGCTTCGGCACGATCCTCGGTTCGGTCAACTTCATCACCACGATCATCTGCATGCGCGCGCCCGGCATGACGATGTTCCGGATGCCGATCTTCGTGTGGAACGTCCTGCTGACCGGTGTTCTGGTCCTGCTGGCCTTCCCGGTCCTCGCCGCCGCACTCTTCGCGCTGGAGGCGGACCGCAAGTTCGGCGCTCATGTATTCGATGCGTCAAATGGCGGCGCGCTCCTATGGCAACACCTCTTCTGGTTCTTCGGCCATCCAGAGGTGTACATCATCGCGTTGCCATTCTTCGGAATTATTTCCGAAGTGATTCCAGTGTTCTCCAGAAAGCCGATGTTCGGATACATCGGCCTGGTCGCCGCCACCATTTCGATCGCCGGTCTTTCGGTGACGGTGTGGGCGCACCACATGTACGTCACCGGCGGTGTGCTGCTGCCGTTCTTCTCCTTCATGACCTTCCTGATCGCGGTGCCGACCGGTGTGAAGTTCTTCAACTGGATCGGCACGATGTGGAAGGGGTCGCTGTCCTTCGAGACACCGATGCTCTGGGCCGTCGGCTTCCTGATCACCTTCACCTTCGGTGGTCTGACCGGCGTGATCCTGGCCTCGCCCCCGATGGACTTCCACGTCTCCGACTCGTACTTCGTCGTCGCGCACTTCCACTACGTCATCTTCGGCACCGTGGTGTTCGCGATGTTCTCCGGATTCCACTTCTGGTGGCCGAAGTTCACCGGCAAGATGCTGGACGAGCGACTGGGCAAGATCACCTTCTGGACGCTGTTCGTGGGCTTCCACGGCACGTTCCTGGTGCAGCACTGGCTGGGTGTCGAGGGCATGCCGCGGCGTTACGCGGACTACCTCGCCGCTGACGGCTTCACCACGCTGAACACGATCTCGACCATCAGCTCCTTCCTGCTGGGCCTGTCGATCCTGCCGTTCTTCTACAACGTCTGGAAGACCGCCAAGTACGGGAAGAAGATCGAGGTCGACGACCCGTGGGGCTACGGGCGTTCGCTCGAATGGGCGACGTCCTGCCCGCCGCCCCGGCACAACTTCACCACCCTGCCGCGGATCCGTTCCGAATCCCCGGCGTTCGACCTGCACCACCCTGAGATCGCGGCTCTCGACCAGCTCGAGAACCACGGTGCCGAAGCGGCCCTCGCCGGTGGCAAGGAGGCGGGCAAGTGAAGGTCCAGGGAAAGATGTTCATCTGGCTGGCCGTCTTCATCCTCGCCGTAGCGGTCGTCTACGGCGTGTGGTCGAAGGAGGCAGCCGGTACCACGGCACTCTTCATGGCCTTCGGGCTGAGCATCATGATCGGTTTCTACCTGGCCTTCACGGCCAAGCGGATCGATGCCGGCGCGATGGACGACAAGGAGGCCGACGTCGCGGACGACGCCGGTGAGGTCGGGTTCTTCGCCCCGCACAGCTGGCAGCCGATCTCGCTGGCCATCGGCGGTGCGCTCGCCTTCCTGGCCATCGCGATGGGCTGGTGGCTGCTGTACTTCTCGGCACCGCTCGTCGTGATCGGCCTCTGGGGCTGGGTGTTCGAGTTCTACCGCGGAGAGAACCAGAACCAGTAGGACCGCTCCACCGCACGAGAGGCCCGGACGCCATTCAGGTGTCCGGGCCTCCTCGTTTGCAGTCATCCGGCGTGCCGTTACCGGGAGATCTTCATAACGTGTGCTTATGAGCCACGCACCTCGATTCCGTACGGTCCTGAGCTGCACACTGCTGGTCGTGTCCCTGGGGGCGACGGCGACCGCGTGCGGCGGCTCCCCCAACAATCCGCTCTCCGCGCCGCCGTACAACGCCGCCGACGACATCTCGTTCAGCGGCCCCGGCGGCAGCGGCAAGGTGGACCCGGACAAGCCGCTCGAAGTCACCTCCAAGGATGACGGCGGTCGCATCACCGATGTGACCGCCTCGGACAGCACAGGACGCCAACTGGCGGGCGAACTCTCGGCGGACGGCAGCAGGTGGCACAGCACGGCCCCGCTGGCCGCAGGCGCGCACTACACGGTGCGCGTCGCCACCGAGGACGAGGACGGCTCGCCGGGCGCGAAGACGACCACGTTCGACACGGCTCCCGCCGCCGACCGGCTCAACGTCACCTTCGGGCCCAAGGCGGGCGAGTACGGCGTCGGACAGCCCGTCACCGCCCAACTCAGCGCCCCGGTCAAGGACAAGGCCGCCAGGGCCCAGGTCGAGCGTGCCCTGAAGGTCGACTCGGTACCGTCCGTCGAAGGCGCCTGGTACTGGGTGGACAGCAAGACGCTGCACTACCGCCCGAAGGAGTACTGGCCCGCACACGCCACGATCGACGTGCACAGCAACCTGAACGGGATAAAAGTGGCGGGCAAGCTCTACGGCGGCGACGCCAAGCCGCTCAAGCTGACCACCGGCGACCGCCTCGTGGCCGTCACGGACGCGTCGTCGCACGAAATGACGGTCACCCGCAACGGCGAAGTGATCAACACCATTCCGGTGACCACCGGCAAGGCGGGCTTCTCCACCCGCAACGGCGTCAAGGTCGTGCTGGGCAAGCAGTACTTCGTACGCATGACCAGCGCCAGCATCGGTATCGCCGCCGGGAGTTCGGACTCGTACGACCTGCCGGTCTACTACGCGACACAGGTCACACTGAGCGGGGAGTACGTCCACGCCGCGCCGTGGTCCGTGGGCTCGCAGGGGAGTGCCAACACCAGCCACGGCTGCACCGGGATGAGCACGGACAACGCCTCCTGGTTCTTCAGCCACGTGCGCCAGGGCGACATCGTCGACGTCGTCGGCAGCGACGGCGACACGATGACGCCGTTCGACAACGGCTTCGGGGACTGGAACGTGTCCTGGGCCAAGTGGGCCAAGGGCAGCGCGCTGACGAACGGCAAGCAGGTGCCCGCCGCACCCGCGGAAACGGCCCGGCTGCGGCCCGCCGCGTTCTGACGGGAGCCGACGCGCGGTTCCGCGGGAGCGGTCCGCCGCGGCCGGGTCAGGACCCCGTGGCGACGGTGCCGGCGGCGAGCCTGCTGCGGATCAGAGCGGCCAGCGTGCCCGCGAACTCCACCGGCTCCACCGGAAGTGTCGCCGCGGCGTCCGCGCGGCTCCAGGTGGCCAGCCAGGCGTCCTGGGGGCGGCCCATCAGCAGCAGCACGGGCGGGCACCGGAAGATCTCGTCCTTGATCTGCCGGCAGACCCCCATACCTCCCGCGGGGACCGACTCGCCGTCCAGCACGCAGACATCGATCCCACCGTTGTCCAGGGCCTTGAGCACCGCGTCGAGCGTCGCGCACTCCAGGTACTGCACCGGCGGCACGTCCGAGGCCGGCCGCCGGCCCGCGGCGAGCCGTACCTGCTCACGGGTGTTCGCGTCGTCGCTGTAGACCAGGACCGTGGCGCTCGGCTGCATTGTTCCTCCGTGACGGCTGTTTCGGGGACTGCGGGGCTTCGACCTTGGCGCGGATGCTACTCCGTCCGACACCCCGTCAACACCGTTACGGACCGCCTCGCGCTGGGCCGTTCGAGCTGGACACGAGGGGCTGACACACCGAACGGCACCCCCCAGGGTGAGGGCGGGATAAGCGACCGACATAATGTCGGTCGTGGCGACAGCAACGACAGTAGAAACCGGGCACGCGCACCCGTCGGTCAATCGGCCGAACCTCACCAGCGTCGGAACCATCATCTGGTTGAGTTCCGAGCTGATGTTCTTCGCGGCCCTCTTCGCGATGTACTTCACCCTGCGATCGGTGACGGGTCCCGAGCACTGGAAGGAAATGGCGTCCTCGCTGAACGTTCCTTTCTCGGCGACGAACACCACGATCCTGGTGCTCTCTTCTCTCACCTGCCAGCTCGGCGTGTTCGCCGCCGAGCGGGGCGATGTGAAGAAGCTCCGCACGTGGTTCATGATCACGTTCGTGATGGGTGCGATCTTCATCGGAGGCCAGATCTTCGAGTACACCGACCTGGTGAAGAAGGACGGCCTTTCGCTGTCCTCCGACCCGTACGGTTCGGTGTTCTACCTGACCACCGGCTTCCACGGCATGCATGTGACAGGCGGTCTCATCGCCTTCCTGTTCGTTCTGGGCAGGACATACGCGGCCAAGAGATTCACGCACCACCAGGCAACCGCCGCCATCGTCGTGTCCTATTACTGGCACTTCGTCGATGTCGTCTGGATCGGCCTCTTCGCGACGATCTACCTCATCAAGTAATCGGGCCCGACGCCCCACTCATCCAGCAAGCACCGACGCAGAAGATCCTGACACCGGGGTAATCCGTGAAAAAGCTCTCCGCACGACGACGCCACCCGTTGGCGGCGGTCGTCGTCCTACTCCTCGCGCTGGCGGCCACCGGGGGGCTGTATGCCGCGTTCGCGCCTGCGGGCAAGGCGCAGGCCGACGAAGCCTCCCAGTCCCTCGCCATCACTGAGGGCAAGAAGCTCTTCTCCGTGGGCTGCGCAAGCTGCCACGGAATGGGAGGCCAAGGCTCGTCCGACGGGCCGCCCCTGGTCGGCGTCGGCTCCGCCGCCGTCGACTTCCAGGTGGGCACCGGCCGTATGCCGGCCCAGCAGCCCGGCGCCCAGGTGCCGAAGAAGAAGGTCATCTACTCGCAGGCCGAGATCGACCAGCTCGCCGGGTACGTGGCTTCCCTCGGCGCGGGCCCCATCGCGCCGACCGCGAAGCAGTACAGCGACCAGGGCGCCGACATCGCACGCGGTGGCGAGCTCTTCCGCACCAACTGCGCCCAGTGCCACAACTTCACGGGTGAGGGCGGCGCGCTGACACACGGCAAGTACGCCCCCAGCCTTGCAGGCGTGGACCCGAAGCACATCTACGAGGCCATGCAGAGTGGCCCGCAGAGCATGCCGTCCTTCCCCGACACCACGATGCCGGAGAAGAGCAAGCAGGACATCATCGCGTACGTCAAGACCGTCAACGGCGACGAGTCCGAGAGCCCCGGTGGCCTCAAGCTGGGCGGGCTCGGTCCGGTCAGCGAGGGCCTGTTCGGCTGGATCTTCGGACTCGGTGCACTGATCGCAGTTGCCATCTGGGTCGCGGCCCACACCGCTAAGGCCAAGAAGTCATGAGTAGCCAAGAGAATTCCGAAGAGATCCTGCCGAGTAAGCAGGAGGCCGCGCACGGCGCGGTGGAGCACGCGGACGATCCGTTCGCCGACCCGGGAATGCCGGCCCACAAGCCGCGCATCCAGGACATCGACGAGCGGGCCGCCAAGCGCTCCGAGCGCGTGGTCGCCTTCCTGTTCACGCTCTCGATGCTGGCGACGATCGCGTTCATCGCGTCCTACGTGATCTTCCCGGTCGACAAGATCGTCTTCATCTTCCCGTTCGGGCACGTGAGCGCCCTCAACTTCTCCCTGGGTCTGACCCTGGGTGTGGCGCTCTTCACCATCGGCGCGGGCGCGGTCCACTGGGCCCGCACGCTGATGTCGGACGTCGAGACGGCGGCCGACCGCCACCCGATCGAGGCCGAGCCCGAGGTCAAGGCGCAGGTCCTGGCGGACTTCGCGGCAGGTGCCGCCGAGTCCGGCTTCGGCCGCCGCAAGCTGATCCGCAACACGCTGTTCGGCGCGATGGCCATGGTGCCGCTCGCCGGTGTGGTGCTGCTGCGCGACCTCGGCCCGCTGCCGGAGAAGAAGCTCCGCGAGACGCTGTGGAACCGCGGCAAGGTGCTCATCAACATGAACACCAATGAGCCGCTGCGTCCCGAGGACGTGGCCGTCGGTTCGCTGACGTTCGCCATGCCCGAGGGCCTCGAGGAGAGCGACGAGGACTTCCAGACGCAGATCGCCAAGGCTGCCCTGATGATCGTCCGTATCCAGCCGGAGAACATCAAGGACAAGAAGGAGCGCGAGTGGGCCCACGACGGCATCGTCGCGTTCTCGAAGATCTGCACCCACGTCGGCTGCCCGATCAGCCTGTACGAGCAGCAGACGCACCACGTGCTCTGCCCGTGCCACCAGTCCACCTTCGACCTGTCCGACGGCGCCCGCGTCATCTTCGGCCCGGCCGGCCACGCCCTGCCGCAGCTGCGGATCGGTGTGAACGGCGAGGGTAACCTCGAAGCGCTCGGCGACTTCGCAGAGCCCGTCGGTCCTGCCTTCTGGGAGCGCGGATGAGCACCGTGACGGATACACAGCGCAAGGCGCCCGCCGGCGAGCGGGTGGCCGACTGGGCGGACGGCCGCCTGGGCATCTACGGCCTGGCCAAGGCCAACATGCGCAAGATCTTCCCGGACCACTGGTCCTTCATGCTCGGGGAGATCTGCCTCTACAGCTTCATCAT
Organism: Streptomyces sp. A 4/2; assembly: GCF_940670765.1. GTDB lineage: Bacteria > Actinomycetota > Actinomycetes > Streptomycetales > Streptomycetaceae > Streptomyces. Next base: position 228,303 of record NZ_CALNVW010000037.1, read on the forward strand.
CATCATCCTCACGGGTGTCTATCTGACGCTGTTCTTCCACCCGAGCATGAACGAGGTCGTCTACGACGGCCCGTACGTGCCGCTCCAGGGCATCCGGGTGTCCGAGGCCTTCGCCTCGACGATGAACATCAGCTTCGGGGTCCGCGGCGGTCTGCTCATCCGGCAGATCCACCACTGGGCCGCGCTGATCTTCCTCGCGGGCATGCTCGTGCACATGATGCGGGTGTTCTTCACGGGCGCGTTCCGCAAGCCGCGTGAGATCAACTGGCTGTTCGGCTTCCTGCTGCTGGTGCTGGGTATGTTCACCGGCTTCACCGGCTACTCGCTCCCGGACGACCTGCTCTCCGGTACGGGTGTGCGGTTCATGGAGGGCGTCATGCTCTCCATCCCGATCGTCGGCTCGTACGCGTCGATGTTCCTGTACGGCGGGGAGTTCCCCGGCGGTGACTTCGTCGCCCGGTTCTACTCGGTCCACGTGCTGCTGCTGCCGGGCATCATGCTCGGCCTGCTGGTCGGCCACTTGATCCTGGTCTTCTACCACAAGCACACGCAGTTCGCGGGCCCCGGCAAGACCAACAAGAACGTCGTCGGCATGCCGCTGCTGCCGGTCTACATGGCCAAGGCCGGAGGCTTCTTCTTCCTGGTCTTCGGTGTCATCGCGGCCATCGCGGCGATCGCCTCGATCAACCCGATCTGGGACATCGGCCCGTACCGGCCCGACCAGGTGTCGACCGGCGCCCAGCCCGACTGGTACATGGGATTCTCCGAGGGTCTCGTCCGCATCATGCCGGGCTGGGAGATCAACGCCTGGGGTCACACACTCGTCCTGGGTGTGTTCATCCCGATCGTGGTCTTCCCGCTGGTCCTGGCGGCCATCGGTGTCTACCCGTTCATCGAGTCCTGGATCACCGGCGACAAGCGCGAGCACCACATCCTGGACCGCCCGCGCAACGCCCCGACCCGTACCGGCCTCGGCGTCGCCTGGATCACGCTGTACCTGATCCTGCTCGTCGGTGGCGGCAACGACCTCTGGGCGACGCACTTCGAACTGTCGATCAACGCGATCACCTGGTTCGTCCGGATCGGAATGTTCGTCGGACCGGTCATCGCGTTCATCGTCACCAAGCGGTTCTGCCTCGGCCTCCAGCGTCGCGACAAGGAGAAGGTGCTGCACGGACGCGAGTCCGGCATCATCAAGCGCCTGCCGCACGGTGAGTTCGTCGAGGTGCACGAGCCGCTCGCCCCGGAGGCGCTGCACACGCTCACCGCGCACGAGCAGTACCAGCCGCTCGAAATCGGCCCCGAGGTCGACGAGAACGGTGTCGCGCGCAAGATCTCGCGTCTGACCAAGCTGCGCGCCAAGCTGAACAAGGGCTACTACGGCGAGCACAGCCAGATCGAGAAGCCCACCGCCGACGAGTACAAGGAGATCACCAGCGGCCACGGCCATCACTGATCACCTGACCGACTGAACACAGTCGCCACAGCAGGAGCCCCGTCCAGCGCATGGACGGGGCTCTTCGCGGTCTCCGGGGCTGGATAAGGTAGCGGTATCCCTATTCGGCTGTGGACCCAGGAGCGGACCATGAACGTTGTGACCCCGGCAGGCGGCGACAGCGTGGCGGCATTCTCCTGGCCGGGCGTACTGGACTCATTGCTGGGCGGCACCGACCAGAGCGCGGACGCCACCGCCTGGGCGATGGACCGCATCATGAGCGGCGAGGCGACCGACGCGCAGATCGCCGGTTTCGCCGTGGCGCTGCGGGCCAAGGGCGAGACGGTCGCGGAGATCAGCGGTCTCGTCCGGGCGATGTACGAGCACGCCAGGCTGATCGAGGTACCCGGCCCGAGCGTGGACATCGTCGGGACCGGCGGCGACAGCGCGAGGACGGTGAACATCTCGACCATGTCGTCCATCGTGGTGGCGGGCACCGGCGCGAAGGTCGTCAAGCACGGCAACCGCGCGGCGTCGTCGGCGAGCGGGTCCTCCGACGTGCTGGAGAAGCTCGGGGTCAACCTCCAGCTGACGCCGGAGCGGGTCGTCGAGGTCGCGGAGGAGGCGGGCATCACCTTCTGCTTCGCGGTGAAGTTCCACCCGGCGCTGCGGTACGTGGCAGCCGCGCGGAAGGAGCTGGGCATCCGGACCACCTTCAACTTCCTCGGCCCGCTCACCAATCCGGCGAAGGTACGGGCGCAGGCGACCGGCGTCGCCGATGCCCGGATGGCGCCGATCATCGCGGGCGTGCTGGCCGAGCGGGGCTCCTCCGCGCTGGTGTTCCGGGGCGACGACGGGCTCGACGAACTGACCACCACCGCCACGTCGAAGGTGTGGACGGTGGCGGACGGCACCGTCCACGAGGAGCCCTTCGACCCGCGCGACGTGGGCATCGGCCTGGTCCCGGTGGAGGCGTTGCGCGGCGGGGACCCCTCGTACAACGCCGATGTCGCCCGGCGGCTGCTCGCGGGTGAGGGCGGTCCGGTACGGGACGCTGTTCTGCTCAACTCGGCGGCGGCGCTGGTCGCGCTGCATCCGGGCGGGGGATCGCTCGACGAGCGGATCGCCGCGGGGATCGCCCGCGCCGCCGAGTCGATCGACTCGGGAGCGGCCGGCCGGGCCCTGGAACGCTGGGTCACGGCCAGCAACGCCTGACTCCCGCTGTCCGCCACAACTCCCCGCGGGACAGCGGGTAGTTGTGGCGGTACGGCGCCCGTTCCGTTCGGGCGACGCGGGGTGCGGTTCACGCCGTTCGGTCTCAAGCCGTGGACTGCGCCTTGCGCGTCACCGTGCGTATGGCAAGATTCTCTTCAGGTCATGAGTGACAGCGACTACGGCCCCAGCCCGCTGTCCGGCAACCCTCCGTCCGTGGCGGGGTGCCCTGGGTGAAGACCAGGCCGCAGGCAGCGAAGTCTGCGGCAAGCGCGGATCCCTCGACAGGGATCCTGGTCGTCGAGGGAGTTCTTCCGTGGTTCAGCGAATGCGATAGGGCAGTAGCCCTCTTTCCGCACACCCTTTTCTGCACTGTTGCGTGTGGCACGCGCAGTGAATTCGCCTGCCCTTTTCCGGGAGTTCGTCATGTCTGTCCCCACCGCTGCCGCCGACTCTGCCATTTGTGCCCCTCTGCCCGTTCTGGGTGGAGATGTTCTTGTGCCGCTCGTGACCGGTGGCGAGGTGGCCTACGCCGCGCTCGACTACGCGGCGAGCGCCCCGGCCCTGCAGCGCGTCTGGGACGACGTCGCCGCGTACGCCCCGTACTACGGCAGCGTGCACCGCGGTGCCGGCTACCTCTCGCAGCTCTCCACCGACCTCTTCGAGAACAGCCGGGCCACCGTCGCCGAGTTCCTCGGCTGCCGCGAGGGCGACCAGGTCGTCTTCACCCGGTCGACCACCGACTCGCTCAATCTGCTGGCCGCGGTGGTCCCCGCCGACTGCGAGGTCTTCGTCTTCGAGACCGAGCACCACGCCTCACTGCTGCCGTGGCGCGACGCCGCGGTGACCTACCTCGACGCCCCCCGCACCCCGCAGCAGGCCGTCGCCACACTGGAGCGCGCGCTGGCCGCCCGTACCGCGGTGTCGCCCGGGGGTCAGGGCCCCGCGCTGGTCTGCGTGACCGGCGCGTCGAACGTCACGGGCGAGCTGTGGCCGGTCAGGGAACTGGCCGCCGCCGCCCATGCGCACGGTGCGCGGATCGTGCTGGACGCCGCGCAGCTCGCGCCGCACCACCCCGTGGACATCGCCGAGCTGGACGTCGACTGGGTCGCCTTCTCCGGGCACAAGCTGTACGCGCCGTTCGGCTCCGGGGTCCTCGCCGGCCGCTCCGACTGGTTGCAGGACGCCGAGCCGTACCTCGCCGGTGGCGGTGCCTCGCGCAGGGTCGCCCGGCGCGGTGACGGCGGGGTGGACGTCGAGTGGCACACCACCGCGGCCCGCCACGAGGCAGGCTCGCCGAACGTCATCGGTGTCTACTCCATCGCCTCCGCCTGCAAGGCGCTCACCGAGGCGGGCTTCGACTCGCTGGTGGCACGGGAGCAGTCGCTGGTCTCCAGGGTCCGCGCGGGGCTCGCCGAGGTGCCGGCGGTGAAGGTGCTCTCGCTCTTCGGCGACGAGGCGCCGCGCGTCGGGGTCATCTCGTTCGTGGTGGAGGGCTGGAACAGCTCGCACTTCGCGGCGGCGCTGTCGGCCGAGTACGGCATCGGGGTGCGCGACGGTCTCTTCTGCGCCCACCCGCTCGTACGGACCCTGCTCGGCAGCGACCCGCAGGACCAGGGCGAGTGCGGTGCGCCGGAGAGCGAGCCGGGCGAAACCTCCCTCAACGCCGTCCGGGTGAGCTTCGGCGCGGGCACGCCCGACGAGCACGTGGAGCGGTTCGTGACGGCGGTCAAGGAACTGGTCCGGGACGGCGCCCGCTGGAACTACCGCACCGAGGACGGCCGCTGCGTGCCGGCCGTCTGACACACCGTCCGGCACATCGCGAAGCCCTGGAGCCCGTCCGGCCGGACGGGCTCCAGGGCTTCGTTTCCGGGCCGGGCCGGACCCCCGCGGGCCCGGCCCGGGCGGGAGGTCCTACGCGTCCAGGCCGATGGCGAAGGCCGCTTCCAGGTCGTGCTGCGAGTACGTACGGAACGCCACATGCGTGTCCGTGGCCTCGACACCGGGGATCTTGCTGATCCGGCCGGGGATGATGTCCGCGAGATCGTCGTGCCGGGCCACCCGCACCAGCGCGATCAGATCGTACGTACCGGTGACGGAGTAGACCTCGCTGACGCTCTCCAGGGCGGCGAGCGATTCGGCGATCTCGGGGATCCGGTCCACGCTGGTCTTGATGAGCACGATCGCGGTGATCACGGCTTGCTTTCTCCCTCGGTGGCCGTCGCTGGGAGTTTCACTCTAGTCGTACGCCAGTACCGCGCCGCGGCGTAGGCGAAGCCCAGCGAGAACCCGGCGAGGTGTGCCGTGTAGGCGACACCGGGGCCGGTGCCGGTCTGCTGCCGGGCCGCCAGCCACTGGAGCACGAACCAGAAGACCAGCACGATCCAGGCGGGGAAGCGCAGCGGCAGGAACAGCAGGAACGGGAAGATGCTGGTGACCCGGGCCTTCGGGAAGAGACTCAGGAACGCCCCGAGCACCGCCGAGATCGCACCCGATGCGCCCACCAGGGTCTGGTCGGACCCGGAGTGGGTGAGCGCGTAGGCCGACAGGGCGAGGTAGCCGCTCACGAGGTAGAAGACGGCGAAGTGCAGCCGCCCCATGCGTTCCTCGGCCATCGCCCCGAAGACGTAGAGGAACAGCATGTTCCCGAGCAGGTGCAGCCAGTTCGCGTGGACGAACAGCGCGGTGAACGGTGTGAGCAGCGCTCCCGGTGTGCCGCTCATCAGTTCGGTGGGGACGACGCCCCAGCGTTCGAAGTAGGCGCTCTGGGCGGCGAGCAGGTTGTCGCCGGTGCCGTACGTCGGGTCGAACCCGGAGACGGGGCTGATGAGGAAGACGACGCAGCAGACGCCGATCAGGCCGTACGTCACCACCGGACCCTTGGGCGCGTCCCACTGCTTGAGCATGCACAGAGCATGGCTTAACGGGACCGAATCGGGCAGACCGCCTCGCCGGACTCCGTACCGTCCACAGGCCTCCCCCCTGGGTACCCGCGAGGCCGTAGGGTTACGGGGAGTACATCCGCAGTTCGATGGCGCACCGCGACCGACGCACGACGAACGAAGAGGACGGCACGTATGACGACGGTTCCCATGCCGACCGCCGATACCCGGTGGCGCTGCACACTCTGCGGCAATCTCACCCGTTTCGATGTGACCCGCTCGTCGAAGGTTGTCGAGTACATGCATCTGGACCTGGCCGGTGAGCCCAAGGTCGAGGAACGCGAGGTGGTCAGTGAGACCATCGAGTCGGTGCGGTGCCGCTGGTGCAACGCGGTGGACCAGATCGAGCTGGTGGACAGGCCGGGTGGCGGCTCCTGAGGGAGCCCGCTGAAGAGTGAACAGTGGGGTGACGGATGGTGGAGGAGCCTGCGGGCGGTGCGGAGCCGGCCGACGCGGCCGGTGACGTGGCCGAGGCGCTCGACCGCCCGTTGCCGGAAGGGGTGCGGCGCCGGGTCGTCGCACTCGTTTCCGACGCCTTCGGAGAGCTGACCGTCGTCGAACTTCCGTCGCAGCTGCGGCAGTACGCCCGGTTCACCCCCACCCGGCGTGCCAAGTTCGCGGGCAACGCGATGGCGGCGGCCCTGGAGGGCGACCCGCTGTTCCGGCAGCGCATCGGCGAGCGGCTCAAGGCGTCCCAGCCGGAGCTCGCCGATGCACTCGAAGCGGGCTCGCCGCCGGCCGCGGCCGATCCTGTCGATGTGGCCGCCGCGGCGTACGTGCTGCGCCCCGCGGGCTGGGTGAAGCTGGTCGCCGCGGCAGGCGAGGAGGCGCAGCGCGCCGACGCCGAGCGGGCGGACGAGGCGGCTCAGCGCGAGCTGGAGCAGCTGCGCGAGGAGCTCGCCGAGGCGAGGGCGCAGACCCGGACCGAGAACGAGCGGCTGCGCGCGGAACTGGACGCGGCCCGCAAGGATGCCGAATCGCTTCAGCGCAAACTGCGCAGCGCCCAGAGCGATGTGAAGCGGGGTGAGGCGGCGCTGCGCCGCACCGGTTCCGAGATCGACACCATCAAGTCCGAGGCGGCGGCCAGGGTCGCCGCGGCGGAGAGCGAGTCGCGGCGGCTGAAGGCGCGGCTCGGTGAGGCGGAGGCCTCCGTGGAGGCCGGCCGTCGTGCCGTACGCGAAGGGCGCTCCGTCGAGGACATGCGGCTCCGGCTGCTCCTCGACACGGTGCTGGACGCGGCCCAGGGGCTGCGGCGCGAACTGGCCCTGCCGCCGTCCACGTTGCGCCCCGCCGACTCCGTCGACGCGGTGGAGCCGGGCAGGCTCTCGCCCAAGGACATCGCGGCCAGGGCGCTCTCGGACACCGACCCGGCCCTGCTCGACCAACTGCTCTCGCTGCCGCAGGCGCACCTGGTGGTGGACGGCTACAACGTCACCAAGACCGGCTACCCGCAGCTGCCGCTGGAGAAGCAGCGGCTGCGCCTCCTCGGCGGCCTGTCCATGCTCGCCGCGCAGACGGGCGCCGAGATGACCTGTGTCTTCGACGGGGCGGAGCTGGCGGCGCCGGTGCTGCTCGCGCCGCCGCGCGGGGTGCGGGTGCTGTTCAGCAAGCCGGGAGTGACCGCCGACGAGGTGATCCGCCAGCTGGTCCGGGCGGAGCCTTCGGGCCGCCCCGTGGTGGTCGTTTCGACCGACCGTGAGGTGGCCGACGGGGTGGCCAGGGCGGGCGCCAGGCCCGTGGCGTCCGTCATGTTGCTGAAGCGGCTTTCGCGCGTCTAGTAACTCCTGTGCGGCATGCCCCACTTCGGGGTGCCTGATGGTCTGCGCACCGTCAAGTGACCGCTACTGTGCGTGCGGTGTATGTAAAGAATGCAGTCGATGACCGAGATTTTCGGCATCGGGATTTGAACTGATCACAAGAGGGTCACTATGGTCGGCCATCGAACCTTCGCGCGGTTGATCACTCATTCGGGGTGGCAGCGGAGGAACCGCCGAGGAGCACGTGAGTTGACCTGCGTGC
>NZ_CALNVW010000038.1 GCF_940670765.1 Streptomyces sp. A 4/2
GATCGGAACTCACACCCACCGGAGTCCACGAGACCTCGTACTTCAGCCGGTCCACCGCCGCACGCTCCTGGCGACGCTTACGCCACGCGGAAAGCGCCGGAAGCGCTTCGCTCAGCGAAGACCCTGCCCCCAGCCCGAGCTCTGCGGCAAACAGATCGGCATCACCCCGCTCGACCGCCTCCCATATCTCGGCGTCGGCACCCACACCAAGCTCCGCCAGGGCAGCGGGCTTCACACGCGGCCAGTAGCGCTCGCGCTGGAAGACATACGTCGGCAGGTCGACGGCGACCGCACCCGTGGGCGCGTAGAACCCCTGCCAGTCCACCGGACAACCATCCACCCACAACCGGCCCAACCCCATCACCGCAGTCAGCGGCTCCGAACGCTTACGGTGCAGCAACGGCACCGCAAGCACGTCATCACCACAGGTCTCACCGACCGCGCCCACCAGACTCGCGTCAGGACCAACCTCCACGAACCGGGACACACCCAGGGCCTGAAGCCGGGTCACCGCATCCGCGAACCTGACCGTCCCACGCACCTGATCCACCCAATACCGCCCCGTGAACTCCTCCACCAACTCACCCGTCAGCGTCGAGACCACAGGAATCTGCGGGCGATGTATCTCCATGCCAGAAGCCACATCCCCGAACGCCTCCAACATCGGATCCATCAGGACCGAATGGAACGCGTGACTCACCTCCAACCAGCGCCCCTCACGGGCGGACAGAGACGCAGCGACGGACTCAACAGCCGTACGCTCGCCCGACAGAACCACCTGGCCAGGAGCGTTCACCGCAGCGATGGACACACCCTCGACCAGAAGCGGCGTGACCTCCTCCGCAGACGCCCGCACCGCCCACATCACACCCCCCTCAGGCAACGCCTCCATCAACCCGGCACGCGCCGCCACCAAACGACACGCATCCCCCAGAGACAACCCACCCGCCACATACGCAGCAGCCAACTCACCCACCGAATGACCCACCACATAATCCGGCCGCACACCCCACGACTCCACCAGCCGGAACAACGCCACCTCGATAGCGAACAGCGCAGGCTGTGCCCAACCCGTCCGCCCCAACGCCACCCCGTCCCCGAACATCACCTCACGCAGCGGACGGTCGAGCAGCACGTCGAAATGCCCACACACCTCACCCAACACAGCACCGAACAACGGGAACGCCTCAGCCAACTCCCGCCCCATACCAACCCGCTGCCCACCCTGACCCGAGAAGACGAACCCGGTCAGTCCCTCACGTACCGTTCCTGAGATTCCGGTCCCAGCCGATGCCGTTCCCTCGGCCAGTTCCCGGAGTCCGGAGCGCAGTTCTTCCGTGTTCGTGCCGAGTACGACGGCACGGTGTTCAAGGCCCGAGCGGGTCGTCGCCAGTGACAGGCCCACGTCCACGCCCGCAGCTCCCCGCACCGCGGAGGCCAGCCGGGCCGCCTGTGCGGGCACAGCTGCGGCGGTCTTCGCCGAGACCAGCCACGGGATCACCGGCAACGCGACACCGGGGACAGCAGCCTCCGGTGCGTCGGCAGCCGCGTCCTCGTCGTCGGGTGTCCCGATCGGAGGTGCTTCTTCGATGATCACGTGTGCGTTGGTGCCGCTGACGCCGAACGCGGACACACCGGCCCGCCGCGGCCGGTCCGTCTCCGGCCAGGCCCGACCCTCGGCAAGCAGTTCCACCGCGCCAGCCGACCAGTCCACGTGCGACGACGGCATACCCACATGCAGCGACTTGGGCATGGCCCCGTGGCGCATCGCCTGCACCATCTTGATGACCCCGGCCACACCCGCCGCAGCCTGGGTGTGACCGATGTTCGACTTCACCGAACCCAGCCACAACGGCTCACCGTCCCGGCGGTCCTGGCCGTATGTGGCGAGCAGCGCCTGCGCTTCGATCGGGTCACCCAACGACGTACCCGTACCGTGCGCCTCCACCACATCCACATCGGAGGCCGACAGCCGGGCGCTAGACAGGGCCTGGCGGATCACTCGCTGCTGCGAGGGACCGTTCGGCGCCGTCAGACCGTTGGACGCACCGTCCTGGTTGACCGCCGAGCCTCTGACGACTGCCAGCACCCGCCGGCCATGACGCCGCGCGTCGGACAGCCGCTCCAGTACGAGAACGCCCACGCCCTCGCCCCAGCCCGTACCGTCCGCATCGTCCGAGAACGCCTTGCACCGGCCGTCCGTGGACAGGCCGCCCTGCCGGGCGAATTCGACGAAGGCCGCCGGTGTCGACATCACCGTCACACCACCGGCCATGGCGAGAGAGCACTCGCCGGAGCGCAGCGACTGCACGGCCATGTGCAGCGCCACCAGCGACGACGAACATGCGGTGTCCACGGTGACCGCCGGGCCCTCAAGGCCCAGCGCGTACGAGACCCGGCCGGACAGGACGCTGCCCGAACTGCCGGTCATCACATAGCCGTCGACGCCGTCGGCAGCCGACAGACGGGTGTCGTATCCGGACGGAGAACCGCCCACGAAGACACCGACGCGGTCGCCCTTCAGGGACAGCGGTGCGATTCCGGCGTGCTCCAGCGCCTCCCAGGAGCACTCCAGGAGCAGGCGCTGCTGGGGGTCCATGGCCAGGGCCTCGCGCGGCGCGATGCCGAAGAGCCCGGCGTCGAAGTCGGCGACGTCGTGAACGAATCCGCCCCGGGTCGATGCGTCGACGCCCGGCAGTCCGGTGAGGTCCCAGCCGCGGTCCAGCGGTACCGCACCGAGGGCGTCGACGCCACCGTCGACAAGCTCCCACAGGTCGTCCGCGGAACGGACGCCGCCCGGGAAACGGCAGTTCATCGCCACGATCGCGATGGGTTCCCGGGCCGCGTCCTCCACCTCACGAAGACGCTGGCGCGTCTCGTGAAGGTCGGCCGTTGTCCACTTGAGGTAGTCGCGAAGCTTGTCCTCGTTCACTTACGGACCGTCTCCTGTAGGCGTCGCCACGGGAATCGGTAGCTTCGGCGCACCCGCCTCAAGAAGACTTACCGAACTCCCGGTGGATGAATTCGAACAGCTCGTCGTCGGAGGCTGTCTCCAGCTTTCGGGACACAGGCTGGCCGGTTTCGGCGGACTGCCTGTCGCCCAGCGTCGAGATTAGGCTTCGCAGCCTGGCCTGAACGGCGTCCAGGTCGTGGTCTGGGGAAAGAGCTGAAATTCCGGCCTCAAGCTTGTCCAAGTCGGAGAGCACTGCCTGTTCCGGCGGAAGCTCCTGCTGCTCACCGGCGAACTCGGCGCGCAGCAGGGCCGTCAGGTCGAGCGGGGTCGGGTGGTCGAAGACCAGGGTCGCGGGCAGGGTCAGGCCGGTCGCGGAGGTCAGCCTGTTACGCAGTTCGACGGAGGTCAGGGAGTCGAAGCCGAGGTCCTTGAAGGCCCGTCCGGCTTCGACCGCCTGGGCGCTCTCGTGACCCAGTACGGCGGCGACGGCGGAGCGCACCAGGTCGAGCAGCGCGGCCTCGCGCTCGGCCTGCGGCATGTTCCGCAGCCGCTCGCCCGGCCCGGTGCCGGGTGTGCCGGTTTCCCCGACGGGGGCTTGCGATTCGCGCAAGGCCCGTCGTGCCTCCGGCAGTTCGTCGAGCAGCGGGCGCGGTCTCGCGGCGGCGAAGCTCGGCGCGAACCGGGCCCAGTCCACATCGGCGACGGCCACCACGGTGTCCTGGTGCTCCAGGGCCTGGCGCAGTGCGGCGAGGGCCTGTTCCGGTGCCATCACCAGGACGCCACGGCGGCGCAGGTGTTCCTCGGCCCCGGGATCCGCGGCCATTCCGCCGCCGCCCCAGGCACCCCAGGCGATGGAGGTCGCGGCGAGGCCACGCTCCTGGCGTGACTGCGCGAGTACGTCGAGGGAAGCGTTGGCCGCCGCGTACGCGCCCTGGCCACCACTGCCCCAGACTCCGGCGTTGGACGAGAACAGGACGAAGGCGTCCAGCGGTTCGTCGTCGAACAGTGCGTCCAGATGGGCCGCGCCCAGTGCCTTGGCGGAGAGCACCTCGGCGCACTCGCCCAGACTCATCTCCCGCAGCGCGGTGGCCTGTACCACTCCGGCCGCGTGCACGACGGTACGGATCTGCTCGCCTTCGGCCCGCAGGCCGGACACCAGCGCGGTCAGTGCCTCGCGGTCGGCGACGTCGCAGGCCGCGAAGGTCACCCGGGCGCCGAGGGCGTTCAGTTGGGTGCGCAACTCGGCTGCGCCCGGGGCGGTGTCTCCCCGCCGGCTGGTCAGCACGAGGTGTTCGGTACCGGCCTCGGCCAGCCAGCGGGCCACCTGTGCGCCGATCCCGCCCGTTCCGCCGGTGATGAGTGCGGTGTCCCGCGGCTGCCAGTTGCGCCGGGGAGGCGTGTCGCCGACCGGTGCGTGTACCAGCCTCCGTACGAACAGGCCCTGTTCGCGTACGGCGATCTGATCCTCTCCCGGTCCGGCGCCGGAACCGGAGCTGGAGCCGGAACCGGAGGAGCCACCAGAACCACCGGAACCGCCGGTGCCGATGATGCCGCCGAGTGCCTGGCGCAGTCGGTGTGCGGCCCGTTCTTCGATTTCTGCGGGAAGGTCGATCAATCCGCCCCAACGATCGGGGTGTTCGAGTCCGATGACCCGGCCGAGGCCCCAGATCTGTCCCTGGCGGAGGCCGGAGAGCCGGTCGGCCGGGGTGGCCAGGACCGCTTCCCGGGTCGCCAGCCACAGGGGTGCGTCGAGTGCCGCGTCGGCCATCGCCTGGGTCAGCAGCAGGGTCGCGGCCAGTCCGGTGGACATCGCGGGATGCGCAGGATGTGGCTGTTCGTCGACTCCGAGCAGGGAGAGGACGCCGTCGATCCGGCCTGCCTCGCTCAGGTGGCGGCCCAGCTGTGCGGCGAAGTTCTCGCGGGTGAGTGTGGCCGGGTCGACCTCCACCGTCACCAGGTGTGCTCCGGAGGCGTCCAGTGCCCGGCCGATCGCCCCGCTCCACTGCGGGTCGCTCGCGTCGGAGGCCAACAGGAGCCAGTTCCCGTCGAGTTGGAACGACGGCCGATCGGAGTTCCGGCCGGACTGCTGCCCGGACTGGCGGTCGGACTGGTGGTCGGTGAGCGGACGCCAGGTGACGCGGTAGCGCCAGGAGTCCAGGGCCGTCGCTTCGCGTCGCGTACGCCGCCAGCCGGCCAGGGCGGGCAGAACCTCGGCGAGTGCGGGGGTGCCGAGACCGAGGGTGTCGGCCAGGCCGTCCAGGTTCTCCTGCTCGACCGCCTCCCAGAACGCGCTGTCCACCGGGTCGGCGTTCGTCGGGGCCTCGTCGCGTTCGGCGGGGCGGGGCCAGAAGGTCCGGTGCTGGAAGGCGTACGTGGGGAGTTCGACGTGGTCCGGCCCGGCTTCGCCGAGCACGGACGTCCAGTCGACGTCCACTCCGGTCACGTAGGCCTCGGCGAGGGAGGTGGTGAAGCGTCGCGCGCCGCCGTCGTCGCGGCGCAGCGAGCCGCCCACGAAGACCCTTCCGGCGGTGACGTCGAGGGCGTCGAGCGTTTCCTGCACGGGAACGGTCAGGACCGGGTGCGGGCTGATCTCCACGAAGGTCCGGTGGCCGGTCGCTGCCAGTTCGCGGATCGCCGGGGCCAGCATGACGGGCCGGCGCAGATTGCGGAACCAGTAGTCGGCGTCGACCGTGCCCGCCTCGTCCGCGCCGATCCATTCCCCGGTGAGCGTCGACAGCATGGGCACGACGGGCTGCCGTGGCGCCGTCGGGCTCAGTGCGGTGAGCAGCTCTTCGCGGATCCGGTCGACGTGCGCGGAGTGCGAGGCGTAGTTCACCGGGATGCGCCTCGCCCGGGTTCCCCGGTCGGCGCAGTCGCGAAGGAGCAGGTCCAGGGCTTGTGCGTCGCCCGAGACGACGACCGACGCGGGGCCGTTGACCGCCGCGACCGAGAGGCGGCCGTCGTATCCGGCGATCAGCTCACCGACCTGCGCGGGGTCGAGCATGAGCGAGACCATCCCGCCCTCCGACGCCGGTGCCTGTTCGGTCGAAGCGGCGGTCGAAGCGCTCGGAATTGTCGGAGCTGTGGGGGCGGCACCGGGTCCGGCGGGGGCCGGCCGGTCGGGTCCGAGCGCGATCAGTGCCTGGCTCCGCAGGCAGACCACCCGGGCGGCGTCGCGCAGCGAGAGTGCTCCGGCGACGCAGGCCGCCGCGATCTCGCCCTGGGAGTGGCCGATCACCGCATGGGGGCGGACCCCGGAGGACTGCCAGAGCTCCGCCAGCGAGACCATCACCGCGAACAGTGCGGGCTGCACCACGTCCACCCGGTCGAGACCGGGCGCGGCAGGGTCGCCGCGCAGTACGCCGGTCAGTGACCAGTCCACGAACTCGGCGAGTGCCTCTTCGCAGTCGGCCAGCTTCGCGGCGAACACCGGTGAGGAATCCCGGAGTTCCGTGGCCATGCCGAGCCACTGACTGCCCTGGCCGGGGAAGACGAACACCGTCTTCCCCGGGGCGCCTGCGGTCCCGGTGACGAGGTGGTGTGCCTCCCGGCCGTCCGCGAGAGAGGTCAGGCCCGCTGCCATCTCGTCGGGTGTGGCACCGATGACGGCGGCGCGCTGTTCGAGTGCCGCGCGCGAGGTGGCGAGTGACCGGGCGATGTCACCCGGGGAAGGGGTCCGATCGCCGTCAGCACCTGTCCGGGCCATGGGAAGCAGCCGTGCGGCCTGACCGGCGAGTGCTTCTGCTGTCTTCCCGGACAGCAGCCACGGTACGACCGGGGGCCCCGACGAGGCCGGTGCGGCAGGTGCGGCAGGTGCGACAGGTGCGGCGTCTTCGGTGGCCTGACCCTCAAGGTCAAGGCCGGTGGGGTCGACCAGGCCGGGCGGGGCCGGGAGCGAAGATACGGGCGGCTCGGCCGGGGCCGGTTCGGGTGCCTGTTCCAGGATGGCGTGGGCGTTGGTGCCGCTGACGCCGAAGGCGGAGACACCAGCGCGGCGCGGCCGGTCGAGGCCGGGCCAGGGGCGGGGCTCCGTCAGTAGTCGTACGCTGCCGTCGTCCCAGTTGACGTGCGAGGACGGCGCGGAGACATGCAGTGTCCTGGGCAGTGTGCCGTGGCGCAGTGCCAGCACCATCTTGATGACCCCGGCCAGACCGGCCGCCGCCTGGGTGTGGCCGAGGTTCGACTTGACGGAGCCGAGCCAGAGCGGCCGGTCGTCCGGGCGGTCCTGGCCGTAGGTGGCGAGCAGGGCCTGCGCCTCGATCGGGTCGCCCAGCGCGGTACCCGTACCGTGCGCCTCCACCACGTCCACGTCCGAAGCCGACAGCCCCGCGTTGGAGAGGGCCTGACGGATCACCCGCTGCTGGGCGGGGCCGCTGGGCGCGGTGAGGCCGTTGGACGCACCGTCCTGGTTGACCGCGGTTCCCCGGATGACGGCGAGCACCGGGTGGCCGTTGCGGCGGGCGTCGGAGAGGCGCTCGACCATGACCAGGCCCACGCCCTCTCCCCAGCCCGTGCCGTCGGCGTCGTCGGAGAACGCCTTGCACCGGCCGTCCGCCGACAGGGCCCGCTGCCTGCTGAACTCCATGAACACGCCCGGGGTGCTCATCACCGTCGCACCGCCCACCAGCGCCGCGGTGCATTCGCCCGCGCGCAGGGCCTGGCAGGCCAGGTGGAGGGCGACCAGCGAGGCCGAACAGGCGGTGTCCACGGTCAGGGCGGGTCCTTCGAGGCCGAAGGCGTAGGCGACCCGGCCGGAGAACACACTGGCCGCGCTGCCGGTGGCGACGTAGCCCGCGACGTTCTCGGCGGAGCCCTGCAGAGCGGCGGGGTAGTCCTGGCCGTTGGTCCCGGCGAACACTCCGATGCGGCTGCCGCGTACGGCCTTCGGGTCGATCCCGGCCCGCTCCAGTGCCTCCCAGGAGCACTCCAGGAGCAGCCGCTGCTGGGGGTCCATGGCGAGGGCTTCGCGCGGGTTGATGCCGAAGAGCTCGGCGTCGAAGTCCCCCGCGCCGTGCAGGAAGCCGCCCTCCTGGACGTAGCAGGTGCCTTCGTGGTCGGGGTCCGGGTGGTAGAGCGACGCGGTGTCCCAGCCACGGTCCTCGGGGAACGCCGACATCGCGTCGGCCCCGTCGGAGAGCAGCCGCCACAGGTCTTCGGGGGTGTCGACGCCACCGGCGAACCGGCAGCTCATGCTGACGACGGCGATCGGTTCGTCGTCGGCGCGGGCCGGCCGGTCCGGGGACGGGCCGTCCGTCTGCGGGTGCCGGCGGGTGCCGGTGAGTTCGTCGAGCAGGTACCGGGCGAGCGAGTCGGCGGTCGGCCGGTCGAACACGAGCGTGGCCGGAAGGGCCAGCCCGGTCAGCGAGTTGAGCCGGGAGCGGAGGTCGAGTGCGAGCAGGGAGTCGAAGCCGAGTGCCGAGAACGCGGCGCCGGGTTCGACCGGTTCGATGGACGGGTGGCCGAGCACGGCGGCGGCCTGGGTGCGTACGGCTTCCAGGACCGCGTCGTGGCGTGCGGCCGGGGGCAGCGCCAGTACGTCGCGGCGCAGCGCGGTGTCGCCGTCCGGCGGCCCGTCCGTGGTGGGGGCGGGTGTACGGCCGGTGAGTTCGGCGATGAGCGGTGCGGGGTGCGTGGTGTCCCGGGCGCTCAACCGTGCCCAGTCCACGTCGGCGATCACGGTGCAGGGCGCGCCGCCGGACAGGGCCCGTTCCAGGGCTGCCAGCGCGGGCGCGGAGTCCATCGGGTTCAGTCCGTGCTGCCGCATGCCTTCCGCCAGGGCTTCGGTGGCGGCCATCCCGGCGCCGGCCCACGGGCCCCAGGCGACGGACAGGGCCGGGAGCCCGGCACGGGTGCGGGTCTCCGCGAGCCCGTCCAGATAGGCGTTCGCCGCCGCGTATCCGGCCTGTCCCACGGAGCCGAGGGTGCCCGCGAGGGAGGAGAACAGCACGAACGCGGACAGCTCACGGTCGCCCAGGAGTTCGTGCAGGTGGGCGGCGGCCGTCGCCTTCGCCGCCCATACGGCTGCCAGTTGCTGCGGGGTCGTGGTGTGCAGCAGGGCGTCGTCGACGACACCGGCGGCGTGCACCACCGCGTCGATGGCCACCCCGTCGGCGTCCAGGGTCCGGACGGCCGCGGCGAGCGCGTCGCGGTCCGATGCGTCGCAGGCCACGATGGTGACCTCGGCGCCGGAAGCGGTCAGTTCCGCCCGGAGCAGGTCCGCGCCGGGGGTTTCCGCGCCGCGTCGGCCGAGCAGGACGAGCCGGGCCGCGCCGCGACCGGCCAGCCACCGGGCGACCTCGCTCCCGAGTGCGCCGGTGCCTCCGGTGATCAGCACGGTGCCGCCCAGGGGCCACTCGGCGTCAGTGCGCTGACCAGCGACAGCGTGCTGACCAGTGGAAGTGTGCTGACCAGCCGGGGACGCGCCGCGCACGAGCCGTCGTACGAAGACACCGCCGGGCCGGATCGCGAACTGGTCCTCGCCGGAACGCCCGGCGAGCAGCGCGGTCAGCCGGCCGATGTCCCGGGCTTCGGGTGCGGCCGGAAGGTCCGCCAACCCGCCCCAGCGGTCCGGGTGTTCGAGTGCGGCGACCCGGCCGAGGCCCCAGGCCGCGGCCAGTCCGGGGTGCGGCGGGACGTCCGAGCCGCCGATGGAGACGGCGCCGGAGGTGACGTACCAGAGCGGGGCAGCCACCGCTGCGTCGCCCAGCGCCTGGATCACCTCGGCAGCCAGCGCGGAGGCAGCGGCGCCGGGCCCGGTCGACGGGCTCAGCAGGAGGAGCACTCCGGAGACGTCCGGGTGGCCACGCAGCAGTTCCGTGAGGGCGGCGCGGTCCACCTCCTCGTCCACCGCCACCGGTACGGGTTCTGCGCCTGATATCCGCAGGCCCTCCGCGAGTGCGGTGCACACCGGGCCCTCGGCGTCGGGCCGGGGCGCGAGCAGCAACCAGCGTCCGGTGAGGTCACCGCCCGGCCCGGCGGTGACCGGCCGCCATTCGGTGCGGTAGCTCCACGGGTCCGTGCCCGACGGGCGGTCCGCGGCGGTTCCGTGCAGCCAGAAGCGCTGATGCTGGAAGGCGTACGTGGGCAGGTCGGTGACGGCGGCACCGGTCGGCGCGTAGAACGCCTGCCAGTCGACCGGGCAGCCGTCCGCCCACAGCCGGGCGAGCGCCGTCACGGCGGTGGCGGGCTCCGGGCGGTCCCGGCGCAGCAGCGACACGGCGAGCGGCCCGCCGCCGGTCGTCCTGGTGATCTCGGAGGCCCCAGAGGTCTCAGAGATCCGGGGGGTCCCAGCGGTCCCAGCGGCCTCGACGGCCTCAGCGGCCTCGACGGCCTCAGCGGCCTCGACGGCCTCAGCGGTCCCCGTGGTCTCAGCGGTCCCCGTGGTCTCAGCGGTCTCGGTGGTCTCGGTGGTCTCGACGATCGCGCCGATCAGCCCGGCGTCCGGGCCGAGTTCCGCGAAGCGGGTCACCCCGAGGTCCGTCAGACGGGCGATCGCGTCGGCGAACCGGACCGTGCCCCGGACCTGGTCGACCCAGTAGCGCGCGGTGAACTCCTCGATCACCTCGCCGGTCAGGCTCGACACGACCGGGATCTCCGGGCGGCGCATCCCGATGGCCGATGCGGCCCGGCCGAACTCCTCCAGCATCGGGTCCATCAGCCCGGAGTGGAAGGCGTGGCTGACGTCCAGCCGGCGGTTCTCCCGGCCGGGCAGCGCGGCGACGACCGACTTCACGGCCTCCCGGGTGCCCGAGAGGGTCAGTTGGCCGGGGGCGTTGACCGCTGCGAGGGACACCCCGTCGGTCAGCAGGGGCCGGACCTCGTCCGCCGAGGCCCGGACCGCCCACATCACACCGCCGTCGGGCAGCGCCGCCATCAGCCCGGCCCGTGCCGCGACCAGCGTGCAGGCGTCCGCGAGCGGGAGCACCCCGGCCGCGTGTGCGGCGGCCAGTTCGCCGACCGAGTGGCCCACCAGACAGTCCGGCCGCAGGCCCCAGGACTCGACCAGCCGGAACAGGGCCACCTCGAACGCGAACAGTGCGGGCTGCGCCCAGCCCGTGTTCGTCAGCAGCCCCTCGGGGTCCTCGGCCATGATCGCGCGCAGCGGCCGGTCGAGCAGCCCGTCGAAGTGGGCGCACACCTCGCTCAGCGCCGCGTCGAACACCGGGAAGGTGTGGGCCAACTCCGTTCCCATTCCTGGCCGTTGGCCACCCTGGCCGGAGAAGACGAACGCGGTCAGGCCGGTGCCCGCCACCCCCGACACGACGCCCTCGGCCGTCGGGGTTCTGTCGGCGAGCGACCGCAACGCGGAGCGCAGCTCTTCCGTGCTTCCGCCGAGCACCACCGACCGGTGTGTCAGGGCCGTACGGGTCGTGGCCAGCGACAACGCCACGTCCGCGGGGGCCTTTCCGGCCGTCGCGGACGACAGCCGGTCCGCCTGCGCGACGAGTGCGGCGGGCGACTTCGCCG
This sequence comes from Streptomyces sp. A 4/2, assembly GCF_940670765.1. Classification (GTDB taxonomy): domain Bacteria; phylum Actinomycetota; class Actinomycetes; order Streptomycetales; family Streptomycetaceae; genus Streptomyces. The sequence continues at coordinate 11,420 of NZ_CALNVW010000038.1, forward strand.
ACATCACCCACGGGATCACCGGCAGGTTCACCGTGTCGGGCACCCCGTCAGGCACCGCGTGCGTCACGGCATCGGAACCGGGACGGGACCCGCCGGGTTCCACAGTCTCCGGGACCTGCGAGGCCTCCGGGACCTGCGAGGCCTCCGGGACCTGCGAGGCCTCCGGGATCTGCGGGACCTGGGGGGACTGCGAGGCCTCCGGAACCCGCGGGGCCTCTTCGATGATCACGTGTGCGTTCGTCCCGCTGATACCGAAGGACGACACGCCCGCGCGGCGCGGCCCGTCCCCGCGGGTCCACTCCCGTTCCTCCGTGAGCAGTTCCACCGCGCCGGCCGACCAGTCCACCTGGGTCGAAGGGGTGCTCACGTGCAGCGTCCTGGGCATCACCCCGTGCTGGATCGCGAGCACCATCTTCATGACTCCGGCGACACCGGCCGCCGACTGGGTGTGTCCGATGTTCGACTTGATCGAGCCGAGCCGCAGCGGCCGGTCGGCGGCGCGCCCCTGGCCGTACGTCGCCAGCAGCGCGTGTGCCTCGATCGGGTCGCCCAGGGCCGTGCCGGTACCGTGCGCCTCGACCGCGTCCACGTCGGACGCCGACAGTCCGGCGTCGGCCAGGGCCTGCCGGATCACCCGCTGCTGGGCGGGGCCGCTCGGCGCGCTCAGGCCGTTGGACGCGCCGTCCTGGTTGGTGGCGCTGCCGGTGACGAGGGCGAGGACCCGGTGTCCGTTGCGGCGGGCGTCGGACAGTTTCTCCAGGACGAGGATGCCGACGCCCTCGCCCCAGCCCGTACCGTCCGCCTCGTCGGAGAACGCCTTGCAGCGGCCGTCCCCGGCGAGTCCGCCCTGGCGGCTGAACTCGGTGAAACTGTCGGGCGTCACCAGCACGGTGACCCCGCCGGCCAGCGCCAGCGTGGACTCGCCCGAGCGCAGCGACCTGCTTGCCCAGTGCAGCGCCACCAGGGACGACGAGCACGCCGTGTCCAGTGTCACGGCGGGGCCTTCGAGCCCCAGGGTGTAGGCGACCCGCCCGGAGACGACGCTCGTCGCGTTCCCGACGAGCAGATGCCCCTGGACGCCTTCGGGGATGTCGGGGCCCGTCCCGTATCCCTGGTTGTTGGCTCCCATGAACACGCCAGTCCGGGTGGCGCGCACCGAGTCGGGGGCGATGCCCGCGTGTTCGAAGGCCTCCCAGGCGGCTTCGAGGACCAGCCGCTGCTGCGGGTCCGTCGCCAGTGCCTCGCGTGGGCTCATCCCGAAGAAGGCCGGATCGAAGTCGATCGCGTCGTGGACGAATCCCCCCTCGCTCACGCCGCCTTCGACATGGGACGGCCAGCCGCGGTCGGCGGGGAACGGGGTCAACGCGTCGGTGCCCGCGGCCAGGAGCTGCCAGAGCTCTTCCGGCGACCGCACGTTGCCGGGGAACCGGCAGCTCATCCCGATGATCGCGATGGGTTCGTCGTCGGCCGCGCCGCCCGGTACGACCGTGTCCTGCCCGGAGTCCTCCCCGGTCAGCTCGGTACGGAGACGGGCGGCCAGCGCCTGTGGCTGGGCGTGGTCGAAGACCAGGGTGGCGGGCAGGCGCAGCCCGGTCACCGTGCTCAGCCGGTTCCGCAGTTCGATCGCGGTCAGCGAGTCGAAGCCGAGTTCCCGGAAGGCGCGTCCGGCCTCGATGGCGCTCGTGTCCTCGTGGCCGAGTACCGCGGCGGCGTGCGTGCACACCAGGGTGAGCAGGTCCCTCAGCTGCTCGGCCGGGGACCGTCCGGCCAGCCGGGTGCGGAGCGCGCCGGTGGTCGAGTCGGGATCGGCCGCAGGCTCCCCCGTCTCCGACACCGCCCGTACTTCGGCCAGTTCGTCGAGCAGCGGCCTCGGCCTGGCCGCCGTGAACGCGGGGGCGAACCGTTCCCAGTCCATGTCCGCGACGACGGTGAACGTCTCGTCGCGCTCGACCGCGCCACGGAGCGCCGCGAGGGCCAGTTCCGGCTGCATCGCCCGGATGCCCCGGGCGGTCAGGTGCTGCGCCATGCCCGCGTCGGCCGCCATGCCCGCGCCGCCCCAGGCGCCCCAGGCCACCGAGGTCGCCACCCGGCCGCGGGAGCGGCGGTCGGCGGCCAGCGCGTCCAGGAACGCGTTGGCCGCGGCGTACGCGGACTGCCCGCCGCTGCCCCAGACACCGGCGTTGGACGAGAACAGGACGAACGCGTCGAGCGGTCGGTCGCCGAGCAGCTCGTCGAGGTGCCGGGCGCCGAGCACCTTCGCTCGCATGACGTCGGCGAGGTCCGCGGGGTCGCAGGCCTCCAGCTGCCGGAACTGCCCGACGCCTGCCGCGTGCACGACCGCGGTCAGCGGGTGCTCGTCCGGTACGGAGTCGAGCACCCGGGCCAGCGCCGCGCGGTCCGCCACGTCACAGGCGACGACGGTGACCCCGACGCCGAGCGCCGTCAACTCCTCCTGGAGTTCGGGTACTCCGGGGGCTTCCGCACCGCGTCGGCCGGTCAGCACCAGGTGCTGGATACCGTGGGCCGCCAGCCAGCGGGCGAGCGTGGAGCCGATACCTCCGGTACCGCCGGTGATCAGCGCGGTGCCGTGCGGCTGCCACGGGGTGCCCGGCCGGTCGGTGGGCGGGGTGTGCACGAGCCGCCGTACGTAGGAGCTGGAGGCCCGCACGGCGATCTGGTCCTCGGTGCCGTCGGCGAGAGCTGCGGCGAGCCGCTGCGCCGCACGGGCGTCCAGGGCCTGCCCCGGCAGGTCGATCAGCCCGCCCCAGCGGTCCGGGTGCTCCAGTCCGACGACCCGGCCGAGGCCCCAGACCGCCGCCTGTTCCACGCTGCGCAGCGGGTCGGAGCGGCCGATACCGACCGCTCCTTCGGTGGCGATCCAGACCGGCGCCGCGATCCCCGCGTCGCCGAGACTCTGCACCAGGACGGCCGTGGTCGCCAGCCCGTAGGAGACCGACGGCTCGGCGGGCAGCGGCCGTTCGTCGAGTGCGGCCAGGGACAGCACGCCGTCGGGCCGAGGGGTGATCTCCCGGAGCAGGTCGGTGAGTGACGCCCGGTCGCAGGCGTCGGCGGGCAACGGCAGTGTGCGCACGTCCGCGCCGTGCATGACCAGGGCGTCGACGACGGCCAAGGTCCGCTCCGTGGCCGCGTCGGCCTCGGGCACGACGACCAGCCAGCTGCCCGACAGTGCGGGCCGGCTGCCGGTGGTGCCGCTCCGCGGACGCCACTTGACCTCGTAGCGCCAGCTGTCCGTGGTGTTCTGCTCGCGCTGCTCCCTGCGCCACCGGGCGAGTGCGGGCAGCAGTGGATCCAGTGCTCCGGTATCGGTGTGCAGCGTGTGGGCGAGCGCCGGTGCGTCCTCGCGCTCGACGGCCGCCCAGAACTCCCCGTCCACGGTGTCGGCCCGGGTGGCCGGGGCGGTCTCCTGGGTGAACTCCGGCCAGTAGCTGCGGCGTTGGAAGGCGTACGTCGGGAGGTCGACCACGTGGGGCCGCGCATCCCGGAACGCGGCGGTCCAGTCGACCTCCGCCCCCCGTACCCACAGCTCCGCCACGCTCGTCAGGAACCGGTCCGGGCCGCCCTCGTTCCGGCGCAGCGACCCCACCACCACGCCGGGCTCGGCACCCGCCTGCTCGACGCTCTCCTCGACCGCGGCGGTGAGCACCGGGTGCGAGGAGACCTCCACGAAGGTGCCGTAGCCCTCGCCGGCCAACCGCTCGATCGCGTCGGCGAACCGCACCGGCTCGCGCAGGTTCCGGAACCAGTACGCGCCGTCCATCGTGAGCGGATCGACGAACTCCCCCGTCACCGTGGACAGCAGCGGCACCCGCCCCGCGCGCGGGGTGACTCCGCTCAGTTCCGGGGCCAGCCCATCCTGCAGGACGTCCATCGCGGCCGAGTGCGAGGCATAGTCCACCGCGATACGACGCGCCCGGACACCCTGCCGACCACACTCGGCCAGCAACTCGTCGACCGCGGCCGCCTCCCCCGAAACCACCACCTGAGAAGGCCCGTTCACCGCAGCCACCGACACCCGGCCCACCCACGCACCGAGCAGCTCCCGGACACGCTCGGCCGACACCCGGACCGACGCCATCGTCCCCTCGACACCGTCCGACCCGACCCCCGCACCAGCCAGCGCCGCAATGGCAGCCGACCGAGCGACCACGATCCGCGCGGCGTCCTCCAGGGACAGCACACCCGCCACACACGCCGCCGCGATCTCCCCCTGCGAATGCCCCACCACCACCGACGGCACCACCCCGAACGACTCCCACAACGCCGCCAACGACACCATCACCGCGAACGACACCGGCTGCACCACATCCACCCGCTCCAACGACGGCGCACCCACCACCCCCCGCAACACATCCACCAACGACCAATCCACGAAGCCGGACAGAACCGTCTCGCACTCGGCCAACCGTCCCGCGAACACCGACGACGAAGCCGCCAGCTCCACCGCCATGCCCGCCCACTGCGCCCCCTGCCCCGGGAACACGAACACCGGCCGGCCCACCGGCCCTGCCACACCGCTCACCACACCCGCTGCCAACTCGCCTGCGGCCAGCGCTGACAGGCCCTCACCGGAACCACCCGGCACCACGGCCCGGTGCTCGAACGACGACCGGGTCGTCGCCAGCGACCAGCCCACGTCCACCGGATCAGCCGTTCCGGCCACGTCGGCCAGCACCGCGGCCTGACCCCGCAGAGCCCCGGCGCTGCGCCCGGACAGCACCCACGGCACCGCCACCGGGGCCGCACCGACCGGCGCCACCGGGGGCTCGGCCGTCGCCGGAGGTTCCGGCGCCTCCTCGACGATCACGTGCGCGTTCGTCCCGCTCATCCCGAACGCGGACACACCCGCCCGCCTCGGCCGGTCCCCGCGCGGCCACTCCCGTTCCTCCGCGAGCAGTTCCACCGCGCCCGCCGACCAGTCCACGTGCGACGACGGCGTACCGACGTGCAGCGACCTGGGCATGACGCCGTGCTGCATGGCGAGCACCATCTTCATCACACCGGCGACGCCTGCGGCGCCCTGCGCGTGCCCCAGGTTCGACTTGACCGAGCCGAGCCACAGCGGCCTGCCCTCGGCACGGTCCTGGCCGTACGTGGCGAGGAGCGCCTGCGCCTCGATGGGGTCGCCGAGCGTGGTGCCCGTGCCGTGTGCCTCGACCACGTCGACCTCGGCGGGCGCCACCTCGGCGTTGGCGAGTGCCTGGCGGATCACCCGCTGCTGGGACAGGCCGTTCGGCGCGGTCAGACCGTTCGACGCACCGTCCTGGTTGGTCGCGCTGCCCCGTACGACGGCGAGCACCCGGTGCCCGTTGCGCCGGGCGTCCGACAGCCGCTCCACCAGGAGCAGGCCGACACCCTCGCTCCAGCTGGTGCCGTCCGCGTCGTCCGAGAACGCCTTGCACCGGCCGTCGATCGCGAGACCGCGCTGGCGGCTGAACTCCTGGAACGTGGAAGGGCTGGCCATCAGCGTCGCACCGCCCGCGAGGGCGAGCGAGCACTCGCCGGAGCGCAGCGCCTGCACGGCGAGGTGCAGCGCGACGAGCGAGGAGGAGCACGCCGTGTCGACGGTCACGGCCGGCCCCTCCAGGCCGAGGACGTACGAGATACGGCCCGACGCGACACTCGCGGCGCTGCCCGTCGCCAGGTAACCGTCGGTGTCGATCCCCGACTGGGCCATGAGCGGGCCGTAGTCCGCGCCGGTCGCGCCGGTGAACACACCGGTCGCGGTGGACCGCAGCGAGGCCGGTGAGATGCGGGCCTGTTCCAGCGTCTCCCAGGCGACCTCCAGGAGCAGCCGCTGCTGGGGGTCCATCGCCAGGGCCTCGCGCGGTGAGATGCCGAAGAAGCCAGCGTCGAACCGGTCCGCGTCGTGCAGGAAGCCGCCCTGGCTGACGTAGGTGGTGCCGCGCCGGTCCGGGTCGGGGTCGACGAGCTTCTCCACCTCCCAGCCCGGCCGCTCCGGGAAGTCGGAGATGGCGTCCGCGCCCCGGGACAGCAACTGCCAGAACTGCTCCGGGTTTTCGATGCCGCCGGGCAGTCGGCAGCCCATGCCCACGATCGCGATCGGCTCGTGCGCGACCTGTTCCAGGCGCTGGTTGTGCTGCTTGAGCCGCTCGTTGTCACGCAGCGCCGCACGCAGCGCATCGACGATCTTGTCGGAGGATGCCGTCATCTCAGCTTTCCCGTGAATCGGTGTCGGTGCCGAGTGCCAACTCGACGAGATCGGCCACATTCATGCCTTCGAACCGGTCCACGCCGTCGTCGGCCGCGTCGTCGGCTCCGGCTTCGGTTCCGGCGTCGGCTCCGGTCCGTTCCGGGGTCGCCGCGAGTTCGAGCAGCGCGTCGAGGAGTCCCCGCTCGCGCAGCCGGTTCAGCGGGATGGACCGCAGGGTCGCCCAGGTCGCCGCTTCCTCGGCGCTCTGCGCCGGGGCCTCGGTGCCCGCGCCGAAGAGCCGTGTCACCAGGTAGCGGACCAGGGCGGGGAACGTCGGATGGTCGAAGACCAGGGTCGTCGGCAGCTTCAGTCCGGTGACCGCGGAGAGCCGGTTCCGCAGGGCCACCACAGTCAGCGAGTCGAAGCCCAGCTCCCTGAGCGGGCGGTCGATGTGCATCTCGGCGGCCGACCCGTGCCCGAGCGCCACGGCTGCCTCCCGCCGTACCCGGTCGAGCAGCAGTCGCTGCCGCTCGCCGTCGGCCAGGGCGGCCAGTTCGCCGACGAGTTCCGGCTCTCCGACGTCGGCGGTGCCGACGGTGTCCGCTTCGGCCAGTGCCTGTCTGGCCTCGGCGACACCGAGGATCAGTGGCCTGCTCCTGGCCGCGTGGTACGTCGGCGCGAAGGCCTTCCAGCCGATGTCGGCGACCACCAGGTTTCCGTCCCGGCGGCCGACCGCGTCGGCCAGCACGCCCACCGCGAGCTCCGGGTCCATCTGCCGGTTGCCGAGCCGGCGCAGCTGGGTGGCGGTGTCCTCGTCCACCATCCCGCCGCCGCCCCAGGCGCCCCAGGCCAGCGACACCATGGGCAGTCCCGCGGCCCGGTGTTCGGCGGCGAAGGCGTCGAGGTAGGCGTTGGCCGCCCCGTACCCGATGCGTCCGGCGTTCCCCCAGGTGCCCGCGCCGGAGGAGAACAGGACGAAGGTGTCCAGCTCCAGACCGGCCGCGTGGGCGGTGAGATGGCGGGCGCCCGCGACCTTCGGTCCGAGCACCGAGGCCAGTTCGCCGGAGGTGAGGTCGTCGACGGACATCTCCCGGCCGCTGGTCCCGGCCGCGTGCAGTACCGCGCGGACCGGTGGCCCGTCGACGGCGACCTTGGCGAACAGGGTGGCGACCGCCTCCCCGTCGGTGAGGTCGCAGGCTTCGATGACCACCTCCGTGCCGAGGTCGATCAGTTCGTCGTGGAGTTCGGCCATGCCCTCGGCGGCGGACCCGCGCCGGCTGACCAGGACGACCCGGTCGGCGCCCGAGCGGGCCGCCCACCTGGCGAGGTGGCCGCCGAGCGCCCCGGTTCCGCCGGTGATCAGTACGGTGTCCCGGGGGCGCCACGGCGCCGAAGGGCCCTTGACGGGCGCGCGGACCAGTCGGCGGGCCGACACCCCGTCGGCCCTGATCGCGAGTTGCTCCTCACCCGTCGCACCGCTGAGGACGGCGCACAACTCCTCGCCGCTCTCCCGGCCGAGAACGGCAGGAAGATCGATCAACCCGCCCCAGCGGCGCGGCAGGTCAAGCCCGAGCACCACGCCCGCGCCCCACATCAGCGCCTGGGTCGGACGCCGCGGCGGGTCGTCCTGGCCGGTACCGACCGCTCCCGAGGTCGCGACCCAGAAGGGTGCCTCGCTCTCCAGGACGGTCAGCGCGCGGACGGCGGCCAGGCAGAGCCGGAGTCCGGTGGGGAGCACGGCGTACCCATCGGCCGGGGTCTCGTCGAGGCCGGTGAGGCAGAGCACCCCGGCGAGAGGGGTGGCACCGCACGCGGTGCGGATCCGGTCGGCGAGGCGGTTCGCTTCCCCCTCCGAAGCCCCCGGTCCATCCGTCAAGTCCCCTGTATTCAGGGGGAGTTCGGTGACCTGGGCTCCTGCGGCGGCCAGCGCGCGGACCGCTTCGTCCACCAGGTCTGCCGTGGCCTGCTCGGTGCCGGTGCCGGTGCCGGTGTCGCTTTCGCTGTCGGTACCAGTCCCGGAGCGCAGTACCAGCCAGTTGCCGGACAGCGAGGCCACGTCCGCGGGCCGTACCGGCACCCACTCCGTGCGGTAGCGCCAGGTGTCCAGGGTGGAGCGGACCCGGCGCCCGACGTGCCAGCGGGACAGCGCGGGGAGCACCGTCTCCAGCTCCTGACGGCCCAGGCCGATCCGTTCGGCGACCGCGTCGACGTCCTGCTCCTGCACGGCCTGCCAGAACTCGTCCTCCTGCGGGTCCGCGGCGGTCTCCGGGGCCGGTTCGTCGAACTCCGGCCAGAACCGCTGCCGGTGGAAGGCGTACGAGGGCAGGTCCACCGGCTGCGCGTCGGTGCCGTCGAAGACGCGGCGCCAGTCGACCGCGGCACCGACCGCGTACGCCTCCCCGAGGGACCGGAGGAAACGGGGGAGCCCGCCGTCCTGGCGGCGGAGCGAGCCGACCGCGCAGCCGCCCGCACCGCGCTCACCGCTACCGCTGTCACCGTCGGCCAGAGTCTCCTCGACGGCGCTGGTGAGGACCGGGTGCGCGCTCACCTCGATCATCGGTCCGAAGCCCTGCTCCGCGAGTGCCCGGACGGATTCGGCGAAGCGCACCGGCCGGCGCAGGTTCGCGAACCAGTAACCGGCGTCGAGCGGAAGGCTGTCCGCCCAGTCGGCGGTCACCGTGGAGAAGAACGGCACCTCCGGCGCCCCGGCGGCGACCGGGCCCAGCACGTCCGCGAGGCGGTCCTCGATGGCGTCCGCGTGCGACGAGTGCGAGGCGTAGTTGATGGGCACGCGCTTGGTACGGATGCCCAGGTCGCGGCAGTCGGAGACGAAGGACTCCAGCGCGTCGTCGTCCCCGGAGACCACGACGGCGCGGGGGCTGTTGACCGCACCGAGGACCAGCCGGTCCGCGTACGGCTGCAGCAGTTCCTCCGTCCGGGCGGGGGACGCCTCGACCGACACCAGGCCGCCGCGTCCGGCGAGCGCGGTGACCTCGCGCCCGCGCAGACACACGACCCGGGCGGCGTCGCGCAGCGAGAGCGCACCGGCGAAGCAGGCCGCCGCCATCTCGCCCTGCGAGTGTCCGACGACGGCGGCGGGCCGCACTCCGTGGGCCTGCCACAGCTCGGCGAGCGAGACGGTGACCGCGAACGTCGCGGGCTGCACCACGTCGTCGCCCTCCAGGCCCGGCGCACCGGGTGCACCGCGCAGTACGTCCGTGAGCTTCCAGTCGACGAACTCCGACAGCGCCCTCTCGCAGCGGGCGACGGACGCGGCGAAGACCGGCGAGGAGTCGAGCAACTCGGCGGCCATACCGGCCCATTGGGACCCCTGTCCGGGGAAGACGAAGACCGGCTTGGTACCCGGCCCGGCGACGCCCTCGACGAGGTTGCCGATCGGCTCACCGGCCGCCAGGGCGCGCAGTCCGTCGAGCAGTTCCGCCCGGTCGGAGCCGACGATCACCGCCCGGTGGTCGAACGGGGACCGCGTGGTGACCAGCGACAGGCCGACGTCGGCCGGGGCCAGGACCTGCGCCCTCGGGAGCAGCCGGGCCGCCTGCCTGCGCAGGGCGGGCACGCTCGGCGCGGACAGCGGCCAGACGACGGGCACGGGCCGGTGCCCGCCGCCGGACCCGGCCGGGCCGGTCGCCTCGGTCGCGGTCACCTCGGTCGCGATCGGATCGGCCCCCGTCACGCCGGTCCCGGCCGTGTCGCTCAAGGCCGTGTCGCTCAAGGCCGTGTCGGTCCCGGCCCGGTCGGCCCCGGTCCGGTCGGTCCCGGTCCGGTCGGTCCCGGTCCGGTCGGTCCCGGTCCGGTCCTTCCGTACGTCCTCGTCGGCCGCCTGCTCCAGCACCACATGGGCGTTGGTGCCACTGATCCCGAAGGACGACACAGCGGCGCGGCGCGGGCGTCCGGTGTCCGGCCAGTCCTGGTTCCGGTCCAGCAGCCGTACCGCGCCGTCCTCCCAGTCCACCCGGGACGACGGCGCGTCCAGGTGCAGGATCTTCGGCAGTACCCCGTGCCGCATGGCCATCACGGTCTTGATGACGCCCGCGACCCCCGCCGCCGCCTGGGTGTGGCCCAGGTTCGACTTGAGCGCCCCGACCAGCAGGGGCACGTCGGCCGGCCGGTCCTGGCCGTACGTGGCGATCAGCGCCTGCGCCTCGATGGGATCGCCCAGCGGGGTCCCCGTACCGTGCGCCTCCACGGTGTCGATGTCGACGGCGTCGAGCCCGGAGTTCGCCAGTGCCTGGCGGATCACCCGCTGCTGCGAGGGGCCGTTGGGCGCGGTCAGGCCGTTGGACGCGCCGTCGGAGTTCACCGCGGACCCTCGGACGACGCCCAGCACCTGGTGTCCGTTGCGGCGGGCGTCGGAGAGCCGTTCCAGCAGGAGGAGCCCCACGCCCTCGCCCCAGCTCGTACCGTCCCCGCCCTCCGCGAAGGGCTTGCACCGGCCGTCGGTGGCGAGGCCGCGCTGCCTGCTGAACTCCAGGAAGACCGTGGGGGTCGACATGACGGTGGCGCCACCGGCCACCGCGAGCGAACACTCGCCGGAGCGCAGCGCGTTGGCCGCCCAGTGCATCGCCACCAGGGACGAGGAGCAGGCGGTGTCGACGGTGACGGCCGGGCCTTCGAGCCCGTACGTGTAGGCGATACGGCCGGAGGCGACGCTGCCCGCGCTGCCATTGCCCAGATGGCCCTCCAGGTCGTGCTTGCGCCCGTGCAGCAGAACCGGGTAGTCGGTGTACATCAGGCCGACGAACACTCCGGTTCTGCTGCCCCTCAGCGAGCGGGCCGGGATTCCGGCCCGCTCGAACAACTCCCAGGAGGATTCGAGCAGGAGGCGCTGCTGCGGGTCCATGGCGAGCGCCTCGCGCGGCGATATCCCGAACAGCGACGGGTCGAACAGGTCGGCCCCCGCCAGGAAGCCGCCCTCGCGCACGTAGCTGGTGCCCGCCTGTTCCGGGTCCGGGTCGAAGAGGCCGTCGATGTCCCAGCCGCGGTTGTCCGGCATCGGCACGATGGCGTCCTCGCCACGCAGCACCAGCTCCCACAGCTCTTCGGGCGACTCGACACCGCCGGGCAGTCGGCAGGCCATGCCCACGATCGCGATCGGCTCCTCGGGGTCGGCGCCGCCCGTCGCGGGCACGGCGGCGGCGCGGTCCCCGGGTACGGCCTCCCCGTCGCCCGACAGTGACTCCAGGTGCGCCGCCAGCGCGGCCGGGGTGGGCTGGTCGAAGATCACCGAGGCGGGCAGCCGGACGCCGGTCTCCTCGCTGAGCTGGTTGCGCAGTTCGACCGCCATCAGCGAGTCGAAGCCCAGCTCGGAGAAGGCCCGGTCGGAGTCGACGGCACTCGCCGATGGGTACCGCAGGACCGCGGCGACCCGGGAGCGTACGACATCGATCATCGCGACCGGACGGACACCGGAGCGGGTACGGACGCCGGAAAGGGTACCGGCGCCGGGGCGGGCGGCCGTGGCGGGTACGGACACCGGCTTCCGTACCAGCCCGCGCAGCAGTGAGGGGAGGGCCAGCCGGCCCGCCTGCGCGCGCAGCAGCGAGAAGTCGAAGGCGACGGGCACCAGTCCGGCCTCGTCGCGCCGGAGAGCCGCGTCGAACAGCGCGAGCCCGTCCGGGCCGGTCAGGCTGAGCACTCCGATGCTCCCGGCGCGCTCCAGGTCCGCGTCGGTCAGGCCGCCGACCATGCCGTCGTCGCCCTCCCACAGCCCCCAGGCCAGCGACATACCGGGCAGGCCGGTACGGCGGCGGTGGTCGGCCAGCGCATCCAAGTAGGCATTGGCGGCTGCGTAGTTGCCCTGACCGGGTCCACCGAACGTACCGGCCGCCGAGGCGAACAGGACGAACGCCGAGAGGTCCGCCTCCCGGGTCAGCTCGTGCAGGTTCAGCGCGCCGGACACCTTCGGGGCCAGTACGGCGTCGATCCGTTCCGGCGTCAGGGACTGGACGATTCCGTCGTCGAGCGTGCCCGCGAGATGGATGACCGCGGTCAGCGGGTGGTCGGCCGGGACCGTGTCGAGCGCCGCGCCGAGCGCGGCCCGGTCCGCCACGTCGCAGGCCACGAGGGTGACTTCGGCGTCCAGGCCGAGGAGTTCGGCCGCACCGGCGGAATCCGCCCCGGAGCGGCTGATCAGCAGGAGGTGCCGGACACCGTGCACGGCCACCAGGTGCTGGCAGAGCGCACGGCCCAGCCTGCCGGTGGCGCCGGTGACCAGGACCGTGCCGTCCGGGTCGAAGGCGGCGGGTCCTGATCCGGCCTGATCCGGGCGGATCGCCCCGGGGAGCGCGGGAACCCGGGCCAGCCGGGGTGCGTACCAGCGGCCGTCCCTGACCATCAGCTGCGGTTCGTCGTACGCGACGGCCTGCGCGGTGATCACAGGTTCGGCCCCGGCCAACCCGTCGGCCACGTCGGTCCCGTCGGCCCCATTGGTCCCGTCAGCCCCATCGGCGCCATCGGTCCCGTCACCCACGTCGATCAGCACGAACCGGTCGGGGTTCTCGGACTGCGCGGAGCGGACCAGGCCCTGGACGGCCGCCGCGTGCGGGGCGATCCTGCCGCTCTCCCCCGGCAGTTGCACCGCACCACGCGTACGCAGCACGAGCGGCGTGGCGCCCATGGGTTCGGCGAGCCGGGCCTGGAGCACGGCGAGGGTGCGGTGCACGGCTTCCCGTACCGCCTCGTGCGGATCTCCGGGCAGTTCGGAGCCGCCGGGCAGGTCCACGATCTCCGGTGCTTCCGCGGGCTGTTCGGCGCCCTCGGGCAGTCCGGCGGGCAGCTCCTGCCACTCCAGCCGGAACAGAGCGTCGAAGTGGCCCGGCAACCCACCCACCCCCTGTTCGGCCAGGGGGCGCAGTTGCAGCGAGTCGACGGAGAGTACGGGGACACCGTTGCCGTCAGTGGCTGTGAGGGCGAGCGACCGGTCCGAGGGGCGGCTCAGGGTGACCCGCAAGGCGGCGGCGCCGGGCGTGCGCACCGAGACTCCGGACCAGGTGAAGGGGACCGCGGCGGTCGGGGCGTCCTCGCCCAGGGCCTGTCCGGCCGCTGCCGCGTGCAGGGCGGCGTCGAGCAGCGCCGGGTGCAACTCGTACCGCTCGGCGTCCACTTGGTGGGTCTCGGGCAGTTCGACCTCGGCGTGGATCTGCTCTCCGCTGCGCCAGGCCGCGCGCAGTCCCCGGAACAGCGGGCCGTACGCCAGTCCGGCGGCGGCCAGCTCCTCGTAGAGCCGCTCGGTGTCGACGGGCTCCGCACCGGGCGGTGGCCATGCGGCCGGGCCGTACTCGGTGGGGCCGTACTCGGCGAGGCCGTCACTGCCGGTGTCGGGGGCCAGCGAGCCGGTGAAGTGGCGGGTCCACGGGCGGTCCCTGCCGCCCGTTTCGGCTTCCGCGTCACCGCTCTTCAGGTCCTGCCGGGAGTACCCGGTGACCGGCCTGCCGCCGTTCGGGTCGGCGGCGCCGATCACGACCTGGAGGGAGATCCGGTCGGTCGCGGTGAGGGCCAGCGGTTCGGTGAGGACCAGTTCGTCGACGCGGGCGCAACCGATCTGGCCACCGGCCCGCAGCGCGAGTTCGAGGAAGGCCGTGCCGGGCACCAGGATCCGGTCGGAGACCCGGTGGTCGGCCAGCCAGGGATGGGTGCGTACGGACAGCTCGCCGCCGAACACGAACCCGTCCGCGTCGGCGCGTTCCATCCGGACGCCGAGCAGTGGGTGCCCGGCGGCGAGGTCCTGCCGGGTCAGCGGCACATCGAGCCAGAAACGGCGCCGCTGGAACGCGAAGGTGGGCAGGTCCACGGTGGCCGCTCCGGTGCCGCCGAAGAACTCCGCCCAGTCGGGCTGCACACCGCGGGCCCACAGCTGGGCGACCGCGTCCGTCAGGGCCTGGGCCTCGGGAACGTCCTTGCGCAGCAGCGGCTGTACGAGGCACTGCTCCGGCAGGTCGTCGGCGACGGCCGCGCAGAGCGGCCCGGCGGGTCCGAGTTCGACGAAGCGGGTCGTGCCGAGCGCGTGCAGCCGTCCGATGCCGTCGGCGAAGCGCACCGCCTCGCGCACATGGCGTACCCAGTGGTCGGCGGTGAACGTGTCGACGACATCACCGGTCAGATTGGACACGACCGGGATCCGGGGCCGCAGATACTCCACCGACTCGGCCACCGCGCGGAATTCGGCGAGCATCGGCTCCATGCGGTGCGAGTGGAAGGCATGGCTGACCGTCAGGCGGTGGGTGCCTCGCCCGGCGAACGGCTCGGCGGCCCGCAGGACCGCGTCCTCGTCGCCGGAGAGCACGACCGAACCGGCGGCGTTGATCGCGGCGATGGACACCCCGTCGGCCGGCAGCGGTGTCACCTCCGCCTCGGTGGCGCGTACCGCGATCATCGCGCCGCCGGAGGGCAGCGCCTGCATCAGGCGACCGCGCGCGGCGACCAGTCGGCAGGCGTCCGGCAGGGACAACACGCCCGCCACGTGGGCGGCCGACAGCTCGCCGATGGAGTGACCGATCAGCCGGTCCGGCCGCACCCCCCAGGATTCGAGCAGCCGGAAGAGAGCCACTTCCAGGGCGAACAGGGCGGGTTGTGTGTAACCGGTGCGGTCGAGCAGGCCACTCTCACCGGATCCGTCGACCGGCTCGAACATCACGGTCCGCAGCGACGGGCCGGTGCCGGTAGCGGAGTCGGCCTCCGTAGCCGTGCCGGTGTCGGGGCCGGTGTCGGGGCCGGTGTCGGGGCCGGTGTCGGGGCCGGTGTCGGTGTCGAAGTGCGCGCAGATCTCGTCGAGAGCCGCAGCGAACACCGGGAACGCCTCGTACAACTCGCGCCCCATACCGATGCGTTGGGATCCCTGACCGCTGAACATGAACGCGACGGAGCCACCGGTGGCGCGCCCGCGCACCACACCGGGGGCGCTCTCCCCCGCGGCGATCGCGGAGAGTCCGGCGAGCAGTGCGTTCCGGTCGGTGCCGACCGCGACGGCACGGTGGTCGAGCGGCGCGCGCGTCGTGGCCAGCGAGAAGCCGATGTCCAGTGGAGCGCCGTCGGTCACTGCGGCCAGCAGCCGCTGCGCCTGGGCGGCGACTCCGTCCGCCGTCTTCGCCGACACCACCCAGGGAACGGCGGGCATCGGCCGGTACGCGTGTTCCTCAGCCGCCCCAACAGCCTCGGCCGACCCAACAGCCTCAGCCGACCCAGCAGCCTCAGCCCTCTCAGTAGTCTCAGCAGTCCCAGCCGAAGCCGGTCCTGCCGTCCCGGCCGCTTCGTCCGCCCCGGCCCGGGGGGCCTCCTCGACGATCAGATGCGCGTTGGTCCCGCTGACCCCGAACGCCGACACACCGGCTCTCCGGGGCCGGTCCAGCTCGGGCCACGGCTGCGCGTCCGTCAGCAGCCGTACGCCACCCGCCGACCAGTCCACGTGCCGGGACGGCGCGTCCACATGCAGGGTCTTCGGCAGCTTCCCGTGCCGCATCGCCATGACCATCTTGATCACTCCGGTCACACCGGCGGCGGCCTGGGTGTGCCCGAGGTTCGACTTCAGCGAACCCAGCCAGAGCCGGCGGTCGTCCGGCCGGTCCCGGCCGTACGTCGCCAGCAGCGCCTGTGCCTCGATCGGATCGCCCAGCGAGGTGCCCGTGCCGTGCGCCTCGACGGCGTCCACGTCGGCGGGCGTCAGGCCCGCGTTGTCCAGCGCCTGCCGGATGACCCGCTGCTGGGACGGGCCGTTCGGGGCGGTGAGGCCACTGCTGGCACCGTCCTGGTTCACGGCGGTGCCGCGGATCACGGCCAGGACGCGGTGGCCCTTGCGCCGCGCCTCCGACAGCCGTTCCAGCGCGAGCAGGCCGACGCCCTCGGACCAGCCCGTACCGTCGGCGCCGTCCGCGAACGACTTGCAGCGTCCGTCCGGTGCCAGCCCCCGGTGCCTGCTGAACTGTACGAAGGTGACCGGCGTGGACATCACCGTCACGCCGCCCGCCAGGGCCAGCGAACACTCCCCCGACCGCAGGGCCTGGCAGGCCAGATGGATCGACACGAGCGACGACGAGCAGGCGGTGTCCAGTGTGACGGCGGGGCCCTCCAGGCCGAGGGTGTAAGCGACCCGGCCGGAGGCGATGCTCGGCGAACTGCCGTTGCCGATGTGGCCCTCCATGCCCTTCGGCGGGCGCAGGACGCGGGTGGCGTAGTCGTTGTACATCACGCCGACGTAGACCCCGGTGCGGCTGCCCCGCAGCGAGGCCGGGCTGATCCCCGCGCGCTCCAGCGCCTCCCACGACGCCTCCAGCAGGAGCCGCTGCTGCGGGTCGGTGGCCAGTGCCTCGCGCGGGCTCAGCCCGAACAGCTCCGGGTCGAACTCCGCCGCGTCGTGGAGGAAGCCGCCCTGCGTGGTGTAGCAGGTGCCCGGCTGGTCGGGGTCCGGGTCGTACAGCGACTCCAGGTCCCAGCCGCGGTCGGTCGGGAATCCGCCCACGGCGTCGGTGCCGTCGTCCAGCAGGCTCCACAACTGCTCGGGCGACGCGACGTCACCGGGCAGGCGGCAGCTCATGCCGACGATCGCGATCGGCTCGGAGCTCCTCGCCTCCAGCTCCGACAGCTTCTGCCGGGTCCGGTGCAGGTCGGCACTTGCCCTCTTCAGGTACTCGCGCAGCCGCTGCTCATTCATCGGTTCGCCCCTCGTCCGGACCGCGTCGCCTCTTGCACGGCGTGCTCCCCATTCGGCATTCCGCTGCTCTCACGTGTCCAGCTGGTTGTCGAGGAACTGGAAGATCTCCTCGTCGGTGGCCGATTCGAGGTCGTCGACCGCCATGGACGTGACGGTGTCCGCCGTGTCCTCCGACGCCACCTCGGACAGCAGCTCCCGGAGCCTGCTCTCCACCCGGCCGCGCAGTTCGTCGGCGGCGGTCACCTCGGGCAGGTTCGCCGCCAGTTTCGCCAGCTCGTCGAGGATCGGGCCGAGTACCCGCTCGGCCTCCGACGGGAAGATCTCGCCGAGGTAGGCGACGAGGGCGGCCGGCGTCGGGTAGTCGAAGAGCAGGGTCGCCGGAAGCGTCAGGCCGGTCTCCTTGCCGAGGCGGTTGCGCAGCTCGATCGCGCTGAGCGAGTCGAATCCCATCTCCAGGAAGCCCCGCTCGGCGTCCACGAGTTCGGGCCCCGCGTAGGCCAGCACCCGTGCGGCTTCGGCCCGGACCAGCTCCAGCAGCGCGCGGGCACGTTCGGCGGCGGACATGGCGCCCAGCCGGTCCGCCGAACCGGTGGGCCGCTCCGGTACGGGAGCGACCACGGCGGGCCTGGCCCGGCCGCGCACCAGGCCGCGCAGCAGCGCGGGCACCTCGTGCGGCCCGGCGAACCCGGTGACGGAGATCCGGGCGGGCACCAGTACCGCCTCGTCGCGCGCACAGGCGGTGTCGAGCAGGGCGAGTCCGTCGTCCGAGGACAGCGGGGTCACCCCGCCCCGTGCGAACCGCGCGTGGTCCGATGCGGCGAGTCCGCCGGTCATCGTGGAGAGCTCGGCCCACGGCCCCCAGCACAGGGCGACCGCGGGGAGTCCCTGCGCCCTGCGGCGTGCGGCGAGCGCGTCGAGGAAGGCGTTCCCCGCGGCGTACCCCGCCTGTCCTGCGCCGCCGAACGTCGAGGCCAGCGAGGAGAACAGGACGAAGGCCGAGACCGGCCGGGACGCGGTGAGTTCGTGCAGGTTGAGTGCGGCGTCGACCTTCGGTGCGAGCACCCCGTCGATCCGCTCGGGGGTGAGCGCGGTGATCAGCCCGTCGTCGACGACGCCGGCCGCGTGCACCACCGCGGTCAGCGGATGCGCGTCGGGGACGGTGTCCAGCAGCGCGCTCAGCGCCGTACGGTCCGCCGCGTCGCACGCCGCTACCGTCACCTCGGCACCGAGAGCGGTCAGCTCGGCGCGCAGCTCGGCCGCGCCGTCGGCGGCGGGTCCGCTCCGGCTGAGCAGCAACAGCCGCCGGACACCGTGGGTGGTGACCAGGTGCCTGGCGACGAGGCGGCCCAGTGTGCCGGTGGCACCGGTGACCAGCGTGGTTCCGTACGAATCCCAGACCGGTTCCGTACGGTCCGCTGCCGCCGGGACCCGGGCCAGCCGGGCGGCGCGGACCCGGCCCTCGCGCACCACGAGTTGCGGTTCGCCGGAAGCTACGGCGAGGGGCAGCGCAGCCGCGGATTCCTCGCTCGCGTCGGTGTCGACCAGGGCGAAGCGCCCCGGGTGTTCGGAGGCGGCGGCCCGGATCAGCCCGTGCACGGCGGCGCCGGGCAGATCGGTCAGGTCCGCGCCGGGGTCGGCGGCGACCGCGCCGCGGGTCACGAACACCAGCCGGGATGCGGCGAACCGGTCGTCCGCGAGCCACTCCTTGACCAGGGCGAGCGCCCGGTGACACGCGGCCCGGACGGCTCGGGCCGACTCGCCGGCGGCGGGCGTGGCGGTGGTGGGCGTGGCGGCGGGTGTGTCGGCGGCGGGCGTGGCGCTCACGACGACCCGGTCGGGTACGGTCCCGCCCGCCCTGACCGCTTCGGACAGCGCGGCGATCGTCGGATACGCGCCGGGCGTTCCCGCGCGGGCGAGCGGGCCGTCGAGCCCCGGCCACCCATCGGGTGAGCCGATCAGCGCCCAGTCCGGTCCGGTCGGCAGCGGGGCCGCCGGGATCTCGCGCCACTCCGTGCGGAACAGCGTCTCCAGGGGTGCCGCCGTACGGTGCGGCCGGGCCCCGGCGGTCGGCCGGATCGCCAGCGAGTCGACGGAGGCGACCGGACGGCCGGAGGGGTCCCAGACCTGTACGGACACGGTGTTCTCGGCGGTGTCCCGGAGCCGGACCCGCAGGCGGGTCGCCCCTGAGGTGTGCAGGACCACCCCGCGCCAGGAGAACGGCATCACCCCCTGGCCCCGGTCACCCGCCGCGCCCAGCCCGATGGTGTGCAGTGCGGCGTCGAACAGCGCCGGGTGCAGGCCGTACCCGGTGACATCGACGCCCTCGGGCAGGCTCACCTCGGCGAAGACCTCGGACCCGTGCCGCCAGGCGGCACGAAGCCCCTGGAACGCGGGGCCGTAATCGGCACTCACCTCGGCCAACGCGGCGTAGAAATCACCCAGTTCGACCGGGGACGCCTCGGCGGGCGGCCACTGGTCCGGGGCGGGCTCCCCGACCGGAACACCGGTCGGCACATCGGCCCGCGCGTCGGACAGCAGCGTGCCGGTGGCGTGCTGCTGCCACGGTTCGCCGTCGGGGGCTCCGGCCGGGCGGGAGTGCACCGTCAGGGTGCGCGCGCCCGCCGTGTCCTCGGCTCCCATCCGGATCTGCACCTGTACGGCACCTCGCTCGGGCAGCACCAGCGGCGCCTGCAGGGTCAGTTCGCCGATCTGCCCGCAGCCCGCCCGGTCGCCCGCCCGGACGGCCAGCTCGACGAAGGCGGTGCCGGGCAGCACGGTGGCACCGTCGATGACGTGATCGGCGAGCCAGGGATGGCGCTGGACGGAGAGCAGCGAGGTGAACAACAGCCCTTCACCGTCGGCGAGTTGCAGTACGGCGTCCAGCAGCGGATGGCCGTCCCGGCCGAGGCCCGCCGAGGTGACGTCCCCGTCCGGCCCCGGGGCGTCCAGCCAGTACCGCTGCCGGTCGAACGGGTAGGTGGGCAGCTCGGTGAGGCGGCCGTCCGGGCAGAACGCGGACCAGTCGCAGGGGGCGCCGTGGACGTACAGCTGAGCCGCCGCCGCGATCACCGACCCGGCCTCGTCCCGGCCGCGGCGGACCGCGGGCACCACCACCCCGGGAGCGTCGTCCGCCCGGCAGTCCACGGCCATCGCGGCGAGGACCGCGTCGGGGCCGACCTCCAGGAAGCGGCTGGCCCCCTCGCGGGTGAGGAAACCGACGGCGTCGGCGAATCTGACCGGTTCGCGCAGCTGCGACGCCCAGTACTCGGGCGTGCACAGTTGCTCGGCGGTGGCCCGCTCCCCCGTGACGCCGGAGACCACGGGAAGGGTCGGCGGTGCCATCGGAATGCCCCGGACGATCTCGGCGAAGCGCTCCAGCATGGCGTCCATCTGCGGTGAGTGGAATGCGTGACTGACCCGCAACTGGCGTGTCTTCCTGCCCAGTCGGGTGAAGTGGTCCGCCACTCGGGCCACCTCGTCCGGCTCCCCGGAGACCACGGTCGCGGCCGGTCCGTTGAGTGCGGCCAGTGCGATCCGGTCCGCACGTCCGGCCAGCAGGGGCAGTACCTCGTCCTCGGCTGCGGCCACCGCGACCATGGCGCCGGCCGAGGGCAGTTCCTGCATCAGCCGTCCCCGGGCCACCACCAGCCGGCACGCGTCGGCGAGGGTGAACACCCCCGCCAGGTGGGCGGCGCTCAGCTCACCGATGGAGTGCCCGACCAGATAGTCCGGGGTGACACCCCAGGACTCGTAGAGCCGGTACAGCGCGACCTCGACGGCGAACAGTGCGGGCTGCGTGTAGTCCGTACGGTCGAGCAGCGCGGCGTCCGGCCCGTCGGGATCGGCGAACACCACGTCCCGCAGCGGCCGTTCGAGTTCCAGGTCGACATGCGCGCAGACCTGGTCGAAGGCGTCGGCGTAGACCTTGAAGGTCCGGTACAGCTCGCCGCCCATGCCGGGGCGCTGCGCGCCCTGGCCGGAGAAGAGGAAGGCGGTACGGCCGCCGCTCACGACACCTGCGGCGGACGGCGTCGCCGGGCGGCCGTCACCGGGCAGCCAGGCGGTGAGCCGGGCGCGCAGTTCCGCCCGGTCGGCTCCCCAGAGGACCAGCCGGTGATCGAAGCGGGCGCGCCCCGCCAGGGTGTGCGCGATGTCCACGGCCTCGGCGCCGGGGCGTCCTTCGACAGCCGCGAGCAGGTTCTCGGCCTGCGCGGTCAGGGCGGTGGCGGTGCGTGCGGACAGGGTCCAGGGCAGCAGTCCGGCCGTGGGGCCCCGGACAGGTTCTGGCGCCGGAGGCCCGGCCTGCGGGGACGCGGCGTGCGGCGCGTCGGACAGTTCGGCGGGCGGGTCGGTGGACGGGCCGGCGAAGGGGGCGGCCTGGTCGGCCGCCGTTTCGGCGGGCGGGGCCTGCTCGATGATCACGTGCGCGTTCGTGCCGCTCACACCGAACGAGGACACGCCGACCCGGTGCGGAGTGTCGCCGCCGGGCCACGGACGCTCCTCGGTGAGCAGCCGCACGGTGCCCGTCGACCAGTCGATGTACGGCGACGGCTCGGCGGCGTGGAGGGTGCGCGGCATGGTGCCGCGCTGGATGGCCAGTACGGCCTTGATGACCCCGGCGACACCCGAAGCCGCCTGGGTGTGACCGATGTTGGACTTCACCGAGCCGAGCCAGAGCGGCCGGTCCGCCGGGCGGTCCTTGCCGTAGGTCGCCAGCAGCGCCTCGGCCTCGATCGGGTCGCCCAGCTTGGTGCCGGTGCCGTGCGCCTCCACCATGTCCACGTCGGACGCGGTGAGACCGCCGTTGGCGAGGGCCTGCCGGATCACCCGCTGCTGGGCGGGGCCGCTCGGCGCGGTCAGCCCGTTGGACGCGCCGTCCTGATTGACCGCGGCGCCGCGGATGATCCCGACGACCGGGTGGCCGTGGCGGCGGGCCTCGGACAGCCGCTCCACCAGGAGCATGCCCACGCCCTCGGCCCAGCCCGCGCCGTCCGCCCCAGCGGAGAACGCCTTGCACCGGCCGTCCGGCGAGAGGGCGCCCTGCCGGCTGAACTCGATGAAGGTGTCCGGGGTGGAGATCACCGTCACCCCGCCCGCCAGCGCCATGGTGCACTCGCCGGACCGCACCGCCTGGGCCGCCAGGTTCAGTGCCACCAGCGACGACGAACAGGCGGTGTCCACGGTGACCGCCGGGCCTTCCAGCCCGAAGGTGTACGCCACCCGGCCCGAGGCGACACTGGCCGCGCTGCCGGTGGCCAGCTGCCCCTCGTACTCGCCCGGTGCGCTCCTCAGCCTGGACCCGTAGTCGTTGTAGTTGGAGCCGACGAAGACTCCGACCGGGCTGCCCTTGACCGCCGCCGGGTCGATCCCGGCCCGCTCGAACGCCTCCCACGCGGTTTCCAGCAGCAGCCGCTGCTGGGGGTCGATCGCCGGGGCGACCCGCGGCGAGATGCCGAAGAACAGCGGGTCGAAGCGGCCCGCGTCGTGCAGGAACCCGCCGCCCCGGGTGTAGAAGGTGCCGGGGCGGTCCGGGTCCGGGTCGTAGAGCCGCTCGATGTCCCAGCCACGGTCCGCCGGGAGGACCGAGACGGCGTCGCGGCCCTCGGCCAGCAGGTCCCAGTACTCCTCGGGGGTGCTGATCCCGCCCGGCAGACGGCAGCTCATCGCGACGATCGCGACCGGATCGTCGGTGAGGTCCGTTGCGGTGGCGGTCAGTTGCAGGGGGCTTTCGGGGTGCGGGGCCGTGGACGCCGCACCGAAGAGCTCGGTGTCCAGGTGCCTGGCCAGCCGGGCCGCCGTCGCGTGGTCGAAGACCACGGTGACCGGGAGCCGCAGACCGGTGACCGCGTTCAGCCGGTTCCGCAGATCGACCGCCGTCAGCGAGTCGAAACCGAGGTCGCGCAGGGCCCGGTCGGGATCGACCGCGTCGGGGCCCGGCAGGCCGAGCGCCGCCGCCGCCTGGGTCCGTACGAGCGCCACCAGCGCCTGTTCCCGTTCGAGTGGCGCGTGCCCGGCGAGCGTCCCGGCGAATCCCGCGTCCGACGGTTCGCCGACGGGCCGGGAGCCGGTGTCGGCGCCGGAGGGGGTGGCACCTGGGGCGGTGGCACGGGCCTCGGGCAGACTGTCGAGTACCCGCCCGGAGCGGCCTTCGGTGCAGGTCGGCCCGTACCGCTGCCAGTCGACGTCGGTGACCGCGAGGCAGGTCAGGTCCTGGTCGAGCGCCTGCTGGAGCACGGTGAGCGCCAGTTCCGGAGCCATCTGCCCCATGCCGGTGCTGCGCAGCCGCTCACCCAACTCCCCGCTGGCCAGCCCCACTTCTCCCCAGACACCCCAGGCGAGGGAGGTGGCGGGCAGCCCCTGGGACCGTCGTGCGACGGCCAGGGCGTCGAGGTAGGCGTTGGCCGCCGCGTAACTGGCCTGACCGGGCCCGCCGAGGGTTCCGGCCAGCGAGGAGAAGAGTACGAAGGCGTCGAGGTCGGCGTCCTGCGTCAACTCGTGCAGATGGCGTGCCGCGTCCACCTTCGGGCGCAGGACCGTCGCGGCCCGCTCGGGGGTGAGCGCGTCGAGCAGACAGTCGTCGAGGACGGCTGCGGCGTGCACGACCGCGGTCAGCGGGTGCTCGTCCGGTACGGACTCCAGGAGCAGCGCCAGAGAGTCGCGGTCCGCCACATCGCACGCGGTCACGGTCACCTCGGCGCCGAGCGCGGTCAAGCGGGCCTTCAACTCCGCGGCCCCGGGGGCCTGTTCACCCCGGCGGCTGGTGAGCAGCAGATGGCGGGCGCCGTTCCCGGCGAGCCACGCGGCGATCTCCGCGCCGATGCCGCCGGTGCCGCCGGTGACGAGGACGGTGCCGGTGGGCCGCCAGGAGCGCACGGCCGAGGTGTCGGACAGCGGCTTGCGGATCAGGCGGCGCACGTACAACCCGTTGGGGCGGACGGCCAGTTGGTCCTCGCCCTCCCGTCCGGTCACCGCTGCGACCAGGCGCTCGACCGCGCGGTCGTCCGGGGTGGCAGGGAGATCGACCAGTCCGCCGATCCGCTGCGGATACTCCAGCGCGGCGATCCGGCCGAGGCCCCAGAGCAGGGCGTGACCAGGGTCGACGGACCGGTCCGAACGCCCGACGGACACCGCGCCCCGGGTCGCGCACCAGAGCGGCGCCGTGATCCCGGCGTCGCCGAGCGCCTGGATCACGGCGACCGCCGTGTTCACATGCGACGGCCCGTCCGAACGGTGTTCCTGTCGTACGTCACGTTCATCGAGGGCCAGGAGCGACAGCACCCCGGTGCAGCCGTCGGCTGCCGCGTCCCGCAGTCGGCCGGTCAGTTCCGTGCGGTCGGCGGCCTCCACCTCGACGAACCGCACGTGTGCGCCCTGCCGTTCCAGTCCCTGCCCGGCCTCGGACGCCCACGCGGACGCCCCTTCGGCCAGGCCTGCCGGGACGAGCAGGAGCCAACGGGAGCCGTCGATGCGGGAGATACGGGAGATGTGGGAGCCCGTTCCGTCGGTGACGGGCTGCCAGGAGATGCCGTAGCGCCAGGAATCCAGTACGGCTGTCTGCTTCCGCCGGTGGCGCCAGTCGGCGAGTACGGGCTGCAACGACCCGAGCCGGTCCTGGTCGTCGTCGATGCCGAGGGTGGCGGCGAGAGCCGCAGGGTCGTCGCCCTCGACGGCCGCCCAGAACTCGGCGTCGACCGGGTCGGACGCGGGAAGGGCCGGGGCTGCCTGCTCCTCCAGCCAGTAGTGCTGACGCTGGAAGGGGTACGTGGGCAGGTCGACGACGTGCGGCCGGGTGCCGTGGAACGCAGCCGACCAGTCGACCTCCGCACCCCGTACCCACAGCTCCGCCACGCTCGTCAGGAATCGCTCCGTGCCGCCCTCACCACGGCGCAACGACCCTGCCACGACGCCTTGTCCACCACCGCGCGCCTCCAGCAGCTCCTCGACGGCGCCCGTCAGCACCGGATGCGAGGACACCTCGACGAAGACACCGAAGCCGTCCTCCGCCAGACACTCCACCGCATCCGCGAACCGCACGCGCTCCCGCAGATTCGTGAACCAGTACCCGCCGTCCATGGTCAGCGGGTCCACGTACCCGCCCGACACGGACGACACCACCGGCACCCGGCCCGCCCGCGGTGACACCCCGCTCAGTTCGGCGGCCAGCCCCTCCCGCAGCTCCTCCATCGCCGCCGAGTGCGACGCGTAGTCCACCGCGACCCGGCGCGCCCGCACCCCCAGCCCCTCGCACACGCCGACGAACTCGTCCAGGGCGGCGCGCTCGCCCGAGACCACGACCTGCGACGGACCATTCACCGCGGCGACGGAAACCCGCCCGTCCCAGCGTTCCAGCAGCCCCTCCACCACGGCCACCGAGGCCCCGACGGACACCATCCCGCCCCGGCCGGCCACCGCACCGATCGCCGCGCTGCGCACGCACACCACCCGCGCGGCGTCCTCCAGGGACAACACACCCGCCACACACGCAGCCGCGATCTCCCCCTGCGAATGCCCCACCACCACCGACGGCACCACCCCGAACGACTCCCACAACGCCGCCAACGACACCATCACCGCGAACGACACCGGCTGCACCACATCCACCCGCTCCAACGACGGCGCACCCACCACCCCCCGCAACACATCCACCAACGACCAATCCACGAAGCCGGACAGAACCCGCTCACACTCCGCCAACCGTCCCGCGAACACCGACGACGAAGCCGCCAGCTCCACCGCCATGCCCACCCACTGCGCCCCCTGCCCCGGGAACACGAACACCGGCCGGCCCACCGGCCCTGCCACACCACTCACCACACCCGCGCCCGGTACACCTCCGGCGACGGCGGACAGGCCCTCGCCCAACTCCCCCACCACGACGGCCCGGTGCTCGAACGAGGACCGCGTACGCACCAGCGACCAACCCACATCCGCGCGGTCAGCCCCCTCGGCCGATCCGGCCAGCGTGGACGCCTGCTCCCGCAGCGCCCCGGCGCTGCGGCCCGACATCACCCACGGCACCACCGCTTCAGGGTCCGTCGCCACCGGATCGCCGGACTCGACCGCCTCTACCGCCTCTATCGCCTCGACCGGAGGCTCCGGTGCCTCCTCCAGGATGACGTGCGCGTTCGTCCCGCTGACGCCGAACGACGACACGCCCGCCCGGCGCGGCCGAACAGTCCGGGGCCACGCCCGCTCCTCGGTCAGCAGTTCCACCGCTCCGGCCGACCAGTCCACGTACGACGAACGGGCCTCCGCATGGAGCGACTTGGGCAACAGCTCGTGCCGCATCGCCAGCACCATCTTGATCAGCCCGGCAGCTCCCGCGGCGACCTGGGTGTGGCCGATGTTGGACTTCACGGACCCGAGCCACAGCGGCTCGCCGTCCGCCCGGTCCGCACGCCCCTGTCCGTACGTCGCGAGCAGCGCCTGCGCCTCGATCGGGTCGCCCAGCGGTGTGCCCGTACCGTGCGCCTCCACTGCGTCCACATCGGCGGGCGACAGTCCCGCGTCGGCCAACGCCTGCTGGATCACTCGCTGTTGGGAGGGTCCGTTGGGAGCGGTCAGGCCGTTGGACGCACCGTCCTGGTTGGTCGCGCTGCCCCGCACCAGCGCCAGTACCCGGTGGCCGTTGCGCCGGGCGTCCGACAGCCGCTCCAGCAGGACCATCCCGGCGCCCTCGGCGAAGCCCATGCCGTCGGCGTCCTCGGAGAACGCCTTGCACCGGCCGTCCGCCGCGAGCCCGCGCTGGCGGCTGAAGCCCAGGAAGCCGATCGGCGCGGAGATCACCGAGGCGGCCCCGGCCAGGGCCAGCGAGCACTCCCCCGAGCGCAGCGACCGCACGGCGAGGTGCAGCGCCACCAGAGCCGACGAGCAGCCCGTGTCGAGGGTGACCGCGGGGCCTTCGAGGCCGAGCGTGTACGAGATACGGCCGGAGGCGACGCTGGTGACGGTGCCCGTGACCAGATGCCCCTCGACGCCTTCCGGCAGGTGCCGGAGGCTCGCCCCGTACCCGCTGTGTGCGGCGCCGACGAAGACGCCGCACTCGCTGCCGCGGAGGCTGTGCGGGTCGATCCTGCCGTGCTCGATGGCCTCCCAGGAGGTTTCGAGCAGGAGGCGCTGCTGCGGGTCCATCGCGAGGGCCTCGCGTGGTGAGATGCCGAAGAACGAGGCGTCGAAGCGGCCCGCGTCCCGGACGAAACCCCCGGTGCGGACGTACGTCTTGCCCGCCTCGTCCGGGTCGGGGCTGTAGAGCTGATCGAGGTTCCAGCCCCGGTCGTCGGGGAAGGGGCCGATGGCGTCCTCCCCGGCGCTCATCAGCCGCCACAGGTCCTCGGGGCCCGTCACCTCGCCGGGGAACCGGCAGCCCATGCCCACGATCGCGATGGCGTCGTCGTCGGACGCGCCCGTGGTGACGGCCGGTGCCGGTGCCGGGGGGCGGGCGTCACCGAAGAGGACCGTGCCCAGATGGGCGGCCAGTCGGGTCACGCTCGGGTAGTCGAAGACGAGCGTGGTGGTGAGCTTCAGGCCGGTTGCCGCGTGGAGCGCGTTGCGCAGCGTGACCGCGAGCAGGGAGTCGAACCCGAGGTCGCGGAACGGGCGTCCGTCGTCGATCCCGTCCGGGGTCCGGTGCCCGAGTACGGCGGCGACATGCGTACGCACCAGGTCGCGCAGGGCGCTGCTCCGGTCCTGCGCGGACAGCGGGCGCAGCTGCTCCCGCAGTGCCCCGGCGGCCGAGTGGGCGTCGTTCGCCGGGGCGTCGGTGCGCTTCTCACGGTCGAGTACGGCGCGGACCTCGGGGACGGTGTCGAGCAGGGGGCGGGGGCGGGCGGCGGTGAAGGCCGGGACGAACTGTTCCCAGTCCACGTCGGCGACGGCGAGGAACGCCTCGTCGTCGGTCACCGCCTGCCGCAGCCCGGCGATCGCGAGGTCGGGGTCCATGAACGGGAGTCCCCGCCACTTGAGTTCGGTGCTGACGACGTCCTTCGCCATGCCGCCGCCGTCGGCCGACCAGATGCCCCAGGCGAGGGTGGTTCCGGCGAGGCCCCGGGCGCGCCGGCTGCGGGTGACGGCGTCGAGGTAGGCGTTCCCGGCGGCGTAGGCGCCGTGGTCGGCGGCGCCCCAGAGCGCGGCCACCGACGAGTACAGGACGAACGCGTCCAGGTCGGCGCGGTCGAACAGCCGGTCCAGGTTCGCGGTCCCGGCCAGCTTCACGTGCGCGCCCGCGGCGAACGCGTCCAGGTCCGTCCCGGCCAGCGGCGCCAGCTCGCCGACCCCGGCGCTGTGCACGACGGTCCTGATCCGCGGTCCGTCGCCCTGTACGTCCGCCACGAGGCGGGCCAGCGCCGCGTGGTCGGTGACATCGCAGGCCACGACGGTGACCCGGGGGCCCAGGGCGGTGAGTTCCGCCGCCAGTTCACGGGCACCCGGCGCGTCGGGGCCACGGCGGCTGGTCAGTACGAGGTGTTCGGCGCCCGCCTGTGCCAGCCAGCGTGCGGTGTGCGCGCCCAGGCCGCCGGTGCCGCCGGTGATGAGCGCGGCCCCACTGGTCCGCCACTGCCGGCCGTCGTCCTGCGGCGCGGGGGCCCGGCGCAGTCGGCGCAGCAGGGTGGCGCCCGCGCGGATCGCCGTCTGGTCCTCGCCGTCGTCCGCGGCCAGTACGGCGGCGAGCTGCCCCGCGTCGCCGGGGCCGACAGCCGTCGGCAGATCGATCAACCCGCCCCAGTGGTCGGGATGTTCGAGACCCATGCCCAGGCCGAGGCCCCAGGTGGGGCTCTGCCCGGGACTGCTGACCCGGTCGTCGCCACCGGCCGGGACGGCGTCCTGGGTGCACAGCCACAGCGGGACGGGCGTGTCCTGGTCGGTGAGGGCCTGGGCCAGCAGGAGGTTGAGGGCGAGGCCGGTGGTCAGCGCGGGGTGGGCGGGATGCGGGCGCTCGTCCAGGGCCAGCAGGGAGACCGCCCCGGCGGCATCGGGGTGGTCGGAGAGCAGCGCGGCGATCCCGGCCCGGTCCAGGTCGGCGGTGAGCGTCAACTCGGTTACGGCTGCGCCCTGTTGGCGGAGGGTAAGCCCGATCAGTTCAGCTGCTTCATGGCCGGACTTCTCGAAGCCGGATTCGCAGCCGGACTTCCCGCGACCGGGCGTCCCGCCACCGGGCGTCCCCTCACCGCACGTCCCGTGACCGGGCGTCGGGTCCCCCGAGGTCAGCAGGAGCCAGTGGCCGGTGAGCCGCGCCGGGGTGCGACCGGTGGCCGGTACCCAGTCGACGCTGTAGCGCCAGGAGTCGAGCGTGGAGCGGTCGCGCTGCTGGGCGCGCCAGTGCGTGAGGGCCGGGAGGACGGCGCTCAGCGGCGCGTCCTCGCTCACTCGGAGCGCTCGGGCGACGGCGCTCGTGTCGCCGCTGCCGAGGGTGGCCCAGAAGGCGGCGTCGGCCGGGTCGGGCTCGTGGGCGCTTCCGGTGTCCGGGTCCGTCAGCCAGTAGTGCTCGCGCTGGAAGGCGTACGTCGGCAGGGTCGTGGCCGCCGCGCCGGACGGAGCGTGAAACCGGTGCCAGTCGACGGGGCAGCCGTCCGTCCACAGCCGGGCGAGGGCCGTCACCGCGGTCCGCGGCTCGGGGGTGTCGCGGTGCAGCAGCGCCACGGCGAGCGCCTCGTCGTCGCAGGTCTCACCGATCGCGCCGAGGAGTGATCCGGCCGGTCCCAGCTCCAGGAACCGGGTGACGCCCAGCGCCCGCGCCCCGGTCACCGCGTCGGCGAACCTGACCGTGCCACGCACCTGGTCCACCCAGTACCGGGCGGTGAACTCCTGTACCGGCTCGCCCGTCAGGGTGGAGACGACCGGGATCTGCGGGCGGCCGGTGCCGATGCCCGCCGCCGCCTCGCCGAACCGCTTCAGCATCGGGTCCATCAGTACCGAGTGGAAGGCGTGGCTGACCTCCAGCCAACGGTTCTCCCGGCCGGGCAGTGCGGCAGCGACCGACTCCACGGCTGCGCGGGAGCCGGAGAGCACGAGTTGCCCCGGCGCGTTCACCGCGGCCACCGACACGCCCTCGGTCAGCAGCGGTGCGACCTCGGCCGCCGAGGCGCGCACCGCCCACATCGCGCCCCCCTGCGGCAGTGCCTGCATCAGCTCGGCCCGTGCCGCCACCAGGCGGCAGGCGTCCGCGAGCGACAGCGCACCGGCCACGTGGGCGGCGGCCAGTTCGCCGACGGAGTGTCCCACCAGACAGTCGGGACGCACACCCCAGGACTCCACCAGCCGGAACAGCGCCACCTCGACGGCGAACAGCGCGGGCTGCGCCCAGCCCGTGTCCCTGAGCAGGCTGTCGGGGTCGTGGAACATCACCTCGCGCAACGGCAGCTCCAGCAGCCGGTCGAAGTGGTCGCACACGTCACTCAGCGCGGCGTCGAAAACCGGGTACGCGGCGGCCAACTCCCGCCCCATTCCGGCCCGTTGGCTGCCCTGGCCGGAGAAGACGAAGGCGGTCAGCCCGTCGCCCGCCACCCCGGACACCACTCCGGGCGCGGGCAGCGCGCCGTCGGCCAGCGCACGCAGCCCGGTGCGCAGCCCGTCCGGGTCGGTGCCGAGGACCACCGCGCGGTGTTCGAGGGCGGCGCGGGTCGTCGCCAGGGACAGTCCCACATCCGCCCTGGACAGGCCGTCCACCGAGGACAACAGTCGCTCTGCCTGGGCGGGCAGCGCGGCGGGGGTGCGCGCGGAGATCACCCACGGCACCACCGGTACGGGTACGGACCGCGGGTGGGGCTGAGTCCCCTCGTCGGCCGGGTCGGCTTCGGGGGCCTGTTCCAGGATCACGTGCGCGTTCGTCCCGCTGGCGCCGAACGACGACACACCCGCCCGCCGGGGCCGGTCCGTCCGCGGCCACTCCCGCGTCCCGGTGAGGAGCTCGACGGCTCCGGACGACCAGTCCACGTACGACGAAGGCGTCCCCACGTGCAGCGACCTGGGCAGGATCCCGTGCCGCATCGCCGAGACCATCTTCATGACACCCGCGATGCCGGAAGCCGCCTGGGTGTGGCCGATGTTCGACTTCACCGAGCCGAGCCACAGCGGGTCGCCGTCGCCGCGCCCCTGGCCGTACGTCGCGAGGAGCGCCTGCGCCTCGATCGGGTCGCCCAGCGCGGTGCCCGTACCGTGCGCCTCCACCGCGTCCACCTCGGCCGGCTGCACCCCGGCGTTCGCCAGCGCCTGGCGGATCACCCGCTGCTGCGAAGGGCCGTGCGGTGCGGTCAGGCCGTTGGACGCGCCGTCCTGGTTGGTCGCGCTGCCGCGTACCACCGCCAGTACCTGGTGACCGTTGCGCCGGGCGTCCGAGAGCCGTTCGAGGAGCAGGACGTTGACGCCCTCGCCCCAGCCCGTGCCGTCCGCGTCGTCCGAGAAGGACTTGCACCGGCCGTCCACCGCGAGGCCCGACTGCCTGCTGAACTCGATGAAGTTGCGCGGTGTGCCCATCACGGTGGCGCCCGCCGCGAGCGCCAGCGTGCACTCGCCGGAGCGCAGCGCCTGGACCGCCAGGTGCAGGGCCACCAGGGAGGACGAACACATGGTGTCGACGGTGACGGCGGGACCCTCGAAGCCGAGGGTGTACGCGATGCGGCCGGACAGGACGGCGCCGGAACCACCGGTCAGCAGGTGGCCCTCGACGCCCTCGGGGGTGGTGCGCAGCGAGGTGCCGTAGCCCTGGTTGCTGGCGCCGACGAAGACCCCGGCGCGCTCGCCGCGCAGGCTCTCCACGTCGATGCCCGCCCGTTCGAACACCTCCCACGCCGTCTCCAGGAGGAGCCGCTGCTGCGGGTCCATCGCCAGCGCCTCGCGCGGGGAGATCCCGAAGAATCCGGCGTCGAACCCGGCCGCGTCCCGGAGGAAGGCGCCGTGCCGGGTGTAGCTGGTGCCGGGGTGGTCGGGGTCCGGGTGGTAGAGGCCCGCCAGGTCCCAGCCGCGGTCGGTGGGCAGCTCGCCGACGAGGTCGGCGCCCGCCGCGACGAGGTCCCAGTACTTCTCGGGGGTGTCCGCGCCGCCCGGGTACCGGCAGCTCATCGAGACGATCGCGACGGGTTCGAGCTGCTGGTCCTCCAGCTCCCTGACCCGGTGCCGGGTGGTCCGCAGATCCGCGGTGACCCGGTTCAGGTACTCCCGGAGCCGCTCTTCGGTCGCGCCGCTCATCAGATGCCCAACTCCCGGTCGATCAGGTCGAAGATCTCATCGTTGGTCGCCGCCGCGAGGTCGTCGTGCGACTGCGCGCCTGTGCCGGAGCCGTCGGCCGCTTCGGCCCTGCGCAGCAGCGTGCGCAGCCGCTCGAC
This sequence comes from Streptomyces sp. A 4/2, assembly GCF_940670765.1. GTDB lineage: Bacteria > Actinomycetota > Actinomycetes > Streptomycetales > Streptomycetaceae > Streptomyces. The sequence continues at coordinate 43,572 of NZ_CALNVW010000038.1, forward strand.
GATGTCGGCGCGGGACCGGTCGTCCTCCGGCAGGGCCGCGAGGCCTGCCTCCAGCAGGTCCAGCCCGTCCTGTACGGGGTCCGTGCCGCCGGACAGCTGGTCGCGCAGCTGCCGGGCGAGGAGCAGCGGGGTGGGGTGGTCGAAGACGAGCGTGGCGGGCAGCCGCAGTCCGGTCGCCGCGTTGAGGCGGTTACGGAATTCGAGCGCCGTCAGTGAGTCGAAGCCGATCTCCTTGAAGGCCCGCTTCGGCCGGATCTCGTCCGGCCGTGCCTTCAGCACCCCGGCGGCCTCCCGCCGTACGACGTCCACGAGTACCGCTTCCTGCTCGTCGGCGGACAGTCCGGCGAGGCGGCGGGCGAGCGCCGGGGTCCGGTCCTGCGGATCGGGCTCCGGCCCGCTGCCCTGGTCCCGCTGGTGCGGCACCTGCTGGGCCGCGACGAGCGCTTCGACCAGCGGTCTGGGCCGCTTCATCGTGTAGAGCGGCAGGAAGCGGGAGAGGTCGAACGAGGCGACGGCGATGCTGGTGTCGCGGCTGCCGACGGCGACCGCGAGGGCCCGTACGGCCGACTCGGGGCGCATCATCCGCACCCCGCGCCGGGTGAGCAGGTCGGCCACTTCACCGTCGACCATGCCGCCGCCCGCCCAGGCGCCCCAGGCGACGGCTGTCGCCACCTCGCCGCGGGCGTGCCGCTGGTGGGCGAGTGCGTCCAGGTGGGCGTTGGCCGCGGCGTAGGCGCCCTTGCCCCGGTCGCCCCAGGTTCCGGCGCCCGAGGAGAACAGCACGAAGGCGTCCAGTTCGGTGCCCGCGGTCAGGGCGTCCAGATTGCGGGCGCCCTCGGTCTTGACCCGGATGACGCGGGCGAGTTCGTCGGTGGACAGGTGCGCCACGGGGATCTCGGGCTGGGTGAGTCCGGCCGCGTGCACCACCGCGGTGAGCGGATCACCGGCCGGGATCGCGGCGAGCACCGCGGCGAGTGCGCCGGGGTCGGCGACGTCGCAGGCCGCGATCGTGACCCGCGCGCCGAGTCCGGTCAGCTCCTCGTACAGCTCCTTCGCGCCGGGCGCGTCCGCGCCGCGGCGGCTGGTGAGGACGAGGTGCGCGGCGCCGTTCGCGGCGGCCCAGCGGGCCACATGGGCGCCGAGTGCCCCGGTACCGCCGGTGATCAGGACGGTGCCCCGGGGCCGCCACGGTTCGGCGGGTCCGGCGGGGGCCGGTACGAGCCGCCGCCCGAGTACGGTGCCCGCCCGCAGCGCCACCTCGTTCTCCCCGGTGCCCCCGGCGAGTACGTCCACCAGCCGGTCGAGGCCCGCGTCGTCCAGTACGGCCGGCAGGTCGAGCTGTCCGCTCCAGCGTTCGGGTTCGTCGAGACCGAGCACCACTCCGAGGCCCCAGATCTGCGCCTGCGCGGGGCTGGTCACCGGGTCGTCGTCGGCCGTGGTCACCGCGCCCCGGGTCGCCAGCCAGAGCGGTGCGTCGGCGGCTTCCCCGGCGAGGGCCCGTACCGAGGCGACCGTGTCGGCGAGACCCGTGGTCACCGCGGGCTGCGTCGCGTCGGGCCGCTCGTCGAGGGCGGCCAGGGACAGCACCCCGTCGACGAACGGCGGCAGTTCACCGGCCGCCGTCGCCAACTGGCCCGCGGTGAGCCGGTGCACGGTGGCGCCGCGTGCGGTGAGGCCCTTGACCACGGTCTCCACCAGCTCCGGCTGCACGGCTTCGCGCGGGGTCACCACGACCCAGTCGCCGGTCAGCCGGGAGGCGGCACCGGGCGCCGGTACCGGGGTCCACTCCAGGCGGTAGCGCCAGCCGTCGATGGCGGCCGACTCGTCCCTGCGGGCCGCCGCGGCCGGGGGTTCCAGCCAGTGGCGCCTGCGGGTGAACGGGTAGGTCGGCAGGGGTACGGCCCGCGCGGCGCCGTCGGTGAAGGCCCGGCCCCAGTCGACCGGGGCGCCGCGCACCCAGGCGGCGCCCAGCGACAACAGGAAGCGTTCCAGGCCGCCTTCGTCGCGGCGCAGCGAGCCCACCGCGCAGAGGTCGTCGCGGTCCTCCAGGGTCTCCTCGATCGCCGCGAGCAGCACCGGGTGCGGGCTGCACTCGACGAAGAGCCCGAAGCCCTGGGCGGAGAGGGCGCGGACCGCGTCGGCGAAGCGCACCGGCTGCCGCAGGTTCGCGCACCAGTAGGCGGCGTCCAGTAGGGGGCCGTCGATCCAGTCGCCGGTGACGGTGGAGAAGAACGGCACCTCCGGCGTCCTCGGTGCGACCGGTTCGAGCAGGGTGGCCAGTTCGTCGAGGATCTTCTCCACGTGCACGGAGTGCGAGGCGTAGTCGACGGGGATCATGCGCAGCCGGATCTCCCGGCGTTCGCAGACCCGGCGCAGCTCCTCCAGCGCGTCGCGGTCGCCGGAGAGGACCACCGAGCGGGGGCCGTTGACCGCGGCGACCGTGATGCGCCCTCCGTAGGGCCGCAGCAGGTCGGCGGTCCGGTCCTCGGGCAGGAAGACCATGGCCATGCCGCCCGCGCCCGCCAGCGCGGTGATCGCCCGGCTGCGCAGGCAGACCACCCGCGCGGCGTCCTCCAGCGACAGGGCCCCCGCCACGCAGGCCGCGGCGATCTCGCCCTGCGAGTGGCCGACGACCGCGGCGGGCCGCACCCCCCAGGACCGCCACAGTTCCGCCAGCGACACCATGACCGCGAACGACGCGGGCTGGACCACGTCGACCCGCTCCAGCGTCGGCGCGCCGTCCACGCCGTGCAGCACCTCGGTCAGCGACCAGTCCACGTACGCGGACATCGCGGTCTCGCACTCCGCGAGCCGGGCCGCGAACTCCGGGGATTCAGCGGCCAGTTCGACCGCCATACCGGCCCACTGCGCTCCCTGGCCGGGGAACGCGAACACGGTCCTGCCCAGCGGTCCCGCCACCCCCTGCACCAGTCCGGGGGCCGTGCCGTCGGCGGCCAGTGCGGTCAGCGCGGCGCCGTGGTCGCCCGTCACGACGGCGCGGTGCTCGAAGCGGGCGCGCCTGGTGGCGAGCGACCAGCCCACGTCGTACGGATCGGCCTCCCCGGCCGAAGCGGTCAGCGCGGTCGCCGTGGCCCGCAGCGCCGTCGGTCCGGTCGCCGAGAGGGTCCACGGCACGGCGCCCGTCGCGCGGGCGGCCGGGGCCGCCGGGCGGGGAGCGGGTTCGGGTGCCTGCTCCAGGATCACGTGCGCGTTGGTGCCGCTGATACCGAAGGCGGAGACCCCTGCCCGGCGCGGGCGGCCCGTCTCCGGCCACGGGCGGGACGCGGCGAGGAGCCGTACGCCGCCCGCGTCCCAGTCGACCCGTGAGGTGGGTTCACCGGCGTGCAGGGTCATCGGCAGGATGCCGTGCCGCAGCGACTCCACCATCTTGATCACCCCGACCACCCCGGCGGCGGCCTGAGTGTGCCCCAGGTTCGACTTGACCGAGCCCAGCCAGAGCGGGCTGTCGGCGGGCCGGCCGGCGCCGTACGTCGCGAGCACCGCCTGTGCCTCGATCGGGTCGCCGAGACGGGTGCCGGTGCCGTGCGCCTCCACCGCGTCCACCTCGGTGGCCGACAGGCCCGCGTTCGCCAGGGCCTGCCGGATCACCCGCTGCTGGGACGGGCCGTTGGGCGCGGTCAGGCCGTTGGACGCGCCGTCCTGGTTCACCGCCGAGCCGCGCACCACGGCCAGCACCTCGTGCCCGTCGCGCCGCGCCACCGACAGCGGCTCGACGAGGAGTACGGCGACGCCCTCGGCCATCCCGAAGCCGTCCGCGTCCTCGGCGAACGACCGGCACCGGCCGTCCGCCGACAGGGCGCGCTGCCTGCTGAAGCTGACCATCGGCGTCGGGGTCGACATCACCGCGGCGCCCGCGACCAGCGCGCGTTCGCACTCGCCGGACCGCAGGGCCCGCATCGCCAGGTGCAGGGCCACCAGTGAGGAGGAGCAGGCCGTGTCGACGGTGAGCGCGGGCCCGGTGAGACCGAAGGTGTACGCGATCCGGCCGGACGCCACACTCGGCGCGCCGCCCGTCACGTGGTAGCCCTCCAACTCGCCGGGCATGCCGTGCGGTTGTCCGTAGTCCGGCGCGAGGATGCCCGCGAACACCCCGGTGTTGCTGCCCTTCAGCTCGTCCGGGACGAGACCCGCGTCCTCGAACGCTTCCCAGGAGGTCTCCAGCAGCAGCCGCTGCTGCGGGTCCATCGCCAGCGCCTCCCGTGCGGAGATCCCGAAGAACTCGTGGTCGAACTCGGCTGCTCCGGACAGGAATCCGCCCGCCCTGGTGTAGCTGGTGCCGTGCCGGTCCGGGTCCGGGTCGAAGAGCGCGTCCAGGTCCCAGCCGCGGTCGGCGGGCAGCCCGCCCACGCCCTCGCCGCCCTCCGTCAGCAGCCGCCAGAGGTCGGCGGGCCCGGCGATGCCGCCGGGCAGCCGGCAGGCGGTACCGACGATCGCGAGCGGTTCGCCGTCCGCCGCACCGGACGGTCCCGGCTCCTCGGTCTCCGCGATCAGCCCTTCGGCCTCCCGCCACAGCTGCTCGGCGAGCAGCGTGGGCGTCGGGTGGTCGAAGACCAGCGTCGTGGGCAGCTTGGTGCCGGTCACCGCGGCCAGCCGGTTGCGCAGCTCGACCGCGGTCAGCGAGTCGAATCCGATGTCCCTGAAGGCGCGTCGGGCGGCGACGGCGCCGGGATCGGTGTGTCCGAGGACCTTCGCCGTCTCCTCCCGCACCAGGTCGAGAACCGCTTCCCGCCGGTCCGGTTCGGAGAGACCCGCCAGCCGCGTACGGAGCGCGGACGCGGGCGGGGTCTCCTCGGCGGGCCGCGTCCCGGCCGCCGGGGCGGAGGTCAGTTCGCCCAGCAGCGGGCTCGGCCGTGCGGCGCCGAACACGGCGGTGAAGCGTTCCCAGTCGACGTCCGCGACGGCGAGCGCGGTCTCGTCGTGGTCGAGTACGAGTTGCAGCGCGTCCAGGGCCAGGTCCGCGTCGATGACCGGGAGGCCGGTGGCGGCCAGCGCGGGCCACAGGCTCGGGTCGATCATCCCGCCGCCGCCCCAGGGGCCCCAGGCGATCGAGGTGGCGGACAGGCCGCGGGCCCTGCGCTGTTCGGCCAGGGCGTCCAGGCAGGCGTTGGCGGCGCCGTAGGCGGCGTGGTCGGCGACGCCCCAGGTCGCGGAGATCGAGGAGAAGAGGACGAAGGCGTCCAGCGGGGTGTCCGCGAGGAGTTCGTCGAGGACGGCCGCCCCTTCGGTCTTGGCGTGCAGGACACGGGCCAGTTGCCCGGGTCCCGTCCGTACCAGCGGGTCCAGTTCGCAGGCCCCGGCCGCGTGGAACACCGCGGTCAGCGGCCGGTCCTGGCCGATCCCCGCGAGGAGTTCGCCCAGCGCGGCCCGGTCGGTCACGTCGCAGGCGACGACGGAGAGTGCGGTGGCCGTGTCCGCGAGGTCCGCCGCGAGCGCGCGGGCCCCCTCGGCGTCCGCTCCCCGGCGGCTCACCAGGACGAGGCGTTCGGCGCCGCGTCCGGCCAGCCACCGGGCGAGCCGCAGTCCCAGCGCGCCGGTGCCGCCGGTGATCAGGACCGTGCCGCGCGGCCTCCAGTCCGGTCGTACGGGCGCGCCGCGCACCGACCGGACGAGCCGGCGGGCGAACAGTCCGGCCTGCCGGATGGCCAGTTGGTCCTCCGGCCCGGCGCTGCCGAGCACCGCCGCCAGCCGGGCCCTGGACCGTACGTCCCAGCGTTCCGGAAGGTCGACCAGACCGCCCCAGGTCCGGGGGTGTTCGACGGCCGCGGCCCGGCCCGCCGCCCAGACCGCCGCCGGTGCCGTGCGGGCGGCGGGGTCGGACGGCCCGGTGGACACCGCGCCACGTGTGGCACACCACAGCGGCGCCGCGCATCCCGCCTCGTCCGACGCCCGCACCAGGGCGGCCGTGCCGGCCACCGCGGCGGCGGGGCCCGACCGCTCGTCGAGCGCGAGCAGGGACAGCACCCCGGCGAACTCCCGGCCCGTCAGCGCGTCCACGAGTGCGCGGTACAGGGTCGCGGCCGACGCATCGTCAGTGGCGTCCGCACTGTCCGCACTGTCCGCGCTGTCCGCGCTGTCCGCGCTGTCCGCGAGGGTGCACGGGACGATGTCCGCGCCCGCGTTCCGCAGGGCGCCGAGCACCTCCTCGTACTGCTGCGTACCGGCGGTCGCCGCAGGGGCCACCACCAGCCAGTCGCCCGACAGGGACCCGCCCGCGGGGTCGGGCACCGGCCGCCAGACGATGTCGTGGCGCCAGTCCGCCACGCCCGGTCCGGTCGCCACCGCCGCGTCGTGCGGCGCCGCCGCGGTCTCCGTCGGCGGCACCCACCAGTACCGCTCCCGGCTGAACGGGTACGTCGGCAGGTCGACCTGGCGCGCACCGTGCCCGGCGAACACCGCGTCCCAGTCCGGCTCCACCCCGTGGGCGTGCGCCTGCGCGAGTGAGGTGCGGAACCGGCCGAGCCCGCCGTCGCCCCGGCGCAGCGAGCCGATGGCCACCCCGTCGTGGGCGTCCGCGTGCTCCAGGGTCTGCTGCACCGCGATGGTCAGCGTCGGATGCGGGCTCGACTCCACGAAGATCCGGTGCCCGGCCTCGGCGAGCCGCCGGGTGGTCTCCTCGAACCGCACGGTGGAGCGCAGGTTGCGGTACCAGTAGTCGGCGTCCAGCTCGGTCCCTTCGAGCACGCTCGCGGTGACCGTCGACCAGAACGGCACCTCGGCGCGGCGCGGCCGGACCGGCGCGAGCACCTCGGCCAGTTCGGCCCGGAGGGTCTCGACCTGGGCGGAGTGGGAGGCGTAGTCGACCGGGACGGCCCTGGCGTGGATGTCCGACTCCGCACAGACGGCGAGCAGTTCGGCGACCGCCTCGGTCTCGCCCGAGACCACCACGGAGCCCGGCCCGTTGACGGCGGCGACGGAGACCCGGCCCTCCCACCGGCTCAGCAGTTCGGTCACCTGCTCCACGGGCCGGAAGACGGAGGCCATCGTGCCGTGCCCGGCCAGGGTGGTCAGCAGCGCCCGGCTGCGCAGTGCGACGACCCGGGCCGCGTCCCGCAGGCTCAGCGCCCCGGCCACGCAGGCGGCGGCGATCTCCCCCTGCGAGTGGCCGATCACCGCGGCGGGCCGGACCCCGTCGGCCTGCCACAGCGCGGCGAGCGAGACCATCGTCGCGAACAGCGCGGGCTGCACCACGTCGACGCGGTCCAGTGACGGCGCCCCCTCGACGCCTCGCAGGACATCGACGAGCGACCAGTCGACGAACTCGGAGAGCGCCAGGTCGCAGTCGCTCACCCGCTGCGCGAAGACCGGTGAGGAGTCGAGCAACTCGGCGGCCATGCCCAGCCATTGACCGCCCTGGCCGGGGAAGACGAAGACGACCCGGTGGTCCTCCGCAGGCACTCCGCGCACCAGTGCGGCGGCCTCGCCGTCGTCTTCGAGCACCGCGAGTGTCCGGTCGAGTTCCGCACGGTCCGCAGCGAGGACCACGGCACGCCGGTCGAACCGCGCCCGGCCGGTGGCCAGGGTGTAGGCGACATCGGCGGGTCGCACGGCAGGGTCGTCGCGCAGCAGCCCCCGGAGCAGACGGGCCTGTTCCCGCAGGGCGGAGGTGGTGCGGGCGGAGAACACGTACGGCAGCGGCTCGCCCGGGGACAGCACAGCGGCCGGGGAGCCGGACCGGCCCTGGACGGCGGGCGCGGAACCGGTCTCCCGCGCGAACCCCGCCCCGGTCTCCTCCGCGAACCCCGCCCCGGTCTCCGGCGCGATCTCCATCCCGGGTTCCGGCGTGAGCCCCTCCCCCGTCTCCGGTGCGACCTCCGCCCCGGCATCCTCCGCGATGATCACGTGCGCGTTGGTGCCGCTCACCCCGAACGCGGAGACGCCCGCCCGGCGCGGGCGGTCCCCCGCCGGCCACGGCGCCGGCCCGGTCAGCAGCCGGACGTCCCCGGCGGACCAGTCCACCTGCGCGGACGGCGGGTCCGCGTACAGGCTCTCCGGCAGCAGTCCGTGCCGGATCGACTGCACCGTCCTGATCACCCCGGCCATGCCCGCGGCGGCCTGGGTGTGCCCGATGTTGCCCTTCACCGAGCTGAGCCAGAGCGGCTGTTCCCCGGTGCGGTCGTGTCCGTAGACCTCGATGAGCGCGCCCGCCTCGATCGGGTCGCCGAGCACCGTGCCGGTGCCGTGCGCCTCCACGGCGTCGATGTCGGACGGGCGCAGCCCGGCATCGGCCAGGGCCTGCCGGATCACCCGTTGCTGCGAGGGCCCGTTCGGCGCGGTGAGTCCGTTGCTCGCGCCGTCGGAGTTGACCGCCGAACCTTCAAGGACGGCGAGCACCCGGTGTCCGTGGCGGCGGGCGTCGGAGAGCCGCTCCAGCACCAGGGTGCCGACACCCTCCCCCCATCCGGTGCCGTCGGCACGGTCCGAGAACGCCTTGACCCGCCCGTCCGGGGAGAGCCCGCTCTGCCGGCTGAACTCGACGAAGATGCCGGGGCGGGCCATCACGGTCGCCGCACCGGCCAGCGCCAGGGAGCACTCGCCGCCGCGCAGCGACCGTACGGCCAGATGGATCGCGACCAGAGAGGCCGAGCAGGCGGTGTCCACCGTCATCGCGGGCCCTTCCAGACCCAGTACGTAGGCGATCCGGCCGGACATCGCGCTGCCGGCGGTCCCGGTCAGTACGTAGCCTTCGAGCCCGTCCGACGCCTCGTGCAGGCGCGGACCGTACTCCTGCGCCATCGCGCCGACGAAGACACCGGTCCGGGTGCCACCGAGCTGCGACGGGTCGATCCCGGCGCGTTCCAGCGCCTCCCAGGAGGTTTCGAGCAGCAGCCGCTGCTGCGGGTCCATGGCCAGTGCCTCGCGCGGGCTGATCCCGAAGAACTCCGGGTCGAAGTCGCCCGCGTCGTGCAGGAATCCGCCCTGCGCCACGGCGGAGCCGCCGGGGAGGCCGGGGCCGGTCAGCAGCCGCTGGAGGTCCCAGCCGCGGTCCGCGGGGAACGGCGAGACGGCGTCGGTGCCCGAACTCACCAGCTCCCAGAGGTCCTCGGGCGAGCGGACGCCGCCAGGGAACCGGCAGCCCATGCCGACGATCGCGATCGGCTCGTGCGGCGCGGGCGCGGAAACGGAAGCGGAAACGGGTACGGGTACGGGTGCGGACCGGACCGCCGGAGCCGGCCGGGCTTCCGAGGCGTCCCGCGTGCCGCCCGGAGCGACGGCCGGGCCGTGCGTCCGGAGATGGTCACGGACATGGTCCGCCAGCCGGGCGGGTGTCGGGTGGTCGAAGAGGACGGTGTTCGGCAGCGTGATGTCCAGGGCCTCACAGATCCGGTGGCGCAGGCGCAACGAGGACTGCGAATCGAGGCCGAGGTCCTTGAACGGGGTCCGGGGCGGCACGGACGCGGTGTCGCCGTGGCCGAGGATCGCGGCGGTGTGCGCGCGCACCAGGTCCAGCAGGATGCGCAGCCGCTCGTCCGCTCCGGCCTGCGCCAGCCGCCCCGCCACCGCACCGGCCAGGGTGTCGTCGTCGGGGGTCTCGGGGGCCACGGTGTCGAACCAGTGGCGCCTGCGGCGGAAGGCGTACGTGGGCAGCGCGACGGTGTTCGGCCGCGTACCACGGTAGGCCGCCGTCCAGTCGACCTCGACACCCTTGACCCACAACTCCCCTACGGAGGAGAGGAGTCGGGCGAGTCCGCCGTCGTCGCGGCGGAGCGACCCGGTGACCGCGTCGGGTGCGGCCCCGGCCTGCTCGGCGGTCTCCTCCACGGCAGCGCCCAGCACCGGGTGCGAGGACACCTCGACGTACACGCCGTGCCCGTCGGCCGCCAGCCGTCCGATCGCGTCGGCGAACCGCACCGGCTCGCGCAGGTTCCGGAACCAGTACGCGCCGTCCATGGTGAGCGGGTCGGCGTACTCACCGGTCACCGTGGACAGCATCGGCACCCGTCCCGCGCGCGGGACGATCCCGGCCAGCCGGACGGCCAGCGGTTCGCGCAGTTCCTCCATCGCGGGCGAGTGCGAGGCGTAGTCCACCGCGATCCGGCGGGCCCGGATGTCCGACCGGGCGCACTCCAGGAGGAGTTCGTCGACGGCCGTCGTGGCGCCGGAGACGATCACCTGTGAAGGGCCGTTCACCGCCGCCACCGACACCTGGTCCTGCCAGGGCGCGAGAAGAGCCCCGGCGCGGTCCGCCGGGACACCCACCGACGCCATCGCGCCCCGGTCCGTACCTGGGTCCGTGTCCTCGGCGGTGAGCCCCGCGATGAGCGCGGACCGGGCCACGACCACCGTGAGCGCGTCCTCCAGGCTCAGCACACCGGCGACGTACGCCGCGGCGATCTCGCCCTGCGAATGCCCCACCACAGCCGCAGGCTCCACCCCGTACGAACGCCACAACTCCGCCAACGCCACCATCACCACGAACGAAGCAGGCTGCACCACATCCACCCGCTCCAACGACTCACCGCCAGAGACACCCCGCAGCACATCCGTCACCGACCAGCCCACCAGCCCCGCCAACACCCCCTCACAACGCGCCACCATCCCCGCGAACACGGGTGAGGACTCCAGCAACGCCCGGCCCATCCCCGGCCACTGCGCCCCCTGCCCGGGGAACACGAACACCGTCCGCCCCACCGGGCGCGCCACACCCGACACCACACCGGCCGCCGGCTCACCCGCCACCAACCCGGCAAGCCCGGACCCGAACCCGCCCACCACCACCGCACGGTGCTCGAACCGCGCACGCGTCGTCGCCAACGACCAACCCACATCCACCGGATCAGCCACATCCACCAGACCGCTCAACGCAGCCGCCTGACCCCGCAGACCAGCCGCACCACGACCCGACAACAACCACGGCACCACCGCGGGTTCCTGACCGGGTGCGGCGTCCGCGTCCGACTCGGTGACCGGTGCCGGTGCCTGCGCCTGCGCCTGCGTCGGTGCCTGGGACAGCACCAGGTGGCAGTTGGTCCCGCCCATCCCGAACGCGCTGACCCCCGCGACCGCCGGGCGGTCCGGTTCGGGCCAGTCGGTGAGCTCCTGCGCGACGCGCAGGTTCAGTTCGGACAGGGGTATCCGCGGGTTGCCGCGGGTGTGGTGGAGGCTCGCCGGGATCCGTCCGTGCGCCACTGCCAGCACCGTCTTGAGCAGGCCGGTGATCCCGGCGGCGCTCTCCAGGTGCCCGAGGTTCGTCTTGGCCGAGCCGACCAGCAGGGGGTTTCCGGGTGCCCGGTCCGCCCCCAGTACCGCGCCCAGCGCGGCGGCCTCGACCGGGTCGCCGACCGGGGTCCCGGTGCCGTGCAGCTCGACGTACTGCGCGGCGCCCGGCCGGATGCCTGCCGACCGGTAGGCCTCCCGGAGTACCGCCGCCTGCGCCTGCTCGCTCGGGACGGTCAGCCCGTCCGTGGCACCGTCGTTGTTGACGGCGCCGCCGCGGATGACGCTGTACACACGGTCCCCGGCGGCGAGGGCGTCCGAGAGCAGCTTGAGTACGACGACCACGCCGCCCTCACCGCGGACGAACCCGTTCGCCCGTTCGTCGAAGACATAGCAGCGGCCGTCCGGCGAGAGCCCGCCGAACTCCTCGACGATCAGGCCGGTTTCGGCCGCCAGGTTGAGGTTGATGCCGCCCGCGAGAGCCAGCGTGCTCTCCCCGCGCCGCAGGCTGTGCACCGCGTGGTGCACCGCGACGAGCGAGGACGCCTGCCCGGCGTCGATCACCAGGCTGGGCCCGCGCAGTCCGAGGAAGTGCGACACCCGGTTCGCGATGACGCCCCGGCTCACACCGGGCATCGTGTAGTGGTTGGCGGCCTCGGCGCCCGCCCGGTTGAGCAGGACGGCGTAGTCGTCACGCATCGCGCCGACGAACACGCCGGTCGGGCTCTCCCGCAGGTCGTCGCCGACCGTCCGGGCGTCCTCCAGCGCCTCCCAGGCGAGTTCGAGCACGAGGCGCTGCTGGGGATCGAGTACGGCCGCCTCGCGCGGGGTGATCCCGAAGAACTCGGCGTCGAACCGGTCGACGCCGTCGAGGAACGCGCCCCAGCGGCCACCGGCCGGCTCGCGCCCCGCGGGCACCTCGGTGACGGCGTTACGCCCGTCGCGGAGCAGCTGCCAGAAGGCCTCGGGGTCCGGCGCTCCGGGCAGTCGGCAGGCCAGTCCCACGATCGCGACCGGCTCGTCTCCGGAACCGAATGAGCCAGAACCGAATGAGCCGGAGTCGAATGAGCCGGAACCGGACATGTCGGAACTGGACATGTCGGAACCGGGTGCGCCGGAGCCGGATGCGAAGTCCCCTGATGCGTCCACTGGTCGCCCTACTCCCGACTGTTCGGCGATCCCGGTGGTCCCGAGCCCGGCGCGGCGCCGCCGTCCGGCCCCCCGGTGGTGGCCGGGTCCGACGGTCTGCACGGTCTGCGCTGCCTGCTCGTCACCGGATCTGTGCTGGATCCTGGACTGTTCTGCGTGGGCCGCACGGGCTGCCGTGCGCCACCGCGCGGGCGGCTCGTGCCGCCCGCGTGTCCCGCGTACCGGCGGGGTCAGCCGGTGCAGGCGCGCAGGCAGGCGATGAGGCTGCGGGCCTGCACGTTCAGATAGTGCTGGTGCTGGAGGAGCCAGGTGATCTGCGGCAGGGTCGTCCAGCGGAACCCTTCCGGCTCCTGGTCCGGGTAGTTCTCGCCGACTTCGATGATCATGTAGCGGCTGCGGGAGTGGTAGAACCGGCCGCCCTCCTCCGACATCTCCGCGTCGAACAGCACCCGGCCCTCGTCGCGGTACCGCTCGATGTCCCGCAGTTGGTCCTGGACCAGACCCGGCAGATGGGCATGGTTCTCGGGGGTGCCCTGCACGGTCGGCGCGAGCTCGATGACGTCGACATAGCCGGGTTCGATGCGGGCCCTGAGCAGCGCGTGCAGCACTCCGTCGAAGCGCTTCACCAGCAGTGCGGCGACGCCGATGCCGTGCGGTTCGATCAGCGGCTGGGTCCACCCGGACACCTCGCGGCTGTTGGCCCTGACGTCCACGGCGCCCACGTGGAAGAAGAGTCCCCGCTCGTGCGAGATCGACCGCTCGGACCGTTCCCAGCCGGGCAGTCCGGAGAGCCCGACGACGGTGGTGGTCACATCGCGGGTGGCCTGGTTGGTGGTGATCCAGTGCAGCAGTTCGGTGCTGGTGTGCACCCCGCTGCCGACACCGGGGCCCGGCAGGCAGGAGAGCACCGTGCGGGCGTCCATGTTCACCCGGTGATCGATGCGCAGCTGCTCCTGCACCTGTCCGAGCGTCATCCAGCAGAAGTCCCCGTCGGCCTCGACCTCGGGGCCGACCTCGATGACCATGTTGCGGTTGCGCTTGCGGTAGAACCAGGCGCCGTGCTCGGACTGGAGCACATCGGCGACCACCCGGTGCGGGCGCACGTTCCTGAAGTGCTCGATGTACGGCACGGTCCGGCCGCGGTGGACGCCCGTGTAGTTGCTCTTGGTCGCCTGGACCGTCGGGGAGAGCTGCACGCCGTTCGGGTTGCCCGGCTCCGTCTTGGCCTGCATCAGCAGGTGCAGGACCCCGTCGATCTCCCGTACCGCGATGCCGAGCAGCCCGATCTCCTGCTGCACGATGATCGGCTGCGACCACTCCCGTACCGGCCCCTGGTCGACCTCGACGCGCAGGCCGACCACCGAGAAGAACCGGCCGCTGTCGTGCACCAGGTTCCCGGTGTCCGGCGCGAACGACCAGTTGCGCATCCGGTCGAACGGGATCGGGGTGACCTCGTGCACCTGGGCGGCGCTCCGGTCGGCGAACCACTTCTCGAACTGCTCGGTACTGGTGGCCACTCCGTCGACTGCCTGCGCGGACAGCGCGAGCCGCGCGGGCAGGTGCGCGTCCTCCTGGCGGAGGACGCCGAGTCCGGTGGTGTTCGGCATGGGAGTCTCTCTCCGGTTCATGAGTCGACGGATCACTCCGATTCCGGTCGGGGCGACCGGAGTTCAGCCCGTGGCGTTGCGTCCCAGGTGAACACGGCCGTGGAGGCGGGCCCAGGTGGAACCGGGGCACTCTAGGGGTTCACTCAGACCCGCCCTTCGACCCCCTGCGTCGCCATTACTCGGCGAATTTCCCTAGATTGCCGAACCCTCGCGGTCAACCGGGTCCGGGCGCCTCCATGCTGACCCTGCTCGCGACCAGAGAGGCCAGCATGAACGACAGCGATTTGTGGATTCGGCGCTTCTTCCCCAGTACCCGGGCGGACTTCCAGTTGGTGGTGCTGCCGCACGCGGGCGGCTCGGCGAGTTTCTACCGCCCGGTCGCCCAGGCGCTGAGCCCCCGTATCGAGGTGCTCGCCGTCCAGTACCCGGGCAGGCAGGACCGGCGCCACGAACCCATGGCCGGCACCATCGCCGACCTGGCCGACGGGGTGTCCGAGGCGGTCGGAGCCGCCGTGGACCGCCCGTTCGCGATCTTCGGGCACAGCATGGGCGCCACCCTCGCGTACGAGGTGGCCGTCCGGCTCGAAGCCGACGGGATCCGCCCCGAACGGGTCTTCGCCTCGGGGCGGCGGGCGCCCTCCGCGTTCCGCGACGAGCGGGTGCACCAGCGCGACGACAACGGTCTGATCGCCGAGATGCAGTCGCTCAGCGGCACCGACCAGCAGATCTTCGGCGACGAGGAGTTGCTGCGCATGGTGCTCCCCGCCATCCGCAACGACTACCGCGCGGCGGAGACGTACCGGCACACCGGCGGCCCGCGGCTGGCCTGCCCGGTCACCGCGATGATCGGCGAGAGCGACCCCAAGGCCACCCTCGAAGAAGTACGGGCCTGGCGCACACACACCGACGGGGAGTTCGAACTGAAGACGTACACCGGCGGGCACTTCTATCTCGTCGAGCATGCGGCGGATGTGATCCGGGTGATCGGTGAACGGCTGAGTGAGCCGGCGACCGCAGTGCGGTCCCAGTGAGTACCCCAGGGCCTGCCCGGACGCCGCAGCACGTCGCGATCTTCATGTTCCCGGGGTACGGGCATGTGCATCCGACGCTCGAAATGAGCCGCTGCCTGGTCACGATGGGACACCGCGTGACGTACGTCCTCGACGAACAGCACACGGCGGAGGTGACGGCGACGGGCGCCGCGATCGTCCCCTACCGTTCGCGACGCGGCCGGATCGCGCAGGCCGCGACGGGCGAGGACATCGGAGCCCTGGGGCTGGAGTTCCTGCGGGAGTCGAAGGACGTGGTCCTGCCGCTGGCACTGGACGCCTTCCGGGACGACGTACCCGACCTGGTCCTCTACGACCTGGAGAGCTTCTTCGCGGCCCGGATCGCGGCCCGGCACTGGGACCGGCCCACCGCGCAGCTCTTTCCGTACGTCGCGACCAACGAGAAGTTCTCGCTGGCCCTGGAGGTCTTCGACGGGGCGGACGGACATGTGCAGCAGTGCATCGACCTCGCCACCGAGTACCTGACCGGTCAGGGCGAGGATCCCGACGCGGTCTGGACGTTCATGTCCAACTTCGACGAGCGCAACATCGTGCTGCTGCCCCGGGAGTTCCAGCCACTGGGCGAGACGTTCGACGAGCGGTACACCTTCACCGGTCACAGCTTCCCCACGGACCCGCCGGGCACCGGAAGTTGGCCGGGTCCGCCCGGTGGCGGCCCTGCGGTGCTCATCACGCTGGGCACCGAGGTGAACGAACGTCCGGACTTCTTCCGGCTGTGCGACAGCGCCTTCGCGGACGGCGGGCTGCACGTGGTGCTGCCGGTCGGCCGGGGCAACCTGCCCGCCGAGCCGGTCGCCGCGCATGTCGAGACGCACGAGTGGATCGCCTTCCACACGCTGGTTCCGCAGGTGGAGGCAGTGGTGTGCCACGGCGGCATGAGCACCATGCTGATGGCGATCCACTACGGCAAACCCCTCGTGGTCGTGGGCTTCACACCGGAGGAGAAGCTCAACGGGCGCCGGGTCGCCGAACTGGGCATCGGTGTGTCGCTGTCCGCCGAAGGACTCACCGCGGACCGGCTCCGCGCGGCCGTCGATCAGGCCATGAACGACCCGGCGATCCAGCACCGGGTCGCGCGGATGCGCATCGACATGCTGGCCTCGGGCGGACCGTCCCGGGCGGCCGTACTGGTCGAGGGCTGGCTGCGCGAAAGCACCCGCGCCCGGCTCTCCTGCCGGCCGCACGCGGCCACGACAGGCCGTCCGACAACTTACGGAGATCCCATGAGGCAGAGCGACCGGTGGGCCGAGCCCGACAGGACGGTCACGCCATGACGTACGCGTTCGAGACCGAAGGGCTCGTCAAGCGGTACGGCAAGGTCACCGCACTGAACGGGCTCGATCTGAAGGCGCGCCCCGGCACCGTGCTCGGCGTACTCGGCCCCAACGGCGCGGGCAAGACCACGGCGGTACGTGTCCTGGCCTCGCTCATCAAGCCGGACGCGGGCACCGCCCGGGTCGCCGGGTACGACGTGCAGCAGTACCCGCACGACGTCCGGCGGCTCATCGGGCTGACCGGGCAGTACGCGGCCGTCGACCAGGAGCTCACCGGCATCCAGAACATCGTGATGGTGGCCCGGCTGCTCGGTATGTCCCGGCCCGCCTCCAAGCGCCGCGCGGCGGAACTGCTGGAGCGGTTCGGGCTCTCGGACGCCGGGAGCCGCAAGGCGAGGACGTACTCCGGAGGTATGCGCCGGCGGCTCGACCTGGCGGTCAGCCTGGTCGGCGACCCCTCGGTGCTGTTCCTGGACGAGCCGACCACCGGCCTGGACCCGGAGAGCCGCTTCGAACTGTGGGACATCGTGCGTGACCTGGTCACCGGTGGTTCGACGGTGCTGCTCACCACCCAGTACCTGGACGAGGTCGACCATCTCGCCGACGACATCGTGGTGATCGACAAGGGCGTCTCCATCGCGGCCGGTACCTCCGCGGAGCTCAAGGCGAAGATCGACCAGCAGACCCTGGAGATCCAACCCGCCGACGAGAACATGCTGGACCGCACCTCGGAGATCGTCGAGGAGCTGAGCGGGGTGAAGCCGAACCGGCAGGGGCATCAGCTGATCCTCCAGGTCAACGACGCGGGCCTGCCCGCGGCGGTGCTGCGCAGGCTGGACGAGGCGGGCATCGAGGTGACCGAACTGGCGCTGCGTCAGCCGAGCCTCGACGAGGTGTTCCTCTCGCTGACCGGCAGCCGGGGCCGCCATGTACAGGAGAACCCGGCCGAATCGACGAAGAGTGGTGTGGCATGAGCGCGATCGCCGAGGCGCCGGTGAGGCACCGGCTCGAACCGTCCATGGTCATCCGTAACTGTCTGACCCTGGCCTGGCGCAATCTGGCGCACCTCAAGGCGAACCCGGCCGAGATCCTCGGCTTCGCCATCATCCAGCCGCTGATGGTGATCGTCCTCCTGGTGTACGTCTTCGGGGGCGCGATCTCCGGGGACTCGCACACCTACCTCCAGTACGCCCTGCCGGGCCTGATCGCGCAGTCGGCGGTCTTCTCGGTCCTCAGCAGCGGCGCCGGTCTCAACCAGGACATCAACAACGGGGTGTTCGACCGGCTGCGGTCCCTGCCGATCGCCCGGTTCGCCCCGCTGATGGGGCATCTGATCGGCGACATGGTGCGCTTCGCGTCCGGCCTGGTCATGTTGCTGACCTGCGGTGCGCTCCAGGGCTTCGAGATGCGCACCGGGCTGATCAAGACCCTTGCCGCGCTCTGGCTCGCCGCCGTGTTCGGCATGGGTCTGGCCTGGGTGTCGATGCTGGTGGGGCTGCTCGCCAAGTCGGCCACCACCGTGCATCTGTTCAGCAGCGTGCTGCTCTTCCCGCTCACCTTCGGCAGCAACGTGTACGTGAAGACCGACACCATGCCCGGCTGGCTGGCGGCCTGGGCCAACGTCAATCCGATCTCCCACGAGGCGACCGCGATGCGCGCGCTCATGTCGGGCGGCCCGCTCGGCAATTCGGTGTACTGGACGCTGGGCTGGGCGGCGGGCCTCACCCTCGTCTTCGCCCCGCTGGCGATCCGCGCCTACCGGCGGAGGATCTGATCGCGTGCGCCCGCGCGCCCGCGGCCCTCCTCCGGCCGCCCGAAAGGCCTCCCCCACCACCCCCCATGTCGCGGCCCCGGCCAGGGCTCACCGCCCGGCACCTCAGGGCCGGCGCCGCCGTGAACAAGGAAATGCCGACGGGATCACGTGACACCCATGGTTTGTGAAGGACGACCTTCAGATGAGAGACAGCATTCAACAGCTCGCGCTGTTCGGCGGACGGCCCGCGTTCAGCGAAAACCGCCGGGTGGGCCGCCCCAACACCGGAGACCGTGAGCGGTTCCTGGAGCGGATGAACCAGGTCCTGGACAACGAATGGCTGTCCAACATGGGGCCGATGATGTACGAGTTCGAAGCGCGGGTGGCCGAGCTGGCCCAGGTCCGCCACTGTGTCTCCCTGTGCAACGCGACGGTCGCGCTCCAACTGCTGGTCGGCGACCTGGCGACCGGCGGCGCCCCCGGTGACGAGGTGATCGTGCCGTCGCTGACCTTCCCGGCCACCGCGCACGCGGTGAAGTGGCGCGGTCTCACCCCTGTCTTCTGCGATGTCGACCCGGTGACCGGCCTGATCGACCCGGAGCAGGTGGAAGCACTCATCACGGACCGGACGCGGGCGATCATCGGAGTCCATCTCTGGGGGCAGGTCTGCGACGTGGCCCGGCTGGAGAAGATCGCCGAGAGTTACGGACTGCGTCTGTACTTCGACGCCGCGCCAGCCCTGGGCTGTTCGTACGGTGACGTACCCGTCGGCGGCCTGGGTCATGCGGAGGTGTTCAGCTTCCACGCCACGAAGATCGTGAACAGCTTCGAGGGCGGTGCCATCGTGACGGACGACGACGCGCTGGCCGAACGGATGCGGGCCGAACGGAACTTCGGGTTCGGCAAGGACGGGACCGTGCAGGCGGTCGGCACCAACGGCAAGCTGAGCGAGGCAGCCGCCGCCATGGGCCTCACCTCGCTGGAAGGGCTCGACGCCACCATCGCGCGCAACCGCACCAACTACGAGCAGTACCGGAGCGCGCTCACCGGGATCCCCGGTGTGACGGTCCTGGAGTTCGAGGGACCCAACCGCAACAACCACCACTACATGATGGTCAATGTCGTGGCGGGGGCGGCCGGGCTGCACCGCGACGTACTGCTCGACGTGCTGCGCGCCGAGAACATCCTGGCCCAGCCCTACTTCTCCCAGGTCATGCAGCAGATGACGCCGTACATCGGCGCACCGCCCGTACGGCTTCCCCGCTCCGAGGAACTCTGCGGGCAGTTGCTCGCGCTGCCCACAGGTCCGCAGGTGGACGCCGACGACATCCTGCTGATCGGTGAGGTCATCCGGACCGCGGTGGCGTACGGGCACGAAGTGACCGCGCGCCGGCGGCTCCGTCCGGCCGTCGGTCTCGCGACGTGAGGCGTCCGGCGGCGCCGCCCGCCCGCACGGTGGGATGAGAGTCCGCGCCGGTCCTGCTGCGGACCGGCGCGGCCCCGTACGGACTGCTTCCGGCTACCCGAACTGCCGGCTGTCCCGCAGGAACTCCTCGTAGTCGCGGTAGTAGTCCGCCTCCTCGTAGTGCTGGGAGGCCAGCACCAGACAGACTCCGCCGTCGGAGAACCCGCTGAGGTCCCGCCACACCATCGGCCCCACGTACAGGCCGGTCCCCGGGTCGTTCAGTTCGTACTCGGCCTGGTGGTGGCCGTCGTCGAGCCTGATGGTGAAACTCCCGTGGGCGGCTATGAAGAGCTGCTCCAGCTGGCGGTGCGCATGCCCGCCGCGGGAGGTGCCGCTCGCCAGGTCGTGGAGGAAGTAGACCCGTTCGACCGGGAATCCCGCAGTGTGGTCGGACTCGACGACGGACACACATCCGCGCTCGTCCTTGTGCTGTTCCAGTCCGATCAGCCGGGTGGGCTTCACCCTGCCGACGGACGTCCCGGTGATGGTCGCCGCCATGTAGCTTCTCCTCGCTCCTGTCCGTCGCGCCGCGGCCACGGCGACGTCAGACTACGGAGCAAATACCGGGCATCTCCCTGGTAGTTGAGGGGTGTGAAAAGCGGGAGCCCGGCCATCGGCGGCGCGACGGGTTCACGCCTCGGTGGGTTCCTCGCGCGGGCTCTCACGCGTGGCGCGCACCCAGGCCGTGAACGCCTCGACACCGTCGACGACCGACTCGAAGCGGAGCGAGGTGAACAGGTCGAACGAGTGCTGTGCACCGGGTAGTCGGGCGTAGACCACGGGGCGCGGGGAGGTGCCGCGCAGTGTCTCGACGAAGCGCCGGGCGCCGTCCGCCGACAGCACCGTGTCCCGGTCGCCGTGCGCCACGAAGAACGGGGGTGCGTCGGCGCTCGCGTACGACAGGGGCGACGAGGGGACGCGTTCCCCGGAGCCGAGGCTGCCGTAGTACCCGTACAGGCAGACGGCGCCGGTGACGGAGGTGTCCGCGCTCTCGAACCCCGGCTGGAACTGCGGGTCGCCGGGCGTCAGAGCCGCCAGCGCCGCCAGTTGGGCGCCCGAGGAGCTGCCCGCCACGAACACCGTCGAGGGGTCCGCGCCGTACTCGTGCCCGTGCTCACGCACCCAGGCCAGCACCTTCTTGACGTCGACCAGGTGGTCCGGGAACGTCGCAGCCGGACTCAGCCGGTAGTTGGCGCTGACGCACAACCAGCCCTGGGCGGCGAGCCGGTGGATGAGCGGCAGCGCCTCACGGTTCTTGCTTCCGCTGACTAAGCGTCCGCCGTGCAGATGCACCAGGACCGGGCTGCCGGTGGGCCGGGAACGGTGGCGGTAGACATCGAGCTGGTTGCGCACACCGGCAGGCCCGTAACTGATGTCCGCCAGCCTCTCGACCGCCCGGCTGCGGACCGCGAAGGGCGCGAACAGGATGCGGCCGTACGGGAGTCGGCGGCGTAGCGGGGACGCGGTACCGGCATCGACAGCGGTACGCCAGCCCGCGCCGAGACCGTCGTCCAGGGCCGCGTCCACCACCGGGCCCGCCCGCATCCCGCGACGGGCGACGACGAGGAGCCCGAGCGCCGCGAGGACGGCCAGCCCGAGGACCGCCCGGCCCCCGGGCGATCCGGTGTCACCCTGACTGACGGCCAGCAGGGTGGAGGCGACGATCCAGTAAAGGACCAGGAACGGGAGCTCGTTGAGGAGGAAGCCGAAGCGGAAGCTGAGGAGGGCCAGGGTCCACGGACGGCGCAGCGGCGCCAGAGCGAACCATGTGCACGCCGCGACCAGCGTCGTCGTCACCAGATATCCGATCGGCACCCGGGAACTGTACCAACCGGCCCCGCCGGAACAGGGGAACCGTTTCGGCACCGGGTGCCAAGTCTGGAAGAGTCACTCGACTCCCGTCCCTAGCCTGGTGAGATCCCCGGACCTTCCGGGATATTTCTCCATCGAGGTGACACCGTGGCTCTCGCGTCCATCTTCGGTACGAACCTTTTCCAGTACGAACCGGACCGAGTCATCGAGTTCTACGACGAATCCCCGGAGGTACGCGAGTCGTTCGCCCAGGCGTCCGCGTGGACCGGGCTGAGCGTCGAGGCCCTGCTGCGTCAGAACGGGAACTACGACGACGACGAGCAGCGCATCCAGGCGGTCTCCATCGGCCTCGCGGCGGCGCAGCTCGGCATCCAGGACGTGCTGTCCGGGAAGGGGCTGCGGCCGACCGTGGTCGGCGGGCTCAGCCTGGGCGGGATGGTCAGCAGTTGCGTCGCCGGGGCCATCGGCCGCAGAGAGCTGATGAGCATACTGCTCCGCGGCCGGCACGGGGTCGACCCGGCCGGGGGCGAGCGCGCCGAGGGCATCGCGGCGGCCTATCTGGCGCTCGACTACGACCCGGACCACTACTACGGGGAACAGCGCGAAGGGGTCTTCCTGAGCGGTGACTTCGGTTTGGATGCCGGCGGAAGGATCCGTATCCAGCTGCTCTGCGGCTACCGCGACTCGCTGGAGAAACTGGCCGCCCAGGAGCCCGAGGGCGTCATCAACGTCACCGAGGGCGTCGATGTCGCGGTGCACAGCCCGCTGCGCGAAAGTGCCCGGAGATCGAGCCGGGAGTACATCGACACGCTCCCGTTCACCGACCCGGTCCTGCCGCTCTGCTCGTGCCTGGAGCAGAAGACACTCACCCGGGCCGGTGAAGTGCGTGACATGTTCGTCGACAACGTGGTGAAGCCGGTGAGCGTGGTCCACCTCTGCGAGGAGATGAAGCGGCACGGCACCCAACTCGCCCTGGTCGTGGGGCCGTCGCCGGTCATGAACGCGCTCCAGTACCCGTTCCCCGTGGTGTTCGTCGACTCGCCGCGGGCGCTGCCGCAGGCGGTCGCGGCGGTCTTCGAGCACGGTGTCCCGCTGAGCCGCGGCTGACCGGGCCGCCGCCCGGCCCGTCCGGTGCGGGCGGCGGCGATCGTGCTCCGCGCGGATGTCAGGACCCGTCGGGTCCCGGTTCCGCGCCGAGCCATTCGCGTACCGCCCGCGCTGTCGTGGCCGCGTGCGTCTCCATCATGGTGAAGTGGTCCCCCGGTACGTCCACGGTGGTCCGGGCGCCCGGCCAGTGGGCCTGCCAGTCCCCTCCGTCGGCCGACGGCAGCGGCTGCGAGGCGCGGACCAGCAGCGTGGGCACGGACAGCGGTGCCGCGCGCCATCCCGCGAACAGCTCGAAGTAACGGCTCATGGCCGTCAGCCGGGTGAAGTCCATCGCCCCGAAGGCGCCCTGCCGCTCGTACATTCCCTCCACGAGGGCGTCGCGGAAGGCGTCGAGCGAGGATTCCACGCCGGTCGGTACATAGCTGTCCAGCAGGACCACCGCGTCCGGGGGCGTGCCCGACCCGGCCAGTCCGCACGCGACTTCATGGGCGAGCAGACCGCCCGACGAGGAGCCGACGAGCACGAAGGGGCCGCCCTCCGCGCACTGCTGCACGAGTGCGGTCTGCGCCTCGACGACGGTACGCCGGGTGAGCGGGAGCGGTTCACCCTCGCCGAACCCGGGGTTCGGCAGGGCCCGGACCGCGCGCTCGCCCCGGAAGTGCGAGGCGAAGCGGGCGTACTCGTGCACGCCACCGAGTGCCACGTACGAGCTGAGGCAGACGAGGGTGGGCGCACCGGTGCCCGAGCTGAGTGCGACCGGGGCGCGGTCCCGTCCGAAGTCGCCGGGCGAGGTGAACGAGGGGCGCAACTCGGCCGCGCCGCGCAGGAACGCGAAGCCCTGGGCGGACCGGCCGGAGCGGCAGGCTTCACGGAACAGGGTGCCGAGTGTCGGGGAGGAGTCCGCTTCCCCGTCGGCCGCGTACCGGCCGGGCACGGACCGCACGGACTGCACGGACTGCACGGACTGCACGGACTTCACGGACTTCACGGACTTCACGGACTGAGGCTGTACGGACGCGGACCCGGGCTGCGCGGACGCGGGATCCGGCGCCCCGGCGGGCAGTTGCTCCGCCAGGTGCTCGGCGAGTGCGGTGGGCGTCGGGCGGTCGAAGACCAGGGTCGTCGGCAGCCGCAGGGCGGTCGCCGCGCCCAGCCGGTTGCGCAGTTCCACAGCGGTGAGCGAGTCGAAGCCCGCCTCGCCGAGGCTCTGCGCCGGGGCGATGGCATCCGGCCCGGTGAAGCCGAGCACGGCGGCCACCTCGCTCCGTACCAGTGCCAGCAGGATGTCCTGCCGCTCGGGCGCGGAGCGGCCCGCCAGCCGCTGCAGCAGGCTCGCCGCCGCGCCGGGGCCGCTGTCCGCGGTGCGCCGGGCGGGGCGGCGTACCAGCCCACGCAGCAGCGCGGGCACGGGTTCCGTGTCCGCGCGCCGTGCCGCGGGGTCGATACGCGCGGCCACCAGGACCGCTTCGTCGTGGCCCGCCGCCGCGTCGAACAGGGCGAGCCCCTGGGCCGGGGAGAGCGCGCGCATCCCGTCCCTGGACATCCGGCCGCGGTCCGTCGCGGAGAGCCCGGCGGCCATCCCGGTGCCGTCCTGCGGTGCCCACAGCCCCCAGGCCAGCGCGGTCCCGGGCAGTCCCTGGGCGCGCCGGTGCTGCACCAGGGCGTCCAGGAAGGCGTTGGCCGCCGCGTAGTTGGCCTGGCCGGGCCCGCCGAGCACACCGGCCACCGAGGAGAACACCACGAACTCGGCGAGGTCGGTGTGCCGGGTCAGCTCGTGCAGGTGGAGTGCGGCGTCGGCCTTGGGCCGCAGCACCCGGTCGACGCGTTCGGGCGTCAGCGAAGCGAGCACCCCGTCGTCCAGTACGCCCGCGGTGTGGATCACCGCGGTCAGCGGCCGGTCCAGGCCGCCGACGAGCGCCGCCAGCGCGTCCGGGTCGGCCACGTCGCAGGAGACGGTCTCGGCCCGCGCCCCCGCTTCGGCGAGCTCCGCCACCAGTTCCCGGGCGCCCTCGGCGCGCTGTCCGGTCCGGCTGACCAGCAGCAGGTGCCGGGCCCCCCTCGCCGCCACCAGATGCCGGGCGAACAGCCGGCCGAGCGTCCCGGTACCGCCGGTGATCAGCACCACGCCTTCGGGATCGAGCGGTGTCGCGGTCCGGTCGGTGTCCGGGACCGGTACGCGGACCAGCCGGGGCACGAGTACGTCGCCCGACCGCAGCGCGAACTGTTCCTCACCCGACTCGACCGCGGCGGCCAGCGCGGCCACGGCGGCCATGCCCGAGCGATCCCGGGCGGCGGGGTCGAGGTCGGCGAGCACGATCCGGCCCGGGTGTTCGGACTGCGCCGAGCGCGCCAGTCCCCATACGGCCGCGTGTGCCAGGTCACCGACCGTGTCACCGGCCGCGGTGGAGACCGCGCCACGGGTCGCCAGCACCAGCCGCGAGGAGGCCAGCCGTTCGTCCGCCAGCCACTCCCGGATCCGGTCCAGCGCGTCCAGGACCGCCGTACGCACGGCGGTCGCCGAGGGTGCCTGCGCGGCGCCGTCGGCTGCCGTGGAGTCGACGGGCTCAAGCGGCACGAGGACGAAGTCCGGCGCCGCGCCCTCCCCCTCCGAGGCCCCCGCCGAGGCCCCCGCCGAGGCCCCGACAGCGGCCAGATCGGGGTAGGTCCACACGGCGTCGGGCGGCGCCCCGACGGCGCCGACCACCGCCCACCGCCGGTCGGGGACCACGGCGGGCGCCGCGACCGGCGTCCAGTCGGTGCGGAACAACGCGTCCCGGAGCGGGGCCGCCCCGGAGACCGTCGCGGCCGGGGAGACCGGCCGGGTCCGGAACGCCCCGATGGAGATCACCGGCGTCCCGCTCCGGTCGGCGGCCTCCACGGCGCACCCGCCGTCCGCGCCGCGCCGGAGCCGCACGCGCAGCGCCGTCGCTCCGGAGGCCGACAGCCGGACGTCGTGCCAGGAGAACGGGAGCCGCAGCACCCCGTCCTCCGCCGGCTGTCCGCCGACGATGTCGGCGTGCAGTGCGGCGTCGAGCAGCGCGGGATGGATTCCGAACTCCCCGGCCGGGACCGGCAGTTCGACCTCGGCGAAGGTCTCGTCGCCGCGTCGCCACAGGGCGCGCAGCCCCTGGAAAGCGGGGCCGTAGCCGTGCCCGCTCGCGGCCAGGCCGTCGTAGACCCCGTCGACCGGCACCGCCTCGGCGCCGTTCGGCGGCCAGACCGTGAAGTCGAACGGGGTCTGGGGCGAGGGCTCTGGTACGGCGGCTCGGTCCGTGCCGGTGAGGAAGCCGGACGCGTGCCGGGTCCACTCCGTCCCGCCCTCGGGGCCCGGGGCGTCCCCGTCGCCGTCCTCGGAGCAGGAGTACACGGCCACCGGACGTCTCCCTGACGCGTCGGGCTCCCCCACCCGTACCTGGATGCGGGTGCCGCCCTGCCGGTGCAGCACCAGCGGTGCCCCGATGACGAGTTCGTCGAGTGCGTCGCAGCCGACCTCGTCGCCCGCCCGGACGGCCAGCTCGACGAAGCCCGTTCCCGGGAACAGCACGGCCCCGCCCATCGCATGGTCGGCGAGCCACGGCTGGGACCGCACCGCAAGCCGCCCGGTGAGCAGCACACCCTCTCCGTCGGCCAGCCGCACCGCGGCGCCGAGCAGGGCGTGTGCGGCCGAGCGCTGGCCCAGGGAGGCCGGGTCGTCCGGCGCGGCCCCGGCTTCGAGCCAGTACCGCTCCCGCTGGAAGGCGTAGGTGGGGAGGTCGGTCCGGCGCGCCCCGGAGCCCGCGAAGAAGGCGGGCCAGTCGAGGTCCGTGCCGGTGGTGTACAGCGCGCCGAGGGCGTCGGCCAGGGCGGGCAGCTGCGCCGACGTCCGGCGCTGGGCCGCGACGAAGCGGAGCTCCCCGGCGGGCTCCACGTCGGACAGGCAGTCCTGGGCCGCCGCGGTGAGCGGGCCGTCCGGGCCGATTTCCAGGAAGGTGCGTACGCCGTCCTCGTAGAGGCTGCGGACGCCGTCGGCGAACCGGACCTCCTGGCGGACGTGCCGGACCCAGTGGTCGGCGGAGCAGATGTCGTCGCCGTCGACGAACCGGCCGGTCACGTTCGACACGATCGGGATGCGCGGCGGACGGTAGGCCAGGCCGTCGGCGACCTTGCGGAAGTCGGCGAGCATCGGCTCCATGCGGGCGGAGTGGAAGGCGTGCGAGACGCGCAGCTCCTTGACCGCACGCCCGGTCCCGGTGAACCGGGCGGCCAGCGACAGCACGGCGTCCCGGTCACCGGCGAGGACCACGGCGCGGGGGCCGTTGACGGCGGCGATGTCCACGCCCTCGCCGAGCAACGGCCGGATCTCCGCCTCGGTGGCCCGGACCGGGACCATGACACCGCCTGCGGGCAGCGCCTGGATGAGCCGTCCGCGCGCGGCCACCAGGGTGGCGGCGTCCGCCAGGGTGAGCACGCCCGCGACATGGGCGGCCGTCAGTTCGCCGACCGAGTGCCCGCAGACCGCGTCGGGGCGCAGGCCCCACGAGGTCAGCAGCCGGAACAGCGCCACCTCGTGCGCGAACAGTGCGGGCTGGGTGTACGCGGTCAGGTCCAGGAGTCCGGACCCGTCGGCGATCACCTCGCGCAGCGGCCGGTCCAGATGACGGTCCAGCGCGGCGCACACCTCGTCGAACGCGGCGGCGTAGGCGGGCTGCGCACCGTACAACTCGCCCCCCATGCCGGGGTGTTGGGCGCCCTGCCCGGTGAAGAGCACGGCGAGGCGACCGGCGTGCGCCCGGCCCGTGCGTATCCGGCTGAAGTCCCCGCCGACGACGGCGGCCCGGTACTCCAGCCCGGCCCGCCCGGTGGCCAGGGAGAACGCGGCGTCCCACGGGTCGAGTCCGGCCGCTGCCTCGCGTACCCGCTCCACCTGGGCGTGCAGCGCGGGCTCGCTCCTCGCGGACAGCACCCACGGCACGGCGGTGGGACAGGTCCGGGCCGGACGCGGGGCGGACCGCGCCGGGTCGGTGCGCGGCGCCTGTTCCAGGACGAGGTGGGCGTTGGTTCCGCTGACTCCGAACGAGGACACGGCGGCCCGGCGGGGACGCCCGGTCTCCGGCCAGGGCGTCGACTCGGTCAGCAGCCGTACGGACCCGGCCGACCAGTCCACGTGCCCGGTGGGCTGCTCGACGTGCAGGGTTCTCGGCAGCATCCCGTGGCGTATCGCCATGACCGTCTTGATCACGCCTGCGACCCCGGCGGCGGCCTGGGTGTGACCGATGTTGGACTTCAGGGACCCCAGCCACAGCGGGCGGTCGGCGGGGCGGCCCTGACCGTACGTGGCCAGCAGGGCCTGCGCCTCGATGGGGTCGCCCAGGGTGGTGCCGGTGCCGTGTCCCTCGACCGCGTCCACCTCGCCCGGGGTGAGCCGGGCCGCCGCCAGGGCCTGGCGGACGACCCGCTGCTGGGAGGGGCCGTTGGGTGCGGTCAGCCCGTTGCTCGCACCGTCCTGGTTCACCGCGCTCCCCCGGATGACGGCCAGCACCGGATGTCCGTTGCGGCGGGCGTCGGACAGCCGTTCCAGCAGGATCAGGCCCACGCCTTCGCCGAAGGCGGTGCCGTCGGCGGTGGAGGAGAACGCCTTGCAGCGGCCGGTCGGCGAGAGGGCGCGCTGGCGGCTGAACTCCACGAAGGGCGACGGGGTGGACATCACCGTCACCCCGCCGGCCAGCGCGAGCGAGCACTCGCCGGAGCGCAGCGAGCGGGCCGCCAGGTGCAGCGCCACCAGCGAGGAGGAACAGGCGGTGTCCACGGTGATCGCGGGCCCCTCCAGGCCGAAACTGTAGGAGATGCGGCCCGAGGCGACGCTGCCCGCGCTGCCGTTGCCGAGGTAGCCCTCGACCCCTTCGGGGAGCCGCCGGTGCAGCCGGGTGCCGTACTCGCCGAACATCACTCCGGCGAACACCCCGGTCCTGCTGCCCTTCAGCGAGGTCGGGTCGATCCCGGCACGTTCGAAGGTCTCCCAGGAGCATTCGAGCAGCAGCCGCTGCTGCGGGTCCATGGCCAGGGCCTCGCGGGGGCTGATCCCGAAGTGCGCGGCGTCGAACCGGTCCGCGTCGTGCAGGAATCCGCCCGCCGGGGCGTAGCTGCGGCCCGCCCGGTCGGGGTCCGCGTCGAAGAGGTTCTCGGTGTCCCAGCCCCGGTCCTCGGGGAACGCGCCCATCACGTCGGACTCCGCCATCACAAGACGCCAGAGGTCCTCGGCGGACGAGACCCCGCCGGGGAAGCGGCAGCCCATCGCGACGACGGCCACCGGCTCGTCGGCCTCCGCGGCTGCCTGCGCGGCTGCCTGCACCGCCGCCCGGCTGTCGTCGGCCGGTGGCGCTTCGTGGCCGAAGAGTTCCGTCAGCAGGTGCCCGGCGACCGCGGCGGGGGTCGGGAAGTCGAAGGCGAGGGTCGCGGGCAGCCGCACACCGACCGCGGAGGCGAGCCGGTCCCGCAGCCGGACGGCGGTCAGCGAGTCGAGGCCCAGATCCTTGAAGGCGGTGTCGGTCGTGACGTCGTGCAGGTCCTGCGGGCCCCGGACCGGCCCCAGGACGGCCGTGATCTCGGACCGCACCAGCTCCAGCAGGATCCGCTCGCGCCCGGCCCGCGACGACTCGGCAAGACGTCGCGCGAGGAGTTCCGCATCGGGGCCCGCGGCGTCCTGGCGCGGAGCGACCAGGACGCGCAACAGACCAGGAACCGGGCCGGTTTCGGTGCCAGGGCGGGTGCCGGTCAGGTCCAGCCGGGCGGCCACCAGCGCGGCGTCGGCGCCCGTGAGCGCCCGGTCGAACAGCGCCGCGCCCTGCTGCGTCGACAGCGACACCCGGTCGGCCCGCGCGGCCCACGGCCCCCAGGCCACCGAGACCGCGGGCAGACCACGGGCCCGCCGCCGCTGGGCCAGCGCGTCGAGGTACGCCGTGACGGGCGCGTGTTCGCTCTCCTCCGCGCTGCCCGGCTGCGCGGCGGCGGAGGCGTACACGAGGTGTGCCTCCGGCGCCTGAGTCAGCATCAGTTCGTGGAGCTGGGCCGCGGCGGCCATCCGGGAGGGCAGGGACCCTGGTCCGGTGGCCGCGTCCACCTGGACCACGGCGGTCAGCGGCCGGTCGAGGCTGCCGAACAGTGCGGCCAGGGCGTTCCGGTCGGCCGGGTCGCACTCCGCCACGGTGGCCCCGGCGCCGAGTTCGGCCAGTTCGGCGCGGAACCGCTCGGCGGACAACTCCGCCCCGGATCCCGCGGGTTCGTCGGGTTCGGCGGGTTCGGCGGGGCCGTGGCCGGTCAGCAGCAGGTGCCGTGCTCCGTACGCGGTGACGAGGTGCCTGGCCAGATCCGCACCCGGGGCGGTGGTCCACCCGGCGACCCACACCAGCCCCTCGGGATCGAGTACGGCGGCATCACCGGCCTCACCCTCCCGGGCCGGAACCCGCGCCAGGCGTGGCACGAGCACCGCACCCGCGCGGAGGGCGAACTGCGGCTCCCGGGCTCCGGAGGCCTCGACCGCCTCGACCGCCCGGCGGGCGTCGAACCCGGAATCGGAACCGGAACCCGCATCGAGGTCGGGGCCGGGTTCGGCATCGACATCCGCAGCCACATCCGTGTCCGGGTCGAGATCGACCAGTACGATCCGGCCCGGATGTTCGGCCTGGACGGACCGCAGCAGGCCCTGTACCGGCGCATGCGCCACATCGCGCGGCTCCGCGCCCGGAGCCGCCGCCACCGCACCCCGGGTGACGACCAACAGCCGTGCGGGCAACGGGTGTTCACCGGCCAGCCAGTCAGCCACCCGGGAGCGTACCCGCTCCGTCGCCTCGTAGGGACCGGTCGCCGGATCCGGCGGACAGGCCAGTACGTCGAAGCCGGGCAGCGCCTCACCGTCGCCCCCGCCGCCGTCCGCGCCCTCGTCCCGGGCCGTCGGCACCGGAACCCACTCGGTCCGCAGCAGCGCGTCGTGGTGGCTCACCCCGCCCAGGCGCACCCGGGCCGGGAGGTCGAGCAGCGACTGGCGCACGACCTTGCCGATCGCGGTCCGCGGGATGCGGTCGACCTCGTAGACCTCCGCGGGCACCTTGAAGTACGAGAGCCGGGCCCGGCAGGTGGCGAGCAGCCGGTCCGGGTCGACTCCGCCGGGGCCCGGCACCACGAAGGCGACCGGTACCTCACCGAGCAGTTCGTGGGGCTTGCCGACGACCGCGGCCTCGACGACGCCCGGCACCTCGGACACCACGTCCTCGACCTCGCGGGGGTGGATGTTCTCGCCGCCGCGGATGATCAGCTCCTTGATGCGGCCGGTGATGGTGAGGTAGCCGTCGTCGTCCCGGCGGGCCAGGTCCCCCGTGCGGTACCAGCCGTCGGCGAGCACCTCGGCGGTGGCCTCGGGCCTGCCGTGGTAGCCGAGCATCAGGGCCGGGCTGTCGACCCAGATCTCCCCCTCCCGGCCCTCGGCGGCCTCGGCGCCGGTCCGCGGGTCGGTGAGCCGTACGGTGAGCCCCGGTACGGGCAGCCCGCAGGAGCCCGCGATCCGCGGCCCGGTCGGCGAGTTGGTGGTAATCGGGCCGCCGGTCTCGGTGCTGCCGTAGCTGTCGAGCAGCCGTACGCCCAGCGCCTCCTCGAAGGAGTGGTGCAGCGCGGCCGAGCAGCCCGATCCGGCGACCATGCAGACCCGCAGCGCCGATGTGCCGAGGACCGTGCCGCGGGCCGATTCGAGTATGTGCTGGTAGAGGGTGGGGACGCCGCAGACGAAGGTGGACTGTTCCTCGCGGAGCGCCGTCACGATCTCGTCGACCGCCAGGCCGTCCATGATGCGCGCGGTGGCACCCACGGCGACCACCCCGAGCACACAGAGGTTGTGCGCCACGGTGTGGGAGAGCGGCAGCGGCCACAGCACCCGGTCGGACTCGTCGAGGCCGAGCACCGGCGCGTAGCAGGCCGCGACGCCCCACATGGACTTGCGGTGGGTGGAGAGCACTCCCTTGGGGGTGCCGGTGGTGCCCGAGGTGTAGAGCATCCAGGCGGTGTCGTCCAACTGGGCGTCATCGCGGGGTGGTTGGGGCGCATCGGTGGCCATCAGCGTGTCGAAGCGGGCGACACCGTCGGGCAGCGGCCCGTCCCCGGTGACCACCACCCGCAGCCGCTCGTGGCGCGGCAGTACCCGGAGCACCTGGTCCAGATGGGCGGGGTCGGTGACGAGGACCACCGCCCCGCTGTCGGTGAGCAGATGCTCCAGCTCCGCGTCGGTGGCGTGCGGATTGAGCGGCACGCCGATGGCGCTCGACCGGGCGACGGCCAGGTAACTCTCCACCATTTCGAGGCAGTTGCCGAGGAGCAGGGCCGCGCACCGGCCGCGCTCCAGGCCCAGCCCGGCCAGCTGCCCGGCGAGCCGTCCGGTGCGCTGGTGGAGTTCCGCGTAGGTGACACCGCGCCGGTCGTCCCGGAAGGCCGTCTTGTCACCGAGCCGGGCGGCGTGCTCCGCGATCAGTTCGTGCAGCGGTCGGATCAGCTCGGTGCGCAACATGCCGCCATGCCTCTCGGGAGGGTTTCGAGGTGAGGCGGGTGCGTCGGCACCGCCCGACCGCTGAACTGCCCGGCGGCGGGCGCCGGCCGGTGCTGCCGTACGAGGACCGGTGGCTCAGTACAGGCCCTCGGGCTTGTCGGCGGTGACCTGGAGGGGCTGCACGTTGGCCACCCCGTCGCAGGGCCACTGGTCCGAGGTCCGGAACCGGATCGCCTGGTCGCGCTCCAGGACGTTGGGCAGGAAGAGGTCCTCGTGCAGCACCATCAGCCGCACCCGGCCCACCTCGCCGTACTCCACGACCCGGGTGGGGTCGGTCTTGTCGACGACGGTCATCGTGGTGTGCGGGAAGTTCGGCACGTAGGGCAGGGTCGCGCCGCCGTCGGGTGACGGCAGGCCGTTGCCGTTGCCGAAGGTGTTGCCGTACGTGGTCCCGATGACCCCGCCGGGCATGGCGTCGGCGAACTTCCGGTAGGCGTCCGGGGTGAACTGGGTGCCGCCCAGGTAGACGCCGGAGAGCTTGGCCATCAGGTCGGGCCTGCGGTTGATCAGGGCCTGCACGGTGGCGGGGGTGGTCCGCAGGTAGTCCACCGGGCGGGTGTCCATGATGTCGACGATCTGCTCGATGACATGGCCGATGTACTCGTCCATCTCAAGGAGGCGCCCACCCCGGATGAGGTGCTTGATCCATCGCGGGTCGAGGTCGATCGAGTACACCGTGGAGCCGTACATGTCGGCCAGGTGGTCCGCCTCCTCGCCCACCAGGTGCGGGCCGCTGGGGCAGGCGTCGACCCAGACGCCGCCGGGCCTGAACCCGGCCATCTGCCGTCCGAGGTGGCGCCAGGCGGCCCAGTGCCGGCTCATCGCCTCGGTGTAGAAGGCGCGGCACGGCTTGCCCGTCGTGCCGCCCGACTCCCAGACCCGCCCGGCCAGTGGGCGGGCCACGCTCGCCGGTACGAAGTCGGCGGGGTCACCGTCGCGCAGGACCGCCAGGTCGAAGTTGTCGAACTGCGCCAGCTCCTCGTAGCGGGTGATCGCCAGGGGGTCGAAGTCGAGTTCGGTCCGCTTCTTCAGCCAGTAGGCGGACCCGTCCTCCGGGTCGAAGTGCCGCCGCAGCACGTGCCGCGTCCATGCGTCGAGGTCCTGGGCCAGCCAGCCATCGGTCAGCCCCTTCAGCTCATCCGTACTCAACTTCACCGACATGGCCGCAGTATCGGCCGGATCGTAGTGAGGAAGTCCCTAGGACCTGGTCCCCGGGACCTGTCCGGCACGGGGCGCCGGTCACGCGGGGAGGCCCCGGCGGCACACGCCGGGGCCTCCCTCGGCAGAGCGGCCACCGGGCCGCCCCGCATCGCTCAACTGCCGGACGGCCAGGGGATCTCGGGCGCGATGTAGTAGTTCACCCGGGCCTCCCGCAGCCGGGGCCCCTGGGCGGCGAGACGCGTCTTGAAGCTGTCCCAGTTGTGGCTCGACTCGGGCGACCAGCCGATCTCCGCGATGGAGAGGAGTCTCGGGAACGCGAGGTTCTCCAGCTGGTCCATACCGAAGACGGTCTCCGTCCACAACGGGGCTTCCACTCCGGCGATCGCCGACTCGGGCAGCCCCTTGAGCACCGTCTTCGGATCCCAGTTGTACGAGTCCGGCACATCGGTCGTACCGGCCCAGGTGTTGCCGACGGGGTACTCGGGCTTCTCCGCGTTGTACTTCATGTCGATGTACGCGTGGTCGGACGGGGCCATGACGACCTTCGCGCCGCCCTTGGCCGCGGCGATCACCTCGTCGTCGCCGATCCCGACGCCCCAGAGCTCGGTCGTCGTGGTCGCCGGGTCCAGGCCGACCGCCGACTCCTGCCAGCCGTACACCTTCTTGCCGTACTTCTGGACGAGGGGTCCGACCTTGTTGTAGTAGGTCTTCAGCTCGGCGGCCGACCGGTTCTGCGTCTCGTCACCGCCGATGCCGATGTACGGCCCCGGGGTCATCTCCGCGACCTCCTTGATCACCTGGTCCATGAAGGTGTAGGTGATCGGCTTGTCGACGCAGAGCAGGCCCTCGTCGCTCTTGAGGAAGCCGGTGTACAACTCCCGCGCCTTGCCGTCGCAGTTCAGCTCGGCGTACGAGGCCAGCGCCGCCTGCTGGTGGTCGGAGCCCTCGATCTCGGGAATCACGGTGACGCCGCGCGACCAGGCGTACCCGACGATGTCCTTGTACTGGGCCTTGGTGTAGTAGCCCTTCGATATGCCGCCGACCCCGGTGCTGCCGCCGATCTTGGTGAGATTCGGCCAGGAGTCGATCTGGATGCGCCAGCCCTGGTCGTCGACCAGGTGCAGATGCAGGTAATTGATCTTGTAGCGCGCGAGGTCGTCGATGTACCGCTTCACCCCGGTGTCGGGCATGAAGTTCCGCGCGACGTCGAGCATCGCCCCGCGGAAGCCGTACCGCGGCTGGTCCTTGATCGTGCCGCCCTGGATCCGCCAGGGTCCGCCGACGGGCTTCGGGCTCTCCAGCTTCGCGGGCAGCAGCTGCCGCAGTGTCTCGATGCCGTTGAACAGGCCCTCGCGCTTGTTCGCCCGGATCGTCACGGCCTTGGACGTGACGTCCAGCTGGTAACCCTCGGCGCCCTTCACCGAGTCGGCACCGCCCAGCACCAGCGCGACGCCGGTCGGCGTGGTGGAGGACGGCACACTGCGCACCGGCAGGGCGTACCCGGTCGGCTTGCGCAGCAGCCCCGCGAGGAAGTCCGCGGCGTCCTTCGCGTCGGCGGAACCGGCGGTCGCCTGGATCGCGGCGCCGGGCGAGAGGGTGTACGCCACACCCGGCTTGGTCTGCACGCTGGCCGGCTGGGGTACCACCCGGGTCAGCGGCACTGCGCCGCTCGCCGCCGGAGTGGAGGACGTGCTGCCCCACGCCGCCGCGGTGGAGACACCGACCGTGACGACCATCGCCACGGCGATGACCGAGGTCTTCGTGCGTCTGCTGAGGGGCCGTCCGGGCAGCCTTCCACTTACATTCATCTCGGACCGTGTCTCTCTCGCGAAGCTGGTCGGATTAGTAATGACTCTGTCAAAGACCACCTTCGCCGCTATGGACTAGCGGGAGCCCTAGTCTTCCCAACTCCGCTGTCGTGCTGGGCAATTCGCGGGTGCATACTCGCGCCGTGAATGGACAATCAGGTCTGAATCCCGCGCCTCACCCGCCCAGACACGTCGCCGTCCTCACCTTCCCCGCGTACGCGCACATCGCGCCCACGCTGCCGATGCTGGCCGAACTGGTCCGGCGCGGGAACCGGGTGACCTGCTTCGTCACCGAGCGTTTCGCCGACATGGTCCGCGCCGTCGGGGCGGAGGCCGTCGTGTACGCCTCCCGGTTCCCGTGGGCCGACGGACCGACCGGGTCCGCCGTGGAGAACATCCTGGAGTTCTTCGAGGAGTCGCTCGCCCCCCTGCAGGCGGTGGTGGACCGGTTCGGCGAAAGACACCCCGATCTCATCGCCCACGACCTCGCGGCGTCCGAGACCGGCCGGATCCTGGCCCGCGCCTGGGACGTCCCCGTCGTACAGCTCTGCCCGACCATCGCGTCGAGCCCCGGGTTCTCCATGTCCGACCGCCAGAGCCAGGAGGTCACCGGCCCGCCGCCGGAGCCGGTCGACCCCCAGGACCCCCTGATCACCGAATTCGTCGCCCGCCGGGACAAGCTGCTCACCTCTTGCGGGCTGGACCAGGTCCCGATCGACGGCTTCGGCGCCGAGCACGGCGACAACATCGTCTTCCTGCCGAAGGAATTCCAGATCGCCCCGGAGACGTTCGACGACCGGTTCGCCTTCGTCGGGCCGTGCCTGGCCGACGAGCCGGACGAGGCGGCCTCCACCAGCTGGTCGCCGCCCGCCGACGGACGGCCGGTGCTGCTGCTCTCGCTCGGCAGCTCCTACACCCCCGACCAGGGCAGTTTCCTGCGCTCCTGCGTCGAGGCGCTGGCCGGCTCACCGTGGCACATCGTGATGACCCTCGGCCACCGCGTCACCCTCGACGAGCTGGGCCCGCTGCCCGGCAACGTGGAGGCGCACCAGTGGCTGCGCCACCCCGAAGTGCTGCGGCACGCCACGGCGTTCATCACGCACGCCGGGATGGGCAGCGTCATGGAGTCGCTCTTCTTCGGCGTGCCCATGGTGCTCGTGCCGTTCCACATCGACCAGCGGGTCATCTCCGCCCAGGTGGCGGACCTCGACCTGGGCCGCGTCCTGTACCGGGAGGCGACCGGCCCGGACGCGCTGCGTGCGGCGGTCGACGAGGTCGCCACCAGTGCGCGGATCCGTGCCGCGGTCTCCCGGATGCGCCGGGACGTGCGCGAGGCGGGTGGTGCGGTGCGCGGCGCCGACGCGGCCGAGGCTCTGATGCGCCGTCCCCGACCGGCCGACCACCCAGCCCCGCCTACGGAAGTGACTCACCCATGAAGGGCATCATCCTCGCCGGGGGCGCCGGAACGCGCCTGCACCCCGTGACGCTGGCCGTCTCCAAACAGCTGCTGCCCATCTACGACAAGCCCATGATCTACTACCCGCTGTCGGTGCTGATGCTCGGCGACATCCGGGACATCCTGATCATCTCCACGCCCGAGGACCAGCCGCTCTTCCAGCGGCTGCTCGGCGACGGCTCGGAACTCGGGCTGAATCTGAGCTACGCCGTCCAGCCGGAGCCCGGCGGGCTGCCCGAGGCGTTCATCATCGGCGCGGACCATGTCGGCGACGACTCGATCGCGCTGATCCTCGGCGACAACATCTTCTACGGGCCCGGCCTCTCCGGCTTCCTCCACGACAGCCGGCAGACCCTGGACGGCTGTGTGCTGTTCGGCTACCGCGTCTCCGACCCGGAGCGGTACGGCGTGGGCGAGGTCGACGACGACGGGCGGCTGGTCGCCATCGAGGAGAAGCCCGCCCACCCGCGTACCGACCGGGCCATCACCGGTCTGTACTTCTTCGACAACACCGCCCTGGACATCGCGAAGAACCTCACCCCGTCGGCGCGCGGCGAGCTGGAGATCACCGATGTCATCCGGCCCTACCAGCGGGAGGGCCGGGCGAAGGTGATCGACCTCGGGCGCGGCTTCGCCTGGCTGGACACCGGGACCCACGACTCGCTGCTCGACGCGGGCCAGTACGTCCAGGTGCTGGAGCGGCGGCAGGGCGTCCGTATCGCCTGCATCGAGGAGATCGCGCTGCGACGCGGCTTCATCGACGCGGAGGCCTGCTACCGGCGCGGGGCCGCGCTGCCCAAGTCGGGCTACGGGCAGTACGTCATGGAGATCGCCACGACCGAAACGGAGCGCCGATGACCACCGGCCGCCACATCGCCTTCTTCAACTATCCGGCCCACGGCCACGTCAACCCGACCCTGCCGGTCGTCGCCGAACTCGTCCGCCGCGGCCACCGGGTGTCGTACGTGGTCGCCTCGCACTTCGCCGACGTCGTCGCGGCGACCGGGGCCGACGTCATCCCCTACGAATCGCTCGTCCCCAAGTCGTGGAACACCGTGGCCATCCCGTCGGAGATCACCGGTGACGACATGGCCCAGGCGGGCCTGGTGCACCTCTCGGAGGTCTTCACGCCGCTCGCCGAGGCGGAACGCCGTCTCGGCGCCGACCGGCCGGACCTGATGGTGTACGACTCGTTCGGCTACGCCACCGGCCGTCTGCTCGCGCGCAAGTGGGACCTGCCCACCGCGCTGACCGCGACCACCTTCGTGTCCAGCAACACGTTCTCCCCGTACGCCGCACTGGCCGCGTCCATGTCCCCGCCGGATCCGGACCATCCGGCGCTGCGGCAGGCGCAGGAGAAGATGCGCGGGACGCTGGACGCCCACGGGCTCACCGGTCTGTCGAACGAGGACTTCGCCGGGGCCGCCGAGGAACAGACCCTGGTGTTCGTGCCCCCCGAGTTCCAGCCCGGCATCGAGACGTTCGACGCCCGGCACGTCTTCGTCGGCCCGTGCATCGGCGACCGTGCCGGGCAGGGCACGTGGCAGCCGCCGTCGGACGGCAGGCCGGTGGTGCTGGTCGCGCTCGGCAGCTTCGGGTACGAGAACCAGGCGGCGTTCTACCGGGACGCCCTCGCGGCGCTGGCCGACCAGCCGATGCACGTCGTCATGTCGCTCGGCGGCCTGGTCACACCGGACGACCTGGGCCCGCTCCCGCCGCACGTCGAGGCGCGGCCGTGGGTGCCGCAGCTGGCCGTGCTCGCGCACGCGTCGGCGTTCGTCTCGCACGCCGGGATGGGCAGCACCATGGAGTCGCTGTACTACGGCGTACCGCCGGTCGTCGTCCCGCGCACCGGCGAACAGGACCTGGTCGCAGCCCGGTTGACCGAGCTGGGGCTCGGCCGCTCCCTCACCCCGGACGCGCTGACGGCGGACCGGCTGCGGGACGCGGTGCTCGGTCTGGCCGAGGACGCCGCGGCCCGGCAGCGGGTGAAGGACCTGTCCGCGAGCATCGCGGGCCGGGGCGGGCCGGCGCTCGCCGCCGACACCGTCGAGGCCCGGCTGGCCGCCTCATGACCGGGCCGCGCAGACATCTGGCGTTCCTGCCCTATCCGGCGTACGGGCACATGATGCCGGTGCTGCCGGTGGTGGCCGAACTCGTCGCGCGGGGGCACCGGGTGACCTGTTTCGCCACCGAGGACTTCGAGGAGCGGGTGCGCGCCACGGGCGCCGAGGTGCGCCCGTACGATCCGCCGCTCTCCTCGGACCCGCCGCCGGAGAACATCGACGCCGACGAGTGCGCCCGCGCCCCGCTCAAGCTGCTCGACGCGAGTACCGCGGTGCTGCCGACGATCGAGTCGTGCTTTTCCGGGGGGCCGCCGGACGCCGTCGTGTACGACACGACGCTCTGGCTGACCGGACGGCTGCTGGCCGCCCGCTGGCAGCGGCCGAGCATCCAGCTGTCCCCCACCTTCATCTCCAACGAGCACTTCGACCTGTCCGCGCAGCACCAGGAGTACGCCGGTCGGGTCGATCCCGCGCACCCGGCCATCGTCGAGTTCGCGGCCCGGCTGACGGAGACCGTCGGCAGCAGTGGGCTGCGGGACGAGCAGAAGGCCGAACTGTTCTACGGGCGGCGGGAGTTCACCCTGGCGTTCCTGCCCCGTGAGTTCCAGTTCGCGGGTGCGACCTTCGACGAACGGCACGCCTTCGTCGGACCGACCTGCGACGGGCGGCAGGAGGACGGCTGGCAGCCGCCCGCGAGCGGCGCTCCGGTGCTGCTGGTCTCCCTGGGCACCACGGTCAACAACCGGCCCGACTTCTTCCGCCACTGCGCGAAGGCCTTCGCCGACCTGCCCTGGCACGTCGTGCTGGCGCTCGGTGACCGGGTCGCCCCCGGGGAACTGGGTGAGCTGCCGCCGAACGTGGAGGCGCACCGGTGGGTCCCGATGGGTGCGGTCCTCGCCCACGCCTCGGTCTTCCTCTGCCAGTCCGGGATGGGCAGCATCATGGAGTCGCTGTACGCCGGGGTGCCGATGGTGGTCGTCCCGCACCACCCCGAGCAGCACGTCAACGCCCGGCGGCTGACCGAACTGGGCCTGGCCGAGGTGGTGCAGCGCGACGAGGTGTCCCCGGAGGCGCTGCGGGACGCGGTCGCGCGGGTCGCGGGTGACAGCGGGATGCGGGAGCGCGTACGGGACATGCGGGAGCACGTCAGGGCGGCGGGCGGGGCGCGCAGGGCGGCCGATGTGATCGAGGAGCGGCTGCGCACCGCTTCCTTGGAGGTCCGGTGAGCGAGCCGCGTACGCACCCGGAGGGCGACCGCACGCAGGGGGCGGTGCCCGGATCGGGGCCGGTGCCACGGCAGGTATCACCGCCGGTGTCGCCGCCCGTGTCGCCGCCCGTGTCGCCGCCCGTGTCGCTGCCCGTGGAGCGGGCCTGTCCCTTCGACCCGCCGGCGGAGTACGCCGCGCTGCGGGAGCGCTGCCCGGTCGCGCCGCTGGAGCTGACGGTGGGCCCCGGCGAGGGCTCCGGCTGGCTGGTCACCCGGCTCGCCGACGCGCGGGCCGTGCTCAGCGACGCCCGGTTCAGCCATCGCAACGAGCTGATCGGCCTGCCGATCCCGCCGCCGTTCCCGATGACCGCGTACACACCGCCACCCGCGGCACCCGGCGCCTTCATCAAGATGGACCAGCCCGACCACTCGTACTACCGGCGCTTCCTGACCCGCAGGTTCACCGTGCGCGGGATCGCCGGACTCACCCCGATGATCACCGGGATCGTCCGGGAACAGCTGGACGCGATGGCGAGGGTCGAAGGCCCGGTGGACCTCGTCGGCACGTTCGCCGAACCGGTGGCCGTCCGCGTGATGTGCGGGATGCTCGGCATACCGGATGCCGCCCGGGAGCGGTTGAGCACGCACATGGCGGTGCTGTCGCGCATGACGTACACGGTGGAGGAGCTGATCGCGTCCTGCACCGACATCGCCGAGGTGCTCCAGGAGCTCGTCGAGTCGAAACGGTCCGGATCCGGACCGGATCTGCTGAGCGAGCTGGCCCGGGACGGCAGGCTGACCGTCGAGGAACAGACCAATCTCGCCTGGGCGTTGATCGGCGGCGGATTCGACACCACCGCGAACATGCTCGCCCTCGGCACCTTCGCGCTGCTCACCCACCCGGAACAGCTCGCCGCGCTGCGGGCCCGGCCCGAGCTGATCGACAACGCGGTCGAGGAGCTGCTGCGCCACCTGACCATCTCGCACCTCGGGGCCAGCCGGGCCGCGCTGGAGGACGTGGAGCTGAACGGGGCGCGGATCAGGGCGGGCGACACGGTGGTGGTGGCACTGCCCGCGGCCAACCGGGATCCCGCGCACTTCCCCGACCCCGACCGACTCGACATCACCGGGGACCCGCAGGGGCATGTGGCCTTCGGGCACGGCGTGCACCAGTGCATCGGCCAGAACCTCGCCCGCGCCGTGCTGCGCATCGCCTATCCCGCGCTCTTCGACCGTTTCCCCTCGCTGCGCCTGGCGAAGGCGGCCGGGGACGTGCCGATGCGCGCGGACATGCTGCACTACGGCGTGCACGAGCTGCTGGTCGGCTGGGACGGGAACGACGCATAGGGGTGTGCCGAAGGGCGGCTGCCGGATGGTTCCGGCAGCCGCCCTTCGGCGTACCCCTATGACTCCGTGACGTCAGCCGGCGTCCGGCGCCCACCAGGACGGGTGGTCGCGGTACCAGCGCACGGTGGACTCAAGACCGGCGGCGAACTCGTACGCCGGAGTGAAACCGAGCTTGGTGATCTTCCCCAGGTCCAGCGCGTACCGCAGGTCGTGGCCCTTGCGGTCGGCGACGTACCGGATCAGTCCCGGGTCGGCGCCGCACAGTTCGACGAGCCGGTCGGCGATCGAGGCGTTGGTCACCTCGACGCCGCTGCCGATGTTGTAGATCTCGCCCGGACGGCCGTCGGTGAGGACCAGTTGCAGCGCCGCGCAGTGGTCGGCGACGTGCAGCCACTCGCGTACGTTGGCCCCGTCGCCGTACAGCCCGACCGGCCGTCCGCGCAGCAGGTTGGTGATGAACAGCGGGATGAGCTTCTCGGTGTTCTGGTACGGGCCGTAGTTGTTGGAGCAGCGGGTGATCCGCACGTCCAGGCCGTGGGTGCGCCAGGCGGCCCTGGCGACCAGGTCGCTGCCCGCCTTCGACGCCGAGTAGGGCGAGTTGGGCAGCAGCGGCTCGTTCTCGTCCCAGCAGCCGGCGTCGATCGAGCCGTACACCTCGTCGGTGGAGACGCACAGCACCGTACGGACCCCGGCCGTCAGGCAGCTGTCCAGGAGCTGCTGGGTGCCCAGCACGTTGGTGGAGGCGAACGGCACCGCGCCGACCAGTGACCGGTCCACGTGGGACTCCGCCGCGAAGTGCACCACGGCGTCGTGGCCCGGCAGCACCGAGGCGAGCAGGTCCGCGTCCCGGATGTCGCCCCGGACGAACGTCAGCCGTTCCTGGTCCATCGGCAGGTTCGCCGTGTTGCCCGCGTAGGTGAGCAGGTCGACGACCGTCACTTCGGCGTCCTCGTACCCGGCGTACTCGCCGGCCAGCATCGCCCGCACGTAGTGCGATCCGATGAAGCCCGCGCCGCCGGTCACACATACCTTCATGTCGACCGTGTCCCCTCAGCCGACCGGCAGGACCTTGAGATTCCGGCGGGGTGCGCCGGAGTCCGCGGTCGACGACAGGTGCGAGACGACCCGCTCGTCGACCGGGTCGTTGGCCGGGTCGTCGTGCACCCGGAGGATCTCGTACGAGGTGTTGCGCTGGGCCGGTACGCGGTCGGAGCCGCGGATGAGGTCGATCAGCTCGGGCAGGTTGGAGCGGTGCTTGGCACCGGCCGACGAGACGACGTTCTCCTCCAGCATCACCGAGCCGAGGTCGTCGGCGCCGTAGTGCAGGGTCAGCTGACCGAGTTCCTTTCCGGTGGTCAGCCAGGAGCCCTGGATGTGGGCGACGTTGTCGAAGAACAGCCGGGCGATGGCGATCATGCGCAGGTACTCCAGCGACGTCGCCTGCGTCTGACCCTTCAGGTGGTTGTTCTCCGGCTGGTAGGTGTACGGGATGAACGCGCGGAAGCCGCCCGTCCGGTCCTGCACGTCACGGATCATCCGCAGGTGCTCGATGCGCTCGGCGTTGGTCTCGCCGGTGCCCATCAGCATCGTCGTGGTGGACTCGACGCCCAGCCCGTGCGCGGTCTCCATGATCTCCAGCCAGCGCTCGCCGGACTCCTTGAGCGGCGCGATGGCGGTGCGCGCGCGGGCCGGGAGCAGCTCCGCGCCCGCGCCCGCGAACGAGTCGAGACCGGCGTCCCGGATCCGGCCGATCGCCTCGGCGGTCGACACCCCGGAGATCTTCGACATGTGCGCGACCTCGGAGGCGCCGAGGGAGTGGATCACGAGCTGCGGGTAGGCCTTCTTGATCGCGGAGAAGGTGCGCTCGTAGTACTCGACGCCGTAGTCCGGGTGGTGGCCGCCCTGGAACATGATCTGCGTGCCGCCGAGTTCGACGGTCTCGCCGCAGCGGCGCAGGATGTCGTCGAGATCGCGCTCCCAGCCCGCGTCGGACTTCGGCGGGGCGTAGAAGGCACAGAACTTGCACGCCGTCACGCAGACGTTGGTGTAGTTGATGTTCCGCTCGATGATGTACGTCGCGAGGTGCCCGCTGTCCGCGAAGCGGCGCCGGCGTACGGCGTCCGCGGCCGAACCGAGCGCGTGCAGCGGGGCGTCGCGGTACAGCTCCAGCGCCTCGTCGGGCGTGATGCGGCCCCCGTCGGCGGCGCGGTCCAGAGCAGCGGTGAGATGACTGTTCGGCTGGGCCACTTCGGGCCGCCTTTCTTGGGGTGGGGTGGCGGTGCTTCGCACGGGTCGGGGCCCGTCAGACCGTCCGGCCGGTGTCCATCAGCCGGAGTGCGACGTCCGGGCGGAAGCCCGCTCCGGCGCCGCCGACCCGGCGGGCGAATTCCCGGAGACCGGCCAACTGCCGTTCTCCCAGGCTGAAGTCGAGCGCGGAGAGGTAGTAGCGCTTCAGGGTCTCGGCGTCGAACTCCTCCCAGCGGGCGGCCTTGGTGCAGACCTCGTCGATCTCGGCGAGGAACAGTTCACGGGAGGCGAGGAATCCGGCGTGGACCTCGCGGACGAGGACGTCGTTGCGGGCCAGGAAGTCGCGGCGGGCCGCGAAGACCGCGAAGACGAAGGGCAGGCCGGTCCACTCCTGCCACATCTGGCCCAGGTCGTGCACTTCGAGCCCGAGGGTGCCCGCTTCGAGGAGTGAGGCGCGCAGGGCGGCGTCGCCGATCACCACCGCGGCCGGGGCGCCGGACATCATGGTCGGCAGGTCGGGCGGGCAGCTGAAGTACTCGGGCCGCACGCCCACGGATTCGGCGAGCAGCAGCTCGGCCAGGCGTACCGAGGTACGGCTGGTGGTGGTGCAGGCGACCGGGACGCCGTCGAGCTCCTTCAGCGGCACCTTGCTGACCAGCAGGCAGGACATCACGGGCCCGTCCGCGCCCACCGCGATGTCCGGCAGGACGACCAGGTCGTCGGCGTTGCGCAGATACTCCATGACGC
This sequence comes from Streptomyces sp. A 4/2, assembly GCF_940670765.1. GTDB lineage: Bacteria > Actinomycetota > Actinomycetes > Streptomycetales > Streptomycetaceae > Streptomyces. Next base: position 87,588 of record NZ_CALNVW010000038.1, read on the forward strand.
TGATCGGGCCGATGTCCAGCTCGCCGGAGACCAGCGCGTCGCTCAGCCGCTCCGGGGAGTCCTTCCGCAGGTCCAGGTCGAGCAGGTTCCCGGTGCGGGCGAGGCCCCAGAACAGCGGGAGGCAGTTCAGGAAGTCGATGTGCCCGACGCGCGGGCGGCGCAGGGCGGCCCGCGGTCCCTGCCCGGCGGGGCGCCGGTCGGTGGTCTCCAGCATCAGGCGTCGACCGCGTTCGGTCCGTACACTTCGACGCCGTCGCTCACCCGGCGCACGTGGATGCACTCCCCCGGGCACTCGGTGACGGAGTCGGTGACGTCGCGCAGGGCGGGCACCGGGACCGGGACCGCCGAGCCCTCCTGCTGCCGCAGTTCGCCGTCGGCGCCCTTGACGTAGGCGAGCCCGTCGATGTCCAGCTCGAAGACATCGGGGGCGTACTGGCAGCAGATGCCGTCTCCCGTACACAGATCCTGGTCTATCCAGACCTCAAGGGTCTCGTCCCGCGCAGTCATCTCACACCTACCGGTCGTTGGGTGATTCCGGGCATGGTCGGATCCGTCACGGGTCAGACCCGCATGGGCTGCGGGGACTCCCGGCGGTCGGCGTCCGGGCCGTCGAACTCGTTGACGATCTCGTAACGGGTGTTGCGCTCGACGGGCTTGAAGCCGGCGTCGCGGATCAGGTCGAGCAGACCTTCGCGGGACATCTTGTCCGGTGTGCCGTAGGCGTCCGCGTCGTGCGTGATCTTGTACTCGACGACCGAACCGTCGATGTCGTCGGCGCCGTGGTTGAGGGCGAGCTGGGCGGTGCGCAGCCCGTGCATGACCCAGAAGACCTTGACGTGCGGGACGTTGTCGAAGAGCAGCCGCGAGACCGCGAAGGTCTTCAGCGCCTCGGCGGACGTCGCCATCTTCGTCCGCGCCATCAGCTTGTTGCGCACCACGCCGTCCATCGAGTCGTGGAAGTCGTGCTGGTAGCGCAGCGGGATGAAGACCTGGAACCCGCCGGTCTCGTCCTGGAGTTCACGCAGCCGCAGCACGTGGTCGACGCGGTGGCGTGGCTCCTCGACATGGCCGTACAGCATCGTGCAGGGCGTCTTGATGCCCTTCTCGTGGGCGAGGCGGTGGATGCGCGACCAGTCCTCCCAGTGGGTGGCGTGGTCGACGATGTGCTGCCGGACCTCCCAGTCGAAGATCTCGGCGCCGCCGCCGGTCAGCGACTCCAGACCGGCCTCGATCAGCTCGTCGAGGATGTCGGAGGCGGAGAGCCCGGAGATCGTCTCGAAGTGGTGGATCTCGGTGGCGGTGAACGCCTTGAGGGAGACGTTCGGGAGCGCCTTCTTGAGTTCGCTGAGCGAGCGGGGGTAGTAGCGCCACGGCAGGTTGGGGTGCAGGCCGTTGACGATGTGCAGCTCGGTGAGGTTCTCGCCCTCCATCGCCTTGGCGAGGCGCACCGCGTCCTCGATGCGCATCGTGTACGCGTCCTTCTCGCCCGGCTTGCGCTGGAACGAGCAGTAGGCGCACGAAGCGGTGCACACGTTCGTCATGTTGAGGTGACGGTTGATGTTGAAGTGGACGACGTCGCCGTTCTTGCGCGTACGCACCTCGTGGGCGAGGCCGCCGAGCCACGCCAGGTCGTCGCACGCGTACAGCGCGATGCCGTCCTCACGGCTGAGCCGTTCGCCGGCCCGGACCTTCTGCTCGACCTCGCGCTTGATCCCTGCGTCCACCCGTGCCAACTCCTCAGGTATGTGTTCTTCGGTGCCCGATGGGGAACAACGGCCTGATGTGCGCGGACGTGCGGAGGGACGCTGCGACGAACTGTCGGTACGCGTCCGCCCCTCGGGCGTGATGTGACATTCCCGCGAAGCACAACACCCCAGGCGAGTGAGGCTCAATCATGGCGGACACGCCCCTAAGGAATTCCCTACAGGCCAACGGCCGGACAGTGACCGGGACCTGCGGAACGCAGCCCTTCGCTACTGTCAACTCCCGTTAACCGCTGGATGGTTCAGAACCGGGCACACGCACCGGTGCAAGGAGGCTTGACACATGTCGAACACGAGTACCGCGACCGGCGGCACGGCGACCCGCAGAGGCGCCGGAAGACAGCGGATCGTGACCGTGGTGGTGGCGACCCTCGCCACGGTGGTGGTCTGGCTCCTCGCCCACTCGGCCTTCGGCGTCGACATCGAGGTGAAGACGAACGGGTCCGCATCCTCGGTGCAACTGCCCGCGGTCATCTTCGCCACGCTCGTTTCCGGGCTGCTCGCCTGGGCATTGATCGCTCTGCTGGAGCGCAGGCCGTCCGGAGGACGCAAGGCCTGGGTGATCATCGCCGTGGTGGTGTTCCTGCTGTCGCTGGTGGCCGGACCGGGCAGCGGAGTCACCACGTCGGCGAAGATCGCCCTGGCCTGCCTGCACACGGTGGCAGCGCTGGTACTCGTTCCCGGCCTCGCACGAACCGTCAGGAAAGGCTGAACCCATGCCCCCCACACTCACTCTGACGAAGAGTCATGGATCGTACGTACTGGAGGGAACCGCGGGCGAAGCCTCGCTGGAGACCGGAAAGTCGATGCGGCGCGGTGAGATCACCGTGAACGGCCGGACCCTGCCGGTCGAGGTCAACAACCCCCGGCGGACCGGGATAACGGTCGGCGGCAGCTCGCCGGTCCTCCGCCTCGACCACCAGGACAGCTTCCTCCCCGGCAGCGGCAAGGCGGTGCAGTGGGAGCTGTCGAGGAGCTTCCGCGGCTACCGCGCCGCGGTCGTCAGCGGCGGCGACCGGATCGACCTGTGGCTGCCCAAGTTCCACGGCAAGTCCGTCGAGGTGAAGGTCGACGGTGACTGGGACCAGCTCGAACTGGTCGCGCTCTCGGCGTGTTTCGCGGTGCTGTCCCGGCGCCGGGGCGACGCCTTCCGGGCGATGGCCGTGGCCGGCGCGACCGGACACGGTCACTGACCCGAGGCCGCCGCTCGACGGAGCAACAGGGGGAAAGATACCCGGGCCGGACCGCTCCGGCCCGGGTATCTTTCCCGCCGCCCCGAAGAACTAGTACAACAACTAACCACTTGCTCTCCGCCATGGCCGCCCGAATTCCGGCTGGCTAGTCTGCCGCGTACACCGACCCGCTCGAAAATCCTCCGTCCAGCCATGAGGTGGGTCACCGGCTCCTGGGGAGAGCAATGCGGAACGGTCATACACGCGTCGCCGACTACATCATTTCCTCGCTGGCGGAACTGGGCGTCGACCACGTATTCGGGGTCGGTGGCGCAAACATCGAGGACATGTACGACGCCGTCCACCACGGCGACGGGCGGGTGAAAGCCGTCGTCGCCAAACACGAATTCTCAGCCACCTGCATGGCCGAGGGAAGTCACCGGACGGTCGGCGGACTGGGTGTCGTCATGGCGACCTCGGGAGCGGGCGCGATGAATCTGGTGCCGGGCGTCGCGGAGGCGTACGCCGCCCGGGTCCCGCTGCTCGCCCTGGTCGGCCAGCCGCCCCGCGACCTGGAGGGCCGCGGCGCGTTCCAGGACACCAGCGGACGGTCCGGCGCCTTCAACGCGGTCGAACTGTTCGGCTCCATATCGCGCTTCTGCGCACGGGTCGACGATCCGGCCGACACCGGCAAGCTGCTCGCCGCGGCGGTCGACGCCGCGCGCTCACCACGTGGCGGGCCCGCCGTGCTGCTGCTGCCCAAGGACGTCCAGCAGGCTGCCGCCGGGGCGCTCCGGCCGCTCGACGAGCTGTTGACGCCCACCACCGTCCCGGCCGCCGCCCACCGGCAGGCCGCCGCCGATCTGCTGGCCGACGCCGCGCGCGGCGGCTCCGGCATCGTGCTGATCGCCGGGGACGGCGTGGGACACCAGGACGCGCGGGCCGAACTCGCCGCACTGGCCGACCGGTTGGGCGCGTCGGTGGCGGTGACACCGGACGGCAAGGACGCCTTCGACAACCGCGAACCGCGCTATGTCGGCGTGGCGGGCGCGATCGGGCACCCGACGGTGCGGCGCCAGCTGGAGGAGGCCGCGGTCTGCGTACTCGTGGGCACCCGGCTGCCGGTGATGGCGCGGGCCGGACTCGACGGGGTCCTCGCGGACACCCCGCTGATCTGCTTCGACCCGGAGCCACCCTTCATCGGCCCGCAGCCCGACGGCCCGCCGGTGGTGCACGTGGACGGCGATCTGCGGGCCGAACTGCGGGCGGTGTCCGACCTGTTGCCCGTGCTGCCCGCCCGTCCGGCGCCCGCGCGGGGCCCGGAGTACCTGGTCACGCCGCGGCCCGACAGCCCGGGAGTGCGGCTCTCCGACGCCGTGGAGGCGATCGGGTCCGCGCTGCCCGACGACGCCCCCGTGGTGTCCGACGCGGGCAATGCCAGTTCGGCGGCCGTGCATTACCTGACCGCCCCGCACCGCGGGAAATTCATCATCGCGATGGGCATGGGCGGAATGGGCCACAGTTTCGGTACCGGAATAGGCGCCGCGTTCGCCACCGGCCGGCGTACCTATGTGCTGGCGGGCGACGGGGGTTTCTACGCGCACGGCATGGAGATTCATACCGCCGTCGAATACGACCTGCCGGTCACCTTCATCATCTTCAACAACAACGCACATGCCATGTGCGTGACGCGTGAGCAATTGTTCTACGAGGCGGACTACTCGTTCAACACATTCAAACCCTCGTCCATCGCGGCCGGTGCCGGTGCCATGTTCCCCTCACTGAACGCGGTGCGGGCGACCACGGCCGGAGAACTCCGTACCGCCCTGACCGAGACGAATTCCACCCCCGGTCCCGCACTTGTCTGCGTCGAGGCCGACCCGGCCGAGATGCCGCCGTTCGTGCCGTTCCTCCGTCAGCTCGAATCCCTTACCACTCCTTCAGGAGCGACTCATGTCGACTACGTCACCCCAGTTGGCTGACATTCCCGATCTGCTGCGCTGCGAGACCACCAGCACGGACGAGATCCTCGCGCGGGCGAGCGAGCGGACCGAGGCCGCGTACCCGCACGACCTGGTGTACGGCGACTTCTGCACCATCCAGGACTACATCGACTGTCCGCCGGAGGAGGTCTTCGACTACCTCTGCAACATCAACAACCTCGACGAGTACACGGTCAGCACCCGTGGCTTCGCGCCGACCGCGACCCCCGATCTCTATGTCGGCCGGGACACCCTGGCACCCGACACCAAGATCTACATGACGCTCAAGCCCAACCGTGAGGCGCTGACGCTCGACTACCACTGCGCCTGGGACCAGGGTGAAGAGCTCTGGATGATCTATCTGTTCCGGATCGTGCCGGCCCAGCAGGTGCTCGGCAAGCCCGGTTCGGTGGTCATCTGGTCCAACTGCCACCACCCCAACTACGACAAGAACCCCTACCCGGAGCTGGCCCCGAGTCCGGACCGGATCTGGGTGGGCGACCTGTGGCCGCTGTTCTACGCCGGCCACCGCATCGAGCTGGACAACCTCAAGACGATCCTTGAGTACCGCCACAGCAACGGCCTGCCCATCTCGGTCGCCCCCGCCCCCGAGGCCACCCCGAAGACCGGCCCGGAGGCCGCCCGGTGACCCCCGTCAGCCTGGTCGACGTCGGCAGCTACCTGCCCGAACGCACCGTCGGGACCGACTTCTACGCCAACGGGGACACGGAGACCGCCGAGGGGCTCATGTTCCGGGCGCCCGCCTTCCGCCGTCACGCCGCGCCGGACGAGACCGCCACCGACATGGTGGAGAAGGCCGCCCGGCCGATGCTGGAACGGCTGCGCGCACAGGGCGATGCCCAGGTGGACATCGTGCTGACCAACGTGGCGCTGCCGGAACGTGCCTTCACCGGGGCGGGCGCCGACATCGCGGCCCGGCTCGGACTCGACCCGGTGCCCGAGTGGATCATCGACGTGCACAACAGCGGCTGCGCCTCCTTCGTCTACATGATGAAGATCGCCCGCCGGATCATCGAGGGCGGCGGCGCCCGCAGCGCACTGATCTGTTCGGTGCAGAACATGGCGGGGCAGCTCTTCGCCCGCCCGGACGTACGGACCCGCAAGCACGCTCCCGTACCGGGTGACGGCTGCGGCGTCGGGTTCCTGCGGGCGGGCGACGAGTCGCCGATCCTTGACGTGGTGAGCTACCAGGGCGTCGAGTACGCCAACGACATGAACCTCTCCGTGGAGACCCGCAAGTACTGGGAGCCCGGCGAGGGCGAGATAGACATCGGCTTCAGCGACGGGAAGGTGGCGCAGATCGTCGCGCGCGGCAACCAGCTGGTGCCTCAGGTCGCCACCGAACTGTGCGAGCGCATCGGCACGCCGACCTCCGACATCGACGTGTTCATCACCAACCAGCCGAACCAGATGTTCCTGCAGAACTGGCGGGAGGCGCTGGGCGTCAAGCCGGAACGGCACCTCGACACCTTCCACCAGTACGGCAACCTGTTCGGCGCCGGTATCCCGGTGACCCTGGCCCAGGCCCGCGACGAGGGGAAGCTCCGCAAGGGAGACCTCGTCGTGCTGTCCGGTTTCGCGCACGCGGGCGACTTCGCCGCAGCCGCCGCCGTCCGGTGGTAGCGCGTGTCCCGTGAGCAGCGCCGTCCGTCCGATCTCTCTCTGGAGTTGCGCCGATGACCGATCTCTCCGTTGCACCGTCCCCTGCCCCTGCCGCACCGGCCCTCACCGGTGACGAGCTCGCCGAGCTGGACCGCCGTCATCTGCTGCACCCGTGGACCCCGATGGGCGACCCCGAGCAGCTGTTGATCGTCTCCGGCGAGGGCTGCGACGTCACCGACTCGTACGGCCGCACCTATCTGGACGGGCGCAGCGGCCAGTTCAACGCCACTCTCGGGTACGGCCACCCCCGGGTGCTGGCCGCCCTCCAGGAGCAGGCCGGCAAGCTGATGACGTACGCACTGCTGGGCTCGTCGAACGAGCCCGCGGTGCTGCTCGCGGCCAAGCTGGCCGAACTGCTGGGTGAGCCGCTCAGCCGTACGCTCTTCTGCAACTCCGGTTCGGAGGCGTCCGAGGCGGCGGTGCGGATCGTCCGGATGTACCACACGCTCCAGGGGCAGCCGGAGCGGACGACCGTGATCTCGCTGGCCGACGGCTACCACGGGACGACCAGCGGGACGACGGCGATGTCGGCGTCACCGATCGCCTGGGCGGGCTGCGGTCCGCGGCCCGGCGGGTTCGTCCAGATCGCCACGCCCCGGTGCGCGCAGTGCGCGTCCGGTGCCGCGCACGATCCCTGCGCGGTGCCGGGACCGGAGGCGCTGGAGGAGGCCGTCCTGGCGCAGGGCGCGGAGAACGTCGCGGCGTTCTTCGTGGAACCGGTGCTCGGCGTGGGCGGTCTGCTGCCGCTGCCCGCCGGTTACCTGCGCGGTGTGCGGGACATCTGCGACCGGTACGGGGTGCTGCTGGTCGTCGACGAGGTGACCACGGGACTGGGCCGTACGGGGGCCTGGTTCGCCCACCAGCGCGAGGGCATCACGCCCGACATCGTCACCACCGCCAAGGGTCTGACGAGTGGGTACGCCCCGCTCGCGGCGGTCACCATGACGACCGCCATCGCCGATGTGTTCGCCACCGACCCGATGCTCGGCGGCCTGCGGCACGGGCACACCACCAGCGGGCACGCGATGGGCGCCGCCGCGGCGCTGGCCGTGCTGCGGGTGATCGAGGAGGACGGTCTGATCGAGCACGCGGCGGCGGTCGGTGAGCGGCTGTGCGGTCAGCTGACGGCGCGGCTCAAGGGGCTCGACGGCGTACGCGACGTCCGTGGGGTGGGGCTGCTCGCCGGGATCGAGTTCGACTCCTTCCCGCGCGCCTCCCAGGTGGTAGCCGCCTGTCGCCGGGCCGGGGTCGTCGTCCGCAGCGAGGGCCCGGTGCTCTTCGTCTCGCCGCCGCTGATCGTGACCGAGGAGCAGGTGGACCGGATCGTCGACGCGCTGTACGCGGGCGTGGTCGCCACCGGCGCGGCGTAGGCGGCAGCCGACCGGCGACGGCGGTCGGGGGCAGCGGTCGGGAGCAGGTGAGCAGCGGCAGGGCCAGGTCCTCCGGGACGCCGGGCCCTGCCACCGACTGCCGCCGACTGCCGCTGCTCAGCCGGGCGTACGGGCACCCGGCACCGCGATCGCGGTGATCACCAGCCCGTCCCGGACCAGCCACCGGCCGGGCAGGCTGTCGAACCCGGCCGGGCCCCGGACGCCGGCCGGGACCTTCCAGAGGCCCGGCGTCGTCGGCCGGGCGGTGAAGGTCCCGGCGGACCGGACGTCCGGCCCCGGCTCGATGCCCTGATGTCCGAAGCTGATGTCGGCGTCCTCGAAGTCGAGCCGCTGCCCGCCGTACATGTACCAGGCCTTGTAGACGGCTTCCTTGGCGCTGAACAGCAGCCGGTCCATGTGCAGTGCGGGCCGCTCGGCCCGCTCGGCGGACAGCCGGTCCCGCTCCTGCGGCAGGGCGACGACCTCCTCCACGCCCTCCGGCAGCGGGCCGTGCGGCTCGGCGTCGATCCCGATCATCAGCACGTCGTCCCGGTACGCGAGCGCCGCCGCCCGGTACCCCTCGCAGTGCGTGAGGCTGCCGACCACCGAATCGGGCCAGCGGGGCGCACCGTGCGCGTCCGGAAGCACCGCCATCGCGGGCAGACCCAGCTCCGCGAGCGCCGTTCGCGCGCAGTGCCGCACCGTGGTGAACTCCCTGCGGCGCACCTCGACGGCCCGCGTGATCAACCGCGTTTCCTCCGGGTACAGTTCAGCCCCCGCCGGGTCGCCGAACGCCTCGCTCACGGCAACACCGGCCGGCAGGATCCCCTTCAGCATCGTCCGGCACCCTCTAGTGAAGGACGCGTCGGGGACGGAGCGTGCTGGGGTGCCCCGGCCGTTTCCACTCCCGTGGGTAGCCGACCGACACCTCCTCGAACCGCACCCCGTCGTGCCAGGTCGTGCGCGGGATGTGCAGATGCCCGTAGACCATGGCGGCGACGTTGAACCTCCGGTGCCAGTCGGCGGTCCCCTCCGTTCCGCACCAGAGCCCGAACTCGGGGTAGCGCAGGATCCGGGTCGGCTCACGCACCAGCGGATAGTGGTTGATCAGGACGGCCGGCAGGTCCGGGTCCATGGCGGCCAGCCGCACCTCGGTCTCCTTCAGCCGGGCCTCGCACCAGGCTTCCCTGCTCGGATACGGGTCGGGGTGCAGCATGAACTCGTCCGTACAGACGATGCCTTCGGCGCGCGCGGCGGCGAGGGCCTCCTCCTGGGAGAGTCCCGGGTCGGTGCGGAAGGTGTAGTCGTAGAGCAGGAACAGCGGGGCGACGGTCACCGGCCCGCCGTTCCCCTCCCACCGGGGGTACGGGTCCTCGGGGGTGACGACGCCCAGGCTCCGGCAGATCTCCACGAGGTGCTGGTAGCGCGCGACCCCGCGGAGCTGCAACGGATCCTCGCGCGGGGTCCACAGCTCGTGGTTGCCCGGCGTCCAGACGACCTTGGCGAAGGCCCTGCTGAGCGTGGTCAGCGCCCAGGTGATGTCCTCGGACATCTCCCCGACGTCCCCGGCGACGATCAGCCAGTCGTCGTCGGACGCGGGGCGCAGTTCCTCGACGATGCTGCGGTTCTCCGCGTACGCGACATGGAGATCGCTGATGGCCAAGAGCTCTCCGGGCATCGCCCTGTCCTCTCCCGCGCTGTCGATGTGGATCCAACGAGCTTACGGGTGAGGCTACTTGCCTCCGTCATGGCCGAGCGGCCGAACCGCCTCCCGTGGCCTGAACTGCCGACCAGGGCCTGTTCCGCGCAACCGCCCACTAGTTGGTCGTGTGCGTGGGGTAGACCTGAACGTCGGTGTAGGCGCCCTTGATCGCCCCCGCGTTCGCAGGCCAGTCCAGGGTCACGGTGTGGGTCTCGTTCGGGGGCGTCACCAGGATGTTGGTCGGGGACGCGAGGCTGTTCCCGGTGGTGTCGATGTCGTAGGCGAGGTCGAAGACAGCGGCGTCGCCCGGCTTCAGGGTGGTGATACGGGGCTGGGCGTGGCCGCGCTCGATGGGGTTCGAGGTGTGGTCGGCGTCCTTGATGTCGACGCCCGCGAAGCCGGTCGCCGAGCAGGTGGTCGAACCCCGGTTGATCATGGTGATGTTGATCCTGCCGGAGTCCGCTTCGTCGGGCGCGGCGTCTATGGCCAGGTCCTCCGTCTTGCAGAACGTGACCTTGCCGCCGGTCTCCGCTGCGCCGTTCGCGGCGTCCGTGCGGGCTCCGGTGCCCTCACCGGAGCCCGACTTCGCGCTGTCGGCCTGCGTGCCACCGGAACCCGAGCCGCTCTCCGGCTTCGAGCCACCGTCCGAGGACGAACCGCCCTCCGAGGACGAGGAGGACGAGGACGAGGAGCCCTTGGCGGCCGAGTCCTTCACGGTGCCGTCGCTGTCACAGGCGGTGAGCGAGAGGGTGGCGGCGAGGCTGATGGCGGCGAGAGCGGTGATGCGGGTGTACTTCACGGGGTTCCCCCAGGAGTTGCGCGGTGCAGGTGGTCGAGAACATTTGTATCTCGCACCGAGTTACAGACAGTCCTCCACGACGTCTTCGTTCTGTCACAGGGGGACCGGCCTCACGGCCCGTCGAAGTGCCACCGTCCGGTCATCCGCCTAGCACTCTCACCAGTCCTCCGGACGGCCACAATTCAACTGCGCGACCGGTGGACACACTTGGGGGCATGACCACGGTTGAGCCGGCACGAGTGAAAGCAGCGGAGCTGGCCGCGTTGCGGGATCGAGTCCGCGGCGGGCCCGGAGCCGAGGCGACCGACGCACAGCACAGGAAGGGAAAACTGACCGTCCGGGAGCGGCTGTGCCTCCTCTTCGACGAGGGGAGTTTCACCGAGATCGAGGGGCTGCGCCGGCACCGGGCGACCGGGTTCGGGCTGGAGGCGCGCAGGCCCCGCACCGACGGTGTGGTGACCGGCTGGGGCCTGGTGCACGGGCGGCGGGTGTTCGCCTACGCCCATGACTTCCGGATCTTCGGAGGTGCGCTGGGCGAGGCCCACGCGGAGAAGATCCACAAGCTCCTGGACCTGGCGGGTACGGCCGGATGTCCCGTCGTGGGGCTCTGCGACGGAGCCGGGGCCCGGATCCAGGAAGGTGTCACGGCGCTCGCCGGGTACGGCGGCATCTTCCGGCGCAACGTCCGCTACTCCGGTGTCATCCCCCAGATCAGTGTGATGCTCGGCCCCTGCGCGGGCGGCGCCGCCTACTCCCCCGCACTCAGCGACTTCGTCTTCATGGTCCGCGACATCGCGCAGATGTTCATCACCGGGCCGGACGTCGTCCAGGCCGTCACCGGCGAGGCCGTCTCGCAGAACGGTCTCGGCGGCGCGCAGGTGCACGCGACGGCCTCGGGGGTCGCCGCCTTCACCTACGACGACGAGGAGAGCTGCCTGGACGAGGTGCGGTACCTGCTGTCGATGCTGCCCGCCAACAACCGCGAACTGCCGCCCCCCGCACCGTCCGACGACCCGCCGGACCGCCGCACCGGGGCCCTGCTCGACATGGTGCCGGTCAACCCTTCGCACGCCTACGACATGCGCGCCGTCATCGAGGAGATCGTGGACGACGGGGAACTGTTCGAGGTGCATCCGTCATGGGCGACGAACGTGGTCTGCGCGCTGGTGCGGCTCGGCGGGCGGACCGCCGGTGTCGTCGCCAACCAGCCGCAGTCGCTGGCGGGCGCGCTGGACATCACGGCGAGCGAGAAGGCGGCGCGCTTCGTGCAGTTCTGCGACTCGTTCAACATCCCGCTCGTCACCCTGGTGGACGTGCCCGGCTTCCTGCCGGGCACGTCCCAGGAGCACCAGGGCATCATCCGGCACGGGGCGAAGCTGCTGTACGCGTACTGCAACGCGACGGTCCCCCGGATCCAGCTGATCCTGCGCAAGGCGTACGGCGGCGCCTACATCGTCATGGACTCCCGTTCCATCGGCGCCGACCTCTCCTTCGCCTGGCCGACGAACGAGATAGCGGTGATGGGCGCCGAGGGCGCCACCGACGTGGTCTTCCGGCGGGAACTCGCCGCGGCCGAGGACCCGGACGCGCGGCGTGCGCAGCTGGTCAAGGAGTACACCGCGGAGCTGATGCACCCGTACCACGCCGCCGAACGCGGTCTGGTCGACGACATCATCGACCCGGCCGAGACACGTCAGGTCCTCATCGACTCCCTGGCGATGCTCGCCACCAAACACGCGGACCTGCCGTCCAGGAAGCACGGCAACCCGCCCCAGTGAACGTACCCACACCTGCGAGGGAAGGCAGAAGGCACATGACCGTGACCCACTCCCCCAACGTCCTGCTGGTCGGCGGACCTTCGGAACTCGACGGCCACCGGACCCGCTACGTCGCCGACACCGAGGAGAAGGTGAAGGTGTTCCGGGGACACCGGTACGACCACTTCGAGCCGACGCCCGAGATCTCCGTACGGGACGGCCAGGAGTTCCGGGTCTTCGTCTGGACCCAGTGCACCTACGTCGCCGAGTGAGGGTGGGGCTGCCCTGACCGCCGCCTACGTCCTGACCGATGTGGCACGCCGCTGCCCGCGCGGTATCGCTTCGCACTGCCGTAGTTGCTTGTACCGTGCGCGCATGACCGGGACGCATTCCGACGAACAGAGAGTCGGGATCTTGGGCGGATCTTCTCCCGCTGTCCTCTCCCGTACGGGCACCGGATAGCCGGTGGGGGTTGCGGCGGCCTTCACCGCCTGCCAGTTTCTTTTCGTACGGCCGGACTTGGGTCTTGGCTGGGACGAGGCGGTCCATGTCAGCCAGGTGGGTTCGCACGCACCGGCGGCGTTCTTCAGTGCGCACGCGCGCCCGTGACATCTCGTACCTGGTGGCACCCCTCGCGGCGCTGACCTCCTCGACCGTGGTGCTCCGCCGCTACCTGGCCGTACTGTCCGGCGCCGGTCTGCTGGGGGTGCTCGGGGTCCGGCGCCGGTTCCAGGTCTGGCGGCCGGCCGCACCTCGGTCTCCTTCAGCCGGGCCTCAGCTCATGGTTGCCCGGCGGCCAGACGACCTCGGCGAAGGCCCTGCTGAGCGTGGTCAGCGCCCAGATGATGTCCTCGGACATCTCCCCGACGTCCCCGGCGACGATCAGCCAGTCGTCGTCGGACGCGGGACACAGCTCCTCGACGATGCTGCGGTTCTCCGCGTACGCGGCATGGAGATCGCTGATGGCCAAGAGCTCTCCGGGCATCATCCTGTCCTCTCCCGCGCTGTCGATGTGGATCCAACGAGCTTACGAATGAGGCTCCTTGTATCGAATGCGACGGAGCGCCGAACCGCCTTCCACGGTCTTCACGGGAACCCCGGACCCACCCCACCGCACGCGCGGGAAGCCGTCCGGATGAACGCCGACGGTCCGCGCGGCGTCCTTCTGGCCACACTCCGGGGATCGTCACTCCCGGGCAGAATAGTGTTGAATGCAACAAAATTTGTGACGTCGCAGGAAACGTGCAGGTGGGGGCATCGCATGGCACGAACACGACAAGCACCAAGAGCAGTGGCCGACGAAACAGCCGGACTGATCTCATCTCTTCGGAAAGAGATCCTCGCGGCGTACGAGGACAGGGTCCGGCTCACAGGAGCACAGACCGCGAACAACCCTGACGCGATGGACAGGGCACTCGCCGACGCACACGGCATTCTCACGGAACTCACCCGCGCCCTCGGCGCAGGTCCCGCAGAGACCGGCCGGACGGACGGCGCGGGCGGAGGGGAGCACACCAGGATCGCGGCGGCGCGCGCGGACCCGTACGAGATCACCGAATCCATGTCACTGCTCTTCGACGCGGTGCTGTCGGTGGTCACTCCGTACATACCGGCGGAACCGATGGCTCCGCACACATGGCAAGCACTCGTGACGACCCTTCAGCGGATCCTCGCCGTCCGCATGCGCGCGTCGTTCGCGGAGCACACGGGGGTGGCGCCGAGTGGTGTACCGAGGGCGCTGGCCGAGGAACGCCGCCGGATCGCCAGGGAGCTGCACGACCGGATGGGCTACTGCCTGAGCATGACGCAGCGGCAGCTGGAGCTGTACGACATACGCCGGGCCAGCGATCCGCCCGTCGCGGAAGGCCACTGGGAGGAGGCCTGGGAGGCGCTCCAGGAGTCGATGCGACATCTGCGCGTGGTGACGTCCACGCTGCACGATCAGCAGCCGCCGCGCAGTCTCGACGCGGCGCTACGCGCGTATCTGGGGGCCGCCGACACCGGCGATTCACTGGTGGGAATCCAGGTCAGCGGCGACGAGACCTGGGCGCCGCCCAGAGTGCTCGACGAATGCTTCCTGGTGCTGCGGGAGGCGGCCCGTAACGCGCTGGCGCACGCGCGGCCCCGCTCGCTCCGCATCACCGTGGCCATCACCCCCCACGAACTGCGTGGCACCGTCCTGGACAACGGTCGCGGCTTCGACACCACCGGCACGGCCCGCGAGGGTTTCGGCCTGATCTCGATGGCGGAGCGGACCGAACTGCTCGGCGGGCAGCTGGCCCTGGCGAGTGTGATCGACGTGGGCACCGTGGTCCGCTTCGCCGTCCCACTGAGAGGACGCAGCGTTGAGAACATCACGTGACGCCCGGATCCGGCTGCTGCTGATCGACGACCACACCCTGGTCCGCGACGGACTGCGAGAGATCCTGGACTCCTACAACGACCTGGTGGTGGTCGGCGGCGCCGCCACCAGTGGGGACGGGGTGGAACAGGCCAGGCGGCATCGCCCGGACATCGTGCTGCTCGATGTGGAACTGCCGGGGGGCGAGGTCACAGAGACGGTACGGAGGATCCGCACCGTCTCACCGGCCTCGCGGATCATCATCTTGAGCATGTTCGACGAACCGCGGCTGCTGCACCGGCTCGTCACCGCGGGTGTACGCGGCTACCTGGTCAAGAGTGTGAGCCGGCACGAACTGGTGTCCGCGATCCGTAGCGTGCACCGCGACGCGGAACGCCTGGTGCACGCCGTGTCCCGGGAGACCCTGGCCCGGATGCGGTCCGGTGCGTACGGACCCGGTCTGTCGGACCGCGAACTCGAAGTGCTGGAACTGGTCGCGCTGGCGCTGAGCAACAGTCAGGTCGCCGACCGGCTGGCCATCACCGAAGCCACCGTCAAGCGGCATCTGCGGAACGTCTTCGCCAAGCTCGGAGCCGTCTCACGGATCGACGCGGTGAACAAGGCCGTCGCCGCATCGCTGATCGTGTCCGGCGCCCCGAGGCGTACGGCCGGCCACGGCTGACCGGCTCCGCCCCGGACCGCCTGTGCGGGCGGCCCGGGGCGGAGGGACCGCTGCTACCAGCCGGTGCCGATGAGGACGCGCGCACCGCCGGCGAAACCCGGTCCCGAGTACCGGTACAGCTCACCGGTCGCCGCCTTGGTGGCGATGATGTCGGGTGCGCCGTCACCGGTCAGGTCGCCGACCCCGGTGATGTTGCTCATCGAGTTCCAGCCCGTTCCGGTCCGTGCCTTGCTGCTGTCGGCGTAGTCAGGACCCGAGAGGCGGAACAGGTCACCGTTGGCATCGACTGCCAGCAGATCCGACACGCTGTCACCCGTCAGGTCGCCGACCCCGGCGAGCTGGTTGTAGACGTTCCAGCCGGTGCCGATACCGACCCGCGATCCGCCCGGGAAACCGGGGCCCGTGTACCGGTAGAGAGCGCCCGTCGACCGTGCGACCGCCACGATGTCGGGGACGTCGTCCCCGGTCAGGTCGCCTACCGCGCTGATACCGGCCATGCCGCTCCAGCCGGTGCCGATCTGTACCTTGCTGTCGGCGGCGTAATCGGGGCCCGAGTAGCGGAACAGGCCGCCGTCGCCGTCGACGGCGAGCAGATCGGACACACCGTCACCGGTCAGGTCACCGACCCCGACGATCCGGTCGTAGACGTTCCAGCCGCCGCCGAGCGACACCCTGGAGGCGCCGCTGTAAGCAGGGCCCGCGTACCGGTAGAGAGTTCCACTGGCGCGGGCGATCGCGACGATGTCGCCGGCCGAGTCGCCCGTCAGGTCCCCCACGCTCGCAGCACCCGACATGCCGGCCCATGACACGGCGCCGCGGTACAGCTGGTGGTCGGAGACCGTTGCGTCGCGGGGCAGGACGTCACCCTGCGCGGCTCTGAAGTACCGCTCGCCGAACATCAGGTAGTCGAGCTTGGAGACGGTGCTTCCGGTGAAGGTGGTCTCGCCCGACCGGCAGTACAGCCGTGCCGCCGGGTCGCACACCTGCTGGTTGAAGGAGTCCTTGTCGGTTTCGTCCGCCTCGATGAACCGGCCGTGTCCGCCGTCGTCGGCGCTGGGGCTGTAGAAGCTGCCCAGTGAGGTGCTGCGGGGCGTTGCGTTGAAGTCACCGCCGAGGACCACCGGGGTACCGGCGTCCTCCCAGGCCTTGGCCTGTGCCGCGAGTTTGACCGATTCGGCCTGGTTGAGGGCTGCGTCCTTCCAGTACAGATGGACCGAGCACGCCCAGGTGTCCCTGCCGTGGAGGGTGGTGCGCACACAGGGGACGAGGATCTTCTCCACTTCGTTGCCGACGGTCAGCGGCAGCACCGTCGAGGCGAGGATCGGCCCCTTGACGAACAACGCCACACCGTAGGCGTACTTCCCCTTGCAGGCGGTCGCGCTGCCGCCAGCGGCGATCGTCGCGGTGAACTTCCCGTGGTAACCGAGCGGCTGCAGACGGGTGTTGAACGTGTCGTACTGGTCCTCGCACACCTCCTGCAGGAAGATCGCATCGGTGTTCCATCCCTGCGGGGATGCCTGGGCGACCACCGCGTTCATACGGTTGGTGGCGCTGTCGGTGGCGCTCTTCGGGCATGCGCTGCCGCAGATGTTGTAGCTGACGAAGTGCAACGACTGCGGGGTGGTGACGGGCAGCGAGTCGGCCTGCGCATACGTCGGCAGCGCCATCAGCAGCAGAAGCAGCGAGCAGATCGCGGCCCACCGGCGGGTGAGGCGCGCGGTTCCTCGGGGCATCGGGACGGCGCCGTCGCGCCCGGCGCGGGTGATGCGGTGATGCGGACGCACGAAGGGTTCTCCTGTCGGACGGGAGGAGTGGTCGTTACTGGGCGGGCGCCATCGCGGCGGCGGCGCCCGGGACTACCAGCCGGTACCGATGCCGGTACGGGTCGCGCCGCTGAAATCGGGACCGGCATAGCGGTAGAGAACGCCACTGACCACGTTCACGGCCAGCAGGTCGGGGACGGCGCTGCCGGTGATGTTGCCGGGTCCGACGAGCTCGGCCATGACGTCCCAGCCGGTGCCGATCTGCACCCTTCCGCCGCCGGAGTAGTCGGGGCCGGTGTAGCGGTAGAGCTTGCCGCGGGCGTCGGCGGCCAGGATGTCGGCGACCCCGTCGCCGTTCTGGTCACCGACCGCGGTCACGTCGGTCATCGATCCCCAGCCGGTACCGATCTGCACCCGGGTGTCACCACTGAAATCAGGACCCGAGTACCGGTACAGAACACCGGTGGACCTCTTGACGGCGATGAGGTCCGGCACACCGTCACCGGTCAGGTCGCCCACCCCGGTGGCGTCGGTCATGGATGTCCAGCCGGTGCCGATCTCCACCCGGGCCGGACCGCTGTAGTCGGGACCCGAGTAGCGGTACAGCGTTCCGTCGGACGCGGTCGCCAGGATGTCCGTGACCCCGTCGCCGTTCTGGTCACCGACCGCGGTCACGTCGGTCATCGATCCCCAGCCGGTACCGATCTGCACCCGGGTGTCACCACTGAAATCAGGACCCGAATAGCGGTACAGAACACCGGTGGACCTCTTGACGGCGATGAGGTCCGGCACACCGTCACCGGTCAGGTCACCCACATTCGTCAGATTCGCCATCCGCGGCAGCGGATACGGGTCCGCGGTGTCCGTCGACAGGCCGGTACCGGGACTGCACGTCCAGGCACCGGCGCCCTGGTCGGCGAGGATCTTCTCGGCGATGAGGATCTGCTGTTTCTTGGTCGCCTGGTAGGCGTGGGGTGCATAGGCGGTGCCGCCGTAGTGCTGCCAGTTGTAGCCACTGATCTGCAGGCCGCCGGTGTAGGTGGTGCCGGTGTCGATGCTCCAGTTGCCGCCGCTCTCACAGCGGGCGACCTTGTCCCAGGTGCTGACCGAGGCAGCCGACGCGGGAGTGACGACGGCCAGGCTCAGGGCGAAGACCGCGGCGGCGGCCGACGAGCGCAGTGCGGACGGGAAACGGCGTACGCGTGTCACGGGGCTCCTTCGTCGGAGAATCGAAGTCGGGAAGTCGGGAAGTCGGAAGTCGGGGAGTCGGAGGTCGGGGAGTCGCAGAGGGGTGGACTTCGCCGTGCGGGCCGGAACGCCCGGGGCCTGCTCCCGAGCCGGCCCGCATGCCCCGGCCCGCACGGCGAAGTCGGTGGCCCGGACTACCAGCCGGTGCCGATCTCGGTGCGGCTCGCGCCGCTGAACGCCGGACCGGTGTAGCGGAAGAGCTGAGAGGTGGACAGCTTGACGCCCAGCAGGTCGGGAATGCCGTCACCGTTGAGGTCGCCCGGACTCACCAGGTTGTTCATGGAGTCCCAGCCGGTGCCGATCTCCACCCGGGCCGGACCGGTGTAGTCGGGACCCGAGTAGCGGTACAGCGTTCCGTCGCCCTTGGCCGCGATGATGTCGGTCACCCCGTCACCGTTCAGGTCACCGACCGCCGTGACGGAGTCGAAGGAGTTCCAGCCGGTCCCGATCT
>NZ_CALNVW010000039.1 GCF_940670765.1 Streptomyces sp. A 4/2
CCACCCGGGTGGCACCGCTGTAGTCGGGGCCGGAGTACCGGTACAGCTTTCCGTTGGAGACCTTGGTGGCGATGATGTCGGGGATGCCGTCACCGGTCTGATCGCCCACTGCGGCGAGGTTCGTCATGCCCGGGTCGGACACATCGACGATGGCCTTGTTGTGGACCGGGTGGAAGGTGCCGTGGCCCGAGAAGTACGGGTACGGGATCTTCCGGTGGTGGACACCCGATCCGCTGAACTCGTAGCCCCAGTAAGCGGACTTGGAGGAGTCGGTCCACTTCTCGAACAGGGCGATGTGGCCCTGCGCACCGGCGGCGGGGTTGTT
Organism: Streptomyces sp. A 4/2; assembly: GCF_940670765.1. Taxonomy (GTDB): domain Bacteria; phylum Actinomycetota; class Actinomycetes; order Streptomycetales; family Streptomycetaceae; genus Streptomyces. The sequence continues at coordinate 326 of NZ_CALNVW010000039.1, forward strand.
GAGGGCGTCCCCGGCCTTGAGTTCGGCCTTGGTGATGTCCTCCGTGACGCCCGAGGAGTTGAACGTGCCGGTCACCAGCGACGTGCCGAGCTTCCAGGCCATCGACGCATAGCCCGAGCAGTCCATGCGGTAGCCCTGGTAATACGCGGTGTTGCTGTAGACCAGGCCGAGGTCGACCCAGCTCGCCGCCCGGGACATGACTTCGGTCCTGGTGAGCGCAGGCGGGGTGAGCTGGGCCGACGTGAGTGTGTTCGGATCGGTCCGGAGTGCCTGGCCCGCCTGGCCCTCGGGTCTCTGACCGGATCCGCTCTGCGTGACGGCCCCGAGGACAGAACCCCCACTGTCCGCGCTCGCGCTCACCGGCGCGGTCACACCGACGCACAGCGCCACTCCCAGCGCCGACAGGGCGAAGCGACTTCCGAGCAAACGAAAATGCACCAATACCTCCACAGAAGAAGAAGGCCGACGTGTATCCGTACGTAGAGCGGCCCGGAAAAGGACGCACTCGTTCCGCTGCACAGGACGCGTCGGATTCGAGGAACGCCACTGCCGGAGACCGCTCGTCAGCGGCCCGGCTCGGCGCACGTAACGTGGCACGGAAGACCGCCGCGAACAATTGCCGATGTCCGTTGTTGCCCAAGAAGAGCAAAAGGTCGCACCAGAAATCGCCTGTGAAGAGCAAAAGGAAACGCCACCGGTACAACCTTCGATACGCGCCGGCTCATCCGGCGGCTATCCGGCGCCACAGCGATGCGGTCGGCCGCGTACCGCACCGCGAGCGGTGCGAGGGTGGCGTCGATGTGCATCACATGAGGGTCGTCGACCTCGATCGTGGTCACTCCGAAGCCGGGCTGAAGAAGAACCGGGTGTCCTCCCGCCGGTGGAACAGGCCGTGCACAACGAAATCCCGGGCCCTCAGCGGAATGAAGAGGACATCACCGGGACGGACCCGCGCATGGAAGAATTTCGCCCCGCGCAGCCAGGGAAAACGCAGCAGGTCGGGGGTAGCGAGATCCAGCTGGCTGTTCACCAGATTTCCAGGAAAGGGGTAGGCGGCCCGGCACTCGTTCCAGGTCAGATCTCGTACTTGCTTGTACGGTGCGCGTATGACGGGGACACATTCCGAAGAACAGAGAATCGGGAACCTGGGAGAATCTTCCCCCGCGGTCCTGTCCCGCGCGGGAACCGGATGGCTGGTGGGGGTCGCTGTGGCCTTCACTGCCTGCCAGTTCCTTTTCGTACGACCGAATTTGGGTCTTGGCTGGGACGAGGCGGTCTATGTCAGCCAGGTGGGTTCGCACGCGCCTGCGGCGTTCTTCAGTGCGCCGCGCGCCCGTGGCATCTCGTACCTGGTGGCGCCCGTAGCGGTGCTGACCTCCTCGACCGTGGCGCTCCGCTGCTACCTGGCCGTACTGTCCGGCGCCGGTCTGCTGGGGGCGCTCTGGGTCTGGCGCCGGTTCCAGCCCGCGCTGCGGCTGGCGCTCGCGGGCGTGCTGTTCGCCGGGCTGTGGATCACCCAGTTCTACGGGCCGCAGGCGATGCCCAATCTGTGGGTCGCGCTCGGCGCACTGGCCTGCGCCGGTTTCTTCCTGCGGGTGGTGACCACCGCGCACTCCGGCCCGCAGGACCGCTGGGCCCTGCTGGGTACCGCGCTCTGTCTCGGCGCGGTGGTGCTGCTGCGCCCGCCGGACGGATTCTGGCTCGCCCTGCCGCTGGTCCTCGCTGCGCTCCTGGTCCGTGAGTGGCGTCGCCCGGCCGTGTTCGCCGCCCTCGCCGCCGGGCTGGTGGCGGGCGGGGCGGAATGGGTCGTGGAGTCGTACCTGCGGTACGGGGGCGTGGTGGCCCGGCTGCACACCTCGGGCCTGGTCGAGGGCGGCATCAGCTGGAACCTGGCCTTCACCGACCAGTTGAGGGCGCTGAGCGGACGCACACTGTGCCGGCCGTGCGATGTTCCGTGGACGAACAAGGGAGAGTCGCTGTGGTGGTTCGCCCTGCCGCTGCTCGCCGCGGGCGGGGTGGCCGTCGCCCGGCGGGCCCGCCGCCTGCCGGCCGTGCTGCTGCCCACGCTGTGCGGGGTGTCGATGGCGGTGCCGTACCTGCTGCTGATCAACTACGCCGCACCGCGCTTCCTGCTTCCTGCATACGCCCTGCTGTCCCTGCCGGTCGCCGAATGCCTGTGGTGGCTGGCTGCCGGGGCGGGCAGGCCGCGGCTGCGGCCGGTCACGACCGGCCTGGTGACGCTGGTACTGATGGGGCATCTGGTGGGCCAGTACGTCGTGCTGTCCCACACGGTCACCCGCAATGCCGCCGCTCACGACGGCTACGCGCGGGTCGCGACCGGCCTGCACGGGCTCGGCGTCACCCCGCCCTGCCTGGTCACCGGGGACAACGCCATCCCCATCGGCTACTACGCGGGCTGCGCCTCCGCCGCGACCGCGGGCAACAACGCCAACACCACGGTCCGGGGCATCACCGGGACCGCCGCCCGGCGGCCGACCGCGGTTCTCGTACCGGTGGGGCAGCGGCCACCGGACTACGCCCGGGGCTGGACCCCGCACCGGCTCCCGGGCGCACAGCAGCTCACCGCGTACACGGCCTATGTGGCCCCGCTTCCTCCAGGGCGAACCGTCGGCCCGCCGTAAGCGGAAGTTCACCAACGGGATTGCTCAGTTTGTCGGTTGGGAGTGATTAATCCGTTCTAACCTCGTCAAGGTGCGGGATTCCTCCTCTCCCGGACAGCCCGTCCGCGGACTCCGGGACCGGACCGTCCGCGTCGAGGGCTTCCCGGCGTTCCGCTCTTCTCTCCCTGGGGGTTTCATGCGCACGGGGTTCAGGCACACGGGCTCGATGCACACGGGCTTGCTGCACAGATCGCGAGGGTTGGCAGGCGCCCTCGCCCTGACCATCGCCACGACCGGACTCGGCGTGGTCGCCTCGGCGCCCGAGGCCTCGGCGATCACGCCCCCCGTGGCGTTCACCGCGGACAGCCTGCCGACCTGGCAGACCAACGGCATCGTCTGGGCGCTCGCCCAGAGCGACGGTGTGGTCTTCGCGGGCGGTACCTTCTCCGCGCTCCGGCCGCCGCAGGGCACCTCGGGCGCCTCGCGGCCCGCGGTCAACTTCGCCGCGTTCGACGCCGCCACCGGCGCGCCCACCAAGTGCGCCCTGTCCTTCACGGTCAAGACCGGCACCGCCACCGTGCGGGCCCTCGCCGTGTCACCGGACAAGAAGACCCTGTACGCGGGCGGCTACTTCGGCGCGGTGAACGGCACCCAGGTGTCGTCGCTGGCCGCGATCGACATCGCCACCTGCAAGCCCCGGGCCTCGTTCCGGGCGAGCTTCCCCGCCACCGTCCGGGCGCTGGCGGTGACGAACGACACCGTGTACGCGGGCGGCGACTTCAGCACCGTCGACGGCAAGAAGCACCAGCGCTACGCCGCGGTCAAGACCTCCGACGGTTCGGTGCTGCCCTTCAAGGCCGACGCGGACGCGCCGGGCCGGGCCGTCGCGCTCACCCCGGACGGCAAGAAGGCCGTGCTCGGCGGTGACTTCTTCACCGTCAACGGGACCGACTCGCACGCCCTCGCCGTGGTGGACGCGAAGTCGGGCGCGGTGACCAAGTCGTACCCCGGCTTCATCGAGAAGAACTCGGTGGTCAAGACCATCGACACCGATGCCACCGGGATCTACACGGGCAACGAGGGCACCGGCTCCGGGGTGTTCGACGGCCGCATCGCTCTCAACACCAGCAATTTCGCCCAGCGTTGGCGTGACACCTGCCTGGGCGCCACTCAGGCCGTGAAGTCCTACAAGGGCGTGCTCTACAGCGCCTCGCACGCGCACGACTGCTCCGGTGTCGGCGAGTTCCCCAACGGCAGGCGCCGCCACTTCCTGGCGGAGCCCACCACGGGTACCGGCAAGCTCGGCTGGCTCCCCGACACCAACGACGGCATCGGTGAGGGCATCGGCCCCCGCGCGCTGACCATCGCCACCTCGGGTGCCACCTCGTACCTGTGGTCGGGCGGCGAGTTCACCACCGTCAACGGCTCCCCGGCCCAGGGCCTGACCCGCTTCGCCTCCACCGGCGACAAGGGCGCGCCGACCGTGCCGGTCGTCTCGGCCGCCGCCCTCAAGCCGGGTGGGGTACAGGTCCGTTGGCGGGCCTCCTTCGACACCGACGACTCGAAGCTGACGTACAAGGTGTACCGCAACGGCTCCAGCACCCCGCTGAAGACCGTGCAGGCCGACTCGCTGGAGTGGTCGCGCCCCCAGGTCGGCTTCACCGACACGTCCGTCGCCACCGGCAAGACGTACACGTACCGGGTCACCGCCGCCGACGCCGCGGGGAACACCAGCGCCCTGTCCGCGACCGCGAGCGTCACCGTGCCCTCTGCCACCGAGCACTACCCGGCCGCCGTACTGTCCGACGGTGCCAAGCTGTACTGGCGCTACGACGACCGCACCGCCCCGTTCGCGGCGGACACGTCGAGCTCCAACAGCTCGGGCGTCATGGTGAACGGCCCCTCGCTGCGCAAGACGCCCTCCGCCGTGAAGGGCCCGTCCACCGGGATCGGCTTCAACGGCAGCAACCAACTGGTGTACAGCGACCACCGGTACGCCCACCCGACCACGTTCAGCCTGGAGACCTGGTTCAAGACCACCAGCACCAAGGGCGGCAAGCTGATCGGCTTCGGTGACAACACCCTGAGCACCAGCAAGCAGTACGACAAGCACGTGTACATGACGAACGCGGGCAAGCTCGTCTTCGGTGTCCGCAGCGGCACGCTCAAGACCCTGGTCAGCCCGAAGGCCTACAACGACGGCAAGTGGCACCAGGTCGTCGCGGCGCAGGGCTCGTCCGGCATGACGCTCTATGTGGACGGGCACCTCTTGACGTCCAACAAGATCACCACCAACCAGGACTACAGCGGCTTCTGGCGGGTGGGCGGCGACACCCTGACCGGCTGGCCCTCCAGGCCGACCAGCGACTTCTTCAACGGCCAGCTGGACGAGACCGCCGTCTACGCGCGGGTGCTCACCAGCGCGCAGGTCGCCGCCCACTACAAGCTGGCGAGTGCCACGTAGCCGCGCAGGCACCGACCGCCACGGTCCCGGACGGCAGCTGCCCCTACGCCAGGGTCTTCCTGGTGCCGTCCGGCTTCAGATCGACGAGCTTCCCTGCGATGCCCTGGTCCTGGAACGCCTCCACGAGGGAGTTCAGGTCCTCGGAGTAGATGTTCCAGCTGTCGGTGTGCACCGGAACCACCCTGCGGGGATCGAGGTCCTTCGCCACCAGGGCCGCGTTCCTGGAGGTGAGGGTCAGCGGGGCGTTGTGCAGGATCGCTGGGGTACGGGCGGCACCGGCGAAGAGGACCGCCGTGTCGATGGGGCCGATCTCCTTCTTGATGCGGTCGCCGACCTGCTCGGCGACCTCGACCGAGGCGTTGTCCCCGGAGATGTAGGTGACGGGGACACCCTTGCCGCTCAGCACGAAGCCGGTGACCTCGCCGTCCTTGCCGCGGTCCACCCCGTCGGGACCGTGCAGGGCAGGAACGGCGGTGACCTTGACGGTGCCGTGGGCGGTCTTCAGCTCCTTGGCGGACCAGCTCTTCATGCCCGTGACGTGATCGCCGAGGCGCTGCTGCGCACCGGGCGTGGAGAACACGACCGGCACGTGCTTGAGCAGTTCACGGCCCGTGTCGTCGAGGTTGTCGTCGTGCTGGTCGTGCGAGAGCAGTACGGCGTCGATCCTGCCGATCCTGTCGATGCCGAGCGCGGGGGCGTGCGTCTTCTGCAGGCCGCTCTTGTACTTCTTGGGTGCGTCGAAGGTCGGGTCGAGCAGCAGGCGGGTACCGGCGACCTCCAGGATCGTGGTCGGGCCGCCGATGTGCGTCACGGTGAACGCGCCGGTGCCGGCGGACGAGGGCCCAGGGCTCGATGCGGCCGATGCGGCGTCGGCGGTGCTCCTGCCGCCACAGGCGGCGAGGAGGGTCACGCTCGCGACGGCTGCGACGGTCGCCGATGCGGCGTGGCGGAACGTCGAACGGTTCATGGGGAGTACCAGCTCTCTCGTTGGGGGGAGTGGGGCCGCCCCGAGGGCAGGTCGGCCCCCGAGGCGTACGGGACGGAACGAACGGCTCCCTCGCCCGGGGACGGCCTCCTTCGACCGGGGGCGGCGATCCGCACCGCCCCCGGCCGAAGGAGGCCACGCGTCACACCTGCGCTGCCGTCCTCTTCCGGAACGGGCAGGCGTCACCGGCGGTCGTGGCAGAGGCAGTTCGCGCCCCGGCGGCCACCGCGCCGAGCTGGTCCAGGATCTCGTCGGACAGCAGGTCCTGCTTGCCCTTGAGCGCGTCGGCTATCTCCTGGTCCACCGGGAAGACCATCTCGGCCGCGATGTTGTCCTGCACGATCCGGGCGAGATTGTCCAGAGCGACGAAGATCGGGTCCTTGGGCGTCTCGACGGTCGCCAGGTCGATCAGGTGGGTATCGACCTTGGCCGGATTCATGCACGGCTTGATGATGATCGAATTCTGATTCAGGACGGACGTCGTCCACTGCGACAGCACGACGGTGTACAGGTCCTGCCAGCCCTCTTCACCGATCTTGGCCCGCCATTTCTTCATGATGTCCTGCACACCGGCGATCTGCGCGTCGGCCGCATGCTTCATATTGGTGCGGATATTGCCGTACACACGGCCGGAGAAGTCCTCGAACGACTTCATGTCCAGTGACTCGTCCGCCACCGAGGCATTGATGAACGTGATTGCGGCATCGAGCAGTTCGGTGCACGACGTCACCAATTCCTGCGGGAGGTTCGCCTGGTCGAGCTGCCGGCGGGCGGTGGCGAGGGTGGCGGCGAAATCCTGGAGCGGGGCGATCCAGCCCGTGGTACCGGTCCCCTTGAACGCGACCATCTTCAGGTCGTGCGGATCGATGCGGTCGGCATGGGGAAGGTTGGGGACCTTGTCGCTCAGGTACGGCGCGATGGTCGAGAAAATACCCAGCGGCACATGGCTGATCGACTTCGCCAGCTCGAAGACCTCGGAGACCGGATTCACCGATTCCTGCGTGCCGTTGTGAACGAGGGTGAACTTGCCGCCCTTGGCGTCGTTCTGAACGACGACGACGGGACTCAGGTATGCGATCAGGTCGGATTTGAGCACGGCATAGTTCGATCGCATTCCGGCGTTGACCGCCAGCATCGCGTCGCGTGCCTGTCTCTCCGCGTCCGCCACGGTCGCGGCAGCCGGAACGGCGGCGGCCGAGGGTGTGGCGGAGAAAAGGGTTGCGGCGCCGACTGCGGAAGCGCTGCTGAGAAATACTCTGCGCGTGGCCATGATCTGTCTCTCCGTACAGGTTCGAAAGGCGTGCGTGCGGTCATGGCGTGGGGGAAATGAACGGCGTGGTGCATGGGGTCATTCCTTAGTGGGGGGGGTGGGGGTGTGGGGTTGAGGGTGTGGAATTGGCGGGCGATCTCGCCCTGAATCACCAGGACTTGGCCGAGCGCGGCTCCTGCGAGAATCCTTCAGCGTGGGAACTGACAGACCGGCAGAGACCGCGCTCAGCAACCAGGTGCCCCGGCCTCGGCGCTCAGGCCAGAGACTTCTCGGACTCGACGACGACCCCGTAGAGATCGGCGATCGTCGCGAGCGCGCTGTGATGGATCTGGCAGGCGGCCAGCTCGGTGCCCGCCGACTTCAGAGGCCGCGTCGCGCAGGCGTCGGCCACCACGGTGGGCCGGTTTCCCCGCAGGAACGCGCCCTCCACGGTGAACGTCACGCACATGTGCGTCATGAACCCCACGACGATGACGTCCTTGTGACCGGCGGCGTCGACGTGCCCGCCCAGGTCGGTGTCGACGAAGGCGTTCGGGGCCTTCTTGACGACGACGGCCTCGCCCTCGATCGGGGCGACGCTCGGGTGGATCTGGCCGATCTCGGCCCGGATGTCGTACGGGGTGCCCTCGCCGCCGTCGTTGATGACGTGGATGACCGTCGCGCCGGCGGTCCGGGCCCGTACCAGCAGCGCGGCTGCGGAGTCGAGTGCGGCCTGCCAGCCCTCCAGCTCCATCACACCGCCGACGTAGGTGTTCTGGTAGTCGACCAGGATCAGGGTCGCATCGGCGAGCGACGCAGGCGTCTCGTCGAACCCGTTGAGTTCGCGCAGAGTCGTCGTAGCCATGGGAGTTACCGCCTCAGGTTTCGTGCCGGATTCATGCGGGATGTCGCAGACTCACCCGCGCGGTGAGCTACGTCCACGACGCTACGACCGGCGGTGAGTGTCGGCAATGACGTCTAACATGCAGATCCGGACATCGCTTCTACCGACGGGCGGAGACCTCATGAGCACGGTCGAACGACTCATCGTGATCGTTCTCTTCGAGGGCGTCGACCTGCTCGACGTCACCGGTCCCCCGGAGGTGTTCGCCCTCCTGGGACGCGAGACGGACGGTACGACCGGCTACCACGTCGTCCTCGCCGCCGAGACCATGGACCCCGTCACCACCTCGGCGGGCGTGCGCATCCTCCCCGACATCACCTTCGACGAGGCGTCCACGAAGAGCATCGACACGCTCCTGGTGCCTGGCTCGGTCGAGACCGACAGCCAGGGCCGCGTCCACGCCCTCACCGACCCGACCGTGGTCAGCCGGGTCAGGACACTCGCGGCCAGGACACGAAGGGTCACGTCCGTCTGCGTCGGCGCCCACATCCTCGCCGCCGCCGGGCTGCTCGACGGCAAACGCGCCACCACCCACTGGTCGACCGCGCAACAGCTCGCTGCCGAACACCCGTTGGTCGAGGTGGACGCCGACCCGATCTTCATCCGCTCGGGCGACGTCTGGACCGGCGCGGGGATCAGCGCCTGCCTCGACCTGTCCCTCGCCCTCGTCGCCGACGACTTCGGCGAGACCGTCGCGCTGCGCGTCGCCCGGCAGCTCGTGATGTACCTGAAGAGACCGAGTGGGCAGAGCCAGTTCAGCGTTCCCCTGGAGCCCGTTTCCACGACCCGGCGCATAGAGGACCTCCGCCACCACATCATGCGCAACATCGGCGAACAGCTCACCGTCGCAGACCTCGCCGCGTACGCCCACGTCAGCGAGCGCCAGCTCACCCGGATCTTCAAGTCCGAACTCGGCATGCCCCCGAGTGCGTACATCGAGTCGGTGCGCGTCGAATTGGCGCGCCACCAACTCGAATCGACCGATGTCACCCTCGAACGCATCGTGACGGCCTGCGGGTTCGGCACGATCGACACCCTCATCCGGGCGTTCCGCCGACGGCTGGACACGACGCCTACGGAGTACCGGCTCCGTTTCCGGACCAACTCCGGCTGAGAAGTGTCGGAGGGGGCGGATACGCCAACTGCCCCCGCTGACCTGCCTGGTCAGCGGGGGCAGCCTCGTACGGTCGACGTCTCAGGCGCCCAGCGCGCCATCCTTCACGGCGGAGACGAACGACGTCCAGCCGTCCGCCGTGAACGTGAGCGCAGGGCCCTTCGGGTTCTTGCTGTCACGCACCGGGACGACGGCGGCGAAGTCGTCGGACACCTCGATGCACGCGCCACCGTCCTGGTTGCTGTAACTGCTCTTGCGCCAGAACGCGGTGCTCAGGTCGATGGATCGCACGTCACTTCCTCCAACAGGCTCAAGACGAACTCCCGCGACTCAGCAGGCGCCCAGCGCGCCATCCCTCACGGCGGAGACAAACGACACCCAGTCGTCTGTCGCAAACGCAAGCGCGGGGCCATGCGGGTTCTTACTGTCACGCACGGGAACCACAGCGGCGAAGCCGTCAGCAACCTCCAGGCACTGGCCGCCGTCCTGGTTGCTGTAGCTGCTCTTGCGCCAATTCGCTGCGGTCAGGTCGAGTGATCGCACGGTACTTCCTCCAGAATGCGCAGAATGAACTTTCGCGACTCGGCCGGTGGGAGCGCCAGGTCACGCACCGAATCGTACGCACGTTGCAGCCGATCAACTGCCACAGTTTCCTCGATGAGTTCACCTCGGTATCCGTTCTCGGCATAGGCCACGGTACGCCCATCGGACAAACGAAGAAACATCACGTCAGCATTGGTCAGGCCGTGCAACCCGACGCTGAACGGAGCCACCTGAACGGTCAGCTCATCCCGCTGCCCCGCCTCCAGCAGGTACTCCAGCTGCTCCCTCCAACGCCCCCGGTCCCGCAACGGTGTCCGTAGCACTGCTTCCGACAGGATCGTCCGAAACTGCGGTGGATCTTCACCCGCCAGCAGTTCCCGTCGCCCCATCCGGGCTTCGACCTGTTGGTCCAGAGCCTCGCCTTTGATGCCACCCGCTGCCAGAAGCTCCCGCGCATAGTCGGGCGTCTGCAACAACCCCGGCAACACGCTCACCGCGAAGTGCCACAAGCTCGTAGCTTCCGACTCCAGCGTCATGAACCGCCGGTACCGCTCCCGGAACTGCGTCTGGTCACTCACCGCCAGCTCCCACAACGCCAGCAGCAGCCCCGGCGTCCCGTAGTGCTGGTCCAGCGCCTCGACCACCTCCGGGCCGCCGACCGTCTCGCCCTTCTCCATCTTTCCGAACAACGACCAGTCCCAGCCCAGCCGGTCGCCCAGCTGCCGCAGACTCTGGCCGCGCCCGGTACGCAGCACCCGCAGCTCCTCCGCGAACCGCGCACGCGGTTCCCTGCTGCGGCCTGTGACCGTCCGCCTCGTCGGCATCGCACCCTCCGTGGAACGTGTGGAACTTGATTCTCCCGCCGGGGCAACAGCCCCTGCCGTCGGTGAGCCGCGACCCCGACCAGGCCATTCTCGTAATGAGCCCCTCACGCACGGTAGTTCACGACCCGTGGCCGGGGCAGCGGATCCGCGCTACGACCAACCGAAGGAAGTCACCATGACGCCCAGGCCGCCCCTCCCCCGCAGGACACCGCAGGGCAGCCTCACCCGCGCCGCCGACGTTCCCGTACCGCCGGTCGAATGGCGGGAGGAGACGGACAGGACCAAGGAGGCACTCGATGCCCGCGACACACTCGCCGCCGCCCTCAGCCGGGCCGACATCCAGCTCCCCGCCATGGACGTGCGTACCCCCTGGGACGACGTCGTCCACGGGTACGGAGCAGCCGCCCCGCACGACGAGGAGCGCGAGGCCGAGCACAGAAGGGAGGCCCGGTACGCCCTCGTACACCTGGGGGTCTGCTCCGCACCCGTCGCGCTGGCGCTCGCCGCCGTCGTCGTGAAGGGAACCGGTCGGTGACGGACTGCCCCGGACCGGGGCCGGAGCCGGACACGCCCCGCCCGGCTCCGGCAGTGGGCCCGGCGGTGGCCCCGGCGGTGGGCGACACCGTCCACGACCCGGTTCGCGGCCGTGTCGGCGTCGTCATGGGCCGGGTGGGCCCGTACCTCCAGCTGCGTCCGCTCGGCGGCGGCCGGGAATGGGATGCCGATCCGGACCGGGTCAGGAGGCTGAGCCCCGCCGAACTGCTCAGCGCCCGCGTTGCGTTGACCAACGCCCGCAGCCACACCCGCATAGGACTGTGACACCGGGCCGGAGCAGCCACAACAGCGCCTGAGGGAACGCCTACTTCGGCAAGAGCGCGACCTGGTACCAGGTCTGCCTCAGCAAGGCAGGCCTGGACCCGTGCAGCGGCAGGGTCTACCCCTGACCGCGACGAGGGCCCGGCCGAACTGAACGTCCCGGGCCCGCGCCTGACCGGCGCGGGCCCGGGACAGCCCTCAGCCGGCGGGGAGCGAGCCGACGATCTGCTCGATCCAATGCCTGTATGCGGCAACGCGGGTGTACACGTCGGGATAACCGCCGGCGCAGCCCTGCCCGTAGGAAATGAGCCCGACGAGGTGCAGCCTGCCGTTGAGGTGGATCACCAGGGGGCCACCGGTGTCGTACTGACAGGTGCCCGCTCTGGCGGCGAAGGTGCACATCTGGCTTGAGGCGTCCAGCTTGTCGCCGTACGTATTCCTGCACTGCTGCACGGAGATGACGCGCAGAGCGGCCTTCTGCACCTTGGTCGGCTGCGGTCCGCCGAAGATGCGAGTGCCCCAGCCCACAGCCTCCGCGGTCTGCCCCACATGGTCGGAGGGACCACTCGTATCGAGCAGCACGGGGCTCACCCCCTGATTCAGCTCCGCCTTGCTGCCGAGTCGGATGAGGGCGATGTCGTTACGGTCGGTGGCGGCATCGAAGGCGGGGTTGACGGTCCATCGCCCGGACGGATAGAGACGCGCGTACGGGGTGTCGGTACCGGTCGCGGTATCGACATCACCGAGGAGGACAGCGGTGGTGGCCGGTGTCCTGCCCCGCAGGCAGCTCGCGGATGTCAGCACGTACTGGTCGCTGATCAGCGAGCCCCCGCAGAAGACCTGACCGGAACCCCTGTCCACCAGGCCCGCCATGTGCGGGAACTCGCCACGCCGGACGTCGGCACCTCCGACGATCGCCTGCGCCGGCGCGATACTCGGACCGACCGCCGCCAGCGCGGCGGCCGACATGACTACCGCGAGCTTCCTGAACCATTTCACGGGCCCTCCCGGGACCATCCGCACTCAGCCGCCGTGGAGGGCTGTTCTACAGCCCTCCACCAACTCCCAACTCACGAAGCACAGTTCTGTCACTCGAATGAGGACTACAGGACTACGCGGAAGGTCCTGATCGGCGCGCTGGGCCGGTCCTGCCGGTCCCGGGGTGCCCCGGGCCGGTCCGACAAGACCGGCCGGACAGGTCCTAGTGGGTTCCCGCCCTGAGGATGAACCCGCCGTCCACCGGCAGCACGGCGCCGGGTGATGAACGCGGACTCGTCCGACGCGAGGAACAGAGCCGCGTTGGCGACGTCCTCGCTGGTTCCCTGGTGGCCCATGGGGACCATGGCCGCCCGTCCGGCCGCCACGTCCGCCCGGTCCACGCCGCTGGCACGGGCGACGGCGTCGACTCCCATGGGGGTGTCCATCATGCCGGGGGCGACGGCATTGACGCGCACGCCGTGCGGTGCGTATTCGAGGGCCAGGCTGCGGGTCATGGAGTGCACCGCGGCCTTGGACGTGCTGTAGGCAATGGCGTCCCCACCGGCGAGCAGCCCGGCCATGGAGGAGATGTTGACGACGGCCCCGCTCCCCCGCTCCCGCATGTGAGGCAGGACGTGTTTGCAGGTGAGCCACATGCCGGTGAGGTTGACCTCGAAGCCGCGGCGCCACTCCTCGACCGGCAGGATCTCGGTCCGGCCGAACGGCACGACGCCGACGTTGTTGTGCAGGATGTCGACGTGCCCGAGGCTGTCGAGGGCTGCGGTGAGGATGGCGGCGCAGTCCTCCTCGACGGTGATGTCCGCCCGGTGCGCAACAGCACTGCCACCGGCCTTACGCACCAACGCGGCCGTCTCCTCGGCCGATTCGAGATCCCGGTCGACGACCAGGACGCGGGCCCCTTCGCGGGCGAAGGCCAGGGCGACCGCGCGGCCGTTCCCGGTGGTAAGGCCGGGGGTCTGGCCGCCACCGACCACCACGGCGGTCCTGTCGTACAGGCGTGGGGTCATCAACGGCCGTCCTCGGTCTGTCCGTCAGGGCCGGCCGTAGCGCGCCCGGCCGGGCCGGTTGCCAGGTCTCGCACCGCGTCGGAGGTGCCGGACCGCCCGGTGGCCTCGTCGACGGCCCAGCCGAAGGAAGTGGCCAGGGGCCAGCCCGCGTAGTACGCCATCTGCACGCTCATCTCGTGCAGTTCGGCCTCGGTGAGGTCACCGCTGGCGAGTGCCGCCTTGATGTGCAGCGATGCGTGCGGACCGCCCTGACCGAGCGCGGCCAGCAGGGTCAGGGTGACGATGCGGCGCTCGCGCCGGGACAGGCCCGGCCGGTCCCAGAGATCGCCGAAGATGTGTCTGGCGGCCAGGTCCCCGAGCGAGCCCGGCTCGCCCACGGAGTCGGGCACTTCGGCGCACATGACCTCGGCCATCACCGCCCGGCCGCGCTCGGCGAGGTCTGCCGGCGGGTCGGGGGTGTTCCCGTCGCCGGGGCCGGCCGTCCCTGTGCCCTCGCGGGTCACCACGTCACCGGCAGGCGTTCGAGGCCGTACGTGAGTGCGTCGTCGTGGAAGTGCAGTTCGCTCACGTCGACGGCGAGCCGGAGGCCGGGCAGGCGCCGGAAGAGGCGCGGCCACGCCTCTTGCATCTCCACCCGGGAGAGGTTCTGGCCCAGGCACTGGTGGACACCGAATCCGAACCCCATGTGCCGCCGGTCGGTACGGGTGATGTCGAGCTTCTCCGGCTCGGCGAAGACCTCGGGGTCCCGGTTGGCGGCCGGCAGGTTGCAGATGATGCCCTCACCGGCCCTGATCAGGACACCGCCGACCTCGGTGTCCTCCAGACACACGCGGCGGGGCTCGGTCTGGACCATGCTCCAGTAGCGCATCATCTCCTCGGTCGCGCCGCTCGCGTACTTCGCCGGGTCCGACATCAGGACGGCGCGTTGTCCGGGCTCGCGGAGGAAGGCGAGGATGCCCAGGCCGATCATGTTCGCGGTGGTCTCGTGACCGGCGCCGATCACCAGGGTGCCGAGCCGGACGGCCTGCTCGAAGGTGAGGTCGCCCCTTTCGTCGACGTGGGTGTTGACGAGACGCGAGAGCAGTCCGCTGTCCGGGGAGGTCCGCTTGTGCTCCATGTTCCGGGCGAGGTTCTCGTGCAGCGACTGGTGGGCCGCGAGCTTCTCCTCCATGGGCAGGCTCAACTGCACGAGCTTCTTCGAGGACTCGTGTACGGCATGCCGCTCACCGTAGGGAACGCCGAGGACCTCGCAGATGACGACGGTCGGCACCGCGAGGGCGAAATCCTCGATGAGGTCGACCGGTTCGCCCTTCGCCTCCAGCTCGTCGAGGAGCTGCTCGGTCAGCTCGGCGATGCGCGGGCGCAGTGCCTCGGCGCGCTTCACGGTGAAGTCGGCGTTGAGGATGCGGCGGATCGGCAGGTGTTCGTCGCCGTCCTTGCGGAAGAAGATCTCGCCCTCGACGGTGGGCTGAGCGCTGGAGGTGTTGGGGAAGCCGGGGTCGGTGACGTCCGCACCGAACGCCCCACGAGCGCCCAGCACTTGCTGGATCTGGTCGTGCCTGGTGATCAGCCACGGCTCGCTGCCGTCCCAGATGGTCACCCGGCGCGGTGTGCCGCTCTCGCGGAACGCACTGGCGGTCTCGGGCGGGGCGAACGGGCAGCCGCGCTGCAAGGGGAAGGCGGGCGCCTCGGGCGATGGACTTTCCATGCTCATGAAGTCTCCCTGTGGGGGCGGGTTGCTGTGCCTGCCGAGGCGGTGCTCGCGCGTCGCACTCCCGCTCCGCGGGAGGTCGCGAGGGACCGGCGGGGGCCCCGAAGCGTGCGGTCCGCCGACGACGCATCCGGGCGGCTGCGTCAGGCGTGGACCTCGATGGCGGCTGCCGGGCAGACGGCCGCTGCCTCGCGGGTGGCCGCGTGCTGCTCGGCCGGCGGTTCGGCGTCGAGCAGGATCACGACGCCGTCCTCGTCACGCTGGTCGAAGACTTCGGGGGCGACCAGCACGCACTGACCTGCTCCGCAGCACTTCTCTTCGTCGATCGTGATGCGCATGGGGGGCTCCTGTCCGGGCGGCGTGCGGCGGTCGGCCGCCGCACGACATTAAGTTAACGCTCGTATATTTACATGCGTTTAGCTGAGTTGGCCAGACAAGACAGGCTCCGTTCCTAGGAGTTGGCGCGCACCCCGGCCGACCGTGCCCCCTGTGCAAGGCTTGAGGCATGCCCGAAAGCCCAGACCCACCCGCACCGCACGCTCCGGCACCGGCCGAACGCAGACCCCGCAACGCCCGCGGCGAGGGCGACCGGCTCCGTACCGAGATCCTGGAGGCCATGCTCCGGCTGATCGCCGACGACGAGCGCATGCGGCCGATGCCCCTGTCGCTCCGGGAGGTGGCACGGGAAGCGGGCATCACCGCCCCGGCCATCTACCGGCACTTCGCCGACAAGGAGGCCCTCTCGGAGGCCGCGCTGAAGTGCCTCTTCGAGCAGCTGCTGGACGAGATGGACCGGGCCGAAGTGGCCTCGGTCGGCCAACCGGCCGGCCGACGCCTCGCGGAGCTCGCCCATGCGTACTGCGACTTCGCCCAGCGCAAACCGTCGAGCTTCCGCGTGATGTTCACCGACCGGGCGCTGCACGAACAGGAGACCGCACGGGTCGCGGCACGCTGGCGCAGCGCGGTGGCGCGGCTCGCCGAGACGGGGATGCGGCTGACGCAGACGCCGGAAGCGGCTGCCATGTCGGTCTGGTCCTCGGTGCACGGGCGCCTGCTGCTGGACCGGACCGGGGGCCAGGTCTGGGAGCTCGGCGACGTACACAGCTTCGTCGAGGAACTCACGCGCTCGCTGTCCACGGTCGACGGGGCGAAGTGAGGGCCGGGGAAGGCCGTCGCGGCTGAACAAGGGCGGGTGCGAAAAGGACCTACGACGGCTGAACACCACGAGACGGCGGCCGAGTTGAACCTCGGCGGCAACCTATTGACGCCTTCACCAAGTGGCACCAGAATGCGACACGTTCGACAACGTTGTCACAATTCCCAACACGCGGGGGGTACCGCCCGGTGACGGCGGTGGTCCTCGACATGCGGACGTGGAACAGACGCAAGACCGGTTCGTCATCCCCCGTCATTCGTCATCCTCCGTCAAAGGAGTCGCACAGGCATGAGTACCACCCGACGTACCGTCCTCGCCGCCTCGGCGGCTGCCGGGATCGCCGCCGTCACGGCGGGCACGGCACACGCGCACACGCCTGCTCCGAAGACCGGGAATCCCCCGCTGCCCGACGGGAGTTCGGCGGCGCCCGGTCGGCCGCCGGAGCTCGACTCGCTGGCCGGCGACTGGCTGTCGGCACGGGAAGTACGGCACTGCCCTGCGGTCAGCAACTTCTGGGGAGCCGTGGGCACCTCCCCCAATGTGCTGGGAATCAGTTACTTCACTCTTCCGCCCTATCTGGACGACGGTGGCGAATCCTGCGCACTGAGCGTGGACGGTGTCCCGGTCACGGCCGGTGAGTCGCGCTGGTCCGCCTACGAGATCACGCGCAGGGCGACCACCGACTCGGGGGTGACCGTCCGGACCGCGACCCGACTCGCCTTCGAGCGCAACGAGTTGCTGCTGCACATCACCGTCTCCAACCCCACCGCGGCGCCGGTCACGGTGTCGGTCGACACCGATCCGCGCATCGCCAACGGGGCCTTTCCGGCCCATTGGGAGTGGGACACGCCACGGCCCGGCGGCGACCACACCTTCACCGCACGCAAGATCTCCGGTTCGACCCTGCTGATCTCCGACAGCGCCTCTTCGGCCGTAACCGCATTCGCGTTCACCCCGGAACCCGCACTCACCACGGCATCGGGCGGCGGACGTGCCCAGTGGTCGGTCGCCGCCGGGAAGTCGGTGACGATCAGCATCGTCATGGCGGTGGGCCAGACCTCGACAGGGCTCCCGTTGAAGGACGCCGACGAGGCCAACGGCGTGGTGGACGCCTGCACCACCACGCTGCGTGCCTTCCGAGCGGCCTTCGACACGGCCGCCGAGAGCTGGAAGAAGCGCTGGTACGACGCCTTCACACCCGGGAACGATCACTACTCGGGTTCGCTGCCCGTCCTGCGGACCAAGACCGGGGACTCCGCCGTCGCCCGCCTGTACTACATGAGCATCCTGTCGGTGCTGGCGTGCGAGCGCACCAACCTCGGCCCCGAGTTCTCCACCGTGCTCGGCAGGCCCGGCGGACCCGGCACCTTCCAGGGGCTCGACCGCATCTACGTGACGGCGGCGCCCGAGTTCGCGGTGACGACCACCTACTACTGGGACACCTCGTACGTCTCCGCCGTCCTGGCACTGCTCGATCCGCGGATGCTCAGGGACAAGGTCAGCCACTGGCTCACCAAGGACCTCCTGGTCGGGTACGCCGTCGAATGGATCACGGGCAACACCGTCGGCCCCTGGTACAGCGCGAACGACCTCAGTGTCTTCACGACGGTCCTCAACTACGTGAACTACAGCGGCGATACGTCCTTCCTCAAGGCCACGGTCGCCGGCCGGACCGTCCTCGCGCATCTGAAGTCCATCGCCACCAACTGGGAACGCCTGGTCCCGGAGGGACAGTCGCTGGCGGACTACGGCGAGAACCACAACCTCATGGAGGTCCTGCCGAAATACGTCCACCAGGTGGCGTCGTTCAACGCGGGCAATGTGTGGATGATGCAGCAGGCCGCCGGCCTGTTCGCCCGTGCCGACGACGCGGCGACCGCCGAGGACCTCACCGCCAGGGCCGAGGCCCTGCGCAGCGAGGTCCTCAAGCTGTACGTCGACGGCACGGGCGTCTGGAACTGCAGGCACGAGGACGGCACCACCGTCGCCGTACGCTTCGTCCTCGACTTCTGCATCGCCGGAAACCTGCTCGCCGCGTCGCTGCCCGAGGAGCAGAAGACCGACATGAAGCGCTTCGTCACCGACGAACTGCTGGCCGGGGACTGGATGCGCGCCCTGTCCCTCTCCGACTCCCAGGCGCCGGTCGCCCGTACCGACCACGGCACCAGCGGCGCCTACGACGCCTGGCCGTCCCTCACCGCCCAGACCTTCGCCCGGTTCGGCGATTACCCGGCGTTCCTGTCGATGCTCGAACGGTGCGCGGGCGTGACCAGGAACGGTCCCTTCAGCCAGTCCCACGAGCTACTCCAGTACGCGGGGGTGCGGGTCACCGACCGGCCCGCCCTGAACCCCGCCGGAGCGGTGACGGTCTCCGCATGGATCAACCCCTCCAGCTGGCCGGAGAACCCCTGGGAGGGCAGCATCATCGCCAAGGACTCCTGGGACGGCGGCCGGGACGCGGGCTACGCGCTCCGCGGCGGCGCCGACGGCACGATCTCGTTCGTCCTCGCCCTCGACGGCCATTTCGTCGAGACGCTGACCACCACCACGGTCCCCCCGTCGGGGTGGCACCACGTCGCGGGTGTCTACGACGGCGAACAGGTCCGGATCTACATCGACGGAACGGCCCACGCCACCCGGTCGGCCACCGGAGGCATCACGTCCTCCACCAACACCCCGGTGGTTGTGGGGAATTGCCCCGCCGACTCCTCCCGCCGCTTCAGTGGCAGCGTCGACGAGGCCCGTATCTACGCGCGGGCGCTGTCGGCCGCCGAGATCGACGCCCAGTACCGGGCCGCCACCCCCGCCACCGGCGCCGACGACAGCTCCCTGGTACTGCGCCTGCCGTTCGCCGAAGGCAACGGCACGAAGACCACCGAGTCGGTCACCTCCCGGGCGTTCGACATCGAAGGGGCGGCTTGGAGCGGCAGCCGCACCGGATTCGGCTCCGCCCTGACCCTCTCCGACGCAACGACCGACTACCGCGCCGCCATCGCCCCGGTCGACCAATGGCAGACGTTCAACTCCATGGCCAGCGGGAATTTCTCACAGACCGTCATCAGTGACCTGTTCGGCTACGCCCCCGAGGACGCCACCGCCGAGCTGCGGAGCGCGACGATGCCCCGGGGAATCACCGCGACGCTCTCCGGAGTCGTCCTCAACGGCAGGAACCACACGATCACCAGCCGTCCCGAAGGCCTGTCGCTCACCTGAGCCGTCCGGCAACGGCCCCCCGCACCGAGAGACTCCGTCCGGTTTCCGGCGGCAACGTCATAGAGGGAGATGTGCCATGCACCTTGTCAGACCCGGTCTTTCCGGGGCCTCGTCGCGCCACCGGCTCCCCCGGTCGGCGCCCCTGGCCTGGGCCGTCGTGCTCGTGATCGCGCTCGTGGCCCTGTTCACCCCTCCGTTCGCCGCCACCAGCCGGGCGGCCCGCACGGTCTCGTCCGCCACCGGCCGGGCGGCCCACACGGTGTCGAACGTCGGCCTGGTCGACCCGCTCATCGGGACGACCGGCGGCAGCAGTACGGAGTACGGGGGCATGATCCCCAGCACGGCTCCGCCGTTCGGTATGACCAGATGGTCACCCATGACCCGCGACAATTCCGTCGGCCGTACCCCGTACCACCACGACGACACAAAGATCACGGGCTTCATCGGGACGCACCAGCCGGCGATCTGGATGGGCGACTCCGGCTATGTGGTGGGCATGCCGGGGGTCGGTGCCGTGAAGACGGCCACGGCCGAGCGCGGGCTGGCGTTCAGCCATGCCGACGAGACCACCTCACCCGCGCTCTACACGGTGAACATGCAGGCCGGAGCGGGGCAGACGCTCCGGACGGAGATGACGGGGACGTCGCGGGTCGGGTTCCTGCGGATGACCTACCCGCACGGCGCCGCCCCCAATTTCGTTCTGCAGGCCACCCGTTCGGGCATCACCGGCCAGGTGCACGTCGATCCCGGCGCGCGCGAGATCACCGGCTACAACCCCGACCGGCAGGACAAGAACCTCGGTCCGTTCAAGGCGTCGAACTTCAAGGGGTACTTCGTCGCCCGGTTCGACACCCCGTTCACCGGCCACGGTACGGCCACCGGCGCGACGCAGTACGAGGGCCAGGCCGATCGCACCGACGCCGACCTGTCCGCGTACGTGCGCTTCCCGACCGGTACCCGGACGGTCCAGGTCCGGATCGCGACCTCGTTCATCTCGGTCGACCAGGCGCGGGCCAACCTCACCGCCGAAGTGCCCGACGACCAGACCTTCGAGCAGACCGTCGGCAAGACCCGCGCCCAGTGGAGCGACAAGCTCGACCGGGTCGATCTGCAGGGCTCGACGCCCGACCAGTCGGCCGTCTTCTACACCGCGATGTACCACGCCCTGCAGTACCCGTCGGAGATGTCCGAGCACGGCCGCTACTACAGCGCCTACGACGACAAGGTGCACTCCGGCGTCAGCTACACGGGGTACTCGACGTGGGACACCTACCGGGCCGAGAACGCGTTCCTGACGCTCTTCGCCCCGGAACGGATCAACGGCATGGTCACCTCGATGCTGCAGGACTACCAGCAGGGCGGCTGGCTCCCCATGTGGAAGAACATGACGGAGACCAACATCATGGTCGGCACGAACGCCGACTCGATGATCGCCGAGGACATGGCCAAGGGCTTCTCCGGATTCGACCGCGAGCTGGCCTACGAGGCGGTGCGCAAGGACGCGATGACACCGCCGGACCGGGACACCGAACTGGACTTCCACGACCGCGAGCAGGGCACACCCGTGGAGGCAAGGGCGGGCCTGACCACGTACAAACAGAACGGCTGGGTCGCAGCGGACCACACGTCGGAGGCCGGGTCCCGCACGCTGGACTACGCGTACGAGGACTGGGCGGTCGCGCAGATCGCCAAGAAACTCGGCAAGACCGACGACGCGAAGTTCTTCCTGGAACGCAGCAACAACTACAAGAAACTGTTCAACCCCGCGACGGGCTTCATGCAGGCCCGCAACCTCGACGGATCCTGGGCGAACGGGGGCTGGTCCGAGGGCGACCAGTGGGTGTACACGACCGACGTCATGCACGACATCCCCGGGCTGATCGACCTCAAGGGCGGCAAGGAGAAGTTCGCGTCCTGGCTGGACAGCTACTTCGCCGGCGGCCACAACAACCACACCAACGAGCCCAGCCACCACGCCGCCTACCTGTACGACTTCGCCGGCCAGCCGTGGAAGACGCAGGAGCAGGTGCGCCGCATCGCCCATGACAACTACGCGAACAGCGCCGACGGGCTCAGCGGCAACGAGGACTGCGGGCAGATGTCCGCCTGGTACGTGCTCTCCTCGCTCGGCATCTACCCGGCCAACCCCGCCTCAGGCCAGTACACAGTCGGAAGCCCGTTCTTCGACAAGGCGGTGCTGCACCTGCCCGCCACGTCCCGTCCCCTGGTGATCAGCGCGCCGGGAGCGGCCACGAAGCCGTACGTCCAGTCGCTGTCCCTCAACGGCCGGAAGATCACCAAGCCCTTCCTGAACCACGCCGACCTGGTCCACGGCGGAAACCTGAAGTTCACCATGAACTCCGCGCCGCAGGCCTGGGCCGCCACCTCGACTCCGCCTGCCGCCGACCCCGACCTGGCCTTCGGCAAGCCGGTCACCATGATCAACGGCACGTCGGCCTTTGGCTGGGGCAAGCCGGTGGAGGACGCGGTCGACAACGACCCCTCGACCATGGCGCAGTCCAAGGACAGCGCCCCGTGGAGCCTGAAGGTCGATCTGGGTGCGGCCACGTCCGTCGGGCGGATGGTGGTCGATCCCGACTGGGAGAACTACCCGAAGACGTACAGCCTCAAGGTCTCGACGGACGGCGAGAACTGGACGACGGTGGCCGCCGAGGCGGACTCCGGGGGCACGACCGGTTGCGCCGACAAGGGGGTGACCACATGTGGTCAGACGCATGCGTACTCGTTCGCCCCGGTGAACGCTCGCTACGTGCTCCTGGACGTCACCGACTGGACGAACGCCAAGACCGGGACACGCCCCACCGAGGGATGGGGCTGGGCGCTCGACGAGTTGGAGGTGTACGACAGGTGAGGTCCGGCAGCCCGCCGGTGCCGGCTCCCTCCGCGGACGCCGGCTGAGCCCACCGCGACAACGCCGACCACGCCGACCGGCCCGGCGCCCGAGCGATCCACGGCTGAGCCATTCGCCGGACCGGTACGAATCACGCACGTGACTGGTGCGTGGCGGCAACTACCGGCGCCTCGCGCCGGATTCGAGCGCCACCCCGGAGCGTGGGGCGTCGCCCCCGGCCTGCCCCGGCCGGGGGCGACGCCCCACGTGTCTGCGGGTCAGCTGAGATCCGGCCCATCCTGCATTCGATCCCACGGGCGCGGAAATCGCGGGTCGGGTCGGCGTCAGGCCATCTGCGGAGTGAGGGACCGGAAGGGCTCCCCGTCGAGAGTCCAGTGCAGGTCGGGCCCGATGCCCAGGGCGGCGTAGACGTGGGCGGCGACATCGGCGTGCCGGAGGCTGTCCGGTGGGGTCGAGGGGTCGATGCCGGGGCCGTTCGCGGCGATCCAGGCCGTGCGCTCCAGTGCGCTTCGTCCGCCGTGGCCGCCTTCCTCGCGGTGACCGTGGTCGGTCACCACGATGACGGTCCACTCCTCGGAACGGGCGTCGGGCCGTTCGCGTACGGCGGTGAGGAGCTGTCCGAGCCGTCGGTCCGCGGTCTCGATCGAGCGCCGGTACTCGGGGCCGCAGCCGAGGTAGTGGGCGGTCTCGTCGACGGCGCCGAGGTAGACGAAGGACGCGTCCAGGTCTTCGCCTGAGCTGAGGATCCGTGCGGCTTCGTCGGTCACGCTCTGGTCGCACTCCTCCCAGGCCTGCGGGGTGTCCTCGCGCGGGGCGATGTAGGCGAGCCTGCTCGGGGCCGCGAAGACCGGGCCGCCCTGCCGGGCCAGGAACAGGGGTTCCCAGCCGCCGGCCGCGAAGGTCCGCCGCCCCTGCTCGGCGGCCAGCCGGGTGGTGAAGTCGGGGAACACCCCGAGCCGGTTGCCGGTGAAGTTGTTGCCCCAGACCCCGTGCTTGGCCACGCCGACACCGGTGACGATCGTGGTCCAGCAGGGACCCGACATGGTCGGAGTGTCGTCGTCGATGCCGACGGGCGCGAGGAAGCCGTCGTCCGCGAGTTCGTCGAGGTGCGGGGTGTCCAGCAGGGGCAGCAGGTCGAGGCGGACGCCGTCGATGCCGACGACCAGGACACGGGGTGTGGGCATGTTCTCGGTTCTTTCGTGGTTCGGGTGCGGAAGAGGGGGCGGAGCGTCAGACGGTGCGGCGCAGCCGGATCAGGCGGCTGGAGTAGTCCCCGGCGGGCAGCCGCAGGTCGATGCCCTGCCCGGACAGGACGGCGCCGCTGTGGACGGTGTCCTCGTCGATGTCGAGGTAGTGGGCCGCGGGGTCCAGGGCCGGAAGTGCGAGCGTGGGGGCCGGGTGGCCGTAGCGGGTCGCGGGGCGCCAGGCGAGGATGGCGTGTTCGGTGTCGTCCTGGGACGCGTAGTGCACGGCGGTCACTCCGCCGAGGCCTTCGAGGCGGTGCTGGTGGCCGCGCTGGACCAGGGGGCGGATCTCCTTGTACCGGGTGACGAGCGCGGTGGCCTCGTCGAGCTCCTCCTCGGACCAGGTGGTGAGGTCCCCGCCGATGCCGAGCGCTCCGGCCATGGCGGAGTGGAAGCGGAACTGGAGAGGGGTGCTGCGGCCGGTGGTGATGTTGGGGTTGTCGGTCACCCAGGCGGCCATGGCCTGGGCGGGGAAGAGCTGGCTGAAGCCGTGCTGGATGCCGATCCGGTCGACGGGATCGGTGTTGTCGGAGGTCCAGGCCTGGTCGGTGCGGGCAAGGACGCCGAGGTCGGCCCGTCCGCCGCCGCCCGCGCACGCCTCGATGCGGAGGCCGGGGTGGTCCGCGCGGAGACGGTCCATGATCCGGTAGACGGCGCGGGTGTGATCGATCCACAGCCGGTCGGGGTCCGGGGCACCGGCCCATCCGGCTTCGGTGACGACCCTGTTGGCATCCCACTTGAACCAGTCGATGCCGTGGTCGCGCACCAGCTGGTCCAGGGTGCGGTGGGCCCAGGCCTCGACCTCCGGGCGGGCGAAGTTCAGCATGAGCTGGTTGCGCAGTTCGGTGGCGTCCCGCGTCGGCGCGTGGACGACCCAGTCGGGATGGGCGCGGTAGAGGTCGCTGTCGGGGTTGACCATCTCCGGCTCCACCCACAGCCCGAACTCCATGCCCAGGCGGTGCACTTCGTCGGACAGCGGGCCCAGACCGTCGGGGAACGCCTCGGGCCGGGGTGTCCAGTCGCCGAGGCCCGCGTGGTCGCTGCTGCGGCTGCCGAACCATCCGTCGTCGACGACGAAGAGTTCGGCCCCCAGACGTGCGGCCAGCCGGGCCAGGCCCAGCTCGCGGGGCCCGTCCACGTCGAAGCCGGTGGCTTCCCACGAGTTGTAGAGGACAGGCCGGTCGCGGTCGGGATCGGGCAGCACGGTGTCGCGGATGTGGGTGTGCCAGGCGCGACTGGCGGCGCCGAAGCCGTCGCGGGTGTAGAGGCCGGCGAAGACGGGTGTGTGCAGGCTCTGACCGGGCTGGATGGTCCAGCTGAGCCCTTCGTGGCCGAAGCCGCCGGTCCAGGTGGTCCGGCCGACCGGGTCGCGGTGCACGGTGATGCGCCAACTCCCGCTCCAGGCCAGAGCGGTGCTCCAGACCTCGCCGTGTTCCTCGCCGGCGGTGCCGTCGTCGAGAGCGAGCCAGGGACTGGCATGGTGGCTGGTGACACCGCGGCGGCTGGTGAGCACGGTCTCGGCGACCGGGAGGCGGTCGCGGTTCAGCTGGAACTCGCTGTTCCAGCCGCCCACCAGGTGACTGAGCCGGTAGTCGGGCAGGGCCGGCAGCGACCAGGAAGCCGAGTCCAGCCGGTCCACGGTGATCGGCCCCGAACCGTCGGCGCCGGTGTGGGTGAGTTCCACCCAGCGCTCGACGACGTCGCTTCCGGGACGGACGCGATAGCACAGTTCGGCGGCCAGCGGATACCGGCGATCGGCCAGTTGCAGACGGAGTTCGCCGTCCTGGGCCGTGTGGCCGGTGAAGGACCACTGAGCCCCGCGGGTGCCGTCGTCGAACCGTACCTGGAGGCCGGCCGGCCCGAACCGCGCACCGGTCTGCGGGGCCAGTTCGTCCGGGGCCGCGTCCGACTCGAAGCTGCTCGCAGCAGGCGAGTTGGCCACGAGCAGCTCACCAAGGGCGTCGGCGTCGAGCTGTTCCCCCCAGTACAGATGCCGGGGGCTGCCGTCCGCGCCGATACGCACAGCGTAGACGCTGTTCGGGGTCCGGAGGACCGCCAGCTCGCGGGCGGCGTCGAAGGATACGGATGAGGGCATGGGAGGCACAGAAGTTCCAGAGGGGTGTCGAGCGTCGGCCAGGACCGGGCAACCGTCCACGGCGAACAAGGTTTGAAGTGGCCGGAGTTGGGCCAGAGCGTAGAACCGCCCGAACAAGAAAATCAATACTGGACGAAGTTATTTATTTATCGTAGGTTTCGGCCGTGTTTCCAAACCACTCTCGGCCACTGGTCACCGCACCGGCCGAAACCGCCATCCTCGCCCTGCTGTTGGCCGAGAGCCCGCTCAGCCGGGTGGAGCTGGCCCGCCGGACGGGGCTGTCCTCGACCGCTGTGACCAAAGCCGCACGACCACTCATCGACGACGGCTACCTGCACGAGCTCCCCCCGGAGCGCACCGCTCCAGGGGCCGGACGCCCCGTGAACCCGCTGGCCGTCACTCCCGACCGGGAGTTCATCGTCGGTGTGAAGATCAGTGCCGATACCCTCATCGGCGCGGTCTGTGACCTGCGGGCCCAGATGCGGACCACCGCCAGCCGGCCTCTGGGCGACCGCGACCCGGTCTCCGTGTGTGAGCTACTGGCCGAGCTCGTCTCCGAACTCCTCGACACGAAACCCGAGTACCGGGCCCGCACCCGGCACCTGGGCATCGCGGTCTCCGGCGACGTGGACCGCCCCCGCGGGCGTGTTCGCTACTCCGTGCTCCCCAGCTGGCGCGATGTACCGCTGGCCGATACCCTCGCCGCGGCGACCGGCCTGACCGTCACCGTGGAGAACGACGTCAAGGCCATCACCTCCGCCGAGCACTGGTTCGGCGAAGGCATCGGCACCGAGTACTTCGCGCTGGTCTGCATCGGAGCCGGGGTCGGTTCCGGCATCGTCATCAACGGTGAGCTGGTCGCCGGGGCGTACGGAGTCGCCGGGGAGATGGGGCACATCAGCATCGACCCGGCCGGACCGCGGTGCCACTGCGGCCAGGTCGGTTGCGTCGAGGCCATCGCATCCAGCGACGCCGTCCTCACTGCCGTACGCCGCACCACCGGCCAACCGGATCTGGACTTCGACGGCGCGGTTCAGCTCGCCCGTGGTGGAGACCCCACCGCACAGGCCGCCTTCGCAAGGGCGGGCCACGCCATCGGCGTCGGCATCGCCACACTGGTGAACCTCGTAGGTCCCGAGCGCGTCGTCGTCACCGGCGAGGGGCTCGACACCTTCGACCTCTTCGGACCGCACATCAAGGACGCCTACGCGGCGAACTGCTTCAAAGCAGCGGCGAAATGCCCGCTGACCCTGCGTCCGCTCCCCTGGGAGGAGTGGGCCCGCGGAGCCGCCGTCGTCGGCATCCAGGCCCTCTTCCCCTGACCGGGCACACCATCCTGCTCGTCGGCCCAAGTGTCCGGCACAGCCGAATGTCCTCCACCGTCTGCCAACGGTGAACTCCGGACACCGGCCACGCCGGACAACAACACGTACGCCCAACCCTCTGAATCTGAAGGACCCGAAGTGAGCGCACAGAGAGCCAAGCTTAGCCGCAGGGGATTCCTCGGCGGATCCGTCCTGTTCGTCGCAGGAGCAGCGGTCGCCTGCAGTTCCGACCCGACCGGTGGTGGCTCCTCCGGGGCGAAGACCACCCTGAACGTCTGGTCCCACGCCTACGGCGAGGCCGGTACCCAGCAGGCCCTCACCCGTTACGCCACCGCGTTCACCAAGGCCCACCCGGACATCGCGGTCAAGGTCACCTGGACCCCGGGCGACTACACCAGCAAGCTCAACGCGACCCTGCTCACCGATGCCGCCCCGGACGTCTTCGAAATCGGCGACTTCAGCGAGAGCTTCGCCCGGAGCGGCCAGATAGCCGAGCTGGACGACCTCTACGGCAGCGCCAAGTCCGACTTCAACCCGGGCGCCCTCGAGATGGTGACCGTCGCGGGCAAGCTCTACGGCGTCAAGACCCTCGACGACATCATGATGCTCTACTTCCGCAAGAGCACGCTGTCCAAGGCCGGCATCACCCCGCCCCAGAGCTTCGACGAGCTCGTCGAAGCGGCCAAGGCCCTGAGCTCCAAGAAGACCAAGGGGCTGTTCGTCGGCCAGGACGGTCTGGGCGACAGCGCCATCCTGTCCGTGTTCTCCAACGGCGGCGACCTCGTCACCCACGACGGCAAGGCGGCCTTCGGCTCCGCCCAGGCCGCCGAGGCCGTGGCCGGGCTCAAGCGCCTCCACGACGACAAGTCCCTGCTGCTCGGATTCACCACCGACTGGTGGGACCCCTCGGCCCTCACCCAGAACGTCGTCCCGATGCAGTGGGGCGGCCTCTGGTCGATGCCCGCCATCAAGACCGCACTCGGTGACGACTTCGGCGTCCTGCCCTGGCCCGCCTTCAAGTCCGGCGGCAAGCCTGCTGTGCGCGTCGGTGGCTGGAGCACCTGCGTCAACGCCAAGGGCAAGCACGTGGAAGCAGCCAAGAAGTTCGTCCAGTGGCTCTGGGTCCAGCAGACCGACCTCCAGGAGGACTGGTCGCAGAGCTACGGCCTCCACGTCCCGCCACGCAAGTCCGTCGCCGCCACCGCCAGCAAGCTCAGCCAGGGACCTGCCAAGGAGACCGTCGAACTGGGCGCCAAGTACGGCAGGAACAACCCCAGCACCTGGAACAAGACCGTGAGCGACCTCTTCGCCGCAGCCGCGGCGAAGATCGTCAGCGGGCAGGGCGACGCCGCCAAGCTCCTGGCCGACGCGGCCAAGCGGGCCCAGAGTGACATCGACAAGCAGCGCGCATCATGACGTCCGCACCTCCATCCACGCTTGACCCCGAGCGTGTCGGGTGCCCCGCGGCCGAGCCGCGGGGCACCGCCCCCCTCCGCCGTTCCCGCACGGACTGGCGTGCCTGGGGAGCGTTCGCACTGCTCGCCGGGCCCCTGCTGATCGGCCTGGGCCTCTTCAAGTACGTTGCCATCGGCTGGAGTTTCCTGCTCAGTCTCAGTGAGGCCCGCGGCACCATCGCCCTGGGGCACTGGGTCGGCCTGGACAACTACCAGACGCTGTTCTCCGATGCGGTGTTCCGTAAGTCACTCGGCCAGATCCTGCTGTTCACGGTGTTCATCGTGCCGCTGACGTTCGCCGCCTCGCTGGGGCTGGCGCTGCTGGTGCACCGCATCCGGCGCGGCCGGGCCGTCCTGCGCACCGCCTTCCTGATCCCGGCTGCCGTCTCCTACGTCGCAGCTTCCCTGCTGTGGAAGATGTCGCTGTTCAACGGGTTGCCGAGCGGCATCGCCAACACCATCGGCGGCTGGTTCGGCATGGACGTCGAACCATGGCTGCAGACCACCTCGCCGCCGCTGTACTGGGTCGCCCTCGTCACCCTCCGCCTCTGGCTCCAGGTCGGCTTCTACATGGTGCTCTTCCTGGCCGGGCTCCAGGGCATCCCGAAGGAGATGTACGAGGCCGCCGCCCTCGACGGCGCCACCGGCCTGCGACTGCTGCGCAGGATCACCCTGCCGATGCTGCGCAACACCTCGGTAGCCGTCCTGATGCTGCAGTTCATCGCCGCTTTCCAGGCGTTCGACGAGTTCTACAACCTGTTCAACAGCGGGCAGTCCGGAGGGGCGGCGGCCCCGGTCCGAACCCCGCTGGGCTATCTCTACGACACCGCGATGGGTTCCCAGAACTACGGCCTCGGGTCGGCCGGAGCCTTCGTGCTCACCGCCCTCATCGTCTGCGTGACCCTGATCCAGGGCCGGATCACCGGCTTCGGGAAGGGTGAGGAGTGAGCAACATGACAACCGCCCGACACCTGCCGCCGGTACTGCGCCGGTCCGTGCGTGGCGTGCTGGCCGGCCTGCTTACGGCAGTGTTCCTGGCGCCCTTCTATCTGATGCTGCGCAATGCCCTGATGGACACGCAGGGTCTGACGTCACCGCACTGGACCTGGTGGCCGTCGTCGATGCACTGGGAGAACTTCAGCTCGCTCTTCAGCGACCCCGCGCTGCACATGGGCCAGGCCCTCGGCAACTCGTTGCTGATCGCCGGGATCACCGCCCCGGTGTCGACGCTCCTCGCGTCGGCCGCCGGGTACGCCCTCGCGCGGATCCCGGTACCCGGACGGGGCGTTCTGCTCGCCCTGGTGGTGGCGACGCTGATGATCCCGGGCTCGGTGACGTTCGTCCCCACCTTCGTCGTCGTGGGCTCCATGGGCGGGGTCAACACCCTGTGGGGGATCATCGCGCCCGGACTGTTCAACCCCTTCGCCGTTCTGCTGTTCCGTAACTTCTACCTCCAGTTCCCCAGCGAGATCGAGGAGGCCGGACGCCTGGACGGGCTCGGCTGGCTCGGTCTCTACCGCCGGATCGCCCTGCCGTCGTCCGGAGCGATGCTCGCCTCGCTCGGCGCGCTCGCCTTCATCGACAGCTGGAACGCCTTCCTGTGGCCGCTGGTCATCGGGCAGGACCCGTCCTCGTGGACGGCCCAGATCGCCCTGTCGACGTTCCTCACCTCACAGACCGTCAACCTGCCCGGACTGTTCGCCGGGGCCGTCGTGACCATCGCGCCACTGGTGGCCATGTTCCTGGTCGCCCAGCGCTACATCGTCGAAGGCATCGCCACCAGCGGGCTCAAGGGCTGAGAGAGCCACCGAGCCGCGCCTGGCTCCGGACCACCGGTCCGGAGCCACCTGACTCCGGACCGTTCGGTCCGGGCCGCACCACCTGGAGATCCAACCCCCACACCCACCCCACCCTTGGAGGGGACAAGCATGAGATCCGCTAGGTCGGCTCCCGCCGTCAGGAAATTCTTCTCCCGCGTCCTGCCCGCCACGGCAGCCGCGGCCACCCTCGTTCTCACCGGAACCTCCGCTTCCGTCGCAGCGCCTTCCCCCAGCACCAGCACCGCAACTCCCCTGACCGGACCGCAGCTGGCAGCCTCCTGGACGGGGCCGCTGAGCACCCGCGGGCGGTACATCGTCGATGCCAACGGCAACCGCTTCAAGCTGAAGGCCGGCAACTGGTCCGGCGCCCAGGGCACTTACGAGGGCAGCGGCGACGTCAACGACCCCGCGAACCACCAGGCGGACCAGGATTCCCACAACATCCCGCTGGGCCTGGACCGCGCGCCGCTGAAGCAGATCACGGACGACTTCCACGAACTCGGACTGAACAGCATCCGGCTGCCGTTCGCCAACGCGATGCTGCACGACTCCACGATCGTGCCCGACTCGGCCGTCGCGGCCAACCCGCAGCTCAAGGGCAAGACCCCGCTGCAGGTGTACGACGCGGTGGTGGCGGCCCTGACCGCCGAGGGGTTCGCGGTCATCCTCAACAACCACACCACCACCTACCGCTTCTGTTGCGGCCTGGACGGCAACGAGCGCTGGAACAGCGGCCAGACCGCCCAGCAGTGGCAGGACGACTGGGTCTCCCTGGTGAACCGCTACAAGGCGAACAAGCGGGTCGTCGGCGCCGACCTGCGTAACGAGATCCGCCGCGACACCCTGGACGACCCCAACTGGGGCATGGGCGACGACCACGACGCGTACGCGGCCTTCGAGCTGGCGGGCACCCGCATCCTGGGAGCCGACCCCGACATGCTGATCATCATGGAGGGCATCAACTGGCAGGGCATCCCGCTGGACGGGCTGAACTACGGCCGGCCGATGCTGACCCCGGTCCGCAACCTCTCCAACACCCTGATCGCCTCGGGGAAGCTGGTCTACGCCGCGCACTTCTACGGCTACACCGGGCCGAACTACACGGGCGCCGCCAGTGGACCGGGCCACACCAACGACTGGCCGTACGAGGACTTCCCGCTCGACCAGCTGAAGCAACTGGTCAACGACGAGGCCCTGTTCGTCACCCAGGCCGGCCAGCACTTCACCGCCCCCGTCTGGATCAGCGAGTTCGGTGCGGCCGGCCGGGGATCGGACGACGCCAAGGAGAAGACCTGGTTCGACAACTTCACCGACATCCTGGTCCAGAACGACACCGACTTCGCCATCTGGCCGATGGTCGGATGGACCGACGCCAACGGCAAACCGCAGGACAACTGGGCCCTGATCTCCTACGACGCCACCGGCAAGCGGCAGAGCCTCAGCGACCCCGGTGACTGGCGCTCCGCCGACTGGAACAAGCTGGTCAACGCCTCCGGCGTCTCCGGTCCGGTCGCACAGGTCGACCACTGGAACATGCTCGACCTCGACTTCCGCGACCACAACGTCTCCTCCCACATGCTCGCCCAGGGCGACTGGAGCCCCGGCTACCGCAAGGGCAACTGCCCCGACAGCCAGCGTCTGATCGGCCTCGGCCGCAGCGACAAGCGCGGGCTGTGCACCGACGCGAACCAGCCCGCCAAGGGCACCGGTGACTGGGTGGCCGTCCATGACGACCGCTACGTCACGCACGGCGACTGGGCCTCGGGCTACAACAAGCTCCAGTGCCCCGACAACACCTTCGCCGTCGGCTACAGCGTCAGCGGCAACGCCATGGCCGGCCTGCTCTGCGCGCCGTCCGCCGCACCGCTGCCGCTGACCGGCCGCAACGTCTGGTTCGACAAGAGCGACAACCGTCCCGCGTCGGGCGGCTCGGTCCAGAGCGACTGGGCCCCCGGCTACTACAAGGGTCAGTGCACCGACAAGGAGTACGTCGCCGGTGTCGCCTTCACCTGGCAGTGGAACCACGGCGGCGTGCCCGACGCGCTGCTCTGCCGTCCGCTGAGCTGACCCACCGCACCCGTTCCATCAGCCCCATCATCGAGGAGACCAAGGCAATGCCACGACTCGAGGTTGCCGTAGACGGCTTCCGTCTCGACGACCGACCGCTGCGAATCATTTCCGGCGGGCTGCACTACTTCCGGATCCATCCGGAGCAGTGGGCCGACCGGCTTCGCAAGGCGCGTCTGATGGGGCTGAACACGGTCGAGACCTACGTCCCGTGGAATCTCCACTCGCCCCGTCCGGGCGAGTTCCGGCTGGACGGAGGTCTCGATCTGTGCCGGTTCCTCGAACTGGCCGCCGCCGAGGGCCTGCACGTCCTGCTCCGCCCCGGCCCGTACATCTGCGCCGAGTGGGAGGGCGGCGGCCTGCCGTCCTGGCTGCTCACCGACGAGGACATCGAACTGCGCAGCTGCGACCCCCGCTTCCTGAAGGCGGTGGACGAGTACCTCGGCGCCCTGCTGCCGCCCGTCCTTCCCTACCTCTCCACGCAGGGCGGCCCGGTCATCGCCGTACAGCTGGAGAACGAGTACGGCGCCTACAGCAACGACTCCGCATATCTGGAGGATCTGGCGGAGCTGCTGCACCGGCACGGAGTCGACGTGCCGCTGTTCACCTGCGACCAGCCCTCAGACCTGGAACGTGGCGGCCTCGACGGCGTCCTGCGCACCGTCAATCTCGGCAGCCGGGTGGACGCCGGGCTCGCCGCCCTGCGCACGCATCAGCCGTCCGGGCCGCTGATGTGCAGCGAGTTCTGGATCGGCTGGTTCGACCGCTGGGGCGGAACCCACGTCACCCGCAGCGCGGCCGACGCCGCGGCGGACCTCGACCGGATGCTCGCGGCCGGCGCCTCGGTCAACATCTACATGTTCCACGGCGGCACCAACTTCGGTTTCACCAACGGCGCCAACGACAAGGGCACCTACCGCGCCACCGTCACCTCGTACGACTACGACGCGTGCCTGGACGAGGCAGGCGACCCCGCCCCCAAGTACGCCGCCTTCCGCGAGGTCATCGCCCGGTACGCGCCCGTCCCCGAGGAGCCGGTACCGGCCCCCGCGCCCAAGCTCGCTCCGGCCACCGCCGAACTCGCCGTGTGCGCGGGCCTGCTGGACCAGCGCGACCGGCTCGGCAGCGCGGTGCACGCCGACCGCCCGCAGATCATGGAGCAGCTCGGTCAGTCCTTCGGATTCGTCCTGTACGAGACGGAGCTCCCGGCGGCCGGGCCGACCGTCCTGCGCATCGCGGAGGTGCGCGACCGCGCCCAGGTCTTCGTCGACGGCCAGCCCGTCGGCGTACTGGAGCGTGAGAGCCACGAGCACAGCCTCGCCTTCCACTCGCCCCGCAGCGGCGCGCGGTTGGCCGTGCTGGTGGAGAACCAGGGCAGGGTCAACTACGGCCAGGGCATGCACGACCGCAAGGGACTGCTCGGTGAGGTCACCGTCAACTCACTCGCCCCGGACGACTGGTCCAGCAGGCCGCTGCCCCTCGATGATCTCGGCGGGCTGTCCTTCACCACGTCCGATCCCGCCTCGCCCCCGGTCGGCCCCACGTTCCACCGCGGGCACCTGGACATCGAGCAGCCGGCCGACGGCTGGATCGCCCTGGACGGCTGGACCAAGGGCCAGGTCTGGATCAACGGCTTCGCTCTCGGCCGGTACTGGTCCCGAGGACCGCAGACCACCCTCTATGTCCCCGCACCGGTCCTGAACGCCGGCCGGAACGAGATCACGGTCCTCGAACTGCACAGCGCCACCACCCGCACGGTGGAGCTGCGGGGCACCCCGGATCTGGGACCCGTCGAGGACTGACGTCCGTGCGGCCGGTCGGGCCACCCCGGCCGGTCCACCTGCCGATACCCCCCGGTCGGGCCACCTGCCGGTACGCCCCGGCCGGTGGCCCGACCGGTCGCACCGAACCGACGACGGAGGAATCCGTGCACAGCAAGCGACGCCTCACCGAGCAGCGGCTCGACCGGGTGCTGAACCAGCGCATCAGGCCAGCGGTCCACGCGCGTACCGTCCCGGTCGAGATCGCGATCTGGAACGCGCCGGGCGAACCGGTCTCCGTGTCCGACGGCCTGGCCGCGCCGTACGAGCCCGTGGCGCTCGGGCACCGGTGGGGGCCGCCCTGGTCCACGAGCTGGTTCAGGATCAGCGGCACGGTCCCGCGGGAGTGGGCCGGTCTACGGGTCGAGGCAGTCATCGACCTCGGCTTCAACGTCACCGGTGCGGGCTTCTCCACCGAGGGCCTGGTCCACCGGGCGGACGGCAGCGTGGTGAAGGCCCTCAACCCCCGCAACGCCTATATTCCGGTCGCCGACCCGGCTGTCGGCGGCGAGGAGTTCACCTACTACGTCGAGGCAGCCGCCAATCCCAACCTGAACGACGACCACATCCCCACCCGGACCGGCGACCGCCCCTCCTGGCTGACGGGAGCCGGCTCCGCGGACGCACCCCTGTACCAGCTGCTCCGGCTGGAGTTGGCGGTCTTCGACACGCAGGTGTCGGAACTCGCCCACGACCTGGACGTCCTCGGGGGGCTCATGCGCGAACTGCCCGAGGCCGACCCGCGCCGCTGGCAGCTCCTGCACAGCATCGAGCGGGCCCTGGACGTGGTCGACCTGCAGGACATCGCCGGCAGCGCCACCGCCGCCCGCGAGGTGCTGCGCCCGGCGCTCGCCGCCCCCGCCGCCCCCGGCGCCCACCGGATGTCCGCCGTCGGGCACGCCCACATCGACACCGCCTGGCTGTGGCCGCTGCGCGAGACCGTCCGCAAGGTCGCCAGGACGCTCTCCAACGTCACCCATCTCATGGACGACCACCCGGGCTTCCTCTTCGCCATGTCCCAGGCCCAGCAACTGGCGTGGCTCAAGGAGCAACGCCCCGAGGTCTACTCCCGGGTGCTGGAGAAGGCGCAGAAGGGGCAGTTCCTCCCCGTCGGCAGCCTGTGGGTGGAGCCCGACACCAACATCACCGGCGGCGAGTCCCTCGCCCGGCAGCTGATCCACGGAAAGCGTTTCTACCTCGACGAGTTCGGCGTAGAGACCGAGGAGATGTGGCTGCCCGACACCTTCGGCTACCACGCGGCCATGCCGCAGCTGATGAAGCTGGCCGGGGTCCGGTGGTTCCTCACCCAGAAGATCTCCTGGAACACCACCAACAAGTTCCCGCACCACACCTTCTGGTGGGAGGGCATCGACGGCACCAGGATCTTCAGCCACTTCCCGCCGGTCGACACCTACAACGCCGAGATCACCGGAGCCGAACTCGCGCACGCCGTCGGCAACTTCCAGGACAAGGAGGCGGCCAACAGCTCGCTGCTCCCGTTCGGATACGGAGACGGCGGCGGCGGCCCCACCAGGGAGATGCTGGCGCGGGCGGAGCGGCTCGCCGACCTGGAGGGCTCGGCCAGGGTCGTCATCGAGAGCCCCGCGGACTTCTTCGAGCGGGCCCATGCCGAATACCCCGACGCGCCGGTGTGGCAGGGCGAGCTGTACCTGGAGTTCCACCGCGCCACGCTGACCAGCCAGTTGAGGACCAAGCAGGGCAACCGGCGCAGTGAGCACATGCTGCGGGAGGCGGAGCTGTGGTCGGCGACCGCCGCCGTGCGCACCGGATTCGCGTACCCGTACCAGGCCCTGGACCGGCTGTGGAAGACGGTCCTGCTGCACCAGTTCCACGACATCCTGCCCGGCTCCTCCATCGCCTGGGTGCACCGGGAGGCGGAGGAGACCTATGCCGCCGTCACCACCGAGCTGGGCGCGCTCACGGACGCCGCCCAGCGCGCCCTGGCAGGCGAGGGCAGCCTGCCCGTGGTCTTCAACTCCGCTCCGTTCGCCCGCGACGGTGTCCCCGCCCTCGGCGCCACGCTCCGGCCCCGGCCGCCGGTCCGGCCCGTCGCACCGGTCCCCTGCGGGGACGGTTTCGTACTGGACAACGGCCTGGTCCGTGTCCGGATCGATGCCCGGGGCCTGGTGACCTCGGCGTACGACATCGCGGCCGAGCGCGAAGCGCTGGCCCCCGGCGCCGCCGCCAACCTCCTCCAACTGCACCAGGACTTCCCCAACGAGTACGACGCCTGGGACATCGACGCCTTCTACCGCAACACCGTGCACGACCTCCTCGACGCCGACTCGGTCCGGGCGGAGGACGGCGGTGTCCGGATCGTGCGGACCTTCGGCGACTCCCGCATCGAGCAGCTGGTCTCCCTGCCCGAGGACTCCCGGCGTCTGGACATCGACACCGAGATCGACTGGCACGAGAGGGAGAAGCTCCTCAAGGCCGCTTTCCCGCTCGACGTACGGGCCGGCCACTCCAGTGCGGAGATCCCCTTCGGACACGTCCAGCGCCCCACCCACACCAACACCAGTTGGGACGCTGCCAAGTTCGAGATCTGCGCCCACCGCTTCCTGCATCTCGGCGAGCGGGGGTGGGGTGCGGCGGTGGTCAACGACTCGACCTACGGGCACGAGGTCACCCGGGACGTCCGCGCCGACGGCGGCACCACCACCACCCTCCGGCTCTCCCTGCTCCGCGCTCCCCGCTACCCCGACCCGGACGCCGACCAGGGCCACCACCGGCTGCGCTACGGGTTCGTCATCGGCGCCGACATCGCCGACGCCGTGCGCGAGGGCTACGCGTTCAACCAGCCGGAGCGCAGCCTCCCCGGCTCGGCCGAGGTCCGGCCGCTCGTCAGCACGGACAGCGAGGCCGTCGTCGTCGAGACGGTCAAACTTGCCGACGACCGTTCCGGCGACATCGTCGTACGCCTCTACGAGGCCCACGGCGGACGCGCCCGAACCGTCCTGACCACCGGCTTCCCGCTGGCGTCGGCGGTCGCGACCGACCTGCTGGAACGCGAACCCGCCCCGGGCGAGGGCGTGGACGCCGTACAGGCGGACGGCCGGGAGATACGCCTGGCGCTCCGCCCGTTCCAGATCCTCACGCTGCGGCTGAGGCCCGGGGCGGGTAACTGACCGCGTTCGAGGGGGACATCGACTCTGGCAACAAGGCCACAGCCGGTGTCCCATTTACGATCAGTCGGCAACCCGCCGACCTGTTGTGGCGCCAGCACACCGTCTACCGGGAACACGGCGGCGCCGTCATCCGCGGCGAGCACGTCGGGAAGTGGACCAGCCTGACAGCCCGCGGAACGCGCCACGTACACATCCGTGCCGGCCGACTACTCGAAGGCGGCACCACCGCCCCGGCCCGCGCCGAGACCACCGCACCCTTCGACGGCAACATGACCGAACTGGCAGCTCACTGCCGCGCGTTGCTGGTCAGAACGGTCGACACCACCACGGACACCACCACAGACACCGCAACGGAGAACCCGGCCGCGCCCGCCCAAGGACAACGTCCCCGACGGTCCGGCAATCGGGGTGCGATCACACTCGCGCCGGCCTGTAGCGCTGTTGCTCTCGGACTGCTCCTCGCGGCCATGGGCGGTGCACTGGGCTGAACGCGAAGGCCGATCTGCACAGCAGACGGCAGCGGCCGTGTCAGGCTACGGCGCCGATCGCCGTGTGGATGTTGTCGACCGCAGCCACGAAGGCCCCCGGCTCGCGCGGCTCCATCTCCAGGCAGATACCCAAGGGGGTCTCCGTACCGCGCAGTTCGACGACCTGGGCCAGGAGTCGGTACTCCTCCGCCGGGATGTCGGCGAGATGCTGGTCGAGGTACACGGGCCGGCCCCCGTACTCGGCCCTCACATATCCGGCGAGATGGATCTCCGCGACCCGCTCCCACGGGAAGGAGCGGGGCAGGACGGGGCTGCGTCCGTGCACATTGCGCTCGAACTGCAGGACGTGCGAGAGGTCGAGGCAGATCTGTACGCCTTCGTGGTCCGACGCCTCGTCCAGGAACGACCACAGGCACGGGGAGTTCGGAAGCCACTCCAGTGGCGGGTTCTCGACCCGGAACGGAACCCCGCACGCCGCCGCGATCGCGGCGGCGCTCTCCCCGCACCGTGACGCCGCCAGGTTCATGTCCGGGGGACGGAACCACGTGCCTCGGCGCCGGTCGAGGTACCAGAAGCCGGCATCGCTGACGAGTGCCGTGACCTCGTGCTCCCGCACCAGGGACGCCAGCGACTCCACCCAGGGTCCGGCACCCTGTTCCGGCTGGGCCATGTTCATGTCGAGAGGGTGAAGTGTCAGCCCGGAGCCCAGCGCCCGCCGGGTCTCGACCACCCAGTCCGGAACCCCGGCGGCCGTGTGGACGCCGTACTCGACGAAGTCGGTGACCCAGCCTCCCGAGGTTTCTCCGCGTGCGTACTGATCACATGCGGCCTCGACGGCGACTCCGATGCTGACGCCGCCGATCACCGCGCGCCCCCCGCGGGGACGTAGGACATGGAGACGCTGTCGTCGTGCCGACGGAAGACGACGACGCCCGGACGCGGATCCGGCGAGGGCGTCACGTCGAGCGGCGGCACGCGCAGCAGCCACATCAACGGAGCGGACCGGACGAATGTCATGTCGCGGTAACCAGTGACGTGCTGGAGGGTCTCCAGGACGTCGTGGCCCACGATCACGAACTCCTTGCCCCCTCGTTCCTGGATGCCGAGGG
The DNA here is from genome assembly GCF_940670765.1 of Streptomyces sp. A 4/2. GTDB lineage: Bacteria > Actinomycetota > Actinomycetes > Streptomycetales > Streptomycetaceae > Streptomyces. Next base: position 39,375 of record NZ_CALNVW010000039.1, read on the forward strand.
CCTCCTTCACGGCCTTCCGCTCCGCGTCGTCCAGATTCTGCGCCATGGGGCTGGACCACATCTCGCAGCGGGCGAGGTCCTTCAACCATGCGGGGTGCTCCTGTGCGACGAAGTGGCGCACGAAGTTCACGGCGTGGGCGAGGGGCTCGGTGTACGCGTTCTCGTACTCCCCGGACTCGCAGTAGGGCCGCAGTCCGTCGAGGGATCTGAACGAGGACGCCACGGCCACCGCGAAGTTGGGCGCCCACCGGGAGAGGTCGTCGACGACCTGTGCCATGAGGCGAGCCCAGGCGAGGTACTCCGTCGTCGTCTCGTCGTGCGGGGGCCGCCGGACCAGACTCCGGAAACAGTCGGCCTCCGGCACGTCGCGACCGACTTCTTCCGACGTGGTCATGCCATTGCCCTCTCAATCGCGTCGAGACCGCGGTGCTGGACCTCTGCTGGAGCCAGTTCGGCCTCGTAGGTCACCCAACCAAGCTTCGGGGTGCGCTTCTTCACGATCCGTAACACCTCAAGACAACCCCCCAGCGGTGGGACGTTGTGGTTGTCGAGCAGCAGCCGCCGGTCGCCGTACCCGACCTCGCTCAATCCGGCGATGTGCGCCACCCGGACCGCCTCGAACGGCACCCGGTCCACCTCCCGCTCCACATCCAGGCCCTCGTTGACGCACGCGGCGTAGAAGTGCCCGATGTCGAAGCAGAGCGTCGCTCCGCGCTCGGCCAGTTCCTGCATGAACTCGCGGGGACTCAGATCGCCGCCGTGGGTGAGGCTGAAAGGGTTCTCGGCATGGACCGGGGCACCCAGCTTCGCCGACAGCCCCTGGACGTTGCGGGCGATGCGTCCGGCGACCTCGCGGTCGAGCAAAGCGGGGCGGAACCAGAGGTTTCGCTCGCCTCGCCCGCCCAGCCTCCAGAAACCGAAGTCGGTCACCATGTAGCGCGGCTCGGTTCCCGCGTGGTTCTCCGCGATCAGCCTGGCCTCGTCCTCGATGTCGAGGACGTCGGGCAATTCGACCGACACGAGGTGCCGGGTCATGTCGCTGACGATGCCCTCTTCGAAGAGGTGTCGCATGCCGGGGTCGTTCGCCGGCGGGTGGTGACCGCCGTACTCGACATAGGAGACCCGCCGGTACACGGTGTCGTCCAGGTGTCCCAGAGCGGGCACGAAGTCGGAGACGCTGATCCCGATCCTGGTCAATTCTTCCCGCCCTTCCATTCGTGCCGCAGCAGTCCGAAGATCACCTCGTCGACGCGCTGTCCGTCGCGCAGAATGTTCTCCCGCATGACGCCCTCGCGTACGAAGCCCACACGCTCGAACAGCCGCAGGGAACGTGGGTTGTCGGCGAAGACCTCCACCGTGATCCGGTCGAGACCGAGCACGTCGAAGGCGTGGTCGACCCCCTGCACGACCGCCAGATGCCCGTAGCCGCACCCCCACAGGTCCTTCTCGCCGATGACGATGCCCAGCCGGCACCGCCGGTGAGCCCGTTCGATGAGCGCCAGGTGGAGGAAGCCGATCGGCTCCGCACGGCCTGCGAGCCCGATCGCGAGGTGGACGATGTCGTCGCTGGGACGCATCCAGCGCTCCAGCGTCGCGACGACCTGCTCACGGGTGTACGTGTGCGTCCCGTCGTCGCTGAGCCGTTGGATCTCGGCGTCGTTCTTCCACCGCAGCAGCGGTTCGAGGCTCGCCGACGTGTGGGGCCGCAACTCGACGGCGGCATCGGTCACCTGGGCCGCTTGCCTCTCGTTCATCGCGTCTTTCGCTCCTTGACGAGTTCATGGATACATCGCATCGCGATCTCGGCAGTCTCACGGTGGGCGGGATCGGGCACGAGCTCCGACACGTCGGCACTCACGACAGTGCAGTTGTCCGCGATCCAGGCCATCACGCGTCTGACCTGCTCCGGGGAGGCTCCGAAAGGCTCCTTGCTCCCCGTGTTCGGGACGTACACCGGATCGAGTACGTCGACATCCAGGCTGACGTGCACCTTCCTGCCTCTCAGCGCGGACAGCGCCCCCGGGTCGACGTCGCGGATGACCGTGACGGGGCCGCCGGGGCCGTAGGGATCGTCGTAGGTCGTCCAGGCCCTCGCGCCCACATTGACCACCTCGCGGAAGGCGCCACCGGCGGCGAGCGCCGCCACGAAGTTACCGTTGTGCACCTCGCCGGATCCGTCGAGATGTAAACCCAGGTCCAGATGGGCGTCCAGGTAGACGTAGGTCAGATCCTGGTGCCGTGCGGCCGCGGTGACGGCCACCGGATAACTGACCGTGTGGTCGCCTCCGATGACGACGGGGACATACCCGGCCGCGAAGACCGTCGAGTAGATCTCGGAGATTCCGCGGACCATGTCGCCCGCGTCGCCGGAGAGGATGCCCACATCGATGGCAGAGGGCCGGTACCGGCGGGTCCAGGGCCGCATCCGGGCGGACCAGCGCCGGACGAAGGTGGCAGCCCCGTCGGAGTTGTCGCCGAACCTCCGCGAGATGTCGAGATCGACCCCGAAGAAGCAGGCCGCCGCGGACGGGGCGCTCGCGAGCCCACCGAGGGGAGTCACCGCTGCGCCCCCGAAACCCACCAGTCCGGTGCCGTCCGGATCGTCGGACGCCTCACCCATCGGCGCCACCCTTCACGAAGTACGAGAAGGGAGCGGACTCGCCCGGGATGCTGAGGCTCAGGTCCGCGACGGTGTCCCTGACCGCACGGTCGCCGTCCCACCGGTACGGAAGACGAATGACCTTCCGCCGATCCGGAGCCTTCCGGCCACCGGCGCGCGCGATCTCCAGCTGATAGGCGGCCGTCTCGACAGCCGTCCGCAGATCCGACAGTCGCGTCTCCAGCTCGGGCGTCATATCGGTCCGCACGAACCGAAGGTGATGCTCACCGTGGTCGTTGGTGGTCCTCTGGCCGTTGAGCACGACGAGGTTGGCGCTCTCGGGGGTGAACGCGAGCGGGGCGTGGGGGGTGAGCCCGAACGAATGAATGCCGAGCGATTCGACGTACTGGAGAATCTCGTCGAGCTTCTCGAGGGTCTCCTCGACGTGACGCAGCTGCATCCTCGGGTGATCGAAGATGAGATTGGCCTTCACCTTGATGCCCTGCTCACGGGCCAGCCTCATCGACCGCAGGATGTCGGTGTACGTGTTGCCCTTCTGCATTCCTTCGAGGACTTCGTCCGCCAGCGACTCGACGCCGATCGTCACCAGGTCGACGCCGCACTCGGCCATGGCCTCGAAGTGGTGGGCCTTCGCCTTCGGTTCCGCACGGATCGAGCATTCGAGTCGTGCTCCGAGCTCACGCGGACGACCCGCGCCGGCGTCGGCGAGCAGACGGAAGTAACCCATCGGCACGGCGTCCGAGATCAGGTCGATCCGCGACACCCCGCGTTTCTCGACGAGTTCACCGATGTCGTGCACCACGTCGGTGGCCTGCCGGAAGAAGGCACTGACCTTGAACGGGTCCTGGGAGGCGAGGAACGGGTAGTCGCAGAAGTCGCACTTCCCCCAGTAGCAGCCCTCCGAGACCAGGACCGGATAGATGCGCTCCTCAAGGTATTCCGAGCGTTCGACCAGGTCGTACGAGAGGGCACGGACCATCGTGCGGAAGGTGCCGCCCTTCGCCTTCGCATGGCGCAGTGCGCCCGCCGCGTCGAGGTAGGTCGCGTTCGCCACTTCGTCGGCGCGGCACTCTCCGCGCACGAATGCCGCCAGGCTGGGGAATTCCCCGTAGACGCTGTACTTGTAGGCGAGGTCGGCGGCACAGACGGTCATGAGCTGTTCGAGCGCCAAGTCGTCCGTCAGCTTGATCGCCGCTCCCCCGAGCACGATCCGCCCGTCGAATCCGGCGCCGCGAAGTCTCCCGCACAGCTCGGCCGCCGCCTCGGTCTGCGTATGGAACAGGGTCGAGAACGCGATGTGGTCCGGTTCGCGCCGCAGGATCTCCTGGCAGAGCTCGTCCATGGCCCTGCTGAGCCACAGGTCGCGGAACTCGGGGTCGGGCACCTCTGACCTGGGGTTGACGAGGAGTTCGTGGACGGCGTTCCAGTCGACTCCCGCCCTGGCACCACTGATCTTCCCTCCACGGCAGTAGTCGCTCTCCAGGAAGGACAGGTACCGGCCGATCCGGGTGAGGTCCCCCGACTCGAGCGCGTCGTGCGAGAGTTCTTCGGCGGTGAGTGCCTTGAGCCGGGATGTGACAGCAGCCCGCACGACATCGCTCTGCAGCCAGTCGAAGAAACACAGGTTGGCGTCGAAGAATTCGACGTCCACACCGTGGGGCGCCAGTGCGTACTCGAGCAGCAGGGGAGCCAGCGGCGGACCGTTGAGCATGCTCACCGCTTGCGGCGGAACGACGACAAGGAGCTTGGGCTGTGTCATGTTGTCTCCGCCGGCAGGAACATCGCCAACGCGTTCTTGATCAGGAAGTCGAGCAGGATCTGTACCTGCCGGGAGAGGCCTCCCCGCGCGTCGATCCGCAGCCATCCACCGCGGTCGAACAGGGTCGCGAAGAGCTTCGCCCGTTCGCCTTCGAGGACGACCGCGCGCCCTGTGAGTCCGCTCAAGAGCGTGGTTCCGTTGTGGTCACTGTGGGAGTGGTAGAAGGGGATGACGTCGAACGCTTCCCAGGTCTGCGCATATCCCCACTGCGGTATGGGGAACGGCGCCCGGGAACACTTCTCGAAGTACAGCAGGCTGTGCAACGTGCAGGTGGCACCCAGGAACGGGTACGGGAATCCTCTGACCAGGCGAAGCGCGTGCTCGAAGTCGTCCTCGGGGTAGGCGTCGACCGGTTCGCGGTGGCTCCAGTCCAGCTCCCACGGAATGGCCGGGTCGCCGGAGGGGTCGTAGTGGACATCGATCCCGTAATGATCGGGCCTGAGAGCGATGTCCGCCCCCGGGGTCAGCCCGAACTTCCCCAGCGCGACAGTCGCGGCGGATTCGAGCAGCGCCTCCGCGGTGTCCAGTGTCACCTGGGCCTGGCGGCGTGTCTCCCCGGGATGTCCGGTGAAGCCCATCAACTGCACGGGGATGCCGGCATCCGCGAACGAGCCGACCAGCGACTCCAGACGGAGGACCTCCGTGCCCTTGTTGATGATGTCGAGGACGTCCTGGTCGGTGCTCTCCATCCCGAACGCCGCGCCGAGGCACCCGGCACGGGCGAACACCTCGGTGTTCTCCGTCCGGTAGCTCTTCTCGAGCCTGAAGTCGGCCATCCACTTGATGTCCAGATCACTCGCGATGAGCGCCTCGGAGATCTTCAGGGCGTAGGCCGGCGACAGCACGTCGACGGCGAAGAAGAAGTGCTCGGAGTACTTGGACGCGAGTTGCAGGTCCTCGATGACGCGTTCCGGTGTACGGGTACGCCACGGCGACGTCGGCGTGTTCATCGCAAGCCCGTAGTCGCAGAACGAGCACTTGTTCCAGTAGCACCCGCGAGTCGGCGAGTAGAGCGCACCGGGCTTCGGCGAGGCGTACAGGTCGTAGTCCCACACACCGTAGTTCGGGGACGGCAGAGCATTGACGTTCTCGAAGAAGAACCTTTTCAGCGGGCGGGGGTCCCGGACGTCGACGAGATTGTCGACGTCACCCAGTTCGGCCCCCCGCTGGCAGTGGTCCGCCAGACGCTTGATGGGCGTCTCGCCCTCGCCGGTGACCAGGTAGTCGACGGCGAAGTCGAGTGCCTTCAGTTCGGTCACGTCGTCGATGTACTTGTAGAACTTCGCGGCGATCGGTCCGCCGATGACCACCGGGACACCGCGTCGCTTCAGGCGGGCCGCGAGGGCCAGGGAGTGTTCGAGCTGGGAGATGAACGGGATCGTCAGACCCACCAGGCCGGGGCGCATGGCCGCGATCCGGTCGGCGTGGTGATCGTAGAAGGCGTCCACGACATCGATGCCGAAGCCGGCCTCGATCTCGCGGCGCAGGGTCACGAGGTTGATGCGATCGTGCTCCATGCCCGGAGGCGAGGCGCTGCTGAACGTCCGGTAGACCGCGGAACGGGACAGCAGGGTCATCAGCCTGGGGAGCAGACTGAGTTCGCGCACGGCATCGAGATATGCCGGGAGTTCGTAGAAAGCCTTCTCGTCGCGGAGGGTCGCGAACGCCCGCTGGAAACGCCGGCTGTCATCGAGTGTGTCGATGAAGAACGGCAGGAGGGAATCCTCCTCGGGTTCGGCTTCGAGCCGCCGGACACAGACGGCACGCAGCTGCTCGACGACCGGAGGCGACATCATGTAGTGCCAGAACTCGATGGCGAGATCCCGTACCACGTAGGAATGCCCCGAGTCGTCCAGCGTACCGGCGAGATAGGAGAGGCTGTGGTAGGGCTGAGTGATGTCGGTCGTCCCGCAGCTTGTGAGGTAGATGACCGACTCGTCGCCGGAAGCGTGCGCCGAACGTGATGTCCAGTCCTTGTCCTGCCGGTCGAGGACTTCCCGGACGGCGCGAGGCAGGAGGTCCTCGATCCGGACAGTCATACTCAGCGGTCGTACTGCACTGCGGAGATGGAACCAGGCGCGATCTCAAGGGCCTTCACGACACGCACATTGTCCGCGTTCTCGAGGTCCGCGGACGCCAGCATGTCGTCGAGCTGCTGGACCGTGAAGGTGGACCGGCCGTCCTGCGCCGGGGCGCTCGCGGACGCGGCCGTGGCACCCGTCGCCGTCACAGCGGCGGCGACAGCGACGGTCGCGGCAGCCGCGGCAGCCGTTCGGATGATCTTGTTCTTGCCCTTCTCACCGCTGGACGGCTTCTGTTCGTCACTCATGGTGCTTCCTCTCTGTCGCCTTCCGAGTCGCTCTGCTGAGCGACAGGGGACCTTGATAGCAGCACCTCAAAAAGCGCACAAGGGCATGATTGATCGTCAAGTCGCTTACTGGCTGCACCACTTGGGTTGATAGAGAATCAAGTCAGCCTAGTTTTCCGGCGGCTTCGCGGAGTTCCGCGAAGGTCGGGCAAGCGGACCGGCGGACCGGTCACGCCGGTCGCGCGTCTCCGCGTCACGAGTGGACCGTGAAGGCGTGAGCGGCGGCCGAGCCGGCGGCGAAGCCGTGCGGACCGATGCGGCCACCGGTACTCCCGCCACCGCAATCGTCCGAAAACAAACACCGTTCCTAGCGGTGGAGCCGAAGGGAACGATCGGGCCTCCGGCCGGTAGGTGATGCCGCTTCGGGGATTGTCCGCCTCAGTCGTCGCGGGAGCCCCCGGCCGGGGGCAGGTCGCCCAGAGTGAGGGCGCCTTGCCGCACGAGCTCCCGGGCGACGGACTCGAGCGCACTGCCCCGGATGACGCCCCAGTGCACGTCGCTGGAGGCTGTCGCCTGCCACAGCTTCCTCGTCAGGTCGCTGATGTCCATGTCGGCCACGTAGTCGTCCTGGGGCGCGACGAGTTGGTGAGTCTCGGGACCGCCGGGCGGCGCCGAGGACACGAGGTGAACGGCGGGGTTCGGCCGCAGGATGCCATCCGTGTGTCCGTCCAGGTCACGGTCGAGGAACCGGAAGTGGTCCACCACATGGGAGCCCGTCGGCCGCGTCACGGGGCCGGCGATGCTGACGGTCTGGACAGTCCCCGGGCGCGGACCGCCGCCGGGCTGCCTGCGAACGACGATGTACCCGGTGTGGACGGTGCTGATCCCGGCGTCACCCAGGGCGTCCACCATGCGCGCGGCGTACTCCGTCCGTTCCCTGGTCGTCGGGGCGTGTGACGCATGGGTGTCCGCGTAGGCCCAGACCCGGAACTGACGCTCGACGAGAACCAGGACGTCGAAGCCGTCCTTGGCCCCGAGCCACTCCCCGATCCTTCGGGGCAGATCTTCGAGGTTGAACAGGTCGGTCGTGATGGACATCAGCCCGCCGGGGGCCAGGACCTGGCGGGCCCCGGACACGATCTGCACGAGAAGCCGTTCCCCGTCCGGTCCACCGTCCCGATAGAGCAGGTGAGCGCCCTCGGGAACCTCCGGCACGAACGGGGGGTTGGAGACGATTCGGTCGAACTCCCGTTCCGAGACGGGTTCGTGCAGATCCCCGAGGACGAAGGTCGTGTTCTCGATGCCGTTGAGGGCGGCGTTGAACCGGGCGAACCGGATCGCCCGGGGGTTGATGTCGACGCCCACGACCTCGTCGCTGTACCCGCTCGCGACCAGTGACTGGATTCCACTTCCCGAGCAGAGGTCGAGTGTCCGCTTCGCCCTGCTACGAGGCGCGACGTTGGCCAGCCCTGCACTGTCGTAACCGATGTACATGACACGGTCACTGAGATCGTCGGCGCCGGTCCACCAGTCGGAGTAGCGACCCGTATCGGTCGCCAGCAGGAGGTCGTTCACGCACGTGATGTGGACCTGGGAACGAAAGCCACCGTCGGCTTCGTCCAGAACCCCCAGCGAGAGCAGCACGTCCAGGGAAGGTTCGCTCAGGAGGGCCCTGCCGGCCTGTTCGTCCACGGCCCTGTCGAGCAGGAAGAGCCTGACCGCGGCCGCGAGAGGGTCCGCCCCGAGGACATGCTTGTCGAGGTGGTGGAACGCCGCGGGGTGGAGGTCGAGCACCGGCATCCCCAGCAACGCCCGGACACCGGCCTCGTCATAGCCCGCGGCGCGGAGGTCATCGCGCACGGTGCCGATCGCCGCCCGGTCATCGGAAGTCATCGTCGCGAAGACGGCTCGGCCGTGGTGGCGGTCGCTGAAACTGTCGAGCGTCACGGTTCCGTTTCACCTCACCTCAGTTGCTGCCGCACAGCATCCGTGACCAGTGGCCCGGATGGCCCGGTCGGCGGCGCCGCTCATGGTCGTCTCCCACTCGATCGAGGTCAAGGCGGTCGTGCCCAGGCCGTCCCTCGCATAGCCCGAGTGCGTGCCGAAGGTGCGGTAGCCATAGACCAGCGGTGCAGCCGTACGGGAGTCGGCCGAGGTGACGGTGCCGATCAGGAGCAGGTGGTCGCCGCCTTCCCCTGCGCGGTCCAGGTCGCAGACCAGCCATCCAGGAGCGGCAGGGAGTCGCGGTAGCCCCTGGTCGAGTTCCCAGGCCGCGTCGGTGATCCGGTCGATGTCGCGGCGGGCGAAGGCGCTCACCGTCATGCCGAAGGGGGTTCCCTGCTCGACGGTGGTGACGACGGTGACGGGGCCGCACGCATCCTGGAGATCATGGAGCGGATGCGGGACGAGACCACGATCCACCACCGATGGGTGGCCACGTACTACTCCGGCACGGTGGCCCGCATGGCGGCGGAGCACCACGAGCTCTCCGAGGCCGCCCTGGCCCATGACGCGGAGCGCGCCGCACGGCTGATGCGTGAGCACATCGAGGGCGCCCTGCACGAAGCGACCGGTGACCCGCTGCGTTGCGCGTCGCCCTCCGCAGCCTCGGCCTGACCTGCGGCCCGCATGGCTTCACGACGTCCGGGATACCCGGACGCCCCGAAGCCTGCGATCGAACCGGGAAGCGGGGGCAAGCTCCTCAGCTCGGCAAGCCCCCCTCAAGAACCTGCGCCCCGTTCCGGTCGAGGATCTGCGCCTTCTCCACATCGTTCAGCAGCAGCGAGGACGTGATGAAGTCGACCGCTCCGGCAACGGGCACGGGGGTTGTTGCTTCCCAGCACCAGTCGGTCGACGCCGACCGAACCCCGTACGACGTCGAAGATCCGAGGGTCTTCCTGAAGGCTGGTGTCGTACCGGAAGCGCCGCAAGCGCCGCATGGCGCAGCCGGGTTCCTCGTACAGCTCGGGTCGGGTCGCGCGCAGGGACGGCGTCCCAGTGCTGCGCCAGGAGCGGGATGGTGCCTCCGGTGACCGCGGTGACCAGGCGCACCCGGGGGTAGCGCAGCGGAATCCGGGCCGCCACCAGACGGCACGGGGCCACGCCCACCTCCGTCGGACGACGAGGGCGGGCGCCGACCCGTAGTCCCCACTCCCCATGCCCATGCAGGGCGTCGTACCGGGGGTGGATGAAGACCACGGCCGAGCGCGCGTCGAGCGCCTCCCGCACCGGGCCGAACTCCGGCGAATCCAGGGGCAGTCCACCGGCCGACAGCCGAGCAGGTAGTCGCAGCCACCGCGGCCCCCCTCCGCATGTCACAGACGGTCGAACTGCCCGCGTGAGGGATTCCGCCGGTCCCGTGTGGCCTACAGGCATTGCAGCATCGTTGGCCGATGTCAAGACTTTGCCGGGCCCTGGTGCGCGGGGTGGCAGCCGGGCAGGCTAGTTTGCTCGGATGAGTCTCCTTGATGATGTGGCCGAGCGCGACGGCTGGCGGTGCTGGGTGTGTGACGAGGCGGTCGACCCCGACGAGTCGGTGAACGACCCGCGGGGGCCCAGCGTCGACAGCCGGACCGCCGACCGAAAGGCCAAGGTCGCCGAGCGGCTCGCGCACCGCGCGTGCAACACCCGCAAGGGTGCGGTCAAGGCGGTCATCGCCTGGCCGGACCGCCTGTACGTGGTCGAACCCGCGCCGCTGATCACCGTTGCCGGGAGGCTGGAGCGCAAGGGGGGCCGCGAGATGGTGGGCCGTTGTCCGACCATGCGGGACGCCCAGGAGGCAGCGGATTGGCTGGTGGACCGGTTCTCCCGACTCGTACCGGGACTACCGGTGACCGCCGACATCGAGCCGGGCGGCGGCCAGTTCCTCGTCACCCTGGCCACCGGCCGCCGCTGACCAGGAATCACCAGCGCGCGCTTGCGCAGAGCTGAACAGCCGGCCCACACCGACCTGCCCTGACACGAGCTGACCCACACCGACCCGCCCTGACACGAGCTGACCCACATCGCTCGACCGTGCCCAGCTCGGGTCGGTGTCGCCAGTTGCCGCAGCCATGACGGGGCCGAACCGGAAACGTAGCGCGTGCTCCGCGGCCTGGAGCACGTCCCGCTGCCGCCGCCATTCCTTCACGCCGAGGCCGACGCCCTGTACGACACGGGCGTCGGCGTCGACCGTATGGCCGGCCACTTCCCGTCGGGGCGATTGTGCAGCCGGTCGCGGTCAGCCAGTCTCCTCAGCTTCCCGTGCAGCGGCTGATGCGGCCCTCACCGCGGTGCCTCAGCCGCCCAGAGCCGAAGATTTCCCCGGCGCCCCACTCCACCGCGGTCCGTACGGTCCACCCCGCTGCCGCGTACGCGTTGTCGCGGTCCCGTGCCTCAGCGCGTGCGGCTTCGTCCTCCTCGGGAGCGAGGACGACTCCGATGAGGTGGGCGGGCCAGGCCAGTTCGGCGGGCCAGGCGGCTTCGCCGAGCTCGAATCCGGCCTCGGGAGCGGGTACGGCGGAGCGCAACAGCGCCTCGACCAGCTCGGCGAGCCCGGGCTCCTCCACCAGGTAGTCGACGACTTCGTCCCACCCCGGATCGCGCACGGCTCCCGTCGCCGAAGCCGCAGGCCGCGGAGGCGCGACGGGAGAGGCCGCCGCCCCGGCTTCCTCGGCCGACCGCTCCGACGCGGGCCGTTGCCGCCGGGACTCCAGCCAGCCCACGCCGCCCGTCACGGCCAGCTCCACCGGGTCGAAGCCCGGAAGTTGACTGCCCGCGAGCTGGACGCTGTCTCCCTCACCTTCGTTGAGGAACTGGAGCGGTGTAGGCGGTGACCGCGGGAATGAGGATGCGCAGCGCCTCGCTGCGCAGCTCGTGCGCGAGCAGCAGCTTCACAATTCCGGGACATCTGAGGGCCTTCGGGAACCAACGTCCCTCCACCCCTCCCGGCTCTCACATGAGCGAGCCAGGAGGGTCTCGCCGAGGTCTGTGGGGAGGCTCGGGTATAGGTCGGCCCTGCGTTCCCAGATCTGGCGGCCGGTCACTGCCCGGGCCAGGCTCGACTCCCGGATCCAGCCGAGGTGTTCCTCTACTTGCGGCAGGGCGTGTCCATGTGCGCCTCGATGAGGGCCCGCACATCTGCCTCGACCTCAGCAAGATGCGGCATTGCCTCGATTAGGCCACCTTTCGTGTTGAACAGCTTCAGCTCCACCACTCCCCCTTCACGACCACGATGCCAGACGGCGACGTCGCGGACCGCAGGGTTATTTCCGCGAGGGAAGTCTTTCTCGTCCCACTCCACAGCAAGCCATTGGCGCAAGGGCGCCTTCGCCTTACACACGAGCCGTGCGGATGGTGTTGTGCCCGCTGAGCGGCGCCAAGCCCTCGCTGTCCAAGATGAGGGCGCCGGTAACGTGGCTGTCCTGGTCTCGGTTGAGGGAGCATTCCAGGTGAGCTTGGCTCGATTGACAGCCACGACCTCGGGGTCGGCCGGGCCGTTGGCCTGGTCGAACTCGGCGATCAGGTCGTTCAAGCTGTCGCGCTCGACCTGGCGCTGTGCGGCCCTTTCGAGGTACGCAGATACGCCACGCTTGCCGACCCGACCACGAATAGCCTGCAGGGTTCCGACGGTGAGGGAGACGGCGATCCTGCTGGCGGGGCCGCAGCCGGGGAAGAAATCCGTGTCGCCTTCAGCCATGGGATGAGTGTGGCATTCCCAGGTTCAGGGCGAGGGCGATGCCCAAGTCCGCCCCGCGTCTCTCTGTCAGTACGCGAAAGCCGCCTCCGAGCACCAAGTCATCCGGGCGCGGAGGCGGCTTTCACACACCTGACGAACAGTCAGATCTTGGGCCGATGTGCGTCAACCGTGCGTCAGAAGGGCCTCACGTGCGTCGAATATGCGTCAAGATATCGCCCGTAACGCCCACAGCGCACATAATGCACACTCGGCGAAACCGCAGGTCAGGCGCCCTTTGTGACCGGCTCAAGGATGGCAACGCACTCCACATGATGCGTCATCGCGAGACATGTGGAACAAAACATGCGCAAACAACGCCCACGTCGAGGACGAGCCGAGCGTTGTGGCACCGGCCCCCTCCGGCGAAGATCTGGACACGCCCGTTCCCCGTTCCGGTCCGACTGTGTGGCTGCCGCCGCGCCCGCTCAATGCCCTCACGCCGTACCGGGCAGCGCGCGGGTGCGGCCGATGGCGCCGAGCCAGGCGGCCGAGGGCTTGGGGGTGCGGACGAAGGTCTCGCGGTCGACGGCTATCAGGCCGAAGGTCGGCGCGTAGCGGCCCCATTCGTAGTTGTCCAGGGCGCTCCAGTGGAAGTAGCCGCGGACGTCGATGCCGTCCCGCATCGCGGCGGCCAGGGAGTCCAGAGCGCCGGTGGTGTAATTGATCCGGCGGGCGTCGTCGGCGGTCGCGATGCCGTTCTCGGTGACGATCAGCGGCGTACCGGTGGCGACGGAAGCGCTGTGCCGCAGGGCATGGCCGAGCGCCTGCGGATAGTACTCCCAGCCCATGAGGGTGCGTTCCGCGCCCTCGGGTACGGGCAGCCGACCGTTCGGGCCGATGAGTGTGCGCGTGTACGCCTGCACTCCGAGCCAGTCGTCACCGCGGGCCGCTTCGAGGAAGACGTCCACACGCGGGTGGCGGAATGCCGCGGCGACATCCTCGGCTCCGGGCAGGGGCTGACACACCAGGTTGGCGACGGACCAGCCGGTACTCACCGGTGGTGCCAGGGACTTGACCGTTTCGACGGCGCGGGCGTGCGCCCGTATCAGGGCTTCGGTGGTGGCCTCGTCGGGGGCCGGCGGGTCCTCGGCGAAGTTGACCGCCTGCCCTGAGGCGAGGGCGGCCTGGGCGGCTGCCATGACGGCGAGGATGTTGGGCTCGTTGATGGTGCACACGTGTGCCACGTCCGTGGCGTAAATGGGTGCGGCTGCGGTGAGGTAGCGGGCGAAGAGTTCGTCCGATCCGGCGGCGGCCCAGCCGCCGCGCTGGGCGAACCAGCGGGGTGCGGTGAAGTGGTGCAGGGTCACCATGGGACGCAAGCCCCGTGCGCGGGCGCCCTCGACCATGCGCCGGTAGTGGGCGATGGCGGCGTGCGAGAACTCGCCCGGGGCCGGTTCGATGCGGGCCCATTCGATGCTGAACCGGTAGTCGGTGAAGCCGAGTTCGGCCAGCAGGTCCATGTCCTCGCGCCAGCGGTGGTAGCTGTCGCAGGCGTCACCGCTGGGTTCTTTGACGTAGGGGATTCCGCTGTGCTCGAACTCCCACCAGTCGCTGTTGGTATTGCCGCCCTCGATCTGGTGGGCGGCGGTGGAGGCGCCCCACAGGAATCCCTCGGGCAGACGTCGCGCTTCTGTCATGAGCTGGTTCTCTCTTCTGTGTGGCCGTGTGTGGGAACGATCGCCGCGGGGCAGTGGCCCCCCGGCACGCGTCAGGCAGTGGGGTCGAGGGCTTGTTCGCGGCGCGCGTGCAGTTCCCGCTGGATGCGGGCCACGTCGTCGGCGTACGAGCGGTGAAGGAGCGTCAGGAACGCGCCGTTGATCAGCATCAGGACGACGAGGACCCACAGGAAGACCGTGCGCAGTCCGACGGCGTCGCCGAGGAAGCCGGCGCCGAGGCTGTAGGCGGCCCAGGCGATCGCCTCGACGATGGAGATGTAGAGGGCGAACGCGGCGCCGCGCAGTTCGGGTGGAGTGATGGCCATGATCATGGGGCGGTTGACACTCGGGTTGATGCCCTGGGTCGCGCCCATGAGTGCGAAGAAGACGCAGAACAGGGCAATGCTGTCGTAGTCGAACTGGGTGCCGAAGTAGGCGACGAGGGCGAAGACGAACTGGGCCGCCTGGAGAACCGCGACCAGTCCGTGGCGCGGGCTGCGCCGGGTAGCCCGGTCGGCGGCGACGCCGCCGAGGAGCGTTCCGAGGAAGTAGCCGACGCCGAAGGGCAGCAGCACGATGGATGCCTTCTGGGTGCTGAAGCCGTAGACGTCGACGAGGAAGACCACGCCGAAGGTGCCCACCAGGAGGTGTCCGGACAGGAGGCGCGAGACGAGGAGGATCACCAGGCTGCGGATCTCGAGGAGCGAGAGCGCCCGGGTCCAGGTGAGTTTCGCGTGGCAGTCGCGGGTGGTGTGGTCGAGGTCGGCGAGCTGCTCCTCGGCCGCGCCGCGTCCCGGGTCGTGGAACCCCAGCCAGAGGGCGAGGCCCAGCAGGATGTTGAAAATGCCGATGCCCCACAGGCCCCAGCGCCAGCCGTCGTCGGCGTCGGCCAACTGACCCTTGAGCGGGCCGATCACGGCAGTGACCAGGGAGACCGCGCCGTAGACCACGCCGACCGCGCGGCCCCGGGACGAGCCGCCGAAGAGGTCGCCGATCAGCTCGGTGACGATGGGGTTGGCGGCAGCATAGCCCGCCGCCAACACGGTGTAGAGAACGAGGAGTTGGGTGAAGTTCTGCGAGAAGCCCGCGGCCACGCCCCAGACGCCCCAGAGTCCGGTGGCCACCACGAGGACGCTCTTGCGTGACCAGCGCTGCGCCGCCCACACCCAGAAGGGGCCGGTGAAGGCACCCACGATCTTGGCTGCGGCGGTCAGTATCCCCAGCGCGCCCAGCGAAACCCCGAGGGACTGCCGGATCAGCGGGAAGAGGCTGCTGACCAGGCTCGCCTCCGTGCTGTCGACCAGCATCGTGCCGCCGAGCAGGGACAGCTGTCGCCAACGCCCCTCGACCCGGGCCTCGGCTTTGGGCGTGACGGTGCTCTGGCTAAGCTCAGGCATCGCGCCTTCTCTTTTCTCTGCGTTCTTCTTGGCGGGAGATCGGCGGGAGGGAGAGGGCAATCGCCGGTGACGGGGAGGCAACCCCGTCACCGGCTCAAGTAGCCGCAAGAGCCTCAGAGTTGAGCGAGTTCCTCGGCCACCAGGCGCAGGTTCGACGGCGGGAACAGCGCGCCCGCCATCGCGGCGACATCGATGAGCGGGGTCGCCCCGATCATCTGCAGGAGCTCGGAGTCGGCGACGCCTGGTAGGTGCCTGCGCAGCACTTCGACGGCGACCGGGTCGGAGATCAGCGCTACGAGGGGCGTACGCAGCGAGAGACGGCCCTCGGGGAAGTCCTCGGCACGGGGCAGCGGTTGGGCGGCCCGCTCGGCCTGCTCGCACTGGGCCCGTACCAGGAGGTGCTTCTCGGTGACCGGGCCGTGGGCCGGCAGACCGAGGCGTTCGTACTGGCTGGGTGGGGCGTCATTGGTGCGCATCAGCTCCACCAGCAAGGTGGCCATGCGCAGTTCGGCGGCGTCGTCGACCAGCGGGGTGTGCTGCTCGGGGTCGGTCTCCAGGTCGAAGAGGAGCGTGCCGTGGTGGTACGGGTTGACGAGGGTGCGGCCCGGGACGCGCAGAGTGCACACGTTCTTGGTGAAGTCGAACGGCTCGGCCAGCTCCAGGTCCACGAGTTCGGCGGGCGAGAAGCGGCCCCGCATATGGGTCGGCATCAACGTGTGTTCGTACAGGGGCGCGTTGTCGGATGAGGCGGGCGCCCGCATGTAGACGTAGCGGCCGTCTGTGACGTTGACGTGTCCGCCGTGGATACCGAACAGGCCCGCCTCGCGCACCGGGGTGTCCTCGGCGACCGGGAGTGGTGCGCCCTGCATGTCGCCGGGGCGGTCGACGCCGAAGAACTCGAGGAAGGTCGGCGCCACGTCCACGGTCTGCACGAGCGCCGAACGCCGTTCGCCCGCGACGCGGTTGCGCGGGTCCCAGGCGAACAGCGGCAGATGGACCAATTCGTTGAACCAGGGCTGGACGCTCTTGCCCCACCAGCCCTTCTCGCCGAGCAGCAGCCCGTGGTCGGTGTTGACGATGAGCAGGGTGTCGTCCCACAGCTCCAGCTCGTCCATGGTGTCCAGGACCCGGCCGAGCGAGTGGTCGCACATCGACAGGAGCGCACCGTACTCGAAGCGGGCGTGCTCCACCTGGCCGTCGGTCTCGACGACGCGCTTGTAGTCGGGCCAGTCGAAGTGCGGTCCTTCGTAATCGTGCGGGTAGAGGTCCTTGTACTGCTGGTGGCTGAAGAACGGCTCGTGCGGGTCGAAGGTCTCGATCTGCACGAACCACCGGTCGGCGTCCTGGTTCGTGCGGACGAAGTCGAGGCCCGCGTCGAAGGTGAGGGTCTGGGGGTGCCGGTCCTCGGTCGCCATGTGGGGGCGGTTCACCCAGTCCTGGCGGTAGGCGGCACCGAAGCGCACCCGCTTCAGGTCGTCGGGTATCTCGGGGTCGGCGACCTGTCCCTTCCACGGGTCGCCCTCCTGCCCGCGGAAGAACTCCCAGGTGTTGTAGCGGCCGTGGTAGGTGGCGCCGCCGTCCTCCCAGTAGTGCGGGTGGTCGCTGACGAGGTGGGTGTAGACGCCGTTCTGCTTGAGGAGTTCAGGCATCGAGTCGTCGAAGGGTTCGAGCGGTCCCCAGCTGCGGTGCAGGAAGTTGTGCCGCCCGGTGTGGAGTTCGCGGCGGGCCGGCATGCAGGGCATCGATCCCGCGTACGCGTTGTCGAAGGTGACGGCCTTCTCGGCGAGCCGCGCGAAGTTCGGAGCGTGGGTCCAGTCCCCTCCGTACGGTGGCAGCATGTGCCGGTTGAGGCTGTCGAACATCACCATGATCGCCCTCATTGGACGGGTTTCCCTTCTGTCAGGCTGCGCAGGGTGTGCTCCAGCCAGGCGACCCAGCGGTCCATGGCGGCCGCGCCGAGCATGTGAAGAGCGTCGTGGACCTGCCGGTCGAGGTCCTGGTCGAGGCCGGGTGCGGGGTCCTCGTAGAGGAGAGTGCGGTCGCGGTCCCGGTTCTTGGCGATCTGCGCGCGGCGGTGGTCGAGTTCGGTCCCGACAAGCTGGATCGCGGCGTCCTTGTCGAGCGGCGCCGCGACGCTGAACCGCGCGAGGAAGTCGATCTCCTGGAAGCGGCTGGGCGGCTCGTAGGGCGAGCGCACCCAGTCCAGGAGGACCTCGCGCCCGCGCTCCGTGAGTCGGTACACCTTGGCGTCCGGGCGGCCTTCGCGCGCGTCGACCTCGTGCCGCACCCAGCCGTCCACCTCCATCTGCCCGAGCTTGCGATAGATCTGGCTGTGGTGCGCCCGCGCCCACAGGAACTGCCCTTCGATCTCGAGCCACTTGCGCAGGTCGTACCCGCTGTAGGGACGACGGGCCAGCAGGCCCAGCAGGACGTACTCGAACTTCACGGACGTGGACTCCCTGAGTACGGAGGCTGTGTGCGACGCCTCATTTCTATGTGCAGTTTCACCTAGGTGAGAATTCATATACTCACGTCATGGAGACGTCAATGGGATGTTGCGTACCGGAAACCCGGATCTGCTCGACAGGATCGCTGCCCACGCCGGCCCGCGTGCCGATCGCACACGACCAAGTCACCCTCCCCGGGGACGAGTTCCTCATGGGGGACGCCTTCGACGAGGGCTATCCGGCGGACGGTGAACAGCCCGTGCACGCGGTGCGCGTCGCCCCGTTCGCCATCGACGTCACGGCGGTCACCGTGGCGATGTTCGAGACGTTCGTCGCCGACTCCGCGTACGTGACCGTCGCCGAGCGGGAGGGCAGCTCCGCCGTGTTCCACCTGGCGGCCGCCGCCGAGCGGGCGAACGTCCTCGGGGCCGACCCGGCCGCCCCCTGGTGGTTGGACGTACGGGGAGCCGACTGGCGCCACCCTCACGGCCCGCTGTCCGCCGCTGAGCCGGACCACCCCGTGGTGCACGTGGCGTGGGACGACGCCATGGCGTACTGCGCGTGGGCGGGCCACCGCCTGCCGACCGAGGCCGAGTGGGAGTACGCGGCCCGCGGCGGACTCGAAGGCCGGCGCTTCGCATGGGGAGACGAACTCACCCCTGACGGACGGTGGTTGTGCAACATCTGGCAAGGCCGCTTCCCGTATGCCAACACCGGTACGGACGGTTGGCTGGCGACCGCCCCGGTGCGCTCGTACCCGCCCAACGGCCTCGGCCTGTACGAGGTCGCCGGGAACGTGTGGGAATGGTGCGCGGACTGGTTCGCCGCGGACTATTACGCGCGCTCGCCCTCGACCGACCCCAAGGGACCGGAGAGGGGCGAGCGCCGTGTCATACGTGGCGGCTCCTACCTGTGCCACCACACCTACTGCCACCGCTACCGCGTGGCCGCCCGCTCGGCCAACACGCCCGCCTCCAGCAGCGGCAACTGCGGGTTCCGGACGGTCGCCGGCTGAGAGGTGACGCCGGGGTCAGGAGGTCTCCTCCTTCCCGGTGCCTGCGGCCGACCGCACCGTCTCGACCAGTTCCCGTACGTCGCCGAAGCCAAGGGGAACCATCGGGAGCTGGGCGAGCTGGCTGAGGCGCATGGTGGGCAACATGCGGTGGCGGGAGCTTCCTTCCTCGGGGTACGCGTCGCCCATGGACTTCTGAACCCGGCTCAGCAGGGCCGCGACGGCCAGGCCGCCCACGGGGTGGGCGAGCCATACCGAGACGGTCGAGTCGGCGTCCGGCTGGTCGGCGTAGGCGTCGCCGTCGACCGGGACCTTCGTGGTCAGCCGGATGTCGCGGCTGGAGGCCCCGACGTCGACACGGTGATCGGCGCCCTCGACGAGCCAGGTACCGGCCGCGGTGTCGAAGTAGGCGAGGTCCGCGCGGGCGATACGGATGGTGACGTCCCGGGTCTCGTCGGGCGTGAGCCACACGGTGGCGAAACCCTTCAACTCCCTTACGGGGCGCCGCGCCCGCTTCCCCGGCGCGCCCACGTACACCTGCACGACCTCGTGACCGGCCCGCTCCCCGGTGTTGGTGACCGCCACGGTGACGTCGAGCCCCGCGTCGTCGGAGGCCACCCGCAGGTCCGCGTAGTCGAAGGTGGTGTAGGAGAGGCCGTGGCCGAAGGGGAAGGAGACTGCCATGTCGCGGGCGTCGTAGTGGCGGTAGCCGACGAACAGGCCCTCGCTGTACGTGACATGGCCGTTCTCGCCGGGCCAGGCCAGGTACGCCGGGGTGTCGGCGAGCCGCAGCGGGATCGTCTCCGCGAGGCGGCCCGACGGATTCGCCCGCCCGAACAGCAGGTCGGCGGTGGCCGATCCGCCCGCCTGGCCGAGCAGCCAGCCCTCCAGGACGGCCGGCACGTCGTCGGCCCACCCGGACAGGCGCACGACGCCGCCGTTGGCGAGGACCACGACGGTGTTCGGGTTCGCCGCCCGTACCGCGTCGAGCAACGTGGTCTGTTCTACCGGCAGTTCGATGTGCACACGGTCGTAGCCCTCGGACTCGGAGCTCGGCGGCAGCCCGAGGAACAGCAGGGCCACGTCTGCCGACTCCGCCGCACGGACGGCCTCCTCGTGCAGTGCGGCCACATCGGCGTCCGGCGCGTCGACAGGGAAGCCGGGAGCGAAGGTGACGTGCGCCGCGGGCGCGGCCTCGATGACCGAGCTGAGCGCGTCGTCGAGCCGGGTCGGGGTCACGCGTGAGCTGCCGTCGCCCTGATAGCGGGGCGTGCGCGCGAACTCACCGATGACCGCGATGCGTTGGGGAGCGGCGGGGTCCAGCGGGAGGAGCGCGCCCTCGTTCTTGAGCAGCACCGCCCCACGTGTGGCGACCTCGCGGGCCAGGTCGTGGTGGGCGGCCGGGTCGAAGGCGGCGTCCGGGCGCGCGTGCGCGGCTGCCTTGCGGGCCAGTGCCACGACCCGCGCGGCGCTGCGATCCAGTGCTTCCTGCGGGAGTTCACCCGATTCCACGGCCTCGACGGCCTGGGCAGGGCCCACGCCGAACGAGGACGGCATCTCCAGGTCGAGCCCGGCGGCAAGCGCCCGCGCCCGGTCGACGACGGCGCCCCAGTCGGAGACGACCAGTCCGTCGTAGCCCCACTCGCCTCGCAGGACGTCCGTCAGAAGCCACGGATTCTGCGACGCGTGCACGCCGTTGACCCGGTTGTAGGAGCACATGACGGTCCAGGGCGCGGCCTCGGTCACCACTCGGCGGAACGCCGGGAGATAAATCTCACGCAGCGCGCGTATGTCGATGTCCGCACTGACCGACAAGCGATCCGTCTCCTGGTTGTTCGCGGCGAAGTGCTTGACCGAGGCCCCGACGCCCTGCGCCTGCAGGCCCTTGACCCAGGCCGTACCCAACACCCCGCTGAGCAGCGGGTCTTCGGAGAAGTACTCGAAGTTGCGCCCGCACAGCGGGCTGCGCTTGATGTTGACGCCGGGGCCGAGCAGCACGTGCACGCCGTGCGCGAGACTCTCGCGGGCCAACGCGTCGCCGACCCGCCCCGCAAGGTCGCTGTCCCAGGTGCAGGCCAGGGTGACGGCCGGCGGGAAGCAGGTGGCCGGGTCGCTGTCGTCGATGCCCGGGAGGCCGGGGTACGGGTCGTTCTGCAGCCGCAGTCCGTGCGGGCCGTCCGAGAGGCGGAGCTCCGGGATGCCCGCGTCGGGGAGCGCGGTGGTGTGCCACCAGCCCGTACCCGTGGTCAGAGCGGCCTTCTCGGCGAGGGTCAGCCGGGTCACCGTCTCGCCGGGCGTCTCCGTCGGCTGATTCGGGGTGTTCATTCCTTCTCCTTGGAGCGTGGTGCGGATTGATGCGCGGTGCGGAGGTTGCGGTGGTCTGCCAGGGGTCATCGGACTTCCTTCACTCGCAGGACGGTCACCGCACCGAGCAGCGCGAAGGCCAGCGCGAGAGGGAAGAGCGTGCGGTACCCGCCGAGCCAGAGGACGACGGCTCCTGCGATGGCGGGCCCGAGGACCTGCGGCAGGGTGGCTGCGAGGTTCACGACGCCGAGGTCGCGGGCGAAGGACCGTTCGGACGGCAGCACTTGGGAGATGAGGGCGGCGTCCACACCCTGGAAGCAGCCGAAGCCGATGCCCACCAAGAAGGCCATCGCGGTCATACCCGTCATGGTGGGGACGGCGAACGGGATGAGCATGGCGCAGCCGATGAGGGACGCCGAGGCCACCACGAACACCTTGCGCCTGCCGAGCCGGTCCGAGAGGGGTCCGGTGACGACGGCGGCCGGGAGCAGGCCCGCGACAGCGGTCAGCGCGAGGGCGGGTACGTGATCGATAGCCCTGTCGTGCAGGCCGACGTAGTCCTGGAGGATGTAGAGCTTGTAGCCGAACACCAGGAAGTACGACGTATTGGTGCACAGCCTGCTGACGAACACCCAGAAGAAGTCGGGGTGCCTCCGCGGGTTCGGCAACAGCCCGCCCAGGAACTCACGGACCCGGAAGGGCTCTTGGGGCGCGTCCCGGCTCGGGCGGTCCGGGTTGAGGGTCACGAAGACGACAGCCAGAGTCGTCGCGAGCGCAGCAAGTACCACGTACGCCGTGATGATCCGGTCCTCGAAGGCAGCGGCGAAGATCTGCCCGAGAAGCGAGCCGACCATGGAGCCGAGGCCGGTGACAGTGGAGAACAGGCCACGCTTCTCGGGCGGCACCCTGTCGGGCATGACGGCCGAGAGCGGGCCCGCCGCGAAGTTGTAGCCGAGCTGCACCAGGCACCACAGGGCCAGCGTCGCCGGTACGGAGTGCGCGAACGCCATGCCGATCAGGGCCACGCCACCGGTCGCTACGCCCGCCACGATCCAGGGCCCGCGTCTGCCGAAGCGGCTGCGGGTCCGGTCCGAGACGGCTCCCGCGACGGGCTGGGCAACCATCGCGACGAGCGCGCCCACCGTGGTGACGACCGCGAGCATGCCGACCTTCGCGTCCTCGCCCACCGTGCGCTGGACCTGGAGGGCCAGCAGGGTGCCGGGGACGGCTCCCCATACGAGGGCAATGCCGAGGTTGGCGGGGCCGATGCACGCCATCAGGCGTCGCAGCGCCCGGCCGTCGACCGGCGGGGCGGCCGATCCTGCCGCTCCGCCGGGATCGGCAGGGAGCGGGGAGGGAGCACGGAGCTCGCCAGGGGGTCTCGCCATCGGGACCTACTTTCGGTGGGCCGCACGGGGCCGCACCTGCGACTGGTGAGAAACAGTACGGCGTACTGTTTTTGCGGGCAAGGCTTTGCACAGGGGGAATACCCGCCGCATAGGGTGGGCGCGTGACAGCCAGAAACTCCTACCCCAAGGGGGTCGCCAAGCGGGAGGAGATCCTCAAGGTCACCCTCGAGATCTTCGGCCGCGAGGGCGAGCGGAACACCACCCTGCGGATGGTCGCCAAGGAGAGCCACATCAGCCTGACCGGCCTGATGCACTACTTCGCATCCAAGGACCACCTGCTCACCGAGGTCCTGCGCGCAAACGACCGCGCGGCCGAGGCGCGCTTCCACGACCCGGACGTCGTGCGCGATCCGGGCGAGTTCCTGGCCAAGGCCCTGACGGCGAACGCCGCCAACTCCGCCCGCGTACGCCTCTACGTCACCCTTGCCGCGGCCTCGACCGACCCGGCGCACCCGGCGCACACGTACTTCAGAGAACGCTTCACACTGCTGCGCGCCACGATCACCGAGCACCTCACGGCCGAGCAGCGGGCCGGCCGGGCGAGCCCCGATCTCGACCCGCACTTCACCGCCTCAGCCCTCGTCGCAGCAACCGACGGCATCCAACTCCAATGGCTGAGCGACCCCGACATCGACATGGCGGACCAGGTCCGCGGGGTCTGGCGGATGCTCACTTCTGCGCCCGGCTCATCGGACACCGCCGCAACACGCACGTAGCGCCTCAGGCACAGTCGGCCACGTCGTGGCCCGCCGCCCCTCTCACGTAGGCACGCAGGGCGGCGATGCAGGCACCGAGTTGGTCGCGGGCATCGGTGAAGTGGTTCTGGGAAGCCGCCATGCAGGAAGCCCGCGCCGCGTACGCCCACGCCTATCGCGTCAAACACCTCGGAGAGCAGGCAGACGCCTGGCACCGGACCAAGCTGCTGACCGAATACGTCACAGCAGTGCGCGACCAAGCCACGTCACTGACGCCCGGGCAGGAAAGGACAGATCGAGGCGTGGCTCGCCTTCGCGGATGCCCGCCTCCAGCATCTCGCCAGGTCCGCCGCAGCGCCAAAGCTACCCTCCCCTCCGAAGCCCAGCGGCGACGGCCTCAAGCCTTTCCTCGGTCACTGGAGCCCGTACAGACCTCACCCCTAATGAGCCGCAAACCAGGCATAACCGACGCCCCTTGACTCAAGAGATAGCAACGAAGGGACCCGGCACGCCCTACCCGACGCACCGCCACCTGCAAGAACGGCCGCCCGACGCCCCATCAGAACGTGCGTCAAACGTGCGTCAGAAGGGCCTCACGCGCGTCGAATGTGCGTCAAGATATCGCCCGTAACGCCCGCACCGCACATCATGCGCACGCACAAAACCGCAGGTCAGGCGCCCTTTGTGACCGGTTCAAGGATGGCAACACACTCCACATGGTGCGTCATCGGAAACAGATCGAACGCCCGCAGCACCCGCACCTTGTACCCGCCCTCCCGGAAGTAAGCCAGGTCCCGCGCCAGCGCCGCCGGGTCGCATGCGACGTACGCGATGCGACGCGCGCCGAGGCCCGCGAGGTGCTTGACCGTCTGCTTGCCCGCTCCCGCGCGCGGCGGGTCCAGGACGATCAGGTCGGTCTCCGTGATGCCGGTGCGCGGGAGGGCCGCCTCGACCTTGCCGTGTTCGATGCGGACCCGCGGCAGGTCCTTGAGGTTGTGGCGGGCGTCCTCGCAGGCGCGCTTGGAGGACTCGATGCCGAGTACCGCGCCCTGTTCGCCGACGCGTTCGGCGATGGCTCCGGCGAAGAGGCCCACGCCGCAGTACAGGTCGATGGCCGAGTCGCCCTTGCGGGGCATGAGTCCCTGCATCACGGCCTTCAGCAGGGTGTCGGCGGCCTGCGGGTGGACCTGCCAGAAGCCGCCCATGCCGACGCGGTACGTGCGCTCGTCGGCCCGTTCGCGGACGAAGGGGCGGCCGTGGACGCGGTGCACTCCCCCGTCGTGCTCCTCGACCCGCAGGACCGAGACCGGCTTGTCGAGTTCGACCAGGGGCAGTCGGCCGCCGGGCTTCGGGGTGAGTACGACCTGGCGGTCGCCGGAGCCGGTGGCGGCGATGGCCTCGACCGATGCCAGCTGCGGCCATTCCCGCTTCTCGATGCCCAGTTCGGTGACGCCCGGCGCCGCGATGAGGCAGCGGTCGATGGCCTCGACCTCGTGCGAACGGTGCTTGCGCAGGCCCGCGCGGCCCGCTTCGTCCACGGTGTACTGGACGCGGGTGCGCCATGCGGGCACCTCGCCCGGCGGCAGTTTGTCACCGGCCGCGGGCATCACGGTGCCGTCCCAGCCCGCTTCCTCGGGGGTGAGTCCGGCGAGACGCTGGAGCTGCTCGGCGATGACCTCGCCCTTGAGCCTGCGCTGCGCGCCCGGCTTGGCGTGCTGCCAGTCGCAGCCGCCGCACTTCCCGGGGCCCGCGTAGGGGCAGGGGGCCTCGACGCGGTCCTTGGACGCCTCGATGATCCGGACGGCGTCGGCACGCAGGAAGCGCGAGCTCTCCTCGCCCTCGGTCACCCGGGCGACGACCTTCTCGCCGGGCAGGGTGTGACGTACGAAGAGGACACGGCCCTCGGCGTTGCGGGCGATGCAGTGGCCGCCGTGCGCGACGGGGCCGACCTCGACCTCGTACTCCTCCCCGACCAGCGATGACGTGGGTTCTGTCTGCATGGCGGGGGGACTCCAGAAGATCAAAAGGGAACAGCCGGACAACGACCCACCAGTCTACGTGGGTGTTCTCCGGCTGCTCACCAGTCGGACCGGATGCGGCTGTGCGTCTGCTCTCAGCGCGGGTGCCTGTACCCGTCCCAGCGCCGGTGCCGGTGCCCGTACCCGTCCGAGCACCGGTGCCTGTAGCCGTCCCGGTCGCTGTACCGGTCCCGGTCGCTGTACCGGTCCCGGACGCTGTACGCCGGGGCCGGCACGGGTCCCGGCGTACCGCTCAGCTCTTGCTCTTCGGGGTCTTGGCCGCGCCCGACCCCTTGCCGCTGCCGGGGCCCATGGGCTCCCTGGGCCGGGCCACCGGACCGCGGCGGACCGCACCCGGCGCGTTCCATTCGGCCCGCTTCCTCGCGCGCTTCTTCGCGACTTCGGAGGACTCCAGCTGGTACGGCACCGAGGTGACCATCACGCCGGGGGTGAAGAGCAGCCTGCCCTTGAGGCGCAGGGCGCTCTGGTTGTGCAGGACGTGCTCGTACCAGTGCCCCACCACGTACTCGGGGATGTACACGGACACGACGTCCCGCGGGCTCTCGCGCCGCAGCCCCCGCACGTATTCGACGATCGGCCGGGTGATCTCGCGGTACGGCGAGTCCAGGATCTTCAGCGGCACGTTGATGCCCCGCCGCTCCCACTCCTCCTTCAGCGCCTTCGTCTCCGCCGGGTCGACGCCGATGGAGAGCGCCTCCAGCTGGTCGGAGCGCATCAGCTTGGCGTACCCGAGGGCGCGCAGCGTCGGCTTGTGGACCTTGGAGACCAGGACGATCGAGTGGACGCGGGAGGGGCGCAGGCTGTCGTCGGACGGTTCGTCCGGCGCCGCGATCTCCTCGGAGACCCGGTCGTAGTGCTTCCGGATCGCGGTCATCGTCCCGAAGAAGATCACCATGCCGAGCAGGGCGACCCAGGCGCCGTGGGTGAACTTGGTCGCCAGGACGACGACCAGCACCAGTCCGGTGAAGAAGGCACCGAAGGTGTTGATCGCGCGCGAGCGGATCATGCGGCGGCGCTTCTCCGCGTCCTTCTCGGTCGCCAGGTGGCGGTTCCAGTGCCGGACCATGCCGGTCTGGCTGAGGGTGAAGGAGACGAACACGCCGACGATGTACAGCTGGATCAGCCGTGTCGAGTCGGCTCCGTAGATCACCACGAGCAGTACGGCGGCCCCGGCCAGCAGCACGATGCCGTTGGAGAAGGCGAGCCGGTCGCCCCGGGTGTGCAGCTGACGGGGCAGGTAGCGGTCCTGGGCGAGGATCGAGCCGAGCAGCGGGAAGCCGTTGTACGCGGTGTTGGCGGCCAGGAAGAGGACCAGCGCGGTGGCCGCGGAGAGCACGATGAAGAGGAAGGTGCCGTTGCCGAACACGGCGGCGGCCACCTGGGAGATCACCGGGTCCTGGTTGTAGCCGGAACCGACGGCGACACCGTGGTCGAGCAGGTCGGTGGCGGGGTTGGACGCCATCCGCACGTTGGTGGCCATGGCGAGCCCGATGATCCCGCAGAACATCGTGACGGCCAGGATGCCCATCAGCGCCAGCGTGGACGCCGCGTTCTTGCTCTTGGGCTTGCGGAAGGCCGGGACGCCGTTGCTGATCGCCTCGACGCCGGTGAGCGCCGCACAGCCGGACGAGAAGGCCCGCAGCAGCAGGAAGACCATGGCGAAGCCGCCCAGTCCGCTCCGTTCCGCGTGGATGGTGAAGTCCGCGGTCGGCGCCTTCATGGTGTCGCCGAGTACGAGCCCGCGGAACGCGCCCCAGCCGATCATGATGAAGACACCGGCGACGAAGACGTACGTCGGGATGGCGAAGAGCTTCCCGGACTCCTTCACCCCCCGCAGGTTCATCAGCGTCAGCAGCACGATGGTGCCGACGGCGCAGAGCACCTTGTGTTCGACGACGAACGGGACGGCCGAGCCGAGGTTCTCGACGCCGGAGGAGATCGACACGGCGACGGTGAGGACGTAGTCGACCAGCAGGGCGCTGGCGACCGTCAGCCCGGCCTTCGGCCCGAGGTTGGTGGTGGCGACCTCGTAGTCACCACCGCCGCTCGGGTAGGCGTGCACGTTCTGCCGGTACGACGCCACCACGGTGAACATCAGCACCACGACCGCGACGGCGATCCACGGGCTGAAGTGGTAGGCCGACACACCCGCGACGGAGAGGACGAGCAGCACTTCTCCCGGGGCGTACGCCACCGAGGACAGGGGGTCGGAGGCGAAGACGGGAAGCGCGATGCGCTTGGGGAGGAGCGTCTCCCCCAGCTTGTCGCTGCGCAGCGCCCGGCCGATCAGGATGCGTTTGGGCACGTCGGTCAGTTTGGACACGGTGAGGATCGTAAGCGTTCGATATGGAGCCCGCGCACCCCCCACCCCCCGATCAGCACGGAATCTCCCGCTCCCCTCGCGGAGGGGTCCGTACCCCTACCGTGCGTGTGTAGCTTGGCCGCACGTCTGAGACTCTTTATTCCTCTGCCGGACCTTTTCCGGTGGAACAGCGCCGAACAGTTATGACCGAAAATTTACGGACGTGTGGAAGGACGGTCGTGCACATCGTCATCATGGGCTGCGGGCGAGTGGGAGCCGCTCTCGCGCAGACCCTGGAACAGCAGGGGCACACGGTCGCAGTCGTCGACCAGGACCCCACGGCCTTCCGCCGCCTGGGTGCCGGGTTCGGCGGGCGCCGGGTCACCGGAGTCGGGTTCGACCAGGACACCCTCCGCGAGGCCGGGATCGAAGAGGCCGGTGCGTTCGCCGCGGTGAGCAGCGGGGACAACTCCAACATCATCGCCGCGCGGGTCGCCCGTGAGATGTTCGGGATCGAGAACGTCGCCGCCAGGATCTACGACCCCCGTCGTGCCGAGGTCTACCAGCGCCTGGGGATTCCGACCGTCGCCACGGTCCGCTGGACCGCCGACCAGATGCTGCGGCGGCTGCTGCCGTCCGGCGCCGAACCCCTGTGGCGCGACCCGAGCGGTGGTGTGCAGCTCGCCGAGGTGCACACGTCCGCCGCCTGGATCGGCCGCAAGATCAGCCAGCTCCAGGAGGAGACGGGCGTCCGTGTCGCGTTTCTCACGCGTCTGGGTGAAGCCATGCTGCCCACCTCGCAGACGGTGCTCCAGGAGGGCGATCTGGTGCACGTGATGATGCACACGGACGACGGCGACATCCAGCGGGTCGAGGCGGCCTTCGCCCAGGGTCCAGAGGAAGGCGGTCACTGATGCGCGTGGCTATTGCCGGGGCCGGTGCGGTGGGACGTTCCATCGCGGGCGAGCTGCTGGAGAACGGGCACGAGGTCCTGCTGGTCGACAAGGCGCCCACCGCCATCTCGGTGGAGCGGGTGCCGCTGGCCGAATGGCTGCTGGCCGACGCCTGCGAGATCACCTCGCTGGACGAGGCGGCGCTGCAGCGGTGCAACGTGGTGATCGCGGCGACCGGTGACGACAAGGTCAACCTGGTCGTCTCGTTGCTGGCGAAGACGGAGTACGGGGTGCCTCGGGTGGTGGCCCGGGTGAACAACCCCAAGAACGAGTGGCTGTTCAACGAGTCCTGGGGCGTCGACGTCGCGGTGTCCACCCCGCGCCTGATGTCGGCGCTGGTCGAGGAGGCGGTGAGCGTCGGCGATCTGGTACGGCTGCTGCGCTTCAGCCACGGTGACGCCAACCTCGTCGAGCTGACGCTGCCGCCCGAGTCGGCGCTGGCCGGCACCCAGGTCGGTGATGTGGCGTGGCCGGAGGACACCTCGCTGGTCACGATCATCCGCGGCACGCGCGTCCTGACGCCGAGCCCGGAGGAGACGCTGGAGCCGGGCGACGAGCTGCTGTTCGTCGCCGCGCAGGCGCGCGAGGAGCAGCTGGAGGACCTGCTGTCGGTACGGAGCGAGGGCGCCGCCGGTTAGGGACGTACGCCCGAAGGGCGGGGCCGCAACCGGCCCCGCCCTTCGGTGTGTGTCCGCGCGGTTATGCCTCGCCGCGCTGTGCCTCGGCTGCGGCGGCCTTGCGGGCCTTCTCGGCCTGCTCCTCCGCCTCCATCTCCGCGAACACGTCGATCGGCGGCGGCGCCTTCGCCAGGAAGACCCAGGTCAGATAGACGGCGAGCAGGAACGGCGGGATCTTCAGCGCGATCAGCACCCAGCCGAACTTCGTGGTGTCGGCCCACCAGTACATCGGGAAGAGGATCGCGCACTTGGCCAGCAGGATCAGGCCCCAGGCCCAGCTGGACTTGGCGTACGCCGTCTTGCGGCCGGGGTTGCGGGTGCGCCAGGAGAGGTTCTCCTTGAACACCGGGCCGAGGATCACCCCGATCAGCGGGAAGCCCACCGCGGCGGTGACGATGTACGCGAGGGCCAGCCCCAGCGTGTAGATCATCCCCGGCAGATAGAAGTCCTTGGCGTTGCCGGTCATCATCGCGAAGACGACACCGAAGGCCACGCCGAAGACGCCGCTGAAGGCGTGCTTGACGGTGTCCTTGCGGACCAGCCGTACGGCGACGAGCACCAGGGAGACCGCGACGGCGGCGATCGCGGAGGACTTCAGGTCCTTGTTGACCGTGAAGATCGTCACGAACAGCAGGCCGGGGAGCACGGTCTCCACCATGCCCCGCACCCCGCCGAAGGCCTCGAAGAGAGCTGCCTCGGTGACAGCTCTCGCATCGGTGTCCTGGTCGGTTGCGGTCGGCTTGTCGAGAGACGTCACCGGCTACTCCTGTCCGAGCGGTCGCAGTTCGTATTTGGGGTTGAACAGCACCCGCCGGCCGTGGCTCATCGAGATCCGGCCGGAGGCGATCAGCCTGCGTCCCGGTTCTATGCCCACGATCGAGCGCCGTCCCAGCCACACCACGTCCAGCGGGGCCGTGCCGTCGAACAGCTCGGCCTCCAGGGCGGGCACACCGGCCCGGGGACGCAGGGTGACCGTGCGCAAGGTACCAGTCACCTTGACGATCTGGCGGTCGGTGCACTCGGAGATACGGGTGCACCCGGCGGCCTGTGCGTCCTCCTGCAGCTCCGCGGAGTGCAGGTCCTCCAGGGAGGTCGACAGCCGGTCGATCATCCGGCGGAAGCGGCCGGTCGGCTTAACACTCATACCCGAAGGGTACCGGGGAGCCGGGCCGTGGGATCAATGCTCGAACCGGTAGCCCATGCCCGGCTCGGTGACGAAGTGCCGGGGGTGCGAGGGGTCCGCCTCCAGCTTGCGGCGCAGTTGGGCCATGTAGACCCGCAGGTAGTTGGTCTCCGTGCCGTAGGAGGGGCCCCAGACCTCCTGGAGCAGCTGCTTCTGGCTGACGAGCCGACCGGTGTTCCGTACGAGCACCTCCAGGAGGTGCCACTCGGTGGGGGTGAGCCGTACGTCACGGCCCGCGCGCTGGACCTTCTTGGCCGCCAGGTCGACCGTGAAGTCCTCGGTCTCCACGAGCGAGACGTCCTCGCCGCCGCCGGATTCGGATCCGAGGGGTTCGGCCCTGCGGACCGCCGCGCGCAGCCGGGCCAGCAGTTCGTCCATGCCGAAGGGCTTGGTGACGTAGTCGTCGGCGCCCGCGTCCAGGGCCTCGACCTTCTCGTCCGAGGTGTGCCGGGCGGAGAGCACCAGGATCGGCACCCGGGTCCAGCCGCGCAGGCCCTTGATGACCTCCACGCCGTCCATGTCGGGCAGCCCGAGGTCCAGCAGGACCACGTCGGGGTGGCGGGCGGCGGCGAGCTGGAGGGCGGTGGCCCCGTCGGGGGCCGCGTCCACCTCGTACTTGCGTGCCTTCAGGTTGATCACAAGGGCGCGCACGATCTGCGGATCGTCCTCGACCACGAGCACCCGCGTCATAGCGAGATCTGCCTTTCTGCTGACGGTGTGGGGCATGCGGCGGCCCGTCCTCCGGCCGCCGCGAGTGTGAGGACCATGGTCATGCCACCGCCGGGGGTGTCCTCGGCGCCCAGCGTGCCGCCCATGGCCTCGACGAAGCCGCGGGCCACGGCGAGGCCGAGGCCGACCCCTACGCCGCGCGGGGCGTCGCCGAGGCGCTGGAAGGGCTCGAAGATGCGTTCCTTGGCCTCGTCGGGGACTCCGGGTCCCCGGTCGGCGACGCGGAGCTCCACCCGGTCGCCCAGGGCACTGGCCGCCACGGTGACGGGCACGTCGCCCGGGTTGTACTTGACCGCGTTCTCGACGATGTTGGCGACGGCCCGCTCCAGCAGGCCGGGGTCGACGGCCACCATGGGCAGCGTCTCGGGGATGTCGAGTTCGGCGCTGCCCTCGGGGACCCCGCCGAGGGCCATCGGGACCACTTCGTCGAGGTCGATCTCGCGGATCAGCGGGGTGACGGTGCCGGTCTGCAGCCGGGAGACGTCCAGGAGGTTCCCGACGAGGTGGTCGAGCCGGTCGGCGCCGTCCTCGATGCCTGCGAGCAGTTCCGCCTCGTCCTCGTCGGACCAGGAGACGTCGTCGGAGCGCAGGGAGCTGACGGCCGCCTTGATGGCGGCGAGCGGGGTGCGCAGATCGTGGCTGACGGCGGCGAGCAGAGCCGTACGGATGCGGTTGCCCTCGGCCAGCCTGCGGGCCTCCTCGGCCTCGCCGACGAGCCGCTGGCGGTCCAGTACGACGGCGGCCTGGGCGGCGAAGGCGCCGAGCACCCTGCGGTCCTCGGCGGGCAGGACCCGTCCGGAGAGCGCCATCGCCATGTGGTCGCCGATCGGCATGTCCACGTCCGCCTCCTCGGGGCGGGCGAGCGTACGGGGTCCGACGCTGCCCGCACAGACCCACGGGTCGACATCGCTCTTGCGTTCGAGGAGTGCCACGGAGTCCATGGCGAAGGTCTCCCTCACTCTTTCGAGAAGCGCGTCCAGGGTGGTCTCCCCGCGCAGCACGCTGCCCGCCAGGAAGGAAAGGATCTCCGACTCGGCCCGCAGCCTGGCCGCCTGGTGGGTACGGCGGGCCGCCTGGTCCACCACGGAGGCCACCGCCACGGCCACCGACACGAAGATCACGATGGCGACGATGTTCTTCGAGTTCGAGATGGTCAGCAGGTGCAGCGGCGGGGCGAAGAAGTAGTTCAGCAGCAGCGAGCCGAAGGCCGCGGAGGCGAGCGCGGGCAGCAGACCGCCCAGCAGGGCCGCCGCCACGGTCAGCGACAGGAAGAGCAGCATGTCGTTGGCGAGGCCGAGGTCGGCGTCGATGTTGGTCAGCAGCACGGTGAGGATCGCCGGGCCGACCACGCCGGCCAGCCAGCCCCAGATGATCCGCACCTTCCCCAGCCGGGCGCCGCGGGCGACCGGCAGACCGCGCCCCTTGGCGACCTCCTCGTGGGTGACGATGTGGACGTCCAGGTCGGGCCCGGAATCGCGGGCCACGGTCTGTCCGACACCCGGGCCGAAGATGTACTGCCAGGTCTTGCGGCGGCTGGAGCCGAGCACGATCTGGGTGGCGTTCACACCCCGGGCGAATTCGAGCAGCGCGGAGGGGATGTCCTCCCCTATGACGTGGTGGAAGGTGCCGCCCAGGTCCTCGACCAGGGTCCGCTGGACCGCGAGCTCCTTCGGTGACGCCGAGGTCAGCCCGTCGCTGCGGGCGATGTAGACGGCGAGGATCTCGCTGCCGGAGCCCTTGGCGGCCATCCGGGCGGCCCGGCGGATGAGCGTGCGGCCCTCGGGGCCGCCCGTCAGCCCCACGACGATGCGTTCGCGGGCCTGCCAGGTGGAGCGGATGTTGTGCTCGCCGCGGTACTGCTGGAGGTATTCGTCGACCCGGTCGGCGACCCACAGCAGGGCGAGCTCGCGCAGCGCGGTGAGGTTTCCCGGGCGGAAGTAGTTGGACAGGGCCGCGTCGACCTTGTCCGGTTTGTAGATGTTGCCGTGCGCCATCCGGCGGCGCAGCGACTGGGGCGACATGTCGACGAGTTCGAGCTGGTCGGCACGGCGGACCACCTCGTCGGGGACGGTCTCCCGCTGGGCGACACCCGTTATCGACTCGACGACGTCACCGAGCGACTCCAGGTGCTGAATGTTGACGGCGGAGACGACGTCGATACCGGCCTGGAGGAGTTCCTCGACGTCCTGCCAGCGCTTGGTGTTGCGCGAGCCGGGGACATTGGTGTGGGCGAGTTCGTCGACCAGCGCGACGGCGGGCGCCCGCTCCAGGACCGCGTCCACGTCCATCTCGGTGAAGACGCTGCCCCGGTAGGTGATCTCACGGCGCCGGATCTGCTCCAGGCCGTGCATCATCACCTCGGTCCGCGGCCTGTCGTGGTGCTCGACGAAGGCCACGACGCAGTCCGTCCCCCGCTCCACCCTGCGGTGGGCCTCGGCGAGCATCGTGTACGTCTTGCCGACGCCCGGTGCCGCGCCGAGGAATATTCGAAGCTTGCCTCGTGCCATGGCCCCATTGTCTTTCAGAGAACAGGTGAGTACTCTCCGTCGACCATACGGCCAGGGATTCCGGCATAACGGACGGGGGGCCGTCCCGAGGGGGGTCTTGACACGATCCTGATGGGCCCGGCCGGCGCCCGCCTGGCCCGGATCCACGCTGGTCAGCCGCGACCGGACGGCTCTGGGCCGTCGGCAGCGCTCCCGCGGCAGGACGGTCAGCAGGGCTCAGCCGTGGTCGATGATCTGCCCGTCGCTGAGTTCCAGCACCCGGTCCGCGAGGTCGAGCAGCTGGGCGTCGTGCGTGGCCACCAGCGCCGTCACCCCCTCGCTCCGTACGACCGCGCGCAGCAGCTCCATCACCGCGAGCCCGGTCTCCGCGTCCAGCTGGCCGGTCGGCTCGTCCGCGATGAGCAGCGCGGGCCGGTTGGCGAGCGCACGGGCGATGGCCACCCGCTGCTGCTGCCCGCCGGACATCTCGCCGGGGCGCTGCGCCATGTGGTCGGCGAGGCCGACGAGGCCCAGCAGCAGAGCGACGCGCTCCTCCCGCTCGCGCGGGTCGGCCTTGCGCAGCCGCATCGGTACGCCGACGTTCTCGGCGGCCGAGAGGATCGGGATCAGTCCGAACGACTGGAAGATGAAGCCGATGCGGTCACGGCGCAGATCGAGCAGCCCGTTCTCACCGAGCCCGACCAGCTCCGTGCCGTCCACGGTGATCCGCCCCTCGCCGGGGGTGTCCAGACCGCCGACCAGATTGAGCAGGGTGGTCTTGCCGGAGCCCGAGCGGCCCTTGAGGGCGACGAGTTCACCGCGCGGCACGTCGAAGGAGACCCCGCGCAGCGCGTGCACGGCGGCGGCGCCCGTGCCGTACGAACGGTGCAGGTTCTCCACCCGCACCATCGGCTCGTCGGGCCGGTCGTCCGCCACGGCCGTGCCGGCCTGTCCGCTGGTGCCCTCGGTCATGCTCGCTCCCCCGTACGGTCCGGTCGATCGGCGTCAGTATGGTCACCGGACGCGCCGTCGGGCAATGGCGGGGCGCCGGTGCGTCCGCTGACAGCGGTGCGGCGGACCCGGTACGCGGGCGCGCGGAAGCGGCCCGCGGCGCTCTGGACACACCAGAACCACCGCGGGCCGCTGGGCAGTCGGCCGGGGATCAGCCCTTGACCAGCTGCTTCAGTGCCACGTTGAGTTCGAGGACGTTCACCCGGGGCTCGCCGATGAATCCCAGCCCCCGGCCGGTGGTGTGGTCGGCGACCAGCCTGTCCACCTGGGCCACGGTGAGGTGGTTGCGCTCCGCTACCCGGTGCACCTGGATCTCGGCGTACGCCGGGGAGATGTCCGGGTCGAGCCCGGAGGCCGACGAGGTGACGGCGTCGGCGGGCACCTCGGAGGGCTTCACCGTGTAGCCGGCCGCCGCGTTGTCCTCGATGACGGCGGCCTTGGCCTCCTTGACCGACTTGATCAGCCCGGCGTTGTCGCCGGACAGGTTGGTCGCGCCGGACACCAGCAACTTGTACTGGGTGTTGATGCTGTTGGTGCCGAGCCCGTTGGACGGCCGGGGCTGGAACCACTTGAGGTCGGGCGCCGGGGTCTCCTGCCCCTTCTTCAGCGGCAGGGTGTAGCTCTGCCCGATGAGGGAGGAACCGACGACCTTGCCCCCGGACTTGATCTCCGAGCCGTTGGCCTTGTCGTGGAACAGGGCCTGGGCGACGCCGGTGACGGCGAGCGGGTAGATCACCCCGCACACCACGGTCAGGACCAGAAGGGCACGCAGGGCGGCCCAGAGCAGCCGTCCCGTTCCGCTCACGGAGTTGTTCATGATGGTCACCCGATGCCAGGAATGAGGGAGAGGAGCAGGTCGATGATCTTGATGCCGACGAACGGCGCGACCAGGCCGCCGAGTCCGTAGATCCCGAGGTTGCGACGGAGCATCCGGTCCGCTCCCGTCGGCTTGTACTGCACGCCCTTCAGGGCGAGCGGCACCAGCGCGACGATGACCAGCGCGTTGAAGACGACCGCCGACAGGATCGCGGACTCCGGCGACGCGAGGTGCATGACGTTGAGCTTGTCCAGGCTCGGGTACGCCACCGCGAACATCGCCGGGATGATCGCGAAGTACTTCGCGACGTCGTTGGCGATCGAGAACGTCGTCAACGCGCCCCGGGTGATCAGCAGTTGCTTGCCGATCTCGACGATCTCGATCAGCTTGGTCGGGTTGGAGTCCAGGTCCACCATGTTCCCGGCCTCCTTGGCGGCCGAGGTCCCGGTGTTCATGGCCACCCCGACGTCCGCCTGGGCCAGCGCGGGGGCGTCGTTCGTACCGTCGCCGGTCATCGCCACGAGCTTGCCGCCGGCCTGCTCGCGCTTGATGAGCGCCATCTTGTCCTCGGGGGTGGCCTCGGCGAGGAAGTCGTCGACACCTGCCTCCTCGGCGATGGCCTTGGCGGTCAGCGGGTTGTCGCCGGTGATCATGACGGTCCTGATGCCCATCCGGCGCAGTTCGTCGAACCGCTCGCGCATGCCCTCCTTGACGACGTCCTTGAGGTGGATGACGCCCAGCACCCGGGCGCCCTCACCGTCCTCGACGGCGACGAGCAGCGGGGTGCCACCGGCCTGCGAGATCGCGTCGGTGAGCGTCCGGGCGTCCTCGGACACCTGACCGCCGCACTCCTCGACCCAGGCCACCACCGAGCCGCTCGCGCCCTTGCGGATCCGGCGCCCGCCGGTGTCCACCCCCGACATCCGGGTCTGGGCGGTGAAGGTGACCCAGTCGGCCCCGGTCAGCTCGCCCCGGCTCCGCTCGCGGAGCCCGTACTTCTCCTTGGCGAGTACGACGACCGAGCGTCCCTCGGGGGTCTCGTCGGCCAGCGAGGAGAGCTGCGCCGCGTCGGCGAGCACCGCCTCGGTGACTCCCCTGACCGGCACGAACGCGGCGGCCTGCCGGTTGCCCAGCGTGATGGTGCCGGTCTTGTCGAGCAGCAGTGTCGACACATCGCCCGCGGCCTCGACCGCGCGCCCCGACATGGCGAGGACATTGCGCTGCACCAGGCGGTCCATGCCCGCGATGCCGATCGCGGAGAGCAGGGCTCCGATGGTCGTCGGGATCAGGCAGACCAGCAGGGCGGTCAGCACGATCATGGACTGCTTGGCGCCCGCGTACGTGGCGAACGGCTGGAGGGTGACGACCGCCAGCAGGAAGACGATGGTGAGCGAGGCGAGCAGGATGTTCAGCGCGATCTCGTTCGGCGTCTTCTGCCGGGCCGCACCCTCCACCAGCTTGATCATCCGGTCGATGAAGGTCTCGCCCGGCTTCGTCATGATCTTGACGACGATCCGGTCGGAGAGCACCTTCGTACCGCCGGTGACGGCCGAGCGGTCACCGCCCGACTCCCGGATGACGGGGGCCGATTCACCGGTGATCGCGGACTCGTCGACCGACGCGACCCCTTCGACGACGTCGCCGTCGCCGGGGATGATGTCGCCGGCCTCGCAGACCACCAGGTCACCGATGCGCAGGCCGGTGCCGGGCACCTGCTCCTCCACCGAGCCGTCGAGCCGCCGTGCGACGGTGTCGCTCTTGGCCTTGCGGAGCGTGTCGGCCTGGGCCTTGCCCCGGCCCTCGGCGACCGCCTCGGCCAGGTTGGCGAAGATCGTCGTCAGCCAGAGCCAGCCGGTGATGGCCCAGCCGAACCAGTCGCCCGGATCCTTCAGGGCGAACACCGTGGTCACCACGGAACCGACCTCGACCACGAACATCACGGGCGACTTGACCATGAGCCGCGGGTCGAGCTTGCGTACCGCGTCGGGGAAGGACTTGATCAGCTGCTTGGGGTCGAACAGCCCACCGCCGACGCGCCCTTCGGGCTTCTGGTCGGGTGCGCCCGGGTGGGGCGCACGGGCCGGGGTGAGGGTACTCATGACGCCAGCCCTTCAGCGAGCGGACCCAGCGCGAGCGCCGGGAAATAGGTCAGTCCGGCGACGATCATGATCGTGCCGACGAGGAGCCCGGTGAAGAGCGGCTTGTCGGTACGGAGCGTGCCGGCGGTCGCGGGCACCGGCCGTTGTTCTGCGAGCGAACCGGCCAGCGCCAGCACGAACACCATGGGGACGAAACGGCCGAGCAGCATCGCCAGTCCGATGGTGGTGTTGAACCACTGGGTGTCCGCGCCGAGCCCGGCGAAGGCCGAGCCGTTGTTGTTGGCGCCCGAGGTGTAGGCGTAGAGGATCTCCGAGAAGCCGTGTGCACCGGAGTTGGTCATCGAGTGGCCCGGTGTCGGGAGTGCCAGCGCCGCAGCGGTGAAGCAGAGCACCAGCGCCGGGGTGATCAGGATGTAGCAGGCCGCGAACTTGATCTCGCGGACGCCGATCTTCTTGCCCAGGTACTCGGGCGTACGGCCCACCATCAGTCCCGCGATGAACACCGCGATGACCGCCATGATCAGCATCCCGTAGAGGCCGGAGCCGACACCGCCGGGGGCGATCTCGCCGAGCTGCATGCCGAGCATGGTGATGCCGCCGCCGAAGCCGGTGAAGGAGGAGTGGAAGGAGTTGACCGCGCCGGTCGAGGTAAGCGTGGTCGCCACCGAGAAGATCGACGAGCCGCCGATCCCGAAGCGCGTCTCCTTGCCCTCCATCGCGCCGCCCGCGAGGTCGAAGGCCGGGCCGCCGTGGTGGAACTCGGTCCACATCATCAGCGCGGTGAAGCCGATCCAGATCGTCACCATCGCGGCGAGGATCGCGTATCCCTGCTTGAGGGAGCCCACCATCCGGCCGAAGGTCCGGGTCATCGCGAAGGGGATGACCAGGATCAGGAAGATCTCCAGGAGGTTGGAGGTGCCGTTCGGGTTCTCGAAGGGGTGGGCGGAGTTGGCGTTGAAGTAGCCGCCGCCGTTGGTGCCCAGCTCCTTGATGGCCTCCTGGGAGGCGACGGCGCCGCCGTTCCACTGCTGCGAACCACCGCCGAACTGGCCGACCTCGTGGATCCCGGCGAAGTTCTGGATGGCACCGCAGGCCACCAGGATCAGCGCGCCGACGACGGCGATGGGGATCAGGATGCGGACGGTACCGCGCACCAGGTCGGCCCAGAAGTTGCCGAGTTCACCGGTGCGGGAGCGGGCGAAGCCGCGTACGAGGGCGACCGCGACGGCCATGCCGACGGCTGCCGAGACGAAGTTCTGCACCGCCAGGCCGCCGGTCTGCACGACGTGGCCCATGGCCTGCTCACCCGAGTACGACTGCCAGTTGGTGTTGGCGACGAACGAGGCGGCGGTGTTGAACGCCTGGTCCGGGTCGATCGACGCGAAGCCGAGTGAACCGGGCAGGCTGCCCTGCACCCGCTGGAGCAGGTACAGGAAGAGGATGCTCACCAGCGAGAAGGCGAGGACGCCCCGGAGATAGGACGGCCAGCGCATCTCGGATGCGGGGTTGGCGCCGATGGCCTTGTAGATCCACTTCTCGACCCGCAGATGCTTGTCGGAGGAGTAGACACGGGCCATGAAGTCGCCGAGCGGTCGGTAGGCCAGACCCAGCGCCACGATCAGCGCGAGCATCTGGAGCACACCGGCGAGGACGGGGCTCATCAGGGCTCAGAACCTCTCCGGGTGAACAAGGGCGAGGACGAGGTAGCCCAGCAGGGCGACAGCCACCACGAGGCCGACGACGGCCTCCACGGAAGAACCGCTCACAGCTTCGCCACCCCCTTGGCAATGAGCGCCACCAGCGCGAAGACCGCGATCATGGTGACGACGAAGGCCACATCGGCCATCGTGAGCTCCTGAAAGAGTTCGAAAATTCGGACTCCCTGAGCAAACCCTCTCGAACGGCCACAGAGCCTTCCGTTGACGGCACCCATACGGCGAGCGGCCCGCCCTTGATGCGATCCCTACGCGCAAGGCCGTGACCAGCAGAAAAGCCGGTGGCCCGCACCCCCGTGGGGGTGCGGGCCACCGGCTCTGCCGGATCGGGCCGATGGACGCGCGCCGACCTGGCCGATGTCCTGCCTGATGCCCTGGCCGATGTCCTGGCGGACGGCCGGTCAGCGCACCTCGGTGATCTCGGGACCGCGCTGAAGCTGTCCCATGCCGCCGGAGAAGCGCGAGCCCTCCTGCTCCTCCTGCTGGACGCCGTCGGGCATCATCTGCGCGTCGTCGGGCAGCTTGAGGACGATCGGGTCGCGGGGGGCCATCGGCCCTTCACCCCGGACGACGACGGTGTCCCGGAAGATCTGCTCAAGGAGGCCGGCGGCCTCGGGCTGGACCGCGCCCTGCCCGGAGATCACACCGCGCAGGAACCAGCGCGGCCCGTCGACCCCGACGAAGCGCACCAGCTGCACGCCGTTCGTACCGTCCGGGAGCTGTACGGGCACCTGGGCCCGCAGCTCCCAGCCGAGCGGACCCTCGACCTCGTCGATGATGCCGCCCTGCTGGGTGATGCCCGAGGCGATCTCCTCGCGCACCTCGCCCCAGATGCCTTCCTTCTTGGGCGCGGCGAAGCCCTGGAGCTGGACGGCACTGTCGCGCAGGACCACCGTGGCGGCGACGATCGCGTCACCCGCGACCTCGACGCGCAGCTCCATGCCCTCGACTCCGGGCACGAAGAGACCGCCGAGGTCCACCCGGCCCTCGCCCGGGGCGCCGACCTCGGAGATGTCCCACGGGCCGTCGGGCCGCGGGGCGGGCGGCAGGCCGGACCTGCGCGGCTCGCTCACCTCTGTCGCCTCGTTGCTCTCGGCGCCGTCGACGACCTGCTCGGCCTCGCCCGTCGCGTCCTCGTCGGAACCGCTGTTCTTGCGACGTCCGAACACGTCACTGTCCTTCCCGGTCGGATACGACCGATGCGTATCGATTCCCACCCTGTGAGCCGTCCACAGACGCGTGACCGCCGGTGGACCCGAAGCCCCCGCCGGCCCGCGCGGAGCCCGGAAGCTCCGCCACCTCATGGAAGCGCACCTTCTCGACCTGCTGTACTACCAGCTGGGCGATCCGGTCGAAACGCTCGAACCGCACCGTCTCGCGCGGATCGAGATTGACCACGATCACCTTGATCTCTCCACGGTACCCGGCATCCACCGTCCCCGGGGCATTCACCAGAGCGACTCCGCAGCGGGCGGCGAGACCGGATCGGGGGTGCACGAAGGCGGCATACCCATCGGGCAGGGCCACTGACACTCCGGTGGGCAGCACGATCCGCTCCCCAGGAGCGAGCTCGGCCGCCTCGGTGGTGACCAGATCGGCGCCGGCGTCGCCGGGATGCCCGTACGCCGGGATCGGCACCTCGGGATCGACACGGTGGATCAGTACGTCCACGGGGGCGCGGCTCACGGGTTCACCTCGAAGGCGCGGACGCGCTTGATCTGGTCGGGGTCGGCCATCGCGGCACGGATCTCCTCCGGGCGTCCGTTCTCGGTGAAGTGGTCGACCTTGACCTCGACGAAAAGCGCGTCGGCACGGACCGCGACGGGCCCTTCGGGGCCGCCGATCCGGCCGGTGGCCGTGGAGTAGATCTTCCGGCCGTGCACCGCGGTGACCTCGGCCTCCAGGTGGAGCACGGTGTCCACCGGGACGGGCCGTACGAAGTCCGTCTCCAGCCGTCCGGTCACCGCGATGACCCGCAGCAGCCAGTTCAGCGAACCGAGCGTCTCGTCGAGCGCCGAGGCCAGCACGCCGCCGTGGGCGAGGCCGGGCGCACCCTGGTGGGCGGACTGCACGGTGAATTCGGCGGTGATCGTCACACCTTCGCCGGCCCTGGTCTGGAGGTGCAGCCCGTGCGGCTGTCCCTCGCCGCAGCCGAAGCAGTGCGCGTAGTGCGCTCCGAGCAGCTCTCCGGGGGCCGGGGCATCGGGATGGCGCACGGGCGCCATGGCATCGGCCGGGGGCGTCAGCGCTGAAGATGTTCGTGTCACAGCCGCAGACATTACCCGCGCGGTCACGCCGGTACCGCACCATGCCAAGCTTGGTTTCATGCAGCCTTACGAAGAACGTCTCACCGCGCCCCGTTCCTGGTGGCTGATCGCCCTGCTCGTCGGGATCGCGGGCGGGCTGATCGCGCTGCCGCTGGGCACGCTGCCGATGCTCGGCGGTCTGGTCGGCGGTGCGGCGGTGGCGGGCGTGATCGTGAGCTCGTACGGTTCGGTCCGCATCCGCGTCGTCGCGGGCTCACTCGTCGCGGGAGACGCGAAGATCCCGCTGACCGCGCTGGGCGAGGCCACGGTGCTGGACGCGGAGGAGACCGTCGCCTGGCGCTCGTACAAGTCCGATCCGCGTGCCTTCATGCTGATGCGCAGCTATGTGCACACGGCGCTGCGGGTGGAGATCACCGACCCGGCCGACCCGACGCCGTACGCCTATCTCTCGACGCGGGACCCCGAGGCGCTCAAGGCGGCACTCACGGCCGTGCCCGCCACCTAGGACTGTCCGGCCGGTTTCTGCCGGGCGGGAAAGGGGCGGGGTGCTCAGCACCCTTCGGGTCCTCGGGCGGTACGAGCTTCCCGGGCCGTGACAGCGGGGGCAGCTCGGGGAGGGCGTCCCAGGGGACCTGGCGCTTGCGCATGTCCTTGCGGATCTTCTCCGCGACTCTCCTGGTGTCCCGGCGGTTCATGGCCGCGCCGACGGCGGCGCCCACCATGAACGGCATCAGGTTCGGCAGGTCGCGGAAGGTGCGCTTCATGATCTGCTGCCGTAGTTCGCGCTTCATCTGACCGCCGAGGGCCGCGTTCACCGTGGCCGGCTTGGTGATGTCGAAGCCGCGCTCGCCCGACCACGCGTTCAGATACGCGGTGGAGCGGTCCTTGAGATTGCCCGGCGGGCGCATGCCGTAGACCTCGTGGAGCTCGGCGATGAGCTTCAGCTCGATCGCCGCGACTCCGGTGATCTCGGCTGCGATCTCCGCCGGTATCGCGGGCGGTACGGGCAGCATCGCGGCTGCTCCGATGCCCGCGCCGACGGTGGATGTCGCATTGGCCGCACCCGCGACCAGCTTGTCGGCGATCTCCTCCGGGCCCAGGCCCGGGAAGTGTCTGCGCAGAGTCGCGAGATCGCGGACCGGGATCCGCGGCGCGATGTCGATGACGCGGTCGACGACGTACGCCAGCCCGGCCCTCGCCCCCCGACCGCTCTTCTGCACGCCGTTCTGTATGCCGTGTTTCAGGGCGCCCAGGCGGCGGGCCCCGGTCTTGGGTCCGTCCTGCACGCCCTGTACCACCGCACCCGTCACCGCATCTGCCACTGCGTCGAAAGGTGCCGCTTCGTCGAGCGAGGCCGACCGGCCCCGCTCGTCGTCACGTGCGCTGCTGACGAGCGCGCTCGCCCCGTGGTCGTTCTCCTCCGGGAGCCGGAGGGCATAGGGCTCGGCAGACGCTTCCGCGCCTTCAGCCGGGCCCGTGCCGTCCTGCTGGCCCTCGGGGGAACCCTTCCGCCGGAAGCTTCGCTTCCGGGACGGTTTCGCGCCTGCCACGGCCGACTGCCTAGTCGCAGTCGCGGCAGATGGGCTGGCCGTTCTTCTCGCGCGCCAGCTGGCTGCGGTGGTGCACGAGGAAGCAGCTCATGCAGGTGAACTCGTCGGCCTGCCGGGGCAGGACCCGGACCGACAGCTCTTCGTTGGACAGGTCTGCGCCGGGCAGCTCCAGTCCCTCGGCCTGCTCGAACTCGTCGACGTCGACAGCAGCCGTCGACTTGTCGTTCCGACGTGCCTTGAGCTCTTCCAGACTGTCCTGGTCGCTGTCGTCGTCGGTCTTGCGTGGAGTGTCGTAATCCGTAGCCATGTCGCGCTCTCCCCCTCTGGGTATTTGCGGTGTCTCCAGCGCACGTAACGCGTGAGAGGCCGGACTTGTGCCCGACCTGAGGCGGAGATTTTGCCTCACATCAAGGTCTGTTACTCAATCGACACCCAACCGGATCCCCCGGGAGAGATCGATTTGGATGGCGATCGGGACCGTACACGGTCCGGGCGTGGCGCTTTGCGGGCACCACCCCGTGTACTTCCCGTGATCACACCCCCTGGAAACCCCGGATTTTCCCGGTTTTTCGGGGATTTGGGGTTCACGGAGAGTAGGTGGGCGGAAATCCGGACCTGTGACCGATCGCACATATGTTTCTCGGGAACGCGTCCCGGAAATTCCGCGCAAAGCGAACATCTGGACTCCCCCGGAAACGTCTCAAACAGGCAACGTGACACGCATCACGAGGCCGCCGCCCTCGCGAGGCTCCGCGATGATACGGCCTCCGTGGGCGCGCGCGACGGAGCGGGCGATGGAGAGCCCGAGCCCCACCCCCTTGTCGCTCCCGGTCCGCTCGGTACGCAGGCGCCTGAACGGCTCGAAGAGGTTGTCGATCTCGTACGCGGGGACCACGGGTCCCGTGTTCGACACCACCAGCACCGCCTGTCCGGGCTGGAGCTCGGTGGTGACCTCCACCCAGCCGCCCTCCGGGATGTTGTAACGCACCGCGTTCTGCACCAGGTTCAGGGCGATCCGCTCCAGCAGGACACCGTTGCCCTGGACCACCGCGGGCGCCTGCTCCCCGCGCAGTTCCACGCCCTTCGCCTCGGCCTCCGCGTGGGTCTGGTCGAGGGCGCGGGTGGCGACTTCGGCCAGGTCGACCGGTTTCCGCTCGACGATCTGGTTGTCGCTGCGGGCGAGCAGCAGCAGCCCCTCCACCAGTTGCTCGCTGCGTTCGTTGGTGGCCAGCAGCGTCTTACCCAGCTGGGTCAGCTCCACCGGCGCGCCCGGGTCGGAGAGGTGGACCTCCAGAAGCGTGCGGTTGATCGCGAGCGGGGTGCGCAGCTCGTGCGAGGCGTTCGCCACGAAGCGCTGCTGCGCGGTGAAGGCCCGCTCCAGTCGGTCGAGCATCTCGTCGAAGGTGTCGGCCAGCTCCTTGAGCTCGTCGTCCGGGCCGTCCAGCTCGATCCGCCTGGTCAGGTCCGTTCCGGCCACCCGGCGGGCGGTACGCGTCATCCGGCCGAGCGGCGACAGCACCCGCCCGGCCACGGCGTAGCCGAAGGCGAAGGCGATGATGCTCAGGCCCACGAGGGCGTACAGCGAGCGGGTCAGCAGATTGTCGAGGGCGTGCTGACGCTGCTCGCTCATGCATGCCTTCAGCACGCTGTTCAGCTGGTCGCTGTTCTGTGTCTGCCCGAGGTTCGGACAGGTCGGGCTGGCGATGGACACGTTCTGGCCGGACACCTGGAAGGCAGGGGTGCTGCTGCCGCTGTGCAGCGCCTGC
The DNA here is from genome assembly GCF_940670765.1 of Streptomyces sp. A 4/2. GTDB lineage: Bacteria > Actinomycetota > Actinomycetes > Streptomycetales > Streptomycetaceae > Streptomyces. The sequence continues at coordinate 84,351 of NZ_CALNVW010000039.1, forward strand.
GCCGCCAGCATGTAGATGATCGTGAGCAGCAGGATCCCGGCGATCAGGAACATCCCGCCGTACAGCAGGGTCAGGCGTATCCGGATGGTCGGACGCAGCAAGGGCGACAGGGACTCGGCTGATTTCGGGTCCCAGGTCGGCTTGGGAGGCGCCGTCGGCGGCGCGGGGGTGGAGGCCACCGGGCGGTCAGATCCGGTATCCGGAGCCGGGCACGGTCACGATGACCGGGGGCTCACCGAGCTTGCGGCGCAGCGTCATGACGGTCACCCGCACGACGTTGGTGAACGGGTCGGTGTTCTCGTCCCAGGCCTTCTCCAGGAGCTGCTCGGCGGAGACCACCGCACCCTCGCTGCGCATCAGCACTTCGAGGACGGCGAACTCCTTGGGCGCGAGCTGGATCTCGTTGCCCTCCCGGAAGACCTCGCGGCGGTTGGGGTCCAGCTTGATGCCGGCCCGCTCCAGGACGGGGGGCAGGGCGACCGTCGTACGGCGCCCCAGCGCCCGTACCCGCGCCGTCAGCTCACTGAAGGCGAAGGGCTTGGGCAGGTAGTCGTCCGCGCCGAGCTCCAGGCCCTCGACCCGGTCGCTGACGTCACCCGACGCGGTCAGCATGAGGACCCGGGTCGGCATGCCGAGTTCGACGATCTTGCGGCAGACGTCGTCCCCATGGATCAGCGGCAGGTCGCGGTCGAGGACGACGACGTCGTAGTCGTTGACCCCGATCCGCTCCAGGGCGGCGGCGCCGTCGTACACGACGTCGACGGCCATGGCCTCCCGGCGAAGTCCGGTGGCCACCGCATCGGCGAGCAGCTGCTCGTCCTCGACGACGAGTACGCGCACGGCGCTGTCCTTCCTCTGAGCCCTGTTCAGGGCAGCTCTGGCACGGAGTGTGTGTACGTCCATCCTGCCCCGTACGGCCATAAACCGGCTGTAAGACAATGCCGGGCCCCGGAACGGTGGGAATTCCGTGATTCCCGGGCCGGTTGAGGTTTCTCTGAGGTGGAGCGAGGGGAGGACGATTGCACACCCGCCGATCACGCCCTGTATGTGGCGCGCCACAGGCCGCTCCGCCGCCCCGGGGAGCCCGTGATCAGTTGATGACCCTCGGCACACCCCCGTGCCACCGACCCACGACGAGGGGGCGCACCATGGACGCATTCACCGCAGGTCTGCTGCAGCGCATAAAGGCAGCTCAGACCGACCTGACCCTTGCTCGCGAGACCGGCGACGACTTCCTGGCGGAGGTCGAGCAGGGCGAGTTGGACGATCTGCACCGCCTCGCCGCCGAACACGGCGTGGAAGTCCGCACCGCGAGCGTCTGACGTACGGCGTGCGGGGCCCCGGCACCACAGGACGACGGTGCCGGGGCCTTCGCATGCGCTCCCCGTGCCCTGTCCCGGCCGCCGGGGCCTGTCAGCGTGCTCGGAGCCGGGGCGTCAGTCGTGCCAGGCGCCGTACTCCTCCAGGAGGGCCTGGAGGGGCTCGAAGACGCCCGGCGACCCGGCGACCGTCAGATCGTCCGTAGGGCGCTCCCCGGGCCGCCCACCGGTCTTCGCACCGGCCTCGCGGGCGATGAGGTCCCCGGCCGCGCGGTCCCAGGGGTGCAGTCCGCGTTCGTAGTACCCGTCGAGCCGGCCCGCGGCGACGTCGCACAGGTCGACCGCGGCCGAGCCGCCCCGCCGGATGTCCCGCAGCTGCGGGATCAACTGCTGGGCCACGGACGCCTGGTGGACGCGCACCGTCGTGACGTAGTTGAAGCCGGTCGACACCAGCGCCTGGTCGAGGGGCGGTGCGGGCCTGCACCGCAGTCGCCGGTCGCCGAGGTACGCCCCGCCGCCGCGGACCGCGTGGAACGTCTCGCCGCGCATCGGCGCGGCCACCACACCCACGACGGTCTCGCCGTCCTGCTCGGCCGCGATCGACACGGACCAGGTGGGCAGGCCGTAGAGGTAGTTGACGGTGCCGTCCAGCGGATCGATGACCCAGCGGATGCCACTGGTGCCCTCGGAGCTCGCGCCCTCCTCGCCGAGGAACCCGTCGTCGGGACGGAGACCGGCGAGGTAGCCCGTGATCAGCTTTTCGGCCGCGATGTCCATCTCGGTGACGACGTCGATGGGGCTGGACTTGGTGGCCGCCACTTCCAGGTCGGCGGGGCGCCCGTCCCGCAGCAGGGTGCCGGCGCGCCGGGCTGCCTCCTGGGCCAGTTCGAGCAGTTCGGTGTGGAGCGGATCGGTCACGGTTCTCCCTCTAGGCGTACGGGCTGTCGGCGCCCGCGGCTGCGGGCCTGGCACTGCGGGCCGGGCAGCAGCCGACCGGGCACACGTCGTGCGAGGCGCCGAGCGTTCCCAGCGCGCAGCGCGCCACCGGGAGCCCCCGCTCCGCGGCTGCGCGCTCCAGCAGCAGCTCGCGCACCGCTGCCGCGAAGCGCGGGTCGGCGCCGACCGTCGCGGACCGCGCGGCGGGGAGCCCCAGCTCCGCGGCCTTGGCGACGGCTTCGGTGTCCAGGTCGTAGAGGACTTCCATGTGGTCCGAGACGAAGCCGATGGGCACCATGACGACCGCGGGCGCGCCCGCGCCGTGCAGCTCCGCCAGGTGGTCGCAGATGTCGGGTTCCAGCCACGGGATGTGCGGGGCGCCGCTGCGCGACTGGTAGACGAGCTGCCAGGGGTGCTCGATCCCCGTCTCCGCGCGGACCGCGTCGACGATCACCCGCGCCACGTCCAGGTGTTCGGCGACGTACGCCCCGCCGTCGGGCCCCGAACTGTCGGCCGCGGCGGTGGGGATGGAGTGGGTGGTGAAGGCCAGGTGCGCCCCGTCGCGTACCTCGTCGGGCAGCCCGGCCAGCGACTTCAGGACACCGTCGGTCATGGGCCGTACGAAACCCGGGTGGTTGAAGTAGTGCCGCAGCTTGTCGACGCGCGGCAGCTCAAGGCCTTCCGCCTCCAGCGTCGCCAGCGCCTCGGCGAGGTCCTCGCGGTACTGCCGGCAGCCGGAGTACGAGGCGTACGCGCTGGTGGCCAGCACGGCGATACGCCGGTGGCCGTCCCGGACCATCTCCCGCAGGGTGTCGGTCAGGTACGGCGCCCAGTTGCGGTTGCCCCAGTACACCGGCAGTTCCACGCCGTGCTCGGCGAAGTCCTTGCGCAGCGCGTCCAGCAGGGCGCGGTTGTGGCCGTTGATGGGGCTGACCCCGCCGAACAGGAAGTAGTGCTGCCCCACCTCCTTGAGCCGCTCCTTGGGGATACCGCGGCCGCGGGTCACGTTCTCCAGGAACGGGACCACGTCGTCCGGGCCCTCGGGGCCGCCGAAGGAGAGCAGCAGGAGGGCGTCGTAGGGATCTGGATCACGCTGATCGGACATGGCTCCGATCCTGCCACCCGCCTCCGACAGGCCGGGGGACCCCCCACGCAACGGGTGCCCGTTCCTGACCCCCGGTGCAGGACCCGTCACTGCGACCGTAAGCTGCGCAAACGACACTTACGCCTTACCGGAGCCCTTCTTGACCAGTCCCTACCGTGCGATTTTCGCCGCCCCCGGCACCAAGGGGTTCTCGGCGGCCGGACTCTTCGGCCGGATGCCGCTCTCCATGCTGGGGATCGGTGTGGTGACGATGATCTCCCAGCTCACCGGGCGCTACGGGCTGGCCGGTGCGCTCTCCGCGACACTGGCACTGTCCGCGGCGGCGATCGGTCCGCAGATCTCCCGGCTCGTCGACCGGCACGGGCAGCGCCGGGTGCTGCGCCCCGCCACCCTGGTCTCGGCCGCCGCCGTCGCGGGCCTGCTGATCTGTGCGCAGCAGGAGCTGCCGGAGTGGACGCTCTTCCTCTTCTCGGCGGGCGCGGGCTGCGTACCGAGCATCGGCTCGATGGTCAGGGCCCGCTGGGCGGCGATCTACCGGGGCACCCCGCGCAGCCTGCACGCGGCGTACTCCTGGGAGTCGATCGTCGACGAGGTCTGCTTCATCTTCGGCCCGATCCTCTCCATCGGGCTGTCCACGGCCTGGTTCCCGGAGGCGGGCCCGCTGATGGCCGGGGGCTTCCTGGTCGTCGGCGTCTTCTGGCTGACCTCGCAGCGCGCGACCGAACCGGCGCCGCATCCGCGCGGCCAGGGACCGGCCGGTTCGGCGCTGGCCTCGCGCGGGCTGCAGATGCTGGTCCTGACCTTCGTGGCGACCGGGGCGATCTTCGGGGCGATCGACGTCGTGACGGTCGCCTTCGCCGAGGAGCGCGGGCACAAGGCGCTGGCCAGTGTCGTTCTCGCCGTGTACGCCCTCGGCTCCTGTCTGGCCGGCGCTGTCTTCGGACTGCTGCACCCTCGCGGCCCGGCCTCACGCAGGTGGCTGGTGGGTGTGTGCGCGATGGCGCTGAGTATGATCCCCCTCCAACTGGCCGGGAACCTGCCGTTTCTGGCCGGGGCGCTCTTTGTCGCGGGCCTTGCCGTAGCACCGACGATGGTGACCACGATGGCCCTCGTCGAGCAGCACGTACCGCGCAGCAAACTGACCGAGGGCATGACCTGGACCAGTACCGGGCTCGCGGTCGGGGTGGCACTCGGCTCTTCGGCCGCCGGCTGGGCGGTCGACGCGGGCGGGGCCGGCCAGGGGTATCTGGTGCCGCTCGTGGCGGGAGCGCTCGCGGCCGTGGTGGCGTTGCTCGGGTATCGCCGGCTCCATGTGCCGGCGCCACTACACGAGGGGAGCGGGGCAGATGACGGGTACGGCACGGACATCGGTGACAGCGCGAACGGCGGGCACGTGGCGTAACTGGGCGGGGAACGTCACCGCGCGCCCGGTGCGGGAGGTGACCCCCGCGTCGGCCGAGGAGCTCGCGGGCGCAGTCCGGCGGGCGGCGGACGAGGGCCTGAAGGTGAAGGCCGTCGGCACCGGCCACTCCTTCACGGCGACGGCCGCGACCGACGGGGTACTGATACGCCCCGATCTCCTCACCGGCATCCGGGAGATCGACCGCACGGCCGGCACCGTGACCGTCGAGTCGGGTACTCCGCTGAAGCGGCTGAATCTGGCGCTCGCCCGTGAGGGGCTCTCCCTCACGAACATGGGCGACATCATGGAGCAGACGGTGGCGGGCGCCACCAGTACCGGCACGCACGGCACCGGCCGTGATTCGGCGTCGATCTCCGCGCAGATCCGCGCGCTGGAGCTGGTGACGGCCGACGGCACGGTACTGAAGTGTTCGGAGCAGGAGAACCCCGAGGTCTTCGCCGCCGCCCGGATCGGCCTGGGCGCGCTGGGGGTCGTCACCGCGATCACCTTCGCGGTGGAGCCGGTCTTCCTGCTGACGGCCCGCGAGGAGCCGATGGCCTTCGACCGGGTGACCGCCGACTTCGAGCAGCTCGTCGCCGAGAACGAGCACTTCGAGTTCTACTGGTTCCCGCACACCGGCAACTGCAACACCAAGCGCAACAACCGCAGCGCGGGCCCCGCCGCGCCCCCCGGCAAGGTAGCCGGGTGGATCGAGGACGAGCTCCTCTCCAACGGCCTCTTCCAGGCGGCCTGTTCGCTGGGCCGGGCCGTCCCCGCGACGATCCCCGCCGTCGCGAAGATCTCCAGCCGCGCGCTCTCCGCCCGCACCTACACCGACGTCCCCTACAAGGTCTTCACAAGTCCGCGCCGGGTGCGCTTCGTCGAGATGGAGTACGCCCTGCCGCGCGAGGCCGCGGTGGCGGCGCTGCGCGAGGTGAAGGCGATGGTGGAGCGTTCACCGCTGCGGGTGAGTTTCCCGGTGGAGGTGCGGACGGCGCCCGCCGACGACATCGCGCTCTCCACGGCTTCGGGACGGGAGAGCGCGTACATCGCGGTGCACCTGTACCGGGGCACACCGCACCGGGCGTACTTCACCGCCGTCGAGCGGATCATGACCGCGCACGGCGGCCGGCCGCACTGGGGCAAGGTGCACAGCCGTGACGCCGAATATCTGGCCGGGGTGTATCCGCGGTTCGGCGAGTTCACGGCGTTGCGCGACCGGCTGGACCCGCAGCGGCTGTTCGCCAACGACTACCTGCGCCGGGTCCTGGGCGACTGACCGCCCGAGGGGGGCTCCGCGCCGCACAGGTTGAAGATCACGTCAGGGAGTCGTCGCCCCGGAGCCCGCCCCCTTGTCCTGCTGGACGGTGCCGTCGTGGCCCGTGGTGCCGCCCGTCCCGCTGTCGGCCGGGCCGGACGGTGCCGGGTCGGGTGCCGTGGAGGCGTCACCCGACGAGGGCGGTGAAGGGCTCGGGGCCGGGTCGGCCGGAGCGTCGCTCTTCCCGGGGCCCGGCCCGGTCTGCCCGCCGTCGCCGGAACTGCGGCTCGGCGACGGGTCCGGGCTCCGGCTCGGGTCCGGGTTCCCGCCCTGCTGCCGGTCCTGCTCCGTCGAGTGCGAAGGGGCGGGCGAGGGCTTCGACGCCTTCGTACCGCCGCCCTGCACGGCCGATCCCACCGTCGTTCCGCTGCCGCCGCTGAGGCCGTGCCCCGAGAGCAGCTCGAACCCGGTGATCCCGGACATCGCCACGAGGAACGCGACGCCGGCCGCGAGCGACGAGCGCTTCCAGCCGCGCACCCGTGTGCCGTGGGTCGTGGCTTCGGTGAACTCCCCGTCGAGGGGCAGCAGCCGAGTCGCGTCCGGACCGGGACCCGGGGCCGCCCGGTCCCCGGCCCGACGGCCGCCCGTGGTGGTGCTGCTCAGCTCGTCGGGCCACGGCGCGGCGACCGTGGGCGGCATCTCCCCCGGCTCCGCGGTCCCGGGCACCTGGCTGACGGAAACCCGGCTGACCGGCACCTGCCGGGTCGGGAACCTCGGGCCCTTCGGCTTCACCTGCACCGTGACTTCGCGGATCTGCTCCCCGGTACGCCGGAAGAGATGCTGGAAGATCGTGCCGCCACAGGTCGCGATCACACTGACCACACCTGCGCCGATGATCGTTCCGTACACCCCGAGCTTCGAGGCCAGCACCGCCGCCACGACAGCCGCGAAGGCGCTGCCCGCGACCTGCGGCACGCTCAGGTCGAGCTTCTTCTTCGTCGCGTTCTCGGACTCTGTCCCGCTGTCCGGCTTCTGCTCCATCTCCAGCCTCTGTTTGCCCATCTGATGACACTCTGCACCAGAAAGGGACATGTGAGCGAAGTGGATAGTTCCGATTCGGGAGATTGTGTGAAGCACAACACCCGAGGGCATACACCGGAGGCAATTATCGGGATTCCGCTCCCCCGGGCCGCCAGAACTCGAGCGGCGAGCCGTCCACCCACTTGGCCCGAATGGAGTACTGTGTCGAGCCCTGGGCCCGGCCTCCCACAAGGGTGTCCGGACCAACGGGAGGGGGCCGAAGGCGGCACTCGAACCGGCGGAGCCGTGGCACCGCACGGGCGCCCGCTGCACAGAGTGATCGCCAGTCGCTCTGCGTTGCGAACAGGTAACCGTGCCATAACGGCGTTCCAGGACTGAGACCCGACACGCCGGGTAACTCGGCAAGGTTGTGGCGTGCCGAACCCGGGCAGGCCACACTCGACTAGCGGAAGCAGCGACGCACGTGACGTCGGCAGGCACCACCCGGGAGGTTCCCATGCCCGAACTGCGTGTCGTGGCCGTCTCGAATGACGGCACACGACTGGTGCTCAAAGCTGCGGACAGTACGGAGTACACGCTTCCGATCGACGAGCGGCTGCGTGCGGCGGTCCGTAATGACCGCGCGCGCCTCGGCCAGATCGAGATCGAGGTGGAGAGCCACCTCCGTCCCCGCGACATTCAGGCACGTATAAGAGCCGGTGCCTCCGCCGAGGAGGTCGCCCAGATGGCCGGGATCCCGGTCGACCGGGTCCGCCGCTTCGAGGGCCCCGTGCTCGCGGAGCGCGCCTTCATGGCCGAACGGGCCCGTAAGACGCCCGTGCGCCGTGCCGGTGAGAACACCGGCACGGGTCCGCAGCTCGGCGAGGCGGTGCAGGAGCGGCTGCTGCTGCGCGGCGCCGACCGGGACACCGTGCTGTGGGACTCCTGGCGCCGTGACGACGGCACCTGGGAAGTCCTGCTGGTGTACCGGGTCGCGACCGAGACCCACTCGGCGAGCTGGACGTACGACCCGCCGCGCCGTCTGGTGCAGGCCATGGACGACGAGGCACGGTCGCTGATCGGCGAGTCCGACAACTCGCTGGTGGCGCCCGAGCCGAGCTTTCCGTTCGTACCGCGGATCGCCAGGCTGCCGCGCGACCGGCCGCTCGACCGTGCCCTGGACCGGCAGATGGAGCGGCCCACGGCGCCCGTGCCCGCGCCTCCCGAGCCGGACGACAGCATCAGCGAGCGCGATTCGCTGACCAGCCTGCTGGAGGCCGTCCCGAGCTTCCGCGGCGACATGGTCGTACCGGACCGGCCCGCTCCGCCGGAGCTTCCGCCGGCCGAGCCGGTGCGCGAGTCGGAGGCCGAGGAGCCGCCCGCGGCGTCGGTCGGCGCCGGTTCGGCGTACGCGGACGTACTGATGCCCCGTGCGGTGACCGGTCACCGCGACCGGCTCACCGGGACGACGGACCGGCAGGCCGAGGCCGACGGCGTGCGGCCGGGGCGGCGTGCGGCCGTACCGAGCTGGGACGAGATCGTCTTCGGGACGCGGCGCAAGAAGCAGGATTAGGGACTGCCCGCCCCCGGTCCGCCGGGCGGCCTTTGGGCGGGAGAGACAGGACCAGTGGGGCCCGTACGCGCCGCGTGCGGGCCCCACTGGTGTCCGGCGGCGGCTACCGGGGATCGGGACCGGTCGCCACCGGGCGGGATTCGTCGGACGACCATTCCGACCAGGAACCCGCGTAGAGAGCGGCCGGGAAGCCCGCGACCTCCAGGGCGAGCACCTCGTGGGCCCCGGAGACACCGGACCCGCAGTACACACCGATCTCGGTGTCCTCGCCCGCGGCCCCCAGCCCGGCGAACCGGGCCCTGAGCTCGTCGGCCGGCAGGAACCGGCCGTCCGGGCGGACGTTCTCCGTGGTCGGCGCGGACACCGCGCCGGGGATGTGCCCGCCGACCCGGTCGATGGGCTCCACGTCGCCGCGGTAGCGCTCGGCGGCGCGGGCGTCCAGCAGCAGCCCCTTCCCGGCCAGCCCGGCCGCGCCGTCCGCGTCGAGGAGCGGCAGCGAGCCCGGTACGGGGGTGAAATCGCCCCGGGCGGGCGCCGGAGTCTGCGCCGAGAGGGGGCCCGTCCAGGCCGCGAGACCGCCGTCCAGGACCCGGACATCGAGGTGGCCGGTCCAGCGCAGCAGCCACCAGGCGCGCGCGGCGGCCCAGCCCTGGCCGCCGTCGTACACGACGACCGGGGTGTCCCGCGAGACACCCGCCCGGCGCAGCACCTCGCCGAACTCCGCCGGATCGGGCAGCGGATGACGGCCGCCGGTGCCGGGCGGACCGGCCAGTTCCGCGTCCAGGTCGACGAAGACCGCGCCGGGGATGTGCCCGGCCTCGTACTCGGGGCGCAGATTCGGGCCGCCGAGCTTCCAGCGGATGTCGAGGAGCACCGGTGGCCGCGTTCCGGCCGACTCGCTGGCGAGTTCGGCTGCGGTGATGATGGGAGTCATGGATCACATCCTCGCCCAGGGACCGGCTCGCACGTAACGCCGTAGAAACGGACGAGGAGTATCAAAACAGGCATCCTCCTGCTGGAACGTGCAAAATACGGCGCGGCCGGGGCCCGGCGCGCGGCAGGTGGTGGAAGCATCTGGGTGAGGGCCGCCCACCGACCCCCGCACGGCCACCACCGATGGTCCGAGGAGAGAGCGAAGATGACCGAGGCAGCCACTCGGCGTACGCCCGGAACCCCCTGCTGGGTAAGTCTGATGGTGCACGGCCTGGCAGCGACCCAGGAGTTCTACGGGGACCTGTTCGGCTGGGAGTTCCAGCCTGGCCCCCTCCAACTGGGGCCGTACGTACGCGCGCTGCTCAACGGCAAGGAGGTCGCCGGCATCGGGCAGATGCCGCCCGACCGGCATCTGCCGATCGCCTGGACGACCTATCTGGCGTCCGACGACGCCGACGCGACCGCGGAGACCATCCGGCACTGCGGCGGGACGGTCGGAGTGGGGCCGCTGGACGCGGGCGAGGCGGGGCGGCTGGCCATAGGGTCCGACCCCGCGGGCGCGGTCTTCGGCGTCTGGCAGGCGACCGCCCACGCCGGGGTCGCGGAGGCGGGCGTCCCCGGGACGCCGGTGTGGAACGAACTGGTGACCCGGGAGACCGGGACGGTCGGCAAGTTCTACCAAGCGGTGTTCGGATACGAGACGGAGGCCGTGGTCTCGGCCGACTTCGACTATCTGACCCTGTACCTGGAGGGCCACGCGGTGGCCTCCCTGCACGGGGTCGGTCAGGCGCTGCCCAGGGACAGGGGTGCGCACTGGATGACGTACTTCGAGGTGGCAGACACCGACGAGGCCGCACACCGGGTGGTCGAGCTGGGCGGGCACGTGCTGCAGCAACCGCGCGAGGGCGAGACCGGGCGGCTGGCCACGGTCGCCGACCCGGAGGGCGCGGCCTTCACGATCGTCCGGACGGCGCGCTGAACGCGGCGGCACACTGACCCCGGCACCGACCCCGGGCAGGCACGGCGCTCCCCGGGGCGGGCGTCGCACCCCTCGGGCAGGCACGGACATCACCACCGGCCGGACGGAGCAGCAGGCTGCCGTCCGGCCGGTTCGCCGTCTCCCCGGCCGGTTCGCGATACCCCCGGCGGACCGCCCATCCGAGGGCCATTCCCTTACTTCTACATCATGTAGTAGTTTCAGACGGCAGCCCTCCGCGCCGTCCTGATCCCTCAGGCCCCGCCGGACGGCGTCGTTTTCGCGCGCCCGGCACTTCCGTCAGCCCGGCGAGAGCGAACCCCTGTCCCGCTCTTGCCAGTTCGGAGGCTGATCGGCCGTGTCGTACCACCAGGACCCCGAATTCCCCGTGGGCGGCGGGGTGTTCCCGCGCCGGACCCACCGGCGGGAACACGCGCTGCCGCGGATCGTGATCATCTCGGCGAGCGTCGGCGCGGGACACGACGGCGCGGCCCACGAGTTGGCGCGCCGTCTGGAGGCCGAGGGCTTCACGGTCGACCGGCACGACTTCCTCGATCTGCTCCCCGCCCGGCTCGGGAAACTGCTGTCGGGCAGCTACCACCGCCTGCTGACCTGGGCGCCCTCCGGCTACCAGCGGATCTACGCCGCCACCGAGCACACCGGGGGGCCCGGCCCGGTCCTGCGCGCCCTGTTCCGCGTTGCCCAGCGGCGCACCCTGCGGGCCGTCCCCGCCGACGCCTCCGCGGTCGTCTCGACCTATCCGTGCGCGAGCCAGGTACTCGGCGGTCTGCGGCTGCGCGGGCGGCTGTCCGTACCGGCCATCACCTACCTCACCGACTTCTCGGTCCATTCGCTGTGGGTGGCGCCCGGGATAGACACGCATCTCGCCGCCCATGCGATACCCGCCGGACAGGCCACCGCCCAGGGCGCCGCCGGGGTGACCGTCAGCGGACCCGTCACCGCTGACCGTTTCGCCCCCGCCACGCCCCGGCGCCGCAGCGCCGCGCGTGCCCGCTTCGGCCTGCCCGACGAGGCCCCGGTGGCGCTGCTGGTGGCCGGATCGTGGGGGGTCGGGCCGGTGGAGCAGGTGGCCGCCGAGATACGGGCGAGCGGCACAGCCGTACCGGTCGTCGTGTGCGGGCACAACGAGGCGCTGGCCGGGCGGCTCCGCAGAGCCGGGATCGAGCATGTGCACGGCTGGGTGGCGGACATGCCCGCACTGATGTCCGCGGCGGACGTCCTGGTGCAGAACGCGGGCGGCCTCACCTCGCTCGAAGCCTTCGCCAGCGGCCTGCCGGTGGCCAGTTACCGTTGCATTCCCGGCCATGGACAGACCAATGCCGCCGCGTTGCACGAAGCCGGGCTCGCCACCTGGATACGGGAACCGGCCGACCTCGCACAGACGCTCACCGAACTGCTCGACGGCCCCCTCGGCCGGTCCCAGCGCGCCGCGGGACTGGCCCTGTACGACAAGGGGCCCGGCCCCGCCGCGGCCATCGCCGCCGCCGCCCGCCACCGTCCCGTCGCCTGGGGCACACCGCCGGGCCGCCGGGCCCGTCGCCGGGCCGCCGTCGTGACCGTCGCCATGGCGGCCACCCTGCTGCTGGGGATCGGCGCCCCGCTCGCCGAGGCGTACGGTGACTCACCGGCCCGCTTCGGCTCGTTCACGCATTTCCTGGACGGCGACGTGCGCCGATGACCCTGCACCGAACGGCCCGTACCGTCCTGCTCGCCGGCGCCGCGGTGCTGCCCGCGCTCGCCGCCGTGCACGCCGCACCGGTCGTCTCCACCTTCGGGCCGCTGCGCAACAGGTTCATGCCCCGGCTGTCCGGGCAGGGCCGGGCCGGTCACGCCGCGCTCACCTTCGACGACGGCCCCGACCATCTCTCCACCCCGCACTTCCTGCGCCTGCTGGACGCCCGCCGGGTGCACGCGACCTTCTTCCTGCTCGGCTCGATGGCGGTGCGCTCCCCCGCCCTGGTACGGGAGATGACCGCCGCCGGGCACGAGATCGCCCTGCACGGCTGGGCCCACCGGCCGCTGCTGGTGCGCGGCCCCGCCGCCACCTACGACGACCTCGCCCGTGCGCACGACACCGTCACCGGCATCACCGGCGTCCCGCCCCGGCTGTTCCGGCCCCCGTACGGGGTGATGACCGCCGGGACGTACCTGGCCTGCCGCCGCCTCGGCCTCACCCCCGTCCTGTGGACCACCTGGGGCGAGGACTGGCGCAAGCGCGCGACCCCCGCGTCCGTACACGACACCGTCGCGCGCGACCTGCGCGGCGGCGGCACCATCCTGCTGCACGACTCCGACTGCACGTCCGCCACCGGCTCCTGGCGCAACACCCTCGGCGCGCTTCCCCGGATCCTGGACACCTGCCACGAGCGCGGGCTGGAGGTCGGACCGCTCGGGGAACACGGGTGGCCGGACCCCGCTCACCGCGGATCCGGGCGGACGCCCGCGCTCCGTATGCCGTAGTAGCTTGGAGGACCGGCGCGGTTCATGGACACGGAGCGGCGCGGACGGAGCTGCGGCGCAGCCGGGCGGAGTACAGAGGGGTGCGGAGCGTGAGCAAGCAGGGGCCATCGGGACGGCGTGCGCCGGGCGAGCTGGAGAGCGAGGTCCTGGCCGCTCTGTGGGCGGCCGGTGAGCCCGCGGGCGCCGGTACGGTGCGCGAACAGGTCACCGGCGACCCCGCCTACACCACCGTTCTGACGATCCTGTCCCGGCTGCACGCCAAGGGCCTGGTGACCCGTACCCGGGCCGGACGCGGGTATCTCTACTCCCCGGTGCGCGACGAGGCCGGACACGCGGCGGCCGGGATGCGCGATCTGCTGGAGCACGGCGGGAACCGGGCCGCGGTGCTCGCCCGTTTCGTCTCCGAGCTGCCCGCCGACGACGAGAAGCTGCTGGAACAACTCCTGCGCGACGCGAAGGAGTAGGACCGTGTGGATCAGCCTGTGCGTGGCGCTGTCGGCCGGTGTGGTCCTGACGCTGAGCGCGCCCCGGACCGCCCGCAGGCTGCCCCCGCGCGCCGCCGCCTGGATGCTGACCTCGGCCGCCGTGATCGCGGCGGGCGCCTGGGTCGCGGTCCTGGCCATGCTCGGTGTCACCTTCATCGGACAGATTCCTCAAGTGGCCGCCGAGGGCCGGTGGTCACCCCGGGTGCTGGCCGCCGACAACCCGCTCGACTGGCCGGTGGCCGCGGCGTGCGCCGTCGGTGCTCTCGGCTGTCTGGCGGCCCTCGTCGTGTCCGCGTACCGCTGGGTGCGGGTGTTCGTCCGGGCCCGGCACGACTTCCGGCCCCTGCCCACCTCGGGTGATCTGGCGGTTCTGGACGACCCCGCTCCGGTGGCCTTCGCGCTGCCCGGGGCGCCCGGCCGGATCGTGGTCTCCACCGGCATGCTCCGCGCCCTGAACGCCGACGAGCGCCGCGCCCTGCTGGCGCACGAGCGCGCTCATCTGCGCCACCGTCACCATGTCTTCCTGCTGGTGCTGCAACTCGCCGCGGCGGCCAACCCGTTGCTCAGGCCGCTCACCCGGGCCGGGGCCCACGCGCTGGAGTGCTGGGCCGACGAGTCGGCCGGAGCCGTCGTGGCCGACCGCCATCTGGTCGCCCGCGCGGTCGCCCGCGCGGCACTCGCCACCGGTCGTGCCCCGCAGCCCGCACTGGCCGCCACCGGCGGCCCGGTGCCCCAGCGGGTCCAGGCCCTGCTCGCCCCGCCCACGCCGTTGCGCCGCCGTCTGGTCGTGGCCGTGGCGGCCTTGATGGTGATCTGCTGCGCCGGTCCGGCGCTGACCGCCCACGACGTGGACCAGCTGTTCGATGCCGCCGCGCCTGCCCGTACCGAGGCACCGCAGCACTGACGCGGGTGTCGGGAATACCGGGTGATCAGCGCGTCGCGACCGGCAGGACATCGGGCGAGAGCGCCCCCGCGCGGGCCGACCGGGCGGTCATCCTGCGCCGGTGGTGGCGTCGGCACAACACCTCGTAACCGACCTCGCCCTGCTGCCGGTTGACGTCCCCGATCACCACCTGCGCGCCTTCGACGACCATCTCCCCGCCCACCGTGCGCGCGTTGTGCGTGGCCCGTGCGCCGCACCAGCACAGCGCCTCGACCTGAAGCGCCTCGATCCGGTCGGCCAGTTCGATCAGCCGCTGCGAGCCGGGGAACAGTTTGGTCCGGAAGTCGGTGGTGATCCCGAAGGCGAAGACGTCCCGGTCGAGGTCGTCCACCACCCGGGCCAGCTGGTCGATCTGGTCCGGCGCGAGGAACTGCGCCTCGTCCACGATCACGTAGTCCACCCTGTCGCCGTGGGTGATGCGGCCCACCAGGTACGCGTAGAGGTCCATGCCCTCGTCCGCCTCGACCGCGTCGGTGACCAGGCCGAGCCTGGACGAGAGCTTGCCCTCCCCCGCACGGTCGTCGCGGGTGAAGATCACGCCCTGGAGGCCACGGGCCGAACGGTTGTGTCCGATCTGCAGCGCCAGAGTGCTCTTTCCGCAGTCCATCGTTCCGGAGAAGAACACCAGCTCGGGCATGGGAAGTCGAGGACCTTTCGGATCCGGGGGAAACGGGTGGGGAACGCGTGGGTGGGGTACGCGGGTCAAGAGCGTACTTCGAGGAGCGGCACCAGCTGCTCCACGGGGGTCATCGAGCCGTGCATGCCGACCATGACGGACTCGTGGGGCTCGCGGCGGGACGCGGTGATCACCACGTCGGCGTGGGCGGCGGCGACCACGTCGCCGATCCGCCCGTGCACCCGCTCGTCGACCTGCGGGCCGAACCAGCCCGCCGCGACGGCCTCCTCGCGGCTCGCCACCCAGAACTGCTCACCGAGCACCTCGCGCCAGACGGTCAGCACATCGGCCTCGGCGCCGGGCACCGCGTAGACGTGGCGGGCACGGCCCTCGCCACCCAGCAGCGCGACGCCCGCGCCCAGTTCCCAGTCCTCGTCGAAGTCGATGCGGGACTCCTCGTCGAACGGGATGTCGATCATCCCGTGGTCGGCGGTGACGTAGAGCGCGGAGCGCGGCGGGAGTTGTTCGGCGAGGCGCTGGACGAGCCGGTCGACGTACATCAGCTGGCCGCGCCAGGCGTCCGAGTCCGTCCCGAAGCGATGGCCCTTGCCGTCGACCTCGCTGTAGTACGTATAGATCAGCGAACGGTCCGCCGCGCCCAGTTGGGCCGCGGCCAGGTCCATCCGGTCCTCGCCGGTGAGCTTGCCCCGGAAGGTGCCGCCGCTCAGCGCGATCTTGGTGAGCGGGGTGTGCTGGAAGTCCGGTGAGGAGACCTGGGCGGTGTGGACGCCTGCCGCGTCGGCGAGTTGGAAGACCGTGGGGTACGGCTGCCAGACGTGCGGGTCCGTCCAGGGCCGCCAGCGGAGCTGGTTCATCAGCTCACCGGTGGCGGGATTCCGGGTGGTGTAGCCGGTGAGACCGTGCGCGCCGGGCGGCAGACCGGTGCCGACCGAGGCCAGCGAGGTGGCCGTGGTGGCGGGGAAACCGGCCGTGATCGGACGGCCGGTGCCGCCGCGCGAGGTGCCGAGGAGCGAGTGGAGGTACGGGGCCTCGTCCGGGTGGGCGCGGATCTGCTCCCAGCCGAGGCCGTCGATCAGGAAGACGCAGTTCCGGTCGGCCGGGGTGAGCTCCGGGATCGCCGCGGTGAAACCCGGGACGCCGAGGCCCGCGGCGAGCGTCGGCAGCAGATCGGCGAGCGAGCCCGAGCCGTACTCCGGGACGGGGGCGGTGGAGAGCGCGAGCGGGGCGACGTCGTCCTCGTACCGCCAGTCGGGCTGGACCATCAGCGGCCGGCCGCCGCGGTCGCCTCGGAGAGCGCCTGGGAGAAGGCGAGGGTCTGGCGGACGGTGTCGGGGCCGTCACCGGCCTCGCTGACGCGCAGGCTCAGGTCGTCGGCCGTGGAGCTGCCGGTGTACCCGTGGTCCGCCTCGCAGTTGGGGTCGCCGCAGGCGGCGGGCTCCAGGTCGAGACGGGCGACCGCGCCCCAGCCGATGGTCAGGACGACCTCACGGGGCAGGGTGCCCGGGACGTACTTCTCCGGGTTGGCCACCACCCGGCTCAGGACCACCGAGGAGATCCGGCCCAGCTTCACCGACTCGGTGGAGGTGGTGGCGAACGGCGTCGGAGAGCCGCCGTCGGCGGCCTGCTCGTCGGTGTGGCTGACGATGAAGCGGTTGCCGGTCAGGACGAGGACCGTGACATGGCGGCGCACCTCGTTGGAGTCGAACGTCGTCTCCTGGTGCACCAGGTACGAAGAAACCGGCTCGCCGCCGACAGCGGCCTCCACCGCCTCGGCCACGAGGGCCGGGTAATAGCCGCTGCGCTCGATCGCCGCGCGCAGCCCCTGGGTCGTTGTACCGGTCTTCGCCATGGGCTCCATCTTAGACCGACGGGCACATGGGAGGTGGGCGCGGTACGGGCCCCGCCACAGGGCGGAGAAGGCGCGTCCGGCCCTCATGACAGCTGCCTCCTCAGTAGCTGGGCATCCGGCGCGGCCCGAGGTCGCCGAGGGCGTTCGCGGGCGCCAGCCGAACGGACGCGCCGAGCACCGACAGACCGCTCGGCCCGACCACCACCGGCTCCAGGGCGACGGACACCACCTCGGGGTGGTCGTCGACCAGCCGGGACACCCGGAGCAGCAGCTCTTCGAGGGCGTGGGTGTCCACGGGCGCCGAGCCCCGCCAGCCGAAGAGGAGGGGGGCCGTCCGGATGCTCCTGATGAGTTCGGCGACGTCCCGGTCGGTGGCCGGGACCAGCCGGTGCGCGGTGTCGCCGAGCAGTTCGGACGGCGCCCCGGCGAGCCCGAAGGAGAGGACGGCGCCGACTGCGGGGTCGATCGCGGACCGGACGACCGTGTCCACACCGCGGGGAACCATCGCCTGGACCACCGGCTGGACCACCGCCGGTGCGCCGAGCGCCCGGGTCAGTTCGGTGTAGGCGCGGCGCAGCCCGGTCTCGGACCCGAGGTCCAGGCGTACACCGCCGAGGTCCGGGCGGTGGCGGAGGTGCGGTGCGGTTGCCTTGAGCGCCACGGGGTAGCCCAGGTGTGCGGCTGCCGCGACGGCGGTGTCCGCGTCCGGCGCCGGGCGGGCCGGGAGGACGCGGATGCCGTAGAGGCCGAGCAGTTCGCAGGCGTCGTCGAGGGACAGGGTCAGGCCGCGGGCGACGTCGACGTGGGCCGTTTCGAGCAGCGCCCCGATCCGCTCGGCGGCGCCCGGCTCGTCGATGTCGTCGTACGCGGGGACCCGGCCGGGGTCGGCGGCCTGGCGGCGCCACTGTCCGTACCGGACGGCCTGGGCGAGGGCGCGGACGGCCCGCTCGGCGGCGGGGTAGGCGGGCATCCCGCCGGGGCGGTCCCAGGCGGGCGGCGCGTCGGTCCCGCCGTCGGAGTCGGACGTCGCCGCTTCCCCGCCGCCCGCCGTCCTCGGACCGGCGGGCGGCGGCGTCCCCTTGGGGTGGCGCACCGAGTTCGTGGCGGCGGCCAGCGCCTCCGCCAGTCCGCCGATCTCCAGGTGGACCACGGCGACCGGCTTGGCCGGGGAGTGGGCGGCGGCCTCGCGGAGCGCGGCGGCGAGCACTTCGCCGTCGCCCGATTCGGTGACGCCGTTCTCCCCCACCCAGGGGATCGCCGTGATCAGGACCGCGTCGCAGCCCTCGTCGGCCAGCGCCCCGGCGAGCGCGTCGCGGAAGTCCTGCGGAGTCGCGTCCGTCGTCAGGTCGACGGGCGGCAGCGGACGCAGCCGTTCCGTCAGACAGGCGTCGTACGTCAGCAGGCCCAGGGATTCGGAGTTGCCCAGGATCGCCACGCGCGGCCCCTCGGGCAGCGGCTGGTCGGCGAGCAGCAGCCCCGCGTCGACGAGCTCGGTGACGGTGTCGACGAGGATGACGCCGGCCTGCCGCAGCAGCGCCGAGACCGTGGCGTCGGGGAGGCGGGTGACCGGGACCGCGTGGCCGGGCGGGGCGCTGCCGCTGTGCCGGGCGCCCTTGACCACGACGACCGGTTTCACCGCTGCCGTGCGCCTGGCGAGCCGGGTGAACTTCCTGGGGTTGCCGATCGATTCGAGGTAGAGCAGGGCGACATCGGTGTCCGGGTCTTCGTGCCAGTACTGCAGGAAGTCGTTGCCGGAGAGATCCGCGCGGTTGCCCGAGGAGATGAAGGAGGAGAGTCCGGCTCCGCGCCGGTGCAGCCCGGAGAGCAGGGCGATGCCGATCGCGCCGGACTGGGTGAAGAGACCGATCCGGCCGCGGACCGGGGACTCGGGGGCCAGTGAGGCGTTCAGCCGGACGGCCTCGGCGGTGTTGATGAGGCCGAAGGCGTTCGGGCCGATGATGCGCATGCCGTACGAGCGGGCCTGGCGGAGCAGTTCGCGCTGGCGGCGCAGCCCCTCGGCGCCGCTCTCGGCGTACCCGGCGGAGAGGACGACCAGCCCCTGCACGCCGCTCTCGCCGCAGTCGGCGACCGCTTCGGGGACGCGTCCGGCCGGTACGGCGATGACCGCCAGGTCCACGGTGTCGTCGATCGAGGCGACGGTACGGTGCGCGGGGACCCCGTCCAGCTCGGTGACGCCGTCGGGGAAGGCGCGGTTCACCGCGTACGTACGGCCGGTGAAGCCCGAGCCGAGCAGATTGCGCAGGACCGTGCGCCCCACCCCGCCGGGTGTGCGGCCCGCGCCGACCACGGCGACGGCGCGCGGGGCGAGCAACCGCTGTACCGAGCGCGCTTCGGCGCGCTGTTCGCGGGCGCGCTGGACCGCGAGCGAGGCCGCGGTGGGTTCGAGGTCGAGGGTGAGGTGGACGGAGCCGTCCTCGAAGCTGCGTTTCTGCTCGTACCCGGCGTCCGTGAACACCTTGATCATCTTGTTGTTGGCGGGGAGCACCTCGGCGACGAAGCGGCTGACCTCGCGTTCACGGGCAACGGCCGCGATGTGTTCGAGGAGGGCGGAGGCCACACCGCGCCCCTGGTGCGCGTCCTGGACGAGGAAGGCGACCTCCGCCTCGTCCTCGCCGATCCTGTCGTAGCGGACGGTCGCGATGAACTCCCCGCCGACGGTGGCCGCCAGACCTACCCGGTCGACGTAGTCGTGATGGGTGAAGCGGTGGACGTCCTTGGCGGACAGCCTGGGGTAGGGGGCGAAGAAGCGGTAGTACTTCGACTCGGGCGAGACCTGTTCGTAGAAGCTGACCAGCCGCTCGGCGTCCTCGGTGGTGATGGGCCTGATCCGGGCCGTACCGCCGTCGCGCAGCACCACGTCCGCTTCCCAGTGGGCCGGGTACTCCTGGTGCGGGCTCTGCTCCAGCGGGGGCTGCATGGGGAAAGCGTACGGGTCGCGGCGGTACCGCGAGCGGTGCAGTCTGGGATCCGGCACGGCCCCCGGCACGCCGCGCACCCCGTGCAAGAATGGTCTAGACAACCGTCAGAGAACTCGAAGGGCAACACCATGGCTGAGCGCCGCGTCAAGGTCGGTTGGGCCGAGGGTCTGCACGCCCGTCCGGCCTCCATCTTCGTCCGTGCCACGACGGCTTCCGGGGTCCCGGTGACGATCGCCAGGCCCGACACCAGCCCCGTCAACGCCGCGTCGATGCTCGCGGTTCTCGGCCTGGGCGCCGAAGGTGGCGAGGAGATCGTGCTGTCCTCGGACGTCGACGGCGCCGAGGCGGCACTCGACCGGCTGGCCAAACTGGTCGCCGAAGGACTCGACGAACTGCCCGAGACCGTCTGAGACGTGTGCCGCTCCGCCCGGCCGGTTCGTTCCGGACACCGGAGTCGGGCGTTCCGAGAAACCGCAGTGTCCCGAATTCGGGCGCTGCGGTTCTGCTTTTCCTGCCCTTCGCGCTTTCCCTGGGCTTCGTACTCTTCCTGCGCTTCGCGCTCTCCTGCTCTTCGCACTCTCCCTGCCATTCCGTCTTTCCGGCGCGGTCAATTGCCGGGGACCGGTCGAGGGCACGCAGAAGACCGGCTGCGGGAATACAACTATTTCCGTATGCCGCTCTTTTTCTACGGCACGCTCGTTAATCCGGGATGCCCGAAACGTTTACGGCATGTTGCGAAGTCCTCACACGCCCCCGCTTGCGGAGCCGGTGCGCCGCCGTCGCCCGGTCCGCGTGCGCCGTGGTCAGTGACCGGGCCCGCTCGGCGTCACCACGGGCCACCGCGTCCACGATCGCGCCGTGCTCGGCCCAGGAATCGACGGGCCGGACCGGCTGATCGACGGTGTACATCCAGGCGGTCTTCTGCCTCAGCTGAGTCAGCAGGGTGGTCAGCGCCGCACTCCCGGACGCCTGCGCGAGCGTTTCGTGGAACCAGCCGCCGAGTGAGCGCAGATCCTCACCCTGCCCCCGACGGGCCCGTTCCTGCCCCAGGCCGACCAAGCCCCGCAGGACTTTCAGATGGGCCTCGGTCCGGTGCCGGGCGGCGCGTGCCGCGCCCATCGACTCCAGCAGCATCCGCATCTCCAGCAGGTCGGCGGCCTCCTGCTCGCTCGGCTCGGCGACCCAGGCGCCGGCGTGGCGGCGGGTGACCACGAAGCCCTCGGACTCCAGGGTGCGCAGGGCTTCGCGCACCGGGACGCGCGAGACCCCGTAGCGGCGCGCGAGCACCTCCTCGGTCAGCCGGGTGCCGCGTTCCAGGACCCCCGAGATGATGTCGTCGCGAATTGCCGTGCATACCGAATGCGCGGGAATGCGCATGGCCGAACCTCCGCCTGATCCCCCGCGAAATCGCGGTCGATCCATACCTGTGCGGCGACTCTATGACAGTGCACGTGAATTTCCGAAGGCCACCGGTAAATGATGACTGTCTTTTGGCCATAAAAAGCGGTGGCCCCGGCGCGCATCTGCGCCGGGGCCACCGGGGGACGGGGGTGTGCGTGGGTCAGACGTTGACGCCGTGTGAACGCAGGTACGCGACCGGGTCGATGTCGGAACCGTAGTCGGGGCTCGTACGCGCCTCGAAGTGGAGGTGCGGGCCGGTGACGTTGCCGGTGGCGCCGGAGAGCGCGATCTGCTGGTCCGAGGTGACGGACTGGCCGACCGAGACGCCGATGGACGAGAGGTGGCCGTACTGGGTGTACGTACCGTCGTTCATCTTGATGACGACGTTGTTGCCGTACGCGCCGCCCCAGCCCGCCTCGACGACGGTGCCCGCGCCCACGGCGTGCACCGGGGTGCCGCTCGCCGCGTGGAAGTCGATGCCGGTGTGACTGCCGGAGGACCAGAGATTGCCGCCGGTCCGGTAACCGGTGGAGACGTACGAGCCGGTCACGGGGGCCACATAGGCATTGAGGCGCTTGCGCTCCGCGTCGCGGGCCGCACGCTCCCGGCCGGCCTTCGCCTTCGCGGCTGCCTCGGCCCGCGCCTTGGCCTTCGCTTCCGCCTTCGCCTTGGCGACCGCCTTGGCCCTGGCCTCCGCCTTCGCCGCGGCCTGCTCGGCCTCGTACTGCTGCGCGACGGCCTGGGCGGCGATCCGGTCGGCGACGGAATCGCCGACAAGGATGGTCCGTTCCAGGTTGACTTCCTGCGCGGAGGGAGCCTTGACGTCGTCGGCCATCGCCGGGGACGCGAGAGTGCCGATGACACCCGCGGTGGCGAGGGTGGCCACACCGGCCACGGTCGCAGTCCTGCGGGTCAGACGGTTCGGGGCACGGTGCTTACCGGCAGGGCGGGTGAACGCCATGAAGTGGCTGGTCCTTTCCTTCCTTCTCGCCTACCGGGTTAGCTGACGGGTTCGGAGCAGGAAGGTCTCCTACGGGCCGGCTCCACGCGGAGCGGCCCGATTCACCCCAGGGACTGCGTGGGTCCCCGGCTCCCCAGGCTCGCGCCTGACGGGGACTCGGCGATCGCTGTTCGGCGCCGCGATCGCGGCTTACGTCCGACGAACAGCGAGTGAGACGCTAAACGGTGGTTGTCGGTTGAACCAAACAGATGGGCAGTTTTGTCGGTCATGCCACAGGAAATACAGGCAACCTTGCGAATAAACCGGACATCGCGTGCGCACATCGGACACAGAAGTGGGTGCGTAAGAGACACCGGAAACCGGTGCGCAGCGGACACCGGAAGCGGGTGCCCGGCGGACACGGAACAGGACTCCGGCGGCAGCCGAGCCGCCGGAGTCCTGTCCGTCCTTCACTCCCCCGCGCCCGCGGGGCAGCCGGGGGTCAGCCCGCGACCACCGTCACCTCGCCGATGCCCAGCGCCCTGACCGGCTCCGCGATCTGCGCGGCGTCACCCACCAGCACCGTCACCAGGCGGTCGTCGGGGAAGGCGCTGACGACCGCCGCGGTCGCCTCGACCGTGCCCGTCGCCGCGAGACGCGCGTACAGCTGCGCCTGGAAGTCGTCCGGCAGGTGCTGCTCGACCTGGTCCGCGAGGGTGCCCGCGACCGCGTCGGCCGTCTCGTACTTCAGCGGGGCGACGCCCACCAGGTTCTGCACGGCCACGTCCCGCTCGGCGTCGGTGAGACCACCGGCGGCCAGGGTCCGCAGCACCTTCCAGAGGTCGTCGAGCGCGGGCCCGGTCGACTCCGTGTCCACCGAACCGCTGATGGCGAGCATCGCCGCGCCGGTCCCGTCCGGCGCGGAGCGGAGCACCTGGCTGAAGGCGCGCACCCCGTAGGTGTAGCCCTTCTCCTCACGCAGCACCCGGTCCAGCCGGGACGTGAGGGTGCCGCCCAGGCAGTACGTACCGAGAACCTGCGCGGGCCAGACGCGGTCGTGCCGGTCGGCGCCGATGCGGCCGATGAGCAGCTGCGTCTGGACGGCCCCGGGACGGTCCACGATGACCACCCGGCCCGTGTCGTCCGCGGTGATGGGCGCCACCGGCCGGGGCGTGCCCGCGCTGCCCTTCCAGTCGCCGAGGGTGTCGGCGAGCAGGCCGTCCAGGTCGGTGCCGGTGAGGTCACCGACGATCACCGCGGTGGCCGTCGCGGGCCGGACGTACGCCTCGTAGAAGGAGCGGACGCCCGCCGCGTCGATGCGCGCCACCGTCTCCTCGGTGCCCTGCCGCGGGCGTGACATGCGCGCGGTGGCGGGGAACAGCTCCTTGGAGAGCTGCTTGGCCGCGCGGCGGGCCGGGTTGGCCAGCTCGTGCGGGATCTCGTCGAGGCGGTTGCCCACGAGCCGTTCGATCTCGCTCTCCGCGAAGGCGGGCGCGCGCAGCGCGTCGGCGAGCAGGCCGACCGCCTTGGGCAGCCGGGAGACCGGGACCTCCAGGGAGATCCGGACACCGGGGTGGTCGGCGTGCGCGTCGAGGGTGGCACCGCAGCGCTCCAGCTCCGCGGCGAACTCCTCGGCGGTGTGCTTGTCGGTGCCCTCGGAGAAGGCCCGCGCCATGATCGTGGCGATGCCGTCGAGCCCTTCCGGCTCGGCGTCCAGCGGGGCGTCGAGGCTGATCTCGACGGCCACCACCTGCTGTCCGGGGCGGTGGCAGCGCAGCACGGTCAGGCCGTTGGGGAGCGTGGACCGCTCGGGGGCCGGGAAGGCCCAGGGCCTGGCGGTACCCGCCTGCGGCTGCGGGTGGAAGGTCATGCTCACGGTTGCGGCGTCGGTCACAGGTCCGCCTCGTCAGTCCGGGTGTTGTCGTCGGTCTCGTCCGCCGTGACGGGCTCGTACACGAGCACGGCGCGGTTGTCGGGGCGCAGCCGCGCCTTCGCGACCTCCTGCACCTCTTCTGCCGTGATGTCCAGCACCCGCTGCACGGCGCTCAGCGCGAGCTGCGGGTCGCCGAACAGCACGGCGTACCTGCACAGTTCGTCGGCCCGGCCGGCGACCGTACCCAGCCGGTCCAGCCATTCGCGCTCCAGCTGGGCCTGCGCGCGCTCCATCTCCTCGGCCGTGGGGCCCTCGGCGGCGAAGCGGGCCAGCTCCTCGTCCACCGCGGACTCGATCTGCGGGACCTCGACCCCGCCCGACGTCTTGACGTCCAACCAGCCGAGCGAGGGCGCACCGGCCAGCCGCAGCAGGCCGAAGCCCGCGGCGACCGCTGTCCGGTCCCGCCGGACCAGGCGGTTGTGCAGCAGCGACGACTCGCCGCCGCCCAGGATGGTCAGCGCGATGTCGGCCGCGTCGCACGCGCGCGTGCCGTCCTCCGGGAGCCGGTAGGCGGCCATCAGCGCACGCGAGGGGACCTCCTCGTGGACCTCTTCGCGCACCTCGGCGCCGAGGGTGTCGGGGAGGCCGCCGTCGCGCGGCGGCTGCTTGCCGTCGTGGGACGGGATGGTGCCGAAGTACTTCTCGACCCAGGCCAGCGTCTGCTCGGGGTCGATGTCGCCGACGACCGACAGGACCGCGTTGTTGGGCGCGTAGTTCTTACGGAAGAAGTCCCGTGCGTCCTCCAGCGTCGCGGCGTCCAGGTCGGCCATCGACCCGATCGGCGTGTGGTGGTACGGGTGGCCCTCGGGGTACGAGAGGGCGGTCAGCTTCTCGAACGCCGTGCCGTACGGCACGTTGTCGTAGCGCTGGCGCCGCTCGTTCTTGACGACGTCCCGCTGGTTCTCCATGGACTCCTCGTCGAGCGCGGCGAGCAGCGAGCCCATCCGGTCCGCCTCCAGCCAGAGAGCGAGCTCCAGTTGGTGTGTGGGCATCGTCTCGAAGTAGTTGGTGCGCTCGAAGCTGGTGGTGCCGTTGAGCGATCCTCCGGCCCCCTGTACCAGCTCGAAGTGACCGTTGCCCTCGACCTGCCCGGAGCCCTGGAACATCAGGTGCTCGAAGAGGTGGGCGAGTCCGGTACGCCCCTTGACCTCGTGCCGTGAACCGACGTCGTACCAGAGGCAGACCGCCGCCACCGGGGTCAGGTGGTCCTCGGAGAGCACCACCCGCAGGCCGTTGGCCAGCCGGTGCTCGGTCGCTGTCAGGCCGCCGGAAGCGGCCTCGGCTGTGGCCGTGTGACCCATGGGCATGTACGTCCCTTCGCTCGCGTGTGTTGACCGCGTTGAATGCTGTCCTGCCACTGTATGCAAGCGCGCTGACACCTGGCAGCCACCCGGGCGTCCCCGGGTCGCGGTCGGTGTTGTCGGTGGGACAGTCCACAATGGTCGGCATCAGTACCGGACCAGGCACGTGAAGGAGCCGCAGCAGCGATGGCCCGCCGCAGCACGAAGACCCCGCCGCCGGAGGACTTCGAGGAGAAGATTCTCGACATCGACGTCGTCGATGAAATGGAGAACTCCTACCTGGAGTACGCGTACTCGGTGATCTACTCACGGGCCCTGCCGGACGCCCGTGACGGCATGAAGCCCGTCCACCGCCGCATCGTCTACCAGATGAGCGAGATGGGGCTGCGCCCCGACCGCAGCTATGTGAAGTGCGCCCGTGTCGTCGGCGAGGTCATGGGCAAGCTGCACCCGCACGGCGACGCCTCCATCTACGACGCCCTGGTGCGGATGTCGCAGCCCTTCTCGATGCGGCTCCCGCTGGTCGACGGTCACGGCAACTTCGGCTCCCTCGGCAACGACGACCCGCCCGCCGCCATGCGGTACACCGAGTGCCGGATGGCTGACGCCACGTCACTGATGACGGAGTCGACCGACGAGAACACCGTCGATTTCCAGCCGAACTACGACGGCCAGGAGCGCGAGCCCGTCGTACTCCCCGCCGCCTATCCGAACCTGCTGGTCAACGGCGCGTCCGGGATCGCGGTCGGGATGGCGACGAACATGCCGCCGCACAATCTGGGCGAGGTCATCGCCGCGGCCCGGCATCTGATCAAGCACCCCGGTGCGGATCTCGACTCGCTGATGCGTTTCGTGCCCGGACCCGACCTGCCGACCGGCGGCCGGATCGTGGGGCTCGACGGCATCAAGGACGCCTACGCGTCGGGCCGCGGCACCTTCAAGATCCGCGCCACGACGACGATCCAGGACGTCACCCCGCGCCGCAAGGGCATCGTCGTCACCGAACTGCCCTTCGCGGTCGGCCCGGAGAAGGTCCGCGCCAAGATCAAGGACCTGGTGGCTTCGAAGAAGCTCCAGGGCATCGCCGACCTGAAGGACCTCACCGACCGTGCGCACGGTCTGCGGCTGGTCATCGAGGTGAAGAACGGCTTCGTACCGGAAGCCGTTCTGGAACAGCTCTACAAGCTCACCCCGATGGAGGAGTCCTTCGGGATCAACAACGTCGCGCTGGTGGACGGGCAGCCGCTGACGCTGGGGCTCAAGGAGCTGCTGGAGGTCTATCTCGACCACCGCTTCTCGGTCGTCAGGCGCCGCAGCGAGTTCCGCAGGGGCAAGCGGCAGGACCGGCTGCATCTGGTCCTGGGCCTGCTCGTGGCGCTGCTCGACATCGACGAGGTCATCCGGCTCATCCGCTCCAGCGACAACTCGGCACAGGCCAAGGAGCGGCTGATCTCGCACTTCTCGCTGAGCGAGATCCAGACCCAGTACATCCTGGACACACCGCTGCGCCGGCTCACCCGGTTCGACCGGATCGAGCTGGAGAGCGAGCGCGACCGGCTGAACAGCGAGATCGAGGAACTGACCAAGATCCTTGAGTCGGACGCGGAGCTGCGCAAGCTGGTCTCGGGCGAACTGGCCGCGGTGGCGAAGAAGTTCTCCACCGACCGGCGCACGGTCCTGCTGGAGTCCGCGGGCACCCCGCTCGCCGCGACCTCGCTGGAGGTCGCCGACGACCCGTGCCGGGTGCTCCTGTCGTCGACGGGCCTGCTGGCCCGTACGGCCACCGCCGAGCCGCTGAGCACCGAGGGGCAGAAGCGCACCAAGCACGACGTGGTGGTCTCGGCCGTCCCGGCGACCGCGCGCGGTGACATCGGGGTGGTCACCTCGGCCGGTCGGCTGCTGCGGGTCGCGGTGATCGATCTGCCGCAGCTGCCGGACACCGCCTCCGCGCCCAATCTGGCGGGCGGCGCGCAGATCTCGGAGTTCGTCTCGCTCGCGGACGACGAGCAGGTCGTCTGTCTCAGCACGGTGGACGAGGCCTCACCCGGGCTGGCGATCGGCACCGAGCAGGGCATCGTGAAGCGGGTGGTGCCCGACTACCCGCCCAACAAGGACGAGTTGGAGGTCATCGGCCTGCGGGACGGTGACCGGATCGTCGGCGCGGTCGAACTGCGGACCGGCGAGGAGGACCTGGTCTTCATCACCGACGACGCGCAGCTGCTGCGCTATCCGGCCGGGCAGGTACGGCCGCAGGGCCGCCCGGCGGGCGGGATGGCAGGCATCAAGCTGGCCGAGGGCGCCAAGGTGATCTCGTTCACCGCGGTGGACCCGGCGGCGGACGCGGTGGTCTTCACGATCGCGGGCTCGCACGGCACGCTGGACGACTCGGTGCGTACGGCGAAGCTGACGCCGTTCGACCAGTACCCGCGCAAGGGGCGGGCGACCGGAGGGGTGCGCTGCCAGCGCTTCCTGAAGGGGGAGGACCTGCTGGTGCTGGCCTGGGCGAGCGAGGCCCCCGCCAGGGCCGCCACGGCGAACGGCACCCCGGCGGAGCTGCCCGAACCGGACCCGCGCCGTGACGGCTCGGGCGTCCCGTTCGCCCCGGCGGTGGCGACGCTCGCGGGGCCCGTGTAGCCGGTACGGCTCACTCGCCGAAGCGGACGGGACCGGCCGGGCCGGGTCAGTCCGCTTCGGCGAAGGCGTCCGCTCCGGCGAAGGCGTCCGCTCCGGCGAAGGCGTCCGCTCCGGCCTGCCCGGGGTCGGCCTCGTCTGTTCCGGCCGGATCCGGTACGTACCGCAGCACGCCCCACATGGATTCCGGGCGGACGTCCTGCGGTGCCGGCTCCCGGCAGCCGTCGAGCTGTTCCCGCACCGCGTCCGCGTCGATGCCCGACCCGATGAGGACCAGCTGCGTCAGGGGTTCCCCGTCCCCGGCCCGCGCCATCGGATAGAAGCGCAGGAAGTTCCCCACCGCGTGCAGGCTGTACCGCTCACGGTGGCCCGGGACGTCGAAGTGGACGAACCCCTTGATGCGGTACAGGCCGTCTGGCCTGCCGTCGAGGAAGTCCATCAGCCGTCGCGGATTCACCGGCTCCGGTGCGACGAACTCGACGCTCTCGTACCGCGCGTGCAGATGACGGCGGTGATCGCCGTCCTCCTCCGCCGCCGCGTCTTCCCCGTCGGCGCGCAGGTCGTCGAAGGAGAGCTGACCGATGCGTTCGCCGCCGGGCCTGCGGTCGATGAGCAGCTCCGGGTCGACCTGCCCGTACGACGCGCGGACCACCGGGGTGCCCGCGGCCTGCTCGCCGATCACCGCGACGATCCGCTCCTGCTCCGGTCCGTCCACCCGGTCGGCCTTGTTGACGACGACCAGATCGGCGAGGGTCAGATGGCGGTCGGTCTCCGGGTGGCGGGCGCGGGTGGCATCGAACTCGGCGGCGTCGACGATCTGGACGAGCCCCCCGTACACGATGTGCGGGTTCTCGCTCGCCAGGATCATCCTGATGAGCTCCTGCGGCTCGGCGAGACCGCTCGCCTCGATGACGATGACGTCGATCCGCAGGTCGGGGCGGGCCAGCCGGGCCAGATAGTCGTCGAGCTCGCTGGTGTCGACGGCGCAGCACAGACAGCCGTTGCCGAGCGAGACCATCGAGTCGACCTGACCCGCCACGGTCATCGCGTCGATCTCGATGGCGCCGAAGTCATTGACGACGGCGCCGATACGCGTGCCCCTGCTCTGCCGGAGCAGATGGTTGAGCACGGTGGTCTTACCGGAGCCGAGGTATCCCGCGAGAACGACGACGGGCACGGGTTTCCTGGACATGGGCCCCGATTTTAGTCAGCCCCGCACCGCACCTGCGATCAGCCCCGGCCCGCGTCCGGCACCGGCTGTGGCGCAGGGGGTCCCACATAGCGGGCGGCAGGGCGGATGATCTTGGAGTCCGCCGCCTGTTCCAGGATGTTGGCGCTCCAGCCGACCACCCGCGCCGCGCAGAAGGTGGGCGTGAACATCTCCCGCGGCAGTCCGCACAGCTCCATGACGACCCCGGCGTAGAACTCGACGTTGGTGTGCAGCTCACGGCCCGGCTTGAGTTCGGCCAGGATGGCCTCCACCCTCTCCTCGACCTGCACGGCGAAGTCGACCAGGGGGCCGCCGAACTGCTGGGCGATGCCGCGCAGCATCCGGGAGCGCGGATCCTCGGTGCGGTAGACCGGGTGGCCGAAGCCCATGATCCGCTCCCCCGCCAGGACCTTCTCCCGTATCCAGGGGTCGATGCGGTCCGGTACGGCGATGGCGTCGAGGGTGTCCAGGGCGCGGCTCGGCGCCCCGCCGTGCAGCGGTCCGGACAGTGCGCCGACCGCGCCGACCAGGCAGGCCGCCACATCGGCGCCGGTGGACGCGATGACCCGGGCGGTGAACGTCGAGGCGTTGAAGCCGTGGTCGACGGTGGAGACGAGGTACTGCTCCACGGCCCGCGCCTTCACCGGATCGGGCTCCGAACCGGTGAGCATGTACAGGTAGTTGGCCGCACAGGACAGGTCGTCGCGCGGCTCGACCGGGTCGAGACCGCGGCCGAGCCGGTGCAGTGCGGTGAGCAGGGTCGGTACGGCCGCGCAGGCGGCGAGGGCGTCGGCGGTGCGCCGGTCCGCGTCGATGTCGTAGACGGGCCGGAACCCGCCCGCCGCGCCGAGCAGCGAGAGCGCGGTACGCAGCCCGGCCAGCGGGCCCGATCCCGCTCGGGCCAGCGCGGGCAGCACCTCGCGCACCTCGGCCGGAAGCCGGCGCAGTTCGGCGGTCCTGGCGGTGAAGGCCGCGCTCTGCGCCGCGTCCGGGAGCGCGCCGTGGACCATCAGGTACCAGACGTCCTCGAAGCTGCGGGTCTGCGCGAGGTCCACCGCCGAGTACTGGCGGTAGTGGTAGAAGCCTTCGCGACCCCGGACGTCACCGAGTGCGGTGTCCGTGACGACGACGCCCGCGAGCCCTCGTGGGGCGGTGATGGTGGACATGGTCTCCTCCTGCTTCCTGCCTCTGTCATCAGCGTCTGCGTCGATAGCGGCTGCATCGATAGCGGCTGCATCGATAGCGGCTGCATCGATAGCGGCTGCATCGATTCGCTTTATTGATTCGACTGTCCATGCTTGACTGTAATCCTGTCAATGTTGATTGAATCAATATACGGATGGTTCTGGATACGGTGAACGGCATGAGCGATCAATCAGCGGCGCCCGAGGACCCCCGGCTGACCACCAGGGAGGCAGCCGCCAGACTCGGTGTGAAGCCGGAGACGGTGTACGCGTACGTCAGCCGCGGGCAGCTCAGCAGCCGTCGCGCGCCCGGCGGACGCGGCAGCACCTTCGACGCGGCCGAGATCGACGCGCTGGCCCGGCGCGGCGCCCGGCGGGAGCCCCCGTCCGGCGGCGCCGAGCTCGTCTTCCGTACCGGCGTCACGCTGATCGACACCGAGACCGACCGGTACTACTACCGCGGGGTGGACGCGACCGCGCTCGCCCGTCGCCACAGCTACGAGGAAGTCGCCGAGTGGCTGTGGACCGGAGAGCTGCGGGCCGGGACCCGGTTCACCGCACCGCCGGAGGCCCTGGAGGCGGGCCGTCGCGCGGTCGGCGCGCTGCCCGCGCACAGCACGCCGATGGACCGGCTCAGGGCGTCCGCCGTCGCGGCCTCGGCCGCCGACCCCCTGCGATTCGATCTCTCACCGGAGGCGGTGCTCGGGGCGGCGCGCAGTCTCGTCCCCACCCTGGTGGGTTCGCTGCCCGCATCGGGCGCCCCGGACCGGGAGGGCGACGGACTGGCGCGGCGGCTCTGGTCGCGGCTGACCGCCCGCGCACCTGACGCAGCCTCACTTCGGGTGCTGGAAACGGCTCTTGTCCTGCTCATCGATCACGATCTGGCGGCGTCGACGCTGGCGGCCCGGATCGCCGCGTCGGCCCGCGCCCATCCGTACGCCGTCGTGTCCGCCGGGCTCGGCGCGCTGGAGGGGCCCCTGCACGGCGCCGCCAGCGGCCTCGCCCACCGGATGCTGGCCGAGGCCCTGGAGCGGGGCGGCGCCGCCCCGGTCGTCGCGGACCATCTGCGAGCGGGACGCCGGGTACCCGGGTTGGGCCACCGGCTGTACCGGGGCGAGGACCCGCGCGCCCAGGCGCTGTTCGCGCTGCTGGCCGACGTACCCGCGGCTGCGCCCGCACTGGCCGCGGCCCGCGACGTGGTGACGACCGCGGCCCGCCGCACCGGGCTGCACGCCAATGTCGATCTCGCGCTGGCCGTGCTCTCGGTGTCGGCGGGGATGCCCGCCGAGGCCGGGGAGACCCTGTTCGCCGTGGCCAGGACGGCGGGCTGGATCGCCCATGCACTGGAGGAGTACGC
Source organism: Streptomyces sp. A 4/2 (assembly GCF_940670765.1). Lineage (GTDB taxonomy): Bacteria > Actinomycetota > Actinomycetes > Streptomycetales > Streptomycetaceae > Streptomyces. Next base: position 116,164 of record NZ_CALNVW010000039.1, read on the forward strand.
GGAGCGGCCCCTGCGGATGCGCCCCAGCGGCCAGTACACCGGCCCGCGCCCGCCGCAGCCGCTCCCCTGAACCAGCGCGCGACGGTCACGGTCAGGCCCGCAGCCACACCGCGGTGTCCTGCGGGAGGCGTCCTCCGCCGTCCATGGGACCGCTGCTGAGCAGCACGTGCGCGTGGCCGGGGAGTTCGGCGGGCTCCGCGGCGAGGTTGACGACGCAGATCAGGCCATCGGGCCGGGCGAAGGCGAGTACGTCGTCGGCGGCGGGCAGCCAGTGCAGCGGCCCGTCCCCGAAGCCCGCCTCGTACCTGCGCAGCCGGAGCGCCGTGCGGTACAGGGACAGCATCGACTCCGGTTCATCCGCCTGGAGTTCGGCCGCGTACCGGGTCCAGCCCGCGGGCTGCGGAAGCCACGGCTCGGCGGCGGGTGCTTCCGCGGTCCAGGGCAGCGGCACCCGGCAGCCGTCCCGCCCCGGGTCGCTGCCGCCCGAGCGGAAGTGCATCGGGTCCTGGATCCGGTCCAGCGGGATCTCCACCTCGGGAAGGCCCAGCTCCTCCCCCTGGTAGAGATAGACGGATCCCGGCAGGGCGAGCGAGAGCAGCGCCGCCGCACGGGCCCTGCGGGTGCCGAGTTCCAGGTCGGTGGCGGTGCCGAAGGTCTTCGCGGCGAATTCGAAGCCGGTGTCGTCGCGCCCGTAGCGGGTGACCGTGCGGGTCACGTCGTGGTTGCAGAGCACCCAGGTCGCCGGCGCTCCGACCGGTGCGTGCTCCGCGAGGGTGTCCTCGACCGCCCGGCGCAGCCGGGTGGCGTCCCAGGGGCAGGTCAGAAAATTGAAGTTGAAGGCGGTGTGCAGCTCGTCGGGGCGCAGGTACCGGGCGAAGCGCTCCGCGTCCGGCAGCCAGACCTCGCCGACGAAGATGCCGTGGTACGCGTCGGCGACGGCCCGCCAGGAGCGGTAGATCTCGTGGATCTCGTCCTGGTCGATGTACGGATGCGGGTCGCGCCCCGCCACGAAGTCGGGCAGCCCTGCCGCCTTCGTGAGCAGCGCGGCGGAGTCGATGCGTACGCCCGCGACGCCCCGCTCGAACCAGAAGCGCAGCACGTCCTCGTGCTCCCCGCGCACCAGCGGGTGCGACCAGTTGAGGTCGGGCTGCTCGGGGGCGAAGAGGTGCAGGTACCACTCGCCGTCGGCGACACGGGTCCAGGTGGATCCGGCGAACTGGGACGGCCAGTCGTTGGGGGCCAGTTCACCCCTCTCGCCGCGCCCGGGACGGAAGTGGAAGAGCTCCCGTTCCGGGCTGCCGGGCCCGGCAGCCAGCGCGGCCCTGAACCAGTCGTGCTGGTCGGAGACATGGTTGGGCACGATGTCGACGATGGTGCGCATGCCCAGTTCCCGGGCTTCGGCGATGAGCTTCTCGGCCTCACCGAGAGTGCCGAACGCGGGGTCGATGACGCGGTAGTCGGCCACGTCGTAACCGCCGTCGGCGAGCGGCGAGAGGTACCAGGGCGTGAACCAGAGTGCGTCGACGCCGAGTTCGGCGAGGTACGGCAGCCTGGCGCGCACACCCGCCAGATCGCCGGTGCCGTCACCGTCCGCGTCGGCGAAGCTGCGTACGTACACCTGGTAGATGACTGCGGAACGCCACCAGTCACCGGTGGCCTCGAAGGGAGGGAGGGCTGCCACGTGACGGTCCTTTCGGGCAGGTGGGACTCCGCCGTCGCCCCGGACAGCCGGCCCCGGACAGCGGGCGCCAGGAGGAGGACCGGCGGCGGAGTACTCGGAGGGAGGGGGTGCGAGGGCGTGGTCAGCCCTTCAGGCTGCCCGCGGTCAGACCGCTCATGATGTTGCGCTGGAAGATCAGAAAGATGATCAGGGTCGGCGCCGATGCCATGGCGAGTGCGGCGACGAGCCAGTTCTCGGGCACCCCCTGGGCGAGGGAGTAGATACCGACGTTGAGGGTCTGTTTGTCCGGGTCCGGCAGGGTGAGCATCGGCCAGAGGAAGTCCTTCCAGACGCCGACGACCGCGAAGATCGAGACGACGCCCAGGATGGGACGGGAGATCGGCAGCACCACGGAACGGAGCGTGCGCAGGGGGGAGGCGCCGTCGATGGAGGCCGCGTCGAGGAGTTCACGCGGGATCGAGTCGAAGAACCGCTTCAGCAGGAAGATGTTGAAGGCGTTCGTGACGGACGGAAGCCAGATCACCCAGGGCGAGTTGAGCAGATTGCGCTGGAAGACCGGCACGTCCAGCACGGTCAGGTACTGCGGTACGACGAGGACGGTCGCCGGGATCATCAGCGTGGCCAGCATCATCCCGAGGATGACTTTGCCGAGTACGGGCCTGAGCTTGGAGAGCGAGTAGGCGGCGGCCACATCGAGGACCAGCTGGAAGGCGAGCGCCCCGAAGGCGTAGTAGAGCGTGTTGAGGAGCAGCTTGGACAGCTGCATCACGTTCCACGCCTTGGAGTAGTTCTCCGGGTGGAGGCTCCTGGGGAAAGGGGTGGGCGGCGACTGGGCGAATTCCTGGGCCGTCTTCAGACCGCCGGTGACCATCCAGTACAGCGGACCGAGGAAGACCAGGGTGAAGAGCAGGACGACCAGGGTGAGGACGCCCCAGTAGACGGTCTTCCCACGGGCACGGCCCAGTTGGGCGGGTGAGATCAGAGTGCGCTCTGCCATCGTCCCTCGCTCCTAGCTCTCGCTGTCGCTGTCGCTGTCGCGGCTGAGTCGGACGTACAGCGCCGAGAATCCGGCGAGGAGTACGAGCAGGACCAGGCCGAGCGCTGCCGCGCCGCCGTAGTTGTTGAAGTTGAACGCGTACTGGTAGATGAGGTAGACGACGGTGGTCGTCGACCCTTCCGGGCCTGCGCCGTTGGTCAGCAGGAACGGTTCGGTGAAGACCTGCATCGTCGAGATGATCTGCATCAGCAGAAGCAGCGAGAGGATCAGCCGGGTCTGCGGGATCGTCACGTGCCAGATCTTCCGGAAGAGCCCGGCCCCGTCGAGTTCGGCCGCCTCGTACAGCTCGCCCGGGATGCCCTGCAGGGCCGCGAGGTAGATCAGCGTCGCACCGCCCATGTTCATCCAGGTCGCGGCGACGACCACGGAGAGCATCGCCGTGCCGGTGGACTGGAGCCACTGCTGTTCCGGCAGGTGCAGGAAGTGCAGGATGCCGTTGAAGAGGCCGTACCCCGGGTCGTAGAAGTACTTGAAGAGCAGCACGGACGCGACCGGCGGCAGCATCACCGGGAGGTAGACCAGCAGCCTCAAGTACCCCTGGGCATGCCGGAATTCGTTGATCACGAGCGCGATGACGAAGGGCACGGCGAAGCCGAGGACCAGCGCCAGGGCGGAGAAGAGCAGGGTGTTCCGCCAGGCCTGCCAGAACGCTGGGTCGTGGAAGACGTACTCCAGGTTGTCCAGGCCGACCCAGGTGGTCCTGCCCGCCTCGGTCTTCTGGAAGGCCAGGAAGAATTCCCTGACCATCGGGTACCACGAGAAGAACGCGAAGCAGAGCACCGCGCCGATCAGGAAGCCGTGGGCGGAGAGGTTGCGCCGCAGACCGCGTACGAACACCGCACGGCGGGCCTGCGGTGGCGGGCCGTCGCCGTGCGGCGACCGCACCGGCTTGCCGCTCGTGGACAGGGTGGGGGCCGACATCGTCTGTCTCCTTGGCGCCGGGTCTCGGGCGGGGCGGGGGCGGGACCTCGGAGTCCGGCCCCCCGGAGTGCGGTTACCGGTTCGCCAGGACCTGGTTGACCTGCTGCTCGGCAGTGGAGAGCAACGCGTCGACATTCGCGTTCTTGTTGGTCAGGACACCCGACATCGCGTTGTCGAGCACCTTGTAGATCTCCTGCGCCTTGGCCGGCTCCGCCTTGCCCTTGACCGGGTCGGCCATGAAGGGCTTGAAGTTCTCCACCGGCATGGTCGCGTTGTCCGTCCGGGACCGCAGGTCCGTCGCCTTGACGTCACCCGTCCAGAAGTTCGGCTGCGGCAGCCCGACGGGCAGTGCGTCGGACTTCGAACGCGCCCAGTCGAACTGGCCCTTGCCCGGAGTGAGCGTCTTGAAGTTCACCCAGGCGATGGCGGCCTTGATCTTGTCCGGGGAACTTCCCCGCTTGATCATGTAGTCGTTGCCGCCGAAGAGCGTGGCCCGGCCGCCGGGGATCGGCCCCATTCCGTAGTCCGCGTAGGTGGCACCGAGCTGCTGGACCATGTACGTGAGATCGTCCGGCGCCGCGAGGAACATCCCGAGCTTGTCGGTGGAGATCTGCTTCTGCAGGTCGCCCCACTTGAGCAACTGGGTCCTGCCCATGCTGTCGTCGTCCCAGCGCATGGCCTTGAGGTTGGTCAGGACCTCCTTGCCGGTGGCGTCGTTGAAGGCTGCCTTCTTGCCGTCCGGGGTGACGACGTCACCGCCCAGGCCGTACATCTCCGCCGTGAAGTGCCAGCCGCCCTGGTTGGTCGCGCTGTAGTCGCCGTAACCCGCGATGCCGTTGCCCAGGGCCGCGATGGCCTTCGCGTCCGTACGGACCTCGGCCCAGGTCGTCGGCGGCTTGTCCGGGTCCAGCCCCGCCCGCTTGAAGAGCTTGCGGTTGATCATCAGGCCCATGGTGTAGTTGCTGGTGGGCAACCCGTAGAGCTTGCCGTCCTTCTTGAGGACGTTCATCACGCCGGGGTCGACGCTGCCGATCGCCGGAACCGTCTTCTCGTTCACATACGCCGAGATGTCCGCGGCGCCGCCGTTGTCCAGCACCTGCTGGAGGTCGGTGAAGTACGTGTAGAAGACGTCGGGCTGTGACCTGCCCTTGAGCGCGGCGGTGAAGCGGGTGGGTTCCTCGCACTGGCCCGGGGTGGACTTCCCTTCGATCGTGACGTTCGGGTACTTCTGGTTGAACGTCCTGATGTCCTCCTTCCACTCGCGCAGCTCCGCCGCCTTCGCAGCCGGCGGCATGCAGTCCATGGTCAGCGTGACCCTGGTCTTCGGATCGAGCGGAGCGGACGGGTCTGAACCGCCGCTGCCGGAAGCGTTGTTGCCGTCACCGCTGCTGCTCGTGCCGCATGCGGCGAGTGCGGTCAGGGCGAGCGCGGAGACAAGGGCAGCCGCCGTCGTGCGGCGGTGGGTCGGGCGGAACCAGGTGCTTCTCATCGGTGGTCCCCTTGGGGGCAGGAGCGCGGGAGGCCCACAGCCGCGTCGCTGTGTGGCGGCGCTCACTCAACCACCGCCCCTACCGCTCCGCAAGATGTCGCGCAGATTCCGCAAATTCTCGACAGCTAGCGGGTCCTGTCGCGCGAGACCTGTGCGGTCGAGCCCCGCACCACCAGTTCGGGCTCGAAGAGCAGCTCGTCCGAGGGCACCGCACGGCCTCCGATCTGCACGGACAGCAGCTCCACGGCGGCCCGCCCCATCGCCTCGATGGGCTGGCGGACGGTGGTCAGCGGGGGGTCCGTGCAGTTCATGAAGGCGGAGTCGTCATAGCCGACGATCGAGATGTCACCGGGCACCGACAGGCCGCGACGACGGGCGGCGCGCACCGCTCCGAGCGCGAGCGGGTCACTCGCGCAGATGACTCCGGTGACCCCCCGGTCCAGCAGCCGGGTGGCCGCGGCCTGGCCGCCCTCCAGCGAGAACATCGCCCGTACGACCCGCTCGTCGGGCAGGTCCGCGCCGAGTCCGGCCGCGATCACGCGCGCGGCGTCCAGCTTCCGCATCGAGGGGACGTGATCCGTGGGGCCGAGCACCAGACCGATCCGCTCGTGACCGAGCGAGGCGAGGTGGCGCCAGGCCTGGTCGAGCGCGACCGCGTCGTCGCAGGAGACGCTGGGGAAACCGAGGTGCTCGATCGCCGCATTGATCAGCACGACCGGGATCCTGCGGTCCGCGAGCACCTTGTAGTGATCGTGCGGAGCGTCGAGCTGATGGTAGAGACCACCGGCGAACACCACCCCGGAGACCTGCTGCTCCAGGAGCAGCTCCACGTAGTCGGACTCGGAGACTCCGCCCTTGGTCTGGGTGCAGAGCACGGGTGTCAGCCCCTGCTGGGCGAGGGCGCCGCCGACCACTTCGGCGAAGGCCGGGAAGATCGGGTTCTGGAGTTCGGGGAGGACGAGACCGACCAGCCGGGCCCGCTCGCCGCGCAGCTGGGTCGGGCGCTCGTACCCGAGTACGTCGAGGGCCGAGAGGACGGCCTGCCGAGTGGCCTCGGAAACACCCGGGCGGCCGTTGAGCACACGGCTGACCGTGGCCTCACTGACCCCGACCTTCTGTGCCACTTGTGCAAGTCGTCGCGTCATGCGCGCAAGATTAGCGCAGGCACCGCAAACGGCTTGCGTGATCCTGGAACTTCCGGTTGGGCCCTCCAGCCCTCTACCGTTCGTGCCCATGACCACCGGACAGCCCTGGAGACTCCGCATCGGGCTGCCCCGACGTGTCTTCTCGCAAGTACTGCTGATGCAACTGGCCGTCGCGGGCGGGGTGCTCGTCCTGGCCATCGGCCTCTTCCTGCGCCCCCTCAGTGCACAACTCGACGCCCAGGCCATGCGCCGCGCCCTCGCGATCGCCGAGACCACCGCCTCCCCCCGGCTGGCCGAGGAACTTCTCCACACCCCACCGACGGTCGGCGGACCGGTGCAGGCCGACGCCGAACGGATCCGGAGAGCGACCCACGCCGAGTACATCGTGGTCGTGGACCGGCACTCGATCCGCTGGTCGCACACCAACCGCGCCGAGATCGGCAAACCGGTCTCCACCAGCGCCAAGGAGCCGCTCTCCGGTCACGAGGTCATGGAGATCGACAGCGGCACGCTCGGCCGCTCCGCCCGGGGCAAGGTCCCGCTGCGCGACACGCACGGCACGATCGTCGGCGCGGTGTCGGTCGGTATCAGGTACGACAGCGTGCGCGCCTCGCTGCTCGCGTTGATCCCCGGCCTTCTCGCCTACGCGGGCGGGGCGCTGGCCACCGGGGCGCTGGCCGCGTACCTGATCTCCCGGCGGCTCCAGCGCCGGACGCACGATCTCGCGTTCTCCGACATCGCCGCCCTGCTCGCCGAGCGCGAGGCGATGCTCCACGGCATCCGCGAAGGCGTCGTCGCCCTGGACCGCGGGGGCAGGATACGGCTGATGAACGACGAGGCGCAGCGACTGCTGAGCCTCGGCCCGGAAGTCATCGGCCTTCCGCTCGGCGAGGCGCTGGGCGAGGGCCGTACCACCGATGTGCTGGCGGGCCGCGTCACGGGCGAGGACCTGCTGGCGGTACGCGGTCAGCGCGTCCTGATCGCCAACCGTATGCCCACGGACGACGGGGGCGCCGTCGCCACCCTCCGCGACCGGACGGAGCTGGAGCAACTGGGACGTGAACTCGACTCCACCCGCGGGCTGATAGACGCCCTGCGCGCGCAGGACCACGAGCACGCCAACCGGATGCACACCCTGCTCGGTCTCCTCGAACTGGACATGCACGACGCGGCCACCGAGTTCATCACCGAGGTGGTCGGCGTGCACCGCACCACCGCCGAGAAGGTCACCGAGAAGATCCACGACCCGCTGCTGGCCGCCCTGCTCGTCGGCAAGGCCACGGTCGCCGCGGAGCGCGGGGTCTCGCTGACGCTCACACCCGGCACGCTGCTGCCCGGCCGGCTGGTGGACCCGCAGGGTCTGGTGACGATCACGGGCAATCTGGTGGACAACGCCTTGGACGCGGCGTCCGGTTCGCCCGGTGCGCAGGTGGAACTCGAACTGCGCACCGAGGGGCACACGGCGGTCCTGCGGGTCCAGGACAACGGTCCGGGTATCCCCGAGGAGCAGCGCGAGCTGATCTTCACGGAGGGCTGGTCGACCAAGAAGCCGCCCGCACACGGCAAACGCGGCCTGGGGCTGCCGATGGTGCGCAGGCTCGCCGAGCGGCAGGGCGGGACCGCACGGGTCGGCGGGGGTGCGGACGGCGGGGCGGAGTTCACCGTCGTACTCCCGGAAGCGCTGTCCGAGCGGGATCCCGAGGAGCTGGAAGGGGCCCGCTGACCGGGCCGTCCGGGGACGGAACGACGGGGAGCGGCCTCCCCGCGCGTCCGCACGCGCGGGGAGGCCGCTCCCCGTTCCGGGTGGGGTACTGCTACTGCGCCTTCTTCGCGAACTCCGTGGTGTACGTCTTGGACAGGTCCACCGTGGCGTTCTTGAGGTTGGGGTTGAAGGCCTTGAGGACCTTCTCGACCGTCTCCGGCCCGTTGGCGGGCATCACGCCGTCCGTCGTGAACATCGGCAGGGTCGACTTGATGGACCGGGCGTAGAGCTCCTTGCCGCCCTGCGCGTAGTCGGCCGGCATCTTCGCCGCGATCTCCTCGGGCGAGTGCGACGACATCCACTTCAGCGTCTTCACGAAGGCGTTGGCCAGCTTCTGGACCGTCGCCTTGTGTCCGTCGACCCAGTCGGCGTTCATGTACAGGCTGGACGAGGGGTAGGGGCCGCCGAGTGCGGCCTGTGAACCCTCCGGCGTACGCATGTCGATCAGGACCTTGCCGAGCTTCTGGTCCAGGATGTTCGTCACCGTCGGGTCGGTCGTCATACCGCCCTGGACCGAGCCCTGCTTCAGCGCGGCGATGAACGTCTGGCCCGCACCCACGGCGACCGGCGTGAACTCGCTGGTCTTCACACCGTTCTTGACCGCCAGGTACTTCGTGAGGAAGTCGGTGGACGAACCGAGACCGGTGACGCCCAGCTTCTTGCCCTTGAAGTCCGCGGGCCCGTTGACGTCCCCTGCGGCCTTGTTGGAGACCAGCTCGACCTCGCCGGGTGCGTGCGAGAACTGCACCACGGATTCGACGTGCTTGCCCTTGACCTGAAGATCGAGGGTGTGGTCGTAGAAACCGACCGCGCCCTGGACGTCTCCGGAGACCAGCGCGGTCTCGGCCTGTACGCCCGCGGGCTCGCTCAGCAGCGAGACGTCGAGGCCCTCGTCCTTGAAGTAGCCGAGTCGCTGGGTGAGCATGGCCGGCATGTAGATGACCTTGTCCAGGCCACCCACCATGATCTTGACCTTGCCGGCGTTCTTGCCCTCGCCGGCCGGATCACCGCCGCAGCCGGTGAGCGCGGTCAGCGCGAGCGCGCCCGCCACTGCGACTGCCGACACCCTGCTGATGCTGCGCATGTTCATCACGTCCCTGTGATTTGTGCCGAATTGCCAAGAAATTACGGAGAGAAAGCCGGAAGCGCAGCCGTCAGCGCTCGGCGTCGGCCTCGACGGGCCGCCACTTGAACAACCGCCGTTCGGCGAAGGTGAGCAGCCCTTCGGTGATCAGCGCCACGACCGCGAGGATCGCCATCGCCGCGTACACACCGGCCGCGTTGAAGGTGTTCTGGGAGACGGAGACCAGGAGCCCGAGGCCCTTGGTGGCGCCGATGTACTCGCCGACGATCGCGCCGATGAGGGCGAAGCCGAAGCTGACATGGAGGCTCGTGAAGATCCAGGAGGTGGCCGAGGGGATGACGACCTGGAAGGTGACCCGCCGGTTGCTGGCGCCCAGGATCCGGGCGTTGGCGACCAGGTTCCGGTTGACTTCCTTGGATCCCTGGAAGGCGTTGAAGAAGACCGGGAAGAAGACCAGCACGACCGCCGAGGCGACCTTCGACGCCGGGCCGAGCCCGAACCAGATGAGGAAGATCGGCGCGAGCACGATGCGCGGAATGGCGTTGAGAACCTTGATGTACGGGCCGAGCACGTCGGAGAGGAAACGGATCCGGCCGAGGGTGATACCGAGGACCACACCGGCGATCACACCGATGACCCAGCCCAGCAGCGCCTCGTACATCGTGTACCAGATCTGCTCCCAGAGGGATCCCTGGGCGGTGCCGTGCAGCGACCACTGGCGGATCTGGTCCCAGATCTTCGACGGCATCGAGAAGTTGAACGGGTCGATGATCTTGGCGCGGGCCAGGACCTCCCACAGTCCGACGATCGCGACGAGCAACAGCATCCGGCTCGCGTACACGAGGACCCGACGGTTGCGCGCGGCGCGCTGACGCTCCTGGGTCCGTCCCGTCCGCTTGTCGAGCGCGACGGCGGTTCCGGTGGCGTCGGCAGGCGTGTCCGGGGTGGTGGTACGGGCGGCGGCGTCCGTCGCCGGCTCTGTCTCAGGCGGCATCGACGGCACCTCGCTCACGGGTGATGCGGACTTCCTCGCCGAGCGAGGACCAGATCTCCCGGTAGATCTCGACGAACCGGGGCTCCAGCCGGACCGCTTCGACCTTGCGCGGCCGGGGCAGATCGATCTCGAAGACCTGCTTGACGGTCGCCGGGCCGGCCGTCATCACGACCACCCGGTCAGCGAGCGCGATGGACTCCTCCAGGTCGTGGGTGACGAAGACGACCGAGGCGCCGGTGCCCGCCCACAGTTCGAGCAGTTCGTCGGACATCAGCGCCCGGGTCTGCACGTCGAGCGCCGAGAACGGCTCGTCCATGAGCAGGATCTCGGGGTCGTTGACGAAGGTCGCGGCCAGCGCGACCCGCTTGCGCTGGCCGCCGGAGAGCTGGTCCGGGTAACGGTCCTCGAAGGAGGCCAGCCCCACCCGGGCCAGCCACTCCCGGGCCTTCTCCTTCGCCTCGGCCTTCGGTACGCCGCGGAAGCGCGGGCCCGCCATGACGTTGGACAGGACGGTCCGCCAGGGGAAGACCGCGTCCTGCTGGAAGACGAATCCGACCTTGTCACCGATGCCGCGGACCGGCTCGCCGCCGACCAGCACCTCGCCCTCGGTGGGCTCCTCCAGACCGCTGACCAGGGTCAGCGTGGTGGACTTGCCGCAGCCCGTGGGGCCGACGACGGCGACGAACTCGCCCCGGCCGACGGTAAGATCCAGCTCCCGCACGGCGGTGTGCGGCACCCCCGACGGGGTGCGGAACACCTTGCTGGCGCCCCGCAGCTCAATGGCGGGGCTCTTGTCTGTGCTCATGAAGCGGGACCGTAGATGTGGCACACACCACAGCGGCAGTCTTGTGCGCGCAAGGCAGTCTTCTGCCTGCAAGAGACTGTTGTGCTCGTTTTGCGCGCGCTACAACTACGTGGTTGCAACAACGCCTTGGACCGACCGCCCAATTGCCGGTCGGTCTTGCACCGACCGGCACACGTGGGGTGCCGACCGGTTTCAACAGAGAGCGGCCCGATGATTGATGTACTGGTGGTCGATGACGACTTCCGTGTCGCTGAGATCAACGCGGCGTACGTGGGGAAGGTTCCCGGATTCCACGTCGCCGCCCGTGCGCACAGCGCCGCCCAGGCGATGGCCACGCTGGAGCGCGAGCGGATCGACCTGGTGCTGCTCGACCACTACCTGCCGGACGAGACAGGGCTCTCGCTGGTCCGCCGTATGCGGCAGCTCGGCCACCATACCGACGTGATCATGGTGACCGCGGCCGGCGACGTGACGACCGTGCAGTCCGCCATGCGGCACGGTGCCCTGCACTACCTGGTCAAGCCGTTCACTTTTTCCGTGCTGCGCTCCCGGCTGGACAGCTACGCGGCGCTGCGCCGCACGGTGAGCCGGGTCGGCGGCAGCGGCCGGTCCGCGGGTCAGGAGCAGGTCGACCGGATCTTCAGCGCGCTGCGCACCACCGGCCCCGCCGCCTCCTCCGGGCTGCCCAGCGGGCACTCCGTGCCGACGTCCGATCTGATCCGCGAGGTACTGACGGGCGCGCACGAACCGCTGTCGGCCCATCAGGTGGCCGCCAGAACCGGACTGAGCCGCTCCACCGCGCAGCGCTATCTGCGCCAGCTGGAACAGACCGGCCGGCTCCGGCTGACGCTCAAGTACGGCGACACGGGGCGGCCCGAGCACCGCTATGCCTGGGCCGTACCCGGATCAGACGGCCCCGGCGCCGGTCAGTGACCGCACCTCCGTCTCCGCGTGCCGGGCCGCGTCCGGCGGTTCGGACGAGGTGACCGTACCGATCCAGCCCGCGAGGAAGCCGAGCGGGATGGACACCAGCCCCGGGTTCTCCAGCGGGAAGAACTGGAAGTCCGCATCCGGGAAGAGCGATGTGGGGCTGCCGGAGACAACGGGCGACAGCAGCACCAGGATCACCGCGGGGATCAGCCCGCCGTACACCGACCAGACCGCGCCGCGCGTGGTGAAGTTCCGCCAGAACAGCGAGTAGAGCAGGACGGGAAGATTGGCCGATGCGGCGACGGCGAAGGCCAGACCGACCAGGAAGGCGACGTTCAGGTCCTTCGCCAGCAGACTGAGGCCGATCGCGACGGCGCCGATACCCGCCGCCGCCACGCGTGCGACAGCGACCTCACTGCGCTGGCGGGTGCTCCGGCGCTTGAGCGTCGCGTAGAGGTCGTGGGCGACGGAGGCCGACGAGGCGAGCGTGATCCCGGCGACGACGGCGAGGATGGTGGCGAAGGCGACGGCCGCGACCACGGCGAAGAGCACGGCCCCGCCGGTGGAGCCGGATCCACCGCCGACCTCCAGCGCGAGCAGGGGTACGGCGGTGTTCCCTGCCGGATTCGACGCCCGCACCTCGTCGGAACCGACCAGTGCCGCGGCGCCGAAGCCGAGCACGATCGTCATCAGGTAGAAGCTGCCGATGAGTCCGATGGACCAGACGACCGAGCGGCGGGCGGCGCGTGCGGTGGGCACGGTGTAGAAGCGCGACAGGATGTGCGGCAGGCCGGCCGTGCCGAGGACGAGCGCGAGCCCGAGGCTGATGAAGTCGATGCGCGAGGTCCAGTCCCCGCCGTATTTCAGGCCCGGCCCCAGGAACCGCATACCGTGACCGCTGCGGTGGGCGGCGGAGTTGAGCAGCGAATTGACGTCGCCGTGGAAGCGCACCAGGACCAGCACCGTGAGCAGGATCGAACCCGCCATCAGCAGAACGGCCTTCACGATCTGGATCCAGGTGGTCGCCCGCATGCCGCCGAGGGTCACATAGACGACCATCAGCGCCCCGACGCCGATCACCGTCCAGGCCTGGGCCGCTCCGCTGTTCCCGCCGAGCAGGAGCGAGACCAGGCTTCCGGCGCCGACCATCTGCGCGACCAGATAGAGCACGGACACGGTGACGGACGAGGATCCCACCGCGATGCGGACGGGATGCTCACTCATCCGGGCCGCGACGACATCGGCAAGGGTGAACCTCCCGCAGTTCCGGACCAGTTCGGCCACCAGGAGCAGAACGACCAGCCAGGCGACCAGGAAGCCGACGGAGTAGAGCATGCCGTCGTAGCCGAAGAGCGCGATCAGTCCGGAGATGCCGAGGAAGGAGGCCGCCGACATGTAGTCACCCGCGATGGCGAAGCCGTTCTCCATGGGGGAGAACAGCCGTCCGCCGACATAGAACTCCTCGGCGGAACCGTGCCGGTTGCGGCTCACCCAGGTGGTGATCGCGAGCGTGACGGCGATGAAGGCGCTGAACAGCAGCAGCGCCAGAGTCTGGTGCTGTGTGGTGATCGAATGGCTGCTCAACGGTTGATCCCTCGCGTCAATTCCTGTGTGTCCCAACGGAGATGGAGCGCCGCCCGGTCTCTGCGAAGCCGAGCGTGACGGGCGTAGGCCCAGGTCAGTACGAACGTGGAGAGGAACTGTCCGAGTCCCGCCACCATCGCCACGTTCACCGCTCCGGCGACCGGACGCGCCATGAACCCGGGTGCGGTCGTGGCCAGGACGACATACGCCACGTACCAGACGAAGAAGCCGCACACCGCGGGAACGACGAACCTCCGGTAGCGGCTGCGTACTTCCTGGAAGGCGGCGCTGCTCTGCACGTCCAGATAGATGTCGGCCGCACTGCGGCTGCATCCGGGGACTGCCTGCGCGGGTACGGGCGCAGGAGCGCCCGTACCGTCCAACTCGCCCCAGCCTGCGGCCAACGCGTCCTGCCAGGGGTCGTCCAACCGCACCTCAGCGGCGTCGAGCCCGTCGTCCTTCTCCACCGAACACCCTCTCCCTGTGCGCGACCGCTGCAGCCGCGTGCCCAAGGATGGGTACGTGAAGGAGTCTCCGAACCCTTATCGCCCCCTCTTCACCCCATTAGGTGATGGATGTGCCCGGTGGCAGTGCGAGTCCCTGCTGATAGGCGTACCGCATCGCCTGCGCACGGTCGCGCACCCCGGTCTTGGCGAAGAGGTTGTTGATGTGCGTCTTCACCGTGGCCGTGGAGATGTGCAGTGCACGGGAGATCTCCGGGTTGGAGAGTCCCTCCGCGATGAGCGCCAGGATCTCGGCCTCGCGCCGGGTGAGCCCGTCGGGCAGATCCACCACGGCCGGTGCGGGGGCCTGGGAGGTGACCCTCTCGACGAGCAGCCGCTGCACGCTGGGCGAGAGCCCGGCCTGGCCCGCCATCACGTCCTCGATGGCCCGCACGATCTCGTCCCCGCCGGCGTCCTTGGTCAGGAATCCACGGGCTCCGGCCTGCAGCGCGAGGAAGAGCGAGTCGTCGTCCGCGAACGTCGTGAGCACCACGACCTGGGTGGACGGGTGTTCCGCACGGATACGACGGGTCGCCTCCACTCCGTCGCAACGAGGCATCCGCAGGTCCATCAGCACCACGTCGGGGGCGAGTTCGGCCACCAGCGCGACCGCTTCCACACCGTCCTTCGCCGCACCGATCACCTCGATCCCCGGCAACAGCCCCAGCAGCATCACGATGCCCTCGCGCACAACGGACTGGTCGTCGGCGACCACCACCCGAGCCGTCATGCCGGCACCTTCAGCCGTACCAAGAAGCCCTCCTCGTCGGGTCCGGCCTCAAGAGTCCCGCCGAGCAGTTCGGCGCGCTCCCGCATTCCCACCAGACCGTAACCCGAGCCACTGACAGCGAGCTCGCCACCCAGCACCCGGGCCCCCGAGTCCCTTACTTCCAGGGTGATTTCGTCGGCCAGATACTCCAGCCGTACGGAGACCTCGGCGCCCGGCGCATGCTTGCGCACATTCGTCATCGCCTCCTGCGCCACCCGCCGAACGGCCTGGGACGCTTCAGCGGGCAGAGGCCTGCGTCTCCCCGCAACCGCCAGCCGGGCGCCGCCTACCACCTCCTGCAGAAACTCCTCCACCGGCGTCATCTCCCCACGCAGCGCCGAGAGCGCCTGCCGGGTCTCGGCCAGCCCCTCACGCGCCATTCCGCGCGCGGCGACCACGCGCTCCAGGATCTGCTCCCGTCCGGCGTCCCGTTCGATCAGCAGTCGGGCGGCCTCCAGGTGCACCATCTGCGCGGAGAGGCTGTGGGCGAGCACGTCATGGATCTCGCGGGCGATCCGGGACCGCTCGGCCAGCGCGGCGGTCTCCGCCTCGGCGGCCAGGGCCGCCCGTTCCTGCGTGAGCAGCCGCTGGGCACTGCCCCGGGCCTCGGCGTCGAGCCGCAGGACGTATCCGGCGAGCGCCAGGCCCACCGTGGTGATCGTGATCGTCAGCCGCTGGTCGTCGCTCACCAGCGCGTAAGCGGCCAGCGCGGTCGCGGTGCAGGGCAGCGCCGCCGCGAGCGGCAGCCGCTCCAGAGCGGTGACGGCGCACCCGCACCAGAGCACCGCGGCCGGGATCGGGAACCCGGCCGCATGCCCCAGGACGGCCGCGCCCATCAGCACCACGAGGAGCCCCACAGAGGGCCACAGCCGGTGTTCCAGACTGGTCCGGAAGAAACCCCGGGCGACGACGGCGCAGCCCGCGATGGAGGCCACAGCGGCAGCCAGGACCCACCCATGGGTGCCGATCCTCGCGAAGGGGCTCCACATCAGTGCCCCCAGAACGACGAGCCGCACACCCCAGCCGAACGCACGGCGTGCGCGGGTCCGGTCGGCCCGGGTGAGCGCCTCCCGGGAGGGCCAGGTCGTCCAGACAGCGAGCGTCATACGCGGTCCTTCCATCCCTGTCCGGGCGATCCTGCGGCAGAAACACGGTACGTCGGGTGTATCTGCCCGGCCCGCCACGCCAGCACTCCGGACCGTACGAGCAGGGAGGACGCCAGCGCGAGAAGCATCGCTCCGGTGCCCAGTCGCACCCCGGCCATCGCACCGATACCCGCGACCCCGAACCGCACCAGCAGTCCCACCACCCAGACGGCGGCCGTGGCCTTGGTGCCCCTGGCCCAGACGGTGCCGTCGGCCTCGCTCCAGACCTTGGTGGTCCAGGCCCAGCCGGCCCCCATCACCAGACCTGCCAGCAGCTCTCCGGCTATCAGCGCGACGGACGCGGTGCGGTGATGCACGTCGAGCAGCCCGTGCTGGCGCAGAGAGACAAAAACCAGTACCGCGGGCAGAAGCCACCACCGCCTGTCGCGGCCGATCCTCTGCGGCCGGAACTGTCGCGCGAGCACCAGTGCGACGACCGCGACGATCACCACGACGTCGGTGAGCGTGGACGCTGACATGAATGCCTCCGGTGAGCGGGGAAGGAGTAGGCCTTCGACGCTACGGAGAAGCACGGGTCAGCAGATCGGAGCAGGGGTGGAGCGAGGGTGGATCTTGCGGCTCCACCCGTGGGTGGAGCCGCAGGAATGGAGCCGCGAGATCCCCGGCTCAGGCGTCGATGCGCGAGCGGTCCAGCGTCGCCGCGGAGCTGGTGATGAACTCCTTGCGGGGGGCCACCTCGTTGCCCATCAGCAGATCGAAGACCTGCTCCGACGAGTCGAGGTCACCGATGTTGATCCTCCGCAGCGTCCGGAACCGGGGATCCATCGTGGTCTCCGCCAGCTGGTCGGCGTCCATCTCGCCCAGCCCCTTGTACCGCTGGATGGAGTCCTTGATCCGGACGTTCTTGCGCTGGAACTCCAGGAGCTTCTGCCGGAGCTCGTTGTCCGAGTACGTGTAGACGTACTTGTCCTGCCCCTTCTTGGGCTGGACCAGCTCGATGCGGTGCAGGGGCGGCACGGCCGCGAAGACCCGTCCCGCCTCCACCATCGGCCGCATGTAGCGCTGGAAGAGCGTGAGGAGCAGACATCGGATGTGCGCGCCGTCCACATCCGCGTCGACGAGCAGGACGATCTTTCCGTAGCGCGCCGCATCGATGTCGAAGGTCCGTCCCGACCCGGCTCCTATGACCTGGATGATGGCCCCGCACTCGGCGTTCTTCAGCATGTCCGAGACGGACGACTTCTGAACGTTGAGGATCTTGCCCCGAATCGGCAGCAGCGCCTGGAATTCGGAGTTCCGGGCGAGCTTGGCCGTACCGAGCGCGGAGTCTCCCTCCACGATGAAGAGCTCGCTCCGCCCGACGTCGTCGCTGCGGCAGTCGGCGAGCTTGGCCGGCAGCGAGGAGGACTCCAACGCGGTCTTGCGGCGCTGCGCATCCTTGTGCTGACGGGCCGCGATCCGCGTACGGGCGGCTGCGACGGCCTTCTCCAGCACCGCACGGGCCTGGGCCTTGGCGTCACGCTTGGTGGAGGTCAGGAACGCCTTGAGCTCCTTGGCCACCACGTTCGCGACGATCCGGTTGGCCGCGGAGGTGCCGAGTACCTCCTTGGTCTGCCCCTCGAACTGGGGCTCCGCGAGCCGCACGGTCACCACCGCGGTCAGCCCTTCCAGCGCGTCGTCCTTGACGACATCGTCCTCGGCGACGCGCAGGAGCTTGGCCGAGCGCAGCACCTCGTTGACGGTCTTGGTGAGGGAGCGCTCGAAGCCGGACACATGGGTGCCGCCCTTGGGCGTCGCGATGATGTTGACGAACGACTTGACGGTCGTTTCGTAGCCGGTGCCCCAGCGCAGCGCGATGTCCACGCCGAGATCGCGGGTGACCTCGGTGGGCGTCATGTGGCCCCGGTCGTCGAGGACCGGGACGGTCTCCTTGAACGTGCCATGGCCGGTCAGCCGCTGGACGTCGCAGACGGCCTTGTCCTGTGCGAGGTACTCACAGAATTCGCTGATCCCGCCGTCGAAGCGGAAGGTTTCCTCCGTCTTCCCCGCACCGTCCAGACCGCGCTCGTCCCGCACCACGAGGGTCAGCCCCGGAACGAGGAAGGCCGTCTGGCGGGCCCGCTGGTACAGGTGGTCCAGAGAGAGCTTGGCGTCCTTGAGGAAGATCTGGCGGTCGGCCCAGTAGCGGACGCGGGTGCCGGTCCTCGTCTTGGGTACCCGCTTGGCCTTGCGCAGGCCGTTGGCCGGGTCGAAGGGGCTGTCGGGGCCCGCCTCGGTGAACATGCCGGGGACGCCCCGGCGGAAGCTGATGGAGTGCGTGGCACTGTTCCGGTCGACCTCGACGTCCAGCCGGGCCGAGAGCGCGTTGACGACGGAGGCGCCGACACCGTGCAGGCCTCCGGAGGCGGCGTACGAGCCACCCCCGAACTTGCCGCCCGCATGCAGCTTGGTCATCACGACCTCGACGCCGGACAGTCCGGTCTTGGGCTCGACGTCGACCGGAATGCCGCGCCCGTTGTCCCGGACCTCGACGGAGCCGTCCTCGTGGAGAATCACATCGATGTGGTCGCAGTAGCCGCCGAGAGCTTCGTCGACCGAGTTGTCGATGATCTCCCAGAGGCAGTGCATCAGGCCGCGGCTGTCGGTGGACCCGATGTACATACCGGGCCGCTTACGGACCGCTTCGAGCCCTTCGAGTACGAGCAGGTGCCGCGCGGTGTAGTTGGAGCCATCACGGTCTGCTCCACTCAGCAGCGCAGTGGACGGCACGGACGTATCGGCGGTCACGCGGTTCGCTCCTCGCTGAATTTATTTTGGGGCCCAGTGGGTACAGGCCAGGCGTCGGTCGCCCGTCAGAGGGTACCGAGCCCTGGTAGAGGCGTTGTTACGCCACCCTAGAAGACGTCCGGACTCAAACCGGCACCGTACACCTGTTCGATCGCTCGTTGGAGTGAAGCACACATCACGTTCCCTTCCACGCATGAACCATTTAGGCTCCGGGCACGTCCTCATCAACAACCGGCAGCCAGCCGGGAGGATCAAAACGAAGACAAGCAACGCGAAACCGTAAAGCCACCGCAATACGGCCTATTCGCCGCCAACCGGCGACAGACAGCCACCTTGACAAAAATTTTCAAGGAAAAGCCACGAGCGGGAACGTTTTCGGCCTGGTTGGATGTTGACCCTGGTACGACAGCTCGTCGAGCTAGAGAAGAGGCGACGTGACTACTGTTCTGACCCCCGCGAGCCCGCTGACGGCCGCTGACCGCTGCGACCGATGCGGCGCCCAGGCATACCTGCGCGTTGTCCTCACCAGCGGCGGCGAACTGCTCTTCTGCGCCCACCACGGTCGCAAGTTCGAGCCAGAACTCAAGAAGATCGCCGCGGACATACAGGATGAGACGGACCGCCTCACGGCTGTGCCGGCACATTCCGAAGAAGAGGACCGCTGACACCTCGCAACCACGACGAGCCAGGGACCGGTCGCAGTCCGGTCGACGGGCGGCCCGGCCTGTATCCACAGGAGAGGCCGCCCGTTCTCATGCCCCGAACCGGGCTCGTTCCGGGACTTTCCCGGGTCAGCCGTGGTCGGCGACAGCTGCAGCCATGGCCGACATCCGGGTGTAGACCCCGGGGCTCTTCGCGCGGCCACAGCCCGCCCCCCACGAGACCAGGCCGATGAGTCGCCCGCGGGCAACCAGCGGACCCCCGCTGTCGCCCTGGCAGGCGTCGTGCCCACCCCGAGTCTCCCCGGCGCACAGCATGGTCGCCGCCTGAAACGTCCCGCTCGACGACCCGGGGTACGCCGATGCGCACCGCGCGTCAGGCAGAACCGAGACCTGGGTCGCACGCAGCACCGCGGGGTAGCTCCCCGTGCCCGCCACGTCACCCCATCCGTAAACGGTGGCGTCGGTGCCCGGCCGCTCCGCGGGATCGCCCGGGTCGGCCATCCTGATCGCATCCGATCCGGGCAGCGCCCTCGACAGGGTCAGCACCGCCAGGTCACCGGCATTGCTGACCGGGTCGTGGCGGGGGTCGATCCATGTGGAGCTCACCCCGATCTCACGGCCGGCAGATGTCCGCAGATCGCTGCGGCCTGCAATGACCTTCAGATCATGCACCTGGCTCAACCGAGTGCCGAGCACTTCGCTGCTCAGACAGTGGGCGGCCGTGACCACCTCGCGCGGGGCCACCACCACTCCCCCGCAGAACTGGCCCGCCCTGTCTCCCCCGAACCGTTGACGGCTGGACACAGCCACCGCCCAGGGGCTCTCGACGACGGACACGGCGTGACCGCCGATCACAGCAGTGGCGGCAGACGCCGGCGCGGCCGACGGCACCGCTGCCGCGGCCAGCGTCACCACCCCGACCCGCGCTCGGACGATAGGACGACGCATACAGCTTCCTGACTCTCCGGTGAATTCTCCTCACCCGGAGTCAACCAGCCTGTCGCCGCCCGCATCCACTCGTGCATACACAACGGGCCCGGATCTCTCGTACCGGAGAGATCCGGGCCCGCTGCAGAACTCAGCCGTGACGGCTCAGTCGAGGTAGTCGCGCAGGACCTGCGAACGCGACGGGTGACGCAGCTTCGACATGGTCTTCGACTCGATCTGGCGGATGCGCTCACGCGTCACGCCGTAGACCTTGCCGATCTCGTCGAGCGTCTTCGGCTGACCGTCGGTGAGGCCGAACCGCATGGAGACCACGCCGGCCTCCCGCTCGGACAGCGTGTCCAGGACCGAGTGCAGCTGCTCCTGGAGGAGCGTGAAGCTGACCGCGTCGGCCGGAACGACCGCCTCGGAGTCCTCGATGAGGTCACCGAACTCGCTGTCGCCGTCCTCACCCAGAGGAGTGTGGAGCGAGATCGGCTCACGGCCGTACTTCTGGACCTCGATGACCTTCTCGGGGGTCATGTCGAGCTCCTTGGCCAGCTCCTCCGGGGTGGGCTCACGGCCCAGGTCCTGGAGCATCTGGCGCTGGACGCGCGCGAGCTTGTTGATGACCTCGACCATGTGCACCGGGATACGGATGGTGCGGGCCTGGTCAGCCATGGCGCGGGTGATCGCCTGACGGATCCACCAGGTGGCGTACGTGGAGAACTTGTAGCCCTTGGTGTAGTCGAACTTCTCGACTGCGCGGATGAGACCGAGGTTGCCCTCCTGGATCAGGTCCAGGAAGAGCATGCCGCGGCCCGTGTAGCGCTTGGCGAGCGAGACGACCAGGCGGAGGTTGGCCTCCAGGAGGTGGTTCTTGGCCCGGCGGCCGTCCTCGGCGATGATCTCCAGCTCGCGCTTCAGCTTCGGCGCGAGCTTGTCGGAGTTGGCCAGCTTGTCCTCGGCGAACAGCCCCGCCTCGATGCGCTTGGCGAGCTCCACCTCCTGCTCCGCGTTGAGGAGCGGGACCTTGCCGATCTGCTTCAGATAGTCCTTGACCGGGTCTGCGGTGGCACCGGCGACGGCGACCTGCTGCGCGGGCGCGTCGTCCTCGTCGTCGTCGGAGAGGACGAAGCCCTTGGCCTCGCCGCCCTCTTCCTCCTCTTCGCCGGCCTTGGCCGCCGGGGTCTCCTCGGCGGCCTCGTCACCGTCGTGGAGGTCGTCGGCATCCTTCTTGGAGGCGGTCTTCTTGGCCGTCTTCTTGGCCGCCGTCTTCTTCGTGGCGGTCTTCTTGGCCGCTACCTTCTTGGCGGCAGCCTTCTTCGCGGGCTCGGCGTCGTCAGCCACGGCGTCCACGCTGTCGGCCGAAGGGGCCGCAGTGGCCGCCACGGTCTTCGCCGCGGTCGTCTTGACCGCGACGGTCCTGGTCGCGGTGCGCTTCACCGGGCTCTTCGCTGCGACGCTCTTGCGGGGGCGCTTGGGCGACTCCGCGGCACTGACCATCAGAGTCACACCCTCTTCCTCGAGGATCTGGTTGAGGCTGCGCAGAACGTTCTTCCACTGGGTGGCCGGAATCTGGTCAGCCTCGAAGGCCCGGCGCACGTCGTCGCCGGCGATCTGCCCATCAGCCTTTCCCCGCTCGATGAGCGCCATGACAGACTCGGACTCGGCGATCTCCGGCGGGAGAGTACGGGATGTGCTGGCCGACACGAACAACCTCTCGAAACGATGGAAACGGCTTCCGACTCCGCCCTTGACGGGCCTGGAGCCGACGACCGCCGGCTGGGGATGTACCGACGGCGCGGGCTGAGCCTCGGAGCTGTACAGCGCCGTCAACGACGCTCGCATTCCCTCTTCGGCTACCACCTCTTAGGTCATCGCGTGGCTTCGAGGAGTGTTACGCCCAATTCGCGTGGCCCGAGTCACACCCCATTTGCGACGCGATCCGCCATAAGGGACGTTTACCCACAATCACGTCGCCGGACTCCCCGGGATTCCGGCGGCCCAAAGCAGCGGACGCGCACCCCGGCCGACACCGCGCGATCAGTGCACCCGCGGCGCGGGAACGACGCGCTCCACCTCCGGGTGGACGGTGAGCAGTTGACGCATGGCCGCCTCGGCGGCCTGGGGGTCGTCCGCGGCGAGCGCGTCCACGATGCGCGCGTGATGCACGAGGGAGATCTCGGTGGGACGGTCACAGCCGGTGACCGGTCCGCCGGAGACCTGAAGCGCCCCCGAGACGATGCCGGAGAGGTGCTCCAGCATGCGGTTGCCCGCGAGCTGGATGAGCAGGGCGTGAAACTCGGCGTCGGCGCGGGAGAAGGTGATCGAGTCCCCCTGGGCGAGAGCATGACTCATGATCTCGACCATGTCCGCGAGACGCTGCTGCACGTCCTCACGTCCGTGCCCGGCGGCAAGACGGGCGGCCAGCGGCTCGATCGTCCAGCGCAGCTCACTCAGCTCACGGCGCTGGTCCTCGCGCTGCGGGCCGAAGGCCCGCCACTCGATGATGTCCGGGTCCAGCAGGTTCCAGTCACTGACCGGACGGACCCGAGTACCGACATTGGGACGGGCACTGACCAGCCCCTTGGCCTCAAGGACGCGCAGGGACTCCCGCACGACCGTGCGTGAGACCTCGAAGCGCTGCCCGATCTCCTCGGGAACCAGCGGGCGGTCGGCGCCGAGATCGCCGGAGACAATCATCTGACCGAGCTGCTGAACGAGTTGCCCGTGCAGGCCGCGGCCACGGCTGCCCGTCGTGCGCCGCCCCACCCGGCCCAGCTCGGCGTCACCGCCGCCCCAGGCCGGGGCTCCGGCACGGCCTGCGCCGGGCGTCTCTGCGTACGGAAAGCGGTCGAGTTCACCAGGGCCCGCGAGGCCGGACTCGGGGGTGCGGGAGGTGGTCATCATGGAGTGCGCAAGGGTAGTCACGCATCCTTTGTCGGCGTGCCCCAGGTCCCCCTTGAGGTCTTTGGTGAAAAGCACACGAAAGGGTGATCACCGACCTCCTCGTAATTGACGCCTTATCGGAAAGAAGCGGGCATTCTGCGAGGAGTTGCGCGCAGGTCGGCCAAGACAGGGTCCGAGATGCTCACCAACGGGCCCTGCCACGAAGGCCGGTGAACAGATACGCGCAGAGCAGGGCCGAGAGCGACAGCGTGAGGGCAGCCCCGACGGGCTGCGCCAGCAGTCGCAGAATCGCCATCAGCCAGCGGTCGACCTCGTGCGGCCACTCCAGCCATGCCAGTTCGCGCAGCCTGGCGGGGAATCCGGCGACCGAACGTGCGGCCGGTCCCGACACCGCCGCCCGCAGCAACGGCACGACGGCGACCGGGACCGACAGCACGGCGGCAAGGCCTGCGGTCGTGCTCCTGAAGACGCCGGCGCCGAGCAGCCCCGCCCAGGCGCATCCCACGGTCAATCCGGCCCAACTCGCAGCCAGGTGAGGCCAGCCGGACGGAACATGGCTCAATTCCCCGCCGTAGACGAGGCGGAGTACTCCGGCATCGGCCACGACCGTGAGCAGAGCGAGCAGCAGAGCGGTCACCGCCGACACGGTGAGTTTGGCGACGAGCAGGCCGATACGGCGGGGCACTCCGCCCCGGCCTGCGGCGAGC
The DNA here is from genome assembly GCF_940670765.1 of Streptomyces sp. A 4/2. Classification (GTDB taxonomy): domain Bacteria; phylum Actinomycetota; class Actinomycetes; order Streptomycetales; family Streptomycetaceae; genus Streptomyces. The sequence goes on from NZ_CALNVW010000039.1 coordinate 139,987, forward strand.
GCGGGGTAGCGGTATTCGTCGCCGAAGGCGAGCGCGCCGAGCAGTCCGGCGCCGAAGGCGGTGGGGGGAAGGGGCAGCTGATCGGGCCAGGCCACCAGCAGATGAGGAAGCGAGGTCTCGGTGGCGCGGGCGAGCAGCACCGCCACAGCCACCGACAGGGCAAGGGCCGCGCCCGTCACCAGCAGAGCGGTCCGCACGCCGAAGAGCCGGCGCAGTTCGTAGCGCAGGGGTCTCGACGGGCCCCGGGCGGGCCGGGGAGCGATCAGCGGCTGCGGTTCCGGTTCCACGAGCGGAGGGAGCGCTGCGAGCAGAGAGACCTCAGGGGCGGGCGTTTCGGGCAAGGAGGTCTCTGGCAGCGCTGGTTCAGGGGCAGTTGTCGCGGAACTCGGAGGCTCGGGCCGCGGCGCCGGCCCCATGTCGCCGGTCTCGTCGGCGAGCTGGTGGATCAGGACGCCGTGCCGGAATGCGGTCTCGCCGATTTCCGCACAGCTGCTGCCGTAGACGGAGAGCCGACTGCCGCTCTCGGCGACGACCTCCACGGAACGCTGCCTCTCGCGGGCTTCACGGCCCAGCAGCCCGGCCAGGCGGGCCGTGTGGGGCGTACGCACGGCGACGCGTGGGCGGAGCCGGGTACGGGCGAACTCCGCGCCGTCCTGATCCGCCACGAGTCGCCCGTCCTCGATGGTGACGACGTGATCAGCCGTCCGGGCCGCCGTTCTGGGGTCGCTGGTGGTGTACAGGACAGTTCCGCCCTGGGCGGCGTGGGCGCGGAGCAGCCCGTACATCCAGGTGCTGTCACCCGGCGAGAGCCCTTCGGCGGGTTCGTCGAGGAGAAGGGTGTGCGGATCGGCCAGCAGGGCCGCGGCGAGACCGAGCCTGCGGTCCATCCCCAGGGAGAGCGCGCCGATCCGCTGTTTGCCCAGATCGCCGAGGTCCACGATCTCCAGCAGTTCGTCGGCACGGGACGCGGGCACCCCGGCGACGGCGCAGAGCATTCGGAGCTGGCCACGGACGGTACGGGCGGGATGGCCCGGCACATCACCGAGGAGCGCCCCCACCTCGCGCGCGGGGTGGGCGATGCAGTGCAGAGGCAGACCGCGGAAGTACGTGATGCCACGCCCCTGGTCCAGTTCGAGCATGAGCCGCAGGGCCGTGGTCTTGCCGGAACCCGGGGCACCAAGGAGTGCTGTGACGTGTCCGGATCCGGCTTCGAAGGTCAGATCATCCACGGCGGGAGGCAGATCCCGACGGGGGGTGCTGGTGAGTCCGGTGGCCTGGAGCATCGCTTCTCTCGCGGGTAGCGGGACCGCCTGGCGGCAGAGGCGGCTACCGCAGCAAGATAACGCGACATTTACGACTTTTCGTGCAGGATCGCAGAGGTTCTCAGACCTCCGGACGAAGCATCGGAGGGTTGAGCAGCGTTGCGGCCCCGGCCCGGAACAGCTGCGCGGGGCGCCCGCCCTGTCGGGTCGTGGTGCCGCCGGAAGGCACCAGGAAACCGGGAGTTCCGGTCACTTTGCGATGAAAATTGCGGGGGTCGAGGACTACACCCCACACCGCCTCGTACACCCGGCGCAGCTCACCGACCGTGAATTCCTGCGGGCAGAAGGCCGTGGCCAGCGAGGAGTACTCGATCTTGGAGCGGGCCCGCTCCACCCCGTCCGCCAGGATCCGCGCATGGTCGAACGCGAGCGGGGCCGGCGGTTCGCCTGCCCCCACGATGCCGCTCTCCTGACCGAGGAGCACCTCGACCGGTGCCCACCGTGCGCTATGAGCGTCACCGCCGGCCCTGGGCGCGGGCAGATCGGGGGCGAGCGCCAGGTGAGCCACGCTGACGACCCGCATCCGGGGGTCACGGTCGGGGTCGCCGTAGGTGCCGAGCTGTTCGAGGTGGGCGCCGCTGCCAGGAACCGGGGCCGGAGTCGACGGACCAAGGGCGGACAGCCCCGTCTCCTCCGCCAGTTCACGCGCCGCCGCGGCGCCGAGATCCTCGTCCGTCTTGACGAAGCCACCGGGCAGTGCCCACCGGCCCTGGAAGGGTGCTTCTCCACGGCGTACGGCCAGCGCGCACAGCGCATGACGGCGCACCGTGAGCACGACCAGATCGACGGTGACAGCGAAGGGCGGAAAGGCCGACGGGTCGTAGGGCGACATGGCGTGATCATAGTCGTCTCCCTGACGATAAACACGCCCTTCGGTATCCGAAGTGTTCTTCGATTCCTGCCTCGTCCGCCCTGCCCGACGACCCCAACGGGAGGCGTCGGGCAGCCTTCTTCACCGTCCCCGCCGTCATTGCCTGTTCCTCGTGCCGCCGCGCTGCCCGCTACGACGCCGTGCGTCCGTGCGCGCCACGGCGGCCCCGGGGCGGTCCGTTCCGCACGGTGTGTCCTGGCGGCTGCCGGGCGGCTTCGGAGGTTTGCGCCTGCTGCCCGCAGCGGAGGGCTTCCGGGGCGCCACCCGGCTGCTCCGTTCCTGACGCAGGCAGTGCCGCAGCGCCTCCGGGTCGAGGCCTTCGTTGCACGCCTGGTGAAGCAGCCGGGCAAAGGTGTAATCCGGGTCGAGCCGCAGGGCGTGCCCGAGGGCCACCCGCGCACCGGGCTCGTCCCCTGTCGACCAGGCCACCCATCCCGCGAGGGTGAGTGGCGCCGCACCGTACTCGGCGTACGGGCCGACACAGCGCCGCGACAGAGCACGCCACAGCCGCAGCACAGATCCGGCCGCAGGTCCCTCCATCCACTCGGCGGCCCGGTCCCGGGTCGTGCGGTCCTGCAGCCCCAGAAGGATCACGGCGGCCTCCTCGTCCGTGATGAGCGCGTCGTCCGCCGCGTCGGCCTGTGGCCAGTCCGGGGCCTGTGGCGTCTGTTCGATGCGCCGGACGAGCCGCCGGGCCGCATCCAGCGTCTCGTCGCCGACCTGTTCACGATCGGCTCCGGCGAGAATCCGCGGCACGAGAGCGCCGGCCGCTTCGTCCAGGGCCTTCTCCTGCGCCCCGGTGCGCGGCGGCTGCCACGGGGACAGCCTGGCTTCCATTTCGCGCAGTGAGCCGCGCACCTGGATGCCCGCGTACGCGGCAGCCGCGGCCATCACCGAGGTCCCGGGCAGGACCAGCGGTGTCCCGTCCGGTGGGCAGCAGCGCGCGTCCGGGCAGCAGTACGAGAAGAACCTGCCGCCGGAGATGCACAGCGCTTCCGGAACGGGAACGTCCCGGGAACCGCAGGCCGTACGCAGGTGCTGGGCGAAGGGGCGCAGCCGCTCCATGACGTCCGCGGGCGTCTCCCCGGGCTCCGGGTCCTGGCACAGGAAGACGATGATGCCCTCGGGCCGGGGCCCTCGCTGCTCGCTGCCGGTGACGAGGCCGTCGGCGAGCTGCTCGGCAACGGGCTGCCACTCCTGCGGCGCGTGCGGAATACCGAGCCTGAGCCGTCCTCCGAAGCGGCCCCGGCGCCCCTGCAGCGCGACCATCACGACCGAGTCGGTCGGATGGAAACCCAGCAAGTAGGGGAGGGCGTCGGCGAGTTCGGCGGGACCACGCAGGGTGATCTGTTCCTGGGCGGCAGAGGGACCTGTGGGTTCGTGGTGCTTGTTCATGGCTCGAAGATCCCGCGATCTCCAAGGATCCGCGAGCCCTGTGGATAACTTTGTCCACAGGCTCGCGAACCTCGTGCGCGCACTGCCGGTACGGCCGTTCCCTGTGCACAGGACATAGCCCTGACGCGAGTCGGACGACATGTCACCAACCGCGAAGCCAGGCCGCCACGCCCAGGATTTTCAGATCAACACCCGTAAATCGACGGGCAGTTAGGATCCGGCACAGGTAGTGCGGCGGAGGCTGCGGAGACCCGGCCGAGGACCACGCGCCCCGTGCGGACACCCGGTACCGTCTGCTCTCCGGTGCGCCCGCAGAACACGCGGGCGACCCGACGGACCATCCGGACGGAGAACAACCGCGGTGACAACTCCTCGCCTTCTGCTGCTCGAAGCTTCCTCTGCTCACCGGGCCGCGCCAGGACGCGCCGGGGCCGCCGCGGTCTGGCTGGTGGACGCGGTCCGGCAGGGCCCGGTCGCGTTCCGGCTGGCGCCGGATGTGCTGGACGCGGAGGAGAAGGAGCGCGCGGCGGCGTTCCGCCGGGAGCAGGACCGGCGGTGCTACGTGGCGGCGCACGTGGCGCTGCGCGTGGTGCTCGGCGAGCACCTGGGAACGGAGCCGGGCGGGATTCCGCTCGTCCGGGAACCCTGCGCCGGGTGCGGGGGCCCGCACGGACGGCCCGTGATCGCGGACGTGCCCGTGCATTTCTCCCTCTCGCACAGCGGTGACCTCGCCCTGCTGGCCGTCGCCGCCGTCCCGGTCGGTGTCGACGTCGAGGCCGTGCCGTCCCCGGTGGTCGTGCGGGAGGTCGGTGAGCGTCTGCATCCCCGCGAGAGGGCGGAGCTGGCGCGGCTGCCGGAGGAACGGCGCCCGGAAGCCTTCGCCCGGGTCTGGGCGCGCAAGGAGGCCTATCTGAAGGGGCTGGGGGTCGGCCTCGTCCGCGGTATCGGGCTCGACTACGTGGGAACGGACGCGTCCGCTGTGAACCCCCGGCCGGGCTGGTCGGTGGGTGATGTGGAGGTGCCCGAGGGGTTCGCCGGAGCGGTGGCCGTGGCGAGCTCGGAGTACGCCGGTCTCTGACCTCACCGGGGTACTGCGGGCAGGGGCGCAAGCCTGCCCGTCACGTCGACGGGCAGGTGTCACGCACGGGACATACTCAGGCCGCCGTGGCGAGGACCAGCGGAAGGACCCCGTCGGCGCCCGCGCGACGCAGCAGGCGGGCGACGACCGCGAGGGTCCAGCCGGAGTCCGTGCTGTCGTCCACGAGCAGCACCGGACCGGAAGCACCGGCCAGCGTGCCGGCGAGATCCTCGGGGACGGCGAAGGCGGCGGACAGGGCCTGGAGGCGCTGGGCGGAGTTGCTGCGGTGCGCCGAGTGCGCGCCGTCGGGCCCGGTGTACGCGAGGGTGCCGAGGAAGGGGAGGCGCCCGATGGTGGCGACCTGCTCGGCGAGGGAGGCGACGAGCCGGGGACGGGTCAGGGAGGGTACGGCGACGACGCCCACCGGCCGGGCGGACGCTTCCGGGCCGTCGGACGCCCAGCCGCCGGGAGAGCGGGCCCAGTCCGCGAGGACGGTCACCGCGGCCCGCAGGACGTCATCCGGGACCGGCCCGTCGGACGCCTGCGCGGCCAGCAGCGGGCGCAGCCGGTTGCCCCAGCCGATGTCCGAGAGCCGCCCCAGGGCCCGCCCGGGGGCACACTGTTCCCTGGCCGGGATTCGACCCTTGAGATCGATGCCCAGGGCGGGCATCCCCGTCGGCCACATCCGGCGCGGCTCGACCTCCACCCCCGGACGGTCCAGTTCGCTCGTCGCGCCTGCCAGCGCCTCGGTCGACACCGCGGGGTCGAGCCACACTCCCGCGCAGTTGTCGCAGCGTCCGCAGGCGGTCGCCTTCTCGTCGTCGAGCTGGCGGCGCAGGAACTCCATCCGGCAGTCGGACATGCTGACGTAGTCGCGCATGGCCTGCTGCTCGGCCGCACGCTGCCGCGCCACCCAGGCGTAACGCTCCGAGTCGTGCGTCCAGTCGGCACCGGTGGTCGTCCAGCCGCCCTTCACCCGCCGGACCGCGCCGTCCACGTCCAGCACCTTGAGCATCATCTCCAGCCGGCTGCGCCGCAGGTCCACCAGGGCTTCCAGAGCGGGCACGGACAGCGGCCGGCCGGCGTCGGCGAGGGCCGCGAGGGTCTGGCGGACCTGCCCCTCGGGCGGGAAGGCGACCTCGGCGAAGTAACGCCAGATCGCTTCGTCCTCCTTGCCCGGCAGCAGCAGCACATCGGCGTGGGCCACCCCGCGACCGGCGCGGCCCACCTGCTGGTAGTAGGAGATGGGCGAGGACGGCGATCCGAGATGGACGACGAAGCCGAGGTCCGGCTTGTCGAATCCCATGCCCAGCGCGGAGGTCGCGACCAGCGCCTTGACCCGGTTCGCGAGCAGATCGGCCTCGGCCTGCTGGCGGTCGGCGTTCTCGGTGCGCCCGGTGTAGGAGGCCACGGCGAAGCCACGGCTCCGCAGAAAAGCGGTGACCTCCTCGGCGGCCGACACGGTCAGGGTGTAGATGATCCCGGAGCCCGGCAACTCGTCCAGGTGCTCGGCGAGCCAGGCCAGCCGGTGCGCGGCGTCCGGCAGCCGGACCACGCCCAGCCGCAGGCTCTCCCTCTCCAGGGTGCCGCGCAGCACCAGCGCCTCTCCCGCGCCCGTGCCCAGCTGATCGGCCACATCCGCGGTGACCCGGGCGTTCGCGGTCGCGGTGGTCGCCAGCACGGGCACACCCGGGGACAACTCGGCCAGCATCGTGCGCAGCCTGCGGTAGTCGGGCCGGAAGTCGTGGCCCCAGTCGGAGATGCAGTGCGCCTCGTCGACCACCAGCAGGCCGGTCGTGGCCGCCAGTTCGGGGAGCATCCGCTCGCGGAAATCAACCGAATTGAGGCGTTCCGGGCTCACCAGGAGAACATCGACCTCGCCCTGCTCGACCTCCCGGTGGATGGCATCCCACTCCTCCGGATTGGCCGAGTTGATCGTGCGTGCCTGGATACCGGCCCGCGCGGCCGACTCGACCTGGTTCCGCATCAGCGCGAGCAGCGGCGAAATGATCACGGTAGGACCCGAGCCGCGCCGCCGGAGCAGAGCGGTGGCCACGAAGTACACCGCCGACTTGCCCCAGCCGGTGCGCTGCACCACCAGAGCGCGGCGCCGGTCCACCACCAGGGCGGCCACCGCCTGCCACTGGTCCTCCCGCAGCCGCGCCGATCCGCCCGGGTCGCCGACCAGCTCAGCGAGGATGGCGTCGGCTTCGGCACGCAGCTCCTGGTTACTCATGCCCCCATGCAACCTCACGGCACTGACAAGGACCCAATCCGCCGCCGTGACAAAGAGCACGCGCCCGCTCCGTCCCGGCTGCCGGTGCGTGAGCCCCGGCCGTCGGCGACCATCGGCGTGCATGACAGGGTGGACGAATGGCGACGAATCATACACACCCACCCGATCTCCACCCCACCGGACGCGCACCGTGGTCGGACACCACCCCGGCCCACGACGATCTCCTCGCGGCGAAGGCACGCGTCTACGACCCGTGCGGGTTCACCTGCTCGCAGCCGGTCCCCGAAGCCGAGAGCGCCGCGTACGCCGCCCACACGTTCACCCTCGACGGCCTCTCCGTCCGGTTCCGCGCGGCCAGAACGACCCCCACCAAGGCCGGTCAGTTCGTCACCGTGTGGAAGAGGTCCCCCGGCGGGCCCATCCAGCCCTTCGACGCGGCGGACGCCGTCGACCTCTTCGTCATCAGTACCCGCGACCGCCATCACTTCGGCCAGTTCGTCCTTCCCCTGGACACGCTCCGCCGGCACGGGGTCGTATCGGCGAACGGTTCGGGCGGGAAGCGGGCCTTCCGCGTCTACCCGCCCTGGGTGACCACCGCCAACCGCCAGGCCGGCAAGGCGCAGGAGTGGCAGCTGGGCCACTTCCTGCACCTGCCGCAGGACGGACCCGTCGGCTCCGCCCGCGCCCGGGAGCTGTACCACCCGTAGGACGGTGCCGCAGTGCTGGAAGGAGTCACGCCCGCTCTTCCTGGGCAGGGATAGGCGCACCGCCCCCGGAGATTTCCGACAGTCGTGCGAACCGGCCGTTGCCGCCCGTTCGTACGACGGGAAGAATTGGAGACGCTCCCCGCACGGCCCGCCCGCGGTTCGGAAGGGCCGTGATCCGGTGTGCCTCATCCGCCCGTGCCCGCATCGTGGGCGCGTATGCGAAGGGAGGACCGTGACCTTCGGATTCGCTCCGTCCGCCGCCCTGACCGCCTCGTCGACATCCAGGTCCACCGACTCCGGCAACCGGCTCGGCAGACTCCTCGAACCTGCCGAATGGGCCGCCGCGGAAATACCGCTGCTCCGCAGTCCGCGTGACGTGGTCACCGGCCTGTACTCCCGGCACCGTCCCGTTCCCTCGACCGCTGTGGTCGCGGTGCTCGAACACGACGAACGCCTCGCCGCGAGCGCCTCGTTCGCCCGGCGCACCGGCCCCGCGGACGGCTGGGACTTCCGTAACGCCCTGCTCGCGCACCTGCGCCGCGTCATCCCGCACGATCTGCGCCGCCGCACACCGGTGCGTACCGCCGTCCTGCTCTACTGCCGCGAGGGTGACGAGCGCTGGACGGAGGAGGACGGGGCCTGGATGTGGGGACTGCGCGACGCCTGCACACTGCACGGGCTGCGCTGCGGCTCGTACATCACACTCACCCGCGGCGGGTGGCAGGTCCTGGGCGAAGGCCGCGGCGGCCGTCGGCCCAACTCCCTTGCCCGTCCTGCCGACAGCTCCGGGACCGGGACGGATCCGGCCCCCGTACCGCTGCGTTCGGGCACGACCGCCGCACTGCGCCGCGCCGCCGCTCGCTGAACGCAGCGGCTGCCCGACGGCCCCGGTACGCCACCGCCCGGCGCACCCCTGTCGAGGGGCGGCCGGGCGGTGGGGACGTACGGTTCAGACACCTGCTCCCAGCACGGCATTGACCCGCTGCGGGTCACCGCAGACGATCAGCAGCGCTTCGGCACGCTCCCTGGCCACGGGCAGCACCCGGGCGACGGACTCGTCGGAACCGCCGTTGAGCGCGACGACCACCACGGGCCTGGCCTTCGCACGGCCCACCGCGGCGGCGTCCGCGTAGAAGACGTCCTCACGGGCGTCGTGCTGGGCCCAGTAGGCCGCTTCACCGAAGGACAGCTCGTGCGCCGCCCACGGGTGCTGCTCGCCGGTGGTGAGCAGCAGCACGTCACCCGGCAGCCGCCCGGCGTCGAGCAGCAGGTCGACGGCCTCCTCCGCGGCATCGAGCGAACCGTCCGCCGTAGCGGGGATCAGCTGGAGCTGCGGAGTGGAGGAGTCTCCCGAAGGGGTCTCCGGGCGGGCCGCCGGACGGTTGTCCGAACGGGCCTGCGTCGGCAGGGAAGAGGATGTCCGCTGGACGGGAGGCGCGGAGGGCGCAGGCCGGGCAGCAGGACGGGGCCCCGGACGAGCGGGGCGTGGCACGGCCGCGGGACGCGGGCCGGGTACAGGACGAGGGGTCGACGCGGTGCGGCCGGCGGCCGGAGCGCTGCGGGGACCCTGGGCACTCTCGTGAATCTGAGACTCCTCGGGGATGAGAGGCGAGAAATGGATGTCTATCAAACGGCGGTGCGCCACCCACCATCGGGTTGGCACGTCAGTGCGACTCGAACGGAGAGGATCTCCGCCGGTCCACTGAAAGTTCAGAAGTCGAAGCCGAGTTGGCCCCCGCTTTCCAGTGCGACAGCCTCCGCGGAGGAACGGGTCTTCTTCAGATGCCGCCACTGGGGCAGTCCGTCCAGATAGGACCAGGAGAGCCGGTGGTACGGGGTGGGCCCCCGCTCCTCCAGCGCGGCTTTGTGCACAGGCGAGGGGTAGCCCGCGTTGGCATCGAAGGCGAAGCCCGCACACACATCGGAGTGCGTGGCCAGCTCCGCCATCATCGCGTCCCTGCGCACCTTGGCGATCACCGAGGCGGCTGCTACGGCGATACAGGACTGGTCGCCCTTGATCACCGTACGGACCCGCCAGGGCAGTCCCAGGTAGTCGTGCTTGCCGTCGAGAATCACCGCGTCCGGGCGGACCGGAAGCGCGTCGAGCGCGCGCACGGCGGCGAGCCGCAGCGCGGCTGTCATCCCGAGAGCGTCGATCTCTTCCGGGGAGGCGTCTCCGAGTCCGTAGGCGGTGACCCACGACTCCAGCAGCCCGGCCAGCGCGGTGCGGCGCTTGGGGCTGATCAACTTGGAGTCGGTGAGACCCGTCGGCGGTCGACGCAGTCCGGTGACGGCGGCGCAGACGGTGACGGGACCGGCCCAGGCCCCGCGTCCGACCTCATCGACACCGGCGACGATCTTGGCACCCGTGGTGGCGCGCAGTGAGCGCTCGACGGTGTGCGTGGGTGGTTCGTACGGCATGGCGCCAGCCAGGTTACGCCGCCGGACACCCGGTGCGACACCCCGGTGCCGCACCGGGCTTCAGCGACCGTACGGACGCAGTAGCGGCACCATCACTTCGTCGATCATCCGGGCGAGGTCACCATCCGGAAATTCACTTCCGCACACTTTTGATCGGTACATCATCAACCCCGGAATAACGTCACGAACCAGATCGCTCACCGCATCCGGACGGACGTCGCCACGCTCGATTCCGCGAGACACCACGTCATCGAAGAGCCGCGCCGAAGGTTCGATCACCTTCTGAAAGATCAGCCCGTGGAACCGCTCGGCCGCGGCGCTGTCACATTCGTGAAGCACCGAGCGCAATGCAAATCCCGGCTTGGAGAACATCGCGTCCCGGATCCTGCGGCAGAGCTGGTAGAGATCCTCGCGCACACTGCCGTGATCGACGGCCGCCCGCAGGTCGGGCAGCGCGGCCTGCAGGGCGTCGACGACCAGATCCTCCTTGGACGGCCAGCGGCGGTAGACGGCCGCCTTCCCCGTCTGCGCCCCGGCAGCGACCCGCTCCATGGTGAGGCCGTTCCAGCCGACCGTACTCAACTGCTCCAGTGCGGATCCGAGGATCGCCCGCTCCAGCACCGCCCCCCGGCGGCGTGGAGAAACGGACGGCTCCCCCGACTCCTCCGACTCCCCGGCCCAGCGCGAAGCATCCATCTGTCCCACTCCGTCGAGACCGACCCCGGCGCGGTCGGTTGATCAAGGGTTCCAGTGTCACCGACGGACGGACCCTGGTCGACTCCCCTGCCGCCGCCCGTTCTTCCACACAGCTCTTAGTGAACGCTTGCGTTCCCTAAGCCGACCTCGCTACTGTCACCGACGGGGGACGACTCGGTACACCAACTCGTCGCAGGGGGAAGCTTCATGACTGCTGATCAGATAGGCGCGCCGCCGCGCGAGGCGTCCGCGCCACCCGGTGCCGGGCGCCCGGCACACGCAGGTCTCGCGCTCATAGTGATCGCCGCCTGCCAGCTCATGGTGGTGCTCGACGCGACCATCGTGAACATCGCTCTGCCGCACATCCAGACCGCGCTCGGCTTCTCCACCAGCAACCTCACCTGGGTGATCAACGCCTATGCGCTCACCTTCGGCGGACTGCTCCTGCTCGGCGGCCGGGCCGGTGATCTGCTGGGCCGACGCCGGATGTTCATCACCGGCATCCTGCTCTTCACGCTCGCCTCGCTGCTCGGCGGATTCGCCCAGGAACCCTGGCAACTGCTCGCGGCGCGCGCTCTGCAGGGCGTCGGCGGCGCCATCGCCTCACCCACCGCCCTGGCACTGGTCGCCACCACATTCCCCGAGGGTCCCGAACGCAATCGGGCCTTCGGGGTCTTCGCCGGTGTCTCCGCGGGCGGCGGCGCGCTCGGCCTGCTGGCCGGCGGCATGCTCACCGACTGGCTCGACTGGCGCTGGGTGCTCTTCGTGAACGTGCCGATCGGCCTGTTCATCGCCTTCCTCGCCCCGCGCTACATCAACGAATCCGCACGCCACCCGGGCCGCTTCGACATCACCGGCGCCGTCACCTCCACGGCGGGCATGGCCACGCTCGTCTACGGATTCATCCGGGCCGCCAACAACGGCTGGAGCGACGCCCTCACCCTGACCTCCTTCGCCGCCGCAGTCGTGCTCCTCCTCGCGTTCGTCGCGGTGGAGCGCGGTTCGGCGCAGCCCATCACCCCGCTGCGGATGTTCGCGGACCGCAATCGCGCGGGCACGTACCTGATCATGCTCAGTCTGGCCGCCGCGATGATGGGGATGTTCTTCTTCATCGTGCTGTTCGTGCAGGACGTACTGCGCTACAGCGCCGTCAGGGCCGGCCTGGCCTTCCTGCCGGTGACCGTCGCCATCGTCACCGCCGCCGGGCTCTCCAGCCGGCTTCTGCCGAAGGTCGGCCCCAAACCCTTCATGGTGACCGGAAGCATCCTCGCCACGATCGGCACCGGCTGGCTGACGCAGATCGACCCCGGCAGCTCGTACGCGGGCGGCATCCTCGGCCCCATGGTGCTCTTCGGTCTCGGGATGGGACTGAACTTCGTCACGCTGACCCTGACAGCGGTCTCCGGCGTCGCCGACAGCGAGTCCGGCGCCGCATCCGGACTGCTCAACACCACCCAGCAGGTCGGCGGCGCTCTCGGCCTCTCCATCCTGACGACCGTCTTCGGCACGGCCAGCCGGCACGAAGGCACCGAGCAGGTCGCGAAGTTCCTCGCCGACGGAACCGCTCAGCAGAAGATGGCATTCGCGAAGTCACACACCCTGCCCGCCCCCTGGAGCGACGCGATCCTCGCGCACGGCATCGGCACGGCCTTCATCGCAGCGGGCGGTCTCGCCGCCCTGGCGGCGCTCACCGCGCTGTTCGTCATCCAGGTGCGCAAGAGCGACCTGGAGGCGCTCAGCGGCACGGCGGGCCCCGGCGCCGTCTGATTCAGGGCCTCACACGTCCGGACAGCCGCAGAGCCGCTCCAGCGGCGAGGCACACGCTCGCCGGCGATCCCGGGACTCCGCAGCGCCCGTCGTCACCTCACCGCGTCACGACGGGCGCGACGGAGTCCACGCCGGAAGATCCTCGGTCCGCGCCAGCCACTCGGCAGGAGGCGCCCCGCCCTGTCCCGCCGCGACCACTCCCCCGGCAATGGCGCAGGTCGTGTCGATGTCGCCGCCCACCTGGGCCGTCGTCCAGAACGTCCGCTCGAAGTCGCCGAGCCCGCGCGCCGCGGACCAGAGCGCGAACGGCACGGTGTCGTGCGCACTCGTACGCCGGCCGCACCCCAGGACCGCGGCGACGGTACCGGTGTCGTCGTAGTCCAGCATGTCCCTGGCCCTGCGCAGCCCGGCGCCCACGGCGCTGCGAGGGACGAGCGCGATCACGCCGTCCAGCAGCCCGGCGGGGGACGGCGGCCCCGCGGGATTCGCCGCGAGAGCGGCGGCAGCCGCGACGGCCATGCTCCCGACCACCGCTTCACGGTGCTGATGTGTGGTGTACGCGGAGATCTCCGCCTGGTGCGTGGCCTGTTCCGGGTCGTGCGCGTACCACGCGCCGAGCGGCGCGATCCGCATCGCGGCGCCGTTGCCCCACGAGCCCTGGCCGTCGAAGAGGCCGCTGGCCAGCTCACGCCAGTCGCCGCCCTCCCTGATCAGCCGCAGCATCCGGTTGACCGCGGGGCCGTAGCCGCGGTCGAAGTCGTGGTGCTCGGCGAAGGAGGCGGCGAGCACGTCCTGGTCGATCCGGCCGTGGGAGGCCAGCACGGCCAGTACCGAACAGGCCATCTCGGTGTCGTCGGTCCACTGCCAGGGAGCGGACGGCAGCTCACGGCGGGCGAGGAGCGGGTAATTGTCGGGAACGAAGAACTGGGAACCCAGGGCATCTCCCACGGAGAGCCCACGCAGGCTGGCCCAGGCACGTCCGAAAGCATCGGGAAGAGACCCGGAAACGGAGTCAGAAGCGGATTCGGCGGTCATCTCGACCCCACTCTAACCGGTGACGCCGTACGGCTCAGGAACGCGCCAGTGCTCGAACGGCTGGTCAAGCGTGTACCTGCCGTCCGCCCCCAGCAGAAGTGTCCGCGTCTCGGCGTTCCCAGGATTCGCCAGCGCCTCGAACTCTGCGACCGACCAGTGGAACCAGCGCATGCAGAAGAGCCGCATGGTCAGACCGTGCGTGACCAGCAGGACGTTCGGCGGATGATCCGGCGCCTCGAAACTGCGGTGCAGACTCTCCAGGAAGGACCCGACCCGGTCGTAGACATCGGCGCCGGACTCCCCCTGCGCGAACCGGTAGAAGAAATGGCCGTACGCGTCCCGGTACGCCTTCTGGAGGCGCACGTCGTCGCGGTCCTGCCAGTTCCCCCAGTCCTGCTCACGCAGCCGGGGCTCCTCCCTGACCCGCACCCGTTCCGGATCGAGGCCGAAGGCGCGGAATGTCTCGTGGGTGCGGCGGTACGGCGAGACATAGGTACTGACCCGTTCCTGCCCGAACAGCTCGCGCAGCCGGACGCCCGTCTCCTCCGCCTGGCTCACACCGGACGGGGTCAGCCTCAGGGCGTGGTCGGGTTCGCGTTCGTACACCGTGTCATCGGCGTTGCCCTCCGACTCGCCGTGCCGGACAAGGACGATGCGTTGTGGTCGTGCCATGCCAAGACCCTAGATCGAATCCCTGTCCGATGCGTCGGCCGCCCGTTCAGACCGTCCAGGACGGTTCCAGCTGCACGACATCGCCCGCCAGCGCCGTCACATCGGCGTCGAGCTGGGCACGCAGGGAGAGCCGCTCGATCCGCTCCGGCCGGTACTTCCCGCGCTCGGCCGCCGACTGCCACATGGACAGCACCAGGAACTCGTCCCCCGGCGCCTCCCCGAACAGCCCTCTCAGCATTCCCGGCGAGCCCGCCATCGCGGGGTTCCAGACCTTCTCCTGCATCAGCGCGAAGTGCTCGACCCGGTCCGTACGCACCCGGCTGTGAGCGACCCGGACGACGTCCGCGTCCTCGAAGCGGGGTTCGAATCCCGTCTTCACGTCGAAGCGGTGGTCGAACAGCTTGGCCTGCATGTCCTGGTACGTGCCCGCCTGAGCGGCAGCGATCCGGTCGTGCGAGCGCGCCATGAACGAGTCGTAGAAGGGACGGCTCTCCCAGAAGGCGAACACATGGGCCACACCCTGCCGACCGCGGCTCCAGCCACCCCCCTGTCCCCGGAATCCCGGCTCACCCAGCAGCCCCGCCCACCTCCGCTGCCCCTGCTCGAACCCACGAGGATCTGTCACCGTGCAGCGAATCCACTTGACCAGCACGGCGCCATCGTACGGCCAGGAGAGTGACACCGGTCATGGTCCGGCAGAGTGCGTCAGGGCGGTGACCGAATTCCGGTCACCGCCCTGTCTCACTTCACCGGCCGCTCAGCCGGAAATCAGCTGCATCCGCTGGTCGAGCCGCAGCCCTCGCACAGGTAGCAGCTGCCCGCACGGCGCATCTTCGTACCGCAGGAGAAGCACAGGGGCGCGTCGGCGTTCAGGCCGAGCGTGATCTCCATCAGCTCCGTCGAGTTGTGCGCCTGCTTGGGAGCGGGCGCCTCCGCGACGGCCTCCGGCTTCGCGGGGACAGCCTTCGGGGGCTCCACCTGGCGGGGCGCCGACTGGGACAGTCCCTCGACATCCACGTCGTCGTCACCCGGCTCGTAGGAACCGGTGTCCAGGTGCCGCTGACGCTCCGCAGCCGAGTGGATACCCAGCGCCGAACGCGTTTCGAACGGCAGGAAGTCCAGGGCCAGGCGACGGAAGATGTAGTCGACGATCGACTGCGCCATCCGTACGTCCGGGTCGTCGGTCATCCCGGCCGGCTCGAAGCGCATGTTCGTGAACTTGGAGACGTAGGTCTCCAGCGGGACGCCGTACTGCATGCCGACCGAGACGGCGATCGAGAAGGCGTCCATCATGCCCGCGAGGGTCGAGCCCTGCTTGGACATCTTCAGGAAGACCTCACCGAGACCGTCGTCCGGGTAGGAGTTGGCGGTCATGTACCCCTCGGCGCCGCCCACCGTGAACGAGGTGGTGATGCCGGGACGGCCCTTGGGCAGGCGCTTGCGGACCGGACGGTACTCGATGACCTTCTCGGTCTTCGGCTCCTCCTTGGCCTCGACATCCTTCGTCTTGGCGGAGAGGGGCTGGCCGACCTTGGAGTTCTCGACGTACACGGCGAGTGCCTTGGTGCCGAGCTTCCAGCCCTGGAGGTAGATCTCCTCGACGTCCTCGACCGTGCTGGACGCGGGCATGTTGACCGTCTTGGAGATGGCACCGGAGAGGAACGGCTGGGCCGCCGCCATCATCCGTACGTGACCCATGGGCGCGATCGAACGCTCGCCCATGGCGCAGTCGAAGACCTCGTAGTGCTCCTGCTTGAGGCCCGGGGCATCGACGACATTGCCGTGGTCGGCGATGTGGGCGACGATCGCCTCGACCTGCTCGGGCTGGTAGCCGAGACGCTTGAGGGCCTTGGGGACCGTGTTGTTCACGATCTGCATCGAGCCGCCGCCGACGAGCTTCTTGAACTTGACCAGGGCCAGGTCCGGCTCGACGCCCGTGGTGTCGCAGTCCATCATCAGGCCGATGGTGCCGGTCGGCGCGAGCACGGAGGCCTGCGCGTTGCGGAATCCGTTCTGCTCACCGAGCCGCAGGACGTCCTGCCATGCCTCGGTCGCCGCGGCCCAGACCGGGTTGTCCAGGTCGTCGGTGCGGGTGGCAGCCGTGTTGGCGTCGGCGTGCTGCTTCATGACGCGCTTGTGGGCGTCCGCGTTACGGGCGTAGCCGTCGTACGGGCCGACGACCGCGGCCAGCTCGGCGGAGCGCTTGTACGAGGTGCCGGTCATCAGCGAGGTGATGGCGCCGGCGAGCGCCCGCCCGCCGTCGCTGTCGTACGCGTGGCCGGTCGCCATGAGCAGCGCGCCGAGGTTGGCGTAGCCGATGCCCAGCTGACGGAAGGCGCGAGTGGTCTCGCCGATCTTCTGGGTGGGGAAGTCCGCGAAGCAGATCGAGATGTCCATCGCGGTGATGACCAGCTCGACGACCTTCGCGAAGCGCTCGGCGTCGAACGACTGGTTGCCCTGGTCGTCGTCGCGCAGGAACTTCATGAGGTTCAGCGAGGCGAGATTGCACGACGAGTTGTCCAGGTGCATGTACTCGCTGCACGGGTTCGACGCGGTGATCCGGCCGGACTCGGGCGAGGTGTGCCACCGGTTGATGATGTCGTCGTACTGGATCCCCGGGTCGGCACAGACGTGCGCCGCCTCGGCCATCTTGCGGAAGAGCGCCTTGGCGTCGACCTCTTCGATGACCTCGCCGGTCATGCGCGAACGCAGACCGAACGTGGTCCCGGCCTCGACGGCGTTCATGAACTCGTCGTTCACCCGGACCGAGTTGTTGGCGTTCTGGTACTGGACCGACGTGATGTCGTCGCCGCCCAGGTCCATGTCGAAGCCCGCGTCACGCAGCGCGCGGATCTTCTCCTCCTCCTTCACCTTGGTCTCGATGAAGGCCTCGACGTCCGGGTGGTCGACGTCCAGGACGACCATCTTGGCCGCGCGGCGCGTCGCGCCACCGGACTTGATGGTGCCCGCGGAGGCGTCGGCGCCCCGCATGAAGGAGACCGGGCCGGAGGCGTTGCCACCGGAGGAGAGGAGCTCCTTCGAGGAGCGGATACGGGAGAGGTTCAGGCCGGCGCCGGAGCCGCCCTTGAAGATCATCCCCTCTTCCTTGTACCAGTCGAGGATGGACTCCATGGAGTCGTCGACGGAGAGGATGAAACAGGCGCTGACCTGCTGCGGCTGCGCCGTGCCCACGTTGAACCAGACCGGCGAGTTGAAGCTGAAGACCTGGTGCAGCAGCGCGTAGGTGAGCTCGTGGTCGAAGAGCTCGGCGTCCTCCGGGGAGGCGAAGTACCCGTTCTCCTCGCCGGCCTTGCGGTACGTCTTGACCACACGGTCGATGAGCTGCTTGAGGCTGTTCTCACGGTTGTCCGCGCCGACCGCACCGCGGAAGTACTTGCTGGTGACGATGTTGACCGCGTTCACCGACCAGAAGTCGGGGAACTCGACGCCACACTGCTCGAAGTTGACCGAGCCGTCGCGCCAGTTGGTCATGACGACGTCACGGCGTTCCCAGGCAACCTCGTCGTACGGATGCACGCCGGGGGTGGTGTGGATGCGCTCGCTGCGCAGCCCCTGCCGAGTAGCAGCCGCCTTGGATCCCTTTGCGCGGGATCCACGTGCCGGGCCGCTCGCCGTCTCTGTCATGCCGCCTCCCATATGCGGGCTAAAACGCCCAAAAGTGCCCAGTTCTTCTCACGGCACTGTGTCTGTCTGACACCTGCGGCACAGGAAGCGCCGCAGGCAGGTATGTGTGGCCGCCGACCCTGACGGGTCAGTCAGCGGCAGTGGTGGGCACGGGGACCACAGGGGTCCCACCGCACTCGCATTCCACTGCGGGGGGCTGCGCGTCGCGGAGTTCCGCGATGGCGGCCTCGAAGTCTTCGAGTGAATTGAACGCCCGGTAGACGGACGCGAAGCGCAGGTACGCGACAAGGTCGAGTTCCTGCAACGGGCCGAGTATGGCCAGACCCACGTCGTGGGTGGTCAGTTCGGCACTCCCGGTGGCACGCACCGCCTCCTCGACCTGCTGGCCGAGCTTGGCGAGGGCGTCCTCAGTGACCGGCCGCCCCTGGCATGCCTTGCGCACACCCGAGATGACCTTGGTACGGCTGAAGGGTTCGGTGACCCCGCTGCGCTTGACCACCATGAGCGAGGCGCTCTCCACCGTGGTGAAACGGCGGGAGCAGTCGGGGCACTGGCGGCGCCTGCGGATCGACGTGCCGTCGTCCGTGGTGCGGCTGTCGACCACGCGACTGTCAGGGTGCCTGCAGAAGGGGCAGTGCATGATTCCGAGCCTCCTTCGCAGCGTGACTGAATGGCCTCGCCAGGCCCGGAACGAGCCCCTCGAAGCAGCCCCAAGCATAGGCGATGGCCGAGGCCGCGAGGACCACGAACCACAACCTCTGGGTGGCTGCCGCAATCCAACCACTAGATCTGGGGGTTTGGTGCCACTTCCGCCCCGGCGCGTTTCGCGCTTCCACCGACAGCGCGCGGCTCGCCCGAGGGTACGTGAACCGCGTCGGGACCCGGATTCCGGGCCCCTCGATGACAGACTGAGAATGCACTGCGACGCTCCGCAGGGAACACCCCCGCAGCGTGCGGCACCAGCAGCGAACGGTACCGTAATCGACCGAATTGCCTTTCAGCCCCCAGGTCCGCTCATACACCCGAGTGCACGCTCAGGTGAAGGATTTTTCATTTTTTCACTCGAACGTGTGTTTGGCGCAACCTTTCGAAAGCCACTACCGTTGTCCAACTAGGGAGAGAACTTCTCGAGAGGGGCCGACGTGACCACGACCGCAGACAGTGCCACCATCACTGCCCAGGACCGCTCCCAGAACCGACTACAGCCGGTGCATGCCATGAATGACGCAGCTACGGATCCCGAGGGCACGGTGCCTCCGCGACCCGCGCGCTCGCTGCCCGGTCGACCTCCCGGAATCCGGGCGGACAGTTCCGGGCTGACCGACCGGCAGCGACGGGTCATCGAGGTGATCAGGGACTCCGTGCAACGACGTGGCTATCCGCCCTCGATGCGGGAGATCGGTCAGGCGGTCGGGCTGTCGAGCACCTCGTCCGTCGCCCACCAGCTGATGGCGCTGGAGCGCAAGGGTTTCCTGCGCCGTGACCCGCACCGCCCCCGGGCGTACGAGGTCCGCGGCTCCGACCAGCCGAGCACACAGACGACCGACACCACGGGCAAGCCCGCCGCGTCGTACGTCCCCCTGGTCGGCCGGATCGCCGCCGGTGGACCGATCCTGGCCGAGGAGTCGGTGGAGGACGTCTTCCCGCTCCCCCGCCAGCTGGTCGGTGACGGCGAACTCTTCGTACTGAAGGTCGTCGGCGACTCGATGATCGAAGCCGCGATCTGCGACGGCGACTGGGTCACCGTGCGCCGCCAGCCCGTCGCGGAGAACGGCGACATCGTGGCGGCCATGCTGGAGGGCGAGGCCACGGTCAAGCGCTTCAAGCGCGAGGACGGGCATGTCTGGCTTCTCCCGCACAACGCCGCCTATCAGCCGATCGCCGGTGACGAAGCCACGATCCTCGGCAAGGTGGTGGCAGTACTCCGGCGGATGTGACTGCGCCGCCGGCCATGGACCGGGCCCCGGAACCTACTGCGCCGGTTCCGGGGCCCTGCTCTGTCCGCCTCTGTTCTGTCTGCGCTGTCTGCGCTGTCTGCGCTGTCTGCGCAACATCCTGGCGCATCAGGGCACGCCGGAACCCGCTCGGCCGCGCCCGCCGCTCCGGCGCACCCGCCTCTTCCACTGACCGGCTCTACCGACCGGCTTCCTTGGCTGCGGCGTCGATGGCACTCAGTGACCTGCGGATCTGGTTACGGTCCGTCGTGAACCAGAAATCAGGCAGCGACGCCCGCAGATAGCTGCCGTAGCGCGCGGTCGCCAGCCGGGGGTCGAGCACCGCGACGACGCCCCGGTCCCCCATGGCCCGCACCAGCCGCCCGGCACCCTGCGCCATCAGGAGCGCGGCATGCGTCGCGGCGACAGCCATGAAGCCGTTTCCGCCGCCCTCCTCCACAGCCTTCTGGCGTGCGCTCATCAGCGGATCGTCGGGCCGGGGGAACGGAATCCGGTCCATCACCACGAGCTGACAGCTCGGTCCTGGCACATCGACGCCCTGCCAGAGCGACAGCGTGCCGAAGAGGCAGGTCTCCGGGTCGGCGGCGAAATTCTTGATCAGCTCGCCCAGCGTCTCCTCGCCCTGGAGCAGAACCGGCTTGTCCTGCCTGCTCCGCAGCTCCTCGGCCGCGGCCTGCGCGGCGCGCATGGACGAGAAGAGCCCGAGCGTACGTCCGCCGGACGCCTCCACCAGCTCGGCGAGTTCGTCGAGCATGTCGGTGCGTGATCCCTCCCTGCCCGGAGCCGAGAGGTGCTTGGCGACATAGAGAATGCCTTGCCTGGCGTAATCGAAGGGCGAGCCGACGTCCAGGCCCTTCCACTGCGGCACGTCCTCCCCCTCGGTGCCTTCGGGCGACAGACCCAGTGAGGCACCGACGCCGTTGAAGTCGCCGCCGAACTTGAGGGTCGCGGAGGTGAGCACGACCGAGCGGTCCGTGAAGAGCTTCTCGCGGAGCAGGCCCGAAACGGAGAGCGGGGCAACTCGCAGCGACGCCCCGAACCGGTCATGGCGTTCGTACCAGACGACGTCGTACTCGGACCCCAGCGTGATCCGCTCGGCGACGTCATGGATGGACTCGACGGACGCCAGCGCCTGTTTCCGTACGACGTCCTCGTCCTGGACCGATTTGTCGCGGGTGGAGCCGAGGGCCGAGATGACGGTCCGGGCCGCGTCACGGAGCGACATCAGCGCGTACCCGAGGTCTTCGGGGATCTCTTCGAGCCGACCGGGGAGCGCCAGCTCCATGACCCGCTCGAAGGTCTCGGAGGCCGTCTGGAGGGCGTCGGCCGCCTTCTCGTTGACAAGCTTCGCGGCTCGGCGCGCGGCCCGGCCGACCTGGCCGGGCGTGAGCTCACCGGTGGCCACACCGGTGACGCGGGACACCAGCTCATGTGCCTCGTCGACGATCAGCACCTCGTGCTGCGGGAGCACCGGGGCGCCTTCGATCGCGTCGATGGCGAGCAGCGCGTGGTTGGTCACCACCACGTCCGCGAGCTTGGCCCGCTCACGGGCGGCCTCGGCGAAGCACTCCGCCCCGTACGCGCACTTGCTCGCGCCCAGGCACTCCCGCGACGAGACGGAGATCTGGCCCCAGGCACGGTCGGAGACGCCAGGGGTGAGGTCGTCGCGGTCGCCGGTCTCCGTCTCGTCCGCCCAGTCCCGCATCCGGATCAGGTCCTGACCGAGTTTGCTGGTGGGAGCTGCCGCCTCGAACGGGTCGAACAGTCCGTCTTCCTCCTCCTGCGGTACCCCCTCGTGGAGGCGGTGCAGACAGAGGTAATTGGAGCGGCCCTTGAGCATGGCGAACTGGGGCTTCCGGCGCAGCAACGGGTGCAGCGCGTCGACCGTACGCGGAAGGTCGCGCTCCACCAGCTGCCGCTGGAGTGCGAGCGTCGCGGTGGCCACCACGACACGCTCCCCATGAGCAAGGGCGGGCACCAGGTAGCCCAGGGACTTTCCGGTGCCGGTGCCTGCCTGGACCAGCAGATGGGCGTTGTCGTCCACCGCGTCGGCGACAGCTTCGGCCATGGTGACCTGACCGGGGCGCTCCGTGCCGCCGACGGCGGAGACGGCAGCGTGCAGGAGCTCGGGGAGGGAGGGCTTCGTCATAGCGGGACCAGCCTACGGGGCAGCACTGACAATCGGGATCACACCTCGTGCAGAGGGTTGGGGACAGTGCCGTGCACGGCCGCGTGCGGGCGGTTCGGGCGGTCGCGGTAGCCGTCGAGGTGGAGACGGTTGCGGTTCAGACAGAGCCGCTCGATCCGAGGAGTGAGCAGGTCGAAGATCTCGTACCGCTCCTTCAGCTCCGGGAACCGGGCCTGGTGGCGCAGGATCTCGGCCCGCACCAGGAGCCAGAAATCGGCTTCGGGGACACCCAGTTGATCTTCGCAGAGCGGCGCCAGATACCGGAAGACGCCGACGAAGAGCCCGGAGTGGATGAATTGTGTGAGGAAGGCAGGCTCCTCGGTCAACAGCACCTGCCGCACGTCGTCGGGCATCGAGTCGTGCTCGGGCAGCGGCTCGGCGCTGATGTTGACGTCGTCGACGAAGTCCTTGATCGCAAGACGTACCGGCACGTCGTGGTCGTCGAAGACAACGATGGCGTTCTCCCCGTGCGGGGAGAAGACGGTTCCGTAGCAGTAGAGGAAGCGCAGCAGCGGCGGAATGAGCGCGGCGAACAACCGGCGCAGCCAGGTGGTGGGAGCCAGCCCCGACCGGGCGACGAGCTCTGCCGTGAAGGAGCGTCCCTGGAGGTCGGTGTGGAGAAGTGAGGCAAGGGTGCGGGCACCCTCCCCGGGGGCCAGCTGCGCGTCGAGCGGCTCGCGCCAGATCGCGCCGAGGAGTTCCCGGTACTGGTACGGAACTTCGGGGAGTTGGTCGTACAGGGGATGCTCGACGGAGACCGAGGCGACTTCGCCCAGCAGGATGACACCGCACTCGTCGCGCAGGAAGGCGTCACCGTCACGCAGTCCCTGGATCCAGGCGGTGACGGCGGGGGCCGCAAGAGTGCGTTCCGTGGGGAGCCCCCGCCAGACCAGTGTGTTGAGGATCGACAGCGGTAGCTTCACCGTGTGCCGGTCGGTGCGGTCCAGGTTGAGGAAGGTGCGGATGGACTGCTGCGGCAGCCGTGGATCGGCGTCCGTGTGGAGCGGGACGATCTCCTGGTGGGCGATGGCCGGCGCGAAGAGCGGCAGGATCGCTTCGTCCCACTGCCAGGGATGCACGGGGAGATAGAGGTAGGCGTCCGGGTCCAGACCCCGGGCCCGTAACTCAGCGGCGAAGGACTCCCGGGTGGGGGCGTCGAGTTCACGGCGGTAGAGCCGGTCGGGGGTGGCGAGCCCGGCGACGCCGCGGTAGCGGGCGAGCTTCGTACTGACCGCGATCCAGGGCAGCCGGACCGGCCTGCGGGACTCCGGGGTCCAGCGGGCGGCGTCGGTCGCGGAGAAGCCGATGCGGCCCTTGTTGAGTACGAGCCAGGGATGGCCGGTCTGGTGGCCTTCGAGCTGCGCGTAGTCGAGGTCGGCGAGATCGGCCGCGGGGAGCGCCGTGTGGTCGAGCCGGGCGTCGGCGGCGAGCGTGGTGGTGAGTTCCCGGACCAGATGGCCGAGCGTGGCACCGTCCAGGGCGAGAAGACGGCGGGCGAGGACGAGGAAGCGGAGCGGGTCGCTGAACGGTTCGCCCTGGAGCTCGATGGTCTCCGGGTCCACGTGCCAGTTCCCGTAGGCACCGCGCCGGGCCCGGAAGGTGAGAGGCAGGTCGTCGTCGAGGGCGAGGAGGTGGCTGTCGCCGTGAACGACGGGTTCGATGATCTCTTCGTAGGCGAAGGCGCTGAGCATCTTGGCGAGGAGACGGCGCGCCGCACGGTCCCAGTCCTTCGGATTCAGCTCGGGAGGAGCGAGCAGCGTCGGTTCTGCTTCGGAGTCAGGGGTGGCAAGTGGCTTCAGCACAGGGACTCCTCGGGGTGGAACCGATACGGCACAAGCGGTGTATCAAAGGCAGCAAGTGATTCACAGCCGGTCGTTCACAAGAGATCACAACAGGTCGTTCTCGGTAGTTCTTTCGCGGAAATGGACTGGCCGAAGGCCATTCACAGGAGGTCATTGACCATGCGTGTGTGCAGGGGCTACTCAGAGGTGTCGGGGCACAGCAGCTCGCGGAGGGACCGGTCACGGACCATGAGGGCTGCCCGCTTGTCCGGAAGGTCGATCTCCGCGGAGAAGCGGAAGCCCGCGCCGAGAAACGCCGCCACGGACGGGGTGTTGCGCAGATCGGGTTCGGCGACGACCCGGGCGCACCGGGGCCGGTTGTCCAGCACGAGATCGGAGACCGTTCGTAACAGCGTGGTGCCGATACCGCGTCCGCGGTCGCGGACTCCGCCGACGAGAAGGTGAATGCCGGTGTCGTGAGGGCGAGCCGGATAGTGCCGGGCAAGGGGGTCGAGATCGGCGCGGTAGATCTCCCAGTAGCTCATCGGGGTGCCTTCGAGCACGCCCAGGCAGGGGGCGCTCCTTCCGTCACCGGCGAGCTGGGCCCGAAGATGAACGGCGGTGACGGACTCGGGTCCCTGCAGCTCCCAGAAAGCGGCGACGGCAGGGTCGTTCATCCAGCTGCTGACGACCGCCAGGTCACGCCCGACGTCCACAGGAACGAGCTGGAACTGCCCGGCAGGGGTCGGGACCGGGCCCCATGCGCCCGGGTCGTCGAGCAGATCGTCACCGGTGCAGGGGCGGGTGAGGGGCAGAGGCCCGGTCGCCGGGCCCGCATCGTGGAGGAGCGACATCAGTTCATCGGGCAGCCGCAGATCAAGGGTGTCCTCGGCTCCCCGGTCGGCCCGACAGGCAGGGCCGGTCCCGGTCACGGTGTCGGTACTCGCATCGATGGAGGGCACGACGACGCTCCTCTTCTCATGTGGGTCGGGTCATGTACCGCTGGAATAGAGCGGGTTGGTGAAGCTGACGTAGACGGACTGGGTTTCGACCGGTCCGACGAGTTCGTCGAGGCCGTGCAGTCGGGTCAGCAGATTTGCCTTGGTGCGCAGGACAGGGGTGTCCAGAAGTTTGGCGGTCAATGGGGAGCCGAGGGGGACGGTGGTGGTGAGGAATTTCCGGAGGGCAGCGATCAGCAGGCGTTCATCGCCGAGTTGCTCGGCACCGAAGGCGCCGATGAGTCCGAAGATGTTGTTGATACCGAGGTAATAGGCGAAGCGTTCATCGGTGACAGCGTCGGCGACAAAGGTGTCGCTGGTCGCTCCGATACCGGGGAGGCGCCGCTCCAGTGCGTCGCGATGGGATTCGCGGAAGTAGTAGCCCTGGTTGTCGCGGTAGCGCCCGCCGACAGGCCACCCTGCGGGGTCGAGGATGACGAGGGTGTTCTGCTGATGGGCTTCGAGGGCGATACCGGCGGTGCCGTCCAGCCAGAGCACCGGGCGTACGACATGGTCCAGATAGCGCAGGAACCACTCGGCCGCGACGGCTCCGGTGGTCCGGCCGGTGCGGTGGGCGAGTCCGGTCACGATGTCGGCGAGGCGCGAGCGCGCACCTCGCCCGTCGGCACGGGGATGAACGGAGGTGAGACCGGCGATGCATACGGCGTCGTCGCCGGGGCCGAAGGGGTTGTGGCGCAGGACGACGTCGAGCCCGGTGAGTGGTTCGCCGTCCGTCGTGTTCACCGCGAGCCAGGCCGGATCGCGCACGATGTCGAAGCCGGGGTGGACGGCCCGCCACTGCTCACCGAGCCCGCCTCTCAGTACGCGGTGGACCTCGACGCCCCGGTGGAGTTCCTTACGGAGGTTCTCCCGGCGGGAGTTGGTGATGCGAACGCCCAGGGAGAGCTTGAGCATCGCCTCTGCGCCGGGCCGGTGAACGGTGCGGACGGACGAGGTGGGATGCCAGGGGGCGCCGTACGGGCCGAGGTCACGCAGGAGCCCGGCGTCGAGGAGGGAGGCCACAGCCGGGCGATGCGCGAGGTCGCGGGCCTGCCAGGGGTGCAGCGGGAGGAGGGCGGTGTCATCGGGACGCTGGAGAACTCCGGCCAGGCGGGCGGTGAGCTGGTCCGCGGCGACAGTGCGCCCACGCTCGGTCCACGCCGAGTCCTGTGCCAGGACCGAACGGTCGACAGCCAACCAGTGCAACGGGAAGGAGCCTCGCAACTCGGGCGAGTACAGGCCGACTTCTGCATCGGAGAGGCCTTCGCGGCTCTTCGGGGTGGGATGGAGCGGGTGCCCCAGAAGAAGGGACTGCTCCGCGGTGAGGAAGAGGTCCGCCTCGGGCGACGGCCCCGGATTGATGCGACGGTCAGCGATGAAGGAGGCGGTGCGACGTACCGAGTCGGCCACCCTGCCGACCAGTTCGGCGCCTCCGTGCCCCCCTGCTTCCCGACCGAGCAGCGCAGCGACGGTGACCGCGTCGGCGAGCGGTGCGCGCAGGGACCCGCCTTCGAGCGACGGCCTGCCGAACCGGTGCCAGCCCGTGGCGGACCAGTAGTGCACGGGGACGAGCAGTGCGGTACCGCTGGCGTACAGAGGGATACGCAGGAGAGGCCCGGCCGGCCGGGCCAGGTTGTTCTCCCGGACCCAGCAGCGGAGCAGGTTCTCGACGGTGGCACCGTCAGCCGCGGTGTTCGCGTCCGGATCGTCGAGGAAGCCGGGTGTCAGATGACGCTCGGGGACAGTGCTCCCCGTACTCGTGCCCCCGGTCTTCTGGCGCGGAACGGTCTCCGAACCGACCGACCCGGAATCGACCGGCAGAACGCCGGACGCTCCCGAACAAACCATGAGCGGGTCGACCGCGAAAAGGCCGGGGACCGCGGGTGGGGCTGGGGCCTCGGACACATCAGATTCGGGGGTGGTGTTCACGGAGTGCTTCCTTGTGGGGGGCCGGGATCAGAGGGGAGGGCGGGTCTCATGACGGCGGTACACGGTGCGCTCAGCGGCGGCCAGGGCATCGGCCAGCCGGTCGAGCACCGCTTCCGCCTGCTCATCGGTGAGAGTGAGTGGGGGCAGCAGGCGGACGACGCTGGAGTGGCGGCCACCGAGTTCGACGATGAGTCCTCGGGCCAGACATTCACGCTGTACGGCGGAGGCGAGCACGGGTGCGGCGGGCGCCGGGCCCGGGACGCCGGCATCCCCGGCCTCCGGGTCGACGATCTCCACGCCGATCATGAGGCCCCGGCCACGTACGTCCCCGATGCCGGGGTGTTCACCGGCCAGTTGCCGCAGTCGGCCGATGATGCGCGTACCCAGGTCGGCCGCGCGCTCGGCGAGCCGGTTCTCGCGGACGTACGCGAGGGTCGCCGCACCTGCCGCCATGGCGAGCTGATTGCCCCGGAAGGTGCCGGCGTGCGCACCGGGCTCCCAGACGTCCAGTTCCGGCCGGTAGACGATGACCGCCAGGGGGAGGGAGCCGCCGATGGCTTTGGACAGCACCATCACATCGGGCACGATCCCGCTGTGTTCGACCGCCCAGAAGGCGCCGGTGCGCCCGACGCCGGTCTGGACCTCGTCGGCGATCAACGGAATGGAGCGGTCCGCGGTGATCTCGCGCATGCGGCGGACCCAGTCGTCAGGGCCCGGGATCACACCACCCTCGCCCTGCACCGGTTCCAGGATCATCCCGGCCGGTGGGACCACGCCCCCCTTGGGATCGTCGAGCAGGTTCTCGGTCCAGCGGGCGGCGAGTTCACCGCCGCGTTCCCCTCCCACGCCGAACGGGCAGCGGTAGTCCTGGGGATACGGCAGCCGGGTCACCCGGACGTCGGTGGCGCCGCCCGACACGGCCAGGGCTCCGGCCGTCATGCCGTGGTACGCGCCCGTGAACGCGAGGATCCCGCTGCGCCCCGTAGCGGTGCGCACAAGTTTCAGGGCTGCCTCGACCGCGTCCGTACCGGCGGGTCCGCAGAACTGGATGCGGGCCTGATCGCCGAACTGGCGCGGCAGGGTCTCGAAGAGTTCCGTGGTGAAGGCGTCCTTGACCGGTGTGGCGAGATCCAGCACATGCAGGGGGGCGCCCGAATCGATGACCTTCTTGATCGCTTCGAGCACCACCGGGTGGTTGTGGCCGAGAGCCAGCGTCCCCGCTCCCGACAGACAGTCGAGATACCGCCGCCCGTCCGCGCCCTCGATGGTCAGGCCCCGCGCCCTGACCGGCACGATCGGCAGCGACCGCGCGTAGGTACGGGCGGCGGACTCACGCATCGACTGCCGGCGCAGGATCCCTTCGTGCGCCGTGGTCGGCGCCGCCGGAGCAGATTTGGTCACAGCCACAGCTGTTGGTCCTCCCGCTGTAACGGTTCGGTCGTCGCGCGTTCTTGTCGCGCCTTCTCGTGCACGTCGCGTCGTACGCCCGTCGACGCCGGGGCCGGGCGCAGCGTAAAACCCCCATACGTAACAACGACGGCAGCGGCCCGGGATCACGGGTGAGTCGCAAGATCATTGAGGCTGCGGAACCGCAGCCCTGCCGGATACCGTCCCCATCGGCACCGGCATAGTGGGGCCCGCACTTCAGTTCCACCGTGCCGAAATCACGTGCCGAATTCAGTTGTTCCGGAGTCCCAGGGGGATCACCACATGCGACCGCTCCGCCCAACCCGCACACCACGTCGCGGGAACGCCCGCCGCCGAACCCTCCCTGTCATAGCCGCAGTTGGCCTCTCAGGGATACTCGCTCTCTCCGCCACCGCCTGTGGGCCCGGCGACGACAACGCCAGTGACAAGCCGGACACCAGCGCCTCCACGCCGTCGGACGGCAAGATCACCATCCCGGACGATCTCAAGGACAAGCTGAAGAAGCACGGCGTCGATCTGAGCAAGTGGAAGAGCGGCGAATGGAAGAACTGGGACAAGGACAAGTGGCTGCGTGAGGCCCAGGACTTCTTCAACCCGATCATCTCCGGGCTCTGGGACCCGGACCGGATGCGCGGCGCGGCCAAGCCCCCGGAGAACCCTGTCGACAACGACATCTCCGGCGACAAGGGAGTCACCGACCCGACCCCGGCGCCGGTGACCGCGCAGAACGTGAAGTCGCCGTACCACGCGACTCTCCCCGAAGCAGGCAAGATCTTCTTCGACGGCCCCGAAGGATCGATGGTCTGCTCGGCGACGGTCGTGCAGGATCCGGCGCATCCCGGAAAGTCCAACATGGTCTGGACCGCGGGCCACTGCGTGCACGCGGGGAAGAAGGGCGGCTGGTACCGCAACATCGCCTTCGTCCCCTCGTACAACAACAGCGCCAAGTCCGCGGCACAGTTGCAGAACGCCAAGAAGGAAGAGGTCGCACCGTACGGCGTCTTCTGGGCCGACTGGGCTCAGACCTCGGACCAGTGGATCAGCGGCGGCGGGCCCACCGGCGGTCAGGGAGCTCCGTACGACTTCGCGGTGCTGCACGTCGTGCCCGAGAAGGGCAGCACCAAGTCCCTTGAGGAGACGGTCGGCGGCGCGCTCCCGGTGAACTTCAACGCACCGGCCGTGCCGAAGATCGCGAGCCTGACGGCCACCGGTTACCCGGCTGCCCCGCCCTACGACGGCCAGAAGCTGTTCCAGTGCGCCGACCAGCCGGGCCGCCTCTCGATCGCCACGGCCGATCCGACGATGTACCGCATCGGCTGCACGATGACCGGGGGCTCCTCCGGCGGCGGCTGGATCGCCAACGGTGCGGACGGCAAGCCCGCCCTGGTGTCCAACACCTCCATCGGCCCGGTGACGGCCGGCTGGCTGGCCGGCCCGCGCCTGGGCAAGGAAGCCAAGGGCGTCTACGACTCGGTCAGCAAGAAGTACGCGGACCGGTAAGCAGGGCGGCCGGCGCGTCGGCAGCAACGACCAGACACCCCCAGGGGGAACAACTCCATGCGATCCATCCGTCCGATCCTCACTGCCACCGGTATCGCCGCGGCCCTGGCGCTGACGGCGACCGCCTGTGGCGGGGGCGACGACAAGGCATCCGGCTCGGCGGCCGACAAACCCGTCGCTTCCGCGCCCGCCGGTGCCAAGGCCGGTACCGCAGCAGATCTGGCCGACACCCTGAAGAAGCACGGCCTCGACCCGGAAAAATGGCAGAACGGCGAGTGGAAGAACTGGGACAAGGACAAGTGGCTGCGTAGTGCCAAGGACTTCGTCAATCCTGTGGTCAAAGACCTGTGGAAGCCCGACCGCATGAAGCAGGCCAAGGATCCGCAGAAGACGATGGACGCTCGCGACATCTCCGGCGACCAGAACGTCACCGACCCGGAACCCGCGCCGGTGAAAGCGCAGGAGGAGAAGCACCCGTACCACCGGTACGCGGCGCCCGTGGGCAAGGTCTTCTTCGACTCCCCCGAAGGTTCCATGGTCTGCTCGGGAACCGTCGTCAAGGACCCGAAGAACCCGGGCAGGTCCAACCTCGTGTGGACCGCCGGTCACTGTGTCCACGCGGGCGGCAAGGGCGGCTGGTACCGGAACATCATGTTCGTTCCGTCGTACAACGACCAGGGCAGGTCGGTCGCCCAGCTGCGCACCGCACGACAGCAGGAGATAGCCCCGTACGGCACCTACTGGGCCGACTGGGCCATGACCTCCAATGCGTGGATCAACGACGGCGGCCCGACCGGCGGCCGGGGGGCGCCGTACGACTACGCGCTTCTGCACGTGAAGCCGGAGAACGGCGGCAAGTCGCTCGAAGAGACCGTCGGCAATGCGCTGGCTGTCGACTTCAACGCCCCGGAGGCCAAGGACATCTCGGCGATGGGCGCCTGGGGCTACCCGGCGGCTCCGCCGTTCGACGGACAGCTGATGAACAAGTGCGTCGACCGGCCGGGACGACTGTCCATCAGCCCCGGCACACCGACGATGTGGCGCATCGGATGCACCATGACCGGCGGCTCGTCCGGCGGCGGCTGGTTCATCACCGGGAAGAACGGGAAGTCGGAGCTGGTCTCCAACACCTCGATCGGACCGGTCACTTCGGGCTGGCTCGCGGGGCCGCGTCTCGGCCAGGGCGCGGAACAGCTCTACAAGGCCATGAGCACCAGGTTCGCCGGCCGGTAGAGCGCAGCAGAGGACCACTGAACGGCTGCTGAACGGACCGAAGGCCCGCCCCCGGGAAATCGCCGGGGACGGGCCTTCGGTCCGGTGCGGTGAACCGCGACGTCAGTGCGCGACCGGAAGGTACGGCGCCAGATCGGCGGCCAGCTCCTCGTGCACCCGCGCCTTCAGCAACGTGCCCTCCGGGGTGTGCTCCTCGGAGATCACCTCGCCGTCGGTGTGCGCACGGGCGACGAGCTGTCCCTGCGTGTACGGCACGAGCACCTCCACCTCGACCTGAGGCCGGGGCAGTTGCTCGTCGATCAACGCGAGCAGCTCCGCGATGCCCTGGCCCGAACGGGCCGAGACAGCGATGGCGTGCCGCTCGATACGCAGCAGCCGCTGCAGCACCAGCGGATCGGCCGCGTCCGCCTTGTTGACCACCACGATCTCCGGCACGTCGGTCGCGCCGACGTCCCTGATCACCTCACGCACGGCGGCGAGCTGCTCCTCCGGCGCCGGGTGCGAGCCGTCCACGACATGGAGGATCAGGTCGGATTCGCCGACCTCTTCCATGGTGGAGCGGAACGCCTCGACGAGGTGGTGCGGCAGGTGCCGGACGAATCCGACCGTGTCCGCCAGGGTGTAGAGCCTGCCGCTGGGCGTCTCGGCCTTGCGGACCGTCGGGTCCAGGGTGGCGAACAGGGAGTTCTCCACCAGTACGCCCGCACCCGTGAGGCGGTTGAGCAGCGAGGACTTCCCGGCGTTCGTGTACCCGGCGATGGCGACCGACGGCACCTTGTGGCGCTTGCGCTCCTGCCGCTTGATGTCGCGGCCGGTCTTCATCTCCGCGATCTCCCGGCGCATCTTCGCCATCTTCTCGCGGATCCGTCGCCGGTCCGTCTCGATCTTGGTCTCACCGGGACCACGGGTCGCCATTCCGCCGCCCGCCGACCCCGAACCGCCACCACCCATCTGCCGGGAGAGCGACTGACCCCAGCCACGCAGACGCGGCAGCATGTACTGCATCTGTGCGAGCGCGACCTGGGCCTTGCCCTCACGGGACTTGGCGTGCTGGGCGAAGATGTCGAGGATCAGTGCCGTACGGTCGACGACCTTGACCTTGACGACATCTTCCAGATGGATCAGCTGGCCAGGGCTGAGTTCACCGTCGCACACGACGGTGTCGGCACCTGTTTCGAGCACGATGTCCCGCAGCTCCTGGGCCTTGCCCGAGCCGATGTAGGTGGCCGGGTCGGGCTTGTCGCGGCGCTGGACGACTCCGTCGAGGACCAGCGCACCGGCCGTCTCGGCGAGAGCGGCGAGCTCCGCGAGGGAGTTGTCCGCGTCCTGGGCGGTCCCTGAGGTCCAGACGCCCACCAGCACCACACGCTCCAGGCGCAGCTGCCGGTACTCGACCTCGGTGACGTCCTCCAGCTCGGTGGAGAGACCGGCCACGCGCCGCAGGGCAGCACGCTCCGAGCGGTCGTACTGATCGCCGTCCCGCTCCCCGTCGATCTTGTGGCTCCAGGCGACGTCCTCTTCCATCAGGGCATCGGCCCGAAGGCTTTCGTTGAAGCTCTGCGCGTCCTGCTCGTGCGCGTCCTGGGAAGTGGAGGAAGAGGAGGTCATTGGATCCCTACGTCGAAGCCGATGGAAGTTTCGTTCAACAGTCACAACGCGTGACCGGCGCCGATGATTCCCGAAGGTCCCACCGGGCCCGGCAGCGCCGCCGACCCGTCGATAGTGGCACGGTCCGGCACCGCCGTCACCAGGATTTCATCGCTTGCCCACCGGCTTCGGCGGCGCGCTCCGCCAGTCCGGGTGGCCGGGCATCGGCGGGGTCTTCTTCGCGTACAGCCAGCTCCGGAAGAAGCCGGACAGGTCCCGTCCGGCGATCCGCGACGCCAGCGCGGCGAAGTCGGCGCTGGTGGCCGACCTGTCGCGGTACGTACTCGCCCAGGTGCGCTCCAGCGTCCCGAAGGCTGCGGTGCCGATCTCCTTGCGCAGTGCGTAGAGCACGAGAGCACTGCCGTCGTAGACGACGGGGCGGAAGATGCTGATCTTCTGCCCCGGTACGGGCGGCTCGGGTGCGGCGGGCGGGCCGTCGGAGGCACGCCAGCCGTCGGAATCGCGGTAGGCGTCGCGCATCCGTTCATCCAGCGACTTGCCGTCGTGCTCGTCCGCGTAGAGCGCCTCGTACCAGGTGGCATGGCCCTCGTTGAGCCACAGGTCGGACCAGCGGTGCGGCGAGACGCTGTCGCCGAACCACTGGTGGGCCAGCTCATGGACCATGACCGAGTCGACGTACCACTCCGGGTAGGAGGAGCGCGTGAACAGCGACCGCTCGAAGAGCGACAGTGTCTGGGTCTCCAGCTCGAAGCCGGTGTCCGTGTCTGCGATGAGGACGCCGTACGTCTCGAAGGGGTAGGGCCCTGCCTTCGACTCCAGCCACGCCAGTTGGCCCGGCGTCTTCTTCAGCCAGGGTTCCAGCTTCTGCCGGTCCGCCGCCGGTACGACGTCGCGCACCGGCAGCCCGTGCGGCCCCGCCCGGTGGATCACGGCCGAGTCGCCGATCGAGACCTGGGCCAGCTCGGTGGCCATGGGGTGGCGCGTCCGATAGGTCCAGGTGGTGTCGGCCCCGTGGGTGGTCCGGGGTCCGGGCAGGCCGTTGGCGACGACGGTCAGCTTCTTGGGCGCGGTCACCCGGAAGGTGAAGAACGCCTTGTCGGAGGGGTGGTCGTTGCAGGGGAAGACCCGGTGGGCCGCGTCCGCCTGGTTGGCCATGGCCAGTCCGTCGGCCGTCCGCACCCAGCCGCTGTCCGACGCACCGCGCGGATCGCTGGTGTGCCGCACGGTGATCCGCAGCCGCCCGCCCGCCGGTACCGCCTCGGCCGGTGTCACGACCAGGTCCTCGCCCGCCGTGGCGAACCGGGCACGCGCACCGTTCACCTCGACGGAGCGCACGGTGCCGCGGGCGAAGTCGAGGTTGACGCGGTCCAGCGGCGCGGTGGCCCGCGCGTCGATACGGGTGACCGCCTCCAGCGGTTTGTTGTTGCTGCCCGGGTAGGTGAGACCGATGTCGTACGAGAGGACGTCGTACCCGGGGTTGCCCAGATACGGAAAGAGCGGGTCGCCGATACCGAGGGGTACGGGCGCGGGCAGGGCGGCGGCGACGAGGGCTGCCGAGGCGGCCGCCAGCATGACGGCTCGCGGGCGCCGGGAGTTGAACAGCATGAATTACGGCTACCAGCGCAGGGACCACGCACCCCGTCAGACCGTGCCGGGCCACCCGAACGGGTGGTCAGGCGGTGGCCGGATGCTGGGCCCGGCTCACGTCGTACACGCCGGGCACGTCGCGCATGGAACGCATCAGGGCGGGAAGTCCGGCGGCGTCCGGAAGTTGCAGGGTGTAGGTGTGCCGCACGCGCTGCTCGGTGGGGGGCTCCACGGTGGCCGAGACCACCGCGACACCGGCGGTGGCGATGGCCTCGGTGAGATCGGCGAAGAGCCGGGGCCGTCCGAACGCCTCGGCGATCAGGGTGACCCTGCAGTCGCCGGTTGCACCCCAGTTCACCGCGACGGGGGACCGTCCCAGGGCCAGCATCCGGGTGACCGAGGGGCATCCGTCGCGGTGCACGGTGACGACGCCGCCACGCACCGTGAAGCCGGTGACGGCGTCCGGCGGCACCGGCGTGCAGCAACCGGCCAGCCGCACCGTCGTGTTCGGCACGTCCACGACGGCACCCGCTGCCGCCCGGCGCACCGCGCCGCCGGTCACGGAGGCGGTCGGCCTGGGCGCCGTCGCCGGTACGGCGGCGCCCTCCGGATGTTCGGCGAGCCAGCTGGTGATCGCGATACGCGCGCCGGGTGTACGCACATGGCCGAGCCAGTCCGGCGAGGGACCGGAAGCGGCGTCACCGGCGAGCAGCAACTGGACGGTGTCACCGTCGCCGAGCACCGTACTGAGCGTGGCAAGGCGCCCGTTGACCCGTGCGCCGATACAGGAGTGCGCCCCCTCGCCGTACCGGGCGTACGCCGCGTCCACGCAACTGGCGCCGGCCGGCAGCCCCAGCGTCCCGCCCTCGGCGTGGAACACGGTGATCTCCCGGTCCTGCGCCAGATCCGCCCGCAGTGTGGTCCAGAACGTGTCCGGATCGGGGGCGGACTCCTGCCATTCGAGGAGCCGGGAGAGCCAGCCGGGACGTGTGGGGTCGGCGCGTACGCCGTCCGCGGTGTCGTCGGCGGGCTGGGCGCCGTCGGCCGGCGCATAAGGATTGCCCAGGGCGACGACCCCGGCCTCCGCGACCTTGTGCATCTGGTGCGTACGGATGAGGACTTCGGCGACGGCCCCGTCGGAGCCGGCGACCGCCGTGTGCAACGACTGGTAGAGGTTGAACTTGGGGGCGGCGATGAAGTCCTTGAACTCCGAGATCACCGGGGTGAAACAGGTGTGCAGTTCCCCCAGTACCGCATAGCAGTCGGCATCCTCGCCGACGAGCACCAGGATCCTGCCGAAGTCGGTGGGGCGCAGCTCCCCGCGCTTGATCCTGATCCGGTGAACGGAGACGAAGTGCCGTGGTCTGATAAGGACTTCGGCCGCGATGCCGGCTTCCCGCAGGACCTGTCTGACCTCGTCCGCCATCGCACCGAGGGGATCCCCCGCGGTGGACTGCGCGGCGATGAGGGCGCGGGTGAGTTCGTACTCCTCGGGACGCAGGATCGCGAAGGCCAGGTCCTCCAGCTCGGTCTTGAGCGCCTGCACACCGAGCCGTTCCGCGAGCGGGATCAGCACGTCGCGGGTGACCTTGGCGATCCTCGCCTGTTTCTCGGGGCGCATCACACCCAGGGTGCGCATGTTGTGCAGCCGGTCGGCGAGCTTGATCGACATGACCCGGACGTCATCGCCGGTGGCGACGAGCATCTTCCGGAAGGTTTCGGGTTCGGCGGCGGCCCCGTAGTCGACCTTCTCCAGTTTGGTCACGCCGTCGACGAGATAGCAGACCTCGTCGCCGAATCCCGTACGTACCTGGTCGAGCGTCACCTCGGTGTCCTCGACGGTGTCGTGGAGCAGGGAAGCGGTCAAGGTCGTGGTCTCCGCGCCCAGTTCGGCGAGGATCAGGGTCACGGCGAGCGGGTGCGTGATGTACGGCTCGCCGCTCTTGCGCATCTGGCCGCGGTGCGACGACTCGGCGAGTACGTACGCCCGGCGCAGTACGGCGAGATCGGCGTCGGGGTGGTGCGCCCGGTGGGCTTCGGCGACGTGTCCGATGGCGTCGGGCAGACCGCCTCGCGAGGCGGGCCCGAACAGCGCGGCGCGGCCCAGCCTGCGCAGATCGATCCTGGCCCGCCCGCGCCGACGGCCCGGGGTGTCGGCCGGACGGAAGTCCGGGGACGCACCGTTGGGGCTGGCGGCCTCTGCACTCATGGGCACCTCCGGCAGTGTCGACCGGCGGTGGACTGGCTGCGATTGCGCGTTCCGGGCCGGTGCTTGATGCTATCGAGCCCACCACGCGGTGCCCGCCCGCTCTCGCCCAGCGTGAAACTGATCACCCATTCGAGCGAAGTCCGGGGCGTGTTTCGAAAGTTCAGCCCGCCCGGCCGCTTCTGGTGTGTTGGGCCGCGGCGTTGCGAACATGTTCCGGTCCGGTCGGCCTTGAC
The DNA here is from genome assembly GCF_940670765.1 of Streptomyces sp. A 4/2. Lineage (GTDB taxonomy): Bacteria > Actinomycetota > Actinomycetes > Streptomycetales > Streptomycetaceae > Streptomyces. The sequence continues at coordinate 176,481 of NZ_CALNVW010000039.1, forward strand.
CGGAACAGGTCCTAGGAGAGAGCCGTTTCCTGGAACGCGGGGTCGAGTGTGCCTTCGGCGACGATCACGGCCGGACCCGTCATCTCGATCTCACCGTCCGGCAGCTCGGTGATCACCAGGCGCCCGCCGGGGAGGTCGACCGTGTACGTCACGGGGGCCCCGGTGACCGCCGGATCGACGCCGTCCCTACGGGCCGCGGCGACGGCCACGGCGCAGGCGCCCGTACCGCAGGAGCGCGTCTCGCCCGAGCCGCGCTCGTGCACCCGCATGGCCACGTGACGCGCGCCGCGGTCCACGACGAACTCGACGTTGACGCCGTCCGGATAGACGGACTCCGGGCTGACCGGCGGCGCGGAGAGCAGGTCTCCGGCATGCACCAGATCGTCGACGAAGGCGACGGCGTGCGGATTGCCCATGTTGACGTTGCGCGCGGGCCAGCTCCGGCCGCCGACCGTGACGGTGGCGCTGTCGGCGGGGAGTACGGCACGTCCCATGGAGACCGTGATGTCGCCGTTCTTCGCGAGGTGGACCTTCTTCACGCCGCCCCGGGTCGCCACGGCCAGGTCTCCGTCGGCCACCAGTCCGGCCCGCTGGAGGTAGTGGGCGAAGACGCGGGTCCCGTTGCCGCACATCTCGGCGATCGAGCCGTCGCTGTTTCGGTAGTCCATGAACCACTCGGCCTCGTCCGCCATCGCTCGCGCCTCGGGATGCGCGGCGGACCGTACGACATGCAGCAGACCGTCGCCGCCGATGCCGGCCCTGCGGTCGCACAGGACGGCGACCGTGGATGCGGGCAGGGCGACGGCGTTGTCCGGGTCGGGGATGATCACGAAGTCGTTCTCGGTCCCGTGGCCCTTGAGGAAGGCGATCTGCGAGGTGCTCACAGGGTCCATCGTACGAGGTGAGGACGGACCGGGGTGACGGCGCCGGTTCAGCGCAGCCGGGCCACCCGGCCGACGGCGAGCGCCACGACCACGCAGAAGGTGACCACGTAGAGCCCCACCACGCGCCAGTCCGGCCGCACCCCGGAGCCTCTGGCCGGCAGACCCGGCCAGGCGTAGCCGACGCGCCGGGCGGCCATCATGCCCCAGCCCGCGGCGCAGCAGCTGATCAGCAGCCCCAGCATCGCGACCACGGGTCCGCCGTCACCGAATTCGAAGGCGAGGGGGAACGCGAACATCAGCGATCCGACGGCGGCGAGCACCACGATCGGCGCGATCTGCCAGATCCGGAGCCGCCGCTGGGGGCGCAGCTCGACCTCGACCTCGGGGGCCACTTCGGTGATGTCCAGCGCATCGGGCCCGTCGGGGCTCAGCTGCGCCGCCTCGTCCGGGGTTCCGTGTTCTCTGTCGCGAGGGCCGGCCTCCATCGCCACGCGCCCTCCCCACTCGGACTCCACTTGTCGATCGCAGATCGATGATGGCACGCCGTCAGACCCCGCATTGACGGGCGGAGCGTCCCGATGCCATCACGTGATCAGGCTGTTATAGCCCCGCTTTAGGGTTTACGCAGGTCAGGCGCGTGCTGCTGGTCAGCGAGTCAGCAATAGCCCCAGGTCAGCGCCCGATTGACCGGTCGCGACCGGCCCGAAGAAAGGCCCTCTCCATCATGTCGAACAAGCTTGCGCGGGGTAGGGGGAGCTTCTTCGAGCCCTGCGAGTGCCGCCGGCCGTCGAGCTGCCCGCACCTCTACGCGATCCGGTTCCGCAACACCTGGGGCAAGCAGACCGACGAGTCCGGCTTCCCCACCCAGGACGCCGCCATCGAGCGCGCCTGACCGAGCTCCACACGGCCGTCGAGGCCCGCCTGCGGCAGACCGGAGTCGAGGAAGGCCCGGCGGGACGGACTCCCCCGGCGTGAACAGGCCCACCGGAGAACCGTCCGGCAGCCCCGGGCGATACTGTCGAGCATCATGGATACCGACCCCGCCATACAGATCCCACCCGGGTCGTTGTCCGGCGTCGGCCTTACGGATGCCCCGGAATCTGTGTACCGGGCGATCGTCGCGCAGCTGGCGATCCAACCGGATGAACTCGTCGAGGCCACCGGGCTGACCGTCGAATCCGTCACCGCGTCCATCGGGACACTCATCTCGCGTGGCTTGGTCGACGCCAGCGGCGGCACGCTCACCGCGGTTTCCCCTTTGCTGACTCTTGGCGACCTGGTCGCCAAGAGCGAGAGGGACGCCAGAATGGCCCGCGCGGCGCTGGACGAACTCGCCGATCATCATCGGTCGATCCGTCAACAGGAAGAGTTCCGCGGCCTCGAGGTGATCCACGGACGCGCGAACATCGGTGGCTGGATCAATCATCTGATGCGCGCCACCGAACGAGAGCTGCGATTGTTCGCCAAACCGCCGTTCGGAGTGGTCGGTGTCGCGGAAACCGACTCGGAGAAGGAGTTGGCCGTCCGCGGGTTGGCCGAGCGGGTGATCATCGAGCGGTCGCTGCTCGATGAACCGGAGACCGAGCAGGATCTACTGGCGTCCCTGGACCGCGGCCAGCAGATCCGACTGGCCGAGACGCTGCCGAGCAAGTTGCTGATCGCCGACGATTCGATGGCCCTGGTGCAACTCGACGAAGGCGGTCCGTCCCACGATGTCGTGGTGGTGGTGCGGCCCGGCGGCCTGCTCACGTCCCTGACGACGCTGTTCGAGTCGTTGTGGGAGCGTTCGATCCAGCTGCGGGAGGCTCCGGGACGGCGGATCGAGCCGTATCCGGCGTCCGAGGACGCCCTGAGCGATCCCATGGACCGGAAGGTGTTGGCCTTGTTGCTCGCCGGGCACACGGACGGGGTGGTGGCGACCCGGCTCGGCGTCGGGCTGCGGACAGTTCAGCGTCGCGTCCGGCATCTGATGGACATGGCCGGCACCGACTCCCGGATCCTTCTCGGCTGGTACGCACGCGACCGTGGCTGGCTCTGAGTCGCCTCGGGCCGGCCACGGTCGCGGTTGGTGCAGAAGAGCTGTTCGGATCTATTTGGCGATCAGATCCGGAATGTGCAGCAGAACGGTGCTCGACGACGAGCCCTTGGGTCCGCCCTCGCCGTAGATCATCAGATCGTGCTGGTCGTTGATGCCAAAGGAATAGGTCGGCAGGAACCAGTCATTGCCGGGAATCATCGACGACAGATCCCACAGCCGGCCTTGCGGATCCCACAGTGCCGCGACCTCGAAATCGGGCTGCAGCTCCACCGTACCGAGGATCCAGCCGTCGCTGGTGATCTTCTCCGCCGTGGCGTTGAACCCGTAGTCCGGCAGGCGTTTCATGCCGGCCGACGGCGTCCAGACGAACGCGTCGTCCCCGCTGGCGCCGACCACCGAGCCGGCCGCGTTGACCCCGAGGGCCACCGAATTGGACTGCCCCGAAAGGGTACCGAGATTCGTGACCCTGCCGGTCGAGGTATTCCAGCTGACGGCCCGTTGCGCACCTTCGGTGGTGAGCGACGACCCGACCGCAACCCCTTGGGCGTTGATCGCCCTCGGCTGGGTTTCCGTGGTGTTGGCCGACAGCTGAGCCAGTTTGGTGAATCCGCCGGTCTTGGTCCAGCTGAACGGGTCGACGTAGGTGTGTCCCTGACTGTTCTCATCCTGATACTCAAGGCTCGCGAACCCGACGACGGTGCCTCCGTCGCTGATGCCGGTGGCATATCCGCTGCTGTACGCCTTCTCCCGCCACTCCGGCAGCCCGAGATCAGTCACATTGCCGTCGGCTGCCCACGTTGCTGGACGGTCGCTCCCATCCTTGTAGTGGAGCATCCCGGCCGCTTCCTGCCGCTCGTTCATGTCCAGCGCTGAGCCGTACGCCCCCGTGCCGAGGTTCAAGTCGGTGAAACCCGCGTCCTTGGTCCAGGTGGTTGGCGTCATCTTCGCGTTGACCTGCCGATCGCCGGCGACCGTGCCGTTGTTGGTGAGTTTCGCGCCGACGAAAGGCTTTTCCCACTTCAGCGCCTCCATCTTCGGCGCGACAACGCTGTTGATCCGGACCGTCGCAGCACCCACGATCGTGCCGTCGGCGTTCGCAACTCGGACCCGGCCGATGACGGGCTCGGTCGTCTGGGTGACCGCGCTCAGGTCGATGCCGGCGGCCACCGGCATCGACTGCCCCGGCCTCAGCAGGGACGCCTTGTCGGACGTGGCAGCTATGGTGCCGATACCGCGGGAGAACATCTCCTCGTGATAGTCGAAGGTCGCCGGCCCTGATGGGACGTCGGCGCCGGTCACCACCACGAAGTAGGTGCCGGGCGCCGGATCGTCCAGGACGATCCGCTCGACACCGGGCCCGATGTTCATGCTGGTGCCCACGATGCCGCGGGCACCGACGATGTACATGTCGAGATCGGCATCGTCGGCGCGGGACGTCAGCGCCACGTCCAGTCGCGTCGACTGCCGCGGCACGTCGACACGATTCGACGTGAGCTGTCCGTTGGCGACGGTGGAGAACAGGTTCCTGACGAACCCGAGCTCACCGTCAGTGGCGTGGAGCTTCGCCGTGCCCCAAGTGTTCGTCCCGGTGAACTGGACCGACTCCTTCTGGTGCACGGTGGCCGACTGCAGGGTCGTCACGTCAGGCGCGAACGACATTCCCTGCAGGGCGACCGTTGCCGTAAAAGGATTGCGAGCAACGCTCGAGGTCCGTCGCGCTTCGACCACGAACTCCCAGATGCCCGCCTTCGGTCGCAGCACGGCCCTGGACTTCGGATCGCATCCGGCCGGGTCGGGGTAGCCGGTGTAGCAGTGATCGCTGGCGTTGGAGTCGGCCGGGATCCCGTCGGGATCGACGGGCAGGACTCGCATCTGGCTGCCCTCGGCCTGTCCCGCCAGGTTCAGTTGCAGGGCCTCGACACCTTCCGGCACCGCAACCAGGAACGAGGTCGTTCCGGTGCGGCCCAAGGTTCCGGCCTTCCTGACCTGGTACGTCGGGCCGCTCAGCGGTTTCGCCGCCAACACCGTCACCGCTACGAACCGGTCGATGCCAGTCGTGGTCGGATCATCGATGGTCATGATCGCGCTGTGCACGCCGGTCGTCTTCGGAGTGGCGGTCACCGTCACCGTGTTCGAGGCGCCGAGAGTCGACGACAGGGTCTTCGGTGCCCGGAACGTGCCGTCGTTGCCGACCCAGCCGATCCGGCTCGTGGTGTGCCCTGCCTTCCCGTTGGTCCTCGTCACCGTCACCCGGTACGACTTATCGGTCCCGACCGGCTGGCCACCCGACCCGGGCAGGCACCGGTTGTAGATCCCGGCGCCCCTGTTCGGCGTGGCCAGATTGCCTGACAGCGCCGTGCACACCGGGGCGGAGACGTCGAAGTTGTTGGTCCGCACGCCCTTCGAAAGCATCTTCCAGGCTGCCGGAATGTTGACCAGTCCGGCACCCTGGGCAGTGGTCGGCACACCGTCGATCGGCGTCGCCGTTCCGGTGAGCACGGAGCGGAGCGCCGTCGGACCGGCTTCGACGTTCCGGGACTTCGCCGCCGACAACAACAGGGCCGCGGCCCCCGTCACCTGAGGTGCTGCCATCGAGGTGCCGTTCATCATGCCGTAGCCGACCGGCAGGGAGTAGCCCGCCTCCGGCACGGCCTGCCCTTCCAGCCAGCCGGGGATCGAGGAGACCGCCGCTCCCGGGGCGCTGACCGCGGGTGCGAGCGCGCCGTCCTCGGACGGGCCGTGCGAGGAGAACCCGAACAGACCTTGCGGTGCATCGACCGCGGAACCGTAGTCGGCCCACCAGGTCTTCTTGCTCACCGACGCCGCAACAGCCAGCACCGAGGAGGAGACGGACGGGGAGCCAACGGTATTGGTGCCCGCGCCCTCGTTACCGGCCGCCACCACGATCTGCACGCCGAAGCGGCTGGTCAGCTTGTTGTACAGCTGGGATATCACGTCGGATCCGTCGTTGAGCGCCGGCAACCCGCCGACCGAGAGGTTCACCACGTCGACGCCGCGATTGACGACCAGGTCGATCATCCCTTCGGTGAGGGCCGCCTCGGTGCAGCCGCCGCCCCAGGTGCAGGCCCGGGACGAGACGATCTGCGCGCCGGGAGCCACACCGTGCATCGCGCCGCCGAGCAGAGATGTACCCGCGATGATCCCGGCGACGTGCGAACCGTGCGCCCCCGACGGCAACCCGATGTTCACATAGTTCATCACCTTGCCGACGTTGCTGCCGCCCAGTGGCGACAGGTCGACGTTGTCGCGGTATTCCACGACGAACGGAATCCGTTCGGTGACGGCGGTCTGCGGATCCTCGGTGCCGAAATGGCCGATCTGCCGTTGCCGGCCGTAGGGCGACATCGCCGGCGTATCGGTGAAGTCGTGGTCGCCGTCGGAGTCCACCCACACCTGGTGGGTCTGCGGGTCGTACAGCACGCCGAACCGGTCGTTGGTACTGCCGTTGTTGTTGAGGTCGCCACCGAAATCACTCTGGGTGGTGGCCATCTCGTAGAACAGGCCGAGTTGGAACTTTCCTTCCGGGGCCGTCCAGGTGGCCCCGGCGTAGTCGAACCGGGGGCCCGTCACCGCCTTGCTCATCTGCACCCAGGTTCCGTCGCCATCCGTCACCGGATCGGTGGCCGTCACCCAGTCGACCACCTTCGGCCGACCGTCGCTGGTCTTCTGAAGGGCTGCGTGATCGAGGTCGACGCCGGTGTCGAGCACCCCGACGGTGATGCCGCGTCCATCCGACTTATGGTTTGCCGCGACAAAATCGGTGGCCCCGATGTCGTTGACCGGCAGGTACGGATTGTCGGCAGGGGTGGTCGCGTTCGGCGCCGCCGGGTGAGCGGCGCCGGCCTTGGCATCGACCGGGCTTACGGCGTTGCCCAACTGCGGGCTCGGCACGCGGTAGGTCTTGTCGAGATCGATGGCCTTCACCACCGGGAGCGCAGCCAAACTCTGTACCTTGCCGGTCGGAACGGTGGCCCGGACGTAGCCGATCTCCGGCTGGACCTTGCCGACTGTCCCGCCGGCTTTGGCGACGGCGGCGGACACCTCCTTGGTGTTGCCGGAGTCCGCGAGCAGCATCACCGTCACGGTCTTGGCCTTGGTGGCCTGCGCCTGCTGCAGCACCTGGGTGTCGTGGGCGCCGAGCTTCTCCGAACTCCGGCCGGCGGGCGCCGTGGCATCCAGCGGCTTGAAACCCTTGTCGTCCGTGGGTGGCTGATACAGATCGCTGTCAGCGGGCGACGCCGCGGAGAAGGGCACCGGAGGGCCGCTGGTCGCCGGACCGTCGGCACCTGGACCGTGCGGTGCCGCGGCGGCGATGGTCGGCTGCCCGATGCCGAGGGCCGCAGCGGCCATCACCGCGGTGCCGATGATGATGAGTGAGCGGGGTCGCCGTCGTCTCATATCGCTCCTTCGGGTTCCGTTACCGGGCTCGGTCGCGGGCCCGTCCTGGAAACCTCGCAGCAGGAACAGACACGCAGCAATGACCAGTGCCCGGCGGACGTGCGACATGGCGGCCTTCCGCCACGACCCCGGAATGCAAGACGAGCAGGACGGCGGCGAAGACGGCCCAGGACAGGAGGAACCCGAACGATCAGAACGCTCGAGATGCTTGATCGGCGGCTATTGCGCCCAGGTCGCGAAGCTCGTCAGGGACACCGACGCGGACGCAGTCCTGAAGCTCTACCCGTTCTGCACGTTCACCCGCGGCGCCACGCCCCCGGCATTGATAGCGCAGGCGAACGTCCCCAACGGCACGAAGATTTCCGAAGGAATCAGCAGGCTGGCCCGCTGCCCTACCCGCAGGCATCACAGCAGCTCTCCCGTCAGAACACTCTCTGGCCTGCTTCGATAAAGCCCAGGGAGTGCTTCCCGCTACGCAATCGATCTCTCGTCACGTGATCAGGCTGTGACCGCCCGTTCGACCAACGCCAGGGCGCGCCGCGGAAGTTCCGAGCGGTCCGCGGCGGCCCCGCTGAGCCACTGCACCCGTGGATCACGGCGGAACCATGAATCCTGACGGCGCGCGAAGCGCTTGGTGGCGCGTACGGTCTCGGTGCGCGCTTCCTCCTCGGTGCACTCCCCCGCGAGGGCCGCGAGCACCTGCTGGTACCCGAGCGCGCGCGACGCCGTACGCCCCGTACGGAGGCCCTGAGCCTCCAGCGTGCGCACCTCGTCCACCAGCCCGGCCTCCCACATCCGGTCGACGCGCAGGGCGATGCGCTCGTCCAGCTCCGGACGGGCGACATCGACGCCGATCTGCACGGTGTCGTAGACCGGATCGGGTCCGGGAAGGTTGGCGGTGAAGGGCTTGCCGGTGATCTCGATCACTTCCAGCGCCCGGACGATACGGCGGCCGTTGCTCGGCAGGATCGCCACGGCGGCCTCCGGGTCGGCGGCGGCCAGCCGGACGTGCAGCGCGCCAGGTCCGTGCTGCTCCAGTTCCGCCTCCAGCCGCGCCCGTACGTCCGGGTCGGTGCCGGGGAACTCCAGGGCGTCGATGGCCCCTCGGACATACAGCCCGGAGCCACCCACCAGAACCGGGGTGCGGCCCGCGGCGAGGAGCCGGTCGATCTCCGCGCGGGCCAGCCGCTGGTACTCGGCGACGCTGGCCGCCTCGGTCACGCTCCAGATGTCGAGGAGGTGGTGCGGGACGCCGCCGCGCTCTTCCAGCGTCAGTTTGGCTGTCCCGATATCCATCCCCCGGTAGAGCTGCATGGAGTCGGCGTTGACGACCTCGCCGTCGAAATGCCGGGCGAGAAAGACGCCCAGGTCGGACTTTCCGGCCGCGGTGGGACCGACGACGGCGATGACCCGCGCTGCGGGAGCTGCACTTCTCACCCCCTCAGTCTCGCAAACCCCCGGCCCTGTCCCCGAATGAGTTACGTGACAGACGGCTGGCCGGGTTCGTTTCCTGTTGCGAGGTTCCGGTTCCGGTTCCGAGGTTCCGACTGCCGGTTCGCGGACCGGCGCCCCGGGCGGCGCACTCAGGCGCTCCGGACGGCGCGGAATACCGCTCAGACGAGTACGTTATGGAGTGAATATGGGTATTTTTTCAGTGTTTCGCCGAAAGTCGAAAGTCGCTGCCGAGGAGCTTGCCGGGGAGACTGAGGCCATTGCCCCGACGGCGGAGCCCACGCCGGAGGGCGAGACCGGGGAGCCTCAGGTGGGTGAACCGGCGGAGGGCGCCGCGGTCCGCTCTGCCGGGGAGGTCGAGATTCCCCGGCAGCAGTCTGCCGCTGCGGCAGCCGACAACGAAGCCGGTGAGGGCGTTCGCAAGTAGGTCGCCCACAAGAGGGAAGTAGGCCCACCATGGGATTCCTGGACAACCTGAAAGCCAAACTCGCGCCCGCCAAGGACAAGGTCTCGGACCTCGCGCAGCAGCACGGGGACAAGATCGGGCAGGGGCTGGACAAGGCCGCTCAGACGGTCGACTCCAAGACCAAGGGCAAGTACAGCGACAAGATCGAGTCGGGCACGGGCAAGGCCAAGGAGGCCCTGGACCGCCTCTCGCACAAGGACGACGGCGGCCCCACGCCGCCTCCTGCCTCCTGAACGGAGATGCGGCGGGCGGCCGGTGGAGCACAGCGCCCCCCCCCCCCCCCCCCCCCCGCCCCCCCCCCCCC
>NZ_CALNVW010000040.1 GCF_940670765.1 Streptomyces sp. A 4/2
GGCGGGCGGCCGTGGAGCACAGCGCTCCACGGCCGCCCGCCGCATGTGTCCGCCCGCCGCATGTGTCCGCCCGCCGCGTGTGTCCGTCCGCCCGGACCGGGTGCTAGGCCCAGGCGGCGACGGAGTACCCGACGCCGTAAGGGGCGTCGTCGTACAGCAGTTGTCCACCCGGTTCCGTGCCCTCGGCGGCGCCTGCCAGTACCTGCCAGGGGGCGCGGCCCGCGGCCTTCAGCTCGTACGCGAGAGTGGCGTCCAGCGTCTTCAGCGCGGCCGTGTCCGCCGCGCCCAGCGCCCGCGCGGTGTCCGCGTCGAACCCGGTGGCGCGGTCGTCGAGGTAGCCGGGGGCCTTCAGTGTGCGGCAGGCACTGCCGTCACCCATCACCAGGAGCGCGACCCGTTCGGCGCGGGCGGCGAGCTGCCGGCCGGCGGCCAGACAACGGTCGGTCGCGAGTGTTTCGGTCACGCCCAGCGCCTCCACCGGCGCCGCCGTCCACTCGGCACGGGCGAGCAGCCACGCGGCCACGGACAACGACGGCGGAAGCTCCTGTCCGGGCTCGGTGTCCGAGGCCCCCAGCCGTACTCCCAGGTCCACTCCGAAGCCTCTGAAGGAGCCGGTGGCCCCCTGCGGATAGGGCCCCTGACCGGGGTCGTCGGTGGGGCCAACGGCGATCAGCAGGTCGGGCCGGGCCGCGGCGAGCCTCCCGACCGCGTCGAGGCAGGCGGCCCGCGCGCCGTCGAGCTCGGGCGCCGCACCGGCGGCCACCTCGGGCACGAGCAGCGGTGGGCAGGGACAGACAGCGGCGGCTACGAGCATGCCCCGCAGCCTAGCGACCCGCGGCAACCCGCCCACAGGGGCTGTACCGGGCGCGTGCCCGGCCGGATGGCACCCCGGGAGACGGCGGAGTCACGGTGCGCACACCGGACGACGCGAGGCCGCGCGGCTCACGACGCGAGGACCGCCGCCCGCCCGCGACCGGGCCTCAGTCGCAGCCACAGCCCCCGGTCGCGGCCGGCTGCGGTGCCGGTGCGCCGATGCCGGGCAGCCCGAGCATCACACCCGCGGGCTTCGCCGACGCGGCGGCGGTCCGCTTCTCCCAGGCGTCCCCGGAGCGGGTGCGCCGCACCGTCGTGGTCGGCCCTTCGGCCAGCAGATGGTGCGGGGCCGCGTACGTGATCTCCACCGTCACCACGTCACCGGGCCGCACCTCGGCGTCCGGCTTGGTGAAGTGCACCAGTCGGCTGTCGGGCGCCCGTCCGGACAGCCGGTGCGTCGCGCCGTCCTTGCGCCCTTCGCCCTCGGCGACCATGACGTCCAGCGTGCGGCCGACCTGCTTCTTGTTCTCCGCCCAGGAGATCTCCTCCTGGAGGGCCGACAGCCGCATGTAGCGCTCCTGCACGACCTCCTTGGGGACCTGGCCGTCCATGGTGGCGGCCGGGGTGCCCGGACGCTTGGAGTACTGGAAGGTGAAGGCCTGCGCGAAGCGCGCCTCGCGGACCGCGTGCAGGGTCTGCTGGAAGTCCTCCTCGGTCTCGCCGGGGAAGCCCACGATGATGTCGGTGGAGATCGCGGCGTGCGGAATCGAGGCACGCACCTTGTCGATGATCCCGAGGAAGCGCTCCTGCCGGTAGGAACGGCGCATCGCCTTCAGGACCGTGTCCGAACCGGACTGCATCGGCATGTGGAGCTGCGGCATCACGTTCGGCGTCTCGGCCATGGCCGCGATCACGTCGTCCGTGAAGTCACGCGGGTGCGGCGAGGTGAAGCGGACCCGTTCGAGGCCCTCGATCTTCCCGCAGGCGCGCAGCAGCTTGGAGAACGCCTCGCGGTCACCGATGTCCGAGCCGTAGGCGTTGACGTTCTGTCCGAGCAGCGTCACCTCGGAGACGCCCTCGTCGACCAGTGCCTCGATCTCGGCGAGGATGTCGCCGGGCCTGCGGTCCTTCTCCTTGCCGCGCAGGGCGGGGACGATGCAGAAGGTGCAGGTGTTGTTGCACCCGACGGAGATCGACACCCACGCGGCGTACGCGCTCTCGCGACGGGTGGGCAGCGTGGACGGGAAGGCCTCCAGGGATTCGGCGATCTCGACCTGGGCCTCGCCCTGGATCCGGGCCCGCTCCAGCAGTACCGGCAGCTTGCCGATGTTGTGCGTACCGAAGACGACGTCGACCCAGGGTGCCCGCCGGACGATGGTGTCCCGGTCCTTCTGGGCCAGGCAGCCACCGACCGCGATCTGCATGCCGGGCCGCTGGGTCTTCATCGGGGCGAGCCGGCCGAGGTTGCCGTACAGCTTGTTGTCTGCGTTCTCCCGCACCGCGCACGTGTTGAAGACGACGACATCGGCGTCCCCGTCCGCGTCCTTCGGCGCGCGGACGTACCCGGCGTCCTCCAGAAGTCCTGACAGCCGTTCGCTGTCGTGGACATTCATCTGGCAGCCGTAGGTGCGGATCTCGTAACTTCGGTTCAGGGCGTCCTGCGCGGTCATGTCACCAGGGTAGGCGGTACCGGGGAAAGCTCCTGCCCCGGCCGTGAACGCGGCAGGCGCGGCCACGGCAGGGCCGCGACACGGCGGCCCGGTGGAACAGCGCGGCTACGGGCGTTCGTGCGGGGTCCGGCTGTCGTCGGTCGCGCGGCTGTCGTCGACGTCGTACGTCAGCCGCTCGGAGACATCCACCACGCCGTCGACACCGCGGCAGAGGCGGACCGCCGTCGGGATCACGCTCCGGCGGTCGACGACGCCGCTGAGCGTGACATGGCCGTCGGCGACATCGACCGTGATCGCCGACGGGGACAGTCCCAGGGTCCGGGTCAGCACGCCTTCGAGTACTTCCTCCTGTATCGCGCGGTCGCGACGGAGGAAGACGTGCAGCAGATCGCTGCGGCTGATCACCCCGACCAGCCGCCCGCCACCGTCGACCACCGGCAGCCGCTTGACCCTCCGGGCCTGCATCAGCCAGCCCGCCTCGACGATCGTCCAGTCCGGGTGCGCGACCACCGCCGGGCTGGTCATCAGCCCCTCGGCCGTGGTCGCCTCGGTCTTCTGGTGGTGATCGTCCTCCTGCCGGAACGCGGGCAGCAGTGCGGTCAGCCCCAGCTGTTTGCGGAGCAGATCGGCCTCCGACACGACTCCGACCGGACGGTCCTCGTCGTCCACGACCGGGACGGCCGAGATGTGGTGCTCCGCGAGCAGTCGGGCGATCTCCTTGAGGAATGTCCCACGCTGCACCCGCACGACATCCGTCGACATCATCTGTCCGACACTTCGACCCGACGTCACTCTGTCCTCCGCGGCACATTCCGGCAGCAATCGTCTGCTGTCCGGTTACTCCATAGTGACAGCCGCAATCCGGACCTGATAATTCCGACGGCATACGCACCGACCGGCCCCGGGTCCGAAGCCGCCGCGCCTCATCCCTGTTCCTCGGTGGGCGTGAACTGGCAGGATCGCGCGCATGTTCAAGGCACTCTCCCGCATCAGCCGCCGCCGCGCCCTCCAGGGAGCAGCTGCCGTGCTGGTGGTCTCCGGACTGCTGATGTGGTGGCTGCTGCCCATCGGGCCGTCGTCCCCGCGGGGTTCCGTGACCTTCAGCACCGGGGTGCGGACCGGCGTCTACCAGCTCTACGGACAACTGCTCAAGCCCACGCTGGCGCACGATCTGCCCGGTGTCCGTATCGAACTGCAGCCGAGCGAGGGCTCGCAGCAGAACCTCGCCCGCGTGGCGACCGGGAAGGCGGACTTCACCATCGCCACTGCCGACGCGATCGCAAAGTACGTCGAGGACGGCAAGCCGGGTGCCGATCGACTGCGGGGCTGCGCGCGGCTCTACGACGACTACGCGCAACTCGTCGTGGACGACGGTTCCACCGTGCAGCGCACGCGCGACCTGCGCCACAAGCGGGTGGCCGTGGGGCAGCCCGGATCGGGCGTACGGCTGATAGCGGAGCGCACGCTACGGGCCGCCGGACTCGATCCGCAGAAGGACATCACACCGGTGCCCGCCGGCATCGACACCAGTCCCGGCCTGCTGGAATCCGGCAAGATCGACGCCTTCTTCTGGTCGGGCGGCCTGCCGACCGACGCGGTGCGCGACCTTGCCGCACGCCACCCGATCCGACTGGTTCCGCTCGACGACCTGGTGACGAAGCTGCACGCGGCCGGTGGCACCACGCGTTACTACCGCTCGGCCGTCATGCCCGCCGACGCCTACCGCCAGGCCCGCAACGGCGGTCCGGTTTCCACCATCGCGGTCGCGAACGTACTGGTCACCACGGACCGGGAGGACGCCAAGCTCACCGAGGGCTTCACCCGCAGCGTGATCCTCAGCCGCGACCGCATCGGACGCCAGGTGCACGCGGCCCAACTGGTTGACGTCCGGACCGCGATCTACACGGACCCGCTGAAACTGCACGAGGGTGCGCGCCGCTACTACCGGTCCGTCAAGCCTTGATCACCGGCCCGACTCCGCACCGGGCCGCGACCGGGAACGGCCTCAGGGGTGCGGGGACATCCGCGGGACCGTCACGGTCACCCGCAGTCCGTGCGGCTCGTTCTGTTCGTACGAGATCGTGCCCCCGCCCGCGGTGAGCAACGCCCGTGAGATGGACAGGCCCAGGCCCGAGCCCTTGACGTTCTGGTGCCGGTTGCTGCGCCAGAACCGGTCGCCGATCCGGGCGAGTTCGTCCGGGCCGAGTCCGGGTCCACCGTCCGCGACGGTGATCCGGGAGGAGGAGCCGTGAGAGGCGACCGTGACCTTCACTTCCTCCCCCTCGGGCGTGAACTTGAGCGCGTTGTCGATCACGGCGTCGAGGGCGCTGGAGAGCGCGACGGGATCGGCCCACGCGGTCACGGCGGGGGCGCCCTGTTCGGCGATCCGGACACCCTTGCTCTCGGCGACCGGACGCCAGGAGGCGACCCGCTCGGCTGCCAGCCCGGCGATGTCGGTGACCCGCAGCTCGGCAGCGGTGTGCTCGGCGAGGGCGAGGTCGAGCAGGTCGTCGAGCACCTGACCGAGGCGCTTGCCCTCCGTACGCACGGAGGCGATCTCCTCGTTGCCCTCGGGAAGTTCGAAGGCGAGCAGCTCGATCCGCAGCAGCAGCGCGGCAAGGGGGTTGCGCAGCTGGTGGGAGGCGTCGGCGACGAAGGCGCGCTGTTGCTCCAGCACATCCTCGACGTTGTCCGCCATCTCGTTGAACGAGCGTGCCAGACGGCGGAGTTCCGGCGGGCCGCCACCGGGTGCCACTCTCGATTTCATCAGCCCGGTCGCGATGCCGTGCGTGGCGGCGTCCAGGGTCCGCACCGGGAGCAGCACCCACCCGGTGAGCCGGATCGCGGCCCCCACCGCGAGCAGCATCGCGGCTGCCTCACCGGCCGCGATCACGAGCCAGCCGCGCACGATACGTGAACGCATCTGGCCGGTCGGCGAGTCGGTGACCACCACGGCGATCACATCGCCGTTCCGCACGACGGGCGAAGCGACCAGGAGCCGTCCGCGCTCCCAGGGCCAGACCTGGCCGGGGTCGCGGCTGCGCCGCCCGGCGAGCGCCTCCTCGAAGGCGGTTCGGCCGTCGCCGACGGACGGTACCGACCAGGACTGCGGGGCCGACGCCATGGCCAGGCGGTCGCGGTAGAAGACGCCTGCCTGGATCCCGTACACCGCCCGGTACCGGTCGAGTTCCTCCTGGAGCGTGTCGTGCCGCTCCTGCTCGCTGGCCGGTATCTCGGTGACGAACTGGGCTTCCTCCGCTATGCGTGCGGTGTCGTCGATCCGGTCGACGACCACTTTCTGCTGCTCGGCGGCGGCCACGCTCACCGCGAGCGGGAATCCGAGCGCGAGCAGCACACCGGCCATGAGGACGATGAGCAGCGGAAGCAGCCGGGCGCGCACGGTCCGTTACGCGCCTCAGGCCGAGGCCGGGACGACGAGGCGGTAGCCGACGCCGCGCACGGTCTCGATCAGCGCGGGCAGATGCAGTTTGGAACGCAGGGAGGCGACGTGCACCTCAAGGGTGCGGCCGGTCCCTTCCCAACTGGTCTGCCACACCTCGCTGATGATCTGTTCCCGGCGGAAGACCACACCGGGCCGCTGGGCGAGCAGCGCGAGCAGATCGAACTCCTTGCGGGTCAGCTGGATCTCGCTGCCCTCGACGCTGACCCGGCGGTTGGGCAGCTGGATCTCGACGGGTCCGACGCGCAGGGCTGCCGCCGGAATCGGTCCGGTGTCCTCACCTGCGGTCTTGCGCCTGCTGACGGCGTGGATACGGGCGAGCAGTTCTCCCGTGTCGTACGGCTTGACGACGTAGTCGTCGGCGCCGAGGTTCAGCCCGTGGATCCGGGAGCGCACGTCGGCGCGGGCCGTCACCATGATCACCGGGGTCGCGGTGCGCTTGCGGATCTTGCCGCAGACCTCGTACCCGTCCAGGTCGGGCAACCCGAGGTCGAGCAGGATGACACCGAAGGGCTCCTGCTCCGCGGGCAGCAGGGCCCGTAGCGCCTCTTCGCCGTTACGGGCGTGCACGACCTTGAAGCCGTGCCTGGCCAGTACGGCGGACAGGGCGGCGGCCACGTGGTTGTCGTCCTCGACGAGCAGCAGTCTCATGAGCCCCCTACCGGTTTGCGGTCCGCTGGCGTACCTACCCATCTTCCACAGGTACTCAGGCATCCACGCCGATGGCCGCCGCACCAGTCAAGACCCTTTCCCCCGCCGAGGGGGTTCCGTTACGCACCCGGTATTCCGATCGTGAACTCGTTCACGTGGAGTGGCCGGTCCGTGCCCACGTGCAACCAGATCGTGATGCTCAATTTCCGCTCAGATGTAATGACGCTGGTAGTGACGTCTCATTACTGTCCTTCCAACCACGACCGCCCTTGCGGTCGAGGAGGACGGAGCGAACAGCCGATGAGCGGAGTGCCAGTGACCAAGTCCGCCGAAGACTCTGTACCGGTGTCGGACGACCTGGTCGTACTGAGCAACGTCAATAAGCACTTCGGCGCGCTGCATGTGCTCCAGGACATCGACCTGACCATCGCCGGTGGCGAGGTCGTGGTCGTCATCGGACCCTCGGGGTCCGGCAAGTCCACACTGTGCCGCACCATCAACCGCCTGGAGACAGTGGACTCCGGCACGATCACCATTGACGGGAAGCCGCTGCCCCAGGAGGGCCGCGAGCTGGCCAGGCTCCGCGCCGACGTCGGCATGGTCTTCCAGTCGTTCAACCTCTTCGCACACAAGACGGTTCTGCAGAACGTGATGCTGGGCCAGGTCAAGGTGCGCAAGACCGACAAGAAAGCCGCCGAGGACAAGGCGCGTGCGCTGCTCGACCGGGTGGGTGTCGGCACACAGGCCGACAAGTACCCCTCGCAGCTCTCCGGCGGCCAGCAGCAACGCGTCGCGATCGCACGGGCGTTGGCGATGGACCCCAAGGTCATGCTCTTCGACGAGCCCACTTCGGCGCTCGACCCCGAGATGATCAACGAGGTCCTGGAGGTCATGCAGCAGCTGGCGCGTGACGGCATGACGATGGTGGTCGTCACGCACGAGATGGGCTTCGCGCGCTCCGCTGCCAACCGGGTCGTCTTCATGGCCGACGGAAAGATCGTCGAAGAGGCCGTCCCGGACCAGTTCTTCAGCAACCCCCGCAGTGACCGCGCCAAGGACTTCCTGTCGAAGATCCTGCACCACTGACGCTCCAGAGCCTGACGAAAAAAGGGATGTTCACCATGAAGTTCCGCAAGTCCGCTGCCTTCGCGACGATCGCCGTCCTCGCCCTCACCGGAACCGCCTGCGGCGGGAAGTCGGGCTCCGCCGGCGACCAGGCCGCCAACCCGGCCGGTGGCAAGGACGCTCCCAAGCTCCCGGCCTACACGGTCGCGAAGAACGTCACTCTGGACTCTCCGACGCTCAAGGCGGCCCAGAAGCGCGGCAAGCTGGTCATCGGCGCCAAGGCCGACCAGCCGTACCTCGGCTTCGAGGACCAGTCGACGAAGGAGCGCTCCGGCTTCGACGTCGAGCTCGCCAGGATGGTCGCTGCCGACCTCGGCTTCAGCAAGGACCAGATCGAGTGGAAGACGGTGGACTCCGGCATCCGCGAGACCGCGATCTCCAAGGGTCAGGTCGACTACTTCGTCGGTACGTACACCATCAACGACGAGCGCAAGAAGCTCGTCGGGTTCGCGGGCCCGTACTACAAGGCCGGCGCGGACCTGCTCGTCCGCAAGGACGAGACGGGTATCACCGGACCCACCGCGCTGAAGGGCAAGAAGGTCTGCTCGATCAAGGGCTCGACGCCTCTTGAGGAGATCAAGAAGCCCAAGTACGGAGCCAAGACCACCGAGCTCGCCAAGTACTCCGACTGCGTCCAGGAACTGCTGACCAAGCAGGTCGACGCGGTCACCACCGACGACGCGATCCTCAAGGGGTACGCGGCGCAGAACCCGAAGAAGCTCAAGGTGATCGGCCAGCCGTTCACCCAGGAGCCCTACGGCGTCGGCCTGAGCAAGGGCGACAAGGCCCTCCGTGACTTCATCGACACGTCGATCGAGAACCACGTCAAGGACGGCACGTACAAGAAGATCTACGAGGCGACGCTCGGCCTGTCCGGCTCCGCCTACGTCGCACCGCCGGCCGTCGAGCGCTACTGATCAGCGTCCGACCCGCCGCCTCCCTTCGCGCTGAAGCGCCCCGTACCCGGGTACGGGGCGCCGCGCCCCTTGTCTTCCAGCCGCTGCCCGCCGACGCGGAGACCTCATGAACGTACTGCTCGACAACTTTCCGGCGTTCCGCGACGGCTTCATAGGAACCGTGTCGATCACCGCCGTCAGTTCGGTTATCGCCCTGGTGCTCGGCATCGTCATCGCCGGGTTCCGGGTATCGCCTGTGCCCCCGCTGCGGTTCTTCGGAACGGCCTGGGTCACACTTCTGCGCAACACCCCGTTGACTCTGCTGTTCCTCGTCGCCACCTTCGTGGTCCCCGAGATCCTCTTCCCGGGCATGAGCCCCTTCGTGCTCGCCTCGCTCGCGCTCGGTTTCTACACCTCGTCCTTCGTCTGCGAAGCCGTCAGGTCCGGCATCGGTACGGTCCCGCTCGGTCAGGCCGAGGCAGCCCGTTCGCTCGGGATGAGCTTCTTCCAGACCTTGCAGATGATCGTTCTGCCGCAGGCGACCCGAACCGTCATCGCACCGCTGAGCAGCATCATCATCGCGCTCACCAAGAACTCGGCGATCGCCGGTGCCTTCAGCGTCACCGAACTCTTCGGCTGGCAGAAGACCTTGAGTGACCGGGGCTACGGCATCGCGCCCATCTTCCTCTGGGTCGCCCTCGGCTACCTGGTCATCACCTTCGCCATCAGCGGTGTCTTCCGCCTGGTAGAGCGCCGTATGGAGGTCGCACGATGAGTGCCAGCGTGCTGTACGACGCGCCGGGCCCCAAGGCCGTCGTCCGCAACCGTATCTACGCCGTCATCGGCAGCGTGGCCATCCTCGCGCTGCTCGTCGTCAGCATCATGCGGCTCGCCGACAAGGGCGACCTCGCCGGCGGCATGTGGGACATCTTCAACTACGCGGGCATCCGGCAGAACATCGCCGACGCCCTGGTGGCAACGCTGAAGGCCTTCGGTCTGGCCGCGGTCGGATCGATCGTGCTGGGTCTGGTCCTGGTCGTCGGCCGGCTCTCCGACCACCGCCCGATCCGCTGGCTGGCCACCGCGTTCATCGAGCTGTTCCGCTCCATCCCGCTGCTGATCACCATCTACGCGATCTGGGTCGGCTTCCTCACCGACTACTCGATGTGGGCGCTGGCGCTGGGGCTGTCGATCTACAACGGCTGTGTCCAGGCCGAGGTCCTCAGGGCGGGCATCAACTCCGTACCGAAGGGGCAGCGCGAGGCCGCCTACGCGCTGGGTCTGAACAAGACGCAGGTCATGGTGAGCGTGCTGCTGCCGCAGGCGATCCGTGCGATGCTGCCGACGATCATCAGCCAGCTGGTGGTCACGCTCAAGGACACGTCGCTCGGCTACATCATCCTGTACCCCGAACTCCTCGCGACCGCACGGCTGATCGCGGCCAACACCCCGGTCGACGGCCAGTATCCGTACGTCTCGACGATCGTCGTGATCGGTGTCATCTACATCGCGATGTGTCTGCTGCTCTCGGCGCTCGCCACCTGGATCGAGAAGCGTGGACGCCGGGCCAGGACGAGCATCACGGTGGCCCCGGCCGCCCAGCCGGTCACGCCGTCGGAGATCACGGCTCCTCCTGCGGCCGACTAGGCCTGTAGGCACCTCGGCCGGTGGTCAGCCGGTCGTCGTACGAAATGTGGCGCTCGGTCAGCCGACGGACCGAGCGCCACGTTCTCGTGCCCGGGACCACCCGTTGGGCCGGACCGACCCCGTTCAGCAGGGCATACGGCCCCACCTGCCCTCCTCGTCACTTGACGCAAGCACGCGCAGTGGGTTGCATACGTTCTGTGATCGTGCACCGGGCTCAACCTGCCATCATTCACTTCTCCGTACGGGCGCGAGGAGCCGCATCGTGGACCCGGTGATCGTCGTCGGCGCGGGTCCCGTCGGGCTCGCGCTGGCCCTGGCACTCGCCGCGCAGGACGTCCCGTCCGTCGTACTCGACGAGGGTGCGGGCGAAGGCGAACCGCGCCCGGCCCGCACCGTCGTGCTGCGGCCCGACACCGTCGCGTTCATCGAGCGGGTCGGGGGTGCCGTCGCTCCCGACGAGGCTGCCCGTTGGGCCGCCTGGCGGTCCATCAGGCGCAATCAGCAGACGCAACATGTCGACTTCGACGAGTTCGGGGCGGGCGAGCCCTCGCCGCTGCACCTTCCGCAGCACGCCCTCACCCGTGGGCTGCGGGCCGCGGTCGCCGAGCAGAAGCTCGTGAAGCTGGTTCACCGCAGCCGGGTCGACACGGTCGAACAGGACCGCAGCGGCATCACCGTGCACACCGACGACCCGCAGGCCACGTGGTGGCGGGGCAGCTATCTGGTCGGGTGCGACGGCGCCCGGTCCACCGTCCGCAAGCTGCTCGACATCCGTTTCCCCGGCCGCACGGCGGTGGAGCGGCACGCGGTCGCCGCACTGCGCGCCGAACTGCCGTGGCCCGGCGAGGCACTTCTGCACCGGATGCCGCCGTGGCGCACCGGCGGCGAGGAAGTGACGGCCCGTCCGCTGCCGGACGATGTCTGGCGGATCGACTGGCTGCTGCCCCCACGCGCCGAACTGGTCACCCCCGAGGCACTGGTGGCCCGCGTACGGGCCGCCCTGGCGGGCTGGTGCGGTGAGACACCTCCGTACGAGCTGATCGACACCGGTGTGTACACGCTGCACCACCGGCTGGCCCGGTCCTGGCGGGTGGGCAGGGCGTTCCTCGCGGGGGACGCCGCGCATCTGCTCGGGGCGCTCGGCACCCAGGAGCTCGACGAGGGGCTGCGGGACGCCGACAACCTCGCCTGGAAACTTGCGCTGGCCTGGCATCACGGCGCTTCGGAGCTGCTGCTCGACAGCTACCAGGCCGAGCGCCGCACCCAGGTGGCCGCACGGCTGCGCGCCGCCGACCAGTCGCTGCCGATACTGCGTGGTGGCGGTGGGCTGCGAGCGTATCTGCCCGGTAGCGCCCGAGGTCACGACGCGCTTCTCGCGGACGGCCATCTGGGAAGTGGCGCGCTGGGCGCACCCCCGGTGTACGACCGCTCCCCCCTCGCACCCGCGCCCACCCCCTCCCGAACGGCCGTCGGCACCGAGGCCGGTGGGCCCGTCGCCGATGTACGGGTGACCGCGCCGGACGGCAACACCGTACGGCTGCGTGAGCGCCTCGGACACGGCCTGTTGGTGGTGCTGGTCGCCCCCGGTACGGGGGTGTGGGACCGTCGGCACTGGCTGACCGCAGGCGTGATGCCGCGCCTGGCCGCCGCGGTGACCGCGCTGCCGGTGAAGGGTGAACTCCTGGTGGCCGAGACGTACCCGGGGGCGTCGGCACACACCGTGCTGCTGGTACGTCCCGACGGCCATCTGGTGGCCGCCTTCAACGGGGTACGCCCCGCTGAACTCTACGCAGCCGCCGACGCGGTGCGCGGGGGCGGCGCCACAGCGGTACGGGAGGAGAGCACCGCAGACGTCAATTGACCGTCACTGGCGCACATGGTGTACTGCGGAGCGTGACCGACACCGATGTGCGCCTGTGGCGGAGGGTCCATATGGACCTCGTCCGCTATGCGGGCTGCATGTGTCGCCCGTCCTGCTGATTCGCCTCTCTCCCTCGTGCCCGCACCGCGCTGCAGCGCTGCCGCACGCCCTCGCGAACCATTCCGGACGGTCACCATGTCTCCCTCCGCGCCTCTTCCTGTCCCCACGCCCGCACGCCCCTCGGCACCCACTGCGGCACCCACTGCGGCACCCACTGCGGCCGAACTGCTCGACTTCGTACGCCGGACCGCCGCCGACTCCGGTCTCATCGCCTCGCTCCCCCTCGATCCGGAGGGCCGCAGCTGGATCCGGCTGGACGGACCCGGTGGGAGCGAGGCCTGGCTGATCGGCTGGCCGCCCGGTACCGGCACCGGCTGGCACGACCACGGCGGCTCGCAGGGTGCTTTTGCCACAGCTGCCGGCACGCTCACGGAGGACTCGCTGGCCGTACGACTGCCCACCGAAGGCTGGAAGACCCTGGAGCTGGCCGAAGGGGTCGACCGCACCCGGCAGTTGACGCCCGGCGACGGCCGGGCCTTCGGGGCACACCATGTGCACCAGGTGCTCAACGAGTCCACGGCCGAGCACGCGGTCTCGGCGCACGCCTACTATCCGCCGCTGCCGCTGATGCGTCGGTACAGCCGCAACGGTCCGCTGCTCCGTCTTGAGCAGGTGGAGCTGCCCGGGGAGTGGGAATGAGCGGGCCGGTCTCCATCGACGAGCTGCTGGAGAAGGTCCGGGCCGGTCTCGACCGGCTCGGACCGCAGGAGGCGCTGGACGCCGCGCGGGACGGGGCCCTGCTGGTGGACATCCGGTACGCGGAACTGCGCGAGCGGGACGGGCTGATCCCCGGGGCCCTGGTCGTCGAGCGCAACGAGCTGGAATGGCGACTCGATCCGCAGGGCAGCCATCGGGCGGCGGAAGCCACCGGCCACGATCTGCGGGCCGTGGTGATCTGCAACGAGGGATACGCGTCGTCCCTCGCCGCGGCATCCCTGCGACAGCTGGGACTGCACCGGGCGACGGATCTGATCGGCGGGTTCCAGGCCTGGCGCGCCGCAGGACTCCCGGTCGACAACTGACCTCCCCGTGCACCGGCCGGTTACGTCGGCAGGTCGGCTACGGCTACGTCGGTCGGCCGGTTACGTCGGCAGGTCGGCTACGGCTACGTCGGTCGGCCGGTTACGTCGGCAGGTCTGCTGCGTCGGTAGGTCGGGCCGGTCAGTGGTGTCGATCGGTCAGGCCCACCGGTCTTGGGACTCCCCCTTGTCCAGACCCCTTGTCCAGAACTCCCCTGTTCAGAACTTCCCTGCTCAGAACTCCCCGTGTTCCAGGTCCTCCA
Organism: Streptomyces sp. A 4/2; assembly: GCF_940670765.1. Classification (GTDB taxonomy): domain Bacteria; phylum Actinomycetota; class Actinomycetes; order Streptomycetales; family Streptomycetaceae; genus Streptomyces. Next base: position 13,526 of record NZ_CALNVW010000040.1, read on the forward strand.
CGTCCTCGCCCTCCTCCTCCAGCGCCCGCCGGACCACCCGCAGGGCCATTCCTTCCGGGTATCCCTTGCGGGCGAGCATGCCCGCGAGCCGACGCATCCGTTTGTCGCGGTCGAGGCCACGCGTCGAGCGGAGTCTGCGTCCGACCAGCTCGCGGGCCGTCTCCTCTTCCCGCTCGGAGTCGAGCTGTCCGACGGCCTCGTCGATGAGTGCCGAGTCCACCCCTTTGGTACGGAGCTCCCGCGCGAGCGCCCGTCGGGCCAGCCCTCGTCCATGGTGCCGCGACTCCACCCAGGCGTCGGCGAAAGCCGCGTCATTGATGAGTCCGACCTCCTCGAAGCGGGACAGCACCTCGTCGGAGACCTCGTCAGGGATGTCCCGCTTGTGCAGCGCATCGGCCAGCTGCTTACGGGTACGCGCGGTCCCGGTGAGCAGGCGCAGGCAGATCGCCCGCGCCTGCTCAGCCGGATCCTGGGGCTTCGACGCCTGCGGCTCCCGCTGCTGCCGCTGCCCCGTCGGTGGCCCTTGCGCGTCCCTGACCTCGGAGTCCGTGGCCCCCGGCCATTCGGTTCTCCGGACCATGAGCTAGCTCTTGGCCGCGGCGGTCTTGGCCGTCTTGGCCTTGCCGCCGGCCGGAGCCGGAACCGTCTTCCCGGTCTCGTCGCCCGCCGGGGCACCCGCGGCGTCCGCAGGAGCCGACTCGGCCGCCGCGTCCTCCGGCCTGACACCGACGCCCAGCTTCTCCAGGATCTTCTTCTCGATCTCATTGGCGAGATCGGGGTTGTCCTTCAGGAAGTTACGGGCGTTCTCCTTGCCCTGGCCGAGCTGATCGCCCTCGTACGTGTACCAGGCGCCCGCCTTGCGGACGAAGCCGTTCTCCACGCCCATGTCGATCAGGCCGCCCTCGCGGCTGATGCCCTGGCCGTAGAGGATGTCGAACTCGGCCTGCTTGAAGGGCGGCGCGACCTTGTTCTTGACGACCTTCACACGGGTGCGGTTACCGACCGCGTCGGTGCCGTCCTTCAGCGTCTCGATCCGACGGATGTCGAGACGCACCGAGGCGTAGAACTTCAGCGCCCGGCCACCGGTCGTGGTCTCCGGGGAGCCGAACATCACACCGATCTTCTCGCGGAGCTGGTTGATGAAGATCGCGGTGGTCTTGGACTGGTTCAGCGCACTGGTGATCTTACGGAGCGCCTGGCTCATCAGCCGGGCCTGCAGACCCACGTGCGAGTCGCCCATCTCACCCTCGATCTCCGCACGGGGCACCAGGGCCGCGACGGAGTCGATGACGATCAGGTCCAGCGCACCGGAGCGGATCAGCATGTCCACGATCTCCAGCGCCTGCTCGCCGTTGTCCGGCTGGGACAGGATGAGGTTGTCGATGTCGACGCCGAGCTTCTTCGCGTACTCGGGGTCGAGGGCGTGTTCGGCGTCGATGAAGGCCACCTGACCGCCGAGCCGCTGCGCATTGGCCACCGCGTGCAGCGTCAGGGTCGTCTTGCCGGAGGACTCCGGGCCGTACACCTCGACCACACGGCCGCGCGGCAGTCCGCCGACGCCGAGAGCGACATCGAGGGCGGTCGATCCGGTGGGGATGACCTCGATGGGTTCGTTCGGCCGCTCGCCGAGGCGCATCACCGCGCCCTTGCCGAATTGCCGTTCAATCTGTGCGAGAGCGGCGTCCAACGCCTTCTCGCGGTCGTTACCTGCCATGGGTTCCACCCGATTTGCTTGTGTCGATCGCTTCACGTCACAGACGCTAACCCCTGCCACTGACAATGGGCCCCGACGCCCGTCCGGCCTGTGGACAACTCATCCGAGCACCCGGGCCGAAATCCCATGAGAATGGATGTTCGATTTCGGTGTCAAGCGCACCACACGGCCGCTCAGACGCTGTCGTCGCCGCTGTTCCCCGGGGGTGGCACCCGTCCCGCGAAGACCGAATCACGCACCCGCGCGGGCATCGGGACAGCGTCCCTGAGCCGACGCCTGCCGTGGACGCGCGGGTCGTCCGTCACGTCGTACCGCCGCACATAGGCACCCAGGAACGCCTGGAGCGTCGCCACCGCCGGAATCGCGATCAGTGCTCCGACCGCGCCCAGCAGCGCGGTCCCCGCGATGACCGAGCCGAAGGCCACGGCCGGATGGATGTCGACGGCCTTCGCCGTGAGCTTCGGCTGGAGCAGATAATTCTCGAACTGCTGGTAGACCACCACGAAGACCAGCACCCACAGCGCGTACCAGGGGTTGACCGTAAAGGCGAGCAGCATGGGCAGAGCGCCCGCCAGATACGTGCCGATGGTCGGGATGAACTGGGAGATCAGTCCGACCCACAGCGCCAGCGCGGGGGCGTACGGCACGCCCAGCGCGACCAGCAGGACGTAGTGGGCGACCCCGGAGACCAGGGCCATCACGCCGCGCGAGTAGAGGTAGCCGCCGGTCTTGTCGACGGCGATCTCCCAGGCCCGCAACACCTCGGCCTGCTTCGACGGCGGCAGCACGGAGCACAGCGCGCGCCGCAGCCGCGGTCCGTCGGCCGCGAGGTAGAAGGCGAACAGGAAGATCGTCAGCAGCCGGAAGAGGCCGCCCAGCACGGTGGTCGAGACATCGAGCACACCGCTCGCACTGTTCTGGACGTACTTCTGCAGCCAGTCCGAGTGGAGCAGGCTGTCCTGGACCTGGACCCGTGACAGTTCGGTGTGGAAGCTGTGGTTGATCCAGTTGATCACCGAGTCGAGGTACTTGGGGAACTCCTCGACCATGTCCACGATCTGTCCGGCCAGCATCGAGCCGAGCAGGAAGATGAACCCGGCCGAGGCGAGCGCCACTCCGAAGAAGACCAGAAAGGTGGCGAGGCCGCGCCGCATACCGCGCGCCGCCATCCGCCCCACGGCCGGTTCGACCGCGAGCGCCAGGAAGAACGCGATGAGGATATTGGTGAGCAGCCCGATGAGCTGGTAGAAGGCCCAGCTGCCCAGTTGGAAGCAGGCGACGAGCGCGAGCGCGAGCACCATCGCCTTGGGCAGCCAGCGGGGCATCTGCGCCGCACGCGCCGGACCCGCCGCCGTCGTGCGGCCTGCGGACGGCGAAGTCCCGGGCGGAGTCGCTTCCCCGGTCGTCCGGTCCTCGGCGGTCTCGTCCGCGGTCATCTGGTCCTCGGCAGTCTCATCGGTCGGTGCCACGGGCCCAGTCTCGCCTACCCGCGCGGCACCCGGCCGCCCGCCCTCCTGGTCGGCGGCCCTCAGCGTTTGTCCTCGGGAATCCCGACCGCCGTGCAGACACCCCGCCAGACGTCCTTCGTCTCCCAGCCCGCGGCCAGTGCCTCGTGCACCGTACGTCCGCCGAGCTCTGCCATCACATGGTCCCGGGCGAACGAATCGGCGTACCCCTCGCCGAAGTGTTCCGCCATCCGTTCCCAGAAAATCGTCAACCGCATGAGTTCAGTATCCAGCCCCTGGGAGTGCAGCCCTGCCCGTCGCCCTTGTCCTGGGCGCTTCGCGCTCTACCGTCGGAACATGGCTGGAACCGGAGCATCTTCTCTCGCACGCGCCGAGCACTTCATCTGGCTGACGGCCCGGGTGCTCGAACAGCGGCGGTTCGCGTACCACTTCCTCGACGGGCGGGCCGACGCCGTCGACGCCGCTCTCGCCGCCTATCTCAACGAGGACGGCGGCTTCGGCCACGCCCTCGAACCCGATCTCCGCGGCCCGGTCAGCCAGCCGCTGCACACCGCGCACGCGCTGCACGTGCTCGACTCCGTGGGGCGCTGCGGGGGTATGCGCGTGGAGCGGGTCTGCCGTTATCTGACCGAGGTGTCCACCAGGGACGGTGCGCTGCCCGCGGTCCACCCTTCCCAGCGCGGTTATCCGTGCGCGCCCTTCATCCCGGTCGTCGACGACCCGCCGAGCGAGCTCCTCGCGACCGGCCCCGTGGTGGGGCTGCTGCACCGCAACGAGGTGTGGCACGCCTGGCTCTTCCGGGCGACCGACTTCTGCTGGACGGCGGTCGACGCCCTGGAGAGTTCCCATCCATACGAGATCCAGGCCGCGGTCGCCTTCCTGGACGGTGTCCCCGACCGGTCACGGGCCGAGGCCGCCGCCGACCGGCTGGGCAGGCAGGTACGGGAGCAGCGGCTGGCCGTGCTGGACCCGCAGGACCGTGCGTCGTACCCGGTAGCCCCGGGGTACGCACCCGGCGAGCAGCACTTCCCGCACGACTACGCGCGCGTGCCGGGCTCGCTCGCGCGTGGCTGGTTCACGGACGACGAGATGAGCCGCTCCCTGGACCACCTCGCGGACGAACAAGGGCAGGACGGCGGCTGGCCGGTCAACTGGCGCTCCTGGGCGCCGGGGACGCAGTTCGAAGCGCGGCCGATGGTGACGATCCAGGCGCTGCTGACGCTACGGGCCCACGGACGCGCCGTCGTCTGACGCATCACGCGGCGGGAGGGTGCCCGCCGGTCACGGGCGATCAGCCGCTTCGCCGCTGCGGCTCAGCCGAGGGCCCGGACACCTCCGGCCACCACCACGGCCGCCGTGACGACCACCAGGAAAGGGGCTCGCAGCACCAGAGCGAGCGCCGCTGCCGCGACCCCGGCCGCCCGCGCGTCGAGAACGATCTGCTGCCCGTCACCGAAAGTCTGCTGAGCGGTGAGCGCGGCCAGCAACGCGACCGGCAGCAGCGCCGACAGCTTCTTGACGAGCGGACGTTCAAGGGCCCCCGCAGGGACCATCAGTCCGAGCAGCTTGACGAGGTAGCAGCCGACGGCTGTCGCCCCGATGGCGATCCAGACGTTCACCGGTCCTCCTTCTCGGCCGTACGGTTCTCGGCCGTACGGTTCTCGGTCACAGCGCGTTCCGTCGCAGGGTTCTCCGTCGCACGGCTCTGTGCCGCAGGGCTCCCTGCCACAGGGCCCTCTGCCACGGGGTTCTCTGCCACGGGGTTCTCTGCCACGGGGTCGCCGACCGTGGAGTTCCTGGCGGCGCCACGGCCTGCGCGCCCCTTGAGGAACAGCACGAGCGGCGCCGAGAGCGCCGCGACCAGCACGGGCACCCCGCCGGGCAGCAGCGGCAGCAGTCCCAGCCCCAGGACGACGGCGAGCCCGGCGACCGCGCGCTCCGTCGTGGTCCGCAGCATCGGCGCGAGCAGCGCCAGGAAGACCGCGGGCCCCGCGGCGTCGAGCCCCCACGCGTCGGTGTCGCCGAGCGCCTCCGCGCCCAGCGCGCCGAGCAGCGTGGTGATGTTCCACAGCACGTAAAGCGTCAGGCCCGTGGCGGTGAACCCGATGCGGGCGGCCCGCCGGGTGGGCTGGATAAGGGTGACAGCCGTCGTCTCGTCGATCACCCAGTGAGCGGCGAAGGGACGTACGGCTCGCGGCAGGTCGAGCAGCTGGGACAGCCGCAGTCCGTAGAACGTGTTGCGGACGCCGAGGAAGAAGGCGCCGGCCGCGGCGGTGAACGGGCTGCCGCCCGCCGCCAGCGCGCCGACCAGTGCGAACTGCGAGGCCCCGGTGAACACCAGCAGGCTGAGTACACAGGTCTGCAGCATGCTGAGCCCGGAGCCCGCCGAGGTCACGCCGAAGGCGAAGCCGGAGAGTCCGACGGCGACGCCGACGCCGAGCGCGTCCCTGATGACGGCCGAGTCCGGTTTGGGTTCCGGAGCTGCGCCGGTTTCGGTGAGTGCTGTCTGTTCTGTTGCCACATCGGTGACGCTACGAGAGCCATGCCTGACCGGTCTTGTACGTTCTTGCACGACCTCGCTGGTACGAACCCGGCGGGACCCCCACGATCCGGGTGAAGTGCCGGTTCAGATGCGGCTGGTCGGTGAAGCCGACGGCGACAGCCACCTCCGCGGGTGGCGTACCCGCCTCCAGCAGGTGCCGGGCGCGCCGTACCCGCGCGTCGGTGAGCCAGGTGTGCGGTGGCATGCCGTACGCGTCCCTGAAGGCGCGCAGCAGGGCGAACGGACTGGTGCCGAGGTCGCCGGCGAGCCGCTCCAGGGACGGCGGGCGCACCATCCGCTCCTCCAGCACGGCACGCGCGCGGGCCGCGTCGACCGCTCCGGCCGTGAGCGGCGGACGCTCCGGGAGGCGGCCTCCGTGCGTACGCAGCAGTCGCGCCACGGCGAGCCTCAGCAGGCTGTCGGCGGCCAGCGCGTTGCCCTGTTCGGCGGCCCGGTGCACCCCGACGACGAGCCGTGCGGCATCCGGGACGTCCACGACCGGCGAGGTGAAGCCGACCGGGCCGCTCAGTGTGCTGATGTCCGCCGCGACCTCGGCGACGAGCCCGGCCGCCGGGTAGAGCGTGCGATACGTCCACCCTTCGGGCACCCCCGCATAGCCGGTGTGCGGGGTGTCGGGATTCACCAGTGCGAGCTGACCGGCGCCCGCCCTGACGAGCTCGTTCCCGTGGTGGAACGCCTCGACGCCGTGGGTGATCGCGGCGATGACGAACGTCTCGTGCGTGTGCCGGGCGAAGCTCTTCCGGATGTAGCGGGCATGCAGCAGATCGACACCGGGCAGCTCGTCGAGCTGCCAGTGCCGTGCCCGCTCCTCGGCGCCCGGACCCATGCATCCATTGTTTCCGCTGGTCCGGGCAGTTGTCAGTGGCGGGGTGCACGATGGGGACATGGTGAGGTCAGCGCTCGACTCCTTCTCCCCCGCGACCCGCGGCTGGTTCACGGGGGCTTTCTCGGCGCCCACAGCCGCCCAGGACGGTGCGTGGCAGGCCATCGGAGCGGGCTCCGACGTGCTGGTGGTGGCCCCGACCGGGTCCGGCAAGACCCTCGCGGCGTTCCTCGCCGCCCTCGACCAGCTGGCTTCCGCACCGCCGCCCGCCGACGCCAGGAAGCGCTGCCGGGTGTTGTACGTGTCACCGCTCAAGGCACTCGCCGTCGACGTCGAGCGCAATCTGCGCAGCCCGCTCACCGGCATCCGCCAGGAATCCGTCCGGCTGGGACTGCCGGAGCCTGATCTGCGGGTCGCCATCCGCTCGGGCGACACCCCGGCCGCCGAGCGGCGTTCCCTCGCGACGCGGCCCCCGGACATCCTGATCACCACACCCGAGTCGCTGTTCCTGATGCTCACCTCCTCGGCGCGCGAGGCCCTGACCGGCATCGAGACGGTGATCCTCGACGAGGTGCACGCCGTGGCCGGCACCAAGCGGGGCGCGCACCTCGCGGTGTCGCTGGAGCGCCTCGACGAACTGCTGCCCCGCCCGGCCCGCCGCATCGGCCTTTCCGCGACGGTCCGACCGGTGGACGAAATCGCGCGCTATCTGTCACCGCAGCGCAAGGCGGAGATCGTACAGCCGCCCTCGGGCAAGGAGTTCGACCTCTCGGTGGTCGTCCCCGTCGAGGATCTGGGCGAGCTGGGCGGCTCCCCGGCATCGGACAGCGACCCGGACCGAGCGGAGAAGCCCTCGATCTGGCCCCATGTCGAGGAGCGCATCGCCGATCTGGTGCAGTCCCACCGGTCGACGATCGTGTTCGCCAACTCCCGCCGTCTCGCCGAGCGCCTCTGCAACCGGCTGAACGAGATCGCCTACGAGCGAGCCACCGGAGAGGTCCTGCCGGAGGCCCACTCCCCCGCCGAGATCATGGCCGAGTCGGGCGCGGCCAAAGGGGCCCCACCGCTGCTCGCCCGTGCCCACCACGGCTCGGTGTCGAAGGAACAGCGCGCCCAGGTCGAGGAGGACCTGAAGGCGGGGCGGCTGCCCGCTGTCGTGGCCACCTCCAGCCTTGAGCTGGGCATCGACATGGGCGCGGTCGATCTGGTCGTCCAGGTCGAGTCACCGCCGTCGGTGGCCTCCGGACTCCAGCGTGTCGGCCGTGCCGGGCACCAGGTGGGTGCCGTGTCCACCGGTGTCGTCTTCCCCAAGTACCGGGGCGACCTGGTACAGGCGGCCGTGGTGACCGAGCGGATGCGGACCGGCTCGATCGAATCGCTGCGGATCCCGTCCAACCCCTTGGACGTACTGGCGCAGCAGCTGGTCGCCATGGTGGCCCTCGACAGCTGGCAGGCCGACGACCTGCTGGCGGTGGTGCGCCGTGCGGCGCCGTTCGCCGCGCTCCCCGAGTCCGCCTTCACCGCGGTCCTCGACATGCTCGCCGGGCGCTATCCGTCCGACGCGTTCGCGGAGCTGCGCCCCCGCGTGGTCTGGGACCGTATCGCCGGCACGGTCACCGGCCGCCCCGGGGCGCAGCGCCTCGCGGTCACCTCCGGCGGCACCATCCCCGACCGTGGTCTCTTCGGGGTCTTCCTCGCCGGAGCCGACCCCAAGAAGGGCGGCGGGCGGGTCGGCGAGCTGGACGAGGAGATGGTCTACGAATCCCGGATCGGCGATGTCTTCACCCTCGGCACCACCTCCTGGCGCATCGAGGACATCACGCGCGACCGGGTCCTGGTCACACCCGCGCCCGGAGTGCCCGGCCGGCTGCCGTTCTGGAAGGGCGACCAGCTGGGCCGCCCGCTGGAACTGGGCCGCGCGGTCGGTGCGTTCCTCCGTGAGGTCGGCAGCCTCGCCCCGGACGATGCCCGGCAGCGGCTCCACGCAGCGGGGCTCGACGCCTGGGCCGCCGACAACGTCGTGTCCTACCTCGACGAGCAGCGCCGTGCGTGCGGCCATGTCCCCGACGACCGCACGATCGTCGTCGAGCGTTTCCGCGACGAACTGGGCGACTGGCGGGTCGTCGTCCACTCCCCCTTCGGCGCCCAGGTGCACGCCCCGTGGGCGCTGGCACTCGGCGCCAGACTCTCCGAGCGGTACGGCATGGACGCCCAGGTCATGCACGCCGACGACGGTATCGTGCTGCGGCTGCCCGACGCGGAGCTGATGGGTCTCGACCTGCTGGACAGCGACCCCGCCGCGCAGGGCACCGAGTACGACACCGAACAGGCCCCCCTCGGTGCGGCCGATGTCGCGTTCGACAAGGGCGAGATCCAGCAGATCGTCACCGATCAGGTCGGCAGTTCCGCCCTCTTCGCCTCCCGGTTCCGCGAATGCGCCGCGCGGGCCCTGTTGCTCCCGCGCCGCAGTCCGGGCAAGCGGACCCCGCTGTGGCAGCAGCGTCAGCGCGCCTCCCAGCTTCTTCAAGTGGCAAGCGAATTCGGTTCGTTCCCGATCGTTCTCGAAGCCGTCCGCGAATGCCTCCAGGACGTCTTCGACGTTCCGGGGCTCGTGGAGCTGATGGGCGACATCGAGTCCCGCCGCGTGCGGCTCGTCGAGGTCACCACCACCGAGGCGTCACCGTTCGCCCGGTCGCTGCTCTTCGGCTACGTCGCCCAGTTCCTCTACGAGGGCGACTCGCCTCTCGCCGAACGCCGTGCCGCGGCCCTCTCGCTCGACTCCCGCCTCCTCGCCGAGCTGCTGGGCCAGGCCGAGCTGCGCGAGCTGCTGGACGCCGACGTGCTGGACGAGTTGGAGAGCGAACTCCAATGGCTGACGGAGGACCGGCGCATCAAGGACGCCGAAGGTGTCGCCGACCGACTGCGGCTGCTCGGCCCGCTGACCGATGCCGAACTGGCCGCGCGCGGAGCGGAGTCCGGATGGGCGCCCTACCTCGCCGCCTCCCGCCGCGCCATCCGGGTCCGCATCGCGGGCACCGACCACTGGGCGGCGATCGAGGACGCGGGCCGGCTGCGGGACGCCCTCGGTACCGCGCTCCCGGTGGGTGTGCCCGAAGCATTCACCGAGCCCGTCAAGGATCCCCTCGGGGATCTGCTCTCCCGGTACGCCCGTACGCACGGTCCGTTCACGTCTTCCCGGGCCGCCTCACGTTTCGGCCTGGGCACGGCGGTCACCGACGGCGCTCTGCAGCGCCTCGCCGCGGCGGGCCGGGTCGTGCAGGGCGAGTTCCACCCGTCCGGAATCGGTCAGGAGTGGTGCGACGCCACCGTGCTGCGCAGGCTCCGCCGCCGCTCCCTGGCCGCCCTGCGGCAGGAGCTCGAACCGGTTCCGCCCGCGGCTCTCGCCTCCTTCCTCCCCCAGTGGCAGCACCTCGACGGCAGCAGCCTGCGCGGGATCGACGGTCTGGCGCGTGCCGTCGAGCAACTGCAAGGGGCCCCGGTCCCGGCCTCTGCCCTGGAGCGACTGATCCTCCCCTCGCGGGTCTCCGGGTACACCCCGACTCTCCTCGACGAACTCACCACCACCGGCGAGGTCGTCTGGGCCGGGGCCGGTGCGCTGCCCGGCAAGGACGGCTGGATCTCGCTCTTCCTCTCGGACAGCGCGCCCTTGCTCCTCCCGCCACCGCACCCCCTCGAACTGAGCGCGCTCCACGAATCCGTCCTCAAGGCGCTCGCCCCGGGCTACGGACTCTTCTTCCGCCAGATCGCCGACCAGATACGTGCCACCACCCACCCCGATGCCACCGACCCCCAACTCGCCGACGCCCTCTGGGACCTGGCCTGGTCAGGGCGGCTGACCAACGACACCCTGGCCCCCCTGCGCTCCCTGCTCGGCTCGGGCCGCACGGCGGGCTCCACGGCCCACCGCGCACGGCGCACGGTCCCCCGCGGGAGGTACGGCTCGCTCACCGCGGCTGCCCGCCCCGCCTCACGTACGGGTCCGCCCACCGTCGCGGGCCGCTGGTCCGTGCTGCCGGCAGCCGAACCCGACCCGACACTCCGCGCGCACGCCCTAGCCCGGACGCTCCTGGACCGGCATGGTGTCGTCACCCGCGGCGCGGTCGCCGCCGAGGGCGTCACGGGCGGGTTCTCCGCCGTCTACCGCGTCCTCTCCGCCTTCGAGGACAGCGGCCAGGCCCGCCGGGGGTACGTCGTCGAAGGCCTGGGCGCAGCCCAGTTCGCGATGGACGGTGCGGTCGACCGGCTGCGAGCGGCGTCGGCCGCGAGCGAGCGTACGGAACCAGGGCCCACGGGCCGGGCGCTGGTCCTCGCCGCCGCCGATCCGGCCAACGCGTACGGTGCGGCCCTGCCCTGGCCGGAATCACCGGGCGGTGCAGGCCACAAGCCCGGCCGTAAGGCGGGTGCGCTGGTCGTCCTGGTGGACGGCGAGCTGATCCTGTACATGGAGCGCGGTGGCAAGAGCCTCCTGGCCTGGGCCGCCGAGCCCGACGACCCCCGGCTGTCGGCCGCCGGTCAGGCACTGGCCGCGGCAGCCGGTTCCGGCACGCTCGGCACGGTGACGGTGGAGCGCACCAACGGCGCTTCCGCGCTCACCTCCGATCTGGGCCGGACCCTGGAGGCGGCCGGGTTCGTGGCCACCCCGAGGGGGCTGCGCCTGCGCGCCTGAAAGCGCTGAGCACCGCACGTCACGACAGCCCGTTCCGCAGAGGGAGGGACATGCCCGAGGGAGACAGCGTCGTCCAGGCCGCCCGGCGACTGCACACCGCTCTGTCCGGCCACCCCCTCACCCGTTTCGACCTGCGCGTACCACGGTTCGCCACCGCCGATCTCACCGGGCGCACCGTCCTCGACGTCACCCCGCGCGGCAAGCATCTGCTCATGCGGATCGAAGGCGGCCTCACCCTCCACAGCCATCTGCGGATGGACGGTGCCTGGAAGGTCTTCGCCCCCGGCGAGCGCTGGCGGGGCGGGCCGTCCCACGAGATTCGCGCCGTCCTCGCCACCGCCGACCGCACCACCGTCGGCTACCGCCTTCCGGTTCTCGACCTGCTGCGCACCACCGACGAGGACAGCGTGGTGGGCCATCTCGGTCCCGACCTGCTGGGACCCGGCTGGGACCCCGACCGGGCCCTGGCCAATCTGCTGACCGACGCCGCCCGCCCGCTCGGCGAAGCCCTCCTCGACCAGCGCAACCTCGCCGGGATCGGCAACATTTTCACATCCGAGATCTGCTTCGTGCTGCGCGCCACCCCCTGGCTCCCGGTCGGTGAACTCCCGCGGCCCGAGCGGGCCGTGGCGGTCTCCAAGAAGCTCCTGGAGGCCAACCGCGAGCGGCCCGTCCGTACGACGACGGGTCTGTGGAACCACCGCCTGTACGTCTACGGCCGCGCACCCCGACCGTGCCTGCGCTGCTCCACCCCCGTACGCACGGCGGACCAGGGCGACGGCAGCAGCAGGCGTCCTGCGTACTGGTGCCCCCGGTGCCAGTCGGGCCCCGCCCCGCAGACCGCCCCGCTCAGCTGACGGTCCAAATCCGGCACCGGCACATCAGTTGACGGGGTGTCAGATGCGGTCGTACGGTCCCGTCATGCCCGTCAAGGCGTACGACCTCACCGGCCGCACCGCGTTCGTCACCGGCGCCGCGAGCGGCATCGGCCGCGCCACTGCCGTGCTCCTCGCGGAAGCAGGCGCCACCGTCCACTGCGCGGACCGCGACGAAGCGGGCCTGCACGAGACCCGGGCCCTGATCGGGAACACCGGCGGCGCCGCACACCTCCACCCGCTCGACGTCTCCGATCGCACCGCGGTGGAGACGGCGGTGGAAGCGGCCACGGCCACCTCGGGCCGACTGGACATCCTGGCGGCCATCGCCGGCATCATGCACAGCAGCCCCGTCCTGGAGACACGCGACGAGGACCTCGACCGCGTTCTCGCCATCAATTTCAAGGGTGTGCTGTACGCGTGCCAGGCCGCCGCCCGCGCCATGATCGCAGCGGGCACCCGGGGCAGCATCGTCACGATGGCCTCGGGCGCGGTGGACACCGGTGGCCCCGGGCTGCTCTGTTACGGCGTCACCAAGGCCGCCGTGGTGCAGCTGACCAAGACACTCGCCACCGAGGTGGGCCCGCACGGCATCCGGGTCAACGCGGTCGCGCCCGGCTGGATCCGCACACCGATGACCGAGCGGCACAACAACTCGGAGGCGCAGGCGCACACCGCCACGCTCATGTCCCGGCTGTCCCCGTTGGGCAAGGTCGGTGAGCCTGCGGACATCGCACACGCCGTACTGCATCTGGCATCCGACGCCGCCGGATTCACGACGGGTCAGATCCTGCGGCCGAACGGCGGCGTCGCCATGCCCTGGTAGAGCGCCGCGCCCTGCCGAACCACACCCTGCCGGAACGCGGCGCCCCGGGGGCCTGCGGTTCACCGGGCCGCGATGCCCCGCCGGAGCGCGCCACCCCGGCGGGGAGAGCGACCACATGCACCGGCAGCAGACTCAGCCCCCAGCCCCCCAGCGCGACCGCGCTCTCCAACGGCCCGGTGCCACCGGGTATCAGCAGCAGCCTCAGCACAGCCCACCACCAAGCCCCGCCCAGCACCGCGGCCAGCGCCAGCGCCGGCATCCACCGCTTCACCATGGCTGCCTCCTCCGGCCGACGCTAGCGCCGTTCCCGGCAAGCTCTGCCCCGTCGCGGCACTAGACGGGCCCGAGCGCCTGGCAGGAGGGCGCACCCAGCGTGCACCCGGCGGGTATGCGCATCGCTACGCGCTCTCTGCCTGATACATCCAGGCGTGCTTTTCGAGATCCGCAGTGACCCCGATCAGCAGATCCTGGGTCACCGGGTCCGGGACGTCGGTCGCGGCGATCCGCTCCCGCATCCGGGTGATGACAGCACCGAGCGCGTCCACCAGGATCCGCACCGCGTCGGTGTCCTTGATCCAGCCCTCCGGCACCTCACGGATCGCACTGGTCCTGGAGACCGTCGCGGCGCGGCCGTCCGGCGTCACCCCGACCGCCGAGGCCCGCTCGGCCACGGTGTCCGTGTACTGGCGAGCGGTGTCGACCACCTCGTCGAGCTGGAGGTGCACGGACCGGAAGCGCGGCCCGACCACATTCCAGTGCACCTGCTTGGCCACCAGCGAGAGATCGACGAGATCGGCGAGTGCGCCCTGGAGCGCGTCTCCGACCACCTTGAGATCAGCTCCGGACAGCGAACTCTTCACGCCAGACATGCGAGGCCTCCCATGCATTCATACGTTCCGACCACCATGGCACAAATATCCACATCTCGGACATTCGGGGCAGAAAAAAGCTCCGACCGGTCCGTGAGGACCAGCCGGAGCCGGAAAGCACGTGCTAGGCAGCGACGACATCCACCGCTTCGGCGGGCGCCTTGATCGTCACTCGCTCGGTCGGAACACCCGTCACCGATGTCACGGAGACGGAATTGAGCATCGAACGTACCGGCGCGGGCACAGGTTCACTGGCAGCTGCCGACTCGGCCAGCTCGGCGAGCGACAGTTCGTCGCTCACTTCGCGCATGAGCTCGGACATCCGTACGTCAAGCGCGTCGCAGATAGCGGAGAGCAGCTCGGAGGATGCCTCCTTCTGCCCCCGCTCCACCTCGGACAGATAACCGAGAGAGACTCGGGCGGACGAGGAGACTTCGCGCAGAGTACGGCCCTGACGCTGGCGCTGCCGACGCAGCACGTCACCCAGCAGGCGACGGAGCAGAATCATCGGTGGCTCCCTCCTCGGACCGCGTAGCCGCATCCTTCACGCCCCACCGTACCGCCTTGCGCCGCGGCCGTGCGGGGAGTGATGTCGTGTTCACTCAGGGCTGCAAACATCAAATCCCCCCGTTCTCTTCCGTATCCTGTGCCCCTGCATTCCCGCAGAGTTCGCCGGAGAGCAGCTCAAGAACGCCTCGAACAGTCTCTTCACGGATTTCCCCCCGGCTTCCGTTCAATCGCAGTGCGGCCACATTCCCCGCACCGTCCGGGCCACAAACTGCTACGTACACCGTCCCGACGGGCTGTCCGTCCTGCGGATCGGGCCCGGCGACCCCCGTGGTCGCCGTTCCCCAGTCCGCACCGAGCACCTGCCGCACTCCGGCGGCCATCTGCCGGGCGACCTCGGGGTCCACCGCCCCTCGCTCGGCCAGCAGAGCTCCGTCGACGCCGAGGATCTCGCGCTTGAGACCCGTTGCGTACGCCGTCACGGACCCACGGAAGACCCGCGAGGCGCCGGGGACGGAAGTCAGTTCGGCGGCGACCAGGCCGCCTGTCAGCGACTCGGCAGCGGCCAGGGTCTCCCCGCGCTCCGCCAGCAACTCCAGCACCCGGGCCGCGGACGTCACCGTGCGGCCCGCTCCGCTGCGAGGCCCTTGCGCCGCGCGGTCACCGCCTGCTGGACGTAATCGAGCCCCGTCACCACCGTCAGCACCACCGCGACGGCCATGACCCAGAACCGCATGGTCGCCAGCGGCCCGGTCAGCGCCAGCACGTACATGCCGACGGCTGTGCCCTGGGCCAGCGTCTTCAGCTTGCCGCCGCGGCTGGCGGGAATGACCGCGTGTCTGATCACCCAGAACCGCATCAGCGTGATCCCGAGCTCCCGGAAGAGGATCACTCCCGTCACCCACCAGGGCAGATCACCCAGGTACGACAGACAGATCAGCGCCGCCCCCATGATCGCCTTGTCGGCGATGGGGTCGGCGATCTTCCCGAAATCGGTGACCAGGTTGTAGGTCCGTGCCAGATGGCCGTCGAAGACATCGGTGATCATCGCGATGGCGAAGGCGGCCCAGGCGTACGCCCGCCAGACCGGGTCGTACCCGCCGTCATGGAGCAGCAGCAGCACGAATCCGGGGACGAGCACCAGCCGCAGCATCGTCAGCAGATTGGCGACGTTCCACAGGCTGACCTCGTTGACGACCGCAGCGCCCAGCTTGCCTCCGGACGCCGGCGTGGCACCGGTACCGCCCGTGGCGGATGCCGGGGCTCCGGTCATCTGCCCGCCTCCTCACCGAGACACTCGGCCACCAGATCGACGCCTTCGGTGGCGACCACCTTTGCGACGACCATACGGCCGGGCACCAGCCCCTCGCTCGCCGTGAACATCACCTGTCCGTCCGTCTCCGGCGCCTGGTGTTCCGCCCGGCCCACCGCGCCGTCCTCGTCGTCCACCGACTCCACGAGCACGGAGAGCGTCTCACCGAGCCGCTCCTCGGCCCGCTGGGCGGTCAGCTCCTCCGCGAGCCGGGAGATACGTTCCAGCCGCTCGGCGATGACCTCGGCGTCCAGCTTGTTCTCGTAGCCGACCGCTTCGGTGCCGTCCTCGTCGGAGTAGCCGAAGACCCCGATGGCATCGAGCCGCGCACCGGTGAGGAAGCGCTCCAGCTCGTCGACATCGGCTTCGCTCTCGCCGGGGAAGCCCACGATGAAGTTGGACCGCACACCGGCCTGCGGCGCCTTGCCGCGGATCGTGTCCAGCAGTTCGAGGAAGCGGTCGGTGTCCCCGAAGCGCCGCATCGCGCGCAGCACGCCGGGCGCCGAGTGCTGGAAGGAGAGGTCGAAGTACGGCGCGATCTTCGGCGTCGAGGTCAGCACGTCGATGAGACCGGGCCGCATCTCGGCGGGCTGCAGATAGCTGACCCGGATCCGCTCGATGCCTTCGACCTCGGCGAGCTCGGGGAGCAGCGTCTCCAGAAGGCGGATGTCGCCGAGGTCCTTGCCGTACGAGGTGTTGTTCTCGGAGACCAGCATGACCTCCTTCACACCCTGCTCGGCCAGCCAGCGCGTCTCGCCCAGGACGTCGGAGGGGCGCCGCGAGATGAAGGAGCCGCGGAAGGACGGGATGGCGCAGAACGAGCACCGCCGGTCGCACCCGGAGGCCAGCTTCACGGAGGCCACCGGACTGTTGCCGAGTCTGCGGCGCAGCGGCGCACGCGGACCGGAGACCGGGGCGACGCCTTCCGGCAGGTCCTCGGGGGCCGTGTCCTGCGCGTGGCCGGGAAGGGCCACACCGGGCGCCTCCTGGCGCTGCGCCGGGCTGATCGGGAGGAGCTTGCGGCGGTCCCGCGGGGTGTGCGACGCGTGGATTCCACCGTTGAGGATGGTCTGGAGCCGGTCGGAGATATCGGCGTAGTCGTCGAATCCGAGGATCCCGTCCGCCTCGGGGAGCGCTTCGGCAAGATCCTTGCCGTACCGTTCGGCCATGCAGCCGACGGCCACGACGGCCTGGGTCTTGCCGTGATCCTTCAGATCATTGGCTTCCAGCAGGGCGTCGACGGAGTCCTTCTTGGCGGCTTCGACGAATCCACAGGTGTTGACGACGGCGACGTCCGCTTCGGCGGCATCCTCGACGAGCTCCCAGCCGTCCGCTGCCAAGCGGCCTGCGAGCTCCTCCGAGTCCACCTCGTTACGGGCGCAGCCAAGAGTGACAAGGGCGACGGTGCGGCGTTCGGGCATGGGCTCAAGACTACTTTGTCCCGGCCCACGCCCGGTCCGCGAGGGTGATCAGCCTGCTTCGGGGTCGCCCTTGGTGTAGGAAAGACGCTCGACCTGGCCGGACTGGAAGTCGTTCTGGATGCTCTTGCCGTTCACGAACAGCTGGATCGCCCCGGCGTTCCCGAGGATCAGATCGACCTGCTGTCCGTCCGTGAAGGTCTTGGAATCCCCCTTGGCGAGGACGCCGTCGAACAGCAGCTTGCCGTTGTGCGTCTTGGCCGAGATCCAGCTCTTGTCGTCGACCGCCGACACCTTCACCGTCACCTTGTCCTTCGGCACGGCCGCAATGGCGCTGTCCGAGGGGGCGGGCTTGGGATCGGCGGGCTTGCTGGGGGCCGGATCGGCCGCCTTGGTGGCTGTCGTGGGCCCCTCGGCCACCTGATCCTTGTTCTTGTCGGTGCTGCCGCTGCCGGAGAACATGGTGAATCCGACGAAGCCGATCACCGCGACGATCGCCGTGACCATGGCCGCCGTCCAGTTCGGACGGCGCCGTTCGGGCCTGATCCGTTCCGCCTCGAAGAGCGGCGCGGCAGGGGTGGGAGCGGGACGGCCGCCGTGTTCGGCGTCGTACTGCTCGACGAGGGGTGCCGGGTCGACGCCCACGGCGCGCGCGAGTGTGCGGATGTGCCCGCGGGCGTACACGTCGCCGCCGCAGCGGGAGAAATCGTCCAGCTCGATCGCGTGCACGATGGGGATGCGCACCCGTGTCGCCGAGCTGACTTCTTCAACCGTCAGGCCTGCGGAGATCCTGGCCTGCTGGAGGGTACGACCGATCGAAGGCCGGTCGTCTTCGGGGGAGTTGCCGATGGACACGGGGGCGCCTTTCGAGCGTGAGCCACCTGCTGGATGTTCAGTCTAGGGGGGCGGGGAAAGGGTGGGGCAACCGGAGGGAGAGCTTTCTACGCCATCAGGTCGGCAGATCGCGGTAGCGACTCGCCGGACGGCCGAGGACAACCCGGGAGAAGGACAACCCACCGCCTTCTCCCTCCAACTTGACGTACAGCCAAGGGAAACGGTTGCCCCCCTTTCTGTTACGGAAGAGACTCCCCGCGGATCACTGCGAGGACTCCATCCATTTCGTCCGGTTTCACCAACACGTCGCGTGCCTTCGATCCCTCGCTGGGTCCGACGATGTTCCTCGACTCCATGAGGTCCATCAGCCGGCCCGCCTTGGCGAATCCGACCCGCAGTTTGCGCTGGAGCATCGACGTGGAGCCGAACTGGGTGGACACGACCAGCTCGGCCGCCTGGCACAGCAGGTCCAGGTCGTCCCCGATGTCCCCGTCGATCTCCTTCTTCTTCGCCGTCCCGACCACCACGTCCTCGCGGAAGACGGGCGCCATCTGGTCCTTGCAGTGCTGGACGATCGCCCCGACCTCGTCCTCGGTGACGAAGGCGCCCTGCATACGGGTCGGCTTGTTCGCCCCCATCGGCAGGAAGAGCCCGTCGCCCTTGCCGATCAGCTTCTCGGCGCCCGGCTGGTCGAGGATGACCCGGCTGTCGGCGAGCGAGGAGGTGGCGAAGGCGAGGCGCGAGGGCACATTCGCCTTGATCAGGCCGGTGACGACGTCGACCGACGGGCGCTGGGTGGCGAGCACCAGGTGGATGCCCGCCGCGCGGGCCAGCTGGGTGATCCGGACGATGGAGTCCTCCACATCACGCGGAGCGACCATCATCAGGTCGGCCAGCTCGTCGACGATGACCAGCAGATACGGATACGGGGAGAGCTCCCGCTCGCTTCCCTCCGGGGCCTTCGCCTTACCGTTCCGCACGGCCTGGTTGAAGTCGTCGATGTGCCGGTAGCCGTACGCCGCGAGGTCGTCGTACCGCAGATCCATCTCCCGGACGACCCACTGAAGGGCTTCCGCGGCGCGTTTCGGGTTGGTGATGATGGGCGTGATCAGGTGCGGAATGCCCTCGTACGCGGTGAGCTCGACCCGCTTGGGGTCCACCAGCACCATCCGTACGTCGTCGGGGGTGGCCCGCACCATCACCGAGGTGATCAGGCAGTTGATGCAGGACGACTTGCCGGAGCCGGTCGCGCCCGCGACCAGGACGTGCGGCATCTTCGCGAGGTTGGCCATCACATAGCCGCCCTCGACGTCCTTCCCGAGAGCCACCAGCATCGGGTGGTCGTCCTCGGCGGCGTCCGCGAGCCGCAGGACGTCGCCGAGGTTGACCATCTCGCGGTCGGTGTTGGGGATTTCGATGCCGACCGCGGACTTGCCCGGGATCGGGGAGATGATCCGGACGTCGGGGCTGGCGACGGCGTACGCGATGTTCTTGGTGAGGGCGGTGATCCGTTCGACCTTGACGGCCGGGCCCAGCTCCACCTCGTAGCGCGTGACCGTCGGACCGCGGGTGAAGCCGGTGACGGCCGCGTCGACCTTGAATTCCATGAAGACGTTCGACAGCGAGGCGACCACCACGTCGTTGGCGGCGCTGCGCGTCTTGCCGGGGCCGCCCCGCTCCAGCAGGTCCAGCGAGGGGAGCGAGTACGTGATGTCGCCCGAGAGCTGCAGTTGCTCGGCGCGGGAGGGCAGGGGCTGCGACTCGGCCGGCTTGGGGGACGCTTTCGTCAGATCGGGTACCGCGGACGGGACCCCCGGCCGGTCGGGCTGCCCGGTGGCCGCGGACTCGCGGGCGGACGGCACGGGCGCCGAGAGCGACTTCGAGGTGGCCTCCGGGCGTTCCACGGACACGCCCTGGGTCAGATCCGCGACCAGCGGCGAGGGCGGCAGCCCGTTCAGCACCGCGCCGTCCAGCGCCGCGGCGGCGGCTGCCGCGACATCCACGGCGTCCATGGTCCGGCCGGGCGCGGGCTGCACGGAAGGCCTGCGCGGCCTGCGGCGCTTGGTGAGGGCCTCCTCCTCGGCCTGCTCCGCGTCGTACAGCTCGGGCGTCTCGCTCCGCTGTACGGACGCGCGCCTGCGGCCGGCGGGCAGCGCTTCGCGCCACTGCTCCTCGTAGCGCTCGTCGTCCTCCGCCTCGGCGTCCCGGCCGGGCTCGGGATCGACGACTCCCAGCCGGGCTCCGAGCGCCCTGAGCCGGTGCGGGATGGCCGTGACCGGGGTGGCCGTGACGACCAGCAGCCCGAAGACGGTGAGCAGCAACAGCAGCGGTACGGCGAGCACATCGCCCATCAGGAAGATCAGCGGCTTGGAAGCGGCCCAGCCGATGAGCCCGCCCGCGTCCTGCAGTGCGGAGGTGCCGTCACCGCGCCCCGGTGCGCCGCAGGCGATGTGGACCTGTCCGAGCACCCCGAGAACCAGCGCGGAGAGCCCGATGACGATCCGCCCGTTGGCCTCCGGCCTCTCCGGGTGAAGGATCAACCGCACAGCGATGGCGCCCAGCAGTATCGGCACCAGCAGATCGAGCCGCCCGAAGGCTCCGGTGATCAGCATCTCGACGAGATCACCGACCGGACCGCGGAGGTTCGACCAGGTGCCCGCCGCGATGACGAGCGCCAGGCCGAGCAGGAGCAGCGCGACCCCGTCCTTGCGGTGCGCCGGGTCGAGGCCCTTGGCGCCCCGCCCTATGCCGCGGAACATCGCCCCGACGCCGTGGGCGGTGCCGAGCCAGAGCGCCCGTACGAGCCGGTACACGCCCCCGGTGGGGGACGGTGCCGGCTTCGGTACGGGCTTCGCAGCCGCCTTCTTGGCGGGTGCCTTCTTCGCGGGAGCGGTCTTCTTCGCAGCGGTCTTCTTCGCGGGCGCCGCCTTCTTGGCTGCGCCCGCGGTACGGCCGGCGCGCGGCTTCGCGGTGCCCGCCGTGCCCTGGGAACCCTTGCCGGACGTACGTGAGGCCATGGTGCCGAGGTTACCGGTGTCCACGGCAACGGACACCTGTGGTTACCGCTTCACCCGTTCGTGTCGCCCCTGTGAACACGCCTCTTGACGCGTGTTCAGTCGGACCGACTGTCAGCCCCACATCGGGCAGGCCGTCAATTCTGCGACGGAAGCGAGGCAGTCGGGCCGCTCGTGCCCGGCTCCAGCGCGTCCAGGGCCCGGCGGAGGCCGGTGAGTTTGCGCTCCAGATGGGCCGCGGTCGCCACTGCGGCAGCGTCCGCCGACTCGTCGTCGAGCTGCTTGGAGAGCGCCTCGGCCTGCTCCTCAACTGCCGCGAGCCGCGCGGACAGTTCGGCGAGCAGCCCGGCCGGCTCCTTGGCGTCGCCGACCGGAGCGCTGCCGTCCAACTGGAGGCGGAGCAGCGCGGCCTGCTCACGCAGCTGACAGTTCTTCATGTAGAGCTCGACGAACACCGACACCTTCGCCCGCAGCACCCACGGGTCGAACGGCTTCGAGATGTAGTCCACCGCTCCCGCGGCATAACCGCGGAACGTGTGGTGCGGCCCGTGGTTGATGGCCGTGAGGAAGATGATCGGAATATCGCGGGTCCGCTCCCGGCGCTTGATGTGCGCGGCGGTCTCGAACCCGTCCATGCCTGGCATCTGGACGTCCAGCAGAATCACTGCGAAATCGTCCGTCAGCAGCGCTTTCAGCGCTTCCTCCCCTGACGATGCCCGCACCAGTGTCTGATCGAGCGCGGAGAGAATGGCCTCCAGCGCCAGCAGATTCTCCGGCCGGTCATCGACCAGGAGGATCTTGGCCTTCTGCACCATGGCCCGTCCTCCTCGTCCCGGCAGTGCACCGGGCGCCGCCCCAGGGGACGGCTCCGTAACGCCGTCCGTCCTTGTGCCGGTCATGGTAACCGCACCCCGCCTGTCACCACACCCAGTCACCACGATGTCACTGCACACATACCGGAAACGTGGCGGGAGACCAGAAGGTTCCCCGAATACTGCCGCCTCACACGCCTTCGGCCACACTCAGTCAGCAACTCGCAAGTACTGGGCGTGAAATCGATCACTCACCGCGCATCCAATGCTCCATTACCGTGAGCAAATGATCAGGGTCGACCGGCTTGGTCACATAGTCGGAGGCACCGGATTCGATGGCCTTCTCCCTGTCGCCCTTCATCGCCTTCGCGGTCAGCGCGATGATCGGCAGCCCGGCGAACTGCGGCATCCTGCGGATCGCCGTCGTCGTCGCGTAACCGTCCATCTCCGGCATCATGATGTCCATCAGAACGAGCGTCACGTCGTCGTGCTGCTCAAGGACCTCGATGCCCTCCCGGCCGTTCTCCGCGTACAGCACCGCGAGGCCGTGCTGCTCCAGGACGCTGGTGAGCGCGAAGACGTTGCGGATGTCGTCGTCGACGATCAGCACCTTCTCGCCGTTGAACTGGAAGACCCGGCGCGGCTCGGCCGCCTCCTTCTCCTCCACCGCCCACGGCTCCCGTTCCACGGACGTGGTCCCGCCCGTGACGCCCGAACTGGCCGGCAGCGCCGACGGACGGCCCGCGGAGCCCAGCGCCTTACGGCGGCGCCGGAACAGGCCCGCAGGCCCGCCCTGGACGTCCGTGGGCGCCATGCCGGACCGCGGACCCGCCTCGTCGGGCATCCTGCTCTCTCCGGCACCGGGCGCCCGCTCCAGCCCACCCGGGCTCAGCTGCGGATAGCCCTGCGGCGGCAGTTCGCTGGCGTGCAGCGGCAGATACAGCGTGAAGGTGGAGCCACGCCCCGGCTCGCTCGCCGCATGGATCTCACCGCCGAGCAGCCGTGCGATCTCCCGGCTGATGGACAGACCGAGCCCGGTACCGCCGTACTTGCGGCTCGTCGTACCGTCCGCCTGCTTGAAGGCCTCGAAGATCACCCGCATCTTGCTCGACGCGATGCCGATCCCGGTGTCGGTGACCGAGAAGGCGATCAGATCCCCGTCGGCGTCGCGCAGCGAACCCGCCTCCAGCAACTGCTCGCGAATGGCGTCCGGCACGCCGGCGTTGGCCGGCCTGATCACCAGCTCCACCGCCCCGGTGTCGGTGAACTTCACCGCGTTGGAGAGGAGATTGCGCAGCACCTGCAGCAACCGCTGCTCGTCCGTGTGCAGGGTCGCGGGCAGCTCCGGCGACACCCGTACGGAGAAGTCCAGGCCCTTCTCGGCGGTCAGCGGCCGGAAAGTGGCCTCGACGTAGTCGACGAGCTGGACCAGCGCGATCCTGGTCGGGCTGACATCCATCTTGCCCGCCTCGACCTTGGACAGATCCAGAATGTCGTTGATCAGCTGGAGCAGATCCGAACCGGCCCCGTGAATCGTCTCGGCGAATTCCACCTGCTTCGGGGAGAGATTTCCCTCGGCATTGTCAGCGAGCAACTTGGCGAGGATCAGCAGGGAATTGAGCGGTGTACGCAGCTCGTGCGACATGTTCGCCAGGAACTCGGACTTGTAGCGCATCGAGACCGCGAGCTGTTCGGCCCGCTCCTCCAGCACCTGCCTGGCCTCTTCGATCTCGGTGTTCTTCACCTCGATGTCGCGGTTCTGCCGGGCCAGCAGCTCGGCCTTCTCCTCCAGTTCCGCATTGGATACCTGAAGCGCCTTCTGCCGGTTCTCCAGTTCCGCCGAACGCTCCCGCAGCTGCTCGGTGAGCTCCTGCGACTGCTTCAGCAGAACCTCGGTCTTGGAGTTCACGCTGATCGTGTTGACGCTCGTCGCGATCATTTCCGCGATCTGGTTGAGGAAGTCCTTCTGGATATGGGTGAACGGCTGGAACGAAGCCAGTTCGATCACTCCCAGGACCTGTCCCTCGAAAAGCACCGGCAGCACGATCACATGGGCGGGCGGCGCCTCACCCAGACCGGAGGAGATCTTGAGATAGCCCGGCGGCACGTTCTCCACCAGGATCGTGCGCTTCTCTTCGGCCGCCGTACCGATGAGCGTCTCACCGGGCCGGAAGGTCGTCGGCATGGAACCCGCCGAGTAGCCGTAACTGCCGTGCATCCGCAGCTCGTACGCGCTCTCGTCGCCCTGACCGACCTCCGTCGCCGACCCGGTGGGCATGGCCAGGAAGAACGCGCCGTGCTGGGCCGAGACGACCGGGGTGAGTTCGCTCATGATCAGCGAAGCCACGTCCACCAGCTCCCGGCGGCCCTGCATCAGACCGGAGATACGGGCCAGGTTGCCCTTGAGCCAGTCCTGTTCCTTGTTGGCGACCGTGGTGTCACGCAGGTTGGCGATCATCGTGTTGATGTTGTCCTGGAGGGCCTGGATCTCGCCCGCGGCATCCACATCGATCTTGAGATTCAGATCTCCCCGGGTCACCGCGGTGGCGACCGCCGCGATCGCGCGCACCTGGCGGGTCAGGTTCCCGGCCATCTCGTTCACCGATTCGGTGAGATCGCGCCAGGTGCCGTCCACATCACGCACCCGCGCCTGACCGCCCAACTGGCCCTCGGTGCCCACCTCGCGGGCGACCCTGGTCACCTGCTCGGCGAAGCTCGACAGCTGGTCGACCATCGTGTTGATGGTGGTCTTCAGTTCCAGGATCTCGCCCTGGGCGTCGATGTCGATCTTCTTGGTCAGATCGCCCTTGGCGATCGCCGTGGTGACCGTGGCGATCTGCCGCACCTGTCCGGTCAGGTTGGACGCCATGGAGTTCACGGACTCGGTGAGGTCCTTCCACGTACCGGACACCCCCGGCACCCGCGCCTGGCCGCCCAGCGAACCGTCCGTGCCCACCTCACGCGCTACCCGCGTCACTTCGTCGGCGAACGAGGACAGGGTCGTCACCATGGTGTTGACGGTGTCGGCGAGCTGCGCGACCTCGCCACGCGCTTCCACCGTCACCTTCTTGGTCAGATCGCCGTTGGCGACCGCCGTGGCGACCTGCGAGATGTTACGGACCTGGCTGGTCAGGTTGTTGGCCATCAGGTTCACGTTGTCGCTGAGGTCCTCCCAGATGCCGGTGACCCCGCGCACCCGGGCCTGCCCGCCGAGAATTCCCTCGGTGCCCACCTCTCGGGCCACCCGCGTCACCTGCTCCGCGAACGAGGACAGCTGATCGACCATCGTGTTGACGGTCGTGACCAGCGCGAGGATCTCGCCCTTGGCGTCAACGGTGATCTTCTTCGACAGGTCGCCCTTGGCCACCGCGGTGGTGACCTCCGCGATGTTGCGCACCTGCGACGTCAGGTTGTTCGCCATGAAGTTGACGGACTGGGTGAGGTCCTTCCACGTACCGGACACCCCCTGGACCTCGGCCTGACCACCCAGCATCCCCTCGGTGCCCACCTCTCGGGCCACCCGCGTCACCTGCTCCGCGAACGACGAGAGCTGATCGACCATCGTGTTCAGGGTGTTCTTCAGTTCGAGGATCTCGCCACGGGCGTCCACATCGATCTTCTGGGACAGATCACCCCGCGCCACCGCGGTCGCGACCTGCGCGATGTTGCGGACCTGCGCGGTGAGGTTGCCCGCCATGCCGTTCACCGAGTCGGTCAGGTCACGCCATACGCCGGCCACGCCCGGCACCTGCGCCTGACCGCCGAGGCGACCGTCCGTACCCACCTCACGGGCGACCCGGGTCACCTGCTCGGCGAAGGCGGAGAGCTGGTCGACCATCGTGTTGATCGTCGTCTTCAGTTCGAGGATCTCGCCGCGCGCGTCCACGTCGATCTTCTGGGACAGATCACCACGCGCCACCGCAGTGGTCACCTGGGCGATCTGACGTACCTGCGAAGTCAGGTTCCCCGCCATGAAGTTGACGGAGTCGGTGAGTTCCTTCCAGGTACCGCTGACCCCGTCCACCCGGGCCTGGCCACCGAGCCGGCCCTCGGTGCCCACCTCACGCGCCATCCGCGTGACCTGGTCGGCGAACGACGAGAGTTGCGCCACCATCGTGTTGACGGTGTTCTTCAGTT
>NZ_CALNVW010000041.1 GCF_940670765.1 Streptomyces sp. A 4/2
TCACCGTTGGCGACCGCCGTCGTCACCTGCGCGATGTCCCGCACCTGGGTCGTGAGGTTGCGGAAGACGGTGTTGACCGAGTCGGTCAGGTCCTTCCAGGTCCCCGCGGCGCCCGGCACCTGCGCCTGGCCACCGAGCAGCCCCTCGGCGCCCACCTCGCTCGCCACCCGGGTCACTTCGTCCGCGAACGTACGCAGCGTCTCGGTCATCTGATTGATCGTCTCGGCGAGCTGCGCGACCTCGCCGCGCGCGCTCACCGTGACCTTCTGCGAGAGATCGCCGTTGGCGACGGCTGTGGTGACCTCCGCGATACCGCGCACCTGGGACGTCAGGTTCCCGGCCATCGTGTTCACCGAGTCGGTGAGGTCCTTCCACACCCCTGCCACACCGGGCACGGCCGCCTGGCCGCC
Source organism: Streptomyces sp. A 4/2 (assembly GCF_940670765.1). Classification (GTDB taxonomy): domain Bacteria; phylum Actinomycetota; class Actinomycetes; order Streptomycetales; family Streptomycetaceae; genus Streptomyces. Next base: position 411 of record NZ_CALNVW010000041.1, read on the forward strand.
CAGCTCGCCCTCGGTCCCCACCTCGCGGGCGACCCGCGTCACCTCGGACGAGAACGAGGACAGCTGGTCGACCATCGTGTTGACGGTGTTCTTCAGCTGGAGCATCTCGCCGGCCACATGGACCGTGACCTTGCGTGACAGATCTCCCTTGGCGACAGCCGTCGTGACGAGAGCAATGTCACGCACCTGTGCGGTCAGCCGGTACGCCATCGTGTTGACGGAATCCGTGAGATCCTTCCACGAACCGGACATACCGCGCACTTGAGCCTGACCGCCCAACTTGCCCTCGGTACCGACCTCCAGTGCGACCCGCGTCACCTCGTCGGTGAACGCCGACAGCTGATCGACCAGGTTGTTGACGGTACGGGCGACCTTCAGGAACTCACCGCGCAGCGGTCGCTCCACCCCGTCCGTCGCCTGCGAACGGAGGTCCATCCGCTGTTCCAGATCGCCCTCGGCCACCGCCGACAGCACCCTGCCGACCTCGGAGACCGGCCGCGCCAGATCGTCCACCAGCTCGTTCGACGCGTCGATCGCTACGGCCCAGGAGCCCTCCAGGGCCCCCGTCTCCAGCCTTTCGGTGAGTTTCCCCTCACGTCCGACCATCCTGCGCACCCGGGCGATCTCACCGGTCAGGTGGAGATTGCGGTCGGCGACCTCGTTGAACACGGCCGCGATCTCGGCCATCACCCCGTCGCCGGACACCGTGAGACGGCGGCGGAAATTCCCGTCGCGCATCGCGGCCAGAGCCGTCAGCAGTCTGCCCAGGGCGGCGGCATCCACTTCGGTTGTCCCGTGGTGTCGCTTTTTCGGCGACTGTCCGCTTTTTGCGCGCGTGTTCTTGTCACGCGCCGCCGTGCCAGACTCCACCGTGTCCCTCCCGCAGGGGTTGGCCGTAGTACCGGGCTGTCTCTAGAAGCTTGCCCAGTGTTTCACCATGGCGGAACCAGGCCATAACAGTTCGGCAGCTTTGGATACCGTCCCCGCCCTCCGAGGACGGAAACCCTGTAACCGGCATCCGCACGGACCGCGAAGGTAAGTAACCTGGCATCCGGCTGTCCAACCGTCCCCGTCCGCCCGGCGGAGGCGGAGGCACCAGTACTACCACCGGGCAGCGAGGGGCGGGCCGACATGGCAGAGCCGGGCGTCGAGACGCGTACGAGGAGTTCTGTGATCACCGCGCGGGCGGCTGCCAGCTTCGAACCGGTCGGGCGGTCGGTAGCGACCGCCCGTGCCTTTGTCCGTGACACCCTCCAGGGCTGGGGGTACGCCGACGTCGTGGACGACGCCGTCGTCCTCACCAGTGAGCTCGTCACCAACGCGGTGGTCCACGCGGGCACCAACGCCGACGTGCTGTGCCTGCGCACCGACGACGGCATCCGCGTCGAGGTCGCCGACCACTACCCGGAGCGTGAGGTCCCGCTCCAGGGCAGCGGCCAGTCGTTCGGCAGCCCCGACCGCGAGGGCGGCCGAGGACTGCTGCTCTGCGCCGCACTCGCGTCCCGCTGGGGCGTCGAGTACACCCCCACCAAGAAGCAGGTGTGGTTCCAACTCGACCTGCCGCAGCGCCCGGTGGGCGCCCGCTCGGCAGGCCCCCTCCTCCCCCCGGAACTGCTGCCCGTCGCGGACCAGCACATCCGGGTGGCAGTGATCCAGATCGACCGCACGGGCGCGGTCTCCTCCTGGAACGAGGACGCCACCGAGCTCTTCGGGCACACCGCCGAGCAGGCCATCGGCCGACAGCTCACCGACTTCGCCGCCTGGCCGCACACCCCCGGTACCGGTACCGGCATCGCCGAAGCGCTGCAACTGTCCCGCTGGGAAGGCAGTTACGGCATCCGCGGAGCCGACGGCCGGGTCGTGCCCGTGTACGCCTCACACCTTCGGGTACGCGACGCGGAGGGCGAGCCGTCGACCGTCTGCCTACTCGTCCGCGACTACGAGCGCGCGGTGCTGCAGACCCCGCCGCGCACTCCGCAGAACGACACCGGTTCCTTCACCGACCACCGGGCCGCCGACCCGTTCGAGGTCTTCATCGGCTCCCCCGCCCCCGACGACCTCGACGGTCTCCTGCAGCGCACGGTGGAGCGCGCACGTGACATGCTCGACGCCGACGCCGCGTTCCTGCTGCTGGCCACCGACGACGAGACCGAGCTGGAGGTGCGGGCCACCACCGGCCTGCCGTCCGCCCGCCAGCGCTTCGCCCGGGTGCCTGTCGAGGCGGGCACCGGACGGTACGGATCGGCCCGGATGCCCGCCGTCCACGAGGACCTGGCCGCCGTCCCCGGAGCTGTTCCGCTCCTCAACGGCACGGGCATGCGATCCGTCGTCACCGTCCCGCTCAAGGTCGAGGGCCGCCTCACCGGTTCCCTCGGCGTCTCTGCCGAAGCCCCCGGCCGGTACTCCAACGAGCAGGCGCTGCGCCTGCAGTTCGCCGCCGACCGTATCGCCCTGGCCGTGGAATCGGCCCGGCTCGGCGAGCTGGAGAAGCTGCGCCGGGGATCGCTCTCGTTCCTCGTCGAAGCATCCGACCTGCTGGCAGGCACGCTCGACCGGGACCAGACGCTGGCCCTGATGGCCCAGATGACCGTGCCGACGCTGGCCGCCTGGTGCGCCGTGTACACGATCGCCGACCAGTCGTCGGAGCCGTACCTCTCCTACGTCCTGCACGAGGACGAGGAACGCATCGACGGCCTCAAGGCCCTGCTCTCCAAGATCAACCCGCCCGAGCCGGTACCCACTCCGGGAGCCCGGATCTGGGCCGCCCCCGGCGAGGCCGCCCACCAGGCCGCACTGACCTCGTCGAGGCGCAGCCTCGGTCTCGGATCCAGCCCCGCGCTCGGCTCCGGCATCGGCACGACGCTCGCCACGGCCGCCGCGGTCGGCGGCGAGACGGTCGTACTGCCGCTGGTCGCCCGTAACCGCGTCATCGGCATGCTCACGCTCGGCAAACCGTCCGACGACCACTTCCGCCAGGAGATCCTGGAACTGGCCGAGGACCTCTCCCGCCGTGCGGCGCTGGCCCTCGACAACGCCCGTCTCTACTCCGAACGCACCGCCATCAGCCAGGCACTTCAGCGCAGCCTGCTGCCGCCCGGCCTGCCCGAGGTGCCCAACGTCGAGGTGGAGGTCATCTACCGGGCCGCGGGCGAGGGCAACGAGGTCGGCGGCGACTTCTACGACCTCTTCCCGATCCGCGACGGCGCGTACGGCTTCGCCATCGGGGACGTCTGCGGTACAGGCCCGGAAGCCGCAGCCGTCACCGGCCTGGCCCGGCACGCCCTGCGCCTGCTCGCCCGCGAGGGCTTCGGCGGCCCCGCCGTCCTGGAGCGGCTCAACGCGGCCATCCTCGACGAGGGCTCCCGCAGCCGCTTCCTGACGCTCCTGTACGGAGAGCTGTGGCCGCAGGAGGACGGCAGCGCCCTGCTCAAGGTCGTCTGCGCCGGCCACCCGCTCCCACTGCGCCTGCGTCAGGACGGCACCGTGGAGCCCGCGGCCGAACCTCAGCCGCTGCTCGGCGTCATGGAGGACCTGGAGCTGTACGAGCAGACGGTCACCCTCGACCCGGGCGACGTACTCCTGTGCGTCACGGACGGTGTCACCGAACGCCGCGAGGGCACGCGCATGCTCGGCGACGACGGCCTGGCGGACGTACTGAGTACCTGTACGGGCCTGACAGCGGGCGCGGTCGCCGGACGCATCCTGCGCGCGGTGGAGCGCTTCGCCGCAGAACCGGCCTCCGACGACATGGCGATCCTGGCCATGCGCGTGCCCGAACCGCCCAAGTAGCCGGTACGCGAAAGGCCCCCGCCAACCGGCGGGGGCCTTTCGGTGTGAGAGCCCCAATACGGAATCGAACCGTAGACCTTCTCCTTACCATGGAGACGCTCTACCGACTGAGCTATTGGGGCGCAGCAACAAGAGAAATCATACCCGAACTCGGCCGTGCTTCCAGCCATCACGCGCCACACGGAGAACCTGTCGAAGGACCGCGTCTAGAAGGCAGGTTGAAGCAGCCCGCCGAGGGCGTTGCAGGACGAGACCATGCGCTGGAGTTCACGGCGCCGCAGCACACCGTGCAAGGGCAGAGCCAGCGTTTCGTCTGCGGCCCGCTCGGCCTCGGGCAACCGCACGTCCGCACGGAACTCCGGCATCCGGTGAACGGGCGTCGGCACGGGCACCTCACATCCCACTCCCCTGCGACGGAGCGCCTGGGCGAAGGCATCACGGTCGGGGCGGCCGTTGCCCGGCACGCGTACGACGTAGCGCTGGTACGTGTGTGCCGCGTCCGGAGCCGGTGTACGCACGCCGGTCAGCCGCTCGTCCAAGTACGCGGCGTGGGAGCGTCGTTGACCCACTTCGTCCTCGGTGACGACGGCCTCCTGCGGACCGACGACCAAGAGCCCCTTGGCACGCCCGAGTTCACCGATCCGCACCAGGTCCGGCGGGTGCCCGAAGGCAGCGACCACCACCACGGCGGCGGTGCAAGGGGTGAGTGCGGCGGCGACCGCGCCGGGGTCCAGACAGTAACTCGATGGATCTATGTCGGCGAAGACGGGCCTGGCCCCGACCATCGTCACGGCCAGGGCGGCCTCGATGCCGCCGTAGGCCGGCACGACGACCTCGTCACCGGCTCCAACGCCTGCGGACTTCAGGAACCTCGCGGTGCTCATGGCTGCATCGTGGCTGCCCTATGTGAACACCAAGTGACAGGGCATAAAAAAACTCCAGCCCCTGAACCGAAGTTCAGGGGCTGGAGTTG
>NZ_CALNVW010000042.1 GCF_940670765.1 Streptomyces sp. A 4/2
CCTAGTACTGCAACCGTGTTTGGCGTGACGGTGTGTCGGTTTATGGGTTGTGGTTTCGTCGTCTGTAGTGGCTGATCCGTGCTCGGCGTTGCGCTCGTCTCCGCCAATGGGACCAGTGCAGAACATGGGCGACGGAGGGAAGCAGGCGTGCTGTGAGGTGGGCGGTCAGACGGCGGATTTCGGGCAGACTCAGTGGGACGAGGTGCTGTTCACCGGGTTTTGAGCCCCTTTTTTGAGCTCCTGCGCGCGGACCGCTGTCAGGTAGGCGTGGACTGCCATGGCGAGGGTGATGTGCCGGTACCAGGCGTGGTATTTGCGGACCTGGTAGTGGTCGAGGCCGCATTCGTTCTTCGCGGTCTGGAAGCATTCCTCGATCGTCCACCGCCGGCCGGCCACGGCCAGGAGGGCGTTGAGGGTGGCGCCTTCGGGTGCGAAGCACACGTAGTAGGCGATCTCGGTGGGATCGCTGATGCTGCGGCGGGCGAGGACCCAGTGCTCGACGCCTTCTTCGCGCCACGGTCGGATCGAGGCCCGGGCCCAGTCGTAGACGCGCTCACCGTGGGTGCCCCGGCCGCACGAGCGGCGTTTCCACGCCTGTCGGGGCAGGCCGGCGACCAGTTCGTCCACAGGATGGTCCATGCGTGAGGCGGTGACGACGGTGTCATTGCGGCGGGTTGCCAGCACGTGAAACACCCCGCGCTGTTCGAGCCAGTAACGCAGCCCCTTGACCTGCCCGTATGCCTCGTCAGCGGTCAGCCACGCGAACGGCACCCGCGCGGCGAGAGCCCGCTCGATCATCGCCTTGGCATGTTCGATCTTCGTAGCGAATGCGACCTCGTCGGGGACCGCGGCAGCACGGCAGCGTTCCCGGTCCTCGGTCCAGGACGCGGGCAAGTACAGCTCCCGGTCGATCAGCGTGTGACCGGTATCGGTTGCATAAGCCATAAATGTGCCGACCTGGCTGTTCTCGACCCGGCCCGCCGTGCCGGTGTACTGCCGCTGGACGCCGGCCGAACGGACCCCCTTCTTCAGGAACCCGGTGTCGTCCACGACGACCACTGCCTGCCGGTCACCGAGGTGTTCGATCACAAACTCCCGCACGTCGTCACGGACTTCGTCAGCGTCCCAGTCGCACGTGTTGAGCAGTCGCTGCAGGCGGTCCGGCCGGTCATGCCCCGCACGCTCCGCGACCGTCCAGGCGTTCTTCCGCTCCAGCGAGGACACCAGCCCACGCATATAGGCCAACGCCGACTCCCGGGGCTCCGCGCGCTGAAAACGGTGCACGAACCGCTCATGCACCTCCTCCAGCCCCGCTACCCACCGCCACACGTCACCAACATCGAGATCCCCACCCATGACAGCAACAACGACCACGACGACACACCGTCACGCCAAACACGGTTGCAGTACTAGGCA
>NZ_CALNVW010000043.1 GCF_940670765.1 Streptomyces sp. A 4/2
TCAGGTACTTGCCTTCCATTCGTCGAGCTTGATCTTCACCTGGTAGTTGTGGTCGGCATGCCAGATGACTTCGCCGCTGACGCGGGTTCCGATGAGCGGGAGCACGGCATCCCTGGGCATCGCCATGATCTCGGCCAGGCCGATCACGTCTGGGGCGTTGTCGATGGTGATGAAGACGCCGAAGGGCTGGCGGCCGATGACCTTGCCGGTCACCGAGGTTCCGACGGGCAGGGCCAGGCAGGTCGCGCACCAGGCTGCCTGGGAGCGAGCTCCGGCCTCGACGCCGTTGTCCGGCCACGAGTATTCGTCCATGCGCCGATCATGACATGCGCCGGTTTCACCTCGGACGCGTTCGTCCAGCGTCCGGGCTGGGAGAGCGTCAGTCGCGTTGGGCCGCGGACTGTGTGGGGATGCGGCGGCGGAGGTCGCGGATCTGCCCGAGTGCGACGGCGAGCTCGTTGCGGAGGCGCTCGTTCTCCTCGTTGAGCTTTCGGTTGGCTCCCCGCAGCGCGCGCACGACGGCCTCGTGGGACTTGGTGGTGATGCGCTCCTTTGTCGGGCAGGGCGGGTCGGCCCGAGGCGGGCTGTCGGCTGGCGAGGCCCCGCAGTCTGGCCAGCAGGGTTGCCTGGGCGTCGTCGTAGAGGAATGTCCGGGAGACCCCGGCTCGGGAGGCGACCCCGGAGACGGTGACCGGACCGCCATCGTGTTCCAGGCTGTCGAAAACACAATTAACGCGCTCGATGCAGTCCAGGCGGCGTTGTTGGGCGGCCTCGACCAAGTGGTCCGAGTTGTCAGCCCGCATCGGTTGCCCTTTCGGTCGCCTGGTGACCGGTGTCGCCCGCGTCCAGTGTCGGGGCCAGGCCATCGTGGTCCTGGTCAGTGATACGGGCGATGACGTGCTCGACGGCGGTGGCCAGTCGCTCGTTGACGGCGACAGCGCGGGGCCGTTCCGCCGCTTCGGCACCGGCCTGCAGCTCGCGGGTGCGGGCGAGGGTGTCGAGGTGGATCGGCAGGAACTGTCGATCGGTCTGGAAGTCCTCGCAGAAGTAACAGCCGTCGGCGGCAGTCTTGGGGCAGGGGCGCGCGATGTGCCGTCCGCACCAGCCGCCGGCCACCGCGTGAAGACGGCGACCGATCTTCTCGGCAAGCCACTCGACGCCGGACAGGTCGGCGTCGAGGCCAATCACGACGCTCACAGTGATGCTTCGTACGCCTCGCGGATGAAGGCGGGGATGCGCCCCTTGTCATTAACGAGGTAGCCGTTCGCGCGGGCCCAGAGGCGTATCGCCTCGCCCTCCGGACCGCGGTCGCGCATAGGGCCCCCGGCGGTTTCTCTCGCGTTGTCCGAGGAGACTCCCTCCAGGTGGTCCGCTGCATCCTGGACGAAGGCGAACAGCGAGGGAAACTTTCCTTCTTCGGGGTAGGAGCCCTCGGTCCAAGACCCGATGCTTCCAGTGCGTGTGTTCAAGAACCGCCCATAGAAGCCGTCGCTCTCCGCGGCGATCGGCACCCATTCTTGGCGCCAGGACGGATAGTCAGGGTCGTCGGACGGTTCCATCTCCCCCACACCCCAGCGCCACCAGGCACGAGTGGGCATCGGGTTTTCTCCCGGCACCGACGTCGTTCGACAGAAGCCACTGCCACATTTCTCTCGGCAGCTTCAGGCTCATGCGGTCTTCAGTACCGCTGAGGGCTGTCGGGCTGCCCGGGTCGCCAAGCTCAGCAAAGACGTCGGGAGTGTGCTGTTCGAGCCACTTGGTGACCCGGCCCCATGGCTGTCGTACGTCTTCTGCCTCGTGCGTCGGCATTTCGCTCATGCGTGATCTCCAACGGACGGAGCACGCCGAACCGCGTTGCTGGCCCCCAGGAACGGCAGAACGGACTCCCAGGTTCTGACGTCGTCTATCAGAGGGCGACCGCTGATCATCCATGGGCAGACCGTACGCGGGGCCACTGACATCGAACCCTGTCGGGGTCTCCATGTTGCTGCGGGCTACCTACCTGCGCGCGGCGGGCGGTCTCCGGCAACGGACATCACACATGGTCATTCTCAGAAATGGTCATCTGTGAGAGTTCTGCGAGAGGCCCGGAAGCGATTACGTTTCACCAGGTCGCCATTCGCAAAAGTCCTCTCGAAACCCGCACGTTGTGCGAGGCACTTCTGAGAGGCTGCCGTCATGGATTTGACACCCGATCAGGCCGCATTGGCTCGAAGCCCTCCGCCGGGCGGAGTGCCACAAAGTCTTCTCCGAGCAAATCAGCACCCGGGTCAAGGCCCGGCGCGAGCTGGAGAAGGCGCTCGCGCTGGCCCACCAGTTCAAGGAGGCCGCGCCCGAGACCCCCGTCATCTTCACCGTCCACGAACTCAAGCGCCTCGCCCACAACGCCGCCGAGCTGATGACGCTGTCCGCCGAACTCCAGGCCGGCGGCATCCAGCTCGAACTCCTCACCGGCCCGCTCACCGGCATCTACGACCCCAACGGCATGGGCGCCATGTTTTCGCTGTCCTCGCCGTCACCGGGCAGATCGAGCGCAACTACATCCGGGAGAAGACCCTCGAAGGCCAGGTCATCGCCGCGTCCAAGGGCAACCACGGAGGACGCCCGAAGGTCATCGACGACGACATGCTCACCTTCGCCGTCGCACTCAAGGACAAGGGCGTCCCCGTCCCCGAGATCGCAAAGAAACTCACCATCAAGGTCGGGAAGAACGCGGGCAAGTCCCCATCGGTCGCCTCGCTCTACCGAGCCCTGGCCGAAGCCGAGGCCGCCACGGTGGACGACGGCCTGCCGCTCAGGCCCAAGCCCGTACGCATCCGCCGCCCCGAGGACCCGCTCACCCCCGAAGAGATCGACCTCCGCGAACGCCTCCAGGCCCAGCCCCACCCGAACACGGAGACCCGCAGCTAGCGACCATGATCAAGGGCTTAGCGCCAACGGCTGTACCGATGGTCCCCAAGGCCGTGACAGGTCACGCCTGACGCATCACGCCTGACGCATCAGGGCCGATGCCAGGACGGTGGCGGTCTCGGCGATCAGGGAATCGTCCGCCGTGGCGTCGGCGACATGCTTGGTGGACAGGACGGCCAGCACGATCGGCCCCTGGCCGGGTGGCCAGGCGATGCCCACGTCGTTGGCGGTGCCGTAGCTGCCGGTTCCGGTCTTGTCGCCGACGGTCCACTCCTCGGGGAGGCCCGCGCGCAGCCGCTTGTCCCCGGTGGTGTTGGCCAGCAGCCACCCTGTCAACCGTTCCCGGTCCGCCGCCTCCAGGGCGTTCCCGAGAGCGAGGCGCGCGTAAGTCATCCCGATGGCGTGAGGAGTGGTGGTGTCGGTCGTACGGCCCGGCTCCGCCGAGTTCAACTCCGGCTCCCAGCGGTCGAGTCGGGTCACCGTGTCACCGAGTGACCGGCAGAATCGGGTGACGGACGCCGGTCCGCCGAGTTCGGCCAGCAGGAGGTTGATCGCGGTGTTGTCGCTGTACGAGAGGGCCGCCCCGCACAGGTCCTCGACGGTCATTCCCCGGGCAAGATTATCCGGCAGGCCGGTGATCGGGGCGCCCCCGGACCTGTCGATGTCCTGCTGGGTGTAGTGAATGACCTTCCGGAGGAAGGAACCGTCCCGGTCGAGGTCTCTCAGTACGGCTCCGACCGCGGGCGTCTTGGACGTCGAGCACAGCGGGAAGAGTTCGTCCGCCCGATAGGAGACCCGTCGGCCGGTCGCCGTGTTCCAGCCGAACGCGCCCAGACGGGCGTCGTGTTCCTGTTCCAGGTCGCGCAGCTTCCGTACTGCTTCGCCGCCGGGGACCGAAGCGTATGCCGCGGACGCCGACGGAACGACGGTCAGTGCCGCCCCGAGACCACCGGCCAGCACCGCGCGGCGGGACGCACCCGCCACCCTGATCGACTCCAAGATGTCCAGCCTTCCTCTCACGCTGCCACTTCCTGCACAGGACGCCTCCCGCAGCTCACCGGTTCCACGGTGGGTGCTGCCGGGTTCAGCCCTCGGCGGCCTGCACGGTGCCTGCCGGAGCAACAGCGCCGTCGTCAACGGGCCCACGCCACCGAGAGCGGGGGTGAGGGCGCCCGCCCGATCGACCGGGCGGGTCACCCGCCGTGCGTGTCGGCCCGAGCCCTACGAAGGAGGGAACAGGCTCACCACCCCACGTGCGATCCCCAGCTCCACCAGATCGTGGGGGCGCAGGCGCAACTGGTCGGCGGTCTCCCCGGCCCGGTCCGGGGCGCGCTTGAGGATGGCGGCAGCGGCCTCCGGGGCGATCACCGAGAAGTAACTGTCCGGCGTGGCCCAGGTGTTGCCCGGTGCGGCCAGTGCGAGCGCACCGCCCGAGCCGCCCTCGCCGATGAGGAGTGTGGTGAGCGGGACGCGGGCGGTGGCCATGGCCGTGAAGAGACCGGCGATGGCCGCGCCCGCGCCGGATCGCTCCGCTTCGGCGTCGTTGGCGGCGCCGGGCGTGTCGATGAGGGTGAGCACCGGGACGCCGAGGGCGTCGGCGAGGCGGACCAGGCGGGTGGCGGTGCGGTATCCGGCCGGACGGGTCGCGGTGCCGCACTGTGCGGCGTACGCGACGGTCCGGCCCCGGTGGATGCCGAAGCCGCAGCGCATACCCGGATCGGTGCCGCCGCAGCGGTCCCCGCTGATCTCCCGGACGCGGCCGTCGAAGTAGGCGGCGAGGTACGCGGCGGCACGCGGGCGACCGGGGGAGCGGGCCAGGGCAACGGCTTCCTGGCCGGAGGTGGCGCGGTCCGGTTCCCCGACGGGTGTGCCGGGCGGCTCGGGCGGTCCGGCGTCCCGTGGCCCGGCGAGCAGCAACAGCCAGTCGGCCAGGGCGGTGCGCAGTTCCCCGGGGCGAACCAGTGCGTCGACATGCCCGGCGGTCAGTTGGCCCTCGGCGGTGTACGCGGTGGGATCGGCGCCCGGCGGCCGTACCCGCGATCCGGCGAAGCCCACCTGCGCGCCGGGCAGCGCGAGGACGACATCCGCTCCCGCGCCGAGGGTGGCCCAGCCGCCGCCGGTCGTGGGGTCGCGCAGGACCGCGATCTGTGGGGTGCCGGAGTCCCGCAGCAGCGCGGACTGACGTGTCACGCGCTGGAGTTGGGCCAGTGCGCGCATGCCCTCCTGCATCCGGCTGCCGCCGGTGGCGATCAGCGAGACCAGCGGGGTGCGCCGCTCACGGGCCAGGGTGAAGGCGGCTTCCAGGAGGTCGCCCGTGGGTTCCCCCAGCGAGCCGCCGAGGAAGCCGAACTCGAAGGAGACGAGAACCGCCGCCCGGCCGCCGATCGACGCGGTCCCGCAGACGACGGACTCGCGCTCGCCGGTGCGCGCCGCGGCCCGTACGGTCGACTCGTCGTACCCGGGCCAGCCGAGCGGGCCGTCGCACTCCCGGACGTGCGGCGAGTGCGGCACGTCGCTGAAGGAACCCGGATCCGCCACCGCACCGATCGCCTCGCGGGCCGTCCACAGGTCAGCCATGCAACGCCCGCTTCATGATCTTGCCCATGTCGTTGCGGGGCAGCGCGTCGAGCAGCCGTACCTCGCGGGGCCGCTTGTGGGGGGCCAGCTGCTGCGCCACGTGCCGGGCCAACTCATCGACTGTGGGCGGAAGTTGTGCGTCCACCGGGACGATCCAGGCGACGATCCGCTCGCCCAGGTCCTGGTCGGGCTCGCCGGTCACCGCGGCCTCGCGTACCGCAGGATGGTCCAGGAGGGCGTTCTCGATCTCGCCCGCACCGATCTTGTAGCCGCCGCTCTTGATGAGGTCGGTGGCCTTCCGGCCGACGATGCGGACAGCGCCGTCCGGATCGCGGGTGGCCATGTCGCCGGTACGGAACCACGCGCCGTCGAAGGCCGCGGCGGTCGCGTCCGGCCGGTTCAGGTACTCGGTGAACAGGTTCGGGCCGCACACCTGGATCTCGCCGACGGTCTCGCTGTCGTACGCCGTGATCTCCTCGCCCGACTCCTCGACCAGTCGCACCTTCACCCCGCTCAGCGGCACGCCGACCGTGCCCGGCCGCGGCTCGCCGTCGGCGCGGACGCTCGTGTTCATCAGGGTCTCGGTCATGCCGTACCGCTCGATGACCCGTCGGCCGGTCGCGGAGGCGATGCGCTCGTGGTCGTACACCGGCAGCGCGGCCGACCCCGATACCAGCAGCCGCGCGCCGGACAGGGCCTTGACCAGTGCCGGTTCCTGGGGGAGTGCCTCGGCGATGCGGTGGTACATGGTGGGGACACCGAAGAACATCGTGCCGTGAGCGGCCAGTTCGCGGGCGACCGCGTCCGTCTCGAAGCGGCCGAGATGGTGCACGGCGCCACCCCGGCGCAGCGGGCCCAGGATGCCGAGGATCAGCCCGTGGACGTGGAAGAGGGGAAGGGAGTGGACCAGCACGTCGTCGCCTGTCCACTCCCAGGCGTCGGCCAGCGCGTCCAGGGTGGAGGTGATCGCCCGGCGCGGCAGGACGACACCCTTGGGCGGCCCGGTGGTGCCGGAGGTGTAGACGATCAGGGCGGGTGCCTCGTCGGACGGCTCACCGGGGAGCGCGTGGGGACCGGAGGCCGCCCGTACGTCGATGTCCACCCGGTCCAACGCGGCGAGCACCGGCGGGAGTTCGTCGCCGGGCGCCGCCAGGACCAGAGAGGGCGCGCTGTCGGACAGGATGTGCGCCAGCTCGCGCTCACCGATCCGCGGGTTGAGCGGCACGGCGGGCACCCCGGCGAGCAGTGCGGCGACGACGCCCACGGCGGTCTCCAGGGTGGGCGTGGCCCAGACGGCGACCCGCCCGGCCCCGCCGAGCAGGGCCGCCGCCGCTCCCGCTGCGGCGGCCAGCTCGGCATGACTGAGCGACCGGTCGCCGAAGCGCAGCGCCGGGCGGGCCGAGCCCGCGGTCAGTGCCGGGAAGAGAGGAGGCATACGTCGAACTCCTTGGCTGAGGCGGCAGAGAGAGTGGTGCGCGTCGGTGACAGGATATTTTCGGGGCCGGGCTGATTCAGGCTCTTCTCCTCTCAGGCCACCCCGACCCGCGACCCTATGCGGTCCGGGGGCGGGCCGGTGATCGTGACGCAGCCACAGCTTGCGGCCGACTCGCGCGAAGCCCAGGACGGGACCTGTCCCGACCATTGGCAGGTGCATGACTCAGCGTCTAGGCTCGGCACCTGGATTGATCGGATCTATATCCCCTCATGAGTCTTCAGTTTCATCTGCGTGTCGAAACTGTGCGCCGAAGAGGCCAATTCATCGGAGGTACTGCGTATGCGCTCACTCCGTTTCACCATCGTCGCCCCAGTCGTCGCACTGGCTGCTCTCGCCGCGGGGGCGCTCGCCCTCGCTCCGGGGGATGCCGCGTCGGCAGCCACCCGGGCGACCGGGAACGGCTCCGGCAGTTCCTGGCAGCGGCAGCTCAGCACGGCGCTGCCCTCGCTGGGGCACCGCAACTGGATCGTGGTCACCGACTCCGCCTACCCGCAGCAGACCAGCCCGGGTGTCAGGACGATCGTCACCGGCGGCCACCAGGTCGATGTCGTCAAGGACGTCGTGGGCATGCTGGACAGGCAGCCGCACGTGAAGGCCCACATCCAGCTCGACAAGGAGCTGTCCTACGTACCGGAGAAGTCGGCGCCGGGCATCACCGCCTACCGCAAGGACCTCGGCAAGGCACTCGCCGGCCAGGAGACGAAGTCCCTGCTGCACGACGACCTGATCGGGAAACTCGACGACGCGGGCAAGGAGTTCGGCGTCATCATCCTGAAGACCGACCTCACGCTGCCCTACACCTCGGTCTTCTTCGAGCTGGACGCCAAGTACTGGGACGCGGACCGCGAGGCCGACCTGCGCAAGCGGATGGCAGGCTGATGACTGTGGCGCCTCTCCCCGCCGGGCGCGCACGCCGCTCCCGTACTCTCACCACCGCCCTGATAGCCGTTTCGGCCCTGATCGGCACGGGAGCACTCACCGGAGCCTCCCCCGTGGACGCCGTGGGCTCCGCAACCGCCCCCGCTTTCACCGAGGGGTTCGAGGGCGGCGTGCTGCCGGAGGGCTGGCGCGTCGCGTCCGGTGCGTTCGGACAACTGGTCACGGACCGCGCCCGGTTCCACAACTCGGACGCCCCCTACCTCAAGGAGGGCGCCTGGTTCCTCTCCACCCTGGAGACCGCCGGACAGCAGCCCAGCGACAGCTACACCGGCACGGTCGTCTCACCGAAGTTCACCCTGGCCCGGCCCACCGTGACGATGCTCGTCGGCGGCGGTTCCGGCGCGAACACGTACGTGGCGCTCTGCGCGTACGATGCGACCGCCGCCGACGGCTGCGGCAAGGAGGTCGCGCGCGCGAGCGGCGCCGACTCCGAGGTGATGGCCTACCGCACGCTCGACGGTTCGTCGCTCGTCGGCAAGGACGTCGTCCTGAAGGTCGTCGACAAGTCCACGGCGGCGTGGGGCCATGTCACCCTCGACGACGTCCGGGCGAACGTGCCGCCCGCCCCGACCGCGCCCCGTACCACCCGCACCGCCGACGCGGTCTCCCTGACCTGGCAGGCGGCGCCCGACCCGCAGGTCACCGGATACGAGGTGTACCGCTCCACCGCGCAGGACGGCGCCTACACGAAGGTGGCGACCGTCAAGTCCCCCTCCTACCAGGACCGTTCGGCGGGCAAGGAAGGAACCTGGTTCTACCGGGTCGTCGCGCTCGACGCGGACGGCGGGGAGTCCGAACCGGTCACCACGCTCGCCCGGCCGTACACGGACCTCTCGGGCAAGGGTGCGCCCGCGACCTACAGCGGGGACCATCTCACCGACACGCGCTTCCCCGTCGGACCGCTCGGTTCGGCAGGCATCGTCCACGACGGCACCGGCGCCCGGCCCACCTGGTGGATCTTCAACAACATCGGCAAGCTCTCGCCCGGCAGCTGGCAGCTCGACGAGGACACCTACACCCAGGGCAAGCTGCCGAACAGCTTCTTCGGGGTGCGCGCCCAGGCACAGGGGGGCCGCCCGGTGGTGCGGGCGCTCCAGACGAAGGCTGTCGGCGACACCGCGTTCCCCGCCATGAAGTCGCTGACGCAGCAGGGCGAATACCCGCAATTGGGGTACGACTTCAAGGACGACCAGCTTCCCGTGCGGGTCTCGGAGGACGTCGTCAACCCGATGATTCCGGGCGATGCCAAGGACTCCGCGATCCCGACCGCGATCTACCGCTTCACACTCGACAACCCCACCCGTAAACCCGTCAAGGTGTCGCTGCTCGCGTCGCAGCAGAACGCCGTCGGTTTCAACGGTTACGACACCGTCGGCGGCGCCGACGACCGCGTCGTCGACGGCTACGGCGCCAACCGCACCCGGGTGACCGCAGCCTCGGGCGCTCAGGGACCGCAGACCGGCCTGAGCATGTCCGGCAAGGATGGCGCGGGCACCATGAACCTCACCGCGTACGGGAAGAACGTATCGGCGACGGCCTCCTGGGACTCGCTGAGTTCGCTCTCCGCGGACCTCGCCGACGACGGGAAGCTGAGCGGGTCGAAGGACGCGTCGAGCCCGGCCGACCGGACGACGGTCGACGGCGCGCTCTCGGTATCCGTAACCCTGGAACCGGGCGGACACACCACCGTGCCCATCGCCCTGAACTGGCACTTCCCCGGCGCCAAGAACTACAACGGCGGGGACGGCCGCCAGTACGAGAACTGGTGGAACTCCGCCGACGACGTCTCCTCGTACGTCACCCGGAACTACGACCGGCTGCTCGCCGACACCACCGCGTACCACGACTCCCTCTACGACTCGAACCTGCCGCGCTATCTCATCGACCGGGTGTCCGCGGCCACCGCCGTGCTGCACTCGCCTTCCGTGTGGTGGGCGAAGAACGGCTTCTTCGGCGCACGCGAGGGCTGGGGCTGCTGCCCCGGCATGCCGACACACGTCTTCCACTACGCCCAGGCGCAGGCCTGGCTGTGGCCGGAGGTCGGCCGGCGCTGGACGCAGCAGTGGCTCGACAACGCCGACAGCTCCGGCAAGATCCCGATGCGGTTCGACGGCGACAGCAGCTTCACGATGGACGGCCAGACGGGCGTTCTTCTCTCCGCCTACCGGACCTATCAGACCACCGACAAGAAGTGGCTGGACGCCAACTGGGCGAAGGTCGAGAAGTCCATGGACTACGTCGTCGGGCTCGGCGACGCCGACCACGACGGCATCCTGACCGGCAGCTTCAACACCACCCTCGACGGCGGCGAGACGGGCAACGGCTCCTGGCTGGGCTCGATGTACCTCGCCTCGGTGCACGCCTCGCAGAAGATGGCCGAGGCGGAGGGCGACACCAAGGCCGCCCAGCTGTACGCCTCGATCTACGAGAAGGGCCGCACAGCCGGTGAGAAGGCCTACTTCAACGGCGAGTACTACACCGAGGTCAACTCGGGCGTCGGCGCCTCGTACGGCAACGGCTCCGAGGTGGACATGCTGCTCGGCCAGTGGTGGTCCACCCAGCTCGGCCTCGGCGACATCTACGACAGCGCGCACATGGACCTCGCCGCGAAGAACCTCTTCAAGAACAACTACCGCGACAACCTCCTCGGCGACACCCCGTACTCCGGCTACAACTACGCGCACCAGTTCCGCCAGTACGCCCTCGAAACCGACGGCGGTCTGCAGATGACGACCTGGCCGCACGGCGACAAGCCGTCCAACACCCCGCTCTACTACGACGAGTTGATGTCGGGCTTCGAGTACTCGGCGGCGGCTCTGATGCTTCAGCGCGGACAGACGGCGGAGGGTCTCAGGGCCGTGAAGGCGATCTCCGACCGCTACGACGGAAAGGCGCGCAAGGGCCCGTACATCAGCATGGGCACCTGCTCGACCGGCGACGGCACGGGCAGCCCGTTCGGCGACGACGAGTGCGGCAAGTACTACGGCCGCACGCTCTCCTCCTGGTCGCTGCTGACGGCGGCTCAGGGCTTCTCCTCCAACGGTCCGGAAGGCGCCCTCACCTTCGCACCCACCTGGCGGCCGGCCGACCACCGCTCGTTCTTCAGTACGGGCGCGGCCTGGGGCACGTTCACGCAGAAGCGGGCGGGTGGAGTCCAGACGGACAGCGTTCTGGTGCGGCACGGGTCGCTCGCCGTGCGCCGGCTGACACTCCAGGTGCCGCAAGGCACCCGGACCGTACGGTTGCACACGTCGGGGAGCGCCGGGGAACTGCGGGGCGCCGAGGTGACGCTCTCCGGCACCACGGCCACCGTGCGGTTCGCGAAGCCGCTCACCGTGCGGCACGCGCCGCTGACGGTACGGCTCGCGTACGGGCCCTGACGGACACCGGGCGGCGCGCGAGACGCCCTGACCGTGCGTGTCCACGGCCCCGAACCGGTCCGTGAACACCGAGTGGGCCTGCCGTCCCTGCTGCCGGAGACGGCAGGCCCACCCCGAGGAACGCGCCCGGCTGTCAGCGCCCCGGCGTGTGCGTGGCCGTGACGTCCGCGGCGTTCACCAGGACGTACCGGTGGTTGAACTGGACCGTGTAGTAGTGCTTGGCCCCCGTGACCACCTGCCCGCCCGAAGGGAAGAAGTCGGCGCTCGCGGCGGGCGGCTGGTGGGCGACATAGGCCTGGCCGGCCGGGATCACGTAGTTCTTCGCCGTCAGGGGTGCCTGCGTCGACGGGGACAGCCCGGCCGGGTACTCGGCGGCGTCCGGGTAGGCGGTGCCGTACACCGGCGCGGCGCCGTCGCCCACCGCCCTGATGATCCGTACACCCGTGGCGGGAGTGGTGTTCATACCGTGCGGGTCGTGGATCCAGCCCTTCTGGCCGTCGTACCAGATGGCCGTCCAACTGCCCCGGCGGTCGGCGACGACGAACTGCTGGCCGGCCTGGACGGTGACACTCCAGTCGCTGACCCTGTCCGTACCGCCCTTGGCGGCCGGGTCGGGGTGCACGACCGGGTCGAGGACGAGCGGAGCGTCGCTGCTGGGGGCGGTGCGCACGAACAGCGCGCTCGACGGCCCGGTGACCGGCGTGCAGGCGGTGACGGTGCCCGACGGGTCGTCCGCGGGGCAGACCGTGTACGTCTGCCGGTTGCGGTGGAAGCCGGGAGTGATCGTCACTGCCGATCCGACCGCTCCGACCCCGTGGCGACCGTTGTCGACCGGAGCGCCGAGCATCCGCAGGAAGCGGGTCCAGTCCCACCCGTCGGCCGGGTCCCAGTGCATGCCGGTGAGTGTGCCGGCGGAGGGGCCGGGAACATTGTCGTGCCCGAGGATGTGCTGGCGGTCCAGCGGGATGTCGTACCGGTCGGCCAGATACTTCACCAGCTCGGCCGTCTGCCGGTACGCCGCCGTCGTGTACCAGTCCGCACCGTGCGCGGAGAATCCCTCGTGCTCGATCTGGACCGAGTGGAGGTTGCTGTCGTAGTTGCCGTCACCGAACGCGATGTCCTTGTCGGGCACCATCTGGGTGACGGCGCCGTCCGACGAGCGCATCACGTAGTGCGCGGAGGAACCCCCCGGTGTCCGGAAGGCCTTGACGGCGCCGTCGTACGACCCCTCCGTGGTGTGGATGATGACCTGGGAGATCCTCATGCCGTTGGCCGGACGGTCGGAGACCTGACCGTTGGACGGGGCCGCCGCGGTGAACCGGCAGTTCATCGACTCGGGGCACTCGGCCTGCGGGGCTGCGGTGTCCTTGAGGGCGAGCGCGCGCAGCTGGCCGGGGGCGGGCTTCGCCGACGGAACGGCCGCCAGAGTGACCGGCGTTCCCGCCGGGGGCTCCTGCCGGGCACCGGACCTGAGGGTGGCGAACACGTCGTCGACGTACGTCGTGGCCGCCTTCTTGTCGGACAGCCTGCTGTACCTGGCGATCGCGGCGGTCCACTCCGACGGGTCGTCGGAGGTGCGACCGGTGAGCTTCTTCTGGTACGAGGCGAGCAGGGCGGCTCCACCACGGAGGTTGTCGAGCCGGTCGTTCCGGAGCTTCTCGGCGGGGAGACCGGTCAGTTCAGCGGCGGCCCGCAGGGTGTGCAGTTCGGGGCGGCCGGTGAACGAGGCGAGGTCGGAACGTCCGGAAGCGCCCGCGGCGCCGTCGGCGGCCATCGCGGACGTCACATCGGTGAGGTTCATCAGTCCCCACCCGCCGGTGTTGCTGTAGCCGGTGTGCTGCTGCCAGCCGGATTCCTCGTGGGCGACGCCCAGCAGCACGGGCAGCGGGACCTCGAACTCGGCTGCGGCTGCCGCGAAATCGGCCTGGGCGGTGGGTTGCTGCGCTTCGCCGTCGTTCTGAGCCTGCGCGATGGCCGGCAGGAAGGCGAGAGCGCCTGCGGCGAGCGTGCCGCTCAGGGCGGCTGCGGGCAGCCACCGCTTCCTTTCTCGTCGGTGCAAGGGATTCCCTTCGGGACAACGGTGTTCCGGGTCTCTTCGGCAGGACGGTCACCATGCCTTTCCGCGGGCACCGGGTGGGAGATGGCGCGTGGATCCGCCCCGTACCCATGGAGTCAGCCGGTGACCGCCCCGCAGGGGGACGGATCTCGGCGTCAGGTGACATCAGTTCAGAAGCTTGCTATGAGGGAGCGGCCGGGGGCGGCTGCGGCTCGCCGGTAGATTGTGCGAACGGAGAGCGCGTCCCGCGGGAAGAGCCTGACGGGCGAGAGCGCGGTCGCGTCCCGTGAGGCACTGACGGAGGATCCCGTGAGGCACACAGCTGACGGAGGATCAGAGAACGATGTCCGGACGGAGGCAGCAGTGAAGTGCACCGACCTGTCGCGCAGCGCGCGTCTCACCGCCCATGGAGCCGTCTCCACCTCCCTGGCCCTGCACAGCGATCAGGCACTGGGTGACCTCGTGGACGCGGCCGAGCCGATCGGTTCCGGCATCGGCGGGAAGTCGGCGCTGCTGGAGATCGACGGAACACCGGTCTTCGTGAAACGGGTGCCCCTCACCGACCTGGAGAGGCAGCCCGGACACGTCCGGTCCACGGCGAACCTGTTCGAGCTGCCCGTCTTCTGCCAGTACGGTGTCGGCACCATCGGCGGGCCGGGCTGCGGGGCCTGGCGGGAACTCGCCGTGCACACCATGACGACGAACTGGGTACTCGCGGGGGAATGCGAGAGCTTCCCCCTGATGTACCACTGGCGGGTACTTCCGGACTCGACGCCGCTGCCCGGGGAACTGGCCGACGTCGAACGGGCCGTCGCCTACTGGGGCGGCGGATCGCAGATACGCCGCCGGATCGAGGGGCTCCAGCAGTCATCGGCGAGCGTCGCGCTGTTCCTGGAGTACATCCCGCAGAACCTGCACCAGTGGCTGGGGGAGCAGTTGGAGGGAGGCGGCGAGGCAGCCGACCGGGCCTGCACCCTGGTCGAGAGGGGCCTGGAAGCCGGCACCTCGTTCATGAACAGCCGGGGCCTCCTCCACTTCGACCTCCACTTCGAGAACATCCTGACCGATGGCCGGCGCCTCTTCTTCGCGGACTACGGCCTCGCGCTCTCGTCCCGGTTCGAGCTCTCGCGGGACGAGGCCGCCTTCTTCGACCGGCACCAGTCCTACGACCGCTGCTACGCGGTCACCTACCTCGCGAACTGGCTGGTGACCGCCCTGTTCGGGTACGGGAGGGACGACCGCGAGGCGCAGGTGCGCGCGTATGCCCGAGGCGAGCGCCCCACGGGAATCCCGGGGGCGGCTGCGGCGATCCTCACCCGGCGTGCGCCGCTCGCCGTGGTGCTGTCGGACTTCTTCCGCGAGTTCCAGTACGGGAACAGGGAGGCGCCGTATCCGGTGGAGCAGATCCGCCGGACCGAGCGCGCTCCCGGTCACGGGTCCGCCCGCCGTGACGGCCGAGCCCCGTGACCGGGCGCGTATGCCGTTCGCATGCGGTCCGCCCCGTGGTGCCGGGGACGGGGACCCTGCCGCGTGGCGAAGTGGAGCGCTTCAGGGCCTCGCCGCTTCCGGGGCCGGCGCCTTCGCGGTCGTGGCCGTGACCCAGGCCGCCGCGCCCGCCAGCGCGCTGTCCGCCTGCGGGAGCGTGCCGACGGCGCCGAGGAAACCGTGGAACACGCCGGTGTGCAGGTGCACTTCGGCCCCCGTGCGGCGGGCGTACGCCAGACCCTCGTCGCGCAGCGGGTCGCAGTCGGCGAGGACGAGCAGGGTGGGTGGCAGGCGGCTGAGATCCGGGGCCAGCCCCGGGGACGCGTAAGGGTGACCGGCGTCCCGGCCCGGCGCGTACTGCTGCCAGTACCAGCGCATGCAGGCGGTGGTGTGGAAGTAACCCTCGGCGAATTCGCGGGCCGACGCCGTCGTCAGACGGTGGTCGAGGGCGGGGTAGAGGAGCAGCTGGGCGGTGATGCGGGGGCCGCTCTCGTCGCGGGCGCGCAGGCTGCACGCGGCGGCGAGGTTGCCGCCGCTGGAGTCCCCGGCGAGGAGCAGCTGGTGACGGGGGTGGTTGCGGGCTGCCCAGGTGAGCACGGTGTACGCGTCGTCGGCGGCGGCCGGGAAGGGGTGCTCCGGAGCACGCCGGTAGCCGGCCGAGATCACCAGTGCCCCGGTGCGGGCGGCGAGTTCGCGGCAGAGGCCGTCGTGGGTGTCCAGGCCGCAGAGGACCCAGCCGCCGCCGTGGAAGAACACGATCACGGTGGTCGGCGCGGGGGACGGGGAGTAGAGCCGTACGGGGATTCCGTCCGCCGTGCCGTCGCGCACATCGGCGACCGGGCGCACCGGGCGGGCCGCGGCGCCCGCCTCGGTCGCGGCGCGCAGGGCCTCGACGCCGACTGCCGGACCGGGGAAGGCCGCGGACATGGCATCGCACACCCGGCGGGCCAGGGGAGTCAGTGAGTCGGTCATCCGGTGGTCAGCCCTCCGTCGACGGGGAACTCGGTGCCGGTGATGTAGGAGGAGGCATCGGAGACCAGGAAACGGACGAGTTCTCCGACCTCCTGCGGGCGGCCCATCCGGCGCAGGGGAACATGTGACCAGTCCCGTCCGGCGACGTCCGCCGTCATGGGGGTGTCGATCGCACCCGGGTGGACGGAGTTGACACGGATCCCGTACTTCGCGAGGTCCAGGGCGCAGGAACGGGTGAGGCCGCGGAGGCCGAACTTCGTCGAGCCGTACGCCGCGTGGCCCGGGATGCCGACCAGACCGGCCGTCGAGGAGATGTTCACGACGGAGCCGCCGCCCGCCTCCCGGAGGGAGGGGAGGACCGCCTTGATGCCGAGGAACGGGCCGAGGAGGTTGACCTGGACCAGGGCGGTGAAGTTCGCCAGGGTCTCGTCCTCGACGGCGGCGACGCGCCACAGTGCCGCGTTGTTCACCAGGGCGTCGATGCGCCCGAAACGGGCCCGCGCGGCGCCGACGACTTCCGACCAACTGGCGGGTTCGGCCACGTCGTGCCGTACGAACAGGGCCTGGTCGCCCAGGGAATCGGCGACCTCGGCGCCCTCGTCCTCCCGCACGTCCGTGAGGACGACCCGGGCGCCGTCCGCCACGAAGAGACGGGCCTCCGCCGCACCCTGACCGCGGCCGGCACCGGTGATGACGACGACCTTGCCGTCGAGTCCGGTGGTCACTGCTGCTCCAGCGCGCGGAAGTGCGGGATGACCGTCTCGCCCCACTGGCGGATGGTCTCCAGACAGGCATCCTGCGGGACCGTGCCCATCTGGATCAGGCACATGACCTCGTCGACGCCGATCTCCCGGAGCTGCTCGACGTAGGCGATCGCGGTCTGCGCGTCGCCGTAGGCGTGGTCCGCGTTGTAGGTGCCGGTGTCGACCGGCCGGGCCGGGATGTTCGCCTCGTGCAGCCTGGCGACGAGATCGTCGCGGTCCTTGGCGAGCGCGGCGAGATGGTCCGCGGTGTCCTCGGAGTCGGAGTAGCCGGTGGGCGCGGGGGAGTTGCCGTACCAGTGGGCGATCGACTCGGCGAAGAAGCGCTGGCCACGGGTGCCCAGACGCAGGGCGCGCTCGCTGTCGTCGAGGACGACGGTGGGGCACAGCGCGGAGAGGTGGTTGTTGGCCTCGGTCGAGACGAAGCGCTCTCCGGTGCGGGCCGCTATGGCCTCGTCGTACACCTTGCGCATCTCGCGTACGTCGGCGGCGCCCGCGAAGCCCATCACCAGGGCGCCGACGCCCAGTTCGGCGGCGAGCCTGAGGGTGTCGTGCTTGGAGCAGGCCATGAAGAGCGGCGGATGCGGGTCCTGGACGGGCCGGGGGAGGATCGCGCCGGGACCGATGTCGATCGACCCGTGCCACTCGAACTGCTCCGCACGCCAGGCCGAGGAGAAGATCCGCAGGGCCTCTTCCATCTGGGGGTAGGTGTCCTCGGGCCGCACGCCGAACATGCGCAGTTCCTGCTGGGTGGCGCCCCGTCCCGCGCCGATGTCGACCCGGCCGCCGGAGAGGACGTCGAGCATGGCGGCGCGTTCGGCGACACGTACCGGGTGCTGGTAGCCGAAGGGCATCGTGACGACGCCGTGGCCGATCCGGATCCGCTCGGTCCGGGCGGCGACCCAGGTCAGGAAGATCTCGGAGGCGCTCATGTGGGCGTACTGGGTGAGGGAGTGGTGCTCGACCGCCCAGATGCGGTCGAAGCCCATCTCCTCGGCGAGGACGGCCTGTTCGACGCAGTCGTGGATGACCTGGCGCTCGCGCTCCGGGGTCGGATCAGCGAGCTGTGCCTCGAAGATCATGGAGAACTTCATGCAGGTGAACCTCTCTGGTGTATTCCTAATAGGAATATCTCTAGCAGTCATGGGTGGATGAGGGAAGAGGGTCGGCGCCCCCTGGTCGTAGACTTCCTGGCGTGGCGGAGAAGAAGCAGGTGAAGGAGGGGCGTCCGGCGCTCCCGGCGACCAGCTGGGCGGTCCTGGGGCTGCTCTCGTTCGGCGAGGAACTGTCCGGCTACGACCTGAAGAAGTGGTCGGACCAGTCGCTGCGCTTCTTCTACTGGAGCCCGTCGTTCAGCCAGATCTACAGCGAGCTGAAGCGGCTCGAAGGCGTCGGATACGTCTCGTCGCGGATGGTCGCGCAGGAGACCGGCACCCGGGACAAACGCGTCTACCTCATCACGGACGAGGGGATGGACGCGGTGCGGGAGTGGGCGCGCGAGGCGCCCGTCGATCCGCCGGTCCTCAAGCACGGGCCGATGCTGCGGATGTGGCTCGGGCATCTGCTGGAGCCCGAGCAGATGCGTGAAGTGCTCGCCCGGCACCAGGAGTTCGCGCAGTCCATGCGGCGGCGGGCGGCGGCCGACGTCAAGGGTGCCGAGGCCCGGGAGGAGTGGGCGTTTCCGACGCTCACCCTGAAGTGGGCCGAGCGGTACTACGCGGCGGAGTGCGAACTCGCGGAGGCGATGCTCGCGGACATCGAGGAGTTGGAGAAGAAGCGGCCGTAGCGGCGGCGGAAGTAGAGCAGGGGCCCCGCGGACGGCCGGTGGGTGGCCAGCGTGGTGACCCGGCCGAGGGCGATGGCGTGATCGCCGCCTTCCAGCGAGGTGTGCAGGTCGCACTCGACGGTGGCCAGGACCCCGTCGAGGACGGGTGCCCCGTTGGCGCCCGGGGCCCAGCGGGCGCCGGTGAACTTGTCGCCGCCGGTCACCGCGAACCGGCGGCAGAGGTCCTGCTGGTCGGCGGCGAGGATGTTCGCGGTGAAGCGGCCCGCGGCCCGGATCTTCGGCCAGGTGCTTGAGGTCAGCGCGGGGCAGAAGGCGACCAGGGGCGGATCCAGCGAGACCGGGGTGAAGGACTGTACGGCCATTCCGGCGGGGCTGCCGTCGGGAGCGATGGCGGTGATGACGGCGACGCCGGTGCAGAAGGCGCTGAGGACCTCACGCATCCGGGACGTGTCCGTGGTGGACGGTGTGGCGGGGGAGGTGTTCATTCCGGCTCCAGTATTCCTGGTAGGAATATGCCTAATCGAAACACCGTGATTGCATACCCCCGCCGCCGATCCGTCAAGAGGCCGCCGTGCGCCCGATCGGCCGGGGCCGGTCAGTGCTGGGTGAGCCCGGCGACCGTGGGTCCGACGGTCCAGCCGCCGTCCACGGCGAGTTCGGCGCCCGTGATGTACGAGGCCGCGTCGGAGAGGAGGAAGACGACCGTCGAGGCGATCTCCGCGGGTTCGCCGACCCGGCCCATGGGGGTGCCGGGGAAGTTGCCCTCGCCGGGAACGAAGCCCTCGGCGGACGTCATCGGGGTGTAGGTCACGCCGGGGTGGACGGAGTTGACGCGGACGCGGGACCCGGCAAGCTCCACCGCGCCGATCTTCGTGAGGCCGCGCACACCCCACTTCGCCGCGCCGTAACTCCCGGTCATCGCCAGCCCCATGAGGCCGGCGGCCGACGAGATGTTCACGATCGAGCCACCGCCGTCCTGCCCGGCCATGACGGGGATCGCGGTGCGCAGGCCGATGAAGGTGCCGGTGAGGTTGGTCTCCAGGACCTTGCGGAAGTGGGCCACCGACTCCTCGTGGAGCAGGCCGCCGGTCGAGATCCCCGCATTGTTGACCAGGGAGTCGAGTCGTCCGCCGCCGAACTCGCGGGCCGCGCCGACGGCCGTCGCCCACTGCTCCTCGCTGGTCACGTCGTGCGTGACGAACCGGGCCCGGTCGCCCAATTCCTGTGCGGCCCGCGCGCCTTCCTCGCTCAGGACGTCGGCGAGGGTGACGCGGGCGCCCGCCGCCACGCACTGGCGGGCCATTTCCAGGCCGAGACCGCGGGCGGCGCCGGTGATGAGTACGGACTTGTCGCCGAGGGGCGGGGTGGGAGTCATGGTGAGTGCTTCCTGCCGTAGGGCTATGCCTATTAGAAACACTGTGATTTGATGCCGGGCACGTCGGCCCTGTCAAGGGCCGCGCTGCACGCGGGCCAGTCCGCCGCCTTCCCGCAAAGGAGCAGCAGGGGCATGAACACCGCACCCCTCCCCACCACGCTCGCTGAGTTGCCAGGTTTCGCCGCCGAACGGTACGCGGACCAGGAGGCCCTCAGTGACCAGCAAGGACGCCTCACCTTCGGTGAGTTGAGAGAGGAGATCAACCTTTGCGCGCGGGCCGCCGTGGCCTGCGGGATCGCGCACGGCGACCGGGTGGCCGTCTGGGCCGCCAACAGCCGCGAATGGATCACCGCCGTACTCGGCGCGGTGTCGGTCGGCGCCGTCGTCGTGCCGCTCAACACCCGCTACAAGGGCGCCGAGGCCGCCGACATCATCCGCCGGAGCGGGGCCTCGTACCTGCTCACCGAACGCGGCTTCCTCGGCATCGACTACCCCGCGATGCTGGGGGAGTTGACCGGATCCCTGCGCGCCACCGTGCTCCTCCGGGGTACCGCAGGTCAGGGAGAACTGGACTTCGCGCAGTACCTCGCCGCCGGGAAGACCGTCGGCGAACCCGAACGCGCCCGGCGCGCCGGCGCCGTCCGCGCGGACGACCTCTGCGACATCATCTTCACCTCCGGCACCACCGGACGGCCCAAGGGCGTCATGGTCACGCACGGGCAGACCATCCGCGTCTACCGGGAGTGGTCACGCAACGCCCGGCTCCGGCCCGGCGACCGCTATCTGCTGATGAACCCGTTCTTCCACACCTTCGGCTACAAGGCGGGCATCCTCGTCTGCCTCCTCAACGGCGCGGTCATGGTTCCGGAAGCGGTGTACGACCCCGCCCGGGTGCTCGCGCTGATCGCGCAGGAACGGATCAGCGTGCTGATGGGACCGCCCACGCTCTTCCACACCCTGCTGCGCCACCCCGGGCGCGGGGACCGGGACCTCACATCGCTCCGGCTCGCCGGACTGGGCGCCGCTACCATCGCGCCCGAGCTGATCGAGGAGATCCGCGCCGAACTCGGCATCGCGTACGTCTTCAACGCCTACGGGCTCACCGAGTCGTGCGGCGTCGCCACCATGTGTCCGCCGGACGAACGGGCCGAGCTCATCGCCCGCTCGGCGGGCGTCGCGCTCCCGGGCACGGAGGTGCGTACGGCCCGCGCCGACGGAAGCGAGGCCCCGCCCGGCGAACCGGGAGAGGTCCAGGTGCGCGGGTACAACGTGATGGTCGGCTATCTCGACGACCCGGCCGCCACCGCCGAAGCCCTCGCCGACGGCGGCTGGCTGCGCACCGGTGACATCGGGGTGCGGGACGAACGCGGCTATCTGACCGTCACCGACCGGCTCAAGGACATGTACGTGGTCGGCGGGTTCAACGCCTACCCGGCCGAGGTCGAGCACACCCTGATCGCCCATGAGGGAATCGCCGATGTCGCGGTCGTCGGGGCGCCGGACGCACGGCTGGGTGAGGTCGGGGTCGCCTACTACGTACCGGCGGCGGGCCGGGGCGCGGGACCGGAGGAACTCACCGCCTGGACGAGGGAACGGCTCGCCAACTTCAAGGTCCCCCGCCGCTTCGTCGCGGTGGACACGCTGCCCCGGAACGCCGGCGGAAAGCTGCTCAAGGCCGAACTGCGGCGCAGAGCCCGGGAAGAGGCCGACCGGAGGGCGGGCGAAGCGGGGGAGCGGACATGAGGGAGACCGAGGAGCAGTCCGGGCTGCGGGAGGCGGTGCGCGCCGTCCTGGCCCGCCACGAGGGCGCGGCCGCCTGGGAACCGCTGACCCGTCAGATCGGCGTGGCCGCACTCGGCGTTCCGGAGACGTACGGGGGGCTCGGCTGCGGGCCCGCCGAGGTCCATGTGGTGATGGAGGAACTGGGGCGTTCGCTCAGCCCGGTGCCGTATCTGGGATCGGCGGTGCTGGCGGCGCAGGCTCTGGTCGCCGCGGGGGAGTCCGCCGAGGAACTGGCCGCGGACCGGATCGGCGCGCTGGCCTGGGCGGAGAACGGCTCGTGGGAGCCCGGCGCGATCCGCTCCCTCGCCGCACCGGACGGTGGGCGCTGGCTGCTGACCGGCGTCAAGGAGCATGTGCTGTGCGGCGATTCGGCCTCGGTGCTGCTCGCCTTCGCCCGGATGCCGGGAGGCCGGCTCGGTCTCTTCCGGCTCGACGGGGCGGGGGTGCGCCGGGAACCGTGCGGGGTGCTGGACCGGACCCGGCCGCAGGCACGGCTGGTGCTGGACCGGGCCCCCGCGGCGCTCGTCGGCCCGGCCGGCGCCGAGGGCGCGCGCATCCTCGCGCGGGTACGGGACCTGGCCTGCACGGCACTGGCCGCGGAGTCGGTGGGCGCCGCCGCGCGCTGCCTGGAGCTGACCGTCGCGTACGCAGGGCAACGGGTGCAGTTCGGCCGGACGATCGGCTCGTTCCAGGCGGTCAAGCACCGGCTGGCCGATGTGTACACGGCAGTCGAGGCCGCCCGCTCACTGGCGCTCGGCGCCGCGCACGCCGATGCCGAACCCGTGCTGGCCGCCGCGGCCAGGTCGGCGTGTTCCGAGGCGCTGTCACTGGCCGCCGCCGAGATGATCCAGCTGCACGGCGGCATGGGGATCACCTGGGAACACGATGCCCACCGCTACTTCAAGCGGGCACACGGCGACGCCCACCTGCTCGGTACCCCCGCTGCGCACCGCCGCCGGATCGGCTCCGCCGTGCTGGCCGGTCTTCGGACGGGGGACGGCCCGTGAGAGGGGCGTTCGGGCGGACGGCCGGCGGCGCCACCCGGGGACGGTCGCACGGACATGCGGATGAACACGTGAGGAGAGACGGCGCCGTGGCGTTGGACGAATTCAGGGCCGAGGTCCGCGCCTGGCTGCGCGACCACCTGGAAGGCGGGTTCCGCGAGGTCAAGGGGCTCGGCGGGCCGGGCCGCGAACACGAGGCCTTCGCCGAGAGGCTGGCCTGGGAGCGGCACATGGCGGCGCACGGATGGACCTGCGTGGGCTGGCCCGAGGAGTACGGCGGACGTGGCGCCACCCTGGAACAGCAGGTCGTCTTCCACGAGGAG
The DNA here is from genome assembly GCF_940670765.1 of Streptomyces sp. A 4/2. GTDB lineage: Bacteria > Actinomycetota > Actinomycetes > Streptomycetales > Streptomycetaceae > Streptomyces. The sequence goes on from NZ_CALNVW010000043.1 coordinate 22,846, forward strand.
TACGCACTCGCGGACGCGCCCGCCCGCGTCAACCACATCGGTGAGCAACTCCTCGGGCCGACCCTCATCGCCTTCGGCACCGAGGAGCAGAAGCAGCGCTTCCTGCCGCCGGTCGTCGCCGTACGCGAACTGTGGTGCCAGGGGTACAGCGAGCCCGACGCAGGCTCCGACCTGGCCGGGGTACGGACACGGGCCGAACGGGACACCGGCCGCGGCGAGTGGGTGGTCAACGGCCAGAAGACCTGGACCTCGCTCGCCCACGAGTCGCAGTGGTGCTTCGTACTGGCCCGCACCGAGCCGGGATCCGAGCGGCACACCGGCCTCTCGTATCTGCTCGTCCCCATGGACCAGCCGGGCGTGGTGGTCCGGCCCATCGTCCAGCTCACCGGGACCAGCGAGTTCAACGAGGTCTTCTTCGACGACGCCCGCACCGCCGCCTCCTGCGTGGTGGGCGCGCCCGGCGACGGCTGGCGGACCGCGATGGCCACGCTGGGCTTCGAGCGGGGCGTCTCCACTCTCGGCCAGCAAGTGGGCTTCCGCCGTGAGCTGGCCGCGATCGTCGCGCTGGCCGAACGCAACGGCGCGATCGATGATCCGCTGATCCGCGACCGGCTGGTCCGGGCCTGGATCGGACTGGAGACCATCCGCTTCAACGCACTGCGCATGCTGGACGGTGCGGCAGCCGGGGCCTCCGGGCCCGAGGCGTCCATCGGCAAGATCTACTGGGCGACCTGGCACCGGGCGCTCGGCGAGCTCGCCATGGAGGTCAGCGGCGCCGCCGGGATGCTCACCGGTTCCGGCCCCGGCGCGGGTCCGGACGGACTCGACGACCGGCAGCGGCTGTTCCTGTTCTCCCGCGCCGACACCATCTACGCGGGCTCCAACGAGATCCAGCGCAACATCATCGCCGAGCGGGTGCTCGGACTGCCGAAGGAGGCGCGGGGCCAGGCCGTCCGAGGCCGCCACTGACGCGGATTCCTCACCCGTCCAGGAGCTTTGTCCCGCCGAGCAGTTCGCGCAGACAGCGGACGGCCAGCTCGGCGGGTGAACCGGCCCCGGTGAGCGGCGCATCGGTCTCGGCCCAGGCCTCCAGGGCGACCCGGATCGCGTCCGTCGCGGCAGCCGCGGCGAGTCGCACCTCCAGCGGGTCCGCGTCCTCGCCCGCCAGCCGGGTCAGGACCGGCAGCAGCCGCTCCTCGGACTCCTGGTTGATCCGGTACCAGACCGCACGCAGAGCGGGGTCGTCCTGTGCGGCGCGCAACAGGCCCCGGGTCCAGTTCAGTTGCTCCGCTGCTTCCGCACCCCGCGCGGTGAGGGCTTCGGCAGCGGCCCGTTCCAGCGCGGTGGGCAGCCCCGTCCCCGGCTCGGCCTCCGCGAGCAGCGCGCGCCAGCGGTCGGCGCCGCCGGAGAGGAGCGGGCCGACGGCGTCCTGCTTGTTGCGGAAGTACCGGTAGAAGGTCCGCAGTGCGACCCCCGACCGGTGGGCGATGGCCTCCGCGGTGGTGCCGTCGGGCCCGGCCTCGGCGAAGAGGGCGGCAGCGGCGCGGGCGATGTCGAGCTGGGTCGCCGTTCTGCGGCGCTCGGTCAGGGTCGGCTGGTTGCTCACTCCAAGAGGGTACGTCGGCGGGCGTGGATCCGCACGGATTGCCGTGATGGCAAAACGTGCCATGAAGGCGTATTGTGACGTGTAGGTAACGATGCCGACCGGCATCGGCACGCGTACGAGAAACCGGAGACACCCCATGAACCGCTACGAAGGCCGCCGCGTACTGATCACCGGCGGCGGCTCGGGCATCGGCCAGGCCACCGTGCACCGCATCCTCGACGAGGGCGGTCGCGTCGTGGCCGTCGATGTCGACGAGGCCGGACTCAGGACCACGGCCGACCGCGCCGCTGCCGACGGTCACGCGGACCGCCTCACCACCGCCCTGCTCGACATCTCCGACGAGGCGTCGGTCAAGGCCGGTGTGGCCGCCGCCGTCGAGACCCTCGGCGGAATGGACGTACTGGTCAACGCGGCAGGCATCCTCCGCTCCGGGCACACCGCCACGACGACCCTCGACTTCTGGAACAAGGTCATCGGGGTCAACCTGACCGGCACCTTCCTGATGATCCGCGAATCGCTCCCGGCGCTGCTGGCGGGCGAGAAGCCGGTCGTCGTCAACTTCAGCTCGACCTCGGCGAGCTTCGCGCACCCCTACATGTCGGCGTACGCGGCGTCGAAGGGCGGCATCCAGGCCATGACCCACAGCATCGCGAGCGAGTACAGCAAGCAGGGGCTGCGCGCCGTCTCGGTCGCGCCCGGCTCCATCGCCTCCGGCATGACCAGCGGCAAGGGGCCGGGCCTGCCGGAGGACACCGACTGGAGCCTGTTCGCGAAGCTCTCACCGGCCATCGGCGAGGGCTACGCGGGCCCGGAGGCCGTCGCGAGTGTCGTCGCCATGCTCGGCTCGCAGGACGGCGCGTTCATCACCGGCACGGAGATCCGCATAGACGGCGGAACGCACTTCTGAGCTGCCGGTTCAGTGCAGGAGACGGGCCTGGAGCGCTGCGAGCGTGCGGTGGTCCAGGCCCAGCCCCCGGGTGAGGTAGTGGTCCAGGCTGCCGTAGTCCCGCCGCACCTGATCGAGAGCGGCGTCGAGATAGGCGGGCCGTACCTCCTGGACCGGGATGAGGAGGCCGGGATCCTGCATGAGCCCCGCTGACCTGAGCCCCGCCCGGGTCTGCGCGTCGGCGGCGGACCGGTACGTGTTGGACGCCAGGTAGTCGGCCTCGGCGGTGCGCTGCGGTACGCCGAGGATCCGTAGGAGGAGGTAACTCATCCAGCCCGTACGGTCCTTGCCCGACGAGCAGTGGAAGAGCAGCGGGCCGGAGTCGTGGCGCGCGAGGTCGCGCAGTGTGGCGGCGAACCGGGCGCTGCTGCCCGGGTCGCTGACGAAGCCACGGTAGAGACCGCGCATCAGGGCCTCGGCCGCACCACCACCGAGCGCCTTACGCTGCGCCACCGGATCGCGGGTCGCGATGACGGCGTCGACCTCGGCGGAGAGCCCGCTGTCATCGACCGGTCGGGCGGTCACGGCGAGCCCCGCGGGCAGCCGGTCGGCGCCGTCCCGCGCCACCTCCGTGGACGTCCGGAAGTCCACGACCTCACGCATCCCGAGGCCGGCGAGCCGGGTGCGGCCGGTAGCGGTGAGCTGGTTCAGGGCGTCGGCACGGAAGACCAGGCCGTGGCGCACGGTGCGCCCGTCATGGCTGCGGTACCCGCCCAGATCGCGCACGTTGACCGCGCCGTCGAGCAGCACCTGACGGCCGGCTGCCGGCTGGTGCTGCTGCTGCTGGTGGTGGCCGGGCGGCGCGGTCGCCGCCGTGGCGACCCCTGCCGACAGGGTGCAGACCCCGGCCGACAGGACGCAGCAGAGGGTGAGCGCACAGGTGCCGATGGTCCGGACGGTGTGATGCGTCATGGCAGTACTCCCGCGTTGGTGGTGAAGAGCTGAGTAGCACCGCACGGTGCAAGAGAGAAGGTGTACGGGCGCCTTCGTCCCTCGGCTTCCCGCTTGGCGGGAGCGTGCGGACGCAGGGTCAGCGGGGGAGCGCACACCGTGCTGTCGTCGTCGCCCGGCACGGTCCTTGTCCGCCCCCGGGCCCGCGTGACCGCCGGACGGAGCGGGGGAGTTCGCCGCGTCTTCCCGGTCAGCGGGAATCCGGGCTCACGGGAAGCGGCCGGTCCGGCCTACCGTCGCCCGACCAGCTGCCGAGCGCTGGTCCCGGCACAATCCCCGCCCCGTTCCGAGGAGCAACGATGCTCGACGACCGCCGCAGGCAGGACGCAGCCGAACTGCTGCGTTCCGCCGAGCACCGCAGGACGCCTGTCGCTCCGCTCGTCGATACCTTCACCGGGATCGGTACCGAGGACGCGTACGGGATCCAGCTGATCAACATCCGGCGGCGGATCGCCGGAGGGGCAAGGATCAGCGGGCACAAAGTAGGGCTCTCCTCACCCGTCATGCAGCAGATGATGGGGGTCGACGAACCCGACTACGGTCACCTCCTCGATGACATGGAGTTGTACGCGGACCGGCCCGTGTCCGTCACCCGGTACTGCGCACCCAGGATCGAGGTCGAGGTCGGCTTCGTGCTCGGTGCCGATCTGCCGGGCGAGGGCTGCACCGAGCGGGACGTGCTGGACGCGACCGCACAGGTCGTACCCGCCCTGGAGCTGATCGACAGCCGGATCGCCGACTGGCGCATCTCCATCGCCGACACGATCGCCGACAACGCCTCGTCGGCCGGCTATGTCATCGGCGAGGGACGTGACCCGCGCGAACTGGACCTCAGGAGCATCGAGGCCCGGCTGAGCGCCGACGGTGAGCTCATCGCCGAAGGGCGCAGCGACGCCGTCCTCGGTGACCCCGCGGCCTCCGTCAGCTGGCTGGCCCGGACCGTCGCCCGGTTCGGGGTGCCGCTGAAGAAGGGGCAGCTGGTGCTGCCCGGCTCCTGCACCCGGGCGGCGGACGTCACCGCGGGACAGACGTTCACCGCCGATTTCGCCGGGCTCGGCTCCGTATCCCTCTCGTTCTGTTGAGGACTTCATGACCACGAAAAAGGCAACGGCCGCCATCGTCGGTTCCGGGAACATCGGCACCGACCTGCTCCACAAGCTCCTGCGCTCGCCGCACATCGAACCGCGCTGGATGATCGGCGTCGACCCGGACAGCGAAGGCCTCGCACGGGCCGGAGCGTTCGGGCTCGACGCCAGTCACCAAGGCGTCGACTGGCTGCTCGCCCGGGAGGAGAAGCCGGACCTGGTGTTCGAGGCGACCAGCGCCCAGGTCCACCGGGCGAACGCACCCCGCTACCGCGAACTCGGCATCAAAGCCGTCGACCTCACTCCGGCCGCGATCGGGCCCGCCGTCATCCCACCGGCGAATCTCACCGCACACCTCGACGCCGACAACGTCAACATGATCACGTGCGGCGGCCAGGCCACCATTCCCATGGTGTACGCGGTCTCGCGCGTCGTCCCGGTCGCGTACGCGGAAATCGTCGCCTCCGTGGCTTCGGTCTCGGCCGGACCCGGAACCCGGGCGAACATCGACGAGTTCACCCGGACCACCGCCCGGGGCATCGAGGAGATCGGCGGTGCCGAGCGCGGCAAGGCGATCATCATCCTCAACCCCGCCGACCCGCCGGTGATCATGCGGGACACGGTCTTCTGTGCGATTCCCGAGGACGCCGACCGTGACGCCATCGCCGTATCGATCAAGCAGATGGCCGCCGACGTGGCCTCGTACGTGCCCGGCTACCGGCTGCGCGCCGAGCCGCAGTTCGACGATCCGTCCGACGGGAACGGCGGGATGGCCAGGGTCGCGATCTTCCTGGAAGTGGAGGGCGCGGGAGACTTCCTGCCGCCCTACGCCGGAAATCTCGACATCATGACCGCCGCCGCCACCAAGGTCGGCGAGGAGTTCGCGAAGGTGATCACCCGGCAGCGGACCGGCCAGGGAGAGACCGGCCAGAGAGAGACCGGCCACAGAGAGACCGAACAGGGAGAGACCGGCCAGAGGGAGAGCGACCAGAAGGAGAGCAACCAGTGAAGGCGTACAGCGGGACGCTCGACATCAGAGTGACCGACTCCTCGCTGCGTGACGGTTCGCACGCGAAGCGGCACCAGTTCACCCCGGCCGACGTACGGTCGGTGGTCGCCGCCCTCGACGACGCGGGTGTTCCCGTCATCGAGGTGACCCACGGCGACGGGCTCGGTGGGTCCTCGTTCAACTACGGGTTCTCCAGGACACCCGAGCAGGAACTCATCACCGTGGCGGTCGAGACGGCCCGGCGGGCCAGGATCGCGTTCCTGATGCTGCCGGGTCTCGGCGTGAAGGACGACATCAAGCGGGCGCAGGCGAACGGGGCCGCCATCTGCCGCATCGCCACCCACTGCACCGAGGCGGACATCTCCGTCCAGCACTTCGGACTCGCCCGCGAACTCGGCCTGGAGACCGTCGGCTTCCTGATGATGGCCCACTCCACACCGCCCGGAGAGCTGGCCCGGCAGGCCCGGATCATGGCGGACGCCGGCTGCCAGTGCGTGTACGTCGTCGACTCGGCCGGCGCCATGGTCATGGACGACGTCACGGACCGGGTGGCCGCGCTGACCGCCGAGCTCGGCGACGACGCCCAGGTCGGCTTCCACGGCCACGAGAACCTCGCCCTGGGCGTGGGCAATTCGGTCGCCGCGATCCGGGCGGGCGCCAGCCAGATCGACGGCTCGACCCGCCGGCTCGGCGCGGGCGCGGGCAACACGCCCGTCGAGGCCCTGGCCGCGGTCTGCGACCGCATGGGCATCCGTACCGGCATCGACGTCATCAAGATCATCGATGCGGCCGAGGACGTCGTACGGCCCGTCATGGACGAGGAATGCACGCTCGACCGGCTCGCTCTGATGATGGGCCACGCCGGCGTGTACTCCAGCTTCCTCAAGCACGCCTACCGGCAGGCCGGCCGCTACGGGGTACCGGGCGCCGACATCCTCCTCCGCGCGGGCGAACGCCGCCTCGTCGGCGGGCAGGAGGACCAGCTCATCGACATCGCCGTCGAACTCGCGGCGCAGCAACGGACGAAACAGATGAGGCAGATGAAGCAGACGGAGCAAGGGAGTCAAGGACGATGACCGCACTCGACGAAGAGGCCCGTGTCATCGAGGCAGCCGCTCTGCCCACCCGCTTCGCGCGCGGCTGGCACTGTCTCGGCCTCGCCGACGCCTTCAAGGACGGCGAGCCGCACGGGATCGAGGCCTTCGGCACCGAACTCGTCGTGTTCCAGGGCGCCGACGACGGCGAACTGCACGTCCTCAACGCCTACTGCCCGCACATGGGCGGCAATCTGGCCCGCGGCACCGTCAAGGGTGACGCCGTCGCCTGCCCCTTCCACGACTGGCGCTGGGCGGGCAACGGCCGCTGCGCCGGGATCCCTTACGCCCGCCGCGTCCCGCCGCGCGCCAGGACCCGTGCCTGGACCACGCTGGAGCGCAACAAGCAGCTGTACGTGTGGCACGACCCCGAGGGCAACCCGCCGCCGCCCGGCGTCACCATCCCCGAACTCGACGGCATCCACGGCCCCGACGCCGGGCAGTGGTCCGACTGGTCCTGGAACGCCCTGCGGGTGGAGAACTCCAACTGCCGCGAGATAGTCGACAACGTCGTGGACATGGCGCACTTCTACTACGTCCACTTCGCGTTCCCGAACTACTTCAAGAACGTCTTCGACGGCCATGTCGCCACCCAGTACATGGAGTCCAGCCCGCGCGGCGACATCGACCTCGGCACTCTCTCCACGCCGCTGCGCTCCGACGCCTCGTACCACGGACCCTCGTACATGATCGACAGACTGTGGACGGAGGTCGCCCCCGGCCTGGAGATGGAGGCCGTACTGATCAACTGCCACTACCCGATCGACTCCAACAGCTTCATGCTGATGTACGGCGCCCTCGTCAAGAAGCTCCCCGGGATGAGCGACACCGAGGCGGCTGCCGCCGCGCAGCTGACCTCCGACGGCCTCCGGGTGGGCTTCGAGCAGGACGTCGAGATCTGGCAGAACAAGACCCGGATCGACAATCCGCTGCTCACCGAGGAAGACGGACCGGTCTACCAGCTCCGCCGCTGGTACGAGCAGTTCTACGTGGACGCCGCCGCCGTGACCGACGAGATGGTCCGGCGCTTCGAGTTCGAGATCGACACCACCCGGGCCAACGAGGCCTGGCGCGCCGAGGTCGAGGAGAATCTGGCCCGCCGCAAGGGCGAGGCCTGAGATGCGCCCCGTCGAGTGCGGCACCTGCGGGAACCAGGTGCTGTGCGAGAAGTTCAGCCCCGCCCACACGCAGATCCAGTGGACGGCGGAGGCGGCTGCCGTCTGCCCGGTGATCGGCGAACTGGTCGCGGCGGGTGAGCTGTCGGCGCGCGTCCGCTCCTGTGCGGCGCTCCGCGACAGCATCGACGCTGCTGTCGCATCGGGGCAGCTGGAGGCGAGTGGTGGCTGAGGTGCGCATGCGGGTCGCCGGGGTCGTACGGGAGACGGCCGACGCGGTCTCCCTGGTACTGGCTCCGGAGCCGGGCACGGAACTCGCCTACCGACCGGGCCAGTTCCTGACCCTGCGGGTGCCGGGCGGCGCGGCCCGCTGCTACTCGCTCGCCAGCTCCCCGCACACCGGGGAACCGCCACGGATCACCGTCAAGAAGATCCCCGGCGGGCGCGGCTCCGCCTGGGTGTGCGAGCGGGTGGCGGTGGGTGACGAGATCCGGGCACTGCCCCCGGCCGGCACCTTCACCCCGGACGATCTCGACCGCGACCTGCTGCTCGTGGCGGGCGGCAGCGGCATCACGCCGGTGCTGTCCATCGCCAAGTCGGCACTGACCGCGGGCCGGGCGAACGTCACCCTGCTGTACGCCAACCGCGACCCGGACGCCGTCATCTTCCGCGAGGAACTCCACGGCCTCGCGACGGCCCACCCCGGCCGGTTCACGGTGGTGCACTGGCTGGAATGCCTGCAAGGGCTGCCCACCACGGATCAGTTGGCGGCCGTCCTCGCCCCGTACGCCGGCCGCGACGTGTTTCTCTGCGGCCCGGTCCCGCTGATGGACGCCGCCGAGCAGGCGATCGGCCGGGCCGGGGGCAGCAGCATTCACCGGGAACGGTACTTCTCCCTCGCCGACGACGTGTTCGGCGCACCGGTGCGCGACCCGGGCGACGGCGCGCACACCGCGCAGGTCGAACTCGACGGCGCGTGGCACGAAATCCCCTGGGGCGCCGGCACCCCGCTGCTCGACGCGATGCTCGCCGCCGGTCTCGACGCTCCGTACTCCTGCCGCGAGGGCGCGTGCAGCGCCTGCTGCTGCCGGGTGACCGACGGCGAGACCGCGCTGCTCCGCAACGAGGTACTCGACCCGGAGGACCTCGCCGACGGCTACATCCTGGCCTGCCAGGCCGTGCCGTTGACCGACCGCGTCACGGTCTCCTACGAGTAGGCGGCCGGACACGGCCGCCGGGCCGGAGCGCCGGGAACGGGCCCGGCCGTCTCCGAAGCGGCGTCACATCCATTCGCTGAAGCGGAGCCAGCCCATCATGCTGCTCATGGCCCCTTCGGAGATGTCCGGGTCCCGGACGCCGCGCGTCCGCTCACGGACCGCCCGGCCGGGGCCGTACAGCTCACGCCAGATGGTGCCGGCGCAGGCCCGGACGGCCGGACCGTGCTGCTCGACGCCCTGATGGGAGCTGCGGCGGGTGACCGAGATCGCGGCCACGGCCCGCCCGGCCCCGCGCAGCGGCGCGGCGACACAGCAGACGCCGCGCCAGCTCTCCTCACGGTCGTAAGCGATCCCGCGTTCGCGGGTCGCGGCGAGTTCACTGCGCAGGACGGCGGGGCGGACCACGGTGCGGGGCGTACGGGCGGGCAGCTCGCCGGCCAGGACACCGGTGACGTCGGCCTGGGTGCCGAAGGCGAGCATCGCCTTGCCCGCCGCCGTGCAGTACGCGGGCATCCTGGCCCCCACCCGGGGCGGCAACTGCGCGTCGTCGGATCCGCCGATGCGCTCCAGACAGACGACCTCGCCCGCGTCGAGCACCGCGAGATGCACCACGTGGCCGGTCGTCTCGTGCAGGGCGTGCAGATGCGGGAGCGCGGCGCGGCGCAGCCGGTTGTGGTGCGAGGCGAGCGCCCCCAACTCCAGCATGCCCATGCCCAGCCGGTAGTCCCGCCCGTCCCGGTCCAGCCAGCGCAACTGCACCAGCTGGTCGAGGATGCGGTGGGTGGAGGAGCGGGGCAGCCCCGAGCGGCGTACGACCTCGGTGAGGGAGAGCCGGGGCTCGGGGCCGGCGAACGTACTCAGGACGCGTGCGGCCTTCTCGAGCAGCGAGAGCGGTGATCGCTCGGCGGTGGCGGCCAGTGCGGGCACGACAAACCCCCAGGTCTGCGTGTGGTCACCGGACGTTTTCCGGCGTTGCTCGGACACTGCCACGCGTTCCGGCCGGAGGGAATACGCGGGAGCTGTGTATTTCGTTCAGGCATACCTTTTGGGGTTCCCGCTCAGCGGGAACCGGCGGTGTCGTTGCTCGCGTGCACCGTCGTACGGTCCTCAGCACTTCACCCCGCAGATCTCACGAAGACAGGAAAAGGGGACCCGCATGAGCGACGAGGAAGTCCTTCAGGCAGTCCGCGCACTCGCCCCCGCACTCCACGAACGCACCGACCGGGCCGAGGCGCAGCGCAAGGTGCCAGAGGAGACGATCAAGGAACTGGAGCAGACGGGCTTCTTCCAGCTGCTCCAGCCGAAGGCCTACGGAGGGCGCGCCGCGCACCCCGCGGTCTTCTACGAAGCCGTCAAGGAGATCGCGACGGTCTGCGGCTCCACCGGCTGGGTCGCCTCGGTCCTGGGCGTCCACCCCTGGCACGTCGCACTCTTCGACCCACGCGCCCAGGAGGAGGTGTGGGGAACGTCCCCGCTGACCCGGATCGCCTCCTCGTACGCCCCGAGCGGCAAGGTGACGGTTGCCGACGGCGGCTTCCGGATCACCGGCCGCTGGCACTTCTCCTCCGGCTGCGACCATGCCGAATGGGTACTCCTGGGCGGGCTCGTCACGGACGACGAGGGCCGGACCGTCGACATGCGGACCTTCCTCCTGCCGCTCGGTGACTACCGGGTCGACGACGTCTGGGACACCGTCGGCCTGCGCGGCACCGGCTCCAACGACATCGTCGTGGAGGACGCCTTCGTGCCCGAGCACCGCGCGCTGAGCTTCGGCCCGGTGAGCGCACTGAAGGTGCCGGGACACGCGCTCAACCCCGAACCCGTCTACCGGCTCCCCTACGCCACCGTCTTCACCACCACGATCTCCACACCGATCGTCGGCATCGCCCAGGGCGCGTACGAGTCGTACACCGCCGCCACCCGTGAGCGCTTCCGGGTCAGCTACGGCCAGAAGGTCGCCGAGGACCCCTTCGCGCAGGTACGCATCTCCCGCGCGTCCAGCGACGTCGACGCCACCTGGCTCCAACTCATGCGCAACGTGGGCGAGATGTACGCCGTCGCCGAGCGCGGCGACGAGCTCTCCATGCTGCTGCGCGCCCGTGCCCGCCGCGACCAGGTCCTCGCCACCGAACGCTCGGTCGCGGCCGTGGACCTGCTGATGGAGAACGCCGGGGGCAACGCCATGCGCACCGGCCCCAACCCGGTCCAGCGCGCCTGGCGCGACGTGCACACCGGCCGTGGTCACGCGGCCAACGACCCCGAGCGTGCCCTCGTACTCCACGGCCAGGCCGCCCTCGGCCTCGACATCCAGGACCCGATGCTGTGAGCACCCCTGTGACCCTCACCCCCGAGAACACCTCACGTACCGCAGAGGCGGGCGGCCTGACCCTGCACTACCACGAGGCCGGACCCGCGGACGCGCCCGTGGCCGTGCTGCTGCACGGTGGCGGGCCCGGCGCCTCGGCCTGGTCGAACTTCGGCCGCAACCTGCCCGTCTTCGCCCAGCACTTCCGCACCCTCCTGATCGACCAGCCCTGCTTCGGCCGCTCCGACAAGACCGAACCCGACCGCGACTACTTCAGCTTCGCCGCGCACGCCGTGGCCGCGCTCCTGGACGAACTCGGCATTCCGCAGGCGTACTTCGTCGGGAACTCGCTCGGCGGCGGAACCGTGACCCGCCTCGCCCTCGACCACCCGGAGAAGGTCGCCAAGCTGGTCCTGATGGGCCCCGGCGGCATCTCGGTCAACCTCTTCGCACCCGATCCGACCGAAGGCATCAAGCAGCTCTTCGCCTTCTCGCTGGCCGCCGAGCCGACCCGTGAGCAGATGCGGACCTTCCTCACCACGCTCGCCCACGACTCCTCGATCGTCACCGACGACTTCGTCGAGGAGCGGTACGCGCAGGCCACCGACCCCGACGCCAGGCTGGGCAACGCCCGGATGGCCGCCGCGTTCGCCAAGTGGCCCGAGGGCACCATGCTGTGGCGCGAGGCCCACCGCATCACCCAGCCGACGCTGCTCACCTGGGGGCGGGAGGACAGGGTCAATCCGCTCGACGGCGCCCTGCTCGCCCTCAAGACGATTCCCGACGCGCGCCTGCACGTCTTCCCGCACTGCGGCCACTGGGCCCAGACGGAACGCTTCGACGAGTTCAACCGCCTGGCCATCGACTTCTTCTCTCACCGATCCCACTGACTCCGCTGATCCCACTGATCCCACTGAGGGGTTCATCATGGACATTCGCTCGCTGGGCTACCTGCGCATCGGGACCACCGACCTCGCCGAATGGCGTACGTACGTCCTCGACATCCTGGGCATGGCCGAAGGCGCCGACTCCACGGACACCGTCCTCAACGCCCGTATGGACGACCGGATCCGCCGCCTCTCCTTCGTCGCGGACGAGGCCGACCGCCTGCTCTGCGCGGGCTTCGAAGTGGCGGGCGCCCGCGCCCTGGCGGAGGCCGCAGCCGAGCTCGAAGCGGCCGGCGTCACCGTCAAGGCCGCCGACGACGCGACGCTCGCCGAGCGCCGAGTCCAGGGGCTCATCCACTTCGAGGACCCCGCCGGAAACCCCCTGGAGCTGTACTGGGGCCAGGCCCAGGACCACACCCCGCTCCACACCCCGTACGGCAACCGCTTCGTCACCGGCGACCGGCTCGGCCTCGGCCATGTCGTCCTGCCCGCCCCGGACATGGAGACCACCGCCGACTTCTACGAGAACATCCTGGGCTTCCAGCTCCGTGACCGCATGAAGCTGCCGCCCGCCGCCGTACCGACCGGTGAACCCGGCCGCGACTTCTACTGGATGAACTTTCTCAGCCCCAACCAGCGCCACCACAGCCTCGGGCTCTACCCCGGCGCACTGCCGCCCGGCATCGTCCACTTCATGGTCGAACTGGAGACCCTCGACGACGTCGGCTTCTGCCTGGACCGGATGAACAAGGCGGGCATCCCGATCGCGTCCACCCTCGGCCGCCACTCCAACGACCACATGGTCTCCTTCTACGCCGCAGCCCCGGGCGGCTTCCAGGTCGAGTACGGCTGGGACGGCCTGATCGTCGACCCGGCGGCCTGGACCGCCAAGGAGATCACCGCGGACAGCTTCTGGGGCCACCAGTGGAACGGCTGATCTCCCAGGACGACTTCAGGGAGGTGCTCGGCCGGTTCGCCAGCGGCCTCACGGTCGTCGCCGCCGTCGACAGCACCGGCCGGCCGGCGGGCCTGGTCTGCCAGTCCTTCGCCTCGCTCTCCCTGGATCCGCCGCTGGTCCTGCTCTGCGTCGGCAGGACCTCGTCCAGCTGGCCGAGGATCGAGGCCGCCGGGCGTTTCACGGTCAACGTCCTCGCCGGGGACCAGCAGGCGGTGTGCACGGCGCTCGGCCGCAGCGGCGACGACAAATTCGCGGGCGTCGACTGGACGCCCTCGGACCACGGTGGTGTCCGCCTCGACGGCGCCCTCGCCACCATCGACTGCGAGCTGTACGGGACACACGAGGCCGGTGACCACTACGTCGTCACCGCCCGCGTCCTGGACCTCGACGCCCGCGAGGACGGCAGCCCGCTGCTGTACTTCCGGAGCGCTTACGGACAGGGGACGTTCTGATGCCGGCCGACGCCGCAGGAGAGAGGAGCAGCTGAGATGGCTTCCCAGGAACACCCGTGCACGTACGACGTGGTGGTCGTCGGCTCCGGCGCCGCCGGATTCGCCGCCGCGATCACTGCCAGGCTGCGCGGCCTGACCGCGCTGATCGTCGAGAAGACCGACCGCTACGGCGGTTCCACCGCACTGTCCGGTGGTGCGATATGGGTCCCCGGCAACTTCCACCTGGACGCCGCCGCACTCGGCGACACACGCGAGAAGGCCCGCGCGTACCTCGACGCCACCGTCGGGGACCGGGTACCGGGCGCACGCAAGGACGCCTATCTGACCCACGGGCCCCGCATGGTCGAGGAGTTCCACCAGAAGACCGAGGTGCGCTTCATGTACACCCCGGGCTACTCGGACTACTACCCGGAGCGGCTCGGCGGCATGGCCCTCGGCCGCTCCGTCGAACCACGGATCGTCGACCTCAAGCGGCTCGGCGAGGCCCGGCACACCCTGCGCCGGGCGGGACTTCCCACGTACGGCCTCACCATCACCTCGTACGACTTCCGCTTTCTGAACATGTCGGGCCGCACCTGGGCGGGCCGCCGCAAGGCGCTCCGCTTGGCCGGACGTGCGGCCGGGGCGCTGCTCAGGGGACGGAAACTGCTCTCGCTCGGCGAGGCACTGATCGCCCGGATGCGGCTGTCGTACGACAGACTCGGCGGCGAACTGTGGCTGCGGACCCCGCTCACCGGTCTCGTCACGCAGGACGGCAAGGTGACCGGCATACGGGTCCAGCGCGACGGCCGGGAACAGACGATCCACGCCAGGGGCGGTGTGGTGCTCGCCTCCGGCGGCTTCTCGCACGACCAGCGGCTGCGCGAGAAGTACCTGCCCGCACCGACCTCGGCCGACTGGACCCACGCCTCGGAGGGCCAGACCGGCGACGCGCTGCTGCTCGGCGAGGAACTGGGCGCCGCTACCGGCCTGCTCGACAAGGTGTGGGGTGCGCCGTCGCTCTGCCCGCCCGGGGAGAAGCCGTTCTTCCTGGTCGCGGACCGGGGCATCCCCGGCATGGTGATCGTCAACGCGGCGGGGGAGCGGTACGCCAACGAGGCCGCCCCGTACCACGATTTCGTGGACCGCATGTATGCCTGTGACCGCCCCGACGCGACCACCGTCCCGTCCTGGATGATCCTCGACGCCTCCTCCAGGGCCCGCTACATCTTCGCCGGCCTCCTCCCCGGACAGCCCTTCCCGAAGGCCTGGCGGGAGAGCGGCTTCCTGCGGCAGGCGCCGACTCTCGACCAACTGGCCGGGCAGCTCGGGGCGCCCGAACTGCCCGCCACCGTAAGCCGTTTCAACGGCTTCGCAGCCGCCGCCAAGGATGAGGACTTCGGCCGGGGTGACAGCGTCTACGACCGCTACTACGGCGACCCGACCCTCCCCAACCCCAACCTGGCACCCTTGGCGAAGGGCCCCTTCTACGCGGTCCCCGTCCACCCCGGGGACATCGGCACCAAGGGCGGGCTGATCACCGACCCCGACGCGCGGGTGCTGCGGGAGGACGGCACACCCGTCGACGGACTGTACGCCTCGGGAAACTGCGCGGCGGCGGTGATGGGTGCGACCTATCCGGGTCCGGGGGCGACCATCGGCCCGGCAATGGTCTTCAGCTGGGCGCCAGTCAACGCGATCACCGAGAGGCTGCACCGGGCCGCACCGTAGACATCGGGCACAGCCGGGCGGTATCTGTCACCACGGGCGGTACCTGTCCTTACGGTGATGCCCGGACGGCGACACCCGACGGATACCGGGCCCTCGGGGCTGCGCTGTGGGGCCGGGGTGCCGCGGAGCTACCCGGCGAGCCGCTGGTCGCGGACCCCGGCCCAGCGCAGCGAGTCGCGGATGCCTTCCGCGACGCTGAACTTCGGCACCCAGCCGAGCAACTGCTCGGCCCGGTCGCTGCGGGTGAAGGCGCCTGCCACGTCGCCCGGCCGCGGGCCGGTCTCGACCACCGCGACCGGCGGGGTGACCACGCTGTTGAAGGCGTCGACCAACTCGGTGACGGTGGTGCCCGTACCGGTGCCGAGGTTGATCACCGAGGACCTGGCGCCGTCCAGCGCGGCCTCGAACCGCTGGAGCGCGGCCACGTGCGCGGTGGCCAGGTCCCAGACGTGCACGTAGTCGCGGATGCCGGAACCGTCCCGGGTGGGCCAGCCGTTCCCGGTGATCCGGAACGGCACACCCTCGTCATGTGCCTCGATCAGCTTGCCGAGCGCGTGACTGGGCCGCCGCAACTGGAGACCGGTGCGCAGCTCGGGGTCCGCGCCGATCGGGTTGAAGTAGCGCAGGGACAGGATCCGGATCGGCTGTGTGGCCGCGATGTCGGCGAACATGCCCTCGCAGACCGCTTTGGTGCGCGCGTACGGGCTCTGCGGCGCGATCCCGGACTCCTCGTCCACGCTGAAGTCCTCGCCCGGCAGATAGATCGAGCCGGAGGAGCTGAAGATCATCTTCTGGCAGCCGTTGCGGATCAGGTGACCGGCGAAATCCAGGCTCTTGGCCACGTTCGCCCGGTAGTAACCGATCGGGTCAGCGACCGAATCGGGCACCACGATCAGCGCCGCGCAGTGCACGACCGCCTCGATGTCCGGGTGTTCGACGAAGATCCGGTCCACCAGCTCGCCGTCAGCGATGTCGCCCTGGTAGAACGCGCGGTCCTCGGCGAACTCCCGACGGCCCGTCACCAGACTGTCCAGGATCACCGGTGTGATGCCCGCGTCCAGGCAGGCGGAGGAGACCGTGCTGCCGATGTACCCGGCCCCGCCCGAGATCAGTACCTTCATGTCTGGGTTCAACTCCTTCTGTCCGCCCGTTGACCAGGTGGTTTTCGTACCGTGAGCCTAGCCCGGCCGGAGCCGA
The DNA here is from genome assembly GCF_940670765.1 of Streptomyces sp. A 4/2. Taxonomy (GTDB): domain Bacteria; phylum Actinomycetota; class Actinomycetes; order Streptomycetales; family Streptomycetaceae; genus Streptomyces. The sequence goes on from NZ_CALNVW010000043.1 coordinate 39,378, forward strand.
CGGCACGGGTGGTGACCGGCCGGAGCGGATCATGGTGAATCACACGCCGAGGTCGTCACGCATGGCGCGTCTCATCGCACGGAGCACGTCCCAGATCTCGTACTGGGCCCGGCTCGCCGTCTCCATCGCTTCGCCCGGTCCGGGAGCATCCTGCTCCAGGCGCTTGACCTGCCCGTAGACCTTGGTCAGGGCCTGGTTGACGGCACTCGCCCGTCCGAGTACCGCTTCGGGAGCGATCATCTGTGCTTCGGAGTAGCGGTCGCGGTGCGCGTTCTTCGCCTTGTCGAGTGCGTCGATGTCGGCGTCCTCCGCGCCGCGTTCCCTCAAGACGTGCAGGTGGTGATTGAGCGCGGTGGTGAACTGCCGGGCGTCACGGTTGAGATCTGTGTAACAGGTGCGCCGCAGTGAACGGTTCTCGCGCATCTCCTCATGACTACGAACAAGATCTATTTCCCGGCGCTTCGCTCGTTCGGAGCCGCGCTGGGTGAGGAGCGATCCCCCCAGGGTTCCTGCGACACCCGCCACCGCGATGATCACTGAGCTGAGATCCACCGACGCACTCCGCCCCCGTCTTCGGCCACGTGCCCGCTACACATGGCCCGGAGCGACAAGTCTGCCGCTCCTCGGTGTGCCGGGGCCGCCCTTCTCGAAGTGGGTCGGGACGGCTGTACCGGAGTTGGGGGCGGGCGGTGACCACCAGTCACGCCCCACCTGTCGTCCACCCCATACATCAGGGCACGAGGACACGGCGGCACCGACCCGTTCGGGTGTCCGCCGTGTCGGGGTTCGAGGCCGGTCGTTGATCGGGATGCGGCCCGGTCGACGTGGATCGGGCCGCATCCCGTGAGACACGGCGGGCACGGTCTGTACGAGCACCGGGGCCTGTCCCGGGCGGGGAGGAACTCGATGAAGGTGGACATGCTGGGTACGGGCAGCAAGGCGGCGAAGGCCGGTGTGCGAGCCGCGGTGCTGGGTGCGGTGGCAGGGGCCACGCTGCTTCCGGCCGGTGCCGCGCACGCGAGCGTCATCGGGGTCGGTGACGCGGTGTTCGGCAACGCCTGCGTCAACCAGGACCACGGGGTGCGCGCTGCCGGTGCCACGGTGACCGGGAGCGGAGTGGGCGGCGGCAACCACGCCGCTCTGCCGTTGAGCCTGCCACGCAACCACTGCGGCTCCAGCGGCATCGTCTGTACCGCCGTTTTCGGCTCCAGCGTCTGACCTGCCGGGATGGGCGAGTGGCGAACGACCGACCGGACGGCGCCGAGCGTCGCGGAGGGCGCGCTGGTGGGGGAACGTGCGCTCGCGGAGCTGCTGGCGCTGGGCGGTCGGGCGCTGCCTCTGCTCCGCCGGTGGACGGCCTCGGATCCGGCGTGCGGTGTCGCGAGGCTGACCCTGGCGACCTGCGACAGTCTGGGCGACGCGGCACTCAAGGAGCAGTTGGTGGTCGCACACCGGGACGCGCAGACCGCAGGTGAGCGGGAAGCGAGCCTGGTGTACGGCGTGTTCCTCTTCTCGCACCGGCAGTACCGACTGACGGCCGACCACCTGGCGGCGCACTTCGTCCGGTGGCCCGCCGACGAGGTGGCCGGGCTGATGCTGGGGGCCTTCCACGCCTGCGGAGACCCCGTCTACCGTGCGTACGGCGACGCCCTGGTCGAGGAGCAGACGGCCTCGGCCGGCCCGGACAACTGGGCGTGGGTGAGCTGGCTGGCCGCGATCCGGGCCGAACAGGGCCGCATCCAGGAGGCGTACGAGCTGGCCGGACAGGCCCTGGCCCTGAACCCCCGCTCAGGGGTGGCCGTCCACGCCCTCGCGCACACGGAGCACGAACGGGGCACCGGCCACGACGCCGTCGTCTTGCTGGACAGCTGGCTCACCAGCGACCCGCAGGCGGCGCAGTCCCGGCATCTGAACCGGCACGCCGACGGCCGGCCTCCCCTCGTCTTCCACCACCGGGACATCCGCGACCGGATCGTCGGCCAGATCCGCGCCCTCACCCAGCCCGCAGACCCCGTGGGCTCGCTGCCCGAGCACCTCGTCTACCGCGACATCCTCACCGCCCTGCCCACTCTGGACGCCCGCATCACTCTCGCGCTGACCGACCCCGGCTTCCCCGGTACGGAAGAAGCGCGTCGCAGCCGATGGCTGCTGCACCATCCGGCGGTCTGCGTCATCACCCACGAGGAACTCGCAGGCCCCGGTCGCGGCGGCACCATCCACGCCCGCGCACAGGCACTCACCCGACTCCTGACCGCCATCAGCCACCCCGACCCGTCAGCGGTCCCGACGGCACCACCACCAGCTGCTCCCGGCGCCGAGGATCTGGCCATCGGCACCGGACGGGCGTTGTTCACCCCCGCCCACGAACGCCTCCTCGACCGCCATCACAGCCACTGAGCCGTCCGTATTCGCCCTCCGGGTCCCGTGAGACGGTCGCTACCCCAGCTGTCCCCCGTGGGCCCGGCCCCGGAAGTTCTCCGCACCACCAGGGGTGATCCTGGGACGCGCCGCGATACTGGGGGTATGGAATTCGTCGTCTTCATGACTCTGCCAGGACTGGTCATCCTGCTGACCGTGCTGGCCTTCGTCGACCAGTTGTTGTTGCGCGCCGGGCGGGCCGGCGTCCTGCCGTGGCGGAACTGGGCGCGGCAGGGCCAGATATCGGCAACCGGGTTCGAGCAACTGCACGCGACCATGTCGGCGGGGAAGCAGAACGAACTGAAGGAACGGCAATCGGCACTCGTGATGCGGGACGACGAGGAGGACGGGGCGCCGCCGAACCGGACGACGGTGGATCTGGAGCGGGGGACCGTCGTCGTCCGCATGTCGCGGACCGGGCGTCTTCGTGCGTCGTAGGGGCAGTCCGGGCCGATGCCGGCTTCGGGAGACGACGACGCCGGAGTGCTGTTAGGCACTCCGGCGTGACGTCGGGGGCAAGGAAAGCGGAGGGACTAATTTCAGTGAGGTGAGAAGGAAGTCCGTCCATGGCCTCGCCCGGGCCAACGGTAGCAGTCAGCCCGGGATCAGGGCACGCAGATTTTCCGGAGTGATCGTCCGGGAATCGGGGTGCAGGCCGTCCGGGCGTTCCATGCCGATGTAGGTGACGGGGCCGTCCGGGACCGTCGAGCCGTCCCACAGTGTGGTGGCCGTGGCACGGTCGGCCATCAGATCGATGAGGTGACGGACCGTCAGGTACTCGCGCTCGACGATGCCGCGCAGCAGCGTGGCGACCGACACCCGGTTCTCCTCGACCCGGTTGGCGCTCGGGTTGCCCTGGAGGTACAGGTGGAGCCACTTGGCGCGCCAGCGGCCGTCGTGCCCGCGCAGGAAGGCCATCGGCAGCGCGACCCTGCCCGGCCCGCGGACCTCGGACTTCATGCGTACGGTGCGCGGCTCGAAGGGGCGGCCCCGCTGCTCGGCACCGCGCAGCATGAAGCCGAAGAACGACTCCTCGACGGTTTCGAAGCTCTCGCCCGAGAAGATGTTGACCTGCGGGACGATGAAGGTGCCACGCACGGCGTTCAGCCGCAGGTCGATGAACTCCGATGCGCCTTCGGGCGCTTCCGTGATGTCGCCGGAGTGTTCGCCCTCGACCTCGGTGAGGGCGGTGTACGAGAGCCAGCAGACTGTCGCGTACTCGGAGTCGAGCATCAGCGCCGACAGGTCGAAGTCGGTGTCGTGGCTCTTCTGCTTCCAGTGGACGAAGAATCGCAGCAGTTCCCCCTCGACGGGCGAGAGGGAGCCACGTGGCAGCACGCCGAGTCCGGCAGCCGTCGCCTTGCCGCTGAGCGGCAGCGCGACATCGAGGATGTCGGGGTCGATGAGCAGGTGCCCCGGGTCGGGCAGGCGGCGGCGCGTCTCGGAGTCAAGGATGTCGATGAGGCGGATGCGCTCGGGCGGCAGCACGAGGGGGCGGTTGTCGGCGGTGACCCAGGCCCTGCCACGGCTGTTGACGAAGACGCGGCGCTCGCCGGTCTCCCGGGCCCGGTTGTGCAGGTGCTCGCGCACCGACAGCAGGACCCGGCCGGAGACCTGCGGAGCGACCTGTTCGGCGGCGGCTACGACAGCGTCGCGTTCCTCCTGGGTGAGGCACGTGCGTAGCAGCCGGTCCAGGGAGCGGAACAGTTTGCCCGGGGCGGCCGTCAGCAGACGCACCGCCCCGAGGATGTCGTTCGCGCCGAGCAGTTCTTCGAGGTGGCTGTCGAAGGACCGGGCCTCCTTCTCGCCGCGGGCGACGGCGAACACGTCGGCGGCGTACGGCCATTGCGGGTACTCGTGCGGGTGGAGGCGCTCACCGAGGCGCTTGAACGCCTCACGGTGCGTGGATACGTCGGCGAGTTTGGCGGGGGCCTTCTCGATCACCGAGTCGAGTCCGGCGAGCAGCGCGCGGCGGACCCGCCGGGCCGAGACCCGGAAGCGGGTCGGTTCCACGAGGGTCAGGTCACCGCCGGAGAGCGCACAGGCCAGCCGCAGCACGTCGGTGACGGTGTCCAGCAGGAGGTCCCGCCCGGCGTGCAGGCGGACGACGTTGATGACGGCGCGGTTCTCCCGTACGGGGATCGCCTCGGGCTGGGCGCTGTCCACGCAGTGCTCGGCCAGCGAACGGAGGTCGCGCAGACCCTCCTCGCCGAGTGGGGTGGTGCTGCCGGCCAGGGCCAGGTACAGAGCGGTGACCTCGTCGTCCGGGGCGCCGCCCAGATGCAGGACCGTCGTGCGGTCGCCCGCGGCGGCGATCAACTCGTCGTGAGCGGCCAGCATCTCGGCGTACGTGTGCTGGTAGGTGCCGTACGAGGGCAGGGTCAGCAGGTCGACCACACCGGTACGGAGCTGGGCGAGGGTGCCGTCACGCGAGGCGTCGTCGGCGAGCGCCTCGGCGATGCACCGCGTCCAGAAGTCGAAGGTGTCCGGCACGTTGGCGGGGAAGTCGAGGAAGTAGACGTTGTGCTGGACGTGGGCACCGGTGATCTCGCGGACGTTCTCCAGCGTGCGCGTGGCGGTGTCGACGACGGTTTCCTCGGACAGCCCCGACAGATGCTCCAGCAGGGCCGACGAGAGCTTGAAGCCCACGGACATCAGCGCGACATCGAACTGCCGCGCCGCGACATCGCCGTGCCCGGCAGGTCCGGAGGGGGCGGGCAGACGCCGAGCGTGCCGGATGACCAGGGGGTCGAGAGGATGGGACATCCGGGCATGTTCCCAGAACTCCGTGGGGCGGCGCATGCGGGTTTTCGAACGCAGCGCGACGGGTTCAGACGGAGCCGAGCGGCGGGGGCGCCTGGAAGATGCGGCGCAACCACTCGTCGAGGGTGACGAAGTCCGATCCGATGAGGCCCTGGCATGGGTCGACACGATGGCGCAGGGCATGTCCACCGGTCACCGCTGCACGAGAGTGGCTCGTCCTGGGAGCAGCGTTCCCCTCGACAGTACGTCGGCGACGCAGGTGGCAGTACGGAGATGTCGGCCGGGCGCGCGACCTGCCGGTTTCCCGGCAGGCGGCCTGACGCCCATTTCGGAGATGGGCGGGGTGAGCGCGAACGCCAGCGCAACGCCTGTTTCCACAAGGCGTGTTGAAAGGGAAGGCGCTCAACCACGATCGTTCTGTAGGGTCGACGCCCATGGTTGATTTCTACCCTCCCACCAGCCCCTACGACCATGGATTTCTCGACACCGGAGACGGCAACCGCATCTACTACGAGCAGCTCGGGAACCCTGAGGGCAAGCCTGCCCTGAACATTCACGGAGGTCCGGGCGGGGGAGCGCCGCGGCGGCCGACGAGGGCCTGGGACCCCGAGTGCTACCGCGTCATCCGCTTCGACCAGCGGAACTGCGGCCGCAGCACCCCGCACGCCGGCGACCCGGTGGCGGACATGAGTCTGAACACCACGCAGCACCTGATCGACGACATGGAGCGGCTGCGCGAACACCTGGGCATCGAGCGGTGGCTGCTGAACGGCGCCTCCTGGGGGACGACCCTCGCCCTGGCATACGCGCAACAGCACCCCGAGCGGGTCAGCGAGATGGTCGTCCAGTCGGTGACGACGGCCCGCCGCACCGAGATCGACTGGCTCTACCGGGGCGCCGGGTGGTTCTACCCCGAGGCGTGGGACCGGTTCCGGGACGGCGTCCCCGAGGCCGAGCGCGGCGGCGACCTGCTCGCGGCCTACGCGCGCCTGATGGAGCACCCCGACCGGTCGGTCCGGGAGAGGGCCGCTGCCGATTGGCTCGCCTGGGAGGACGCCGTCATCTCGAACGAACCCAACGGTGTACCCGGCATGTACAGCGATCGCGACATCGAAGCGCAGATCGCGTTCGTCCGGATCTGTGCCCACTTCTTCAGCAACGGTGCGTGGCTGGAGGAGGAGCAACTGATCCGGGACGCACACAAGCTGGCCGGTATCCCGGCGGTGCTGGTCCATGGCCGGCACGACATGGGCTGTCCGGTGCAGACGGTGTGGGAGCTGGCGAAGGTGTGGCCGGGCGCGCGGCTCCACATCATCGAGGACTCGGGGCACTCCGGGAGCGACACCCTGGGGGAGACGGTCCGGGCGGCCATCGAGGAGTTCAAGCACCGGTGATCCTCAGTGTGTGTGGCGCCGCGTCAGCGCCAGCACGCTCAGTCCGAACATCAGGACACCCAGGGGGAGATGGACCGACGGTATGTGCGCGATGCCCAGCACGACCTGGACCGAGGCGAGGACGAGGAAACCGGACGCGTGCCAGACGGGCCGGGGCGACCCGCCGCCCGGCTTCCACGCCAGCACCGCCGCGAGCACGTACAGCATCGACGCCCCGTACATCACACGGGCTCCGGCACTGTGCAGCGTCTCTCCGTACGACGAGGTCAGCAGCAGTCCGGCGGAGACCGCTTGAAGGAAGATGGTGAGCGTCTGCAGGGCGATCGCGATCTGCAGAAACGAGAAGCGCCGTTGTGCCGCCGCCTGGGTTGCCATGCCTCGGTCCTCTTTTCCGCCCGGAGGGCGGTAGATCGATAAGGTCTCACCAGCCCGACGACGCGGGCGTGCGAAAGGTAAGGCGAGGAGGCGGTCGGGAGCATGGGGACGGCTGGGACGAGCACCGACGGGACGGCCGGTGAGCGGCGCCAACTGATCAATGTCGCCTACCGGTTGCTCGGTTCGCTGGCCGAGTCCGAGGACGCCGTACAGGAGGCCTACGCGCGCTGGTACGCGCTGCCACGGAGTCGGCAGGACGAGATCGTGTCCCCCGGCGCCTGGCTGACGACGGTGACCGGCCGCATCTGCCTGGACGTGCTCGGCTCGGCGCGGGCCCGGCGCGAACGCTATGTCGGCGCATGGCTGCCCGATCCGCTGCCCGACCACGCCGAGCGGGACCACGGCCATGACACCGACCCGGCCGACCAGATGGTTCTGGACGAATCGGTGACCATGGCCTTCCTCGTCGTCCTGGAGTCGATGACACCCGCCGAGCGAGTGGCATTCGTCCTGCACGACGTCTTCCGGTACCCCTTCGCCGAGATCGCCGGCGTCCTCGGCCGGACCCCAGCGGCCTGCAAGCAGCTCGCGGCCTCCGCCCGGCGGCGGGTGCGCGTCGAGCGGACTCCGGTGACGGCGGCAGGGCAGGCCGGTGTGGTGCGGCAGGTCAAAGAGGCATGGGAGACCAAGGACATCGCGGCCCTCGTCGAACTCCTCGACCCGGCCGCCGTGATGACCGCCGACGGCGGCGGCCTGGTCGGTACCGTCCTGCGCCCGATCGAAGGCGGCGCGCGCATCGCCCAGTACATGGTCGCCATCGCCGACAGGGCTCCGGGCCTCGAACTCCTGGAGCGGTCGGTCAACGGTGTGCCGGGCCTGGTGGCCCAGCGTGCGGGCGCCGTCATGACCGTTGCCTCGTTCGATGTCACCGACGGGCGCGTCACCCGGATCTGGGCGGTCCGCAATCCGGAGAAACTGCGGCCGTGGGTGCGGGACGAGTAGGTCCTCTCCGGCGGACCAGGGTCGGACAAGGTCTGGACCGACGGACCGACGGACCGACGGACCGACGGACCGACGGACCGACGGACTGACAGACCGACGGCCTAGACCGGGAGCAGCATCGCGACCGTCACCGTGGCGAGCAGCCCCGTGTACGCCCAGGCGTAGGTGCGGTCGGGGATCCGCGGCGGGCGCCGCCGCAGCACCGCGATCACGGGCAGAGCCCCGAGGAGCAGCGCCGAGGCGGCGCGGAGGTCGATGAGACCCACCAGGTGCACGTGCGCGTCCGCGGCGGCCGGGACCGCGGCGCCGCCCAGGGACAGTGCGGTGGCAGGCAACGCGATGGCGAGGGTCAGAGGGTTGGCCAGCGCCGTCGCCACGTGCATCGTGTGCCCGGCCCGCCGCATCGCGGGAACGGTCATGACGCTGCCTCCCACACCGAGGAAGGCGGCGACCGCGCCGACCGGCGCACCGAGGACGGCCGACAGCGGACGCGGAGCTTCGGAGGCCGCCTCGGCCCGGGTGCGCGGGCGCAGGAAGCCGGGCCGCAGAAGCAGGTCGGCAATGGTGAGAACGATGTACGCGACGAACGCCCAGCGGGCCGGACCGGCCGGGGTGAAGCGGGTGGCGAGCGAGCCGGCCGAGGCCCCGACCGCCAGCAGCAGGAGCAGCGGGCCGCTGCCGCGGAGGGCGAGAAGCACCCGCCGCGGTGTGACGGCCGTCGCGAACCCCGCGTTCACCACCATCACCAGGGCGGAGGTGGCCGTCGCCACCCGCATCGCGTCCGCGCCGAGCGTGGCGTCCACCCACACCACGACCGGCACCGCGACGAACCCGCCGCCGAAACCGAACAACACGGTCGTCACTCCGGTGAGGAGCCCGATCCCGATCAATCCCACAACGTCCATGGGTTCCACTTCACCAGCCCCCACAGGCTTCCCGCATGCGATGGTCGGCACCATTCCTTCGCGTCTCGGCCAGTAGAATGGCCGGGTGAAGAACGTCTCGCTGGACGGCGTCGACCACGTCGACCGGGCCGTCCTGCCGATCGGCACCGACTACCCGCCCGGCCATGTACTGGACTGGCACGAGCACCGGCGCGCGCAGTTCCTCTACGGCGCCACCGGCGTCATGGTCGTCGACACCGCCGAGGGCAGCTGGACCGTCCCGCCCGAGCGCGCCGTACTGATTCCGGCCGCCACCCGGCACCGGGTCCGCATGATGGGGGTGAGTACCCGGAGTCTGTACATCGAGCCGGACGCCGTCCCCTGGTGGCCCGTCTCCTGCACGGTCGTGGACGTTTCGCCGCTGCTGCGCGAACTGCTCCTGGCCGCCGTCGAGTTCGAGGCCGACTACCGCCTTTCCGGGCGCGAGGGAAGCATCGCCGCGCTCCTCCTGTACGAGATCGCCGAGCGCTCCCCGCTCCCGTTCCACGTCGGGATTCCCGCCTCCGCGGATCTCGCGGGGCTCTGCCGCGCGTACCTGGCAGCCCCCGATGCCGGCGTCACCAACACCGGGTGGGCCGCGAGGGTGGCCATGAGTGAACGGGCCTTCACCCGGCGCTTCCGCTCCGAGACCGGTGACAGCCCCGCCGCCTGGCGGGCCCGCGCCCGTCTGCTCGCGGCCGTCCCGCTGCTGCGCACCGCCTCGGTCAGCGAGGTCGGCGGCCGTCTCGGCTACGCCTCTCCCGCCGCGTTCACCGCTGCCTTCACGCGCGCCTTCGGGATGCCCCCGTCCCGCTTCGCCGCGACCCGCCAGGGCAGCCGCAGCTCCTGACGGCACCCCGACGTTCCGGGCCCGGCGAAGATCGACCGGACAGGTCCTGGTCGTCGAGCAGCCGCCACGCGATGAGGGCGAGTCCGGCCCGTGCCCACCCGGTGGACCCGGTGACGGGAACTTCCGGGCGGGGAACGCCTCATAGGTGGTACCGGCGTTCGTCCTGCCGCCCGGGGCCCCTCGTCGACCCTCAGGTCGTTCCGAGGGGTTCCGGCTCGCAGCGGGCGGGTTCGGTGACGCCGAACCAGCGCTGGGCGGCTGTCCGGAGGGCGTCCAGGTCGGCCGGGTCGGGGTGCGGCAGGGCTGTTGCCCATGCCACGTAGCAGTCGGGGCGCAGCAGCAGGGCGGTGACCGCAGGGGCGGCGGGCCCGGGTTGCGCGGTGACGATGTCCACCTGATCGCGGCAGTGCGCGAACGCCTGCGCGACTGATGCGTCCTCGGTCAGGTCGAGCAGCAGTGGCCGTGCGCTGGTGGTGAGTTCCGCCAGCCGGACCGCACCGGCCGGAGTGCTCAGTTCCATGTCCGGTACGAACCGGCCGACCAGGGGGTGGGCGTCGGGCCCGCCCATGGCGTAGCGGATGTCGGTGCCCGCCGTGAGGTCGGCGAGGTGCTGGACGGTGCTCGGGTGGCCGAGAAGTTCGGTGAACAGCTCACGCAGCGCGGTGACGTCGCTGCCGGGGGCGCTCAGCGCGCTCTGCGCCTGGGCGTTGACGACCATGCGGTGGGCCGCTTGCCGGCGCTCGGTCTCGTAGCTGTCGAGCAGTTCGGGCCCGGCGTTGCCGAGGACGGCGGCGGCGAGTTTCCAGCCGAGATTGACCGCGTCCTGCAGACCCAGGTTGAGCCCGGGGCCGCCCCCTTCGGCGTAGACGTGGGCTGCGTCGCCTACGAGGAACACACGACGGTCCCGGAAGCGCTCGGCGACCCGGGTGTTGCCGCCGGTCAACCGGCGCAGCACGTGCGGTCCCTCACCGGTGGGCGGGCTCAGGGGCAGATCTGCGCCGAGTACGCGGTGGATGCTCGCCCCGAGTTCGTCGAGGCTCATCGGCGCCTCGGTCCTGGGCTGGTCCCACTCGGTGGTGCTGACCAGCGGCGGGTGACCGGGGAAGGGCGCGTAGGAGAACCCGCCGTGCTCGGTGCGGTGGGACAGGAATGGCAGGACGGGTCCGTAGCCGGGCACGTTCAGGGCACCGGTCGTGGGATCCACCCATGTCGCCGGTACCGTGGCGTGCGCCGTGCGGGTGGTCCTGCGGTCGTAACTGACGCCGGTGAAGCCGATACCGGACAGCTTGCGCGTGACGCTGCGCGCCCCGTCCGCCCCGACGACGTAACGGGCCCGCAGCCGGTACGTCCCGTCCGTCCCCGCGATGTCCACGGTCGCTGCCGTGTGGTCCTGCGACAGGCCGACGACCTCGTGTCCCCGCCGGAATTCCACCCCGAGTTCGGCGGCCCGCCCCTGAAGGACCTGGACGATGTGCTGCTGCGGCGCTGCCAGACCGTGGACGGGACTGTCCTGCAGCAGGCTCAGGTTCAGGCCCATCGCTGCGAACATGAAGTAGGCCGAGTTCGGCTGCGGCGGCCCGGGTTCGCCGCTGATGCGCTCGTACAGCCCTCGGTGGTCGATCATCCTGACGACCTGGCCGAGCAGCCCGTTCGCCTTCGGCTCCTCGCTCGGCACGGACAGTTTTTCCAGTACGACCGGCCGAATTCCGGCCAAGGCCAGTTCGCAGGCGAGCATCAGCCCGTTCGGGCCGCCTCCGACGATGACGACATCAGTGATCACCAGCGTGTCTCCTTCTGGACGGGTGGAGAAGGGCAGGACGGATCAGCCCGGCACCGACCGGGCGGGATCGGACTTCCTGTCGGCTCAGGAGGCGGGAAGGCCCGCCGCGATCCGTTCGAACACCTCGCGCAGCACCGGGGCGAGCGGGGTGGGCGGATCCGCCCGCAGACAGTGCTCCACGGCCACGGCGCTGCCCGCGCCGATCACCGCGGCAACGAGCTTCGGGTAGACGTCATGGGTGACGTCGGTACCGGTGCGCTCGGCGACGGCCTTGGCCAGTTCCTCCTGTGCGGACGCGTTCGCCTTGACGACCTCCCCTTGCAGGGCCGGTTCGGCCAGCATGAGCCGGAGCCCGTCCGTCCAGCGTTGGTCATGGGCGGAACCCGCGCCGGTTCCGCCCTGCGGGACGAACTGGGTCCGCACGGCGTGGGCGATCGAGTCCCACAAGGGCTCGGTGGCCGGCCGCGCGCGCAGTGAGTCGGCGATGCACAGCATGCGCTCCAGGTGGCCGGCGGCGATCGCCTCGGCCTTACCGGAGAAGTAGTTGCGGAAGGTGCGTACGGACACGTTCGCCGTGGCGGCGATGTCCTCCACCGTCACGTTGTCCCACCCTCGCTGGACGCACAGCCCGATGGTGGCCCGGCTCAGCGCGACGCGGGTCTCCCGCTTCTTGCGCTCCCGCAGTCCGATGCGGGCGTCGTCTCCCTGTGTCATGGAGCCACCGTAAACAAACGTTGCCGAATGGGCAAGTTTTCCGATGCGGCAAAATTCTTCGCCGTGTCCCGCGAACCTGCCCCGGGTGGGGGCGCGCCGCGGTCGCCCTGGCGGGTCAGGTTCCGGGCGGGGGGACGTCGCGGGCCGGGTCGACCTGTACAAGAAGGGTGTCGGTGTTGTGCCTCAGCTCTCGGGAGTGGGAACGAAGATCCCGGTGCGTCCGGTGAGCTGTCCGCGAAGGTGTCCGTCCGTGCTCTCGGCTCCGGTGAGCCAGTCGGCATCGGCCAGGGGGTCGAGGAGCGCCGTCAGCTCTCCCGGGGCATCAAGGGCGCAGAACGTGGCGACTTCGGTCAGGGGCAGGCCGGGGGCGGCGAGTTGTCCGTCCGACCGGGCGTGCGCAGCCGTGTAGAGCGCGAGGAGGCGGGCTGCGGCCGGGGCGTTCTTCTTGCGCATCTTCTTGTCGCTGACGATGCGCTGGGCCCAGCCCGAGATCCGTGGGCGAGCGGCTTTGCTGAGCGCGAGGGGCGCCGCGGCGCCGGGCAGGAAGTCGGGCAGCGTGATCTGGACAGGTTCTTCCGCTCTGGCGGTGAGTACCGTCTCGGGCGCAGCGGTGAGCTGGAGCCAGCCGGTGTCCTGGAGTTCGGCCAGGATGGCCAGCGGGTCGCTGATGCGCCAGCTGGTCAGGTCCTGGCCGACAATGTTGCCGATGCCCCCGCGGGCGGAGCGCAGGGTGAACATCAGGGCCACCAGGCGGGCCTCGGGGGTGGTGCCGATCCGCCGGTCGGTGAGGTACGCCAGGACTCCGCGGGCCGCGCGCCCCTGACCGGCGGTCAACAGCCGCTCCTTCACTACGACTGCGGCCTCGGTCGTGGGGTCGGCGTCCGGGGCGGGCGCCGGTCCGGGGAGATGGACCTCGCGGTTACGACGGGCCTGGTGCATCTCCCGTGTGGTGCGGGCGGCGTCCCGCGCCCTGCTGGCCTCGGCCCGAAGCCCGACATCACCGGCGACGTCGGCCCACTGGCCGAACGCGACAGCCTTCCTCTCGTGCAGGGCGGCCAGGTGCTCCAGATCGATCACCTCGCCGGACTGATAGGCCCGGAACTCGTCCCCCAGCGCGAGGAGTTCGTCCCGCAGGGCTGACGGGGTGAGGTTGGCGGGGATCGTGCGCTGGGCGATCTTCCCCGCTCTCCTGGCCGCCCGGGGCCGTACGACGGTCCGTGTGTTGGTACGGGCGGCCAAGGTGTGCGGCTGAGGCGCCCGGTCCGACGTCGGCGCGATGAAGCCGCCCGGTGCGACCCCCGGCCGCTGGGACGGTGCGGCTTCGGGAGCGGACCCCGAGACCGGGGCGGGGGTGGGCGCGGTGGCCAGGACCCGGCAGTCCGGGACCGAGGCCGCACACCGGCTGCAGATTTCCGCGAGACGCCACAGCCGGCCCTGCCGGTCGGTGGTCACTGCCAGCACCACCGCGCCCCCGCACCGCGATCCCGGCACGGCAGCCTGGGACCGTCGCGGTGCCTCGGCGCTGTGCCAGGAGCACTCGGCGGCACGGCAGGCACAGTACGCACCGGGCCGGGGGCCACCGGACGCCGACAGGTGGGCTCTGATGTGGGCGACAGCAGCCTCGCGCCCCTGGCGGGCGGTGGCATGACTCTGCGGGCGGCATGCGGGCCGACTGCAGACGAGCACGACCGCCGGTGCCCGGTGACGACTGTCGGGGTCCAGGCGTACCTGCCACATCCGGCCGGTCGGAGGCTGAGCCGTCGTCATGTCACGTTCCCCTGCGAATAGCTGAGCATGAAGGTAAACCACCCTATCCACTCGATGCCCTGTCACCTTGCAGTTCCGCAAAACCCTCCGCAGGGACCAATCCGGACACGGACCACGGGGTCGGGGGCGGCCGACCCGTGCATCACGGACAGTAGGCTCTTCATCACTCATTGGATCCACGCCTGCATACGAGAGTGGTACGACAGTGACCAACCTGATCGAGACGCCGCACCCACAGGTCGCGGAGTCGGCCGGCACCGCGATGCTCCTGTTGGCGCACGGCAGCCTCGACCCCCAGTCGCAGGAGTCCACTCGTACGCTCGCCCGCGCGGTCAGGCTGTCACGGGCCTGTCGGGTCGAGGTCGCGTATCTTCGGTACGCCCGCCCCAGGGCCCGTCACGTGGTGCGCACGCTCGCCGAGACGGGACACGATCGTGTGATCGTGGTGCCGCTGCTGTTGACGTCTGCTTTTCACGCCCGGGTCGACCTGCCCAGGGCGCTGTCCGACACGTCGGCCCTGGTGCCGATCGTGACGCCGGTGTTGGGCAGTTCTCAGGGGGTGCCCGACGGGCGGCTGGTAGCGGCGCTGCGGCGTCGCCTCGTCGAGTTGAACGTCGCGTTCGACGCAGTGGTGGTCGTTGCTGCGGGCAGCAGCGACCGTGGCGCGTATGCCTCGGTGACCGCAATGGCATCCGCGTTGGGTGCGGACCTCGGTCTGCCGTGCCTGGCCGGTTTCGCGTCGACCGCTTCGCCGACACCCGGGGAAGCGGTGGCGCAACTACGCCTCGCGGGTGCGAGCCGGATCGTGGTCGCGTCCTATTGCTTTGCTCCTGGCCTGCTGTTCCGCCGGGCGGCCGACTCGTCGACCGCAGCCGGAGCGGTGGGCGTCTCCGAACCGCTGGGTGACGCACCGGAATTGGTGGAGCTCGTGCTGGAACGGTTCCATGAGGCCTGCGATGTGCAGGCCGGAACGAGGGTGTCAACTGAACAGCAGTGACAAGACTTTCCTGACCTGTGCGGCCTTCGCGTAGCCGGGGCATCGCGCAATGATCGAGCTGAGGAAGTCGTACCCGGTACTGCGCGGATCCCGGAACCGACCGGAGGACAAGGTCATGCGGCGCGTACGTATCTGTGCCACAGACCGGCGCATCCCGATTCGAATGTGCAGCTCGGGGCCGCCGGCTGTCCTGTCAGGAGTCGGTCCGAGGTCAACAAGCAAGTCTCAGAGCCTTGTTTCTGAACCGCTGGCCAATTCCTGAGCGGTGAACGGCGGGTGGCATGATCAGCATCATGGATGCGTTGCCGTTTGACGGGGTGCTGTGCGACTTCGACGGAGTCGTGCATCTGTGGGAGCCCGACGGGATGATCGCATTGGACAATGCCTGGGGGCTGATCGAAGGAACATTGGCCGAGGCGGCGTTCGAGCGTGAGCTTCTGCACGCAGCAGTCACCGGCCAACTCAGTGACGAGCAGTGGCGGCGTCAGGTCGCAGAGGACCTGACCCCGGTGTGCGGATCATCCGAGCGAGCACATGAGTTGGTCGAGGCCTGGAGTGCGCTCACCGGCCGAGTCGACACCGAGGTCGTGGGGCTCCTCGGTGCTGTCCGCCGACGGGTTCCGGTGGTTCTGGTCTCCAATGCCACCACGCGCCTGGAGGCGTATCTCGCTGCGGTGGGTTTGACCGACACCTTCGACGCCGTGGTCAACACTGCCCGGATCGGGGTGGCGAAGCCGGACCCACGTGTCTTCGCGATAGCCGCCGAGCGCGTGGGAGTTGACGCGCAGCGATGCCTGTTCGTCGATGACTCTGTCGGCAATGTCACCGCAGCTCGGGCTGTGGGCCTGACCGGCCTGCACTACGAGCACATCGGGCAGATGCGGGACGCGGTCGCTCCGCTGCTCGGTTGAGTGCCCTGTTGCCGGACCTCAGCCGTCGTTCTGCGTTTCAGCCTTCCCGCGTGTCGATGCCCCAGGATTCGCTGGGGCGTCGACCGCCCTCCGGTCCTCTTCGGTACGTTCCTCGAGTTCGACCTCGTCCGGGCGCAGAGGCATGCCCCGCCCGTGGCTGGAATCGGGATTTCCTTCGACGGCCTCTTGTGACTTGTGGTGATGTGCCATGTCTTCTCCCGGTTGTCGATCTTACGGGCCGGTGCCCATGCCGTAAGGGGAGATGATCGGTGGTGGGCAGCGCCTGATCTCAGGGCGAGGTGTCACCGACCGTTCGGGACCGGGCGCCTTCACGCGTGGGCGTTGGGCTTCGTTCGCTGAAGCCGGCACGCAGTTCCCGATGCCGAGGGCTGTACCCACTCAATCGCGTCGGGTACGGCTCTGCAACCGGGAAGGATCCAGGCGGCGGGGCAGCCGAACTCGGCTGGAGCTGTGGGTATGTCCCCGCAGGGGTTACACCCTCGCTGTCGCGGGCCCGATGGCGACGACGGCTTCGTCCGTGTGGACGAGGAAGGTCAGCGTTTCCTGGAAGTAGAGCTGGACGTTGGCCGCGTCGTGCGAGTGGTAGCCGATGGACAGGTCCTGGCCGAGCTGAAGGGTGAAGTCTCCGCCGCGGGTGGACAGCAGGAAGGCGCCGTCGATCGCCGGAGCCCAGACGATCTCGCCGTCCAGCAGGCGCCGCAGGTGCTCGTGGATCGGGTAGCCGTGATCCGATGTCTCGCTCACCGCCGTGTATGCGTCGGCGCTCAGGGCCAGCGTGTAGGCGCCGCCCACCCCGGCCAGGCGTAGCTCGCTGACGGCATGGCTGATCACATCGGGGTACTCCCGGGGGTCTTCGGGCAGCGTCAGCGCCGGATTGCTGGAGGCGGCGCGCAGGCCGGTGATACCCGCCGCGGGGAATCCTTCGAACACGGCGCGGTCCTCGGCGAAGGCGATGAGCCGAGCGGCCTCCTTCACCGGGCCCCAGTCCGCGTCCTGCGCGCCCCGGGCCACGGCGTCGGCCTGCCGGCGCTCGACGGTGAACGGCACCTGCAGCTGAACCACCGGCTGGCTGCGGCGCAGCTGTGCCCGCACGCCGGAGGCCGGTGCCTCGATGTCGTCCAGGTGGCCGGTGTTGACAGCCGCCAGATCCAGGCCGGCGGCCGTCTCGGGTACGTCCACGATGCGGCGGGCTGCGACGTGCCGGGTGAACGTACGCCGGGCCTCCTGTTCCAGGTCGGCCCAGGCGGCGGCGGAGATCGGGGCGAGCTCGCGGTGCAGGTTGTCCATGGCGGCGGTGCTCCTGTTGCTTGTTAGGGTCCTGTCAACGGTTCTTCAAATCGCCGATGTCGAGGGAACCCTGGGCCAGGGCGGGCAGTTCGTCCTCGTCCGACATGTCCTCCAGGAAGCCGGCCGGGGGCGCGTAGAAGAGCGTTCCGGTGATAGCGGTGGAGAAGTCGAGGATGCGGTCGTGGCTGAACGGCCCGTCGCCGAGGAACATGTGGCGCAGCATCTCCTCGGTCACTGCGGGGGTGCGGGAGTAGCCGATGAAGTAGGTGCCGAACTCGCCGCTGCCGGGGCTGCCGAAGGGCATGTTGTCGCGCAGGATCTTCCGCTCGGTTCCGTCCTGGTCGGTGATGGTGTTGAGCGTGACGTGCGAGCCGAGGGTGTCGATCTCGACGTTGGTGAGCTTGCGGCGGCCGATGATCTGCTCCTGCTGTTCGACCGGTAGCTGATTCCAGGCATCCAGGTCGTGCAGGTACTTCTGGACGATCACGTAGGAGCCCCCGGTGAAGTCGGGGTCCTCCGTGCCGACGAGCACGCTGTCGGCGGCCAGCTGCCCGACCGGGTTCTCCGTGCCGTCGACGAACCCGAGCAGGTCGCGCCGGTCGAGGCAGGTGAAGCCGGATACCTCGTCGGCGAGGGCGACCGAGCCACGCAGCCGGGTCATGATCTCGGAGCCGAGAAGGAAGCAGAGGTCCTGGCGGGTGGCGCGGATGTGGAAGAGCAGGTCTCCCGGGGTCGCCGGCGCATGGTGACGGGGGCCGCGCAGTTCCGGGAAGGGGTGCAGTTCTGCCGGACGCGGACCCTCCACGAGGCGGTCCCAGACCTCGGAGCCGAGCCCGGCGACGACACTGAGATGACCGTCAGGATGCCCGAAGCCGACTGCTCGTTGCATTCCCGTGAGGTCCGCGAGCAACTCCCGGACGACGGGCTCGCCGCCCGGGTCGACGGTGAGAACCAGGAAGAGGGAAGAGGTGGTCAGCGGATCGAGTACGGGTTGGGGTTCGGGCATGTACATCATCCTGGCACGGGTGCGATTCCGACGGGCGGGTGAGCGGGCGATGGATATGGCCGAGCATGCCCTGTTCATCCCCCTCTCGGGGCCGGGAAGCCCGGGGGGTGCGATTGACCTAGACTCCGACAAAGGGAAAAAGGGGGATGAGGAGGGCATTTCTCATGTCATTTCCGCCTATAGGCCCCAGTGGATCCTTCGGGGCATCGGATCCGTTCTCCGATCTGCTCAACCGCTTCTTCGGCATGTCCGCGGCCTCTTCGCCGCCCGCTGTGCAGCGCGTCCCGATCGGACGGCTGCTGACCGAGTCCTCGCGTGAATTGATCGCACGAGCGTCGCAGAAGGCAGCTCAGGACGGCAGTGAGGATCTGGACACCGAGCACCTGCTCTGGGCGGCCACCCAGGTCGAACCCTCGCGCTCACTGCTCGCCCGCGCCGACGCGAACCCCGACGAACTCGCCAGAGAGATCGAGGACTCGCTGCCCGCGGGCTCCAGCACCCCCTCGGCCGAACCGGGGCTCAGCCCCGCTGCCAAACGGGTGCTGATCGATGCACATACCCGCTCGCAGGCCGCCGGGTCCTCCTACATCGGCCCTGAGCACATCCTGCAGGCGCTGTTCGACCCCGGCAACGACCAGGCCGCGAGCGTTGCCCAGAACCTCGGCGTCGACACCGGCCGGGTCACCCGCGACGCGAAGGCCGCCGCCCTCAGCGAGACCGGGCAGCCCCCCAGCGAGACGCCGACCCTCGACGAGTACGGCCGCGACCTGACCGCCGACGCCCACGCCGGCAGCCTGGACCCGGTCGTCGGCCGGGCCGAGGAGATCGAGCAGACCGTCGAGATCCTCTCCCGCAGGTCCAAGAACAACCCCGTGCTCACCGGCGAACCAGGTGTCGGCAAGACCGCCATCGTCGAGGGCCTGGCCCAGCGGATCGTCGCCGGAGACGTCCCGAAGACACTGGAGGGCAAGCGGGTCGTCGAACTCGACCTGGCCGGGCTGGTTGCCGGTTCCAAGTACCGCGGTGAATTCGAGGAACGCCTGAAGAAAGTCATCGACGAGGTGACCTCGGCCTCGGACAAGGTGATCCTCTTCGTGGACGAGCTGCACACCGTCGTCGGGGCCGGTTCGGGCGGTGAGGGCGCCATGGACGCGGGCAACATCCTCAAGCCCGCCCTCGCCCGCGGCGAACTGCACCTCATCGGCGCCACCACGCTCGACGAGTACCGCAAGTACGTGGCGAAGGACGCCGCGCTGGAGCGCCGCTTCCAGCCGGTACAGGTGCCCGAGCCGAGCGTCGACGAGACCATCCAGATCCTGGAGGGCCTGCGCGACAGCTACGAGGCGCACCACCAGGTCCGTTTCGCCGACGCGGCGCTGGTGGCCGCTGCTGAGCTGTCCGACCGGTACGTCTCCGACCGTTACCTGCCCGACAAGGCAATCGACCTGATGGACCAGGCCGGCGCCCGGGTACGCCTGCGCTCGCGTGGCAAGTCCAAGGAGGTCCAGGACCGCGAGGACCGCCTGGCGCGACTCAGCAGGGAGAAGGACGAGGCCGTCAAGGGCGAGGAGTTCGACCGGGCCCAGGGACTCAAGCAGCAGATCGGCGAGTTGGAGAACGAGATAACGGAGGTCGAGGAGCGACGTGAGGGTGTCGTCGCGGTCACCGAGCACGACATCGCTGACGTCGTCGCCCGCAAGACCGGCATCCCCGTCGCGCAGCTGACGGAGAGCGAGAGGGAGCGACTGCTCAAACTGGAGGACGCCCTGCACGACCGCGTGGTCGGTCAGGGCGAGGCCGTCCTCGCCATCTCGCAGGCCGTACGCCGCAGCCGGGCCGGCATGGGCGACCCGGACCGGCCGGTGGGCAGCTTCCTCTTCCTCGGGCCCACCGGCGTCGGCAAGACCGAGCTGGCCAAGGCCCTGGCAGGCCTGCTCTTCGGCGACGAGGACCGGCTGGTCCGCTTCGACATGAGTGAGTTCCAGGAGAGGCACACGGTCTCCCGGCTGGTCGGCTCCCCGCCCGGATACGTCGGTTACGAGGAGGCCGGACAGCTCACCGAGAAGGTCCGCCGCCAGCCGTACAGCGTCGTCCTCTTCGACGAGGTGGAGAAGGCGCATCCGGACGTCTTCCACACGCTGCTGCAGGTCCTCGACGACGGCCGGCTCACCGACGCGCAGGGCCGGACCACGGACTTCCGCAACACCGTGGTCATCCTGACCAGCAACATCGGCTCACAGCTGATCCTTGCCCACAAGGGTGAGGTGGACGAGATCAAGGACGAGTTGATGACGGTGCTGCAGGGCCAGTTCCCTCCCGAGTTCCTCAACCGCCTCGACGAGACGATTGTCTTCCACGCGCTGACCGAGGAGGACCTGTCCAGCATCGTCGACCTGCTGCTGGAGCAGAGCCGGCGGCGGGTGCGGGCCCAGGGCTTCGAGCTGGAGGTCACGGGGGCGGCGAAGAAACTGCTGGTCGCCCGCGGCTACCGGCCCGAGTTCGGCGCCCGTCCACTGCGCCGGACGATCCAGACGGAGCTGGACAACCGTATCGCCACGATGATCCTCGCGGGGGAGGTCGAGAAGGGAGACACGCTCGTCGCCGATGTGGCCGACGAGACACTGCAGGTGACGGCGCGTCATCCGGAGGCGGAACGGCCCGAGCAGGAAGCCCGCGCTGCTGCGTAGTCACGTCGGTGCGGCAGCAGGAACTTCCCAAGCCCGGGGCAGCCGGCAGATCCTCACCCGGCTGCCCCGGGCCGGGCATGGGCAGGCGACCCGACGCGGGAGGCAGCGGCCGAGCGGGGGACTATTCCGGTGCCGGCGTCTCGCCGGACACGTCAATGCCTGCCCGGCGGAAGTCGTCCACGGCGGCAGTCGTCGTGTGCGGCGCGACCCCGACCGAGTAGTCGAGACGTACTCGGGCACGGAACCCCGCCGCGACGGCATCCAGCGCGGTGGCACGCACGCAGTGATCCGTGGCGATGCCCACCACGTCGACATCCTTGACCCCGCGGGAATTCAGCCAGTCCGCCAGGGAGGTTCCGTCCGCGTCCGCACCTTCGAAGCCGCTCTTGGAGGCGCTGCGGGCGCCCTTGAAGAAGACGGCCTGCACTTTGCCGTCCGTGACGACGGGTGCGAAGTGGGGGTGGAACTCGCTGCCTTCGCCACCTGCCACGCAGTGCACGGGGAAGCTGTCCCGGTAGTCCGGGTTCTCGGAGAAGTGGCTGCCCGGATCGATGTGATGGTCCCGCGTGGCGACTACGTACTGGTAGTCACGCCCCGCGCTCTGCTCCACCAGATCGGCGATCGCCGAGGCGATGCGCGCGCCTCCCGCGACGGGGACGCTCCCTCCTTCGCAGAAGTCGTTCTGTACATCCACGACGATCAAACCACGGCTCATGACGGACACCTTTCACAACGGTGGATGGAGCACGGGGAGGGGGCGACGGCCCGGGGGTGGGCACTCGGCTCCCGCCGGCCGGTGCGACGGCGGTCAGGCGATCCGTACCGGCGAGCCAAGAGATAGCGGCTCGGCGCCCCTCCGCCCATCCATCCACTCGTTGGTGGGCGTGCCCGCGCCGGGGGTGACGTCCCGGCGGTGCATCAAGGCCTGCCGCACCGGATCGGTGCACGTTCCGGTGGGACGGGTCGTGTCAAGACGTGGCGGTCGCTCCACCCTGCGCAGCCAGCCGCCGCAGCACCCGCCCGCACCGGCGGGCGTACGCCCGCTGGAACACGGGGACCAGAGAGCCGGCCGCTCGGGCCCACCAAGCGTCGGGACGGCTGAAGGCGGAGACGGTCAGCCACACGACGCCGTCGTCCCGCCTCTCGACGACGAACGCCTCTTCACCGCATTCGGGATGACC
This sequence comes from Streptomyces sp. A 4/2, assembly GCF_940670765.1. Taxonomy (GTDB): domain Bacteria; phylum Actinomycetota; class Actinomycetes; order Streptomycetales; family Streptomycetaceae; genus Streptomyces. The sequence goes on from NZ_CALNVW010000043.1 coordinate 61,454, forward strand.
CGGCAGGGTGCCGTACGCGAACCCCACGCGCCGGGGCTCCTGCGCGGTCCACACCACACGGCACGGCGCCCGAAGACGCCAGGAGCCCACACCGAGCCCCACGACCACCCGCGCACCCTCGATCGCCACCGGTGCCTGCGTTTCCATGGACACGCCCACTGCCCGGTGCATCCGCCAGCTCAACACGGCTTCGCCGGCCCTCCGCACGAGGTCTTCTCCCGTACCCAGCCGGGTACTCACCCGCAACGGCTGGAAGCCCTCGGGGCAGCGTCCTTCTCGGCTCGCGCCTACCTGTGCGTAGGTGAATTGGTCCACGACCGGACCGTACAGGGCTCGACGGGCCGGCACGGGCCCGGTATCAGGCAGGCGAGGACCAGTTGAGATCTGACGCATCATCGGATTCGGGTGCGTTCCGTGGACGTGATGGGGCGCGAACCGGACAAACGGACGGAAGCCGTCGGCGTGGCTGCAGCCGGTCGTCTCCCGTTCCTCAATCGTTCAACTCGCCGTCCCTGAGCGGGATATGCGCCGAATCTAGGGTCCTCGGAGGTTCTTCAGGGAAGGGACTCATGGACGCACTCCTCGCGATCCGGGCTCGCGGGATCACCAAGTCCTTCGGCGATGTCGTCGCGCTCGACGGCATCGATCTGGATGTGGCACAAGGGCAGATCCACGGCTTGGCCGGACCGAACGGCGCGGGCAAGACGACCTTGCTCGGTCTTCTGCTGGGTCTGGCCGTCGCCGACAGCGGTCGCCTCGAAATCCTCGGTACGCAGGTCGGGCGGGCGCTCGCCGCTCCCGGCAGCATCTCCGGTTTCGTGGACGGGCCGGGTCTCTACCCCTCGCTCACCGCCCGGCAGAACCTCGCCGCGCTGGCCGCCCTCCGAGGCCGCGACGCGCGAACGGCGGGGATCGACGACGTACTCGACCAGGTCGGGCTCACCGATGTCGCCGACGACAGGGCCCGCGGCTTCTCCCTGGGCATGCGTCAGCGGCTCGGGCTGGCCGCCGCACTGCTCACCAAGCCCCGCCTGCTCGTGCTCGACGAACCTTCCAACGGTCTCGACCCGGCCGGCAAAAGACACGTGCACGGTGTCCTCGACCGGCTCGCGTCGGAGGGAACCAGCGTCGTGCTGTCGAGCCACCGCATGGACGACCTGGAGGCGCTGTGCTCCGAGGTCACCATCCTCGCCACCGGACGGGTCGTCTTCTCCGGACCCCTGGGCAAGCTGGCCGCGGAGAACCGCGAACTCGACTACCGGGTCATCACCTCCGATCCGCCGGCCGCTCGTCGGCTGGCCGCCGACACGGCCGGGATCCGGATCGGCGACGTCACGGCGGCACGGTCCGACGCCGAGGTGCTCCTCGTGCGCGCCTTGGCGCCCGCCCTTGACGAACTGGTGGTGAAGCTCGTGCACGCGGGCATCGCACTGCGCGAGCTGGCCCCCGTGGTGTCGCCGCTGGAGGCCGCGTTCCTCGCACTGACCGAGCAGCAGGAGGCAGGCCGATGACCGCGACCGTCACCGAGAACGACACGGTTGCCACCGCCAAGGTGTCGGTGGCGCGCGGCTACCGCTTCGAGCTGGTCAAGCTGGTCTCCCAGTGGCGGATCCGCTTGCTGGTCCTCGCCTGCTGGATCGCGCCGGCGCTCTTCGTCGCCGCCGTGAGTCAGCAGAGCTCGCTCCCCGTCGACACCCTCTTCGGCCGCTGGATGCACGCCACGGGATGGGCCGGACCGCTGGTGACGCTCGGTTTCGCGGGCACCTGGGCACTTCCGCTGCTTACCTCGGTCGTCGCCGGCGATGTGTTCGCCGCCGAGGACCGGCTCGGCACCTGGCGCCACCTGCTCGTGGCCGTCCGGTCGCCTCGACGGATCTTCGTGACGAAGACACTCGCCAGCCTCACCGTCATCCTGCTCCTCGTGGCAGGACTGGCCTGTTCCAGCGCGGTCGGCGGATTGCTGACGGTCGGCAACCAGCCGTTGGCCGGCCTGGACGGCCACCTGCTGACGCCCGGCGACACCGCGGTCAAGGTCCTGCTCGCCTGGGTCTGCGTACTCGCCCCGACCCTGGCCCTCGCCGCCGTCGGACTCCTCGGGTCCGTCGCACTCGGACGGTCCCCGATGGGGCTGCTGCTGCCCGCACTCGTCGCGCTCGCGATGCAGCTCGCGCAGATGCTGCCGCTCCCCGTTGCCGTGCGCCTCGCCCTGCCCGGCTACGCCTTCATCGCCTGGAACGGCCTGTTCACCGGCCCCGGCCGAATCGGCCCGCTCCTGATCGGCATCACGGTCAGCCTGGTATGGGCCGTGACCGCGACGGTGCTGGCCTACTTCCTCTTCCTGCGGCGGGACTTCACCAACCCGACCGACGACGGTTCGCCGCGCCGGGCGATCACCGCCGGAGTCCTCCCGCTCGCCGCACTGGCAGCGGTGACGGTCGGGGTGGTCGCCGGAACTACGACGGCCACGGGTTCCGGCATCGAGCAGGCGAAGGTGCAGCGCTCGGTCGCCACGGCGTTCGCCCACCTGTACCGCATGCAGACCGAGCAGCTCAACCGTCCTGCCGTCACCGAAGCGCAGCTGAAGGCCACGGCGACGTGCACCAAGGGCAACGTCTCGGACGGTGCCCAGGGGCCGGGCAACGACTGGCGCTGCGTCGTTTCCTGGCACCTCCCCGACGTCGAGGCCACAGGGACGGCCGTCTACCAGCTCGACGTCGCTCCGGACGGGCGGTTCGTGGCCGACGGCGACGGACCGAAGGAAGTGAACGGCTACTTCCTGGTGCGGACCCCGAACGGGGACACACCGAACCCGCTTTGGCAGTTCGACGCCGATGTCGGACTGCTCGGCACCACGAAGGGATGACTCCATGCAGGTAACACGCCGCCGCAGGCATGTCGAGGAGGGCCGACCCGGCCTTCTCGGCAGACGCATCCTCGGCAGACGCATCGGCCGGATACCCGTGGCGACGGCAGGCATCACCGCTGTCGCCGTCGCTGCCGCGGGCACCGCCTTCGCCCAGACACAGCAGTTCGGCACCGATCAGGTCGGCCGGACCACCCGTCAGGGCCAGGTCATCTCCAGCGACCAGTACATCGCCCCGTACGGCGACCGTCTCGCCCTCGACAACGGCAAGATCATGTCGTCCTCGGTCAGCCCGGACGGCACCCACCTCGCGGCCTCGGTCACCGACGGCGGAGCCGCGCTGTCCATCGTGGACCTGAAGAACTGGAAGGTGCAGCAGCTCGTCAGCAACGCCGCGTCGTCGGAACCGCGCATCAAGGGCAACGACGTGGGCCAGGAAGGCCCCACGTACTCGCCCGACGGCAAGCAGCTGTGGCTGGGTCAGACCGACGGCTACACCAGGTTCACCGTGAACCCGGACGGCAGCGTCGCCGACCCGACGTACGTCAAGATCCCGGCGGACGGTCCCAGGCACGCGCTGGTGGCCGCGGCGGTGTTCTCACCCGACGGCGCCACCGTGTACTCCGCGGTCAACGGCCAGAATCGGGTCGTCGCGATCGACGCGGCGACCGGGGCCATCCAGCAGAGCTGGGCCGTGGGCAACGCCCCGCGCGGCATGGTCGAGGCCGGCGGCAAGCTCTACGTCAGCAACGAGGGCGGGCGTCCGGCGAGGCCCGGCGAGACCACGGTCAACTCCTACAACACCCCCGTGCCGGCCGACCCGGTGACCGCTGCCACCACCACCGGCACGGTCAGCGTCATCGACCTGAAGAAACCGGCTGCCGCCGTCGGGAGCATCAGCGTCGGTCTGCACCCGACCGCGATGTACGCCAAGAAGGGGGCGGTGTTCGTCACCAACACCGCCACCAACGACGTGTCGGTCATCAGGACCGCCAACGACAAGGTCGTGCAGACCATCGCCACCCGGCCGTGGCCGGAGGCGTCGGTCGGGTACGAACCCGACGCGGTGACACTCACCGACGACGGCCACCTGCTCGTGACACTCGGCCGCGCGAACGCGGTCGCCGTCTACCGGTACACGGGCCCGCAGGAGCCGGTCAGCTACGTCGGCCTGCTCCCGACGGACTACTTCCCCGCAGAGATCGCCACCGTGGGCAGCCAGGTGGTGGTCTCCCACACCCGTGGCATCGACGCCCGCCGCACCACCGCCGGAGCCGGACACAGCACCCATGACACGACGTCGAGCCTGACGCGGTTCACGCTGCCCGACGACCGGACCATCAAGTCCGAGACGGCCAAGGTCTTCAAGCAGAACGGCTGGACCAACGGCTCCGTCAAGGTGGCGAAGGGCAAGAGCAGGGCGAAGCCCGTACCGGTCCCCGCGCGGCTCGGCGACCCCTCGACCATCAAGCACGTCTTCCTGATCGTCAAGGAGAACCGGACCTACGACCAGGTACTCGGCGACATCCCGAAGGGCAACGGCGACCCGTCCCTGACCCAGTTCGGTGAGAACGTGACACCGAACCAGCACGCACTCGCCGAGCAGTTCGGTCTGTACGACAACACCTACGACATCGGCACGAACTCCGCCGAAGGTCACAACTGGCTCATGCAGGCCGACAACCCCGAATACACGGAGTCCTCGGCCGGTGAGTACCTGCGCAGCTACGACACCGAGGACGACGCCCTCGGCCACCAGAAGAGCGGCTTCCTCTGGACCGGCGCGCAGGCGGCCGACAAGTCCGTACGCGACTTCGGCGAGTTCCAGCAGTTCCTGACCAAACCCGCGGGCGCCAGCTGGCAGAACCTGTACTGCGACAGCAAGAACATGGCGGCGACCGGGAAGGGCACTGCCTACCCCCTGGTCTCGTCCTCGCCGATCCCGTCGCTCAACGACGTCTCGGTGCACGGCTTCCCGAAGTTCGACACCAGCGTCCCGGACGTCTACCGGCAGGAGATCTGGAAGCAGGACTTCGAGAAGAACGGCCCTGCGAACCTGAACATGTTCTGGCTCTCCAGCGACCACACCGGCGGACCGGCGAACGCGGCATCCCAGGTCGCGGACAACGACCTCGCCGTCGGCAAGATGGTCGACGAGATCTCGCACAGCACGTACTGGAAGGACTCGGCGATCTTCGTGGCCGAGGACGACTCCCAGGCGGGCCTCGACCACGTCGACGGCCACCGCGCCCCGATCCAGGTCATCAGCCCCTACGCGCAGCACGGTGTCGTCGACAGCCACTACTACTCCCAGATCACGATGATCCGCACCATCGAGCAGATCCTCGGGATCCACCCGATGAACCAGAAGGACAGTGCGGCCACCCCGATGACCGGGGCGTTCACGAAAAAGGCGAACCTCGCCCCGTTCAACGCCCTGGCCAACCGGACATCGCTGACCGACGGTCTGGCGACCCCGCCCTCCTGCGGCCTGGACACCCCGGCTCCGCAGAACCCGAAGGCGGCGGCCGTGCCCTCGGCGAAGGTGCCGGCGGACATGCAGCCGCTCGCTTCGCAGTGGGACCACTGGAAGTCGCAGCAGCGGCTGACCGGGCCCAACGCCGTGGCCGACTATGCGAACCCCGCACAGATGAACCACTTCACCTGGTACCAGACACACAACTGGAAGCGGGCCTACCCCGGCGAGGAGAAGATCTTCGCGCCCCAGGACGTGCCGGGTGCGTACATCCCGTCGGCGGAGTCCGACGGCTGACCTGATCGGATCGCGTCAGAAGGGCCCCTGGCCGGCGGCAACGTCGGTCAGGGGCCGCTTTTCCGCTTCAGGCGGCGTGCGCGATCGGCGGCCTGATCGCGGACAGCGCCCGCCTTGCCCCTCGGGCCCTGTCTGTTCCGTACGTCACAGCCCCGTCGCCACTGAGACGCCGGGCCACAGCCGGCAGGAGACGGCCACCACCAGTGGCCACACGGCCTGAACGAATGTCACCACCCGCTCCGCAATGCCCGGCGCCTCCCCGGTCTGCAGCTCGATCGCGAACCACAACGCGCCCGCGCACATCAGGGCGCTCGCCATGACCGACACGTTGAACCGCAGCCCCCACGGCGCCATCCGTCCCCGACGGCCCGCGGCCAGAGCAGGCCACACCGCGAGCAGTACGAAGCCGACGGCCGCCACCGTCCCGTGCCCCAGCGCCCCACCACGAACGGGCGCGGGCACCAACGTCAGCATCATTGCGGACACGCCGCCACCGGCCAGGGCAAGCCGTCCGACGAGCGTGGCCTCCCGCAGCCCGTGCGCCGTGACCATGTAGCACGCCCCCAGCACGATCAGCATGCCCGTCATCAGCCAGTAGCTGCGGTTGCCGTGGGACGCCAGCACGCTGATCGTGTCGCCCACGGGGTCATAAGCAGGTCCCTGCAGCAGCTGCGCAATCGTCCAACCGCTGACCAGGAGCAGAGGGGCGCCGCCCGAGGAGAGCAGGACCCACCAGGGGGCACGTCGCATCGCCCCACCGTAAACATCGTTCGCTCAGTTTTCCCGGTGACACACACTCGGCAGGCAACAGTGTCCTGGCACGTCCCGTTCACCGGCGGACTCACGCCACGGGCAGACCTTTCCGGGGCTGGTTCCCGGACCCGGTCGCATGGGCCCGGTCCCCTGTCCGCCGGGGCCGACAGGGGACCGGGGTGGGTCAGGCTGTGCCGGAGCTCTTGTCGAAATCGGCGTTGAACGCCTTTTCGATACCGCTCATGACTGCGGAGTCGCTGATGATGAGGCCGAGTTCACGGTTGTCATTGAGGGAGTTGTCGGAGAAGTTCTCCGAGCCGGCGAATACCTTCGCCGAAGGTGTGCCGTAGTCGGCGACGATCGCCTTGGCATGGATGTAGAAGCCGGTGGAGCTTGTGTACGTGGTGACCTTGCCGCCCGCTGCGGTGACACTGTTCAGCTCTTTGCTGTACTTCGAGGACTGGTTCTCCGCGACGACGCGAACGGCGACGCCGCGCTTCGCGTCCGCGACGACCGCATTCACCAGCGTGGCGTCACCGAACTCCTCCTGCTGGACGTCGAGGGTGTGCGATGCGCCTTTGACGAGGGCCAGCAGACGGCTCTGTGAGTCGGTGGGGGACCAGACCAGGTCGGTGCCGTCGGACGGGGTGACGGAGGTCTTCGCGTAGTCGGCGTCGAAGACCTTCTCGATCGCTGCGACATCGGCCTGGTCGGAGTCGAACACTCCGTAGTCACGCGAGGTCGCGTAGTACTTCGTGTCGAAGTTGCCGGTGCTGATGTAGGACTTGGCTCCGTCCACGGTGATCGTCTTCTGGTGGGTGTAGACGTACGCGGAGGACGAGTACGTCACCCCGGCGCCGGCCGCGGACAGCGCATCGTAGGCGGCGCCGTTGATGGATGTGTGCTGGGAGTCGAAGACCACGCGGACCTTCACGCCTGCCTTCTGCTGCTTCACCAGGTCGTTGACGAGGGTGGTGTCACGCAGCTCGTAGATCGTCACATCGATGGACTTCTTCGCCGAGTTGACGAAGTCGTAGATCGGGCCCTCCTTCCGGTCCGGCAGGATCACCAGGGAGTAGGCGCTCGTGGCGTGGGCGGTGGCGGGCAGAAGGGCAGCAACCGCGGCCAAGGCGCCTGCGGCCAGCATGGGTACGAGACGGTGGGTGGGGCGCACCGGGACTCTCCTCGTGGTCGGGGATGCACGCAACGCGCGTAGCGCATCCCAGTAAGACACTTTCCCGATGCTCGCTGAAGCCTTGTTCAGTGAAGAGAAGTGCAGCGTTGTGTAAAGTGCTGCAGTATTCGATCTTCGATCAACAGGCGTGAAAATACAGGCAGTTGAGAGTATTTTCATTAGGGCGACCATGCTTTTCCCGGGCTGGTTCCGGTGGCTTTTCCATAGCCGATCGATCCGCAATCATCTGTTTGCGAGAGCCGATCGCATAAGGCGTCTCATGGGCGAAAAACCCAACAGGATCGGCGGCGCGCGACGGCGCCGTCATCGCGCTGGACGATCGGACACGGGCCGGCGGGGCGGCGGATCTGTTCCTGCACCCACTTGTTGCCGAATCGGCAACCATGTTTGACGTGCATCGTCCCATGCGGCAACCCTGAACCCAGGTGCCGCCGACACCGCGCAGCAGACCCGAAGGAGCCTTGATGCCGACACCGCAGCCCCCTGCCCCGACACAGTTCTGGGAAGAGCGCTACCGCTCCAGCGACCGCATCTGGAGCGGGGACCCGAACCCACTCCTCGTACGGGAGACCAGCTCCCTGGAACCGGGCAATGCTCTGGATCTGGGCTGCGGTGAGGGGGGCGACGCGCTATGGCTGGCCTCGCGCGGTTGGCGGGTGACCGGGGTGGACATAGCCGCCACAGCGCTGGAGCGGGCGGCGGCCCATGCTGCGGAGGCTGGTCTCGCCGAGCAGCTGACGTTCGAGCAGCACGAACTCGGAGTGACCTTCCCTGAGGGAAGCTTCGATCTGGTCAGCGCCCAGTTCCTTCAGTCACCTGTCGCACTGGACCAGGACGGCGTACTCGAACGGGCCACCGAAGCGGTCGCGCCTGGCGGCACCCTTCTCGTCGTCATGCACGCGGGATGGCCGTCCTGGATGGAAGAACACGAGTACCCGTTCGACGCTGTCTTCCCCACGCTCCAGGGCTTGCTCGCGAGGCTCGCTCTGCCGCACACCTGGCAGGTGGAGACGCTGGAGGCCGTGGAGCGGTCCCTGGCATCGCCCGACGGCAAGCCCGGTACCCGGACGGACAACGTGTGGCGACTCACCCGTACCGACTGAGCGGGAGGGGCGGCTGAGGTGGGTTCCGTGACCGCTCGGACCGTGCAGGTTCTATGGTCTCGTGCATGACGAGGACCACGCCGCCGCGCCCGCTCGATGTCGAGGAGCTCTTCCCGGAACTGGCCGGGTACCGGGGCACGACCACCCGGCTGCACCCGCGGCCGGGAAACCCGGACGCGTCGGCGAGTTCGGTGGGCGGTCCGATGCTGTGGCCCGCGGATGAGCCGTGGCCGGTCTGCGACGAAGCGCATGGCCGCGGACATGGCCGACGCATCGCGGATATCCACCAGGAGCGGGAAATCCTCGCCTCCGTGCGCGCCGACGGCTGGTCCTCGGGCCTGACACAGGAGCAACGTCAGCACCTGGACGAACTGCGCCGCGGGCACCGGGACCCGGGGGCCCGTGAGTCCGATCCGCTTCCCCTGATCGGACTCGCCCAGCTGTACCGTCGCGATGTCCCCGACCTTCTTCCGGGCCCGGCCGACTGCGACCTGCTCCAAGTGTTCTGCTGCCCTTTCGACGCGCACGGCCCGAGCCGCTACGGAATGCTGCTCCACCTGCGCTGGCGTAGGTCCGCAGACGTCGGTGACGTGCTCGCCGTACCGCCGCTGCCGCCGCTCGTCGGATCCGCCGTGTACGTACCCGAACCCTGTGTACTGCACCCGGAACAGGTGGTCACCTACCCGTTCGCCGGTCTGCTGCCCGAGTCGCTGTGCGCCAGGATCGATGCATGGGAGGAGGCCCTCGAAGCGGAGGCCGAACAGTCGGGGGAGGACGAGGACGAGCTGGTCGGCTACCAGTACGACCTGTCCATCCCGCCCGGCTGGCGCGTCGGCGGATTCGCCTCCTGGCACAGTACCGACCCGTCCCCGATGGACTGCCAGGCCTGCGGGGCTCCGATGGAACTGCTGCTGACCATCGACAGCTCGGAGTGGGATGGCGGTAGCCGGAGCTGGAAGCCGTTGGAAGAGCGGGATCTCGCCCCGTATGCGGGCGCTACGCCCACCCAGGTCGTCGTGGGGCGGTCCGGCGAACTCAACGTCTTCGCCTGCCCCGCCGATCCCGGACATCCGCACCGCTGGAGCATTCAGTAGGATGCCGACGAGCATTGCGGTAGCGCTCGCTCCGGGTACCGCTGGGGCGGGCGTCGCCGGGACGGGGCGTCTCGGAGAGGAAGCCGCCGATCTTCACCAGCTGGGGGTAGGCGCCCTTGCCCCGGTCCAGGCCGGTGCCCACGGTGATTCCTTCGAGAGTGTGCATCAGGTGGTACTGGGGCCGGACAGGGCTCAGCGCCGTGCGTGGCGGATCTTCAACCGTCCGAACCCCATGGCCCCGGAGATACGGATCCTCGGCCCACCGGGGCGGGAGCTCCGCCGGGTCTTGTGCCGGGAGTCCTTCCACCCGGTGCGCAGATCCTCGAATTCGACGATCGCGTCGCGAGGCACCGTGATCTTGGCCCTGCCGGTGCCCAGTTGAAGCTCGATGTCGATCACCGGATGCTCGAAGACCGCCCGGGACAGGTCCAGATGCACCCTTCCGAACGCGGACTCGACCTTGAGGATCCGAGGTACGCGCCATACGCCCCGCCGCTGGATCCGACCGCCGGCGACGGCAATCGTGGATGTGGTGCCCGCCCTCTCCTCCGGGAGCGAGGCCAGAGCCGACGCGAGCTCGCCGTGCGTTCTTGCGGTGAGCGCCTGGTGGAGGCGTTCGTCCAACTCCTCGTGCGAGATGTGCACTTCGGCGTACGCGTCCTGCAGGCGCTGCACAGCCGTGTCGCGGTCGTCTTCACTGATCAGCGTCGGCGAGTCTTCCGGCAGAGAGGTCACCGATTCACTCTAGTGCCGTGCCGGCGCTGCGAACACGTCAAGGTTCGTCGCGGGCAAGGCTCCCACGGCCAGAACCCGGTGGACTTCCTCCGCTCGAACGTGACCCTGGGCCTCAGCGAGGCTGTAGCCGGCACCGGCCACGCGACCCGCGCACCGTCACAGTGACTCACCTCCTCCACGCCATGATCTGGATCCGCAGCCACTACGGGTCCGTCCCTGGCTATCTCCTGGCGCACGGGGCGAAGGAGTCCGAATTGCTGGCGCTGCAGAGGGCCTTGACCTGAAGGGCTCCCATGCGACAGCCACAGATGCTGAGCCAGGACGGGACGTCACCTCGATGGGGCGGACGTGGTGCCGGCGACGGCCCAGCAGGGTGGCTGTTCCTGCTTGAGCCGGTCGAATCCGTGCGAGGTGTGTGACGTCCGGAGGCGGATCACGCTTCGTCGCGGTGTGTGAGGTGGCCGTTGCTGAGCCGCCAGTAGTGCTGGTGGGGAGTCAGCTGCCAGGTCTCGTCGGCAGCGATTGCCTGCGTGATCCACTCGTGGAGTTGGGGGAGAGCCTGCGCACGTAGAACAGCGCGGGTGGCGGCACGTTCGGTGGCATCGACCGGGTGAACGTCTATGCGGAAGCCGACGAGGTCCGGGTGGACGCCCCGGCCGTAGTTCCGGGGGGTCGGAGGCACCCATTCTGCCCCCAGGACGATGGTCCCGCTGTCATGCCCGGTGAGGAAGCCCAGGTCCGTGACTCGGGTCATGTAGCTGCCGAGACACTCGTTGATGTCGGTGGTCGTCAGGGGCCAGGAACGGTGCCTGGGCAATCTTCGATTCCGTGCGGGCATGTGAGGAAGGATGCAGGAGATCCCTGTCGGCCCACATCAGGTTTCTGTCCGATCAGCCGGGCTCGCGTCTTCCACGCACTGTCACCGTCGCCGTGATCCGGCCCTGGCTTCGCCCACGATCCACCGGACAGACCCTGGCGGTGAGGCGCTCGAAAATCAGTGGAACAGCGCCGCAGTGCGCCATTACCGTACTGCCGACCCGAGTTGTCCAGGCAAGGACGTCCCGTTGTACACCCTGTGAGACCTCCCGAGCGCTGAATCGTCGCGCGTCGCACATCTGCGCCGCGCTCCTTTTTGCTGCGGATTTCTCACTGAAACCGGTGTACTTCTATGCTCAACAACTGGATGGTCACGCCCACCTGCCTGCCGCACGTCCTCCGTCGTTGCCATACGTGTGCGGCCGAGCGCTTTCGGGCAAGCGGCAAATTTCGCGTCAACGCACACCACAAGCTCATCGACGCCTGGCTCCTCGTCCTCTGTACCGCTTGTGGGGAAACTGCAAAGCTCACAGTTCTGGAGCGGATGAATGTGCGTTCCGTACGACCTGAGCTGCTGGACCGGCTGCATGACAACGACCCTGGTCTGACAGCTGAGTTGCTCCGGGATCCGGTCGTGTGGCGCCGAAATCGCATAGCCCTCGACTGGGACAACGCCTGGCGCCTCGACACAGGCGGATCGGATCACCTGGACCGCGAGGTGATCGACGTCAGGGTTTGCTTCGCCGCGCGGATCCCTGTCAGGCCGGTGCGACTGATCGCTGAAGGCTGCGGTCTTTCGCGGGCCGAGGTCGGGCGACTGATCACGGAGGGGGAGCTGGTCTCGGCAGTCCGGCTGACCGGCAAGGTCTCAGGCGAGTTCACCTTCACGCTCAAGCGCTGAGTCCTCCTCGGGACCCAGGGCCTGTCCGGCAGGATCTGCCGGACAGGCCCTGGAATTCGCCCGGAACGCCCGCAACGACGCTCTGCGTACCGACGTCTACCGCCTCACCACCGGTCGATGCCCATCGTCTTCGCCGCACTGTGGATCGCGTTGTAGTGCGGAATCGACATGTCCGACTTCTTCTGCTTCGGTGGAAGGTGCTGGTCGGTCTGCCGGAACTCGTCACGTGCCGCGGCCAGCAGGCTGGTTCCGTAGCCGACCGGCACATCGTCCTTACCGTGAACGGGATGCGATTTGGCCGCCGTCTGGCTCCCGGCGTTGGCCAGAATGCTCCGCGCCTGGTTGTACGCGGCAGGCTTGATCGCCTTCGGGTTCGCCGCAACCGTGTGGGCACTGGTCACCACGCGGGCGTTGCCGGTACCGATGGTGGCGGAGGCGGGGGCGACGGCCGATGCGAGGGCTCCGACCGCCACCGCTGTGGTGAGCCAGGTCCGGATGATGAGTTTCATGAGATTCCTCTCTTCTGCGACAAAAGGGTTCTGATTGGTGCGAGAGGGATCCTGCCCACACGGGCAGAGGACTCTTGGCGCTGCTGGTCGAATGGTCCATCGAACTTGATCACTCGTGGAGGCAATCGCCGGGGCGGGAAAGCGACCCCTTTCGATCCGGCGCGCGCGGAACGCAGTACACAGAATCCGCGCGCCCATCCTTAACGGGTCGGCTGTACCTGCCACATCGCGGACCCGGACCCGCGTCGTCGTTACGGCGCCGGTGGCGGTCGGGCTGGTCGCAGTGCCGACAGGTGCGCGTCGCGGTCGGCGAATGTGGCGCTGTTGCCCAGGGCGCCATGCGGGGACCGGTCCGACAACGACAGGTGGCTTGTCTTCATGGCGTGTTCCTTGTCCGTGGCAGGGGAGGGGGTGCGACGAGTGGGTCAGGCGGCGCCGTCGTCGTGGGCGAGGGCGCCGCCCAGGGTGCGGGAGGCGGTCGCCTGTTCGCTGATCTCCTTGCCGCGCGCCTCGGCGGTGGCGATCGCGTCGTCGCCGGCGACGAACCGCAGCGGCGGCTCACCGAGGTCGACGACCTTCAGCAGGGCGTCGGCGAGCTTGGCCGGGTCGCCGGCCTGTTGGCCGTTCATGGACTGCCACATGGCTTTGGCGGCCCTGGTGCGCTCGGCGTAGTCGTCGATGGAGAGCTCTGCCCAGCTGGTGGAGGCGTCGACGAGCAGTTCGGTGCGGAAGAAGCCGGGTTCGACGATCGTGGTGCGGATGTTGTACGGCTCCAGGTCGTGGCGCAGAGACTCCATCCAGCCCTCGACGCCGAACTTGGAGGCGGCGTAGGCGACACAGAACTCCTGGCCGACCAGTCCGGCGATCGAGGAAATGGTGAGGACATGGCCCGAGCGCTGGGCGCGCATGACGGGCAGGACCGCACGGGTGACGTTCATCGGGCCGAACAGGTTCGTCTCGATCTGGGCCCGCATCTGGGCGTCGGAGATCTCCTCGAAATATCCGGCCTGGAAGGTAGCGGCGTTGTTGATCAGCACGTCGATACGGCCGAATCGGCTGACCGCGGCGTCGACCGCCGACCGGGCGGAGTCCGGACCGGTGATGTCCAGGGCCGTGACCAGCAGGTTGTCCTGCTCACCGCCGAGCGCGTCCAGGACGCTTTCGGGGCGGCGCCCCGTGGCGACGACCTCATGGCCGGCTGCCAGGGCCTGGCGGGCGATGTCGGTACCGAGCCCGCGACCGGCACCGGTGACGAAGATGATCTTGCTCATGGGGGGGGGCTACTCCTGTGTACGGGGTGAGATCAGGGCCAGGGCCGGGTGTACTCGCCAGGGCCTGACGGCTTCCCGCTTCCCTGTACCTGCGGGGTGACTGCGCCGCCTTCCGGCATCCGCACCATCGACTCTCGCGCCGGGTGGGGATCATGAAAAGGGGAGGGTTTCATCCTGGGAAGGAGTTCTCCCGGGAAGAAACCCTCCCCCCTTTACGTGGTGTCCGCGACCCGTACCGGCGTGGAAGCCCCCGATTCTCGCCTCTGCTCTCCTGAAGGGCCAGGGCCAGGGCCAGGGTCAGGGTCAAGGTCAAGGGGTTCCAGGCCCACCGCGCGCTGGGGACAACGGGGTGCGTGCTTCTCCGTAACTGCGTACGGCTTCGCCATCAGCGACGGCGGGGTACTCCTTCCGTAGCCCCGCCCATCGCTGTGTGCTGTCGGTCGATCGCCTGTCCCGGGCAGTCGCTGCGTCGGCGCCGCGATCGGCGCACGCCGATCCCGGCACTCCGATTTACCTGTGACGTCCTGTCACGCGTCACGCGTCACGCGTCACGCGTCAGGTGGCTCGGCCGGGCCGGAACGGGCCGGAACGGCGTCGATTCACTCCCATGGATTGAACGTGTTCAAATCCAGTGAGAGCATCCTGCTCAACAGTTCAGGGAGGGCGAGGATGGAACGCAGGACAGCGTGTCACGAAGCGGCGACCGTGGGGAGATCCATCGGACTCCTCTCGGCATCCCTGGCATGGGCGACAGTGGTTGTTGTCGGCCCTTGGCTGCCAACGGCTGCGGGCGTCGCAGATCTGACGGGCGTTGCCGTCATGCTGAGCATGGTGGTCTGCGGCAGTGTGCCTTCCTTGTTGTTGGGGGCGCTCCTGGGGCGTGCTCGCGCCTGCTGGGCACTGGCAACGTGTGCTGTCTCGGGGCCGGCCCTTTGGATTCTCGACTTCACCGTCCCCGGCGATCCTGACGTCCGTTCATCGGTTCCGGTGGCCGTGTACATCTCGGGCACTCTGGCCCTGGGACTCGTCAGTGCCCCTCTCCTGGTGGGTGCGGTGGCGGGGTGGTGGTGCAGTCGTCTCCGTACGGCCCGGTGAGGGGGTGTGGCCTCGCGCAGGGATGATGCGGACTGCTGTGCCGTTGGGGGCACGGCCGCCCTGGTGGTCCGGCCGTGAGGCGCTGACGCACCTCCCTACGAGCGTCTTGTTCCTCCCGGCCCGGGGCTGCCGATCCGGGGCCAGGAGGCGGTTTGCGGTTCGGCGGACATCCGAGCGCCAGTTGTCGCAGCGCATGCAACCGCTTGGGGAACTCGAATTCTCGTACACCTTCCCGCGCCGGCGGGCGGTGTCCCCAACTCGTCCTATCGGGCAGGTGGTCGGCCGAGGAGCGTCAGGTGGTGGCCACCAGCAGATCCTCGCCGCTTGACGGGCGAAGGCTGTCGGACCGATCGGCGAAGTACCGTTCGGCGAGCACGGTTCCCGGCACGTGTTGCACGTCCTCGAAGCCACTGTCACCGGCCAGTGTCAGCATCTCGTGCGGGGTGTAGAAGCTGATGAACGGTGTTCCGGCTGCCCGTGCCTGTGGCTTGGTCGCCTCAAGTGCGGGGCGGTCGGCGTCGTCGATGAGTTCGGTCGGCAACATGAACGTCATGGCGAGCGTCGAGCCGGGGGCGAGCCCGGCGAACCTGCGCAGGGTGGCCGCGGTGGCGTCCTTGGTGAGATACATGGTGACGCCGGTACAGACGACGAGCGCCGGCCGGCCCGGGTCGAAACCGGATTCGGACAGCTGCCGCCACCAGTCGCCGCCCGCCTCGAAGTCGACCGGCACCAGCCGCAGCCAGTCGGGAATCCCGTAACCGAGCTCGATCAGGCGTCGACGTTTCCAGGCCTGGGTGCCCGGCTGGTCGATCTCGAAGACCCGGAGGCGGGAGGCGATTTCCGGCCTGCGCTGGGCGAAGGTGTCCAGCCCGGCGCCCAGGACGACGTACTGGGTGACGCCGTGGTCGGCCTGCTCGACGACCAGGTCCTCGATGAAGCGGGCGCGGGCCACGATGGCTGCCCGGAACCCGCTGGTGCCGCGCGGGTCCATGTCCGGGCGCCGCCGCCAGCCGTCGTCGGGGGCCACCAGTTGCAGGCCGACCTCGTCCTCGATCACGTGCGGCGGCGGGTCTGCTTGTACGTGCAGCGCCCGCCAGAGGGCGGTCCGTACTGCGGTGCCGTCCGGCGCTTCGTTCTGTTCGTCAGCCATGGTGTTCCCCTTTCGTCGCGGTCACTTCTCGGCGGGAGCCTGGAGGCTCCACAGCCGGCCGTCGGGGTCGCGGACGGTCATCTCCTTGGTCCCGAAATGGGTGTCCGTGAACGGCGTGACCACCTCGACGGCAGGATCGGGACGGAATGTGCCTGCGTCCGGAACCTTCAGCACGATCTGGGTCTGGGGCTCCCGGTCCTCGGGGACCTCGGCAATGAAGACGTAGGGTCCGTCGCCATTGCGGAGCTGACCGGAGTTGTGGTCGGTCGAGAACTCCAACTCGTAGCCCAGTGCCTGGAAGAACTTCGCCGCCTTGCCCCAGTTGTGGGTCGTCAAGAACACGGCCTCGATGCCTTCGGTCGCCATGTCAGATCTCCTTCTCGGACGATTGCTGCCGCTGCCGATGGGTGTCGTCGAGGTAGGCGCGCAAGGCGTCTGCGACCAACGCCGAGAGGGACGAGCCCGACTCGATGGCGTGATATTTGACCTGCTTGATCAGCCCGACCGGCAAGTACACGTTGAACTGCTTGACCTCTTCGTCACTCACAAGGTGATGCTAGCATTCTAATAAGCTAGTGTCGCGTGGTAGGTGATTCTCGACGGTGTCACCACGAAGAAGTGCCGGCGGGTCGACTCCTGGACGGCCGCGATCCGCACCGCCGGTCGGTAGAGCGAGCCCGAGTAGCGGCGGAACTCAGGGAACCGGATGCGCAGAACCTCGTGGCTGATGTCGTCGACCACCTCTCTCGCCCACAAGGAAACCCGTCTCAGGACAGCAGCCGCTGTTCCTTCGCCACCGCTACCGCCCCGGTACGGATGTCCACGCCGAGCTTGTTGTAGATCCGGCCGAGGTGGGTCTTGACCGTTGTCTCGCTGATGAACAGAGCCTTCGCGATGTCGCGGTTGCCCAGGCCCTGCGCGAGCTGCGCCAGGATGTCCCGCTCCCTGCCGGTGAGTGTGGGCCGCGGCCTGCGCATGTTGGCCATCACCCGGCTGCGGTCCGTACGAGGGCGTCGCGGTCGTGCCCGACGGCCGCATCCCCGAGACGGCGGCTTCTCACGATCACGCCAGGCTTAGGACCAGCGTCCGATAGGCGCGCGATCACTTGGTCTCTAGGCTCTGTGACACCCATCAGCCCGTGGAGAGCGAACGCCACCAGGAGGCAGCACATGCCGGCCAACGCCACGGCTCACCTTCGCATCGCCCGTCCGACACGGGATATCCGTGCGGCGGAGCATTTCTGGATTTCGGGTCTCGGCCTTGAGGTCCAGTACCGGCATGAGGCGGACGGCACTCCGGGCAGGAACTCGCTCCTCATGGTCGGCTGGCCCGATGCCGCCTGGCATGTGGAACTCGTCCACGACCCTGCCGCCCCCGTGGACCCGCAGCCGACCCCCGAGGACCTGCTGGTGATCTACCTCGGCGAACCGGTGCCCGACTCGCTGGTGGACCGGCTCGAACGCCATGGCGGGAAGCGAGTGCCGGCGCACAATCCGTACTGGGACACCTGGGGTGTGACGGTCCAGGACCCGGACGGCTATCTGCTGGTGCTGTCCACGCGCGCCTGGGCCAACTCGTAGCCTTCTGATGAACCTGCTGGTGACGGCCGTTCGAGATGTCGTCATGGTCGGATCGTGGGCTGTGCAGTCGCCGCTCACCGGCCACGTGAACAGAACGGCGGACTCACATGCGGAGTTCACGCCATCGCGGAGTCACACCATGGCTGGGGGGTGTGGCAGGCCACACCCCAAGTGGGCGGCGGACCGCAGTGACCGGGCGAGCGCCGCTGCGAAATGGTCATCAGCATGACAACAACGGCACGACCCACCCACAGGCACGGACCCTCTCGATCCGGAGGCAGTTCCGGTCGCGCATTCGCTGTGCTCGGCGCTCTCGCCACGGCCCTCGTCCCGGCCTTCGTCCTCGCCCCTCGCCCCTTGGCGGCGAGCACGTCGGGCGGCGGCTTCGGCGGTCAGCAAGGCCTCATCGACAGCCTCTCCAAGTCGTTCGTCGACTACTGGAGTTCCGGCGACCGGACCTTTCCCCCCGGTTTGGAGCGGGCCGTCGACTACTGGCGTCATTACCACGTGGTCAAAGCCGTGATCGCTGCGATGCTGCTGGCCGTGCTCATCGCGCTCGGCGCTCTTCTCTGGAAGGCATTTCT
The DNA here is from genome assembly GCF_940670765.1 of Streptomyces sp. A 4/2. Lineage (GTDB taxonomy): Bacteria > Actinomycetota > Actinomycetes > Streptomycetales > Streptomycetaceae > Streptomyces. The sequence goes on from NZ_CALNVW010000043.1 coordinate 79,876, forward strand.
GCGGGCCGGGGGGCTGGGGGCGGCAAGCAGGTTCGCTCTCGCGTCGGCCGCGGCTGTCGTCACGGCGCTCGCGGTGTTCTCGTCGGCGATGGTCATGGCCAACATCCAGGGTGCGACGGCGCCGTTCTCCTCGCTGCTGTCGATGCTGCCGGTACACGGGCCCCACGGGGAACTCGCCGATACGCTCCACCAGGTCAGGCAGCACCTTGCCGACTACCCGAATACCGGTGACCGAACTCCGCCTGCTCTGGAGGTGATGGTCAGTGACTTCTCCCGGTACCACGCGGTGATAGCCGTGGCCGCCACGACGGTGGCGGTCGTCCTCATCGGGATGAGTGCGGTGTCGTGGAAGAGGTCTGCGAGAACCGGGGCGTCCGACAGACGAACACGGCGCGTGTTCAGGTCGTTCGGTCTTGTCTCGGCCTTGCTGTCCCTGGTCGTCATCGTTGTCGCTGTGGCGAACACGACCACCACGGCCGACCCGGCACCTGCGCTTCTGGCCTTCTTCGAAGGCGGATGGTGAGAGGCCGCCGTCAGGCATTGAGAAAGGCGAGAACGGCGAGCACCCGGCGGTGCTGGGTGTCATCGGGCGGTAGGCCGAGCTTCGCGAAGACGTTGCCGATGTGCTTTTCCACCCCGCTGTTGGAGAGCGCCATTCGCCGGGCAATGGCCGTGTTGGAATGGCCCTCGGCCATCAGCGCCAGCAGTTGCCGTTCACGCGCGGTCAGTGCGCCCAGCGGGTCGTCCCGCCGCTGTCCGGCCAGCAACTCGGCGACGACTTGTGGGTCGAGCACCGTCGCGCCACGGGCCACGCGGTCCAGGGTGTCCAGGAACTCCTCGACCTTGGCGACCCGGTCCTTGAGCAGATAGCCGACCGCGCCGGAACCGTCCGCGAGCAGGTCGGCGGCGTAGGACACCTCCACGTACTGGCTGAGTACCAGCACGGGGGTGCCGGGCAGTTGTCTGCGGGCGGTGGCCGCCGCCCGCAGGCCCTCGTCCGTATGCGTCGGCGGCATCCGGACATCGACGACCGACACGTCCGGGCGGTGTGCGAGCACCGCTTCGACCAGGGAAGGGCCGTCGCCGACCGCCGCCACCACCTCGTGACCGTCCTCGGTCAGCAGCCGGACCAGGCCCTCGCGCAGCAGCACCGCGTCATCGGCGACGACGATCCGCAGCGGATCCCGGTGCGCGGGGTACGACGGTGCTCCAGGCGTTGTTTCGTCCGAGGTCAGCGACATGGCAGCTCCGCGGTGACCGTCGTCGGGCCGTCCTCGGGACTGTCGACGCGCAGTCGGCCGCCGACCGCGTGCACCCGGTCGGCCAACCCCTGCAGCCCGTGTCCCTTGGCCAACGCCGCACCACCCACTCCGTCGTCCGTCACCCGGACCCGCAGGATTTCCCCCGTGTGGCGCATACCGACCGTGCACCGGCGGGCGTGGCTGTGCTTGGCCACGTTCGTCAGCGCCTCGGCGACCACGAAATACGCGGCTGTCTCGACGCCGGCGTCCAACTGGCGGCTCAGCGGACCGGCGTCGAGCTCGGCGGGTACGACGCAGCGAGCGACCAGAGCGGAGAGCGCCTCGCGCAGTCCTCGGTCGGTGAGGACCGGCGGGGCGATGCCGCGTGACAGGGCCCGTAGCTCGTCCAGCGCCTCCTGGGTCTGGACGACCGCGTCGGCGAGTGCGGCCCGGACAAGTTCCGGCTTTCTGTCGAAGTGATGCTGGGCGCGGCCCAGTTCCATCGCCAGCCGGACCAGTTGCTGTTGGGGGCCGTCGTGGATGTCGCGTTCGAGCCGGCGCAGGGCGACCGCCTCGGCCGTCACCGCTGCGGCGGCCTGTCCACGGGCGGTGTCGCGCCCCTGCCCCGATCTGCCGGTCCGGCGGTGCGACACGGACGTGCTGGACAGCAGCGCCTGCCCGAGACCGGCCTGAGCGGCGACGCACACCCGGGTCACCAGCGGCAGGGTGAACAGCAGCAGCACGCCGACCGTGATCGCGAAGACGAGCCGCTCGGTCGGCGCCGTCAGTCCCAGGCTCAAGGCGATGTGGGACCGGTCGCTGCCCGCGTACAGGGTCATGGGCCGCAGCGACCCGGGGGTGACCTGGATGCGCAGGGGGTACGTGGCGGTCGCGGCTCCCACGAACCACCACAGGACCGTCACCACCGAGGTGACCAGTACGACGGGGAGCACCGACACCGCGTGTGCCAGGTCGAGCCACAGCCCCGGGCCGGTCGCGTCGGCCGTCTCCTTCGACCTGGGCCGCCGGCCCGCTCCTCGTGTGCCGTCGGTCCGGGAACGCACCGTGCCGATCCGCCACCACTCCAGATCGCCGGACCACCGCGCCAGTGCCAGAGAACGGGCCGCTACGGGCGATCCTCCCGGCAACAACGAACCGACCGTTGCGACGCACAGGCCGCCGACCATCAGCAGCAGACCGGCGGCGGCGGTGAAAGGCGCGGTCAGGAGATACAACGACTCGACGAGCGTGCGACGCCCTGCGCGAACGACGAACCCGGCACTCGGCCGCCACCGACCCGCGACCACGGAGGGCAACGACTCAACCATGTGGACAGCATAATGTCGCTCCGATCCGGGATTTGGACGATCACGTCGAGAGCGATTTCTGCGACTCGGGCGATCCCGGGGGACCGACCTGCAAGGGCCACCTCATCGGTGAAGGCGGATGCGGTCGTTGGCCTTCCTCGTCACATCTGACCGGTGGGGCAAGGCGGCCGGCCCGCCACCGTCGACGGCGAGATCCGTAGAAGCCGCAACGAGGCCGAGCGCACGCTCAACCAATTCAAGACCCCCGAACCGTCGCCGTCCGGCACGGCAGAAGGGGTCTGCGCCTTCCACCGCACAGTCACGATCGGAGTGATCCGATCTCGGCCCCGTTCGCGATCACAGGACGGCCCCGGCCTCTAGAGTCTCCCGGTGGACGTCGATACCTGGTTCCCACCCGCTGGGACACCGACCGACAACCCGGAGCCGGCTCCCCGACCCTGACCGTGGGTCGGCGCACCCTCACGATCCGGACGGCCGCACGCCCGTCCTCACCGTCACCCCGGAGGAACCCCATGACCACAGAGCAGGAAGCACGCGACACGATCCGCCGCGTCCTCGGCGACACGCACCCCGATGTGAAGGAGTTCCCCGCCGGGAACCTGTCGGTCACCGTCCACGTCGGCCGGCACGCCGCGACGATCGACGGGCACCCGGAGACCGGTTGGGGCTGGACCGTCGACCCCGGCGAGGACGACGGATTCTCCGGCCACGAGCTGACCGCGCCCACCCTCGAAGCCGCGCTCCAGGCCATCCGTGACACAGTCGCTCCCTGACCTGGTGAACGGAGAAGCGCCGACAGGGCCGGGTCCCGGGACCCACCACCCCAACGGGTGGGAACAAGACCTGTGTTGCTGCGCGCCCGCAGTGTTGTCATCCCCCTCACACTTCGTCATGTGCCCTGTCCCCGGAGCGCGGCGCGGCGCATGGCGGGCAACCTCGGTGCGATCTCCGGTCCGCTCCTCGTGCTCGTCGTGACGCTGATCGGACAAGAGCTGGGCAAGGATTCCTGTTTCGATTGACTCCGCGTTCTGTCATGAGCATGGTTTCTGCGTACTCCTTGGCCCCCACCCTTGAGAGGAACGCACCCCGTGAGACGTCTGAACTCCATGGCGGCCGCGCTCGGCGCCGCCACTGTTTTGATCCTGGCCTGCGGTCTCGGCAGTGCCTCCGCAGCCGCGGCACCCACCGGCGGTCACGCCGCCACCACGCGGCAACAGGCCGCGAACGTCTGCACGTCCGCAGCCGCCAACTCCGGCCGCCCGGTTCACGGGGCGCTGTCCCGCGACCAGGTGCACCACCAGCTCTCCGGCCTGACCGGAGCCCACCGTGAGGCCCGCGGATACCCCGCCTCAGGGGTGGCCGACAAGGGCCCGTTGGGGGGTGGCGCGCCCGACCGCGGTCTGCTGACGGACATACACCCGGCCCAGGGCACCTCCTTCAAGGCGATCAACGGCAGTGACGGCTCCTGCGCCACCCAGTCCGTGTCCACGCAGCTGAACATCCAGGACGGCTCGACGACGATCTACACCCCCACGATGTACCCGGCCGGTGGCTCGTGCGTCGAACTGGTCACCGTCTACACGCTGTCCGGTCGATCGGTCTCGGCCTGGGACTGGTGCCAGAGCGTCACCTTCGAGGCATCGGTGCCCATCGACAGTGCCTTCCTGGGTACCTACACGGACGGTTCCTCCAGCGCGTACACCGGCCGTGTCGTGAAGACCGACGCGACCACCAACTCCTGGACCGCTGCGCTGTACAACTACCGGACCGGTTCCTGGGACACCCTCTTCACCCAGTCGGGCCAGAACCAGTCGGGCCGCGACACCGGCTGGGACATCAACGAGTTGTACTCCCAGGTGGGCAGCTCCGGCCGCGCCTATTCCTGCGACGCCATGGCGGGCCAGACCTTCGAGTCCAGCAACATCACGGTCCGGATCAACGGCAGTTGGACTCCCGCGTCGTCGGCCAATTCCGATACCACCTACGACTCGCCGGACAGTTCCTTCTACTGCCCCGACCGCACCTACCAGATGGTCAGCGCGTACGACCATTGGAAGGCCGTCGGCTAGCCCGTGCCTCTTTGCTCGGCCGGTCGGCTGATCGGGTGTGTCTGTCCGGTTGGTGACCGGTGAGGGGATGTGGGACCGGATCAGGCCGTTCGTGCCGGCTGATCCGGTCCGTCGGCTGAGTGACGTCGTTCAGCGTGGCGGAGGCGTCGGTCAGGTCGTCCGCGGCTTGCTCTGTCGTGTTTCGGCGGGAGCGGGTTCGAACCGGCGTGCACGGCGCACTGGGTACACCGTGCCAACACCCGCCCGGACTCCGCACGCCCTACCGGTGCCTTCGGGCCGCAGTGATGATGAGCCGACCGCAAGGGATCCAGTCGACTCCGCGCACTTGCCTCTTGGCCAGGTGGACATGCGGGGGAAGGAGTCCACGTTGTTGCTTCTCATCTCCCCGGACAGCGTCGAGGAGGCCCTCGACTGCGCGAAGGCGGCGGAGCATCTCGACATCGTCGATGTCAAGAAGCCCGACGAGGGCTCGCTCGGCGCGAACTATCCGTGGGTCATCAGAGAGATCCGCGACGCGGTCCCGGCGGACAAACCGGTGTCCGCCACCGTGGGAGACGTGCCGTACAAGCCCGGCACGGTGGCCCAGGCGGCGCTCGGTGCTGCTGTGTCCGGAGCCACGTACATCAAGGTGGGCCTCTACGGATGTACGACGCCCGATCAGGCCATCGATGTCATGCGAGGGGTCGTCCGGGCAGTGAAGGACTATCGGCCGGACGCTCTCGTCGTCGCATCGGGCTACGCCGACGCGCACCGGATCGGCTGCGTCAACCCGCTCGCACTGCCCGACATCGCCCGTCGTTCCGGCTGCGACGCGGCCATGCTCGACACCGCTGTCAAGGACGGGACGCGGCTGTTCGACCACGTTCCGCCGGAGGCCTGCGCGGAGTTCGTCCGGCTGGCTCACGAGGCCGGTCTGCTCGCCGCACTCGCGGGCAGCGTGAAGGCGGGCGACCTCGGCGTGCTGACCCGCATCGGCACGGACATCGTGGGGGTGCGTGGGGCGGTCTGCGAGGGGGGCGACCGCAACACCGGAAGGATCCAGCCGCAGTTGGTGGCCGCCTTCCGGGCGGAGATGGACCGTCACGCCCGGGAAGCCGCAGCTGCCGTCACCGCGAGCTGACCGCCGGCATGGCGACACGTGAGCCCTGCCACGCTCCCGGAACCCTCGGCGAGTGCTTCGCTGTCCTCGATCCGGCAACGGGCGAGGCATTCGAAGAGGCTCCCGAGCAGCAGCCGGAGGAGTTGGATGCCGTCGTAGGCCGGGCCCACGAGGCCTGGCGAAGCTGGCGGGCCGACCCCGTCACCCGTGCCACCTCGTTGCTCGCGGCAGCCGACGCAGTGGAGGCGGCCGGGGCCGACCTCGCTCCGCTGCTCACCCGTGAACAGGGCAAACCCCTGGCCGAGTCGTACGCGGAGATCGCCCGCACGGCAGCCCGCCTGCGCTACTTCGCGGAGTTGGCCCCCAGGCCACGGCCCATCAGGGACGGCCGACCGGTACGCAGCGAGATCCGCTGGCGACCGCTCGGGCCCGTCGCCGCGATCGTCCCGTGGAACTTTCCCCTCCAGCTCGCGTCGGCGAAGTTCGCGCCCGCGCTCGCCGCAGGCAACACGGTGGTGCTCAAGCCCTCTCCCTTCACGCCCTTGGCCACACGGGTGCTGGGGTCCGTCATCGCCACGGCCCTCCCCGAGGACGTACTGACGATCGTCACCGGTCATGAACCCCTCGGCGCCCGCCTGGCCTCCCATCCGGGGATCCGCCATGTGACCTTCACCGGTTCGATTCCCACCGGACGCGCTGTCGCGGAGGGAGCGGCGGCGTCGCTCGCCCGGGTCACCCTGGAGCTGGGTGGCAACGACGCCGCCGTCCTGCTGGAGGACGTGGACGTGGAACGGATCGCGGACCGGCTGTTCTGGGCGGCGTTCCGTAACTGCGGACAGGTCTGCATGGCGGTCAAACGTGTCTACGCCCCGGCCCGGCTCTACTCCGACGTGGTCGAGGCCCTCGCGCAGCGCGCGAAGACCGCCGTTGTCGGAGCCGGCCTCGACCCGGGCACGCAACTGGGCCCCGTCAACAACGCCCCCCAACTGGCCCGGGTGGAGCGCTGCACGGCCCAGGCCCTGGCAGCCGGTGCCCGAGCAGTGGCCGGTGGCCACCGGCTGGACCGGCCGGGCTACTTCTACGCCCCGACGATCCTCGCCGATGTCCCGCCCGACAGCCCGGTGGTGACGGAGGAACAGTTCGGTCCGGTCCTGCCGGTGCTGCCGTACGGGAGCACCGACGAAGCCGTCGAGGCCGCCAACGGCACCTCCTTCGGGCTGGGCGGATCGGTATGGGGAACGGACCTCGACCGGGCCGAGGCTGTGGCCGACCGGCTGGAGTGCGGGACGGCGTGGATCAACCACCACGCCGAACTGTCCCTCGCTCAGCCCTTCGCGGGCATCAAGGAGAGCGGCGTCGGCGTCGCGGGCGGGCCATGGGGGCTCTACGGGAACCTCAGACCGTTCGTCGTCCACCGTCCGGAGGAGGCATGACGATGAGGTTCGGCGCGGCGGTACTGCGCTCGTACGAGAGCCGATTCGCCGTCGAGGAGGTGATCCTGAACACGGGACCGGCCGACGGCGAGATCCTGGTCAGGATCGCGGGCTGCGGGATGTGCCGGACCGATCTCGCGGTCCGGCGTTCGGCGGGCCGCTCGCCACTGCCGGCGGTGCTCGGCCACGAGGGGGCCGGGGTCGTGGTGGAGACGGGCGGCCCGCACACCGGCCTGAGCAACGGCGACCACGTCGTGCTGAGCTTCGACTCCTGCGGACGCTGCCGGAACTGCCTGGACGCTGCCCCCGCCTACTGCGGCTCGTTCGCCTCGCTCAACCTCTTCGGAGGGCGCAAGGAGAACGCCGCGCGGTTCACCGATGCGGCAGGGGAGGAACTGGCCCCCCGGTGGTTCGGACAGTCCTCCTTCGCCGAGTACGCGGTGGTTCCGGCCCGCAATGCCGTCCGGGCCGACCCCTCGCTGCCCGTCGAACTTCTCGGACCGCTCGGCTGCGGCTTCCTCACCGGCGCCGGAGCGGTCTTCAACTCCTTGGGTGTCGGGCCCGGCGACACCTTCGCGGTCTTCGGCGCAGGAGCGGTCGGTCTGGCCGCGGTGATGGCGGCTGCGGTCTCCGGAGCGGTGACCGTGGCCGTCGACCGGCACTCCGAACGGCTGGCCCTCGCCGAACGATTCGGCGCGATCCCGCTGCACGCCGCTTCGACCGACCTGCCCGGCCGCATCCGGCAACTGACCGACGGTGGCGCGCAGTTCGCGCTGGATACCACGGCCTCTGCCCGGCTGATCAACGACGCGCTCCGGGCCCTGCGTCCGACCGGCCACCTCGGTCTGGTGGCCCGGCTCCACAGCACGCTGCCACTCGAACCGGGGGCACTGGACCGGGGCAGGGAAATCTCCCACATCTGCGAGGGGGACGCGGTGCCGGGACTGCTCATCCCGCGGCTGACCGGGCTGTGGCAGGCCGGGCGGTTTCCCTTCGACGAGCTGATCCGTACGTACCCGCTCGCCGCCATCAACGAAGCCGAACGCGACTGCGAGGCGGGCCGCGTGGTCAAACCGGTTCTGCTTCCGGAGGGGAGGAGCCGATGAGCGAAGCGTTCAATGCCCCTGCCCATCCGGTCGACGCCGATCGACCGTCACCGGGCAGCATGACGGCAGGTCCTTGAACCGCCCGCACCGAGACGGCCGGGCCGAGGAACCGGGTGGCCGCAGGGCTGCTCGCTACGGGGCGCTCCCCGAGGAACGGGCGCCCGGAGCGGTGGCGCCGTGCGTCCGCCGCTGATCCAGCATTCCTGTCCCTCACTGTTCGTGGTCGCAACTAGCTCGATGGAGGACACGTGGCCGGCACAACGCCCGGGAACATCGGTGTGGATGGCGTGGATGGCGTGGAAGGAGGGGTAGGCCTGACCGCTCTCATGGTCGCCGCGGCACGGGCGATCGAGACACATCGCCACGACACGCTGGCACGGGACATCTACGCGGAGCACTTCGTGCTCGCCGCACCGGCATCCGCCGGCTGGCCGGTCCGCATGCAACAGGTTCCGGACGGGGACGCGAACCCGCTGTGGGGGCGATTCGCGCGCTACTTCGGTCTGCGGACGAGGGTCCTCGACGACTTCCTCCTCCGGTCGGTGCAGCCGGGCGCCCGCCAAGTGGTGCTGCTCGGGGCGGGGTTGGACTCCCGGGCGTTCCGGCTCGACTGGCCTCCCGGCTGCGTGATCTTCGAGATCGACAGGGAGGGCGTGCTGGCGTTCAAGCACAAGGTGCTCGACGGACTGTCGGCCACCCCCAAGGCGGCGCGTGTACCCGTCCCGGTCGATCTGCGGGCCGACTGGGTCGGAGCGCTGGCCGACGCGGGCTTCGACCCGGCAGCACCGAGCATCTGGCTGGCCGAGGGATTGCTGTTCTACCTGCCATCCGCCGCCGAGACGTACCTCATCGACACGGTGGACCGGCTGAGCACGGGAGGAAGCGCGCTGGCGTTCGAGGTCAAACTCGACAAGGACTTGCTGGAGTACCGCGACAGCCCGCTCTACACCTCGACGACACACCAGATCGGCATCGACCTGCTCGACCTGTTCGACAGAGAGCCGCGGCCCGACTCCGCCGGTGATCTGGGGAGCAAGGGCTGGTCCACATCGGTTCGTACCCCCTTCGACTTCACCCGCCACCACGGACGCGGCCCGTTGCCCGAACAGAACGACGCGCTGGCGGGCAACCGATGGGTGTTCGCGAACAAACCCCGACCGTGACGCCAGCGCCGGGCGGCCGACCGGATGTTCAGGCGGCATGGCGTCCGCCCGGTGTGGATTGTTCCGTGCGAGAGGCCGGCGGGCCCATCCCGTACGAGTGATCCTGCCAGTTTTCGGAGATCGACTTCCCTCTCGCGCGCAACGGGTCCCGGCTTCGAGAAGGGCACCATCGAGACGACCGGTTCATCGTCCTCCTCGTCCCAGTCACGCCGCAGGTGCACGACGTTCCTGTCCGCGAATGCGCCGAAACCCTCACACCCACGCTGCGCGTCCCGCTCGGCGCGCAGTTCGTCCAGTCCGGGCGGCATCCGAGGCGCGTCGATGTCGACTCGACCTCACGTGGCGACCGGTCAAGAACACCTGCCTGAGGTCAGCGTTCGTCCGTCCGGGCCGCGGCCGGGGCGACCGCCCAGGGGTGGTGTCAGGCCCACCCCTGGATACGGGTTCCAGGCCCAGAGACTGTGAGGCCCGCGGGGCACAGGCTTCTCCTTATGGACAGCAGCGCATCGCTGAGAACTGAGGGGAATCCGATGAACGAGATCGTCGCCCGGCGTTTCACGGGGGCTGTGGGGATCGCCGCAGCGGCGGGCCTGATCCTGGAGGTACCGCTGTACTTCGTCTACTCGGGCCCCCCGCCGCAAGCCAATGTGCTGGCCCGCCTGCTGATCGGGATCCTCGCTCTGGGCCTCGTTCTGGTCTTCGCCACCGCCTTCCGCGAACTCGTCAAGAGGGCTGCTCCCCAGGCGGAATGGGCCGGCACGCTCGCCTTCGCGTCCGGCCTCGCCTACACCGTGGTCACGCTGGTCTCCAGCGGCCTGGAAGCCGGGGCCGTCATCGCCACCGACCACCCGATCGACCCCACCATCAGCGTCTCCGGCACCTACATCCTCTACGGGACGATCTCCCGCATGCTCCTGGCCATGTTCCTGGGCAGCTTCGGCTACGCCGTCAGCAAGAGCGGCCTGCTGTCCCGTTGGGCCCACCGCAGCGCCTACACGCTCGCCGGGATCAACCTGGCCTTCATGCCGTCCCTCTTCTTCGGGAACGCCCCCGCCCACTTCTACGCCGCCAACGGCTGGGGTACCACCGCCCTCATGGGCGGCCTGCTGAGCTACTGGCTCCTGGCCATCGGCATCACCACCTACCGCAGCGCCCGCCGCGTCCCGCAGCAGGCCGCGATCTTCCAGCCCCTTCCCGCCGCCTGAAGCCACCTCCACCGCCGCCCCTGCCGACACCTGGCAGAGGCGGCGGCCCGCTGGGCGACGCCGCGCACGTGCACGCGCCGTTCGGGGGTCAGGGGTTCAACCTCGGCGTCGGCGACACGATGAACCCCGGCTGGAAGCTCGGCGCCGTGCTCGCCGGGCCGTACCCGGCCGTCATTTCGCCACCGCTCTTCCGACCGCCTGTCGCGGCCCGGAAAGTAACGGCATATGCGGTCTGACAGACTGAGCCCCGAAAACTCAGGCGACGCGCGTCAGGAAACCGGTGTGAATCCGGTACGGTCCCGCCACTGTGACCGGGCTGCAACAGCCCGGAAGTCAGACACTGGCCGCGCCGCCTTCTCCGTACAACCAGGGGACGAGGACATCCCCCGGAAAGGCTCGGCCATGCCCCGGATCCGCCGTGTACCACTCGCGCTCATACCGCTGCTTCTGCTACCGCTCACCAGTTGCGGCTCCGGCACGGGCGGCGCGGACAAGGCAGCGGCCGTACCGGTCGCCGACGGTTTCCCCTACACGGTCACCAACTGCGGCACGAAGACGACCTTCGACGCCCCGCCGAAGCGGGCCGTCACCATGAACCAGCACGCCACCGAAGTCATGCTGGCCCTCGGCCTCCAGGACCGGCTGGCCGGGACCGCCTACCTGGACGACAGCATTCTGCCGAAGTACCGGGCCGCATACGCCAGAACCAAGGTGCTGGCGAAGGAGTACCCCTCGAAGGAGGTGCTGCTCGGCGCGAACCCCGACTTCGTCTACGGCGGATACAGCAGCGCCTTCGACAAGGCCAAGGGCGAGGACCGGGCGGGACTTCAGCAGAGCGGCATCAACACCCGGCTGAACGTCGAGAACTGCACCGGGGGAAAGGTCGGTATCGATCAGCTCGCCACCGAGATCACCCAGGTCGCCAGGACCTTCGGCGTACCGGAGCGCGGCAAGAAGCTGATCGCCGAGGAGCGGCAGAAGATCGGAGCGGTCGAGACAGAGCTCAAGGGCTCCTCGCATCCCTCGGTGTTCGTGTACGACTCCGGCGACAGTTCCGCGTTCACGGCGGGCGGTAACGGCATCGGCAACGAGATCGTCCGGCTCGCCGGGGGCAGGAACGTCTTCGCGGACCTCGACGACACCTTCGGCGACGTGTCCTGGGAGCAGGTCATCAAGCGCAGGCCCGAGGTGGTCGTGATCTACGACTACGGTGGCACCACGGTCGCGGCCAAGAAGAAGCGGCTGCTGAACGACCCGGCGCTCGCGGACGTACCAGCGATCAAGAACAAGAGGTTCGCGGTACTCCCGCTGTCCTCGGCCGTGCTCGGCGTCCGGGTCGCCGACGCCGTGCAGGACCTGGCCGGGCAGCTGCACCCCGATACCCCGTGAGCGCGGAGTCCGCCCGCACCCGCCTGAAAACCGTCCTCCGCTCGACACCCGTCGTGATCGGTGTCCTCACGGTCCTGCTGCTCACGGCAGTGGTGGCCGGCCTGGCGCTCGGCCCGGTACGGATTCCGCCGGGCGAGGTGCTGCGTACCGTACTGGGCGGCGAACACACCGGTGCCTACCCGACGATCGTGTGGGAGGTACGGCTGCCCAGGGTGCTGCTCGGGGCCGTCGTCGGCGCCGGGCTGGCCCTGTCGGGCGCGGTGCTCCAGGCGCTGGTGCGCAATCCGCTGGCCGATCCCTTTCTGCTGGGCGCTTCCTCCGGGGCATCGGCGGGCGCCGTCGTGGTCGTCGTGCTGGGGGTCGGCGCGGGCGCGGCCACCGATGTGGCGCTGCCCGCCGCCGCGTTCGCAGGGTCCATGGTCGCGCTGGTCGCCGTCTACGCGATGGCCCGGCGCGGCGGCACCATGACGACGGGTCGGCTGATTCTGGCCGGGGTGGCGATCCAGTACGTGCTGTCCGCGTTCACCAGCCTGATCCTGGTGCTGTCCTCCCGGGCCGAGCATGTGCGGGCGATCATGTTCTGGACCCTGGGAGGCCTGGGCGGCGCCCGCTGGGACCAACTGGCCCTGCCCGCCGCGGTCCTGGGCGTGGGGGCCGTACTCCTGATCAGCCTGGCCCGTCCGCTGGATCTGCTGCTGACCGGGGAGGAAGGGGCCCGCAGCCTCGGCCTGGACCCCGGCCGCTTCCGGGGCTTGGTCTTCGTGCTGGTGTCGCTGATCATCGGCGTGCTGGTCGCCTACAGCGGGGCGATCGGCTTCGTCGGCCTCATGATCCCGCACGCCGCCCGGCTGATCGTCGGCGCGTCCCACCGCAGACTGCTGCCGGTGACCGCCCTCGGCGGCGCGGTCTTCCTGCTGCTGGCCGATCTGCTGGCGCGGACGGTGGCAGCCCCCGAGGAGATCCCCGCCGGGGTGGTCACCGCCCTGGTGGGCGGCCCGTTCTTCCTCTGGCTGCTGCGCCGCTCCAGCCGTACCGAAGGGATCACCGGATGAGCCCGGCACCGTCCCCGACGGCGCTCACCGCCGACGGGATCAGCTACGAGGTGGCCGGCCGCACCCTGCTCGACGGGGTCGCGCTGGACGCAGCCCCCGGCGAGACGGTCGGCCTGGTCGGGCCGAACGGCAGTGGCAAGACCACCTTTCTGCGCTGCGTGTACGGCGCCCTGCGCCCCGTGGCGGGGCGGGTCCTGCTGGACGGGGCGGACGCCGCGGCCCTCGGTGTGAAGGAACGGGCCCGGCACGTCGCCGTCGTACCGCAGGACAGCCCCGGTGCCTTCGGCCTGACCGTGCGAGAAGTGGTGGCGATGGGCCGCAGCCCGCACAAGCGGTTCTGGGAGCAGGACGACGCCGACGACGCCCACCGCATCGACCGGGCGCTGCGGCGTGTCGGCGCGGCGGCCCTGGCCGACCGGCGCTTCGAGGAACTGTCCGGCGGGGAACGGCAACGGGCCCTGATCGCCCGCGCCCTGGTCCAGGACCCGGGACTGCTGGCGCTCGACGAGCCCACGAACCATCTGGACATCCGCTACCAGTTGGAGATCCTCGGCCTGGTGAGGACGCTGGGCACCACCAATCTGCTGGTGCTGCACGATCTCAACCTGGCCGCTTCCTACTGCGACCGGCTGTTCGTCCTCAGCGCCGGACGGGTGGTGGCGTCCGGCTCCCCGCACGCGGTGCTGACGGAAGAACTGCTGGCCGAGGTCTACGGGGTGCGGTCCCGGATCGGCGTCCACCCGGTCACCGGCGCTCCCCACGTCGTCTACCTCCCGCTGTCATGAGCGACAACACGTTCCCTGTCTGGACGCCTCTGCCGCACGGGCCACGCTGGCAGGTCACCGAAGGCGAACCGTCCACGGGCCGAGCCGGGCCGTGGCTGGCGGCCGACCGACTGGCCGACCCGGCGGGCGACGAGCTGTCCAGGCTGCTGGAGAGCGAGCGCGCCGGCAGCGGCCACCGCACCGGCCATGCGACCGCGCTGACCCTGATGGCGGTGTACGCGGGCCGGGTCACCGCTGCCGCCGTGCTCCACTGGGCGCTGTACGACGAGGTCCCGGACATGCGGTCCGGCAATGGGCTGCTGCGCCCCGCCGCGCACGGGATCGCCGGGGTCCGGGTGCGCCGGTCCCGGCTGCTGGTGCCCCGGGCCGGGGAGGACCCCGTACGGCTGCTGCACCGCACCGTGCTCGACGGGCATCTGCTGCCGATCGCCGATGCGCTGCACCGCCGTACCCGCGCCGGGCTCAGGCAGTTGCGCGGCGGGATCGCCCACGGCTGCGCCACCGCGCTGTGCGCGTACGGCGCCCAGGTGGATCTGCTGGCCGCCCGCTGGCGGCAGTTCGCGGACACCGCACCCGGCGGACTCGCGGCGCTGGGCGAGGTGGCACGGGTCCGGCGGTCTCCGGACGGTCCGGAGCGGCTGGTCTATCTGCGTAACACCTGCTGTCTGTACTACACGAGCGCGGAGGCGGTGCGCTGTGCGAGCTGCTGTCTGACGAGCCGTGAGGAGCGGCTGCGGGCCTACGCGACGCCGAAGGAGAGATAGCGGGCGGCCCGGGGCGCCGGAGAAACGCACGTTGCCACGACGTTCGGGGTGGCGTGGCAGCGTGTCCCCCTTCTCTCTCCGGTTCCTGCGCCAAGTTCACTGTCACTCGGGCAGGTTCAGCTGCCAGGAGACGCCGAAGCGGTCGTTCACCCAGCCGAACTTGGCGCTGAAGCCGTACGAGCCCAGCGGCATGAGCTCCGTGCCCTGTTCGGCGAGGGCAGCGTAGAGCCGGTCGAGCTCGGCCTCGGTGTCGCACCCGACGAACAGCGACATCGACGGGGTGAACCCGAAATCGTGTGTGACGTGACTGTCGATACACATGAACTGCTGTCCGGCGAGGGAGAACGTGGCGTGCTGAACGGTGCCCGCCGGACCGGGGCCGTCAGCGCCGTAGCGGGAGATGTCGACGACCTCCGCGTCGTCGAACAGCGACGTGTAGAAGGTCATCGCCTCCTCCGCCCTGCCTTCGAACATGAGGAAAGTGGTGATCTTCTGCGGCGTCACGGCCATGGTGCAGCCCTCCGGGTATCGGCGTCAGCCTTCTGAGGACGAGGCTAGGACCTACCTCTGACATCGGCTCCACGGACACACACGGCCGGGCCGTCTCCGACGGGGATCCGGGACTGCGGAGCGGACCTGACAGGCCCCAGCAATGCGCCGTGCGGGTGAGATCGTCGGGTCTCGACCGGGCACGGCCCGACGTGGTGGCTAGGTTGACGTGCATCCCCATCCCCATCCCCATCCCCATCCGCGCGGGGGAGGGCGTGCCCCTCCGCCGCGCGGACACGGCCCTGTCTGCTTCCGGGAGTTGCCCTGTGTCCGTCACCATCCGCACCGCCACCTTTCGCGCCAGTACTCGCGTCGCCGCAACGGCCGCGGCGGTTCTGACTCTGGCTTCCACGGCCCTGACCGGCAGCGCCGCCGCCGGCACCGGCGACCCCAACGAGACGATCCGGCTCGGATACGCGCAGAGCTACTGCCTGACCAACGACACGAACACTGACAAGGTCCACACCGCTCTGTGTACCGGTAAGCAGAACCAGGCGTGGCTCGTCACCCGTACAGGAGACCGCAACGCCACGATCCGGCTCGGCTACGCGCAGGGCTACTGCCTGACCAACGACACGAAGACGGACAAGATCCATACGGCGCCGTGCACCGGTAGGCAGAACCAGGCGTGGCTGGTGTCGGCCACCGGCAACCGCAACGCGACGATCAAACTCGGCTACGCACAGGCGTACTGCCTCGCCAACGTGACCAACTCCGACAAGGTCCACAACGAGCCGTGCAGTGGTCGTCAGAACCAGGCCTGGCTCCTGTCCTGACCGGCAGCCGACCGCACTCAGCAGGCGGCTCGCCTCGTACAAGGGGGTTCGCGACGGTGTCCTGCCCGCTGACGCTGGGCTCCTGCCGGATCTTCCTTCGGCAGAAGGCGGTTTCGCACGGCCGGTCCGGGACCAAGCTCCGCGTCGGCGGCGGCCGTTACCAAGGCAGCCACTTTCCGGTTTGAGTCGGTATGACTCTCATCCGTAATCGGCGCGCTGCGGTAGCCGCCGCTCTGTTCGTGACCGGGCTCGTTCTCCCGGCCGTCTCTTCCGCGACGGCCGGGACACCCAGCGGTGCTCCGTCGAGCCAGACTCTCCGAGTCGTCGGTGTCATCGACCCGCCGCAGCCGGTCGAGGCGTTTCCGGGGCAGGTCAAGAAGGCCTGCGAGATCTGGAAGGAGATGGACTGGCCGGCAGCGAAACGACCCACCGACTACCCCGTGGTGAACACCCCGCTCGTGATCCGTGGCAGCAATGTCTACGGCAACCGCTCCCACGACCTCCCCATGAACGGCCATTACCGCGAATACGACGTCAACCCCCGCACCCCCGGCACCCATCGCGACGCGGAACGCCTCGTCCGTGATCCCGACACCCGCACCGTCTGGTACACGGGCGACCACTACGACAACTTCCAGGAGATCTCCTCCGGCTGTCCCTGACCCGCGCTCGGCATTGTTCAGGTGGAGGCGGGCACACAGGTAGAGAGTGCCCCGCTCGACTGACTCCGGATACGCAGGCGTCAGGCCCCCGCGGAGAAACGATGCGGGGGCCTGACCCTCCTGCACGATGCTGTGGCCCTTTGCCGGCGACTTACGCGCGCCGTGAACCTGACCGGCGCATGTCGCGTCGTCCTGCGCTGACGGCCGGGCAGCGTACGGGGGTTGTTCGCGAAGCCCCCAGGGGGTGGGGAACGGGTTCCCCGCTGTGGCTACCGTTGCCCCAGCACCCCAGCGAAGCGACCCCTGGAGAACCCCGTGCCCGTAGACCTCGGCGAGGACGTGGTGGCGCTGCTGCGCCGCCCCATCACCTGCTACATCGCTACCACGATGCCCGACGGCTCGCCCCAACTCACCCAGACGTGGGTCGACACCGACGGCGAGCACGTCCTGATCAACAGTGTTGAGTCGCACCAGAAGACCCGGAACATCGCGCGCGACCCGCGGGTGGCCGTCGCGCTCGCCGACCCCTCGGATCCCACCTCCTACGTGCAGATCCGTGGCCGTGTGGTGCGTATGACCACTGAGGGGGCGGTCGACCACATCGAGGCGCTCGCGCAGAAGTACCTCGGCGGGCCCTACCCGTGGTTCGGCGGCCGTGAGCAAGTCCGGGTGATCTATGTGATCCAGCCCGAACGGATCAGCAGCCCTCGCGGCTGATCGACCGTGATGTCAGGGTCTCCCGCCCCGACCCCACCCCTTGAGCAGGTCAGGTCAGTGTGCAGCGGGACAACATGTACCGATTGCCAGGTCCGGTGACGTCGAGCTCCTGGACGGTCAGGCTGGCGGCGTCTCGGGCGCGGCCTCCTCGAACCGGCGGGCGGGGGCGGGCGTCCCATCGAGTGCGGACCGCCCGCTCGTTCGTCACTGCTTGTCGCGCGCGGTGGACCGCTTGGTGATCTCGGTCTTGATCGTCTCGCGCAACTCGTCCGACGTGAAGCCGAGGTTGCGCAGGATCTGCGCGGCTGGGCTCTCCTCGGCCTGGATCAGGCCGAGGAGCGTGTGTTCCGTGCCGACCCAGTCGTGGCCGAGGTCGGCCGACGCGCGGCGCGCCTGCTCGATGGCCTCCTTGCTCTCCGGCCGGAACGCGATGTGACCCCGCAGCGCCTTTTCGCCGGCCGGCGGCATCGCTTCCTCGATGGCGTCGCGGATGAGTTGTTCCGACTCGGTCCTCGCGATCAGCACCTCGTATGCCAGGCCCCGCGGCTCGCCGAGCAGGCCGAGCAGGATGTGTTCGGTGCCGATGAAGTCGTGCTTGTGTGTGCGGGCGGCCTCCTGTGCCAGCACGATGCTGTGCCGGTTCAGGTTGGTGTACCGCTCGAAAGGGCCGGGTGCGTGGCGTTGCTGGGCGGCCTGCTTGGACACCCCGATGGCGTCGCCGATCGCGGTCCACGACGCGCCGGTCTGCTTGGCCTTGCTGACGTAGTGGTCGATGAGCTGGTCACCGAGGTCGGAGAGGGTCTGGGCGCGCAGTCGCGCCTCGCTGATGCGGGACAGTCCGTTGGCGTCGGGGAGTTCCTCGTCGAGGCGGGCGATCAGGTCGGCGAGACTGATGTCGAGTGGACTCATGCGTCAATCTTAAGTTGACGATTGAGGGTCGTCAACCTGTAATTGACGCTTGTTCCGGGTCGAAGCCGGCGTCTGAGCAAGGCTGTTGGAGGTTGCGCCGAACGGGCGCAGGTCCGGGCGCCGCCCACAGCTCCTGGTTGGGAACGTCCCGTTGGAGCGTCGAGCCGACCATCGCCTGGCTCCACCGGTTCGAGCGACTCCGGTACCGCCACGAGATACGCCGCCTACAACCTGGCCTACCGTCGTTCGGGAGGTGCGTCGGCAGTGACCGGTTCCAGTGGGGGCGCCGACAGCCCGCAACTCATCCGGCACTCGGGCTCCGCGCGCACCTGGGCCAGGTCCGCGGGGGTCGGCCTTCGGATGGTGAGGAAGGCGACGAGTGCGCCCACGATCAGGATGCCCGCGCAGATCGGCATGGCCTTGTCGAACGACCGGTCGAAGGCGGTGGCGGAGTGGTACGCCTCTGGTCCCATCCCCGTGAGGAACGGCAGCGCAGCGACCGCGATCAGGCCGGCCGCCCGCGCCGCCGCGTTGTTCACGCCACTCGCGAGGCCCGCCCGCGCAGTCTCGACGGAGGACAGCACCGTCGAGGTCAACGGGGCGATGAGTGTGACCAGGCCCGCGCCGAGCACCACCAGCGCGGGGAGCACGTCGGTGGGATAGAAGGCGTGTCTGCCGACCCTCAGCATCAGGAGCATGCCCCCTGCGCACAGCAGAGGCCCCACGGTCAGCGGGAGCCGCGGGCCGATGCGGTCCGCGAGTTGCCCGGACCGCGCCGAGAACAGCAACAGGAGCACCGTTGTCGGCAGCAGGGCCGTGCCGGCCGCCAGCGGTGAGTAGCCGGACACGACCTGAAGTTGCAGTGTGCCGAGGAAGAAGAAGCCGCCCAGAGCCGCGTACACGCAGAGGGTCACGATGTTGACCATGGAGAACAGGTGGGAGGAGAAGATCGACAGCGGCAGCATCGGGTCCGATCGCCGCTTCTCCACCAGCACGAACGACACCGCTCCTACGACACCGAGCGCCCCGGCCCACCCGTTCTGCGCGATGAGCGAGTAGGCCAGGAGTGCCAGCGCGAGCGCGCCGAGCGAGGCCCCACCCACGTCGAACCTGCCGTGGTGCCGTGGATCGCTCGTCTCCGGCACGTGTCGCAGGGCGACCGGCACGCACAGCGCCGCGAGCGGAAGGTTGATCAGGAACACCCAGCGCCAGCCGGGTCCGTCGACGAGCCAGCCGCCGACGAACGGGCCGATCGCCGATCCGATGCCACCGAGGCCCGACCACATGCCGACGGCCCTCGATCGCTCGTCGGGATGAAAGCTGGCCTGGATGATGGCGAGAGAGCCCGGCGTCAGCAGCGCGCCGCCGATACCTTGCAGGGCACGCGCGAAGATCAGCACTCCTGTGGTCGGCGCGAGACCGCACAACAGCGAGCCGAGCGCGAACCAGACCACCCCGATGACGAAGACCCTGCGGCGGCCGTAACGGTCGCCGAGCGAGCCACCCAGGAGAATCAGCCCGGCCAGCGTGACCGTGTACGCGTTACTGATCCACTGCAAGGACGCCAGTGGGGCGTGCAGGTCGTCGCCGATGTGAGGCAACGCGACATTGACGACGGTGGAGTCCAGCAGCGCCATGCTGGAGCCCAGCACGGTCGTGAGGATGACCCAGCGGCCCTGGGCCGTGGACAGGCGGATATCCATATCCGGATCATCCCCGTCTCCAGCGGGCCCGGCGAGCCCATCAGCACCCGTTCGACCGGCCTCGCCCTGCTTTCCGCCGCGTGGCCACGACCAGTTCAGGCCGTCAGGGACACCACTGTTCCCGTCTGCGGCCCGCTCGGCCCGTGACGGACAGGGTGCGGTGGTCAGCGGGGCAGCGTCACCAGGCCCGTCTCGTACGCGAGGATGACGAGCTGAACGCGGTCGCGGGCGTCGAGCTTGGCGAGCAGCCGTGTCACGTACGTCTTGACGGTGGCCACGCTGATGACCGACTCGGCGGCGATCTCGGTGTTGGACAGGCCGCGTCCGATGAGGGTGAGGATCTCCCGCTCCCGTCCGGTGATGCCACTGATTCTCCGGGAGGCGGGAGCAGGAGCGGACGGGGCGGTCTCGGGCCGTCCGGCGAACTCGGCAATCAGGCGGCGGGTGACGCTCGGAGCGATCAGGGCGTCTCCGGCGGCGACGACCCGGATCGCGGTGAGGATGTCGTCCAGTGCCATGTCCTTGACCAGGAAACCGGACGCCCCCGCGCGTAGCGCGGCGTAGACGTAATCGTCGTCGTCGAAGGTGGTCAGCACGACCACGCGGGTGTCTCGCGGGCCCGCAGTGACCAACCGGGTTGCCTCGATGCCGTCCATGCCGGGCATACGGATGTCCATCACCACCACGTCGGGGTGCAGCTCCTCGGCCAGCCGAACCGCCTCCCTGCCGGTTCCGGCCTCCCCGGCGACCTCGACGCCGGGTGTGCCGGAGATGACCATCTCCAGGGCAGCGCGCACCAGCGGCTGGTCGTCGACCAGCAGGACGCGGATGCTCATGGCGCTTCGCCCACCGTGGGCAGGCGGGCCGAGACCCGGAAGCCGCCACCGGTCCGGGGACCTGCGTGGAACTCCCCGTGCAGCAGGGCGACCCGCTCGCGCAGTCCGGCGAGGCCGTAGCCACTTCCCGGCGTCGCGCCGTGGCTGCCGCCCCGGTCGGTGATCTCGACGGCCACCTCGTCGCCCGTCCGGCAGTCTATGGACACCTGGCAGGAGGTGGTCTCGGCATGGCGCACCACGTTGGCGACCGACTCCTGGACGATGCGGAACACCGCCAGGCCGACCTCCGGCCGCAGCGGGCGCCGCTCGCCCCGCCACCGGACGTCGACCCGCACGCCCGCCGCGGTCGTCGCGGCGGCCAGCCGGTCGAGGTCGGCCAGGCCCGGCGGCCGACGCGACGCGGTGGTCCCGGCGCCGGCGTCCTGCTCGGCCCGGCGCAGCGCGCCGAGCATCCGCCGCAGCCCCGACAGCGTCTCCCGCCCCGCGGTCTCGATCTCGGTCAACGCGTCGCGTGCCCGGTCCGGCCGACTGTCGATGACTCGCCGCGCCGCGCCGGCCTGCAGGGCGACGATGCCGATGCTGTGCGCCACCGTGTCGTGCATCTCCCGGGCGATCCGCAACCTCTCGGCGGTGACCGCCTGCGCGGCCAGTTGGGTGCTCAACATCTCGGTGTGCTCACGGGACTGGCGTATCGACCGGCCCACCAGCCAGGCGATGACGGCGGCCAGGACGCCCTCGTCCGAGACGCCGATGTGCGGCAGGCTGGTGGTCACCTGGAAATGATCGACGACGAACAGGGTTCCCGGCGCCGGAGCACCGTCGTACGTGGCAGTCGTCAGCCCGAAGGTGTTGGCGGGCGTCAGACCCAGGTGCAGGAACAGCACGACCAGCACCATGGCCAGGGCGGCGCGGGAGGTCCGGCGCGGCTGGGCGGCCGTGACCAGACAGAGCGCCACGTCGACGGACAGAAGCGCGGTCAGTGGCAGCTGTACGTTCGAGCGCGTCGCATCCGTCGCCGCGAGGGTGGCCACGGTCAGCAGGGCGATCGAGAGCAGTGGCCGCCGGTTCAGCAGGGCGGCAGCGCTGAACGCGATGAGGGACGCTGCGCCGAGGAGCGCCCAGTCCCGGTGCCCGGCGGTGCCTCCCGCGTGGGAGAGGGAACGGTCCGGCGTCCCACCGAGAACGACCGTGGGGTACGCGACCGACACGCACCAGGCCAGAGCGGTCCAGGCGCTCGGTGGCACGCGCTTGAGCAACGGCAGGGCCGGGGTCACGGACATGTCGTGATCGTAACGAGGTGCCTTCCCGCGGGCATCGGACCACGGTTGTACAACCAGGGTCGACAGGCGGTGCGGCGGGTGTCGGTTCTGGTTCGATGCCCGTCGGCCTCGAACGGGGCACCGTTGAGGGCATGATCGAAGTCCACGAACTGACGAAGCGCTACGGCGGGAAGCCGGCGGTCAACCATCTGAGTTTCACCGTGAATCCCGGCCACGTCACTGGGTTCCTCGGCCCCAACGGAGCCGGCAAGAGCACCACACTGCGGTTGATCCTCGGTCTGCACACCCCCACCAGTGGGTCCGTCACCATCGGTGGCCGCTCGTTCCGCTCGCTGCCCAGGGGCCTGCGGCATGTCGGGGCGCTGCTGGACGCCGGCGACGTGCACGGCGGTCGCAGCGCGCGGGCCCACCTGCGCGCCCTGGCCCGCAGCAACGGCATCCCGCGGAGCCGGGTGGAGGAGGTGTTGCGCGAGGTCGGGCTGACCGGTGCGGCGGACCGTCTGATCGGCGGGTACTCGCTGGGCATGAAGCAGCGGCTCGGCATCGCGACCGCGCTGCTCGGAGATCCACCGGTTCTCCTGTTCGACGAGCCGCTCAACGGGCTGGACCCGGAGGGCGTGTACTGGATGCGTGGCCTGTTCCGCCGACTGGCCGGTGAGGGACGCACGGTCTTCGTCTCCAGCCACCTGATGTCCGAGATGGAGCACACCGCCGACCAGCTCATCGTCCTCGGCCGTGGTGAGTTGATCGCCGCGGAGAGCGTGGCGGAGTTCGCGGGCCGCGGGGCCGGCCGAAGCGTGTTGGTTCGTACGCCGGCTCCCGCGAGTCTGTCGCCGCTGCTGAGTGCCGAGGGCGCGTCGGTCCAGCACGAGGCCGACGGGCGGCTCACGGTGGTCGGACTCCATGCGGACCGGATCGCCGAGATCGCCTTCCAACACCGCATTCTGCTGAACGAGTTGACCAAGCGCACCGGCTCGCTGGAGGAGGCGTTCATCGAACTGACCGCCGACAGCATCGAGTACCTCGCAGGAGAGACCCAGTGACTGAGCCGACGCCCACACCCGCACCGGAATCGACACCCGCACCGGCGACGCCGATGACCGTGGCGGCCGAGGTGCCGGACCTGGAACCCCGAGCCCGGTTCGCCGATCTGCTCGCCGCGGAGTGGATCAAACTGTGGTCGCTGCGCTCGACCATCTGGGCCTTTACGGCCACCATGCTGGCGGTCCTTGGCGTCACCGCCAGTGCTGCCTACGCCGATTACCAGAACTGGCCAGGGTATGGCGCGCAGCACCAGCAGTACTTCCGCATGTTCGGGGCGGTGGGTGACTCGTTCCCCATGGGCAGTGCCACTCTGTTGGTTCTCGGTGCCGGTGCCATTGGCGCCATCACCGTTCTCGGGGAGTACACGACCGGCCTGATCCGCACGACCTTCACGGCCGTTCCGGCCCGCCGCTCGGTGATGGTCGCGAAGGTCGGGGTGGTCGCCGCCGCCACAGGCGTTCTCGGCGTGCTCGTGGCGCTGTTCTCGTTCGGTGTGGCCCAGCTGATCCTTTCCGGCCGGGGCGCCGACGCCGGCCTCGGCCATCACGGCGTACTTCGCCTGCTCGCGGCATCCGCGGCGCTGTCGCCGGTGTCCGCACTCGTGGGTATGGGGATGGCCGCAGTGATCCGGCACAGCGTGCTGACCATCGTGGCCACGGTCGTGCTGCTCTTCGTCCTGCCGTCTCTGCTGAGCAGCCGGAAGCACCTCACGGTCACCATCCTCCACACGACGGTCCTTCAAGCCTGGCGGCGCCTGAGCTTCGACCCCTCTCCCACCGACCCGTGGCAGTGGACGACCACCGGAGCCTGGACCGTCCTCGCCGGCTGGGCACTGGCCGCCACGGTGCTGGCCGTTCTCACCCCGAACCACCGGGACCAGTGAGGTGCTCCGCGTGTCCGGCGGGTGGCACGGCGCGGCGTGCGGCACCGCGGACGGCACTCCACGGACTGCCCGGTGGTGAACACGCCGGCCGTGATCCGGGGCGGCAGCGTCCAGGGCCCGCGCGGGTGCCGGAGACGGGGCGTCGAGTTGGCGATCGTCCGGGAAGACTCTTTGAGCCCGACAGCTCAGCGAACAGATAATCGGTTGCCCGTTGGCGATGGTGGTGTATGCAATGTCCGGCAGGGTCGTCCGGATGCGCCCACCGCGGCGTGATGCGATGACAACGTACTGCCTGGCCTGGCCTTGCCGCTCCGTGAGCCGGGCACACGGCAATCAAATCTTCACAAAGGGGACGCCGACGTATGAATACGCCACCATCGCCACCTGGGGCGGAGCGGACTGACGGGGTATCCGTCCAGATCGGCGCTCTCCTTCCCCTGACCCGTCCTGGCTGGGGCGAGGCGGGTCAACACCTGCTCGCTGGACTCGAGTTGGCCGTTCGTGAAGTCAATGACGTCGGCGGGATCGGCGGAAGGCCACTTGAACTGGTGGTCCGAGACACCGCCGCTGATCCTCGGAGGGCCGCGGCGGCCGTGGACGAATTGGCTCGCCTGGGCGTGGCTGCCTTGGCGGGGGAGTACCACAGCGTCGTCGCTCGCGCCGCTGCCGCCAGGGCCGACGCCCTCGGCCTACCGTTCCTCTGCTCGTCAGCGGTTCTCGACGCGCTCACCGAACAGCCGACGGAATGGGTCGCGCGTCTCGCCCCGGCGCAGTCCCACGGCTGGCAGATCTACGCAGACTTCCTCCTCGGCGCGGGCCACAGCCGCATCGCCGTAGCGACCCAGCCGAGTGTCTACTGGGCATCCGGGGCGCGCATCCTGCGGGACTACCTCGCTCCACGTGGCGGCAACGTCATCGAAATCGACATGAGCGCGCTCGCTCCTGCGGACGTGTGCGACGAACTCGTCGAAAATCGCGCAACTGCCCTCCTCCTTCTGGTCGGCCACCCTGAGCCGGCCGTGTCGATCGTCAAGTCCGTCCGCCGTGACCCGCGCCTCGCCGCGATCATGATCGGTGCTCCGGCCGGGCAGCCGGAGTTCGCCGAATGGGCGACGTCGCTGGGCAAGGACGGCGCAGCGGTCCCGTTCTTGCGCTACCTGCCCGAGCGGCTCACCCCCCTTGGTGAACGAGTCGAGAGGGCCCTTCGCGAGGAGCTGGCCGAAGCGCCCTCCTTCGTCGCTTTCGAGGGCTACGACACAGTCGCGGTCCTCGCCGATGTGCTGCGTTCTCACGGCGTGGACCGGGTGCGCACGGCCGAATCCTGGCCGCGCGTCGCAGTCGAAGGCACCCGCGGGCAGATCCAGTTCTCCCGCGTACCAGGTATCAGCGTGTGGCAATGGGCTTGGACGCCGGTCCAGGTCGTCGACCGCGATCCGGCGGAACCGGATCGTTTTCGGGTCCTTCACACCGGCTGAGGGCGCCAACACCTTTTACAGCCGGAGCCGGAGCCGCAGCCGCCGAACCACCGCCGTCGACGAAGCGCGTCAGCGGTGGTTGCCGTGCCGGCCGAGCGTTTCCACGGGGGTCGCGCCGGGGCGGGTCCACTGCGGCACGGGTCGGCTGGTCGGGCCCCAGGTGGCGACGCCATCGGCGTCCGAGCGCCAGTACCAGCAGGCGTGGTGGCCCTCGGGCGAGGGGGCCTCGCTGCCACCGCCGGTCAGGTGACGGCCCTCGGGCTGGTCCTCCCACGCCTCGCCGCGGCCGTACGGTGTCATGTCGAGAAGCGCGAAGAATCCGGAGACAGGCTCGTTGCCACGGCCCGTCGTGGAGTAGGTGAGGAACACGCGATCGCCGTCGCGCAGGAAACAGGTGATGTGCCCCATTTCCCCGCCGACCGGCGCTTCCACGTCCCGCACCGAGTACCAGGGCTGGGTGTAGCCCATGAACTCGACGTAGGGAGCCACCTCGCCCCACGACCCCGAGGTCAGGATGGCGAACGAGACGCCCCGGGCGTTGAGGTAGACGGCGTCCTTCACCTGCCAGGCCATGGTGGTACAGCCTTCGCACTGACCCTGGTGAGGTGCGCCGTCGTACCACATGTGCTGGTAGACCACGAGCTCGTCGCGGCCCTGGAACAGGTCGAGGAACGGGACCGGCCCGTCAGCGCCGGTGACTTCGACCGTGCCGTCGAGCTCGACCATCGGCAGCCGCCGCCGGGCCGCGGCGATCGCGTCACCCTCATGGGTGTGTGCCTTCTCGCGGACCAGCAACTCCTCGCGCGCAGCCTGCCAGGTGGCCAGGTCGACGACTGGTGGCTTGCCGGGGAGGTCGCTGCTCGTGTTGCCGGGCGTGATCGTCATGCTGTGCTCCTTGGCGTCTCGTACCGGGCAGCGTCGCACGGCGTACGACGGCCACCGGGGCAGACTCGCGACCGGGCCGGAACTCATCGGCACAGGGGTGCTTTCGGCCGAGCCCGGCAGTCGGCGATGGCGGATCGGGGAACCTCGCCGACGAACATCATTTTCCTGGTCCGCCCGACGGGCAGGCAGCCGCAGTCCCCTGCGCCAGGCCGGCGGCGGGTCCGGGTTCACCGGCTGCCCGGGGTTGGCGGGGGCGAACCGGTACGGAGCCCGCGGGGCCGGAGCCGCGGCCTCAACCGTTCCGGGCGACGGCGTACCCGACGAGCAGCGCTGCAAGGATGTCGGCCAGCCGCGGTTCGACGTCGACGATGGTGTGGGACAGCTCGGGGTCTGTCTCGTAGAAGGCACGCAACTGCGTGCCAGGGGCGGCCATTTGCCACAGGGCCCCGGCCATCGAGGTGGCGGTCGTCACGACGTCGTGCGCCTGGTCGACATCGAGGGGAGCGATCGTGGCCAGCGTGGCACTGATCTTCGCGACCTCCGCGATGGCGCCCTTCTTGAAGACCCGGACGATGCCGGTGGAGACGTTGCGCTCCAGGTTGAGCGGGGTGTGGGCCAGTAGGTCGCAGAACAGCGGGCGCGCCACCAGCGACCGGGCCAGCGTGTCGGCGATCGAGCGCGCCGTGCGATCCCACGCGCGATCGCCGGCGGCGGGGCAGGGGGTGACGGCCTCAAGGCGGCTGCGTACGTCGGCTGACCAGTCCTCCCAGGCACTTGCCGCAAGACGCAGGAAGATGTCCTCGCGCGTCTCGAAGTAACGGAGCATGGCCGACTTGTGCATGCCGACCTCGTCGGCGATGGCTGTCACGGTCACCTCCCGGACTCCCTTCGACGTAGCGAGGTGTTCCGCCGCCGCGAGGATCGCGTTCTCGCGGGCGCGCTTGGTCTCGGGACTGCGGGCGCGCAGGAATTCAGCTTTGGCCATGAGCTCAGTGTAACGAAACATGGTTTTGGTAATGACGCAACCGCGGTCTTGCTGCGGGTGGCCGGTCCTGCGATTAGTGCAACCGTGTTTCGGTATAGATGTGAGTACACACATCCGCACCTGGTTCATCACCGGTTCCTCGCGCGGCTTCGCCGCTGGGGCGCGTTCAAGCAGAGACCGGCCGTGAGCGTCCCGGATCTCTTGGAGAATGGGCAGATCAAGGCCCCTGCCACGGAAGTCCTGATGGCTGGGGCCGAACGATGGGCCGCCGAAACCGGTTGGCGGGCAACGTGAGTTGACCCCGACGAGGTGGAAGAAGCCGGGCACGCCGTACCGGGGGAGAGGCTGATGATCCTCGACCGAGCGGCTGCGATCCCGCCCGACGCCTGTCATGGCCGCCAGCGGTGCACATCGGAGAGCGTCGTCGCTACCTGTCGCCCGAAGTCTGCCCCGGCGATGTCCCGCAGAACAGGGGCACAGGAGCTCAGGACAGCGAGACACGTTTCGCGGTCTCTCGGTCGGAAGGCCGCTCCGCCACTCTCAGGCACCGCCCGGCACTTGGGGCGACCGTCGACTGCGCGGGCCTGGCGGAGGTGACGGCGGATCCGCAGAGGCGGCAAGCCCCCGCAAGGGGAAGGTGAACGTGTAGGAGCGCTGTGCGGCGCATCCCTGGCAGGTGCCGACGAACCGGGAGAGGAAGTGATCGTCGGCCTCGGTAAGGATGTTGCGCCAGAAGCAGCGGAACTCCCCGCACCCGCAAGACCGTTGGCTGACGCTGATGAACGCGCTGGTGTTGGAGTCGTGACCGCCCTCAGGCGGCATCTGCCGCAAGGCGTCACCACCGTCGGTATCGGGCAGTCCGTACTGCCTCCGCTTCCACGATGTCTCCTCGGCGGTGAGAAGGCCCGACCCGCCGCATTCCACACATCTGCCCGGCCCCGCGTTGTTCGCGGCGCACAGACATCGCCCGTAGCCGCCGCTGCCACCGCTGTAGGGCCTGCCCTCACACTCCAGGCACATTCCCCAGCCGTGGCAGTCATCGCACAACACCCCATGGGCCGTGCTCGGAGTGAAGGGCGGCTGGCGCAGATGCCGCTCGGTGTACACGACCGGTGTCCAGCCGGTGAACGTCACGATTCCCCGCCCGCTGCCCTCGTAGACCCTCACCTCGAACTCTTCGCGGTGTACTGTCGCACCCCTCTCCCCGGGGTGGTCCGAGGGCCGTCGCTGTACGGTCCAGCCGGCCGCGGAGAAGGCGTTCAGGGCGTCGTCGAATCCTGGAGACGTGGGGCGATCGTCCCCGTCGGCGCAGAGGAGGAACAAGAAGCGGTGGCCGACCGGCGCGGGGTCACGCAGCCGTACCGGATCAGTCCACTCGCGGACCACCATCGGTCGGCGGTCCGGATACAGCGCGGAAGTGATCTCCAGCAGCTCCCCTTTGAGCCACACCGCACTTCCGGGGACAGTGGGCGCGCCAGCGTGTCCCTGCTCATCGGTCGCATCGGTCATTGTGGATGCCATCCCTCCCTCACTCGGAGACGTCCATGATGCGCCGCCCGGCAACAGCGGTGTCAGCTGGACCGGTAAGACCGAGGGGGTGGGCGGCCGTCAGGCCCTTCCGGCGCCGGTCCTCGCACGCCGGACCACCAGCCGCGAAACCTCGGGCAACGGCGGGCCTACCGGGCAGCAGAACAGAGTTCAGGCCGCCTTCGCTGCGGACAGGGCGCCGCCTTTGTACGACGACGCGCCGGGCGGCGGTCGGGTGCGGCAGCGCAGCATCTCCCACGAAGAACTCGCCACCCGGCACCAGACGCCGGTGGATGTTGCGGCACCGCTCCATCGACGCGGTGTTCTCGACGTAGTTGAGGCACTGAACCCCGACCGCGATGTCGAAGCGCCGGTCGGGAGGCCGCAACTCGGCCACGTCACCGACCTCGTAGCTCACACCCAGCGGGGCACGCTGCTCGAACTCCCGCGCGGCGGTGGTCATCTCGACGGAGATGTCGACACCGAAGACGTCCGTGGCGCCACACCGCTTGAACTTCCGGGGCGCCGTCCTTGTCTTGCCGAGGTGTCAGGCAAGTACCCGGCCCGGGATGAGCGCTTCCCACTGATCCCGGGTCGGACCGTCGTACGTCGGCGAGAAGTCCGGGCGGGCATCCAGCCAGGCGGTGAGGTGTCGGTCCACCTCGTCGGTTCCGTAGGCGTCGTGGGCCGGTTGCAGGAGATGGCGTACCTGGGCTCGGGCCCGCATCACGACAGGATCATCGAAGGCGCAGGCCGCCAGGGCGGCAGCCCGCCGATCCGAGCGGGGTGAGGCCTCGGCGAGGCGTTGCTCGTTGGCACGGTCGGCCGTTACCTGCGCGTCGAACCACGGGCGGAGGGCTTGTGCTGTCCAGTCGTGGTAAACGACAGGATCCGCGGTGATCTGGTCGACATGGGTGGCGAGGTGCTGGGCGGCGCGCAGTCCCAGGGCTGCGCCGTGGCCCAGGGTGGGGTTGGTGTGGATGAGGCTGTCCCCGGCGTTGACCAGGCCGGTGACGACGGGGCCGTCATCGTCGGTGAGGGAGGTCCATCGGTTGTCCAGGCCGGCCATCGCGAGGACGGCCGACTGAGGTTCGGGGGCCAGGTCGAGCCAGGCGGCAGTGGCGGGGAAGCGGCGCGCGGCGGCCTCGAACACTGCGGGGTCGGTGAGCGCGCCGCGGGTCGGGTCGCCGGTGGAGAGCGCCAGGTGCAGCGCGAAGGTGTCGTTGTCGGAAGGGAAGACACCGGCGAGCGCGAACGGAGCGGAGGAGCCGGTCTGCACCCGACCGGGGTCACGCGGACCGTCGGCACGCAGGCGGTACCAGCGACACAGATAGGCGATCCCGGTCCGATGGCTGTCGACCACGGGCGGGCGGCAGCCGGCCGCGGTCAGCCAGCCGGGAACCGGCGAGCGGCGACCGGACGCATCGACCACAAGATCCGCCTGGTGCGTTTCCGCCCCCACCCGCACACCGGAGACCCGGGCAGGGCGGCCCTCCTCGAAGGTGAGAGCGCTCACCCGTCGGCCTCGTCGCACGTCAACGGTGTGTTCCCGCCGCACAGCCGCGGTCAAGGCGGCCTCCAGCACGATGCGGCGGGTGCGCAGGGTCACCAAGTCCTCGTCCCCGGAACGGTGGGGCGGATGCTCATCGAACCAGTCGAAGTCGTGGTATTCCTGGGCTCCGCGCGTCAGCAGGTCCTCGTAGACATCAGGGGCTTCGGTGCGCAACACCGTGCGTACGGGGGCGAGGAACGAGTGAGGTTGGACCGCCTGCGGAACTCGGGGCCTGTGCCAGTGGAAGAAGTCCCGGTTCAGGTCGTCTCCGGCCTGCCGTACGTCCTGCTCGAACACCGCGACCGTGTGGCCCCGTCGGCCGAGCATGAGCGCGGCGCCCAGCCCGCTGATGCCCCCACCGATTATTGCAACCCGCGCCATTGAGCTCCCCTTCGCGTCGTGTTGCGGGATGATCCTACTGCTCGGCGGCATCGGCGGCCGGAGTGCTGTCCGGGCGTGCGAGGAGGTGGACGTACCCGAACGAGAATCGGGCGCAGGGCCGGGTTCGACTGCTCCTGGCAGGGGTGCGGGGTCGGTGAGGACCGGTATGCCGAGGCCGACCAGCTGGGGCATAGCCGCAGCTCGGGGACGGCTCGCCAACCGATCCTCGTGACCGGCATGCCCCGAGCGGGCAGCAGCACCGCCTGCGCGCGCCGCCGGGGATCCACCGGGTGACGCCGTCGACTGCCACACAGATACCCCAAGACACGACCGTGGCTGGTCCAGAGACACGACCGTGGCTGATCCAGCCGTTGACGCAGCCACAGTTGTTGCTGATCTGCATCCGGTCCCTGGCGAGGGCCACGGACGACATCACATGGCACTGGCCAGGGGGCCGGCCTGTGGAGACGACGAAAGGCCCCGTCTCTATAGTGGACCGATGGCGTCGATCAAGCAGATCCAAATAACCTTCGACTGCACGGAACCTGAGCGTGTTGCCCGTTTCTGGTGCGAGGTGTTGGGGTACGTCGTACCGCCGCCACCGGACGGGTTTGCCACGTGGGACGACTTCGATCGCGCACTGCCACCTGAGCGTCAGGGTTCGGCGTTCGCATGCAAGGATCCCTCAGGTGTGGGCCCTCGACTGTTCTTCCAGCGCGTTCCCGAAGGCAAGGTCGTCAAGAATCGGCTGCATCTCGACGTGCGCGTCGCCACTGGGCTCGTGGGTGAAGAGCGCCTGGCCGCACTTGAGGCCGAGTGCACACGACTGGTCGCACTCGGCGCTGTACGTGGGCAACTGCTGCTTGCCGATGGATTCAACGAGTCGTGCCTCGTGATGCAGGACATCGAGGGCAACGAGTTCTGTCTCGACTGAGTGGCCGAACGTGGCACCTTCATGAGTCGGCTGGTGCAGTTCGCCGTCATCACGAGGGTCGTCGTCCCGCGTCCCGCCAACGGTCCCGACCCCGAACCACGCCTCGGGCTCTCCCTCGTTCGCCCCACATCGGAGTGCGGACGAGGGAGAGCCCTGATCACGAATCGACGCCTGGAACCTGGCAGACCCCTGTCCGGCAGGTCGGCCCCCGTGTGTTCGGCCAGGCAGTCCCTGTTCAGGCCTTGCGGGCGAGCAGTTGAATCTCCTGGAACTGCCGTCGGTCGGTCGGCTGAGGCTCGCGAACCAGGCGAGCCACCTCGGCCAACCCGGACTTGCGCAGCATCGCGGCGAGGTGATCAGGCGACCACCGATAGGCCGGCGCAACTGCATGATCGAAGACCTGCGTCGGGTGAGACGGGCCAGCGCTTGCCGAAAAGCCGATCAGAAGGTGGCCGCCAGGTGCCAGCACCCGATGGAACTCCGCCAGGATGGCCGGGAGTTCCTGCGGCGGCGTGTGGATGATGGACCAACGTGAGAGTACGCCGCCCAGCACGCCGTCCGCGATGTCCAACGCGGCCATCGAGCCCAGGTCGAACCGCAGGCCCGGATAGGCCTGTCGAGCCAACTCGACCATCGCGGAAGAGGTGTCGACACCAAACGTAGTCAGCCCCAACTCGGCCAGGTGGGCGGTGATATGGCCAGGCCCACACCCCAGATCCGCGACCCGACCGTTCCCACTCGCACGCACGAACTCGGCGAAGGCACCCAGGATCCCGCGGTCCAGGGGACTGTCACGCAGTGTGTCGCGGAACAACTGCGCGTAGGTGAGGGCAGCAGCGTCGTAGGCCTCGCGGGTGGCACTCAGGGCATCGCTTTCAACCATGCCCGTGACACTAGTTCCCGGCCACGGGGCGAGCCGAGAGAATCACCAACTTGCCTTCCGCTTCGAGGCCCAAGTGGCTGTAGTTCGCGCGAGAACCGGGTTCTGGCACGGAGCTTGGGGGAACGGTCGCGGAGTGTTGGCCCGGTGATCGAATGTGCTCGTTGATTGGCTACTCAAGGGCTCGGTAGTCAAAGGGCTCGGTAGTCGGGTGACGGATGAACCAGCTCGGGGTGTTCCGCTACGTACCGATCGCCGTGGATCGCCGGCATCGCCCAGTGGCACGCCTCGTCGTGAATGATCAGCCCGCGGTCCGGCGCCTCAGCCGGTTCGTACGGGTATCTCTCCAGGGCAGCCTCCCTGGCCTCCTTCGGCGCCGGCCCGCCGTGATGCTGTATCACCCCGGACAGAGAATCCAGGGGCCGGCCGTCTCCCGACGGCGTCGTGTGGTCGCTCCTCGACCTGGCGATCTGCCTTGATCTGGCCGGACAGACCGATGCGAACCCGGGGATCGAGCGCGAGGCGCTCAGCCCTTGGAACGTGTCGGGCCGGCGCTCACGGGACGGGTCGGCGCCCGCCTGGCGGGCCAGCTGGGCATCGGCGCCCTCGAAGAAGGAAGTCCCGCTAACTCCCGCGTACTCCTTTGAAGTTGACCCACTCGCCAGTAACATCCGACCGGCCAGTAACACGCCGCCCGAGCAGCCACCCGCGAAAGGGTCTCCTGCATGCGCTTGACCTCCCGCGTCGCCCCCATCGCCCTCGCCGTGGCCGCCCTCCTGCTCGGCGTCCTCCCCGCGCAGGCCCAGGCCCACTCCGACCGCGCCCCCGACCGCGCCCCCGACCGGGTCACGGTCGGTGACCGCACCTTCATCGCCGATGGCCAAGGCCGCGCGCTCCAGTGGCACGGCTTCAATCTTGCCGACAAGAGCAACCGAGGCACCGACGCGTTCGCCGACATCCACGAGAGCGACCTCGAAGACATGGCCGCCCGGGGCTTCAACCTCGCGCGCCTCGCGTTCTTCTGGGACGACCTCGAACCCACCCCCGGGCACTACGACCGCAGCTACCTCGCCAAGATGCGCCGCATCCTCGACTGGGCCGACCGCTACCACATCAAGGTCATCCTCGACGCCCACCAGGACGTATTCGGCCCGCACTTCGGCTCCCGCGGCATCCCCGACTGGGCTACCCGCGACGAGGGGCTGCCGTTCTCGCAGATACCCGACGACTGGTTCTCCGAGTACTTCGAGCCATCCGTACAGACCGCCTTCGACCACCTGTACAAGGACGCCGATCTCCGCGCCGCGCAGGCTCGGATGTGGATGACGGTCGCCTCCGCCCTGGGCGGGCACCCGGCGCTGCTCGGCTACGACTTGATGAATGAGCCGTTCGCGAAGTTCCTCGAAGGCGAAGACCTCCCGGCCGCCGCGGCCCGCTTCGAGGCCACCGAGCTCACCGAGCTGTGGAACCGCCTCGCCCGGGCGATCCGCCTGGTCGACCACAGGTCGTGGGTATTCGTCGAACCCACCGTCATCGTCGGTGAGGGCGTCCCGACCCAACTGGGTCACATCGACGACCCGCACGCCGGCTACGCGCCGCACTTCTACGAGACTGCGATGGAAACCGGCGGCGACTACGACC
The DNA here is from genome assembly GCF_940670765.1 of Streptomyces sp. A 4/2. Taxonomy (GTDB): domain Bacteria; phylum Actinomycetota; class Actinomycetes; order Streptomycetales; family Streptomycetaceae; genus Streptomyces. The sequence goes on from NZ_CALNVW010000043.1 coordinate 114,129, forward strand.
CCGACGGTCCCTTCATCCCCGCCTACGAGGCCGCGATCAGCGACTACCCGACCCGTAACCGGATGCCGGTGATCGTGGGGGAGTGGGGCGGCAACCCCGACGTTCCGCACGGAAGCCAGTTCGTCACCGACATGACGGCCGCCCTGGACCGCTTCTCCAGCGGCTGGACGTGGTGGCAGTGGTGCCGGGGCGGCGGTTACTGCTTCCTCGACCAGACGGGCGCCGCGAAGCCCAACGCCCAGCTGCTCGTCCAGCCGTACGCGCGGGCCGTCGCGGGCGACCCGCTCACGTTCGCGTACGACCCGGCTGCACGCACGTACACGCTCACCTTCCGCACCCGCGACAATGCCGAGGGGTCCACTCTGATCACTGTGCCCAGGGACACGTACCCAGGCGGCTACCGCGTGAATGTCCAAGGCGGCAAGGCCAGTTGGGGCGACCACGGCCAGACCGTCACGGTGAGCACCCACGGCGGGGCCGGAGCTACCTACCGGGTCACGATCAGCCCGAGGTAGCCCACCCGTTCGCTCACGGGCGTCATCCGCACCACGCGGCTCCTGTCTGAGACAGGGGTCGCGTTCAGCGGCCTTTGAGCGTTCACACACGGACGGGGAGTTGGTATCCCGCTTGCGGGGCGGATATCGGACAAAACAGGTCGGACGCCTCGGAGTTGGCATCCTGGTACCGGATCGACGGACACCGGTCGGCTCTGGTGTCCCAGGGGAGTCGGTCCGCTACCGCGCGCGAGCAACCCCACAGGCCCCACCAGTCACCTGCGCAACATCTGCACACCGTCGGATCTCGTTACCTGGCTATGACATACCCAGCTTGACAGTCGCTGTCATCACGCAAGTAGGTTCGATATGCACTGAGTTTCTACGAGTACCGGCGTCTCTGCGCCGGAAGGAGGGGACATCATGGGTTCCCACGCCCGCCCCAACCGGATACACCGCACAGGGGTCCGGATCGCGATGGTCGCACTTGTCGGCGCGGCCCTGCCACTCACCGCCGGCGGCCTCGCCGAGGCGGCCACCCCCGGTGGCACGCACTCCGCCGACGAGGACGGTCGGCAGGGCAACGAGACCACCGCACCCGCCCACCAGAACCAGGACGCGCACCAGCGGGCCCAGCCTGCCCGGACGGCGCAGCACTCCGTCAGGGCCGCCGACGTGCAGGACGCGAAGGATCAGGCCGCCCCCGAGATCAACGCCGACCACGCCTTCCTGCTGGACGCTCGCGACGGCAGCCAGGAGCGGGAGATGTGGGCCGGTGCCAAGGCCGACGAGAGCGTACCGATGGCCAGCACCACGAAGATCATGACTGCCCTGGTGGTGCTCAAGCACCCGGAGTGGCTGAACCGGCAGATCACGGTCAAGCAGGAGTACCGGGACTACGTGCAGGAGGCCGGTGGCAGCACCGCCGACCTCCAGACCGGCGACACGCTGACCGTCGAACAGCTGTTGCACGCCATGCTGATCCCGTCCGGCGACGACGCCGCGATGGCCCTGGCCGACAACTTCGGCTCCGGGGACACCGAGGACGCGCGGATCGCCGACTTCGTGAGCCAGATGAACGCCGAGGCGCAGCAGTTGGGCCTCACCGGCACGCACTTCGACACCTTCGACGGCATCTCGCACGGCAACAACCACAGCACCGCCCGTGACCTGGCCAAGCTCGGTCAGCGCGCGATGCTGCAGCCGGTGTTCGCCGATGTCGTGCAGAACAAACAGTTCAAGACAGAGGCCCCGGCGGCCAACGGGCACACCCGGTACTACACCTGGAACACCACCAACGAGCTGCTGGGCAGCTACGACGGCGCCCTGGGCGTGAAGACCGGCAGCGGCCCGGAGGACGGCTACTGCGTCGTCTTCGCCGCCAAGCGGGACAACCGCACCCTGGTCGGCGCGATCCTCCGGGGCGACACAGGCCGCTTCGACGACGCCACCAAGATGCTCGACTGGGGCTTCGCCCACTGAGTAGGACGCCCACCGGGAACGGCTTCGAGCCTCACCCCGCACAACGTCGATCACCTGGAGGAATCCTCTGTTGCACTGACAACTTGAGCATCCCCGAAGGGTTTCCGGAGCCTATGAGTTATGGTCCTGAACACTCGTCGGTGACTCTTGTCTTCCCTCCGACCGGCGACCGGGTCTCATCCGCGCACGCGGAGGTACGTTCCCCAGTTCTGCGGCCCCGGGCGGCATTGCCCGTCCGGGCTCGCCCGCAGTAGGCGGGCTCCAGGTCGTGGCGGGCGCCCGCCACGACCTGGAGGGTTCGCCGGAGAGAAATCCCAGCCCGCGCGAAGGACGCCTCCTTGCGGCCCGGGGCGGCGAGAGAACGGCCGGTCAGGTGGCCTCGACCTGGACCTTGACCACGTAGGCACCGAGGTCGCACCACACGGTCGAGGTCCCCCCGGACACGGCCCTGTTACCGAAGTGGCGGTACTGGTACCCCTGCTTGTCGCACACGACGGACGCGGTGAAGGCCGCGCCGGTGCAGGTGACCCTCGCTCCCTTGTGACCGCCGCTCCCCGTGAGAGGAGTAGCAGGCCCGCAGTTGAGCGCCTGCACCTGTGCCGGGGCGGCGGTGGCGGGCGCAGCCGCACTGAGCAATCCCGCACCCAGCAGTGCTGTTGCCGCGATGGACCCGACGAGTCGATTCCGGTTAATCACATTTCCCCCGTAGGTGGTGGTTCCGACTTCCGTAACGCTAGATCCATTCCGGGCAGTTCCGGCAGAGCGCACAGGGTGACTGGGGTGGCGCGCGGAGCGCGGGAGGCGGGGCATGCACCACTGCACGCCTGGGCGGTCTTGTGCAGCGCGCGAGCGCCACACCGCGGTCTGTCGGTCCCACCCACCGGCCGGAGGTTCGAGTTCCCTGAACCGGTTCCGCGCCGGGCGTTGTGGTGGTGCTGGCTGCCGCAGTTGCCGCAGTTCGGCACCGTCCAGGCTTGACGGCTAACACTGTTAGTCGTACCTTGGCGCAACGCGGCTAACACTGTTAGCCATGTCGGTCGGTCGCAACGTGAGAGGGCTGCAGTGAACACCGCCACAGCCAGTGAAAGGCACCAACTGCCGGTCGTCGCCGCGCTCGTGTTCGTCAGCGGCCCCCTGGGCCCACCCACCGTCCGGACGCCTGCTTCCGGATACGGACGGCCCACCCGCATCGCGATCACAGGGACGGCCCGTCGTGGCTGACCGCGCGCGGCAGATCATGGCCGCCGCCCGGGAACTGCTCGACGTCGAAGGGCCGGATGCGCTGTCGATGCGGCGCATCGCCGAGCGTGTCGGTATCCGGGCGCCTTCCTTGTACAAGCATTTTCCGGACAAGGCCGCTGTCGAGGCCGGGCTCCAGGTACAGGGGTTGATCCAGCTGGCGGAGGAACTGGAGGCCGCCGAAGCAGAGATCGGCGGCGAGCCGCCTCTGCTCGTGCTCTCTCGCGCCTACCGTCGGCACGCTCTCGCAAACCCGCACCTCTACCGCATCACTCATGGTCGGCCGCTCGCACGCACCGAGCTCCCCGAGGGGCTCGAAGATCGCGCGGCGATGCCGCTGGCCCGCGCGGTGCACGGCGACATCGACATCGCGCGCTCGTTCTGGGCATTCGCGCACGGCATGGTCGTGCTCGAACTCGACGGCCGCTTCCCGTCCGGCGCGGATCTGGACGCCGCATGGTGCACCGGCTGCGAGGCGTTCGCCCGCGCAATCCGAGACAAGACCGGGCCGGACATCGTGTGACCACAACAAGACCGGGGGAGAGATCGCATGACCACAATCGCCGAGGAAGCCGCTTCCGGCGTCACCGCCCGCGCCGCCGGATACACACACGCCGCGGCGTGGATTCTCGGGCTCGCCGTCGCGTGGGGAGCCACACCCGAAGTCGGTGACACACACGCAGGGATCACGACTGCGTACGCCGACCGGCCCTTCCAGGCTGTGGCCCAGGCTCTGCTCGTTCACGGTGTGGCAGCTGTCGCCCTGGTGTTCGTCGGATCCGGAGTGCTCGACCGGGCTCGCCGTACCGGCAACACCGTGGCTCGGTCGGCCGGATGGGCCGGCATCGTCGCGGGGGCGTTCGGATGCGCGCAACTCGTCCTGGAACTGATCGCGATACCTGGGGCTGATCCAGCGTCACCGGGCAGGACCGGCACACTGTTCGAAGCGGTCCAGCGTCTGGACGGTGTCAAGATGGTCGCACTGGCCGTGCTCGCCGCGGCTGCCTGTGTGGCCTCGCGGCGCGACGCACTGCTGCGGCGTCGAGAGGTCGTTCTCGGCTGGATCCTTGCCGTCACGATCACCGTGTCCGGCATCGGATACCTGCTCCTGTCCACCACCTTGACCCCGGCGGCATTCATTTCACTGCCCTTGCTGCTGATCTGGATCGCCGCACTCGGTGCGGCCCTCAGGCGTCGGCGATCGGGCATCGGCGATCAGGCGCCGACCCTGGGCGAAGCCAGCCGTGAGCGACGCCGGCCCTGAGCGCTCGTTCGACCGTACGGGCTTCTGGCCAAGGGCTCAGGAAGCCGTTCAGCGCACGCCTGATGACCAGTCCGTTTGACCGAGCCTCCTACGGAGCGACCGACGTCGCGACGTACCACCCCACCTTCCTCTACGAGTCCCTCTGGGACATCGGCGTCGCCGCACTGGTCCTCTGGGCGACCCGCCGGTTCGCGCTCGGTCACGGCAGGGCTTTCGCCCTGTACGTCGCCGCCTACACGGTCGGCCGGTTCTGGACCGAGTACCTGCGCATCGACGAGGCCCACACGTTCCTCGGCCTGCGCCTCAACAACTGGACCTCTGTGGTGGTCTTCCTCGGCGCCGTCGCCTGCCTCGTCGTATCGGCTCGCCGCCATCCGGGCATCGAGGACGTGTCCCGGCCGGAGGACGGGGGCGGCACCGAGAGGGCCGACGGGCCGCTCCGGGACGTCGCCGTCAACAGAGCGGGAGCGACGCACGATCACACGTGAGACCGTCGGCGCCACCGCGAGCCCGGGGCGACATGTCTCGCCGGGGCGCCTCGCTTCTTGCTCAGTACTCCGGCGAGGCCGGCGGGCAGGTGACTTCGCAGGCGCGGGCACGTCCGGTCCGGAGACGAATTGCTCCCACCCCGTGCAGACGGCCGTGTGCGTCGTAGGCGGCGGCTGCGGCCTCCTCGTGCTCTCGGGAGCGATGTGGGCAGGACGGGCTCGTGAGACGAACTCGCCCGAACGGTGGTGCCGGATACGGAGGTTGTCAACAGTGCGAAACGCGTCAGGAGGGAACCGCAGGGTAGCGGGCGCATTGTCGGTACGCGGACAATGCAGCGACCCTTCGACGTCCGGGTGCCGGTCGGCTCCCGGGCTGATCCGAGAGGAACCCACCATGCGCAAGCCTCTCCTTGCCACCCTGGCCACGCTCACCCTGGGCGCAGCCGCCCTGGCCGGAACTGCGGGCACGGCCGCCGCGGCCCCGGCCGGGGGAGGCCGTGCGGCCCCCGCCGTCACGACGCCGGGCGCGCATCCGGACGGCGGGAAGGTGACCCCCGCAGCGGCTCGGGCCACCTCATTCGCCGGCACGGTCGCACTCAGCAACTGTTCGGGCTCCCTGGTCCGTATGCCGAACTCGCAGTCGACGGACCCCGCGCTGGTCATGACGAACGGCCACTGCCTCGAAACGGGCTTTCCCAGCGCAGGCCAGGTCATCACCGGCCAGTCATCGACCCGCAGTTTCACGCTCCTCAACGCCTCGGCCGGCAGCGCCGGAACGCTCAAGGCGAACCAGGTCGTCTACTCGACGATGACCGACACCGACGTGACGATCTACCAACTGACCAAGACCTACGCCCAGATACAGCAATCCACCGGGATAGCCCCGCTGACGCTGTCCGCCACCCACCCGGTGCAGGGCCACGCGGTCAACGTGGTCTCCGGCTATTGGAAACAGGCCTACTCCTGCTCGGTCGACGGGTTCGCGTACCGCCTCAAGGAGGATCAGTGGACGTGGAAGGACGCCGTCCGCTACACCCCGGAATGCCAGGTCATCGGTGGCACTTCGGGCTCTCCGGTGATCGACACGACGACGGGACAGATCACGGCGATCAACAACACCACGAACGAGAGCGGCGAACGCTGCACCCTCGACAACCCCTGCGAGGTGGACGAACAGGGCACCGTGACCATCCGCGAGGGCATCGGCTACGCCGAGGAGACGTACGGCATCCCGGCGTGTTTCACCACGGGCAACAAGCTCGACCTGGCGGCAGCGGGGTGCGAACTACCGAAACCGTCGGGGACGCGGTGACCTGGAAAGCCCCAGGGACGCGGTGACCTGACAGCCTTTCGCCAAGGGCGCCGGGGCAAGCACGTCACCCGCGCCTCCCGCTTCCTTGTCCCGGGCCCCGGACGCGCCCGCCCCAAGCAGCCGTGTCGGGGGGCGCGTGGAGCACGCTCGTGTCGCAGGCGCCTGGGCAGGCGAGGTTTTCACGGACGTTTCAGGCTGCTTCCGCGACAGGCCTGACCGCGACCGATGGTGCGCTCCAGCCTTCACGTCCGCTCGGGACTGGAGCGCAGCAGCGGTGTCAAGGCATGTCGAGTTGGCGGCAGGTCCGGCGGGCACAAGGCCCGCGAGCCGTGAGCAAGGGACTCGCCGAGACCGTCATCGCCGCTGAGTCTGCCGGTCGAGGTGACCCTGCACGGTGTTCCGTACCAGTACCAGGACCGTGTCCTCGCCTGCGGGTGGTATGCATACCGCGCGGTTGTAGTGCATGTGCAGGAGTGAAGGCAGGGGAGTGTGCTGCCCTTCCTCTGCGGTGATTCCCCGGCCGAGGTCGCTTATTACCTGTCCGTACCGAGCGAAGGCCTCGGCGCGGTTCGCCGCAGCAGAGGCCAGCGGGCCGGGACCGCAGAGTCGGGCCAGCGCCGGAGCGGGTGAGCCGGGGGAGAGGAGGCTGGGAGAGCCGTCGAGGAGTCGGTCAAGGAGCTTTTGCCGGTTGCGTACGGAGGCGGTCTGCGGGGTGCGCGGGTACCGGGCCAGCAGCCACGGTGCCCAGGGTTCCGGGCCGGCCGTCGCGCGGAGGGCATCGAGTTGGTTGACCGCGCACAGCACGACCGGGTCGCCGCTCAGCGATCCCTCGCGCAGCGCGGAGAGTTGTGCCACTACCAGTTCGCTGTCGGCCTGGAACGCCCTCTCGGCAGCCTTCAGTGCTCGGGGACCGCCGTAGCGGGCCGTCTCCGGTCGGTAGCTGTCCAGGACCACCCGCCCCAGGAGTCCGTCCGCGCGCAGACGCTCGGCCCAGGTGTGCAGCGCCGGAAGCACCTCGCGCGTCAACCGCTGGGGGCTGCCGTGGAACCGCACCCGCAGATGCGGATCGGGGTCGCCGTACCGCAGGAAGAACCAGCGGTCCACGTGGTCACCTATGTGCGCGAGCAATTCCGGCAGGTGGACTCCGATCACCTCGTCGTGCCGTTCGTACGCGATGTACAGCTTGGCGTACAGCCAGGGGCCGCCCACGAGATGAGGCGACTCGACGAGCTGGGGGCGTAGCCGGCGGGGAGCGGTGGCGCCGGCCGGCCGGTGGGTGAACAGCGGGAAGACCACCTCGTTCGCGTGCGCTCCCGCCGGGCCGGTCAGCCAGCCGTCTCCCGGGTCGGGGCCGGTCGGACCGGGCAGGAAGGGCGCCTCCTCCAGAGTCACCGGCAGCCCCCGGGCCGCTTCCTTACGTATCAGCTCCACGTGCGCGGCGCAGGTCAGGTCGGTTTCCACGCGCTGGTCGCCGGTGCCTAGCAGCACGCGTCGAGGCAGCCCCGACCGCTCGGCCCAGGCAGTGAAGTGCTGTGTCCAGAGGGCCGGTTCGGCAGTGGCGGGCGGAGAGAGCCTGGTGTCCAGCCGCCAGCGGGCAGCGGTCAGCACGGTCCGGCCGTAGCGGACGCGCGGTAGGAACGGGGCCGCCGACAGTGAGCCCCAGTCCCAGCTCTGCCACGGCCGGGCCCCGGTCATGGGGATCTCACTGAGGAGACGGGCGAGGTTGGGGGCATGCCGTTCGAATTCCAGCATGTGGAAGGAGAGCGGTACGACCTCGCGGTCCCGGCTGAGTGAGACCAGCCGCAGACGCCGGTCGTCGGCCACCACTGCCAGGTCCGAGGGGACGAGGGTCAGCGGGTCGGCAGGGTCGGCGTACAGACCGACAGGCAGCCGGTGAGGCGTCCAGTGCGGCAGCCGGGTGATGTTCCCGCTGCGGAACGGGACCGGGCGGCAGTCCAGTTGGGCAGTCAGCTCCGGTGCGTACTGGGCGGCGGAGCGCCGCGCCACCTCGCGGAGGAGGTCACTTCTCGCGGGCCCCAGGGCGTGTGTGAAGCGGGCCGATGCCGCGCCCGCGAGGTCCGAGCCGGGCCCGGTGGTCAGCCACAGCCGGAAGTGACCGGCGTCCAGTTCGGCCGTGCCGCGTGCCAGCAGCCGGGCGGGGAAGTCCGTGGACCGTGGGGGGCCGACGGCTTGGCCGCCTTCGGGGGTGCGGTCGAGGCGGCGGAGCGACTCCGTATCCAGTTCCACCTCCTGTCGGCCGGAACGGACGGCGTCGAAGACGATGTCGGCGAGCAGCCGTACGCGCTCCGGGGCGTCCGGGCAGAGGAGGGAAGGCAGGTTCTGCCGCAGTACGGGCGGGTGCCGGTAGCCCTGGGGAGGCCCCAACCCGGTATCCGGATCCAGGAGTTCGAGGACCGGAACCGCGACCTCGGTCCCGTACAGGTCCGTGAACGCCTCATGGAAGCGGCGCAGTTCCTGCGGGGGGCCGGGCGGGGAGAGCCGCCACAGGACTTCCGCCGCTTGCTCCGCTTCCCGCGCCACTTCTGCGGGCAGGAGGAGATCCGCATCGGCGGCCAGGTCCACGTGGACCGCTGTCGGTTCACCGGGCAGCAGCTCGGCCATCGCCCGCCGTGCGTGGTCGAGGGTGTGGAGTGCGGCACCGGGCGGGGCGGCGCCGTAATCGGCGAGCAACTGGTGTATCTCACGCAGCGCGGACAGCTCGGGTACGTCCGGCACGCCGTCGAGCCGGTCGAGCACCGCCGCGATCGGGTCTTCCTCGTGTGCGTCGGGACGCGCGTCTGTCAGCAGGAACTCCCGCCGCACCAGGGCGGTCAGTGCGGCATCCACGGCGTCCCGGGGAAAGGCCCTGGCCAGTTCCTCCCTCAACGTCCCCAGCAGAATGGGCCGCCGGGCCTCCCGAAGGGCCGATTCGGCCACGTCTGTACGCGGCAGCGCGAGCTCGAAGAACGTGCCGCTGCGCCCCCGCTCACCTCCCCGGGCCAGCCGGTCGGTCTGCAAGGACGCGACATGGCTCAGCACGAGCCGGTCGCCGCGGGAGGCGGCGAGTGAGTTGGTCACCACCGAGAGCCGGTCGGCCACCTCCGGGCGCTGCTCCCACAGGGAGACCAGAGTGAGCAGCCACTGCGCGTCCGGGCGCACCCCGCGGCGGTGGTCCTCGCCCACGTTCGCCCGTGCGCGCTCGCCCGGCGTGCCGATCCGGGCGAGCGCCACGGCCGCGAAAGTGCCGTACGGGGTGGAGCGCGAAGCCATCCGCAGCTGGTAGCCGACCACGGCACGCACGGCTTTGCGCAAGACGCCGAGCCCGGGGCGCGGGCCTGTGCGGAGGGAGTCGAGCCGCTGCCGCAGCGAAGGGCTGGCCAGGGTGATCGCCTCCAGGAGAGGCGCGTCGCGTGCGGCCACGGCCAGGTAGCCGGCCAGCCGGTCGCTCTCGTCCGGCGCGCCGTGCGCCACGGGCTCCCCGTAATGCCGCACCAGCTCCCGCGGGCGCACGGGCAGCCGGACGGTCACCGTGTCCGCACAGGAGAACAACGGCGGTTCTGCGGCAGGCATGGCACTCCTCTGACGGATGGATGCGGATAGACACGGATGGACAAGGATGGATACGGATGGGAAGCGGGTACGGGGAGAACGCCGTGTCACACGGCGCGCAGCGCGCTCCGCGCCCGGGGCCAGAGCAGCGGCCACGCGACGACGCAGCAGCCCACCGCACCCATGGCCAGCAAGGAGTCGTCCAGCCCGAGGGCGGCAGTCATGGGACCCGCGAGAACCATGCCCAGAGGCAGGGACGCGAAAGAGCCGAGGAAGTCCCAGGCGCTGACCCGGCCCAGCACCCCGGCGGGCACGCCACGCTGCAGCGCGGTGGACCACAGGATGGCGAAGATCCCCTCCGCCGTGCCGAGAAGTCCGTACGCCAGCGTCACCTGCCACCACGAACCGTGCACCGCCATGGCGAGGCAGGGCAGGCAGAAGGCCGCCATCACGGCCGAGCACATCAGGACAGGGTGCTTCGGTGCCCAGCGCAGCATGAGCATGCCGCCCAGGACCGCGCCGACGCCCGCGCTGGTGAGGAACGCGGCGTACCCCCGTGCCCCCGAGTAGCCCTCCTGAGCGGCGAGCGGGGCCAGCACCTGCATGGGGCCGAGGGCCACCAGATTGAGCACGGCGGCCTGGACGATGACCAGCAGGAGCCACCGCCGGCCGACGACTTCGGCCAGCCCTTCGCGCAGTTCGCGCCGGAATCCCTGTACCGGTGGGTGACGTGGGGCCGCGGCGCGGACCGGGATGCGGTACAGGAGAGCCGCGGCGAGGAAGAAGGACGCGGCATCGGCGGCGATCGCCTCCGCCGGACCGACCGCGGACGCACACCAGCCGGCGAGCGCCGGACCGACGATTACGCTCAGTGACATCCCGGTGCGCAGCCCGGCGTTGGCGCGCTGCAAGGCGTGCGGTGGGACGACGCGCGGCAGTATCGCCCGCGCGGCGGGCCCGGTCACCCCACTCGCGAGCCCGCGGAGGAACGACAGTGCGCCCAGCGCCCAGAGCATGCCCGTACCGGGCCCGGCGGCCAACAGGACGAAGGTGACGGTCTGCACCGCGCCGCACGTCAGCTCGGCGCCGGCCATCAGGGAGCGGGGGTTCCAGCGGTCGGCCAGCCCACCCCCGGCCAGTACGCTCGTGAGCGTACCGACCACGGTGGGTGCGGTAGCGGCGGCGACCGTACCGGCCCCGGAGCCCGGAAGACCGGCCACCGCCAGAGCGAGCGCCACGGTGGTGAAGCAGTTCCCCACCGTCGAGACCCAGGTCGCCAGCGCCAGGCGGGCCAGAGGCCGGCGTGCCCCTGCGGGGATGCCGCCACGGTCCGCGGCCTTCGCCGACGGATCCAGGGAGGCACCGCTCACCCCGAACCCAGCTTCCCCTTGAGGTACATCAGGTCCAGCAGTGAGGCGTCCACCTGGTCGCCGATCTGTGACTCGGCCCGCGCCGCGTCGGGGGTGAGCCGCACGTCGTAGTCGCAGGCGACCCAGCGTGGGGTGATGACCTCGTCGGGCAGGTAGCCGGAGCGGATGTGGCCGACCTCCCACCCCTCCTTGCCCGCCGACTCCCAGCAGCTGTAGAGCGTGCCGTCGGCGTTGACCACGGCACCGGTCGCGCCGCTGCGCAGTGCGCAGTAGGGGCAGCGGGTGATCGGCTGGGGCAGCGGCACGGTGAACCCGTACGACAGCGCCCTGGCGTTCCAGCTCTTGCGCCGCTGCGCGAGCGCGGCGGTGGCCGCGGGGGCGTACTCGTAGCCGATGCCCACGTCGTCGACCGTGGCGAAGCTGATCGCACACCGCTCTGTGGGTGTCCGGGCAGCAAGGTCGTCGATGAGCGCGTCGATGCCCTCTATCGACGGGGTGGCGACATTGATGCGGAAGTGCCATCGCAGGCCGGTGGCCTCCGCGCTGCGTGAGACGTTGCGCACGATCCGGTCGTACGTGCCACGGCCCATTCGGTTGACCCGGCTCACATCGTGGTGTTCCTGGTCGCCGTCAAAGGTGATCTGCACCCGGCCGAGGCCCAGTCCTTCGAGTGTGCGCGCGGTGTCGGCGGTCAGCAGGGTGCCATTGGTGATCATCTCGGCTGACGCGAGACCGGCGCCGGCGGCTCGGTCCAGGAGGGTGTAGCAGCCCTGACGGTTGAGCAGTGGCTCACCGCCGAAGAGCAGTAGGTGGAGCTTGCCGAGATCCGCCGCGGCCATCCGTTCCCGGGCGAAGACCAGGATCTCGTCGATGACCGGGGCAGTGAGGGCGATCTGCGGAATGCGCGGGGGACGGTAGGTGCCCTCCGGAGCGGCCCCGGTGTTCTGGAAACAGTAGGCGCACCCCAGGTTGCAGGCGCTGCTGGTGAGCACGGTGAGATGAAAGCGGTCGACCGGCGGTACGGCGAAGAAACCGGTGCCGTCGAGTTCGGCCCGTGCTCCGGTGGTGAGTTCACCGTTCTCTGTCACGGCGGATGACGGCAGCTTGGCCACTTTCCGGCCGGACAGGCACCACCAGTTCGCCTCGCCTCTGATCAGTCGCATGGTTCCTCGTCTCGGCACATCTGAGTGTGTGATGCCCATGAGATGGCTGAGCCCGGGGAGGGCACGTCGTACCGGCGCGCCCTCCCCGGGCCGGCATCAGCGAGCCGGGGTGCCGGTCCGGACGCCACAGGTGTCGGCAGCTTCCTCGGTGTCGAAGACGACGATGGTCTCCTCGGTGTGCTCCATGATCAGTACTTCCTTTCCATGAGGGGATGGTGCTCGTGCACCGGACGTCTGCTGACGCCCGGAGTCCATGGGTCAGCCGGTCGGCGGCCGGCGGGCGATGACGATCGCCTTGTGGTGCCGCTCCTCGTCGAGCGTGTCGTCGACGTCCGCGGTCCCGGGACGCATGCCGTACACGCGGAGGACGTCGAGGCCGGCCGTGCGGAGCGCGGAGCGCAGGCGGGGCTCGGGATGGTGACGCTGAAGGTGCGGCGCCTCGAAGCGTCGCCACAGCGGGGTGGCCTCGTCCCGTGCGAAGACGGTGAGGTCGGCGCGGGCCAGGGCGCCCTCCGGGTGTCCGGGTCCGCAGTGCCCCTGCCAGACGAAGACGGTGTCCTCTTCGTGTGACACCTCGTCGTGTGCGTACCAATTCCTGTACGTACGAAGGGTGTTCACGTCGAATACCAGCAGCCCACCGGGGCGCAGTGCCCGTGCCGCACTGGCGAACGCGCTGCTGAGTCCGGCGTCGTCGAGGAGGTTGTTCACCGCGTCGTCCATGCACAGCACGACGTCGTGGCCCGGACCTGTGCCGGGCAGGTCGCGCATATCGCCCTGCTGGAAGGATATGCCCCGGTTCGCCGCCTTGGACCGGGCCTCTGCGATCATCGCCGCACTCAGGTCGACACCTGACACCTCGTAGTGCAGATCGCGGAACGCGGCCGTGCTCCTGCCGGTCCCGCAGGCCACGTCCAGCAGCCGCTTGCCCGGTACGCGGTGGCGGTGCAGCAGGTCGTCAAGGAGGGCGCACCACCGGGGGTAGTCGTCGTGCCGGGTGAACAAGTCGTAGAAGTGGGCCAACGGTTCATACGTCGCCAGTGCGTGCTCGGAAGCGTCCGTCTCCGCAACTGTCATACCCTCTCCCTCGGTTCTGCGTCCGTGACCGGAGCCCGCGTCGTGATCGGGTCTGCGGACCGGTGCCCCCGGCGTGCGGTCCGTGGTCATTACTGTGCGCAGGGCGACGGGCGGCCGGTATCTGTCATCCGACTGGTCCTGGGGGCGCTGCCGCGATGGTCAAGAGATCGTCAAGTCGGTCGGGCCGCCCCACGGAGAGGCACGGGCGGAGGCCGTCCGCCGCGCCGACCGGCCGGGAACGGTGCCTCGAACGCACTGACCGCGCCGCCCTGGACGCACTAACAGGCCACCGTTACCAGCCGCTAGGGCATCGTTAGCGAGTGGTGGGAACCTCTTCTGCGTCGCAGTCACGGAGTGTCCCGCGGGTTTCCGGAGCCGTATCCGGCCGCGTTCGCTGCCCGCGCGTGGCTGGCGGCATTTCGCGCACGATGACCACCCACATCCAGCCGTCTTTCCCGTCCCGGAGCGCGCACAGGGGCAATCGATCGTCAAGCCAGGCAGAACCACGCGATGGCGCGACGGGAATACGCCGACGTACAGCCTGAGCCACCTACGGAGCGGGAGCATCGGAATGTTGGAAGGGCGAGACCGGGAGATCCGAGACCTTCTGGGGCTCATCGACGCCGCACGGAGTCACCGAAGTAGTGCCGTACTCCTGCGCGGCGGTGCCGGCATCGGCAAGAGCGCACTGCTGACCCACGTGGCACAGCAGGTGGAGCCCCCCGCGCAGGTCTTATGGGCGGACGGAACGCAGAGTGAGGTCAGACTGCCGTTCGCGGGACTGCACCAGCTGCTGCACCTCCTGCTGCCGGCGCTGGAGTTGGTGCCCGACCGCCAAGCTGACGCGTTGCGCGGGGCCTTCGGCATGAACGCATCTTCCGCAGAGCCGCTCCTCGTCGGCCTGGCCGTGCTCGCCCTGCTCACGAGAGCCGCCCGGCAGGCACCCGTACTCGTGGTCGTGGACGACGCGCACTGGATGGACGAGGAGTCGGCGGCCGCGCTCGCCTTCGCCGCCCGCAGGCTCCGGTCGGCACGGGTGGCCATGGTGTTCGCGGTCTGCGATGAGGAAACGTTACCCGTCCCCGTTTCAGGGGCCCGGGAACTGCGGCTCGGGCCCCTGCCCACCGCGCTCGCGCGGCGCCTGCTGGACCAGCACGCGCCGCGGGCGGCTCCCTCCGTGTACAAGCGTCTGCTGACGGAGGCCGAGGGCAACCCGCTGGCGCTGGCCGAACTCCCGGCCGCACTCAGTGACGAGCAACTGACAGGCGCCCAGGCGCTGCCCGACCAGTTGCCGCTCAGCGAGCGGGTACGGCAGATCTTCTGTCGCCGCGCCGCCGCATACGGTTTCCCCCTGCTGCTCGCCGCCGCCGAGCGCGACGGCGAGCTTCGCACCCTCCTCAACGCCGCCGACGACGCCGACACGGCCATGGACGTACTGAACGGGGCCGCAGAGGCCGGGCTCATCACCGTGCGCGGAGAACGGGTCAGCTTCAGCCACCCCCTGGTACGCTCCGCGACCTACCAGGCCGCAGCGCCCAGCCGGCGCCGCGCCGCCCACCGGGCCCTGGCCGGTGCCCTCGACCAGGAGGACGACCGCCGCGTCTGGCATCTCGCGGCCTGCGCCACACCTCCCGACGACACGGTCGCCCGTCTCCTTGCCGGTCTCGCGGACCGGACCCGGCGCTCCGGCGGCGTGGCGTCCGCCGTCCGCGCGCTACGCCGCGCCGCGGCACTCTCCTCCATCCCCGCGGCCACCGCGCGGTGGTTGGTGGAGGCTGCCGAGTGCGCCTGGGCCGCGGCCGAGCCGGCCCAGGCCCAGGCGCTTTTGGCAGAGGTCGAACTCCTGGAGCACACAACGGAGTTACAGGCCCGCGTTGCCTGTGTGCGCGGCACCATGCTGCATGCCGGCAGCGCGCCCGCCCTCGCCTGCGACACGCTCCTGCACAGCGCGCGACTCGCCCGGTCCCATGCACCCCAGCTGGCGGAGGAGTGCCTCCTGCTGGCGGCCCGCGCCGCATGGGGCGCCAGCCACCCGGCGAAGCTGACGGAGATAGCCGGCCTACTGGCCCTGCTCCCTCTGGAGAAAACCACGGACAGGAGCCAACGTCTCGACCAATTACGCTCCATGGGAGACGTGGGCCGGGGTGAGGAACCGGCCGGAGAGCCTGCGGTACGGTGCTCACCTCCGAGCGACGGGTGGGCGCCGACCCTCGGCCTCGGGCCTGTTGTGTGGCCTCCCGTGTTCCTGCCGTACCTCATGGGAGACGGCGAAGCCGGGCTCGACGCACAGCGGCGTTCGGTCGACGCCCTGCGGGCGTCCGGTGCTTCGGGGGCCCTACCGGTGGCCCTCACCTCGCTCGTGGCCGCGCAGTTGGTCACCGGCCGGTGGGCCGAAGGGGCGGCGCTCGGCGAACAAGCACTCACCCTCGCCGCGGAGACCGGCCAGTCCATCGCCGCCTGCCACCTCCAGGCCCTGCTGGCGTGTATGGCCGCGGCCCAGGGCGATTCCGCCCGCTGCCATGAACTGGCCGAGGCGTCCCTTGCGGTGTCCATGCCCCGCCGGGCCGCGTCGGCCGCCGCGATAGCGCGCTGGGCACAGGGACTGGACGCTCTCAGCAGCCTTCGGCCGCGGCAGGCAGTCGGCCCGCTCAGCGAAGTCACCGCCCCCGGCGGCACGGCAGAGCACTTCATGCTGAGCCGGCTGGTCATCCCCGACCTGGTCGAGGCCCTGGTCCGGGTGGGGCAGCGCGATCGGGCGGGCGCGGCGCTGCTGCAGTTCGAAGAGCGGGCCGCGCCCCAGCTCTCACCCTCGCTCCGCGCCGCATGGCACCGGTGCAAGGCGCTGCTGGCGCCGGCGGAAAAAGCCGGTCACCACTTTGCCGACGCACTTGCCGCGCCCTGCGCCTCCGGGTTCGAAACCGGCCGTACTCATCTCCTGTACGGGCAGTGGTTACGCCGCCACCACGAGATCAAGTCCGCCCGGCACCATCTGCACCAGGCCGTGGAGCACTTCCGGATGATGCGGGCCACGCCCTGGACGCAACAGGCACACACAGAACTGCGCGCAGCAGGCGTCCTCGACGCCACGCCGCCCACCAGCGGTCAGGACCTCACTCCCCGAGAGCTTCAGATAGCCCGCTACGCGGCGCAGGGGCTGACCAACAAGGACATCGGCTCCCGCCTGTTCCTCAGCCCGCGCACGGTGGGCTATCACCTGTACCGGATCTATCCGAAACTCAACATCACCTCGCGCCGCCAACTCCCGGCACGCCTTCCGAACTCATCAACCTCACCCGACCGCGGTCACGGGCAACTCCCGGACCCGTCGACAAGTGACGTCCCTACTGCTCGATAGATGCACCCACCCTGAAACACCCGTGACACTTCCGCGAAGACGCCACCACTATTCGGGTGCACCTTCCCGAACGGGGTTCGCGGATTCCGGGTGACGTGGACCGCCGGCCGAGGCAGCGCCGTGCAGTGCCGCCTCGACCCGGCGGTTGTCGGTCATGGTCGCCGTGACGGCGGTCATGGTGAGGAGGAGAGCGGCGGCGGCGTAGAGCGGGGTGCGTATGTCGTAGGTGGTGGCCAGCCATCCGCCGAGGAAGGCGCCGAACGGGGCGGCGCACATGGCGAGCATGCGGGAGGTGGAGGCGACCCGGCCCATCAGGTGGGCCGGGACGATCGCCTGCCGGAGGGAGGGCCCGAGCACCATCGTGGCGCCCATGCCCGCCCCGCAGACGGCGAGCGCGAGCCCGGCCGCGTACGGATTCGGGGCGGCGGCAAGCCCCAGGACGGCAAGCCCCTCGACCGCGGCCGTGCAGGTCAGCGCGGTGCCGGTGCCGAGTCGTCGGCCGAGGAAGGAGGCGATGCCCGCGCCGAGCAGGCCGCCGGTGGCCTCTGCTGTGAGGAGCAGGCCGTAGCCGAGGGCGCCGATGCCGAGACGGTCGTGTGCGAAGAGGGCGAGTACGGTCTCCACGGCGAGGAAGGCGACGTTCCCGACCGTCGGACGGAGCGCGAGCCCGAGCAGCAACCGATCCCGGAAGACGTACGAGGCCCCGGCCCGCGCCTGCCGAAGCAGCGACTCGCGGGCCTCCGGTACGGGCCGGGGCGCGGCGGGCAGCGACCGTACGAGCAGTGCGGAGAGCGCGAACGACACCGCGTCGGTGAGCAGCGGAACCGCCCGCCCGAGCGCGAGCAGCGCACTGCCCAGGGGCGGCCCCGCGAAGCCGGACGCGGCGGTCTGGGCGCCGCGCAGGCGGGAGTTGGCGCGCTCCAGGAGTGCGGGGTCGCGGCCGAGCAGATCCGGCAGACAGGCCGTGGCGGCCGTGTCGAAGAAGAGTCCGCCGAGGCCGAGCAGGAAGGCGACGGCTGCGAGCAGCGGAATACTCAGCACGTCGAGCCAGGCCGCCGCCGCAGGTATCGCGAGCAGTACCGCACGTGCAGCGTCCGCGACCCACATCGCGCGCCGACGGTCCCAGCGGTCAACCAGCGCACCGCCGAGCACCCCGAAGAGCAGCCACGGCAGCGTCCCGGCGGCCGTGACGACGGCGAGCGCCATCGGATCCCGCGTCAACGTCAACGCGAGCAGCGGCAGCGCGGCATGCGTCACCCCGTCACCGAGCGAGGACACCGTCTGCGCGGTCCACATCCGTCCGAACCCGGTCGGCAACTTCCTTATATCTGAGGTCACTTGGAATCCCCTTCGGCCTGCTCGCGCGGCGCCGGCCGGAACAGCGCGAAGGCGAGCGACACGTCCGGCAGCGACGGATCGGACAGCTCCCGGTACTCGTCCGCCAGCGCCTGCAGACGCGCCCCCAGCTCCGCGAACTGCTCACCGGTGAGCCGCAGATGCGCCATCCGCACGTGCCGCTCGCCATCCACCGGCGCCGCCTCCAGGTCCGCCACCGCATTGCGCATCAGCACATCCGGCTGCCCCACCCCCGGATCCGGCAGCACGATCGACCGCGCGGCCATCGCGTAGTACCGCTCGGTGACCCCCCGCACCTTCCGCGTCCGCACCACCTTCACCAGGCCGGCCCGCTCCAGCAGTCGCATGTGATAGCTGGAACTCCCTTTGGCGAGGCCCACCCGCGCGGCGATCTGCGTGATCGTCGCGGGCTCGAAGCGGAGCACGGCCATGATCCGGTGACGGGTGAGATTGGAGACGGCGCGCAGCTGTTCGTCAGTGGTGACGTGAATGGTCTCGGGAAGATCGTCGGCAGGCATGTGGCCAATGGTCAACGACTCTTGACCATTGAGCAAGGGGATTTCGTACGGCCTTCCGGAATTCGCTGTCCGGCGGGGGAGGCCTTCGCTCCCGCGCAAGGTCGCGGCAGCCCGCCCCCTGCCGCTGCCCGGCGGCGCCGTTCCTGACGATCGGCCGCCTGCTGTTGAGCCGTTGCACCGGCTGACCCTTCTCGCCGGAGGGCGGCTGTCCGGTCTCGTACTGTCCGGACCCGGGAACAACAGGTCCGGTCGGCGCGGTTGCATCGACCGAGGGACCGGCGCCGCACGGACGGGGAACACGGAGACCGCGAGGTCGTCCGCCCCACCAGGGTCCGGGCCCCAGGATCGCGGTACGCCCGCCGCGCACTCGTACCAAGCCGTATTTCTGCAGGAGGACTGTTTCATGACCGACCGGCCCTTGACGCTCATGGCAGTACACGCCCACCCCGACGACGAAGCCACCGGAACCGGAGGGGTCCTCGCGCGGTACGCGGCGGAAGGGATCCGCACGGTTCTGGTGACGTGTACCGACGGCGGTTGCGGTGACGGAACGGAGGGCGCCAAGCCGGGCGATCCCGGGCACGATCCGGCGGCCGTCGCCTTGATGCGCCGTCAAGAACTCAAGGCGAGCTGTGACGTCCTGAAGGTCAGCGATCTGGAGATGCTGGACTATGCCGACTCCGGGATGGTGGGCTGGCCGAGCAACGACGCCCCCGGATCCTTCTGGCAGACCCCCGTGGAGGAAGGCGCTGCCCGACTGGCGGAGCTCATGCGGCACTACCGGCCCGATGTGGTCGTCACCTACGACGAGAACGGCTTCTACGGCCACCCCGACCACATCCAGGCCCACCGCATCACGATGGCAGCGCTGGAGATGACCGCGCTGACCCCGAAGGTGTACTGGACGACGATGCCCCGCTCGATGATGCAGAGGTTCGGGGAGACCATGCACGAGTTTCATGAGGACATGCCGGAGCCGGATCCTGCCGAGGCCGCCGCGATGGCCGAGATCGGCCTCCCCGACGATGAGATCACCACATGGGTGGACACCACCGCGTTCAGCGGTCAGAAGTTCGATGCGCTGGCCGCACATGCCAGTCAGGGCGAGAACATCTTCTTCCTCAAGATGGGCAAGGAGAGGTTCGGTGAGTTGATGGGCATGGAGACCTTCGTACGTGTCCAGGACGCCACCGGCGCGGCCGTCCCCGAGAACGATCTCTTCGCCGGACTGCGCTGATCCGCCCCCTCGACCCGGGTCCGGAAAGCCGACCCGTCAGGGGCATGGTGCAACCGGGAGTTGCCGCGTGCCATCGACGGGGGAGTGGCCGCGACGTCGGCCCCTCGTGAGCCGGAGGGCTCTGCGCGCGGCTCCTACGGCGAGCGCGGGTGCCGGTTCTTCCTGACCGGCCCCGCGCTCGAGGGCAGCCTGCGCAAGCCCTGCCGTACCGAGCCGGGTGTCCGTATCGGAGTGCCGCCTGGTCGGCGAGCTCACCAGCGCCCCGGCCACGAACGTGGCGCCGACGCCAGCTGCCCGATCATCCAGCTCACCCACCGGGAAACCCCCGCGGAGCAGGACGCCACCAGCGCCGACCGCGACGATCCGCACGATCGGCGCCATGCCCGTGGTGGGCCCGGCACGGGCGGCTCTATCGGGACGGCAGGTCGGCCGTGAGACCTCCGAGGGCGGCGACAACCAGCCGCACCGCCCGGTCCGTCACCGCGTCGTAGTCGTCGCCCGCCTCCAGCGCCGTGGTCGCGGCGTTGACGAATCCCTGCAACAGGCGTGCTGTTCTGAGGGGGGCGTCGTCACCCAGGTCACGCAGGGCATCCACGAGCGGATCGAGCAGCGCGCGGTGTGCCGCGTCCGCGCCCTCACGCAAGGCTGCTGCGTCCTGCGCGCCGGCACTGGCGCGGGCGATGCGGTGCTCGCCGTCGCGGACCATCTCCAACTGCGCGGTGACGTAGGCGGCAACCCGCTCCGCGGGTGAGTCACCGGCGGCGGCGAGGGCGGCGTGAATGCGTTCGGTCCAGCGCGGAGCGGCCTGTCGGACCACCTCGGTCAGCAGCTCACGGCGGTCGGAGAAGTATTTGTAGACGCTGTTGCGGGCCAGGCCGGTGCGGCGGGCGACCTCCGCGAACGTCACCTTGGAAGCGTCGCCCTCGGCGAGCAGCTCCCGCGCCGCGTCGAGCAGAGCAGCACGCTGTTGGGCACGGTGATCGGCGACCGACGCAGCGTGGATCTTGGGCACGCGACCAGTGTAGTAGCCACCCCACTTAGGGACGCCGCGTCGCCATCTTCTATTTTGGGGACGCCTTGTCCCTATCTTTGGAAGGAGCGCCGTGTTCCTCGCCTTGCTGGAACTCAAAGCGGCCCGTGGCCGATTCCTGCTGATGGGTAGCGTCGTCGTCCTCGTCGCCGCGCTCGTCGGTATCGTCTCCGGCTTCACCACCGGCCTCGGTGACGACACCGTCTCCGCCCTGCGCAGACTGCCCGCCACCCACATCGCCTTCGCCGCCGGTTCCGATTCCGACCAGTTCGCCCGCGGCCTGATCGACGAGCAGTCCGCCGTCGGCTGGAATCGGGAGGAAGGCGCCGCGGCCACCCCGCTCGGCGTCGCCATCACGCGCGGCACCACCGACCGCGGCGTCGAGGTGGACCTCGCCGCGTTCGGTGTCGAGCCCGGCGCATTCACCGACCCCGGTGCCGACGAAGGCAAATCCCTGGAGTCGGCCGAACCGCACGGCATCGTGGTCTCCCGCCGGCTGGTGACTGACGGCGTCCACATCGGTGACACTCTCACTGTCGACCGGCTCGGTATTCGTCTGAACGTCATCGGCATCATCGGCCGCTCCTCCTACGGACACGTCCCCGCCGCCTACGTCTCCACCGACACCTGGCGCCGGATCCGCTTCACCACGCCCGGCACCGACGCGCGCCCGGACGACCTCCCACGTCAGTACAGCGCGATGGCACTCGAGCTCCCCGCAGGATTCGGCGAGAAGACCCTCGCCGCCGCGGACCGCCGCCACCGCACGACAACCGTCCCGCTCCAGGACGCCTTCGCTGCAGCCCCCGGCTACGAGGGCGAGCGCCTGACGATGACCTCCATCCAGACCTTCCTCTTCCTCATCGCCCCGCTGGTCGTCGGAGCCTTCTTCGCCGTCTGGACCGTCCAGCGCACCCCCGAGCTCGCCCTGCTGCGTGCCATGGGCGCGTCCCGCCGCCGCCTCCTCGGGCACACCCTCGCGCAGGCCGCTGTGGTCGTCGCTGCCGGTGCAGCCGTCGGGGGCGCGCTCGCCTCCGCCGTAGGCCTGTTCGTCGGCGAGCAGGTGCCCTTCAGCCTCCCCGTCACCACCCTCGCCACCACCATGGCCGCTGTGACCCTGATCGGTCTCGCAGGCTCCGCCCTCACCCTGCGCCGCGTCACCACCGTCGACCCGATGACCATGCTGGGAGCCGCACGATGACCCTCCGCCTCAATGACATCACCGTCACTCTCGGCAGCGGCGAGTCCCGCACCACCGCCCTGCACGGACTGACCACGACCTTCCAACCGGGCGCCCTCACCGCCCTCGTCGGTCCCTCCGGCTCCGGCAAGTCCACCCTCCTCGCCGTCGCAGGCGCCCTGCTCCGCCCGGATGAGGGGCAGGTCCTGCTGGGCGAGACCGACCTGGCGTCCCTCACCGACCGTGAACGCGCCCGCACCCGCCGGACTCGCATCGGCTACATGTTCCAGAGCGGCAATCTCCTCGCCGGCCTCACCGCCGAGGAACAACTGCTCGCCGCCGCCTCCCTTGCCGGTGGCAGACCCCGCGCCGTACGCGACCAGGCCCGTGAACTGCTTGCCGACGTCGGACTCGCACACCGACTTCGGCACCGCCCCGACCAGCTGTCCGGCGGTGAACGCCAACGTGTCGCGCTGGCCCGCGCGCTACTGACCCGGCCCGAACTCCTCCTCGTCGACGAGCCGACAGCCGCCGTCGACCGAACCCGCGCCGGCGACCTGACCGGCCTCATCGCACGCACCACACACCAGCACGGCTGCGTCACCGTCGTCGCCACACACGATCCGGTAGTCATCGAGGCGGCCGACACCACGATCGACATGCTGGATCACGCCACTGCAACAACCGGCTGAACCACGGATCCCACGCACGCCGAGCTGTACGGATGAGACCCCGGGTGCGATGAGCCGTCATGCCGGGCGATCGTCCATTCCGGCGCCGCTGTACGTCACCGGGATGACGTACCGGCGTTGAGGACCAGGAGGGCGGCGCACCGGACTACTCGCCCCGTCGCCCGCCTGGACACCCCTCGTCCACGTTGCCGCCCGGCCTCGCAGAGCAGAGGTGCAGACGGGGATCCGCCGGCACTTCGTGGAGCGCGTGACCAGGGAACCGGTGCTCTGGTCACGCGGTGCCGCAGGCTCCAGCGGCACCGTACATCTGGTTCGGCCCGGTCGGCCCGGTCGGCCCGGTCGGCCCGGTCGGCCCGGTCGATACGTCGCGCTTTCCGGCTGTCATCACACGACAGATGTAAGACGGACGCCGCCCCCTGATGTCCAGGGAAACCCCCGGTCACGGCGGAACGACAGGTATCACGCGGGGACCGTCCGGCGTCCTGGCTGCCAATTCGTAACACGCAGAGGTGTTCTCTTCTCGTTCACTTTGTTGGTATTCCTAGGGCCGATACCGCGCCGCCGGAGGCGCAGTACGGTTCGCCGGAAGGACAACGCTGTCTTGACGACCGACTTGATGCAGGACGGCAGAGCTGTCCCGCCAAGTCCGGCGACTGCCGGCGAGGCAGGGCCCCGGACCCCCGCACGGCGCCGGCGGCGCGAGTACCTGCTGTTCGCCGCCTTCGCCGCCCCGAACTTTCTCTTCCTGCTGGTCTTCGCCTACTGGCCGGTGATCTACAACGCCTATCTGAGCCTCACCGACTGGGACATGGTTTCCTCGTCGTGGCACATGATCGGCCTGGACAACTACACGTCGCTGTTCGCCGACCCCGACTTCCGCGGCAGCCTGTGGACGACCGTGCTGTTCGTCGTCGGAATCGTCGCGGGCGGACTCGTACTCGGGCTCGCCACCGCCCTGTTGCTCAACCAGCGGCTGCGCGGGCGGGACGTCGTGCGGACGCTGGCCTTCGCTCCGTACGTGCTCTCCGGAGCCGCCGTCGGCACTCTGTGGCTGTTCGTCTTCGATCCCAACTACGGACTGATACGCCCCTTGCTCGCACCCCTCGGCCTGGCCGCGCCGGCGATGATGACCGACTCCAGGTGGGCACTGTTCGGTCTCGTCGTGGTCTACCTCTGGAAGAACACCGGCTTCGTCGCCGTGGTCTACCTCGCCGGTCTGCAGGGCCTGCCCAGGGACGTGTTCGAGGCAGCGGCCCTGGACGGCGCCGGAGCGTGGACGCGGCTGCGCCGCATCATCCTGCCGCTGCTCTCGCCCGTCACCTTCTTCCTCCTGGTGACCTGCACCATCAGCACCTTCCAGGCGTTCGATGTGATCGCCATGATGACCAACGGCGGCCCCGGCACCTCCACCTCGATCCTCAGCTGGTTCATCTACGACCAGGGCTTCCGCACGTTCGACGCGGGCCGTGCCTCCGCCGCCGCAATGATCATGTTTGTGGTGCTGCTGCTGATCACTGGATTCCAGGCGCGCTTCCTCCAGCGAAAGGTGCACTACCAGTGACAGCCGCCAACTCCCTGCCGGACGCCCGCCCGGTCGCCACGGGCAGCCGCTCAGGTGTCCGCCGCGCCCAGCGCTTCGGTCTGTACGCGCTGCTCGTCCTGGTCGCCGTCATCGCGGGCGGCCCGCTGTACTGGCTGATCTCCTCGGCGCTGAAGACCAACCCGCAGATCTACAGCTACCCCCCGCACTGGATCCCCACCGACCTGCACTGGTCCAACTTCTCCGACGCCTGGCGCGCCGCACCGTTCGGCCGGTTCTTCCTCAACTCCCTGATCGTGTCCGTGATCGGCACCGCGATCGAGTTGACCGCCGCGCTGCTGTGCGCCTACGCATTCGTGTTCCTGCCGTTCCCTGGCAAGAAGGTCCTGTTCCTGTTCCTGCTGGGCGCGATGATGGTGCCCGGCCACGTCACGCTGCTGCCGAACTTTCTGACCATCGCCCAGCTCGGCTGGGTCAACTCCTATGCGGGCCTGATAGCGCCGGGCCTCGGCTCGGTCTTCGGCACCTTCCTGCTGCGCCAGCACATGCTGACACTGCCCCAGGAGATCACGGACGCGGCGAAGATCGACGGGGCGGGACACCTGCGCATCCTCTTCCGCGTGGTGCTGCCGATGTCGCGCCCGATGGTGATCACCGTCGCCCTGGTCGTCATGGTCGGCAAGTGGAACGACTTCATCTGGCCTCTGATCGTCACCAGCAGCACGGACATGCGGACCCTGCCCATCGGTCTGCTCTTCCTCAAGAACACCGAGACCTTCGCCAACTGGGGAGCGATCCTTGCCGGCGCCGTCATGGTGGTCGTGCCGGTCCTCGTCATGTTCTTCTTCGCCCAGCGGTACATCATCGCCGGGCTGACCCAGGGAGCCGGAAAATGACGCGAACTGCGCTGCGGGAGGTCACGGGCCCCGTGCTCGACAGGCGCAGGATGCTCGGGGCGGGCGCGGGGCTGGGACTGGCCGCGACGCTGAGCGCCTGCGGTCAGACCACGGGGCCCGTCGCACAGCCCGGCGGTGGCTCGGTACCTGATGCGTTCCGGGGGCGCACCCGGGTGGTGCTCTGGTCGACGTTCGCAGATCCGGTGGGACCGGCCCTGCAGAATCTCGTCGACGCCTTCAACCGCGAGCAGCGGGACGTGTACGTGGAGGTGCAGTTCCAGGGCACTTACGACGAATGCGCCCAGAAGGCGGTCATCAGTCTGCTCGGCGCCCAGGCCCCGGACTTGTGCGTGCTGTCCGACGTGAAGTGGTACAAGTTCTACTTCGGCGACGCCCTGGAACCTTGGGACAGCTACTTCGCACGGGGTGAGCTGGAGCGGACCTACAATCCGCGGCTGCTGAGCGAGGGCGTCCGCAAGGGGCACACCTGGTGGCTGCCGCTGGCCCGCTCGACGCCGCTCTTCTACTACAACAAGACCCTCTTCAAGAAGGCCGGCGTGCCGGTACGCCCCCCGGAGAGCTACGACGAGCTCTACGACTGGTCGCGCCACATCACCCGGCAGAGCGTGGGCGGCAAGCGGGTAGCTCTGGAGGGATACCAGAAAGTCGACGGGGACTGGCAGTTCCAGTGCAGTGCCTGGCAGTGGGGTGGGGCGTACTCCAAGGGCCTGGACGTCACCATCGACGAGGGCGGCGCCGTGGCGGCGGGCGAGTGGCAGCGAAAGCTGATCTTCAGGGACAAGATCGCTTACATGGCGACCGAGCCCACCGCCGACATGGGCAACCAGCTGATCGCCACGCTCGTCACCTCCACCGGCGCCCTGAAGAAGATCAACGAGATGGCGAAGGCGAACGGCTGGGAGCTGGGCACCGGTTTCCTGCCGAAGAAGGAGAAGTTCGCGGTCAACACGGGCGGTGGCGGCCTGGGCATATTCAAGCGCGTGCCACGGGAACGCAAGGAAGCCGCAGCCCAGTTCGTGCGCTTCCTGGCCCGCCCGGAGAACGCCGCGCGGTGGGCCATCGAGACCGGTTACCTGCCCGTGGTGTCGGCGGCGGTCAAGGAACCCACCCTCGTCAAACTGATGAAGAACGACCCGGCCTTCGCCACGGCCGTCAGGCAGTTGGACCTCACCCGCCCCTGCGACCAGGTGCGCATGATGATTCCGAATGCGAACGTGCGTATCTACACAGCTCTGCAGCGCATATGGTCGGCGAACACCTCCGCACAGCAGGCCTTCGCGGAGGTCGCCGACCAGCTGCGCAAGGGCGTCAACCGTTACGGCCCCATGATCGAGGAGCACTTGTGAACCACCCCGTGAGGCGTCCCGTGGTGTACGCACACCGTGGAGCCCGGACCGAAGAGCCGGAGAACACCCTGCGGTCCTTCCGGCGGGCTCTCGCTCTCGGCGCCGACGGCATCGAACTCGACATCCGACTCACCTCTGACAGCCACCTCGTCGTCATCCACGACAAGGCCGTGGACCGTACGACCGACGGCACCGGCCTCGTCGCCGACTTCACTCTCGCCGACCTCCAGGCATTGGACGCCGGGGAGGGAGAGCGCATACCCACCTTCGACGAGGCCATGGAAGTCTGCGGGGACGTCGTCCAGATCGAGATCAAGGCCCTGGAGGCGGTACAGGCCCTTGCCGAGCGGGAGCGCCGTACCCCGCTGCCCGGGTCGGTAGTGCTGACCTCCTTCAGCAAGACCGCGGTGGAAGAGGCCGCCCGATGGCTGCCGCACGTCCCCCGTGGCCTGATCACCCACCACCCGGGCACTGAAATGATCAAGGACGCGCTGGAACTCAAGGCCACCTGGGTGTGCCCGGAGCTGAAGCCCGAACTCACCCGGGACCTCGTGGACCGTTGTCACGAGACCGGCATCCAGGTGGATGCCTGGCCCACCGGGGAACGCGCCCACCTGCTCCGCTGGGTCGAGATCGGAGCGGACGCCGTGACCACGGACCACCCGGGGCGGATCGACGAGTGGCTGGCCACGTCCGGCAGTTGACGACGTGTCCCGGTCTTCTCGGCGGTGGGCGGAGGAGGCGCCGGGGCCGTGTCACCGGGGCCACCCAGTGGATCGGTGCGTCGAACGCCTCTTGCTGACCGAGCGAGGCGCCTGGACCACGACAGTGTTCAGACACGAGCGCGGGATCAGCCGCGCACGCTGCACCCTGATCCGGTACCGGATCAGGGTGCAGCGTGCGCCGGAACGCTCGGAGTGTCCGGCGCCGGTCGTGGAGGGCCGGCGACCATGGCCTGAACGACCGTCATCAAGATCTCTGCGCGCTGCTCGTCGCCCAGGTTGCCGTTGGCGATCAGACGTTCCGCAGCAAGATACCGGGACAGCTCCAGCGGTTGATCGAAGTACGATCGCAGGTGTGCGGCAGCCGCCTCCTGGGAGCGGACGAAGGTACGGCTCACGTACCTCGCGAGCGCAGCCGAGACGGCACCGAGTCCACCCGCAACGATGCCGCCCGTCGTCGTGCTTGCCTTCAGCGCCACAATGACGAAGGCGACGAGCAGTGCGAATCCGATGACCATCGCCATCTGCGAGTTCCGGAACGACTGCTTCGCCTGGCCGGTGGCGATCCTGTGGTAGAGCTCCAGCCGGGCGTGCGTTGCCGCCCACAACTCCGCCAGCGCCAGATGCGGCGTCGACATACCGGCGCAGCCGATGAAGGCTGAATTGCGTAGCCACGATGCAGCACGTCGCAATCGCTGTCACCACCAGGGCCATCTGGTCCGGTGCCGCCGGCCAGACCCGGATGAGCGTGAACGCAGGTACCCCAGGGAGCCCGAGGCACGTGACCATGACCACGGAAAGCAGACGGATCTTCGAGGCCATGGGCTGAGGGGATGGCTCGTCGCTACTCGGCATAACGCATCAGAATGCTGTCAGTTGCCCGGCGAGTCCAACTGTTCCCGTCACCTCCCCGGCCACGCCCCTCAGTTCGGCGCCTCCCGCTCCGCCACTTGTGACACCGCTGTGACTCGAACTGTGGCCTCCGTCACGGGCGCAGGGCCGACGCCCTGATGGGATGACGGGATGAGCAGACCCGCCCCACTCCGCCCGGCCCTCGCCGCGACCGGGCCCTTCCTGGTGGCTTTCGCCGCGATCGCTCTGCTCACGGCCTGCGGGGCGGAACACGCGGGCCGGAACACCGTCGCGAGCGGAGCCGTACCGCCGTCCCGCACGCAGATCGACGATCCTGGCAAGGACGGCGTGCGGGTCACCTCGCTGACCCTCCCGTCGCCTTCCCCCTCGCCCACCCGCAGTAACTCCGTCTCCGCCGACAGCCTCGCCACGGACTCGGGGGTCATGGCGGCCTACGAGGTCACCAACAAGGGCGCCGAGACACTGACCTACTCGGTCGTCTTCACCTTCATGAGCAGTGACGGCGGGGCCGTGACCAACCAGACCGTGACCGTGCGCGACGTCGGCCCCGGGAAGACCGTGCGGGGTACGGTCCGGGCCGGGGAACTGCCGTCCGCCGCGCCGCGGGTAGCGCAGGCCAAGGTGCTCGACGTGACCAAGGTCCCCGCGGGCGAGGCGCCCGCCCGGCAGGGAACATGCCCCGACTCCGGGATCCGGGTCAGCGCCGACGCGGGCGACGCGGCCATGGGACTGCGCGTCGTCGGCCTGCACCTCGACAACTGCGGCACCCACAGCTACACCGTCGAGGGCTATCCGCTGCTGGAACTCCTGGACGACGACCGCAAGGCCGTCGACGGCGTCGAGATCCTCGACGGCAGCGGCGAGATCACCACCGGCGCCGGGCCCGACGTGCAGCCCCGGCCCGTCACGATCAGGCCCGGTGAGTCGGCCACCGCCGGCCTGGTGTGGCGCAACACCACCGGGTCCGGTACACCCGTGAACGTGCCCTATGTGCGGGTCCGGGTGAAGGCCGGTGCCGAGCCGGTGATGGTGACCCCGGAGCTCGACCTCGGAACCACCGGAAAGCTCGGGGTCAAACCGTGGGTGAAGGTGGAGCGGTAGAGACCCGGACGACGGGTATGGCCGGCCGCGGTCGGCCACACCCGTGCGTTCCGGTCACCCGCCGAAGGTCTTCGTCGGCGGACGGGTCGACAACGCCGCCTGGTTGAAGGTGACAGCCACGCCGTGTCCCCGCAGCCGGGAGGTCCGCTGGTCCATCTTCCAGCCGTCGATCCGCACA
Source organism: Streptomyces sp. A 4/2 (assembly GCF_940670765.1). Classification (GTDB taxonomy): domain Bacteria; phylum Actinomycetota; class Actinomycetes; order Streptomycetales; family Streptomycetaceae; genus Streptomyces. Next base: position 143,609 of record NZ_CALNVW010000043.1, read on the forward strand.
CCGATGTCCTTGTGGTTGCGGACCTGATCGGTGTCCAGCTGAACCCTGGCAGTGCGCGACTCGCCGCCCACCAGGTTCAGGTAGTTGTCGTCGAAGGTCGCCGGCAGGATACGTTCGCCGGTCCGGGTGTCGTACACCTGCAGGTGCACCATCAGTGCCACGCCCTTGCCGATGTTCTCGACCTCCACCGTCAGCTCGATGTTGCCCCTCCCGTGCTTCACGTCGGCCGCGACGGAGACGGCGGCCGGGGCCACATCGTCCAGGCTCAAGAATCCCGCGGCCCGGGTCGGGTTCTCGATCCAGTAGAAGTTATGGACCAGTTCGGCGCCGTGCGCATCGTTGAACGAGAGCCGGACGAAGGCGACATCGGAGGGTGCGCCGTTCAGCCGCGTGGCGATGTTGCCGATCACGGTGTGGTCGGACGCCGCTGCTCCGCCGACGCGCCAGGAAGTGTTGCTGAACGCCTTTCCGTCCAGGTCGTAGAGCGTGACGGCGACGGTGCCCCGCACGTCCGCTCGGGTGTGATTGGCCACCACCACGTCGTACGTCCGGCTGTTGAGGATCACGTTGACCCGCCGGCAGGCGTGCTGGACCGCGTAGAACGACGAGTGCGCCTCAAGGTCATGGGTGTACATCTGCCAGACGAAACTGGGCTGCGCGGGATTGGTCATCCACATGATGACGCCGGTGCGCGGGTACGGTTTGCCCGGCGCGGCGCTCTCCATGTTCGCGGCGTGCGCCTCGTAGATCGCCTTGATGCACTCGTAGTTCATCAGCTGGGACTTGCGGGCGAAGTCGGGGAGATTCTGCAGTTCGCCGTAGCGCTTCGCGGTGATCTGGAGGTAACCCGCGCCGCCGCCGTTGCCACCGTTGCCGTTGACGTCCCGGTCGGCCCAGAAGTCGTCCGGGTGTTCCCACGACGCCTCGGGAATCATCTTCTTGATGAACTCGAGGGTCGGGATCGAGTACGAGCCGACCTCGTTGTGGAACGGTGGCCAGTGCGTGCCGTCGTTGAGGTCGAAGTGGGTGCTGGGGGTGACCCAGTGGTACGGCCCGCCCGAACTGTAGCCGCCGATGGGGTTCTTGCCGGTATCGCCGGCCGAACTGGTCAGCGAGGCGCGCTTGGGGTCCAGCTCGGCGACCAGCGCGTCCAGGCCGTCGATGAGCTGCTGCGGCGGCGGGCCCTCGTTGCCGCCGCACCACAACAGGATCGACGGGTGGTTGCGGAACCGCACGATGCAGTCCCGGATATTGTCCAGGTCGCGGGTGACGTTCGCCGGCGGAGGACCTTCGGTCGAGCAGAAGAAGTCCTGCCAGACGAGGATGGCGAACTCGTCGCACGCCTCGTAGAAGTCCTCGGTGCTGCTCTGGCCGTTCCAGTTCCGGATCAGGTTGAGGTTGGCTTCGCTGTGCAACCGCACCTGCTCGCGGAGCCGTTCCCGCGGAATCCGCTTGAGCGCCTCGTCCAGGCCCCAGTTGCCGCCCATCACCAGGATCGGCTGGTTGTTGACGGCGATCGCCAGGCAGTCCACCGGTGTGCCGGACTGTGACTGGATCGGCTTGGTGTACTCGATCCGCCGAACGCCGAAGTCCACCGTCCGCTCGTCGTGGACCTGGCCGCCGGACTCGACGCCGATGGAGAGCCGGTAGCGGTGGGGATCGCCGTATCCGTTCGGCCACCACAGCTTCGGGCGGTTCAGCCGCAGGCAGGCGATGTCCTTCGAGGTCACCGTCACCGTGGATGCGCCGGCCGGCACGGTGACGGTCCGGGCGAACTCGCGGCCGTCGAGGACACCCCTGACCACCACGGACCGGGAAGAGCTGAAGGCGCTGTCGAGGGTGAGGTCAATCGCGATGTCGGCCGTGCTCAGATCGGCGGAGAGCGTCGGATCGACGTGCACGTCGGTCAGCCGGATCTGCCCCGTCGTGGACCAGGTGACCGGCTGCCAGATGCCCAGGTCCCGGTCGGGGATGGTGGGCAGCCAGTCCCAGCCCGCCGCGCAGAAGAACGTCGGCCCGTTCTTCAAGGTGATCCCGGTCTTGCCACCGTTGTGTCCGCCGCGAGTCACGCCGCTGGCGTAGCTCGGCAGCGACGGTGGGTCGACGTAGTCCAGTTTGCCGATCAGTACCGCGAGGTGAGCCGTGCCGCTTGCCTTCGCGATGATGTCCGTGACGTCGAAGACGCCCCGTGTGAACGCGCCCTCCACCGTGCCCACGTGGGTGCCGTTGAGCCAGATGGTGCCGAGGTAGTTGATGCCGTCGAACTGCAGCCAGAACCGCTGGCCGGGGATCAGCCGCGGCACGGGGAACGCGACCCGGTACCAGTAGTCGGTGTCCTTGAGGGTGTCCGGGACCGTGTCGGTCACGTTGTGGCCGTACAGCGGATCGGGGTACTCGCCGTTGGCGATCATGCTCGTGAGCGGCGTGCCCGGCACGACAGCCGGCTTCAGGCCGGTGATGCGCTGAGCGCTGGCCACCTGGTTTCCGGGCGGTGTCGTCCCGTCGGCCGCCGTGAAGGTCCAGCCGCTGGTGATCTCGTGGCCGTCGATGTGGAGGAGGCGGGCGCCTTGGGTGCCTGCGGTGCCGCCCGGCGCTGCGTCGGCGACGCCGGACAGCCCGAGCGCGCCGAGAACACCACCACCGGCGGCGGCAATCCCACTGGACAGGAAACGCCTGCGATTCAACTGGGTCACGTCGCTCCCGGTGTTCGTACGACAACGTTGTCAGCCCTGGTGTGGGTTCTATGGTCGGTAGGCCCTGATCCCTTTGTCAACGGCCTCGGGCCCACGCTCGTCACCGGGAGCCCGTAGCCGCCCTCGCCGACGGGATCCCCACCCGGGCCGCCGCGCCAGACCTGCCCGAACAACCGAACTACCCGCGCATCGGGCATCTTCGCGGTTCTCGACGAGGCACCCGGCCCGCTTCCGGGCCCGCGACCGCGAACTGCTCCCGAAGAACACCGAAGGCGTCCGAGCCAAACTGAAACGCCTGGTCACGCTCCACGTCCTCACTCGGATCTCCTCCCTCGGCCTCGACCACCCCTGCTGCTGCGGAGCGACCACGCCCGGGGCGCAGGACGGACGGCACGGCCGACTCGGCACACTGTTTGCCGCCGTGGATGGTTCCTTCCGGCGGGCGAGAACGGGCCGGGAACCTGCGACTGCGCGGCGCCCCGAGATGCAGTAGCCGCAAGTGCCGGAGCCTGCGGTGGCAGGGACAGTGGAGGGGTAGAACCCGGGGGGCCGCGCATCGTGGTTCACCCGCCTGCCGGGCGTCTGCCCCGGCCAGCCGAAAGGTGCTCCCCATGTCCGCAGCGCGTGCAAACCTCGCCCCGCATCCCCTCACCGCCCTGGTTACCGGGGCCACGTCCGGCATCGGCCGGGCGGTTGCCAAACGGCTGGCCGCCGACGGCATGTCCGTCGTCGTGGTCGGCCGCAACGCCCAGCGCGGCGCCGAGACCATCGACGAGATCACCGCAGTCGGCGGCCACGGCCGATTCGTCGCGGCGGAACTGCAGGACCCGGCCGGCATCGACCGGCTCGCGGCGGAGGTCGGCGAGATCGACGTCCTGGTCAACAACGCCGGGACTGCCGTCTGGGCACCGACCGAGGACATGAAGGTCTCCGACTACGACGCGATGTTCGCCGGTAACGTCCGCGCGCCGTTCTTCCTCGTGGCCGCCTTCGCCCCGGCGATGGCAGCGAAGGGTTCGGGCAGCGTGATCAACATCGGCAGCATGGCCGGCAGCCTCGGCTTGGCCAACGCTGCCGCGTACGGCGCGACCAAGGCCGCGCTGGCATCACTGACGCGGAGCTGGACAGCCGAGTACAGCGGTCGTGGCGTCCGCTTCAACACCGTTGCCCCAGGCCCGGTACACACCCGGGACGCGGACCGCGAACTGTTCGACGCGCTCGCCGAAACCACAGCGATGAAGCGCGCGGCCGAGCCTGCCGAGATCGCCGAGGTCGTCGCTTTCCTCGCCTCGTCGAAGGCCGGCTACATCACCGGCGCGACCATTGCCGTCGACGGTGGCCGCACTGCCATCTGACGCTGGTTCGCACGCCGGGCAGCCCTGACCGACGGGCCCCTGTCCGAGGGAAACAGGCTGGTTCAGGTGCCAGACACAGTCTGAGCTCGTTCTCTTCCTTCCGGCCTCGAACGGCGTCTCGTACCGAGTCGCTCAGCCGGGGATTCGCCGGCCGTGGGGGCGGCTTCGTCCGATCCGTGCTCCGGCCAAGGTGTACGTGACCAAGGCGAAGGCGGTGACGGCGAGTCTGCTGGCCAGATGCTGTCCGGAGGGAAGCGTTCGCGGAAGCGCCATGCTTCCGGGGCGAGTTCTACGAGTGTCTGACCGCTCGGCGCGACGCGTGGTTCGAGCTGGCGGACGCGGTGCTGTGCGCCGACGGTGCGGTGAGGTGTTCACCTGCTACCTGTTCGCATGTCGGCTGTCGTGCTCGGGCAAGGCGCCGGTGTACGTGCCGGAACGTGCCCAGCGGCAAGAAGGGCCAGGGATCTCCTTGACCTGAAGCATGATTGAGCTTTTAACGTGTCTTCCAGTTGACCATCTGACAAAGGGAGAACGCGCTCATGATCCTCGTGACCGGAGCCACCGGAAACATAGGCAGCGCACTGCTGAAGGAACTGCACGTATGCGGTGCCGGGCCGCTGAGAGGGCTCACCCGCAACGCTGCACAAGCCACCTTCCCCGAAGGGGTCGAGGCTGTGGAGGGCGACTTCGCGGAGCCGGCGTCGTTGCGGCCCGCGCTGGAGGGGGTGCGCTCGCTGTTTCTCGTGTCGCGTCTGGGATCTGACGCCGACATCCTCGAAGCCGCCCGGCAGGCGGGTGTAGAGCACGTCGTGCTGGTGTCGTCGATTACCGTCCAGACCCACCCGCATCTGGGCCCCGCCGGCGAGAACCTGGCGGTGGAGCGGTTGCTCAAGGCCAGCGGCATGGCCTGGACGATCCTGCGGCCGACGCAGTTCGCCTCGAACGCCCTGATGTGGGCGGCTCCCATCCGTGAGCACGAAACCGTCCGCGCGCCGTACGCGGAGACCGCACTGCCTACCATCCACCCCGCGGACATCGCGTCGGTGGCACGGGTGGCGCTGACCGAGCCCGGTCACCAGGGGCGCACGTATGCCTTGACCGGACCAGAGCCGGTGAGCGCCCGCCAGCAGGTGCAGGCCATCGCGGCAGCGCTGGGCCGGGAGGTGCCCTTCGCCGAGATCAGCCGTCGGCAGGCCCACGCACAGATGGCCGCGGTCTTCGGGGCAGAGGCCGCAGACGCGGTACTCGACGTCACGGGCGGAGACGTCAACGAGGCGCTGCTGACGGTGCTCGACACGGTGTCACAGGTCACCGGAACCCCGGCGCGGCCGTTCCGGCAGTGGGCTTCAGAGAACGTCACCGCCTTCCACTGAATCGCCTGGGCCTGAGCACGCTCGCTCATCTGCACTTGGGCGCGCGCTTTCAGGCCGCTCTGGCAAGCGGGGCAGCGGGCCAGGACCTCCCTCAGGCCGACCCTGCCTGCTCGGTCAGGCTCGTGGGGTGCCGGGTGAGCCTGCCGGTCACCAGCCGCACCGACGGCGCCCGCGTCGGTGCGCCATCCGGAGTTCGGCGCAGAGTGGCGATGTGGGCGCGGACCATCCGGTAAGCGGCTTCGTCCAGAGAACCGCGCCCAGTGACGTGCGCGATCCGTGGTCGAGCCGGGCGAGCGGCCTCCCACGCGTAGTCGACCACGGCACGGCTGCTGTCGTACTCGGCGAAATCGAGAGCCACGTAGTCGTGGCCCGTCCTCGTGTTGAAGGCCCTGATTTCCTCGTCCGCGTGCTCGTCCCCGGAGAGCACCAGCTCCGCAGCCCGCGCCGCAGCTCTCCCGGGGAGTGTGGCGGCGGCAAGCCGTCGCCACACTCCCCGACCGCGCCCTGGCCACTGATCGACACGGCCACACAACCCGGCCTCGCCTGCCCAGCCCAGGCTTCTGCATCACGCTTCAGGAACGGTCGGCTGCTGCCTCCACCCCGAAAGGGCGATCTTCCGCACATCGCCTTCGGGCACCAACCGCAACGAAACTGTCTGGTGAGACATGCAATTCGCGAAGAACGCAAGTCGGCCGAACTGTGCTGGGGGCCCCGCCCGTGCAGTTGCGGGGCCCCACAGTCGGCGGACGGCAGCGGGCGGTTGAAGGTTTGTTCGCGTGTACGAAGATCAGCGACGGCTTCAGCGCCTCAGGCAGTCGATCGACTGATGCGACGGGGACTGGCACGGCGCACAGCTACCGTGCCAGTCCCCGGCCCTGCTCAAACCCCGCAGAGACTAGTAGCGGCAGTCGGGGAGACTGTTCACGGCGGCGCTGTTGTCCACATAGGGAGCGTAGGTCCACCCGTATATGTACTCAGAGAATCCGAGGTCGTTGTGGTACTCGGCGATGGTGTGGTACCAAGTCCTCCCGAGGCCCAGGTCCTTCCCCAGGCGGCTGTAGCAGTCGACGTCGATCCCGTCATGCTGCGCGGGAGAGAGGTCCTTGGCGACCTTGTCGTTGTTGTCGATGACGTTGTAATCCGCGTACACGCCTACGTTGTGGCTGGTACTCAGCCGGATACCCACATCCGCGCTCGCCGGGGTGGCGGCCAACACTCCGACCGTGGCGATGGCGCCGAGCAGTGCCGTGGTCGCAGCCAGCTTCTTGCCCATGTGCATGAGACTTCCTCCTGATCGAGTGACGACGTCGCGGCACAGTGGCCGCGATCGCCGTGTGGTCTGACGAAGGTGATGAGTCGTGGCTTTCCTCAGGCCGGCAGTCCTGCTCTCGCCCGCCGTTTCGCACCGTGGCGAGGTCGCTTCCCCCTAGCGTCGCGCCGTGGTGTGACGCATCGTTTCGGTTGCGGGCGGACACGGGTAGCTTTCGTCATGCACGCGCAAAAGCCCTGATGGGAACGTCAAGTGCACAGGGAGCCAACCTTGATTCGGATTCATCTCGGATCCGCAGGCCTAGGCAGCATCAGTGTCTGCACCCTCCCGGACTTCGGCGCCGAACTGACAGCAGCCGGGAGGCTTTACGCCGTCCGCAGTGGGCGGCCCCAAGGTGGCCCGCTGGCGCAGCTCTACACGCGTAGCATTTCGCCCGATCTTGCTGACGGCGTCAGCCCCCTGCACCTCTCCCACCTATTCGCCCGCTGCAGTCCCACGCCCTTCACCAAGGCCCTCGCCGAGGGCGAGGAGAAGGCGCACAGCGTCCTGACCCACGCCATCGACCACCTCCGCACCACCGCCATCGAGCCGTACCACTCCGGCATCCGATCCGCGGTCGCAACCCGAGCCGCCGGCCTCTCCCAGATCTACGTGGGCAGCGGCGCCTCAGCCATGCTCCAACATCTCGGACACGGAATCAGGTTCCGTCACGGTGTCCTGGAACTACCGACGGCCTTCGACGCCGACCTTGAACTCGGCCAGGGGTCCCTGCACATCCAGGCGGTGGCTACGAGCAAGCGGGTCACCTTGGCCGAGCCCGCCGACGATCAGCTGACCGTCCGGATCCCCGCAGGGCCTGCCCCGCGCATCGGACCGGGCCAACGGGCAGCCCTGCGACCGCTACTGGGCACCAGCAGAGCGGAGGCACTCGAGAGCATCGTCATGTCGGGAGGAGTCACCGGGCGGCAACTGGCCTCCCTGCTCGGCGTATCAAACGCCGCAGCCAGCCGGCATGCCGCGGTTCTACGGCGTGCCGGCCTGATTCAGACCCGCCGGATGGGGCAGGCCGTCGAGCACGTCGCAACTCCTCTGGGCTACCACCTTGCGCAGCCAGAAACACCGACCGGGCCGTGACCGCGGCAAGTCAGTGGCGCACCTCCGCAGTGCGGTCGTGGCGGGCAGGCCGACCCCGCTGAAGACGACTGGCGAGGCGGCCGTTGTCGGGCCGACCGCTCCCGTACCACCCGACGTGCGGATCAGGCAGCGGCAACTCGTCACCCGTCAGCTGGCAGGCTCGTGAAGAGGGGTCGGTTCGGTGGCGAGCAGGGCGGTGATCTCCTGGGCGAGCTCCGGGCCGAGTTCGCCCCAGCCGTCCTTGTAGCCGTAGACGTTGGCCAGGGTGCGGGCGTCGTAGTCGCCGTTCATGATCTCGATGTCGGTGGTGGTGATGAGCGCCGGGTGGGCGACGCCGACAGCTCCCGAGACCTTCAGCAGTTCCTTACGCAGGGTGCGCAGGTAGACAGCGGCCCGGGTCGCCTTCGAGGGTGCGTCGACGCCGCGCACCAGCCACGGGTTCTGGGTGGCTATGCCGGTGGGGCACTTGTCGGTGTGACATTTCTGCGCCTGGATGCAGCCGATGGACAGCATTGCCTCACGGGCGACGTTGATCATGTCGACACCCAGGGCGAAGGCGACGGCGGCGTTCTCGGGCAGGCCGAGCTTGCCGGAGCCGATGAAGGTGAGGTCGTCGGTCAGACCCCGGTCGGCGAAGGTGCTGTAGACGCGGGAGAAGCCCATCCGGAACGGCAGCGACACCGAGTCGGTGAAGATCAGGGGAGCCGCGCCGGTGCCGCCCTCGCCTCCGTCGATGGTCACGAAGTCGACCCCGCGATCGCCACGCGCCATCAGCGTGGCCAGCTCCTGCCAGAAGCTCATTTCCCCCACAGCGCTCTTGATCCCGACCGGCAGACCGGTCTCGGTAGCGAGCAGCTCCACGAAGTCGAGCATCGAGTCGACGTCGTGGAACGCCGTGTGCCGAGAGGGGGAGGCGCAGTCCTTGCCGGCCGGAATGCCTCGGATCTCGGCGATCTCCGGGGTCACCTTCGCTCCCGGGAGCATCCCCCCGAGCCCCGGCTTGGCGCCCTGGGAGAGCTTGATCTCTATCGCCTTGACCGGGGCGCCTGCGACCACGTCCTTGAGCTTGTCGAGGCTGAAGGTGCCGTCCTCGTTTCGGCAACCGAAGTACGACGTTCCGATCTGGAGGACGAGGTCACCGCCGTTGCGGTGGTACTGCGAGAGGCCGCCCTCGCCCGTGTTCTGCATCACGCCGGCCAGCGCCGCGCCCTTGTTGAGCGCCGTGACGGCCGCGCCGGACAGCGATCCGAAGCTCATTGCCGAGATGTTCACGACGCTCGCCGGCCGGAACGCCTTGGCACGCCCGCGCGGGCCGCCCAGGACCTTGGCCGAGGGCAGCGGAGCCTGTGGGTCACGCAGATCGGGCAGCGTGCCGGCGAACGTCCGCTGCTTCACGTACGCGTGCCCTTGCACGTGCTCGACGTCTACGTCGGTTCCGAACCCGAAGTAGTTGTTCTCTTCCTTCGCCGATGCGTAGATCCAGGTGCGCTGGTCACGGCTGAACGGGCGCTCTTCCTCGTTGGACGTCACGACGTACTGGCGCAGTTCCGGCCCGATCGTCTCCAATAGGTACCGGGCGTGCCCGATCACGGGGAAGTTCCTCAGCAGTGCGTGCTTTTTCTGGACGAGGTCGCGGGCAGCCACCAGTGCCAGTGCTGTTGCGGCGGCCGTGCCGATACTCCGAGCGCGCATGAACGTACCTTTCCTCGATTGCTCGATACCCGACTCCATCGCTGTACGGCGGACGTCGTGGGCGTTGGGCAGCGGACACGGCCAGGAAGGCATCGGCGTCCGACGACGAAACGCCACATGATGGTAGAGCTCTCGCAGATGAGCGGACGGGGCAGGGTGCGACAACGCTTCGCTGGGTTGCCCGAAGCAATCTCCAGTCGCGAGAGTGCGCACCCGTCGGAACGACACCTCTAACCGATGCCGAGCCGTGTCCGGTCATGAACCGTGGGACCGGGCTGCCTCCGTGGCACGCAGCCCCATCCAGTGAGGTTGCCCAAGGGGACTTGGACGGCCTACGTCGTGCTCGGTACGTACAACGCCTACGTACCACCGGATCCCCTGCGGGGCGCGAGCCCAGCGGCTCGGTCTGGCCGGTGACTTCGTCAGTTCGAGCCGTAGTACAGCCGGAGGAACTCCTCCATCGCCGCGTCGACCCCGGCGCGGTCACCGGTGGCGAGCAGGTCGAGCAGCAGACCGCGGACGGTGGCGAGCCCCAGCCTGGCGCGGCTCCGGGCCAGGACGGGGTCCGCACCTGCGGCGACCTCGGCCGCTATGAGCGGCTCCAGCCAGTTGTTCACGAGCCCTTCGAGGACCGGGGCAGCCCCGGGGCGGCCCTGCAGCGCGTGCCCGTAGATTTCGAAGAAGAGCCGCTCCTGACTGGCCAGTCGAGGATCTGCCAGCTGCTGCCAGAGGAGCCTTGCGGCGTCGGAGGGCGAGAAACCGGGTTCCAGACGGAACCGGGACAGCAGATCGCGCTGGCGCTGCTCGGACGTCCGGACAATCTCGACGAGCAGCTGTTCCTTGGAACCGAAGTAGTGGATCAGCATGCGGTGACTGACGCCGATCGCGGCGCCCAGGCCGCGCAGGCTCAGGTCCGAGAGCCCGTGTGCCGTGACGTGGTCGACGGCCGCGTTCACCAGTTGAGAGCGCCGGTCTCCGTCGGTGCTGGGCGTGGCCTCGCCCTCAGGATGCGAGCCGTCCGTATTCACCACGTCGCGAGTGTACCGATGGGTACATGCTCTGTGTACCGTGTGGTACATGAAGTCTGTCACCGTGCTGATCGACGTGCCGCAGACGCCCGAACAGGTCTACGACTTCCTCGATGTCATGGCTCACCACGAGCGATTCACCAACCACTACCTGACCGGATGGCGCTACAGCGGCCCTGCCCGCGGCATCGGATCCTGTGCCACGGTCTCAGCCGCGCTGGGGGGCACGAAGACCGAGGTCACCATCGAGGTCGTCGAGGCCGATGAGCCGCGGCGCATTGTCGAACGGAATGTCAGCGCGGCCGGCCGACGCCTGGCCCACGGCACCTACACCATTGAACCCCTGCCGACCGGTGGGAGCCGCGTGTCGTTCACGTACGCCTGGGTGCGCACCCCGCTCGCCGACTGCCTGCTGGCGCCCGTCGTCCAGGTGTGACCAGCCGTCTGGTCCGGGCCTGCCGACAAATGTGAAGCGGAGCGCCCGGAAAGCGCGGTGACCACCATCACAGCGAGGCCGAGCGCCACGATCGCGGCGCCCACGTACAGCGGTGCCGTGTAGCCCAGGCCGGCACTGATCGCGAGGCCGCCGAGCCAGGCGCCCAGGGCGTTGCCGATGTTGGAGGCCGAGACGTTGGCGATGGCAGCGAGCGGCGCGCCGCCAGCGGCGTCCGTGACACGGGTAGGCATGCCGGGGACACCAGCGAACCCGAAGACGCCCGTCAGGAAGACCAGGACCACCGATGCGACCTGCCCCTCAGCGAGCATCCTGAATGCTGTGAGCGTGGCGGCGAGTCCCGCCAGGGACACGATCAGCGTGCGGTCGCGGTTCCGGTCGGCCGCCCGGCCCCCGGCGAGGTTGCCGATCACCAGGCCGCTGCCGTAGACGACGAGCAGCCAGGCGATGTCGGCGCTGGAGAAGCCGGTGGCCTCGGTGAAGGTGTACGCGATGTAGCTGAAGGCCCCGAACATGCTGCCGTAACCGAGGGCGGTGGCGGCGAGAGTCAGCCAGACCTGCCAGGAGCGGAAGACGCGTAGCTGCGGACGCAGCCCTACCTTCCGATGGGCATCGTCCACGGTGCCCGCCCAGGACGGGACCCACACGACGAGGGCGGCCACGGCCAGGAGGCCAATTCCGGTGATCGCCCAGAACGTGGCGCGCCAGCCCCAGTGTTCGCCGACCAGAGTGCCGAACGGCACGCCCAGCACGTTGGCGATCGTCAGCCCGGCGAACATGACGGCGACCGCACGCGAAGCCCGTTCCGGCGGAACCATGCGGCGGGCGACAAGCGAGCCGATGCCGAAGAAAGAGCCGTGGCACAGGGCGGCGACGACGCGGCCGAGCAGTGCCACGGCGTAGGTGGGCGCGGCGGCGGACAGCAGGTTACCGAGGGCGAACAACGTCACCAACCCGACGAGTACGGCCTTGCGGTGGAAGCGGGTGGTGGCGGCGGTCAGCAGGATCGCGCCGATCGCGACGCTCAGGGCGTATCCCGAAAATGAGCCATCCGCTGCGGACTCGGAGAGGCCCAAGCCGCGGCTCACCTCGGGCAGCAGGCCCGCGATCACGAACTCGGTCAGGCCGATTCCGAAGCTGCCGAGCCCGAGTGCGACGAACCCAGCGGGCATCTGGCGCGCGCCCATGTCCTGTCGGTGTCCACGCCAACAGCATGAGGTTCGGCCGCCGGACTCGACAAGGCCCTCCTGGCCGCCCGCGAGGATGAACTTATCGCCCTTGCCCACACCCAACTGCCCTAACCGGATGGCTATTTGGCTGGGCGATCGGCTGCTGTGGAGCGGAATGCGTGGCCCTGGGGGAGGTTCCTGGCATCTCGGTGCCGTTCCCCGCCCCAGCAGCCAGGAACCTCAGAACCTCGACCACCTCGTCGGCGGGATCACGTCCTCGGCTTCTTCAACGAAGAGGAAGCGCTCCTCGGTATGACGTACTCCTTGCCGATCCGACCACGCCCCGGCCAGCGTGTACGGCTGCTGTTCACACGATGGAACGAAGAGCTGGGAGAGCGGGCCTCGGAAGACCTTGGCCTCAAAAGCTCGCACTATTCGATTTATTGTCGAACAAGAATCGAATGATGCGAGTAGTCCAGCCTGGGGTCGCCACGGCCGATGGCATTGTGACTGAGCACTTCAGTTGGCCAGCGAGCGCTCCGGTTGGCCACTGTGATGCTCAGCGGCAATGGTCTGCTGGACGGGCCGACACCGTTTCAGCGGGATATCGGCTGTCCGACGGGGCTGTCGGTGATCCGTAGGTGATGTGTCGGTGGCCGCTGAAACCCTGGGGATGTCGAGCTGCCCCACAGAGCAGCTGCAGCCGTCCTCAGCAGCAAGGGAGCCTCACCGCCATGTCGTCGTCCACGTCCTCCACCCCGCCTTGGGATGTTCAACGGCTACCGCGCGCCGATGGCAGTGTTTTCCTCGTCACCGGCGGCAATGCAGGTATCGGGTACTTCGTCGCGGAGCAGTTGTCCGCCAGCGGAGCCACTGTCGTACTGGGCAGCCGGAATCCCGCGAAGGCCGAGGTTGCCAGGGCCTCGATCCGCTCGCGGGTTCCTGGCGCGCGGGTACGGGCCGTACAGCTGGACCTCGCCGATCTCGCATCGCTCGGAACAGCGGTGGAGGCACTTGATGTGGAATGCCTCGATGCGGTGGTCCACAACGCCGGCGTCGCGCTGGACGGCCCGCCGCGCGAGGAGACCGGGGCCGGGCACGAGCTCATGTTCGGCACGAACCATTTGGGGCACTTCGCGCTGACCCGGTGGCTGATGCCGCTGCTGTCTTCCGCACCGGCGGCCCGCATCGTGACCATGGGCAGCTTCGCGGCGAAGTCCGAGCGGCTCGACCTGGACGACCTGCAGTCCCGGCACGACTACCGGCCCAAGCGCACCTACGGACGCTCCAAGCTGGCACAGATGTACTTCGGTCTCGAACTCGACCGCCGTCTGCGCGCCGTCCACAGTGCGGTAACGAGCGTGGTGGTCCATCCTGGCGGCGCGCTGGACTCACTCACCACGTCACGGCCGCCGGTCCATGTGCGGACCGCTGGTGCGCGGCTCTGCGGGGCACCGGCCGCCCTCCTCGTCCAGGGCAAGCACGCCGGTGCCTGGCCCGCAGTCCGGGCTGTGCTCGACCCGGCCGTGCGCGGGGGACAACTGTGGGGGCCGCGCGTCTTCGGCCTGCGCGGCAAGCCCCGATGCGAACCGGTGTGGGACCACCTCGCTGACACCCTCGTCGCGGCGCGGTTGTGGGATGCAAGCTGTGACTTGACCGGCGTCGACTTCGGCACTGTTCCCGGTTAATGCCAGGCGCGCGCGTTGGCCAACAAGCGTGCTCGGTTGGCCAACTGAGACGCGCAGTCACAGGCATCAAGCCTGGCCCTCGCGTACTGCCTAGCGCCCGCTTGCGATCCATGCCGACCGGAGACACGGGGGCCAAGGTCTTCCAGCTCGGCCAGGGCATCGGAGGGCGGGATGTCTGCCGCCGCGCGGTGCACGTAAGCCAGGGTGATCGTCTTCGATGTTGGTGTCGGAGTGGACGGGGCTCTCGGATATCTCATCGAGACGGTCGGCGAGCGCAAGGTGGAGGGCGTGTTCGCCCTCCGTCATGACAGGCCGGATCGTGGCGGTAGGCGTCTGGACCAGGCGACGAAGACCGTCCATATGCTGGACCTGTGACGAGTAGGGGGTGGGCCGTAGCAGCCATGGCCTGGGGTGTGATTGCGGTGCTGTTTCTGGGGACAACCGTCTGGGCCGGAGCTCTGGGACTCGTTCGGCTGGGACTGGCTGGGGACGAAGTCCGGATTCGTCTCTCGCAATGCCAGTTTGAAGGCGGAGGTCGAGGGGGGAGGCCATGTCGAGTGCTCAGGCCAGCCGTTGGGTGACGAGAGTACTGACACCGTGAAGGTGCAATATGACGGCAAGCCGGGAGAGACCCTATCGGCTGCCAGGACGCCGTTGGGAACCTATGCAGTAGTGGACACCGGTTTCACCTCATGGGGGACATCTTTTTGTTTCCGCTGTTGCCGCTCCTGGTTGCTGTGTTGACTGCCTGTCTTGCTGTGCGTTCGGTCCGCCGAGGCCTGAGACCGAGCGTGTCAAGCACCTCCTTATTACGCCGAAGAACATCGAGAGCACCCGACACAAGCTCAAGTGCCTGGTCAGCCCAGGCGTCCTTGCCGAGCCCGAACCCGGCTTGTTCGCCCAGCACCGCCCGAGCAATTCCGCACCACCAGCCCACCTGACCCAAGCCGATGGTTGAGTCGGGCTGGTGCCCTGTCCCAGGGGCGTCACCGTGCTGTCCCTGGACGCGCCGAACTTCGCCGACGCCAGCCCCGGTCGCGAGCGCAAGCCCTTCCGGCTGATGCCGGGTCCGGTCCGAAACCCCTTGGACAGCGCGGGGACCGGCTTGCTGGAATGGGAGACGGCCACTGTCGGAGTCGAATGGATGTGGCGATGACCGAGATCAGGTTGCACCTGTCGGTACGCGGCCTCACCGACGCGGATCTGCTGTCCTGCGGCTGGGCCGGCTCTCTCAAGCACGTGCGCGAGCTCGTTCACCAGATCCGCCGCGCCGAGGCGGGCGAGATCGACTACCTGGCGGTGTGCACGCCGACCGGGCTCCCTGTGGCGGTCGGCGGCATCGACTACACGGTCGAGCCCGGTGCCGGCACGCTCTGGCAACTCAGCGTCCACCCGGCCCTGCAGTCCTGCGGCATCGGCACACTGCTGATCCGCTCCGCCGAGCAGCGGATCGGCGCCCGGGGCCTGATCCGCGCCGAACTCGGAGTCGAGGAGAGCAACCCGCGCGCTCGCGCCCTCTACGAACGCCTGGGTTACCGAGCCTTCAGCCGCAAGCTCGACTTCTGGGACGTGGAGGCCGAGGACGGCTCGCTTCAGCGGCACGAGACGATGTGCACACTGATGCGCAAGGACCTGGCGTGACACCGGATTTCGCGGCGTACGTCACCGATGCGACGGCCGACCCGGCCGTCGGGCTCGGCCCTCAAGGGCTCTCGGGCCCACGACGGCATGACTATCCGTCACTCCGACCACAACCCGCTCGCTGGCCACCTCGACGCAGCTGCCGGCATCGGATTCCTGCTCGACCTGCTCTTCGCCATTGATCGCCGACCGCGCCCTTACAACACGTACCTGGCCTGGGAGCTGGGCCGGTTCCCGCTGCCCGGCTGGGAGAGCGCCGCGCTGCTGGAAACCGTCGCCCGGATCGCCGCGACCGGAGAAGTGGCCCTGCAGCAGCGGCTCTTGGCCCGGGTCGAGGCGGCTGCCCGGGGCGCCGGCCACGGGGCGGTGCTGTACGCCTGGGGTGAGGATCAGTCGCTCTGTGGCCGGGGGTGGGTACGGTGTCAGTGCCCTGCGGCAGAGTGCCGTGCATGGTCAACGATTTGGACAGCATCGACTGGTCGTCGATGAGCCATGCGGACGGGCCGGCCGCCGACGTTCCGGTGTGGCTCCGGGCGATGGCCTCACCTGACCCCGAGGCCCGGGAGAGGGCGTTCAGCGGTTTCTACAGTGCGGCCCATCACCAGGGTGACGTGTACGCGTGCACGGCGGCGAGTCTGCCGTTCCTGTTCGCGCTGGCCGATGACCCTACGGCCCCCGACCGCACTGCGGCTGCCCGCAGCGCGGACCGCCGCCACGGCCTGGCTCGCTGCCCTGGCCGAGGACACCACGTCGGACCCCGATGTCCGGCCGGCCGCCCTCGTCCACCGCACCCGTTGCGTCCCGGAGACCATCGGCGACACCACCGTGCCGACGGTGATCGACCTGCTGCACCAGCTCACCCCCGCGCCGCAGACGAAGACCGAGGAGAAGGCCCGCAGGACCTGTTCCGGCGCGCGCACATGTGCTCCCGCCGCCGAAACAGCATCACAGGGAACTTCACCGCAGCTCGCCGCCGCGTTCGCCGACATGGAACGGCACAACCGTCTCCACGCGCCCACCACATCTGCGGCAACAAGAGGGCCGGGCAAGTGGGTCTGGTACAGGTGGGCCACAGCTCCCCGGCAGGCTCAACCGCACGGAGAACGATGCTGACGCATCCCGCTCGCCCACCGCACGTGCGGTGCCGCAGTCGTCACTGGACACGGCGCCACGGGCCAGTCGGTCACTGGGGCCTGACGTAAAGCTTCCCGGCGACGGGTCCGTTGCGGTGGCCGCTCATACAACCACCACCGGGCGAGCGGGCCCGTCACCTCGGCTCACAGGACGAGCGGTCTCAGCGCGGTGCGTCGGCGCTCCTCAAGGGACTCGATGTGCCATGCCTGCTCGTCGGTGAGCACGTCACACACCCAGTCCCAGTGCAGTGCCACACGATCGCCGGGGGCGAGGCTGTCGATCAGCGTCCTCCCGCCGGCCGAGCATCGAACGGTCTCCTCCCGCCACGCGCCGGTGACCAGTTCCGCACCGTCCCAGCCCAGCGGGCGTGATCGCACGGTCGCCACCTGGCTGTCGGCACCGAGGACCACGCCCGTACGGATGCGGCACTGGTCGAGTACGGAGAGCGCGGTCGGATTCCCGCTCGACCGTAGCATCGGTGCCCAGGGATAGACCTCGAACACCTGGAAGCTGTGGTGGGCCAGAGCCCGCCGTCCAGCCTCGCGCCAGGTGCCGCCGAGCTGGCCCCGGAAACGGTCCGTCATGCGCTCCACCAGAGCGGCGGGATCCACCCGGTCCAGCAGGTCGTTGCCGATCCAGTACGCCTCCACCACCCGCGCGTCGAGCGGGTCCGGGAGCCCGGCCGTCTCCGCCAGGTACTCGAGATAGCACCAGGCTCCCTCGAACTGCCTGGCCCGTCGCTCGATGTCGGCGGTCGCGTCACGACGGAGGAGACCCGCCGCGTCGGCGGGGCCGCAGTAGCCGAGCTCATTGGGCGGGTAGGCGTATCGCGCGAACAGCAGCGCGCCCTCGGCGCTCACTCAGCAGATCCTCGGCAGCTGTTCGCCGATCGGGAGTCCGATCACGCGGCTCCCGCCCAGGCCCGTCCTCGCCACCACCATCCCGGCATGATCCGGTACGCAACGGCCGACCCGGCACGCGGAGCGGCCCAGCGGGTGGGCACGCATCGCGGCCAGCACCTGGTCCGCGTCGTCGGCCGGAACGATCGCGATCAACTTGCCCTCGTTGGCTACCTGGAGCGGGTCGAGCCCGAGCAGACTGCACGCGTCCCGCACTGTGGGCGGTACGGGCAGCAGCCGCTCGACCAGTTCGATGCCGACGTCCGAGGCCCGGGCGATCTCGTTCAGCGATGCGGAGACACCTCCGCGCGTCGGGTCCCGGAGGACATGGAGGTCGGCACCGGTGGCGAGCATGTCGGCGACCAGCCCGTGCAGCGGGGCGGTGTCGCTCTCGACCGTCGTGCCGAACTCCAGACCCTCCCGGCAGCTCATCACGGCCACCCCGTGCACGCCGATGTCGCCGCTGACGAGCACGGCATCCCCGGGACGCGCCCGGCGTGCGTGGATGTCGACGCCGGCGGGGACCACCCCGATGCCCGAGGTATTGATGTAGACGCCGTCGCCACTGGCGCGCTCCACCACCTTCGTGTCCCCGGTGACCAGCCGGACGCCGGCGGACTCGGCGGCCCGGCCCAGAGCCCGGGCGATCCGGCCCAGGGCGCTCAGCTCGGTGCCCTCCGCGAGGATGAAGGCGGTTGACAGGAACAAGGGCGTCGCACCCGACATGGCCAGGTCGTTGACCGTTCCGTTCACTGCCAGGTCACCGATCGAACCGCCGGGGAAGAACATCGGCTTCACCACGAACGAGTCCGTGGAGAAGGCGAGGCGGATCCCGGAACCGACCGTCAGGACGGCCGAGTCACCGAGGTCGGAGGCGGCCGCCGAACCGTACGCGGGCAGGAACAGATGCTCGATCAGTTCGCCCGACATCGCGCCGCCGCCCCCGTGGCCCATCACGATGGACGGGATGTCCCGCAGCGGTACCGGGCAGACCCACCCCTCGAAGTCCAGGCCGGGCACCTCTGCCGTCAGGTCGGTCACTTCGGCCACTTCGGTCACTTCCTGCATCGCGTCAGTCACTTCGCATCGACCAGTTCCAGCCGGCGGTGGGTGTAGTACGCGGCGCAGGCGCCCTCGGACGACACCATGGTCGCGCCTAGCGGGTTCCTCGGCGTGCATTCCTTGCCGAACGCGTCGCACGCATGCGGCTTGATCAGGCCCTGGAGTACCTCGCCCGACCGGCAGAGCGACGACTCGGCCGTGTGGATGTCCATCACGTCGAACCGCTGCTCCGCGTCGAACGCCCGGTATTTCCCGGAGAGCCGCCAGCCGCTGCGGGGGATCGCCCCGATGCCGCGCCAGGTCCGGTCCGTCACCTCGAAGACATCTCTGAGCATCTCCATGGCGGGTACGTTGCCCTCGTCGCGAACGGCGCGGGGGTAGGCGTTCTCCACCTCGTGCCGGCCCGCCTCGAGCTGGACGACGGTACGGCGGACGCCTTCGAGGATGTCCAGGGGCTCGAAGCCGGTGACCACGATCGGCACCTTGTACTTCTGCGCCAGAGGCGGGTACTCAGCAGTCCCCATCACACTGCACACATGGCCCGCGGCGAGAAACGCCTGCACCCGGCAGGTCGACGACTCCATGATCGCGGCGATCGCGGGGGGCACCAGCACGTGCGACACCAGCAGGCTGAAGTTCCGCACCCCGAGCCGCTCGGCCTGGTACACCGTCATCGCGTTGGCGGGAGCGGTGGTCTCGAACCCGATCCCGAAGAAGACGACCTCGCGGTCCGGGTTCTCGCGGGCCAGTTTCAGTGCGTCGAGGGGCGAGTACACCACACGTACGTCGCCGCCCGCGCTCCTGACGGAGAACAGGTCCTGGCTGCTGCCGGGCACGCGCAGCATGTCGCCGAACGAGCAGAAGATGACGCCGGGGCGGGCGGCGATGGCCAGCGCCCGGTCGATGATCTCCAGCGGGGTCACACAGACGGGGCATCCCGGTCCGTGGATCATCTCCACGCCGTCCGGGAGCAGTTGGTCGATACCGTGCCGGATGATCGAGTGGGTCTGGCCTCCGCAGACCTCCATCATGGCCCACTTCCGTGTGGTGGCCGCATGGATCTGATCGAGCAGCTTCTTCGCGAGATCGGGATCGCTGAACTCGTCGAGGTACTTCACTGGCCGGCTCCTTCGGAGGATTCGCCCTGCTGGGCTGCGAGTTCGAGGCCGTCGCCGAACTCCTCGGCGAGGAGGCCGAGCCGCTCGAAGTTGGCAAGGGTGTCCTGGGCCGACCGTTCGTCGAGGCGCTGGATGGCGAACCCGACGTGTACGACGACGTATTCACCGACCGACACATCGGGGATGTACTGGAGGCACACCTCCTTGCGCACCCCTCCGAAGTCGACCTCGGCCATCACGGTGCCGTCGACTTCGGCGGTGCTGAGGACACGCCCCGGAACAGCCAGACACATGGTCCCTCTTCTCTGTGGATCCCTTGGAGTGTGGGGAGACCGGGCCGTCAGCCCGATGCGGCGATCATGAGCTGGCCGAGTGCGATCCCGCCGTCGTTGGGTGGGAGCAGCCGCGGCCGGAGGACGGTGAAGCCTCTCTCCGTCAAGCCGCGTTGCGCAGCTCCGAGCAGGACGGCGTTCTGGAAGACGCCGCCGCCCAGGGCCACGGTGTCGAGGCCGGTGCGAGTGCGGCAGATCTCCGCGAGGCCGGTGACCAGAGCGGCGACGGACGCGTGGAAGCGGGCGGCGATCAGCTCGGCGGGAACACCGGTCCGTACGTCGGACACCACGGCCCGGACCACGGGGCCCGGATCCGCGACGGCGGGTCCCTCTCCCGTCCCGGTCCGGATCCCGAAGTGGTAGCGGTCCTCCGGAGCGGCGGGGTCCGACTCCGCGGCCCGTGCCAGCCCCTCCAGTTCCATGGCCGCCTCCGCCTCGTACGCCACCTCGTGGCGGACACCGGCCAGGGAAGCGACCGCGTCGAAGAGCCGGCCCATGCTCGACGTGGACACGCATCCGAAACCGGTGGCGAACTGATGTGCCAGTACGTTGCGTTCCGCGGGCGGGCAGGCCCGGACCGCGGGTGAGTCCTCGCCCCAGGGGATACCGGCCGCGTGCAGATGCGCGAGCGCCATCCGGTACGGACGCAGCACGCCGGCGTCGCCCCCCGCCAACGGCACGTAGCCCAGGTGCGCGGCCCTGCGGAACGACTTGTAGCCGGCTACCAGGACCTCACCACCCCAGGCCGCGCCGTCGTCGCCGTGGCCGGTCCCGTCGAAGGCGATACCGATCACGCTCTCGTCGACATCCAGGCCATGCTCCGCCATCACGGATGCGATGTGCGCGTGGTGGTGCTGCACCGTGCGGACCGGCCGTCCGGCCGCGTGGGCGCGGGCCCATGCGCCGGAGCGGTAGCCGGGATGACGGTCGGCCACCAGCAGGGCGGGCGCCACCCCGGTGAGTTCTTCCAGGTGCTTCTCGTTCCGGGTCAGCGCTTCGATCGTGGCGAGGTCGTCCATGTCACCGATGTGCTGGCTGAGCCACGCATAGCGGCCCTCGCCCAGTGCGCAGGTGTTCTTCAGATCGGCGCCCACCGCGAGAGTCGAAGGCACGTCGAACGGCAGCGCGAGCGGCAGCGGGGCGTACCCGCGCGACCTGCGGAGCGGGAGCTCGGCACCGGCCACGTACCGGCTGACCGAGTCCTCGCACGGTACATGGATCCCCCGGTCGTGCCGCAGCCACGCATCGACCAGCGGGGCCAGCACCGTCAGCGCGGCCCCGTCGTCGGTGACGATCGGTTCGCCCGACAGGTTGGCGGACGTCATCACCAGCGCGTCCAGGCCCGGACGGTCGTCACCGGTCCCGAAGAGCAGTACGTGCAACGGGGTGTACGGAAGCAGCAGCCCGAGGTCCGGACTACCGGGCGCCACCGCGTCACAGACCCCCGCTCCCTGCCGGGCCGGGCGCCGGGGGAGGAGCACGATCGGGCGGCGGTTGCCGGTGAGGAGGTCTTCCTCGTCCCCGGTCATGGTCACCAGCTCCCGCGCGACATCGAGCCCCGCGACCATCACCGCGAAGGGCTTGCGGCCACGCCGCTTGCGCCGGCGCAACTCGGCCACGGCCCGGTCGTTGCGGGCGTCGCACACCAGGTGGTAGCCGCCGAGGCCCTTGACCGCGATGATCCCGCCGTCGGCGACGAGCTCCCGTGCGGCCCGCAGCGCGTCCTCGTCGCGGGCCCGGACCGCGGTCCCCTTGCCGACCAGTTCGAGCCGGGGTCCGCAGTCGGGACAGGCGATCGGCTGGGCGTGGAAGCGCCGGTCGCGCGGGTTCTCGTACTCCGCCCGGCAGGCTCCGCACATCTCGAAGTCCGCCATCGTGGTGGCGGCCCGGTCGTACGGCAGACCGGTGACGATCGTGAACCGGGGACCGCAGTGAGTGCAGGTGATGAAGGGATGGCGGTAGCGCCGGTTCGACGGGTCGCCCATCTCGTCGAGGCAGTCCCGGCACGTGGCGATGTCGGGCGAGACGAGTGTCCGGCCCCTGCCGCGTGTGCCGGACTTCTCGATGGTGAAGCCCGTACCGCCACGCACCGGCTGATCGCTCGTGCGCACGTCCTCGACGACAGCGAGCGGCGGGGCGTCGTCCCGCAGCCGGCGGCCGAACTCCTCCACGGCGTCGGTCATCCCCTCGACCTCGGCGAGCACCCCGTCAACGGTGTTCGTCACCGTGCCCGTGAGCATCAGCTCCGAGGCGGTGACGTAGACGAAGGGCCGGAATCCCACGCCCTGCACGACGCCGCGCACCTCGAACCGGCGCCTGATCAGCTGCGCCCGGCCGCGGCCCATCATCTCCAGGCCCGACAGGGCCTCCCGGGCCTTGGCCCGGTCGATGAGCTCGACGGCGAAGCCCATGTGGAGAAGCACCCAGTCGTCGCAACCGGGTGGCTCGTCGAGCATGCCGATGTTGACGCGCCGCTGTGCGCCCTCCACGTCCACGAGAGCCAGCTGCCCCGCATACCCGTCCACGATCTCCACGACGCGACCAGGAATGCCAAGGCACATGATCAGGATCTCCTGGGTTCGGCGCTCTTCACGGACGCGGTCGGTACGGCCGTTGCGAGCTGCCGGACCAAGGTGTGCACTGCCTGGATCGCCTCGGGCACCGTGTTGTCGACGGCTTCACTGAGCCCGATGCCCTCCTCGATGTCGGCGGGTGTGCAGCCCACGAGGTAGGTGAGCGGAAGAGTACCGCCCAATTGGTCCAGGTTTGCAAGGACAGCTACCGGATTCATCCCGTGAGCATCGAATTCACCCGTACCGAGGTCCTCCACGCCGATACGGAGCACTGTCAGCTGCCCGGCCGGGCCGCCACCCGGGTATGCGTCGACCAGCACCAACGCGTCGTACCCGTCGAGCAGGTCGTACGCGAGGTGCATGCCGCGGATGCCGTAGTCGACCACCCGGACCTGCGGGGGCATCCCGCCGGAGCGGGCCAGCCGCCGCACGACCTCCGGGCCGAAGCCGTCGTCGCCGAGGAACAGATTGCCGATGCCCGCCACGAGTACCCGGGCGGCCGTGTCCGGTTCGTTCGTCATCCTCGGCTCAACTGCCGCCGGACTGCAGGTGAGGAGAGTCCGGGTCACGGGGCTTCTTCGGCTGTACGGAGGTGTCCGACTGCTCGTCCGAGGTGCCAGGGGTGCGGTCGGCCGGACCGCCCGACGGTTTGTCCGAGCCGGTGTCCCGCGACCCCTTCGGACCCCTTACCTCCTGCGGCTCTTCCTCGACGACGCTGTCCTTCTTCGGCGTGCCCGCCATGGCGTGCTCCTTGTTCACATCGGGATTCACATCGAACGGATTCTCAGGTAGCGGCGGATGTCGGGGATCGACCGGATCCCGACTGCCACGGCGACGACCGCCACAGCCGCCGCCACACCGGCGGTGATCATGCCCAGGCTCTTCACGATCGGTTCTCCTCTCGGTACTGCGCCGTCTCCTCGACGGACAGCGGTGTCAGCTCGTCGGGCGCGAAGTAGAAGTAGCGGCCGTACCAGTCGTGCAGGTCCGACGCCGGGTCGTCGACGAGGACCAGGGCGACGTGCGTACCGCCGTCCACATCCGCGAGAACCGCGGTCACCCGGGCCACCTGGCCGGCGAAGAACAGATCCTGTGCGTCGGCACGCCGGGAGGGGTGCACGCGGACCAGACTGCCCTTGGCCACCCTTACCCCGTCGATCGTCACCGCGTCGCTCCCCGGCTGTACCGAGGCGTCGGCCGCGGGGTCCCACCAGGGAACACCCGCGGTGTCGAAAGGGGCGGGCTCCGCGTCCCGGACGTCGGCCGACGGGCCCACGAGTGCCGCGGAGGCCGCCGGTTCCGGCGGACGGGGTTCGCGCAACAGGCCGTGCAACTGCTGCAGGTCGGCGGGCGACATGCCCTCGCACCGGTCGATGATCTCCCTGGCCCGGGGATCGGTGGCCCGCGCCTCCGCCTTCTCCTCCTCCGTCATGGTCATCACCCGGAGGGTCAGGATCTCGTCGATCTCGGTCGAGTCGAACAGGGCGCCAGGGCTCTGCTCGGCCACCTCCGGATAGTCGTACAGAATGATGGGCGCGCCGAGCACTGTGTCCGTCGCCCCCTTCGCGCCGGCCAGTACGGGCCAGCACCTGCGCTGCCGGCAACGACCGGCGGCGCCCGCCGCTCCGGCGGGCGGTTCGAGCAGTGAGACGAACGCGGCGTTCTGCGCCCGGAGCAGCAGATGCGCGCCGATCAACGAGGCGCGGATCGCGGCGTCCTTGGTGGCCGCCGGCTCCGGGTGCTCGTTGCGCACCGACACCGACAGGCGGACGTAGCCGTCGTCGACGGCGCTCCGGGTCAGGATCCGGAGCGTCAACGGCAGCCGGCGCCGCACGATCCGTCCCACGACCACACCGCGCGCATCGGTGAGAGGTTCCGACTCCTCACCGCCCGGGACCTCATGGACCTCGTCCAACGGCTCGTCCAACGGCTCCGCCACGAGAACGACTTCCTGCTCCACCGCCTCGTCCCAGGTCATCACCGAGACCCCGTCGACGGTGAGCTTCTTCACCGGCGCATGGCTGCCGTCCTCGTCCCTGCGCTGCACCTCGCGGACCTGCAGCTGAAGGAAACGCAGATGGACGGTGACCTGCGCGGGCCCCTCGTGCGGTGCCAGCAGGCACTGCATCTCCAAGTCCGGTTCCTCGCCGAAGCTCGCCGCCGCGGCGTGCGGCGGGCCGAGAACCCCGAACTGCCAACGCGACTGGTTCTTGTGCGAGCTCGCACGGTACGGATAGAGGAGGTACCCCTCGTAAAGCACGGCGTCGGCGATCGAACGCACCTGGTCAAGGCTCACAGGGCCACCTCGTCGCTCTCGGCCAGCAAGGCCTGAACCGTCTCGTCCCAGCTGATCAGCCCGCGCCGGGCCCGGAAGTCCGCGAAGCGCGCCAGCACCTCGTGGTCCAGCCTGATCCAGCCGGTGTTCGGGAAGTGCGACGCCACCATGCGCCGCCACACCTCGACCGGCATCGGGTACCGGGCCTCGCAGTCCCACGGCACGTGCTCCACCCCGAAACCCTTGCTGCCGCGAGTGAAGACCGTGCCGGAGAACATCAGGGCGAGGGGTACCGAACCCTCTCCCAGGGCGTGCAGATAGCGGGAACCGATCACGTCGAAGTCGTACGTGCAGGGCAGGGCGAGGTCGACCTCGGTGGCGCCGCTGAACCCCTGCACCGTGGTGTCGCAACTCATCCACTGGAACGGCTTCAGGGTCTCGGTCCAGCGCTCCCGGCCCCCGAACAGCGCCTGTAGACCGCTCTGTTCGGAGTCGTCGTAGTGGCGTCGCTGCGGCTCGATACGGACCTGGCAGTGCAGTGCGACGGCATGGATGCGGCGGCCCGTCCGCTCCTCGATCCGCAGTCGCGCCGTCAGCTGCGGTACGGCCGCGTACGGCTCGGCGAAGATGTCCAGCACGTCGAACGCGAAGTCGTTCACGGCGCCACGATCCCGGCTGCGGGCCGGCTGCGGTCCGCCACCCGTGTGAAGAAGGCGTCCATCGCGGCATGCGCCTCGGTGCCACCGTCGAATCCGCGCCACAGCGTCCGCAGCTGACCCACCAGTTCGTAGCAGGCGTCGATCGGAACCAGATGGCACGATCCGCCGCTTCCCGCGGAGCGCCGGATCAGCAGCGCCTCCACGTCGGGGCGTAGCTCGGCGAGCTCCGGGCTCGACTCGACGACGGCCTCCCAGGCATCCAGCGGCAGTTCCGACTCGGTGGCCCCGGCGGGGCCGGGGTAGAAGGCGATCGTTCGGTCCTGGACCGAATTGCGGAACAGGAAGGCGAGCCCCACGGGAATCTGCAGCTCGTCCCAGGCACGCCCGTCCACGGTGAGTCCGGTGAAGTGCAGATACCGCTCGGGGACCGCCCGGTAGCGCAGCTGCGCGTCCTCGTCGGTGAACAGCAGATAGCAGGCCCGGCAGCCGCACATCAGGGCACGGCTGTCGAGGTTCACCACGTGGGAATGGCTCACGCCGATCGGTTCCGCACACATCTCGCAACGCTCCCCGGCAACCGGCTGCGGCCGGTTGCGCGTGAGGCGCAGCAGCGCAGCCGCCGGCGAGCCGGAACGGCCGGCCGCGATCACCGCGCCACCGCCGCGGGGACCGAGACAGAGACGGTCGCACCGTCCGAGAGCAGCGGAAGCGGAGCCAGGTGCAAACTGTCGCCGTCGAGGCAGACTCCGGCCCGCCGCACGTCGTAGTGCGCACGGCACCCGGCGCAGCGCAGGATCGCGTCACCGGAGCCACCACCCAGCCGCCGCGCCAGCGCGGCACCCTCGAACGGCCGCTCACAGCGCGCGCACCGGTCCTCGAAGGCGAAGAGATCCGCACCGACCCGGCAGGCCACCACCGGGAGTCTGCCGACGTCCACCCGTGCCACAGCGCCGGACCCCAGCCCGGACAGCTCCGGGACGACTTCCCACGAGGCGCCGTCGTCCTCGGCTGCTCCGACATCTGCGTGCAGCCGGGCGAACAGCGAGTCCACCGGTACGAGTGGCCCCGTCGCAACGGCGTCCCCCTCGGCTGCGGTCTCGACCTCGATCGAGGTGATCTCCGGAGCCGCGGCCTCCACCGCGCCCTGCACGGCCAGTTTGAGCGTGACCGAGGAGGACGGGCAGCCGTCGCAGCTGCCCAGCAGCCGCAGTCGGACGGCGCCCTCGTCGGTGACGGCGAGCAGTTCCACATCACCGCCGTGCGAGCCCAGATACGGCCGGACACTCTCCAGCGCCTGCTCGACCCGGGTCTCCACGCCGTACGGGTGCAGCCCGTGCACCAGCAGGACGGTGGCCACCAGATCGTCGCCGGCCAGCGCGGCGAGGACGTCGTCGTCCAGCCGCCCCTGCTCGTGCACCAGGTCGAGCAGCCTTTCCAGGCCGGCGCCGTAGAAGTCGACGACGAGCCGGACCAGCTCCTCGCTGCGCTCGCGCGCCACCGCTCCGCCCGAGCTGCTGGCGGCGATCAGGGTGTCGATGCGTTCACCGGTCGTCCGCCATTCGGGCGCCGCCGGTGCTGTTTCCTGTGCCATGTCACTCACTGCCCGCGGACTGGGTGGGGGAGTGGAGCAGCTCCAGCTTCTTGCCCTCGCCGAGATACATGTGCACTCCGCAGGGCAGACAGGGGTCGAAGCTGCGCACCGTGCGCATGATGTCGATGCCCTTGAAGTGCTCCCGGTCGTTCTCCTCGAAGATCGGCTGGCCCTGCACGGCGTCCTCGTAGGGACCCGGAGTGCCGTACGTGTCGCGCGGGCTGGCGTTCCACGGGGTGGGCGGATACGGGTGGTAGTTGGCGATCTTGCCGTCCCGGATCACCATGTGGTGCGAGAGGACACCGCGCACCGCCTCGGTGAACCCGCAGCCCACCCCCTCCTCCGGCACCTCGAACTTCTCCCAGGTCTTGGTGTTCCCGGACCGGATCTCCGCGAGCGCCTTCTCCGCGAAGTGGAGCGCGCAGGCGGCCGCGTAGGCCTGGAAGTAGCTGCGCGCCCGGTTGCGCTCGATGGTGTTGCTCCACTTCGGGACGTGCCATTCCAGCTCCACCGGGCCCTTGAGGGCCGTCCGGGGGAGGTTGATCTTGACGCTGTGGCCGGTGGCCTGGATGTAGCCGATGTCGACCAGGCCGGCCAGCGCGGTGGTCCACAGCCGCGCGAGCGGTCCGCCGCCTGTGTCCAGAGCGAGGTAGTCCTTGCCGTCGAACCACCGCGGCGACATGACCCAGCTGTACTTGTCGTCCAGGTCCCGCTTCTGCGGCTGCGGGTTGGTGTGCTGGTTCCACGGGTGGCGCCGGTCGACCGGATTGCCGAGCGGGTCCTCGGTCACGAAGGTCTCCTGCTCGTCCCAGTCGTTGTAGTACGACGAACCGAGCAGGATCCGGATGCCCAGGTTGATCTTCACCAGGTCGGTGGTGACCAGCTTCCCGTCGACGACCACGCCGGGGGTGACGTACATCTTCCGGCCCCAGTCGGTCATGTCCTTGTACTCGAAGTTGCAGTGCTCCGGGTCCTGGAAGGAGCCCCAGCAGCCCAGCAGGATGCGCCGGTTCCCGACCTGCTCGTACCCCGGCAGGGCTTCGTAGAAGAAGTCGAAGAGGTCGTCGTGCATCGGCACGACCTTCTTCATGAACTCGACGTACCGCTGGAGCCGGGTGATGTAGTCCGTCATCAGCTGGATGGTCGCCACGGTTCCGACGCCGCCCGGATAGAGCGTGGAGGGGTGGACGTGTCGGCCTTCCATCAGGCAGAACATCTCCCGGGTCATCCTGCTGACCTGGAGGGCTTCCCGGTAGAACTCGCCGGTGAACGGATTCAACGACCGCATGATGTCGCCGATGGTCTTGTACCCGTGGGCGTCGGCGTGCGGAGACTGAGTGCGGTTGGCCTGTTCCAGGACTCCGGGATTGGTCTCCGCGACCATCTTCTCGCAGTAGTCGACCCCTACCAGGTTCTCCTGGAAGATGTTGTGGTCGAACATGTACTCCGCGGCCTCGCCGAGATTCACGATCCATTCGCCGAGGTGCGGTGGCTTCACTCCGTACGCCATGTTCTGCGCGTAGCAGGAACACGTCGCGTGGTTGTCACCACAGATTCCGCAGATGCGACTCGTGATGAAATGCGCGTCCCGCGGGTCCTTGCCCTTCATGAAGACCGAATAGCCGCGGAAAATGGAGCTGGTGCTGTGACACTCGGCCACCACTTTCTGCTTGAAGTCGATCTTTGTGTAAATGCCCAGACTGCCGACGATCCGGGTGATGGGGTCCCATGCCATTTCGACCAGGTCGTCCTTGCCCCGGCCGCCCCCGGCACCCTTGTGCTGCGTCGCGGTCATGTACGCCGCCTCATCTTTCTGTCCATGTGCGTTGATTGCGCGGTCGCTTACCAGGTGCGTGTGGCGCCGGTCGTGAGATCCCTGCCGGGCTTACGCCATTTCGGTTCGCGGTCGAGGGTGTGGGTGGTGATGTGGCGAAGGCGCCGCATCGTCGACCCGTACGGCCCGACCGCGTTGGTGGAGAGCTTTCCGCCAGGGGGCTCGTCCATGAACGGCATGAACTTGTCCGGGAACCCTGGCATGGTGCAGCCGATGCAGATCCCACCGACATTGGGGCAACCGCCGATGCCGTTCATCCAGCCGCGCTTGGGCACGTTGCACTTGACCGTGGGGCCCCAGCAGCCCAGCTTGACGATGCACTTCGGCGAGCCGTACTCCGTCGCGAAGTCGGCCTGCTCGTAGTATCCGGCCCGGTCACAGCCCTCGTGGACCGTCGACCCGAACAGCCATGTCGGCCGCAGCGCGTCGTCGAGCGGAATCATCGGCGCCTGGTCCGTGGCCATGTAGAGCAGGTAGGTGAGCGTCTCCGACAGGTTGTCCGGCTGGATCGGGCACCCGGGGACGCACACGATCGGGATCCCGGCCTTGGACTTCCAGTCCCAGCCCAGGTAGTCGGGGACCCCCATTGCGCCGGTCGGGTTGCCCGCCATGGCATGGATGCCGCCGTACGTCGCGCAGGTGCCCACCGCGACCACCGCGGTGGCCTTGGGAGCCAGCCGGTCGAGCCACTCGCTGGTGGTCATCGGCTGCCCGGTGGCGGGATCGTTGCCGAATCCGCACCAGTACCCCTCGTCGTGCAACTGCTCGTTCGGGATGGATCCCTCGACGACCAGAACGAACGGTTCCAGCTCTCCGCGGTCGGCCTTGAAGAACCATTCGAGGAAGTCGTCGGCGCCTCCGCTGGGGCCGCACTCGAAATCGATGAGCGGCCAGTGGACGGCGACCTGTGGAAGGCCGGGGAGGGCGCCGAGTGCAATCTCCTCGATGCTCGGCTGAGTGGCAGCCGTCAGCGAAACGGAATCGCCGTCACAGCTGAGTCCTGCATTGATCCACAGGACGTGGATCAGTGTGTCCTCCGCCTTTACCGCTTCCTTTGTCGGCATGGCAGTGCCGCCTTTCAGGATGACGGCCTGACGGCCGTCGGCCCCCACCGATGGGTTCGCGCACATTGGTACCATCAGGCCTCGATCCGAGCGCACCGGCAACACAGGGAATTCCTCGCTCTGCCTGATGTCCGGTGAGCCGAATGACCGCACGCAGTGGACCGGTCGGGTGATCCGGCCGGGGTACCGGTCCGGTCGGTGGGCGGTACGGGCCCGCCGGAGCCCTACGGTCGGAGCCACCCGTGGGAGAACGAGGCACTCGTGCACGAGCTGGCAATCACGCAGAGCGTCGTCGATTCGGTGTGCGAACGCGCCGCGGGGCGTCCGGTCCGTTCCGTCCGCGTCCGCATCGGCGTGCTCACCGCCGTGGTCCCCGACTCGATGCGGTTCTGCTTCGGCCTGGTCACGGAGGGAACAGCCGCCGAGGGGGCGCAGTTGGACATCGACCAGCCGCCCGGGGCCGGCCGCTGCCGTACCTGCGACATCGAATTCACCCTGACCGACCTGATTCTGCTGTGTCCCTGC
The DNA here is from genome assembly GCF_940670765.1 of Streptomyces sp. A 4/2. Classification (GTDB taxonomy): domain Bacteria; phylum Actinomycetota; class Actinomycetes; order Streptomycetales; family Streptomycetaceae; genus Streptomyces. The sequence continues at coordinate 174,172 of NZ_CALNVW010000043.1, forward strand.
GGCAGCGCGGATGTGGAGATCACATCGGGACAGGAACTGCAGATCGTTTCCATGAAAGTGGGCTGAGCCATGTGTGGTACCTGCGGCTGTTCCGAGGAATCCGGCGGGACCAGGATCGTGATGCTGCGGGAGGATGATGCACCGGCTCACGGACATCCGCATCCGCACTCACACGACCACGTTCAGCCGAGGGGCGAAGGCGAGACCGTTACCCTTGAGCAGAAGGTACTCGCCAAGAACGACCTCCTCGCGGAGCGCAACCGGAAGTGGATGACCGACCGGGGCGTTGTGGCCGTGAACGTGATGAGTTCACCGGGAGCGGGGAAGACCACGCTGCTCGAACGCACCATCACCGATCTCACCGGCCGTCGTCCGGTGGCCGTCATCGAGGGCGACCAGGAGACCAGGCTCGACGCCGACCGGATCAGGCGTACCGGCTGTGCCGTGGTGCAGGTGAACACCGGGGCGGGGTGCCACCTGGATGCGGAGATGATGCAGGGCGCGCTCACTGCCCTGTCGCCCGCCGAGGGGTCGCTGCTGATGGTCGAGAACGTCGGCAACCTGGTGTGTCCTGCCCTGTTCGATCTGGGGGAGCGCAGCAAGGTCGTGATCATCTCGGTCACCGAGGGCACGGACAAACCGTTGAAGTATCCGTACATGTTCGCCGCCGCCGACCTGATCCTGGTCAACAAGGCCGATCTGCTGCCCTACGTCGACTTCGACGTCGAGCGGTGCGCGCGGCACGCGCGCTCGGTGAACCCGGACGTGCGCGTGCTGACGGTCTCGGCGACCACTGGGGAAGGCCTGGAACACTGGTACGACTGGGTGGCGGAGCAACGGTAGCCGCTCCGCCATCGGGCCGCGGTCAGCCCCGGGAAAGTGGGGAGCGCTGGGCCGCGGCACCGGACGCGGGGCGTTCCTTGCGTACGAAGGCTCTGCGCAGCCCGTGGTACGGATGGTGCGGGTCCGCGAAGATGCGCTGCATCCGGATGAGTTCGGCCTCGCGGAACGCAGCCAGGTCGGCTCGGTCCCGCTCGGCCTTCTTGGCGTTGATACGGGATCGTGTCGCGGGCAGCGCGGCCAGGCGGGACGCCAGGGCCCCGACCTCGGAGTCGAACGACCGGGGGGCGCATGCGATCACTCTGTCGATCAGACCGAGACGATGGGCCGCCGCAGAACTGACCGGCAGGGCGTCCTGCACGAGCCGGTCGGCCGCCGCCGCGCCCACGCGCCGCGGGAGCGTATACGTCCAGTACTCCGATCCGTACAGCCCCATCAGGCGATAGTGCGGATTGAGTACCGCGCCTGCCCTGCACCACACCTCGTCGGCGGCGAGAGCCAGCATCACCCCGCCCGCCGCGGCGTTTCCGGCCATGGCGGAGACGACGAGGCGGTCCGTGGTGGTCAGAACCGCTTCCACCAGGTCGTCCATGGCGTTGATGTTGGCCCAGGACTCCGCGCCAGGATCGGCCGATGCCTCGATCACGTTGAGGTGGATGCCATTGGAGAAGAAGTCCCGGCCGCCGCCGATGACCAGCACCGAGGTAGGCCTGGAACAGGCGAACCGGTAGGCGTGCAGCAGGCGTTGGCACTGCTCCGTACTCATCGCGCCGCCGCGGAAGGAGAAGGACAGGAAGCCGGTCCCGGCCTCCTCCCGGTAGCTGATCTCGGACCAGGTGTCGTCGTGCCCGGTCCTGTGCAGCGGAGCCGGCCTCTCCGGCACGGCGGACAGCCGCCCGGCCAGCGCCGAGGTGGCGGGGAGCTTGAAGGTGGCGGGACCGCCCGGAGCCCGCCGGGGCCGCAGCTCGGGGATCCACACCGCGCCGTCGGTGGTTGCCCGGCAGATCGCGCCGTCCCGGGTGGCCACCAGTGCCCCCGGCCGTCCGCCGAGCCGGGGCTCGGGATGCCCGCCATGCAGGAACCACTCCCCGCCCAGCAGTTCATCGAGCACGCCGGGCTGGGAGTCCGCCGCCCTGAGTTTGCGGACCACCGTTGCCGTGGAGTCCGACTGCCAGTCGATGCGGCGCAGCGACTGACGGAAAAGGGGGCGGCAGCCGGCGCCCGGGGTCTGCGGAGTCGGAGTGTACGTCCCGGACGCGAAGCGCCCGACCGCCAGGAGTACGGCCTCCACGGCGGCGTCCGAGATCTCGTTGCGGTACAGGTCGCTCTTGCCCACCGGGGGCAGCGAGCAGGACGCCGACGCCCATACGTCGCCCGCGTCCATCTCCGCATTCGCCTGCAGGACGGTGACGCCCCAGTTGTCCGCTCCCTCGTGGACGGCCCAGTCGAGGGAAGAGGGCCCGCGGTCGCCGACCGGGCCCGGATGGACGATGAGACAGGTGTGGACCGACCACACGTCGTCCGGAATCGCGGATTTGAGATACGGGGCCACGACGAGGTCCGGGCGCTCCTGGCGCACGGCCTCCCTGACGGGGCCGTCCTCGTGCACGAGTTGCACGGCCAGGGAGTGCCCGCGGTCCCGGAGCTCGGCCTGAACACGTTGGGTGAGGCTGTTGAAGGCGCTCGCGAGAAGCAGAATATGCACGGCGATCTCTTCCGGTGGCTGCGGTCGTTCCGGGTCGAGCGTGAGCGTGGCCCCTTGCTCACCGAGACGGACTCGGCCGGAACTCGCGGTGAGTTCACTCGAAAGTGCACTCACGGGTCTGTCAAACGAGCGGCACTGGCCCGTAATCGGTGGTGGCGAAGGGTGACGGTTGTCGTTGGCATGGTCTGCGCGATGTCAATGAGCTTGTGACGGTGGTGTTTTCAGGATTGTCGGCCTTGACCATCGAGGGGGTGACGGGCGAGGGCGAGTTCATCCGGGTGTCGGCGCGGACCCGGGACAGATCGGGTGCCGTGCCCCGCGTGCGGGACGCGAACAGCGCGGGTGCACGGATTTCATGGGCGGGTGCTCGTGGACGTTCCGGTGGACGGACGGCGGATCGTCGTCTCGGTGCGGGTCCGCCGCCTGGTGTGCCCGGTACTCGACTGCCCGCGGCAGCCGTTCCGCGAGCAGGTTTCCGGCGCCGTGGAGCGCTACCAGCGCCGCACCAACCGCCTGACCAACCAACTGAACTCCGTGGTCAAGGAGTTAGCGGGCCGGGCGGGTGCCCGCCTCTGCCGCGCTCTGGCCTGCGCGATCTCCCGCTCGACCGCCCTGCGCATGCTCATGCGCCAGATGGTGACGCCGCTGCGCGTCCCGCGCGTACTCGCCTCCGTCACCTTCCTCACCAGTACCGACCTGCGCATGGGGGGCATGATCGACCCTCGGCAACTTGCCACCGCGATATGGCCGTTGGATGAGATTGCCGTCGGCCACGAGCGTCTCACCACCTTCGCGACGACCTGCGCCGACCGACTCGCTCGTGGATCGGACCTGCCCGGGGTCGAGCGGCTCACCCTGGCCGTGGAACTTGCTGCGGAGTTCAGCCGGGCCATGACCCCCGACCCGCTACGGCTCCCGGAGCTGCTGCCCGCCCCTGGCCCGGCAATCGTGCCCGCCGGCTCCTTCCCTCCCCATCGGTGCACACTTCTTGCTCGCTGGGTGGAGGAATGCGGGAGGTGCCCGTCTGCTTCGGGGTGTGACCGGCTGTTCGCCGTCTGTGGTTTTGGGGTGCCGGTAGGAACCGCGTCACGTTCCCCTGGTCAAAACGCGTTGGCGAGGGATTCACCCGGTGTCAGGATGGCTTGGTGAACATGGCACAGAACCAAAGGGCCCCTGTCGTACGTACCATCACCGACGCCGACATTCCCACCGCGGTCGATACCCTCGCCCGCGCCTTCGCCGACTACCCCTACACGCGGCACGTGATCGCAGCGGACGATCACGAGGGGCGGATCCGGCGGTCCCAGGAGCTGTGCCTGACCCGCATCGGCATGGTGTACGGCCGGGTCTGGGTCGCCGACGAAGGCCGCGCCGTGGCTGTCTGGGCCGTTCCCGGCCAGGATCCCTCGCCCGCCTTCGCCGAAGTCGGGCCGATCCTGGGCGAACTCAGCGGCGACCGGGCCGCCGTGTCCGCGTCCGCGGACACGGCCCTTGCCCCGTACCGGCCCCAGGAGCCGGGATGGTTCCTGGAAACCGTGGGAACCGCCCCCGAGTCCCAGGGGCAGGGCCTCGGCAGTGCGGTGCTGATTCCCGGCGTCCAGGAGGCCGAGCGCGCTGGGTATCCAGCGTTTCTGGAGACCTCCAGCAAGGCGAACGTGCGATTCTACGAGCGCCTCGGCTTCAAGGTCACAGCCGATGTCCAGCTCCCCGACAACGGCCCCCGCACATGGTGCATGCGCAGGGACCCGCGCTGAGAACCCGCAGTGTCACCTTCGACGGAGGCGTGCTCAGACCCCTCGTCCTCGTACAACTCCGGCGCATCCGGGGCGCGCAAGGGGCGCAGTCCGCCGCCGGACCGCCGTCGGCGGGGGTGGAGGCGGCGAAGCAGTAGTGGCCGAGCAGCTGAGACCCTTGTGCTTGAGCGGGGACAGGCGGGCGACGTCCTCGTCGCGGATCCCGTCATTCATGAGAATCACAGCGCGTGATGGCAGTGACGCAGAGCTACTCGACACTTGTCGGCAGCTTCGGGGAAGCACCCCGGGTTCACCTTTGCCGCCAACGTGATCATTCTGCTCCAGTGGCCAGCCCTGGACAGCCCGTTCACAGGCACGGAAAAGGCACCTGCGAGTGCCTCAGCCGACATGCTGCAATGAATCCTCATGAAGGCACATCTCCCGTCGATCAATGGATCCGGCCTTCTGCTCGCGATGGAGCAGAACCTCGCCAAGCACACCTGCCACCTGCACCGAAACCTGGAAGGGATCGCCCCCACTCCCCGGCCCGCTCGGCCACGACCTGTCCGGCTTCCGGCGCTCCCGGGCAGAGACACTCTTGACCTGCGACTTCTTCGAGCGCCCGATCCCCCTACCCTGCGAGCGTGTCCAGGATTTCTGCGACCGGGACGGGATCCAGAGGGCCGACGTGTGACGCCCCGGGAAAATCGTGCACGCGGAAGCTGTTGCCGGGCGTGAACGCGTCGGCTTCCGCGATCATTCTGTCCTGGAGCGCGGTGGCGATCGTCCGGTCCCTGCCGAAACGCAGGTAGGTGCGGGGAATGCGTCCCCAGCTACCAGCCCGGCCGACCGCTCGGCCCGCGTAAGCGGCGACGGGCTCGTCGGTCTGCATGCCGGCCAGTATCCGGCGGAATTCGGCGTCGGGGTAGTCCGCGCAGATCATCTCCTTCAGGAGGGCCAGCTCACGGCCGTCACCTGTCCGGAAGTTCAGTCGTAGTACACCGAGCCGGTCCGGGTCACCCACCGTCAGCTCGACCGGGCTGACAGCGTTCGCGTTCTCGGGTGCCGCCGTGCAGGCGTCCGCTGTGGGCAGGACACGGCTGGGACAGAAGGCCGCCATGTAGCAAATGTGGTGCAGCAGATGCGGGACGGCATCGCCGACACGGCTGACCGATACGCCACCCAGGCTGTGCCCGACCAGCACCACCGGGCCGTTCCGTGCCGCCCGCCGCACGATGCCCGTGACACGCGCCTCATAGTCCTCCAGCCCGAGGCCTTTCAGCGGGGAAAGCTCGGCTGCCATCGCTTCGAGGTCCTGCCGCTGATACGACTCCGGCACGAAAGCCTCGGCGCCATGCCGCGGCTGGTCCACCATGACGACGCGGTGACCGCGCAGTGTCAGCTCACGCGCGATCGGCATCCAGAACGCGCCGGCGCTGTGGGTACCGTGCACCAGCACGTAGGTGGTGAGCCCGCGGCGCGGGTCCGCTGCGGCCGTCGAGGTTCCCAGCCCGGTGGCCAGTGCCGCGCCCCCCACCGCGAGTCCCAGCCCGCGCAATGCTGTCCGCCGGGTGGCACCTGTTCGTTCTTCGCTCGTCGCATTCGTCATGAGCACGACGCTATGAAAGGCCCGCTCGGCCTGCCAGCGGTCCAGCACCACCACAGGGGTGGACCCAACACCACCTTCCAGTGCAGCCGTTCCGCGCGGTCTGGAAGCGTGGGAAATCCGTGATCACGGACAGAAGGCCATCTTCGTTTCGGCATCGCGCCAGGCAACGGCGAGCTATCCGGACCCCAGGTGACGACCACCTCAGAGGGGCGACTTTGTGTCAACGGCCATGGAGATGCCCAGGTGGCGTTCGGTGTCCAGGCTGGTGGCCAGCAGAAACCCAGGCATGTGGTCAGTGGTGTTCCTGGGGGCGGGGCTCAGTGCGACCTCCACGCCCTCCGACAGCTCTTCAGGACTACTTGGACCAGCCGGTGTTCTCTGGTCTCAAGTCCTTGACGCGGTGCCTGAGACGGCCCGACGTGACCGCGGGGTCTATCTGGCCCGTCACACGACTGCGGCAGCGGTGGCAGGGGAGCCGGACCAGGCGGTGGAGATTGCCCGGACAGCGGCAACCATCGCGGTCGAGACCAGGCCGGTGCGCATGCGCCGGGAGTTGGCCACTCTGGAGAGAAATCCGGCCGCGGCACGATGCCCCGATCGGCCGGGACCTCGATGAGGTTCTGGCCCCGCTGACCGAGAGGGGATAGACGTGGCGCAGGGGCTGGTTCCGCTCACGGATGAGGAGATCGCCGAGCGGTTGGAAGGGCTCCCGGGGTGGGCACACGTAGGAGACGAGATCACGCGCACATACGCCGTGAGGCACCACGCTGGTGTTGCCGTGATCGTGCACGTCGCGGACCGTGAACGCAGGATCGGGCACCACGCCGACAGCGACCTGCGTATCGACAGCATTCGGCTCGGCCTCACGACGCACGACGTGGGACGTCAGCTCACCGCGGCCGACTTCGATCTCGCCGCGCGGGTGGACGCGATCGTCGCCGCACACGAGGAGACCCCCCCTCGACTGATCGCGAACTGCAGCGCCCTGATCGGTACCCGATGCCCATCAGCTCTGTGCGGTCCGCGTCGTGGTTGGGCGGCCGGGAACGGCTGGGGTCACCGTTCCCGAATATGCCACCACCACCAGCGCCCGGCTGTCCATTCGCCCGCCCAGCCCGGGTCCGGGAGGGTGCGACGCTCGAATTCGATGTCTATTTGCTCCACCAGTCGTCCCAGGTCGGCTCGGGCTCCTGCGGGGAGGCGTCTCAGGGCGTCTTCCAGATCGTCTCGGCCATCTTCGATCTCGATGCCAGGACTCTCGCCAGGCCCGGTCAGATATCGTCCTGGCTGTCTGAAGGCCCACTCGAATCGGCTGAGAGCGTTGGCGATGGCGTTCGGCCACATGAACTCGGCTTCAACCCGGCGGATCGCTGCCCGGGTCCGGGCGGATACGCCTGGGATCCGGTGTACTAGCACGTGTTTTTGGGGCCGCCACCGCTCAGCGCGGACAGCGCTTGGGCGCCTACGCGGCATTGCCCTTTCGGATCAGCATCATGCGGGGATTCTGCCACGGCCACCGCCCTCGGGGTCCCGCAGGGGAAGGCCCCGCCTCTCCGCGGGTATCTCTGGATTGAAGGCGACTCATCGACATGCAAAGTCTGGAGGAGGACAGACAAAACGGCGTGCCGGAGCGCTTCGCCTCCGGGCTGGCCTTTGGTGAAAGACCACGCCAGGCGCACGGGATGCCTGGGATGGGGCGCGGACGAAACAGCGCACTGATGGACCTCGCAGCACAGATGCCTCCCGCCGTCCTCAGCGAGGTCCTCGGGGTCTCCATCGGAGCGGCCGCTGGCTGGGCCGTCGTTGCAGGAGGCCCCCGCGCGCAGTACGCCGCCGATCTCAGCCGCCGCTCGAAGAGCGGAGACCAGGGTCGGATGCCGGCGGTGACACTCTCGAAAGACGGAGGCCACGGCGTGAGTGAATAGGGGACATGCTCTTCGACTTCACGCACGACCACGACGGTGAACGGCTCAGAGGTGTGTACGGCGGTGATCCTTCCGGGGTCACCGCCGTGGTGCTGCATGGCGCAGGCACCAGCAGCACGGAGCGACTGCTGCCGCTGGTACGGGAGTTCGTGGCCCAAGGCTGTCGAGGAATCGCCTTCGACTTCTCCGGGCACGGCGAAAGCACCGGCAAACTGAGCGAGTTAAGCCTGCTGCGACGGTTCGAGCAGGCCGTCGCGGTGATCGACGCGTACGCGGGGGCGGATGGGCCGCTGGTCCTGGTGGGGTTCAGCATGAGCGGGCAGACAGTGGCGGACCTCGTTCGGTACTACGGGGATCGGGTGGCGGCGCTGGGGCTGTGCGCGCCCGCCGTGTATACGGCCGAGGTGTGGGATGTGCCCTTTGGAAACGGGAACGGCAGGTTCAGCAGTATTATCCGGCGGCCGGACAGCTGGCGGGAGGCACCCGCGCTTCAGGTGCTGCAGGCGTACGAGGGACGGGCTGTGCTCGCCGTGCCGGGCACCGACGCGGTGATCCCGCCCGCGGTGACCGAGTCCGTACAGGACGCGCTGACCGCGCGCGCCCAGTACACGCGGTTCGACCTTCCGGACGCACAGCACCAGCTGGGAATGTGGTTCCGCGACCACGGCGACGACCGGCGGGACTTCGTGGAGGCCGTGCTGACCGGCCTCGACGACCGTGGCTGGACGGCCACCCGCGAGTGGGTGGCCAAGCAGCTCGTCGACGGCCGCTCGGTCACCGACTTGCGCCTCCTGTCCGGTGGCTGGAGCTCCCAGATGCGCCGACTCACGCTCGACGACGCCACGGACCTTGTGCAACGGACCTTTGTGAAGCCTTTCTTCCGCCACGCAGGGCCCGGTCTGCTGGCCCGCGAGGCGTCCGTCCTGGCGCTGCTCGCCGGGCAGGAAGGCATCCCGGCGCCCGAGTTCGTAGCCGTGGATGCCACGGCCGAACACTGCGACCACCCGACCCTGTTGATGTCCGCGCTGCCGGGTCGCGTCCGTGTGGACGAGGACGACCTCGACCGGCGTCTGGACCTGCTCGCAGCCCAGCTCGTCCGCGTCCACGGCGTCGTACCGGCCGAAAGACCGCGCACGTACCAGGCGTGGACGTCCCCGGAGCGTGTCCGGTCCCCGGACGGCCACCTGTGGGAGCGTGCCGTGGACGTGATCCGCCGCGATCCGCCGCCGTACGAAGGCTGCTTTCTGCACCGCGACTTCCATCCCGGGAATGTGCTCTTCACGGGAGCCGGGCCCAAA
>NZ_CALNVW010000044.1 GCF_940670765.1 Streptomyces sp. A 4/2
TCGATCTCGTCGTTGAACTTCTGCAGGAACTGCTCGCCGCCAACACTTCGCGCGGGTGAGATGAAGGAGTCACAACTGCTCGTTGATGTCACAGGTACAGGCAACTGCGTGATCAGGCGCTGGACGTGGCCGCGATCCTGGTGAGCAGTATCTCGCGCACGGCAGACAGGTGGCATGAGCGAGCAGAGTTCATTCCATCCGGGTGAGATCGTGCCGGACAGTGGGATCTACGTGTGTGACTGCGGGTCCGAGCATCACTGGAGCACGGACGTACGCGGCCACCGGTTCCCACCGCATCCCTCCGACTGCACGGGAATTCCTGGTCACTGAGAACTCAGGCACACCCGCACAACGCATAGTCACACCTGCGGATAGGGCCTGTGCGGGGTCAGGGGCGGATCTGGATGCGCCGGGCCGGGGGCGGAGCGTTGGCGGACACGAGGAGGTCGCTGACGAGGCCCTCTTCTGTGTCGGCGAACTCCCAGGAGGCAAGAACTCTTTTACCGGTAGGCCATTCGGAACGGACAACGGGGCGGCACAGCACCCTCTCGAGCCAGTCGGCGCAGTGGAGCGCGAGTTCGCCGGTCGTGCCGGAGGCGAAGAAGAATCCTCGTCCGGGAGTTTTATCGAGGTTGAAGAGGTCGTCGGAGACTTTTCCTGCCTGCACGTGGGCGCCGTAGAAGTGCACGGCCCACTGGCCGAGTATCAGCGGGCGCTCTTCGTCGAGCAGAGAGATCCAGACGAGGAGTGAGGAGTCGTCCTCCGGCCGTGAGACATTTGCTGGGTGCCCATGACACCCGCCATGCGGCGGCCCGGGCACGCAGGACTGCGAGGAAGCTGAGCTCTGAATCGGTGAACTCGAAGGGATCGTCGTCGTAGTCCTTGAGGTTCTCGTGATCGAACCAGGTGTTGTATTCCACGGCGCGAGTCCAGAGAAGCGGGTAGTGGTCTCCCTGGCGGCAGTCTGGATCGGGCCTCGCTGCTGTTACCAGCGCGCACCGGCTACCGTCTTCGTGCGGCGGCCTGCGACAGCAGAGTCAGGGTGGCGATGAAGCGGGCGATGTCGAAAGGCCGTGGGTTCACGTTTTCCGAAGGGGACTCGAAGCCGGTTTCCCTTCCCACGTCTTCACGCGGCGGAATGCGAGCAGTTGACGTCATGTGACGCGGATCTGCAGGATGTAGTCGGCGAGGCCGCCAAGAATGAGGCTGCCCGACCGATAGGTCATGGCCTCGGGGAGTGCGCACGGAAGTCGTAGTGCGTCCACCGGCTGAGGGATACGGCAGGGCTTCGTGGATTCAACGTCGGAGGCTTCGTGGGCGATGACATCTGCTTTCCCGGAATGGAGATGCAGGACCGCGCCGTTGTTCCCCGACGCGTCGTAGACCTGGGCGAAGATCCCGTTCGCACCGTCGCCGGTCAGCCACCGTACCTTGAGGGCGGCGGGCGCCCCCGGCATCCCGTCGATGGCCGCCGGTAGTTGGAGCTTGCTCAGGCTGCCGTTGGCGCGGACGGCCAGCAGGTCGCTGAGACGTCCGGGGAAGCGGTCGGGCACCTCGGGTGAGATGTAGGCGGTGCCGGTCGCGTCCACTGCGCTGTCCCGGCCGATGTGGAGGAGTTGGCCGTCGGCGCTTTTCCCGGTGGTGCGATAGAGCTGTTTGAGGGTGCCGTTCTTGAGCCCCCACAGCACGTCCCGGTCCCCGATCAGGATGGTGCCGTCGGGGCCGACCCCGAACGGGCTCGGCCCGGCGAAGTGGAATCCGACGGCGGGAACCGACGCCGGCACGGGGGCACCCGGTGTGCGGGCCGCGCCGGCAGCACCGGCCAGTACCGACACGGTGCCGTCCGGAGCGATCCTCTTCACCTGCCCGGCGCCGCCGACTACCAGGGAGCCATCCGGTAGGGCGACCAATCCGGAGGTAGAGGTGCCGGCCTTCGTGGCTCCCTCGACCGTCGACACCGTCCGATCAGGCTTGAGCCGGACCGCTTTGTCGCCGAGACCATAGACGCTTCCGTCCGGGCCGGTCGTCATGCCACCCGGGGCGGTGACTCCGCCGAAACCGTAGAACGCCACGTCCCGCAAGGCGGCATCGCGGCCGCCCTCCGCGAAGTCGAGCAGCGCGGCAGCCTGGCCCGGGGCGGGCGCGGTCCACTGGTCGCCGGTCCCGCCGCCCCCGCTGTCACAGGCACCGGCCGTGCCGACGAGGACGGCCACGACCAGGCCGGTCAGCAACCTACGCTGCTTCATCGGGGAGCGCCTTCCGGGGCATTCGTGTTGTCAGTTGGAGTTGAAGCGGCCAGCACCCAAGTCGAATCCCTTGCCCCTATCGGTTCTGTGGAGATTCTCGATCTCGGGGTAACTTCCACCCGGAAGGTGGAGGGCGTCTTCGCTTCGTCGGTGCCCCACCGGATGGTTTCCCATGGGCCACGGCGGATCAGCGCGGTGGGCATGCCCGCGGCGACAGCGGGCTTGAGGTCGTTGTCGATCCGGTCGCCGACGCAAAGGATCTCGCCGGGCGTGTGCGGTACGGCTTCAGCGACGCGCACGAAGAACTCGGGGTCCGGCTTGGAACCGCCCCAGTCGTCCAACGTCCCGAAGAGGTCGACGTCGCGGGTGAACAGCTTACGGAGGATCCCACCAACCCGGACGGTCTGGTTCCCTGCGATGCCCAGCCACAGCCCGGCCTCACGAAGTGCTGCGAGGGCGGGCCGGACGTCGGGGTACAGGTCGCTCTCGTCGAAGCGCTCGGGCTGGCCCGCCACGGCCCGCGCCTCGCGCTGCTCAGAGAGGTCGAATTCGGGCTCGAATTCCTGGAACACGTCCCGATAGTCGCGGCCTTGGGCAATGACAGCACCGGACATCGCGGCGAACGTGTGCCGGGGGACACCGAGCCGATCGGCCCAGGAGCCGTACTCCCTGGCCTCGTCGACGAGGCATTCACCAACATCGAAAACAACTGCACGAATCATGCCGCGAATCGTATGACGACGGCGACACGCCTTGTCGGGCGGATGTACCGGTCCATCTTGGCTAGGGCGGCCCCCAGCGGCTCCACCGGGGTGGTTCCAACTGGCTCCGGTGCGGGGATGATTCGTGAAGATCAGGCGTGGTGAAGTGGCCCCGGAAGGCGGCTTGGTCTGGGACCACCCGGCCATGGATGTCCGCCTCGCCCGGCCTTCCGGCAGGGGTTCCTGACGGCCCGCTCTGCGTCAGTGTTCGGCATTCAGGATCTCCCGGATGCGTGTTGCGTAGGCCCGGGGGTGGGTGGTGTTTCCGTTGTGACCGCCGGGAAGTTCCTGCAGTTCGCGGCCGAGGAGCGCGGCCAGGGCTGTCGCGGCCTGGTAGTCGAAGACGTTCCGCGCAGTGATGCGTCCGGCGGCGGGCACGATGCGAGTGCTGACGTCCTTCAGCGCCGCGATGTCGAGGGTGTCGTGAATGACCGCGGTGAAGTCGTGCCGGAAGAAGTAGTCGAAGTTCGCGGCGCGAATGGCGTTGATCGGCTGAGGCGTCAGATCGGGTTCCACGTCCTTGGCGGTGAGGTCAATGCCCAGGGTCCTGGCGATCTCCGGGAGTGCTGCGGCCAGGCCCTCGCGGAGGTAGAAGTCCTGAAGCGCGGCGAGTTCGCGCTCGTGACAGGCGCGTTCGCCGTCCGGAAGCAGGCGTGGGGCGACGGGCTCGTGGGCGATGAGGGTGCGGATCTGCCCGGGATACCGGACGGCTGCGTGCATGCCGATGACAGCTCCGAGACTGCAGCCGAGCATGAGGGCGGAGGTGTCGGTGAGAGAGGCCAGCAGGCGGTGGACGTCGTCGGCGTGCTCGGCCAACGTCGCGCCTTGCCCGGGGGTATCGAGCCGGCTGCGGGACAGGCCGCGGCGGTCGTAGGTGACCACGGCGTAGGAATCGATGAGTTGGGTGACCAGGTCGGTGGTGCGGTCGGCGTCACCCTCTCCGCTCTGCGAGATGAGCAGCAGCGGGCCGGTCCCGCGGACCTGGTAGTGCAGAACTGCGCCAGGGACGGCGAGCGCGCCGGTGGTGTTGGGCATGACGGTTCCCCCTTTGTGGGCGGCGGGCCCTCCGCCGCGTCTGCCGACCAACATAATCCATCGAAATAGATACATCAATATAGATGAATCTATTTCGATGTATGTTGGGTGTGTGGACGGAGTCGAGCTGTTCCTGCTGGGACGCACCCTGATGAAGATCGGCGAGGAGGCCCTGCCCGAGCCTCCGGGCGGCGCCCGGCGTTATGCGGGCAGCGCCCGGCTGGTGCTGATCGTGGCCAGCGACATCGCCGCTCATCCCGACACCGCCGTCGGTGAGATCGCCGCCCGCACCGGTCTGCCGCAGAGCCAGGTGTCCTCCGCCATTGCCCGGCTCAAGGAAGCCGGTTCGGTGCAGACGGCTCCGGATCCCATCGACCGGCGCCGGGTGCTGGTGCGTCAGGCCGCTGAGGTGTCCGAGCGGGTGGCGCAGGTCCGCGCCGCCGGCATCGAGGAAGCTCTCACCAGCGCGCTGGGATCTGATGAGCCGCAGCGGCTGAGAGAGGTCTCGGAGGCGCTGGATGTGCTCGCCCGGAACCTCTTGCCGTCGTCAGCGGGTCCGGAGTCCCGCCGCGCAGACACCGCCGCACCGTCGGAGTAGGGCCGCTACTTCGTTGCGTTGGTCTTGTTCGCCTTGGTGCGGCCAGGTGGTAGGACTCGGTGCCAGTCTCGATAAGAGCGGCGTTGAAGGTGAGCCGGTCTACGCGCGCCGCGCAGAGCCTCGGATCGGTTAGGCGGCGAAAGCGTCGGCCTGGCCGTCCTCGGTGGGAATGGCCGCCGTCGCCGCATTCCACGGCCCCGTGGGCGCCGACGGACCCGACAGCCTCGCCAAGATCACCGCTCAGGTCCACTTCGGCCACGCCGAAAGCGACCTGACACCCGAGGCCCTCAGCGAGCTCAACCAGGCACTGGACGCCGCAGGCGTCGGCTACACCTCCGAGATCTACCCCGGCACCATCCACGGCTTCACCATGTCCGACACCGACGCCTTCAACCCCGCCGCACTACAGCGCCATTGGGACCGCCTGCTGCCCCTTCTCGACCGCACCCTGGCCAACAGCTGAGGCTCCGGCTCGGAAAAAAACCCGAAGCGAATGGCTCCGGAGTCCTAGCGATGTTTCGAAGCCGGGGTGAGGGCGGCGCAGCCCGCCCTCACCCCGGCTGGGAGCCATTGATTGATGGCGGCGATGCCGATGTGCTCGCTTCGCCGGTTGGGCTGACGGGTTCGTGACGGCGGTGGGAGAATCGGTAGGACTCCGTGCATGCAGGGTCTCCCGGTGACGGTGGTGACCGCCAACGCCAAGACGATCAGTCCCGTTGCGCTTCGCGGGAGGCCGGCTGTCCGCTTCTGCGGGAACTTCGGCGGGTGATGCGCCTGGCCTTGAGGTTGATCGCGGCCCAGGTGATGAGCGATTCCGAGTGCTGGATGAGCCGTTCGTAGTCGCGGGCGTGTCTGCGGGCGTGCATGATCCAGGCGGGTGAGCGTTCGACGACGACCCAGCGCCGGGGCAGGACGACAGACGCGGGGGTGTTCTTCGGACGGCTGATGGTCTTGATCGTCAGATTCAGGTATGTCTTCGCCCAGGTCGCGAGCTGTCCGGCATAGGCGGAGTCGGCCCAGACGATGGTGGATCTCGGGGTGCATCAGCCGCAGCCGGAACAGCACTTCCATGGCCGCGTTGCGGTCGATCATGTCGGCCGGGGTGACCATGACGAACAGCGGCCCACGAACACTCGCCGACATCGCCCTTGCCGCCCTTGTTCGCGTCGGCCTCGTAGATGAGACCCCTGACGAACTGCGGGACGTTGCGGGTCGCCTGTGTCTGCTTCTCGCTCTGGCCGTCGGCCGCGTCGAGGAAGCCGCTATTGCTGGTGTCGAGAAGGTTGAACAGTTCGAGAACCCTCATCTTGTACGCGCTCATGGTCGCCATCCCTCGGTGTGGTGGGGAATCTAGGCCCGTGATCGTTTGCGCCACTGTACTTCTGCCGTGTTCACCCAATGAGGTGAACGGGCGCGGGCGCCGCGCGCCCCGGACAGCAGCGCACCTCCCGGTACACGACCCGTCCGGGAAGCCGGGTCTGCTGACGGCGGGCCGCCGACCGTCATGGCCGTTGTCGTCGTCCGCGCGGTACCGGGTTCCCGCTGCTTCGTGAGCGCCGGGTGGACGGGATTGCCGGGGCGGTCGCTCGTCGGGTGAGGGGGGCGAGTGAGTGCCGGTTGTCGGCTGTCGCGCGGGTGATGATCGCGTGGTGGTCCGCACGGACGGGCCTGGTGCGGTGTGTGAAGGGCCGCGCTGTGGGGCATCGGGTGAAGGGGCGGACCGGCCGGGACCGCCACCCGCCATGGTTGGCCAGACAGGTCAAGATCACTTGGCAAACGATCAAGATCACCTGTCGGAGGACAGCCGATCTGGCGGCCGGTCTCGGGATCGGCCAGTGTCCTGTCTCGCTCAAGCAAGTCGCTTTCTCGACGAACCAAGTCGTTTGGGCTTCTGTCTCTCAACGAACCTGGTCGCGCGACTGAGTTTCGGGGAGGACCTGGACACGTTTGGCTACGTCGTCAAGCGCGTCCCTGGCCAAGCCGAGAAACGCCCTGCGCTCCGCTATGAATCCCATGCCGGCCTCGTGCACGTTGTCGCCTCCGCTACCAGGGCTGCCTGCCTGCCACTACTGCTTCTGCGTAATCACGAACGTGCTGGACGAGAGAAGACAACTGATCAACAAGGTTCTGAGCCCCCTCGGCAACAGCCTCAGGGCCTTCCAGGATCACCACGAGCCCCGCCCCTTCAGCCTCCTTGAACTTCATCCTGATCGCGGCGACCCGCGTCTCATCGAGCGGGACTGGACCATGTCCGGCGCGCAGCTCTCGGAAGAAGCCTTGGTTGTCCCGGTCAGCGGCGCCCAGCGCTTCAAGAAATGAGAGGTAGGCAGCCTGTCGGCGTTCACGGCGCCATCGCTGATGCTCAACCCGCAGGTCATTCAGCTGCACGCGCGCCTGTGATCTTTCTCTGCGCTGTTCCGTGCGAGCTGCGACGAAGGCGGTGAGGGCGGCCCCCATGACGGTTCCCAGCACGCCCACGACCGATACGAGTATGGCGGTCATACCCTCGTTTCTTCCCTGAAGAGAGGCACCCGTAAGCCGAAATGGGTCGTACAGCACAAGACGCATGGGCTTAATCCGGCCCGCGGCTACCGCCGTCGACGAACCGAGTCCACGCGTCTCACTCAATCCAGTCCACGCAGGTCAGCACTTTGCGGACGACTATCTTCGTCGAGACAGGACAGCCAGGCACAGATCAGCCGCCGGCGGGCGGGGACCACCCCGTGGTTGCTCAGCGATGTGGACCGCCTGTCGGCCCACTACGGCATCCCCGTGCCAGGCCTCCTAGCTCCGTACTTCGCGGGTGGCAGTGGATGGTGGGTTCCAGCGGGAATGCGCAGTTGTATGGCCTGCGGTTATCGGCAACCATCCTGTTTGCGCTCGCTGCGCCGCAGGGCCCGATGCTGCTTGCCCGGCAGGGCGGCGGCCAACTCGCCCACCAGGGAGACGTCGTGGCACGTGCCATCCCGGCCGCCCCGGCACCACCACACCGGTGGGCCTGCCGAGTCCGCTTCGCTCTGGCACCAGCCGTCGGTGGTTCCTGCAGGCCGAGGGTGCATTCCGATCTTGTGTGCCGAGCAGATCGGCCAGACCTGCCAGAGCAGCTCCATGATGGTCTCCTGCGCCGCATCCGCGACCACGGACAGGACCGTCGTCGCATCGTCCGGCTCTGGCGGGTCGCCCTCCTCCAGGTCGCACGAATTGACCGAGTTGCCGTGCCAACGGCCGTCCGGCATCGCCACGTAGATCTGATCTCTATCGATGGATCTCCGGGGCAGCGGCTCGCAAGACGGGGCAAGCATCAGTATCAGCGCGTCCTGGCCTGGCAGGGTTGCCATCAGGTCGCGGTTGACCACGGCGAGCGCAGCCTCCAACTTCGGCCACTGGCCGGGCTCGACTCGCCTGGGTTCCGGGAGATCCTGCCGCTCGTGACCAGGACCGATGCTGAAATGCGAGAAGTAGTTCACCGAGGCATCGTCCCAGCCATTCCATTGCTCACCGGTGGCTGAGGGCGACCCAGGGGGGCGGGTGGTCACCCGGTTGATTCTCGCCCGGACCGGGTTGCCGTCCGCCGCGGCGGAGGAATCCTCACAGGACCGAAATGGGGGAGCAGCCGATGCTGACGAGTCCGTTCGTGGTGTTGTTCTGGCAGGTGACGGCGTTGCTGTCGCCGGACTCGTTGAGGGTGTGGCCGGTCATGAATTCGCTGCTGGTGCCGGTGTCCGCGTGGGCGGTCCCGCCGAGGGCGATGGACAGGGCGGCGATGGCGGTGGCGCAGGCCGCGAGGCGACTGGTCGTCACGGGTGTTCTCCTTCGTGTCGTGAGGACGGTTCAGCAGGACAACGAGGCGGCAGGGCGCCGGTGCCGGTCGGCTCTCCCTCGCGTGTGTCCGCGCGTCCGTGGTGTGTTGGCTGCCTGGGGCACCCGACACCCAGCGCAGCACTATCGGCTAACTGAGTAGCTGTTGAACGGCCGTGTCTACGGCCCCGACCACGGCGCCCCCAGGCCCGGCCCGCTCCCGCACCGGGTCTGATCCGAACCCAGCGTCCCCCGGTCCGGTCAACAGGCAGGGGGACGCGATCGGTTCAGGTGGTGCGGGTCAGAAGCTGCACACGACCATGCCAGCGGTGGCTCCGCCGGCCCATCCGATGAGGCCGCCCGGGAGCGCTCCGACTCCACCGGCGAAGGCGCCTGCGAAGGCTCCGGTGATCGCGGTACCGACGGCCCACTGGGCCACGCACTTGTCCCAGTCACCGTCCTTCTTGAGCTTGTCCTCGTACGCCTTCTTCTCCGCGTCCGAGCAGGTGTGGCCCTGGTACCTGGCACAGGCGTCACCGACGTTGTCCATGGGCGACATCCGCAAGGGCTGCACCTTCAGGCTCTTCGTCTTGGCGGCGGAAGCTTTCAGTGGCGTGCTTCCGGGGAAGGTACCCGGGCCGAACGTGACCGAGGACGGGTTCTCGGTTCCCTCGACCGTCGTGCCGGTGGCGGCTTCGAGGGTCTGGGTGAGGGTGTTCCCGTCGACCGTCAGCTTGAAGGCGTGCTTGACTCCCTGAGTGTCGGTCACGCTGCCCGGCTGCATCCGCATGATGGGCTTGCCCTGGGCGTCGGCGATTTCCGCGCCGTTCGCGGTGGGAGCGAGGTGGGTTCCGGCCGGAAGGTCGAGCTTCGCGCTGGTGGAGGTGGCGGCGAAGGTCTGCACGGCGGGCTTCTGTGCCGGGCTGGTGCCGCTGGTGGGCATGTCCGGGCTGGTGTGCGCGACGTACATCGTGGAGCCCGCAGGGGAGTCGACCACCGGCACGGTTACCGTGGCGTCAGTGGTCCACGGCTGGTGGTCGGTGTCGAACGTCCACGTACCGGTGACCTTCTTGCCGACAGCCGCGAAGTCGACCCATCCGTAGTTCTTGGTGGGGACGGTGACGACGACACCATTGATGGTGGTCGAGTCCGACTGGTAGGTGGTCGTCGCCGTCAGCTGGGCGGAGATCATCGCCTGCACGGGAACCGAGACGCCG
Source organism: Streptomyces sp. A 4/2 (assembly GCF_940670765.1). Classification (GTDB taxonomy): domain Bacteria; phylum Actinomycetota; class Actinomycetes; order Streptomycetales; family Streptomycetaceae; genus Streptomyces. The sequence continues at coordinate 9,656 of NZ_CALNVW010000044.1, forward strand.
ACCGACGTGGACAGGCCCGACGACAACGACTGCGACCAGCCGGAGTGGTAGACGGTGGTGAAGACCTGGGTGACCTTGTCGGAGGTGTCGTTGTACCAGACCGAGGACGCTTTCTCGCGGGGCAGCGCTTCGGGCTGGCCTTCGGAGGTTTCGGTCCATGAACAGGTCGACGTCTGCTTGGAGCACAGGTCGGCGTAGTAGTCGAGCGCCAGACTCCTGGCCTCAGCCGCCTTCGACGCCGGGATGGTCCATTCCTGACTCGGGCTGCCGTTGCAGGGGTTGGGATTGGCGAGGATCCCCCACAGATGCAGGCCACCGGCGTTGTCCAGGCAGTACTCGGCACCGGTGTTGGCGTCGCGGCGCACGAGGCCGAAGCTGTTGGGCTTCCCGTCGATCGGACGGAAGTGCCACTGCTCGCCGTCCTGGCCGCACGACTTCTGTGTGGCGAACGAGGAGGCGTAAATACACTTCCCCGAGGACGTGTTGGCGATCTCGAACTGGCCCGGGTCGCCCAGCGTGATCAGGCGGAAGCCGGTGTAGTTGGTGCCGTCGGGGGTGACGGAGATCTGGTTTCCGTCGTCGTTGCCGGTCGCGTTCAGCGTGCCGTCGGTGTTGGTGAACGTGTAGGGGTCCGTCGCGGCGGCTGCGGGGGTCGCGGCGAGGGCGGGCACGAGCAGGCCCAGGACGACAGCCGGCGCGGTGAGCAGTTTCGCGGCTCTTCTTATGTGTCTTCTCATGATCGCTTTCTGTGTCGTTCTTGTGGATCTCCTATCGCGCTCGGTGAGCGTAGAGGGGCGGAACCCGGAATGGAGGATTCCCTCAGAAACCCGCCCCCCGGGGATCTAAAACACGCCGTGTACCGGTCACGAACCGGCCAGTTGAACCGTCCATCCCCACCGCGTTCCGGCCCCCGCATGCGGTCAGATGGCCCTGGCGCGACAGCACTACGAGGGGAGTACACGGTGGGCAAGACCTTGATCATCTGCACGTCTGTGTCACACGGCAAAGTACTGATACCAGGCCGCGCTCTCCCGTTCCTGGCTGCTCACCGGCTGAGGCGGATGCGCGGCCCCCACACGAACTCGAGGTCGTCCAGCAGGATGGTCTCCTGCTCCTTCTCCCACTGGCCGCGCAGACCGAAAGGGTTGGTCTCCATCCGCTCCACGATGACCAGGGTCTCGGGCTGCCCGATCAGCGCGTACCGGCCGTGCGAGGCGGTCTTCCGGGCGGACGACACCATCAGCCCCCGCCGTCCGCCAGTTGAGGCAATCGGTTGTGGCGCGAGTCACAGGAACGGGCGCAAGGTCGCGGAGAGATACCGGGTGTGAAGGAATCACCAGAATCAGAGGCCCCGGAGAGTCCCACCAAGGCCCCGGAGAGCGCGGGGAACGAGGTGCGCCGACGACTGCGCGCAGGGGACCGCGAGGCCTTCGCCGAGTTGTACGAGAGCTGCGCCCAGGCTGTCTATCGCCATGCGTTGCGGTTGACAGGTGACTGGTCGACCGCCGAGGACATCATGGCGGACACCTTCCTGGCCGCCTGGCAGGGCAGAGAGCAGCTGGAGGAGGGCCAGGGCTCCGTCCTGCCCTGGCTCCTCGGCGTCGCCACGCACAAGTGTGAGAACACCCGGCGGGGGCTGCGGCGGCGGCTGGTCTTCCTGGCCCGTCAGCCACCGCCCGCCAACGTCGCGGACTTCTCGGCGGAGGCAGCGTCCCGGCTGGACGACCGGAGTCGTCTGCGCGCCGTCTCGGCGGCCCTCGGTCAACTGCGCCGCCAGGAAAAGGAAGTGCTCTCCCTGTGCGTGTGGTCCGGACTGGACTACGAGCAGACCGCCGACGCGCTCGGCATCCCGGTGGGCACGGTGCGCTCCCGCCTCTCCCGCGCCCGCAAGAGACTCGCCCGGATCGCGGAACAGACGGAACGCGCGGAACGCCCGCGAAGAAACCTGGAACCCGCGAGAGTCCGCGGAGAGGTAAGGAATACAGCCGCAATCGCGGCCCAGCCCGTGCGGGAGGAAACCCCATGAACCGCGAAGACGCCGCCTCTCCTGAGAACAGGAACGACGACGAAGCCCGGCACCTGGCCTGGCTACTTCCCCCTCCGGTGACCGAGGACCTGTCGCCCGAGCGATTCCGTCACCAGAAGGAACTCTTGATGAACCACATCGACGCCGACTCCCGTCGTGACCGTCCGGCTCAGCCCACCACCCGCCCCACCAGCCGACTCCTGCGCCCCGCCCTTCTCGTCCCCGTGTCGGCGATGGCACTGGCCGGAATCCTCGCGGGCGGTTTCGCCCTCGGCACGGACGACAAGGACCGGACGACGACGGCGACGGCCACCCAGGGCACCGGCGGCCTTCTCCACCATCTCTCGACCGTCGCCCTCACGAGTGAGGCGCCCGTCGTACGGGACGACCAGTTCCTCTACACCCGTTCCAAGGTTCGGGAGGCCGAAATCCGCAGCGACAAGGCTGTACTCAGCCCGCTGACCGAGACGGAGAGCTGGGCGCCGCAGGACCCGCGCCCCCTCAAAAAGATCGGGCTGACCCGGGTCAATGGCAAGGATGAGGTCAGTAACGCCCAGCTCGGGGACGACAATGGCACCCCCGCCGGACTGTCCCGCCCCACCTACGACTGGCTCGCCTCGCTGCCCACCGACCCGGACGAACTCCTGGCCTATCTCCGCACTCACGTCCGGAAGGACGCCGAGCAGGAAATCGACCAGACAGTCTTCGAGCAGATCGGCGTTCTTCTCGGCGGGGTGCTGCCGCCGAAGACGGCCGCGACCCTCTACCGTGCGGCGGCGAACATCCCGGGCGTCAAGGAGGCGCCGGACGCCAAGGACGCCATAGGCCGCACGGGCCTCGGCATCGCCCGTGAGGACACCAAGCACGGCGATCGCACCGAATGGGTTTTCGACAAGGACGACTACTCCTTCCTCGGCTCCCGCCAGTACCGAACGAAGGACGCCCCGTACGCGAAGGCCGGGACCCTTCTCTACAGCACCGCCGAGATGGAGCACGCCATCGTCGACAAGGCTGGACAGGTCCCGGGCAAGGCGCCCGAGTCCACCGGGAAGCAGCAGGCCGGCTGATCACTCCGTGCGTCTCCGGACCATTCGAGGGGCCGGACCCAGGTGCGGGCCCCTCGAATGGTCCGGCCTCCAGCTTCGACACGATGTCGTCCGCCTGCTCGTGCGCGATCCCGACGGCGGCCAGGGCCGCGATATTGGAGGGTGCCGTGTGCTGCGTCCCGAACCGCGCCCGCCTCGTTCGCGCGAAGGTGCCGCTGTGTGCGGCGATTTGGTGTGAGGGTCCCTGAGTGGGGCGGGGCGCGGGGCGGTGCTTGGGTTTGTTGGCGGGTGTCGAGAGGGGTTGACCACTACTCCGCCTACCCATATCGTTTTTCGATAACATCGATAAACGATAAGAGGGGTGGTTACTGATGTCTGCTGAGGTACAGAGCTCCAAGGGGCCCGAGCTGCTGGATCAACCGCTTTCACATGGCGACCACACCGAGGTCAGGCTGCTGGAGCCGGTCGCCACTGTGGTCCGGGGCGTCTACCGACTGTTCCTCGTAGGCCTCGTCGCTGGCGCCATGGGACCACTGTTCGGTACCAAGCTGGGTCTGATATGGGGTGGTCCTAACGTGTGTGCCGATTCCAGCTCGGACTTCAGCACCGACGGGTCTACCGGCAGGTTCCGGCCCCATGCGGGGGTCGAGGTCATGACCCGCCCGTCCTACTGCACGGATCACGCCGGCGGTGCCCAGCGGCTGTTCGACTTCCTCGGCGGCTTTCCCTCGTTGCTGCTTGTCCTTGGCATCCTGTTCCTGCTCAACCGCGTGATAGGGGGTGCCTCCCGTGAGGGCGTCTTCACCACCCGGACCGCCAAGCACCTACGGGTCGCGGGCTGGTGGCTGCTGCTCGGCTGTCTGGCCGCCGGGGTGGTAGAAGCCGGCGCGTACGCGGCGCTGCTGGCGACTCTGGCCCAGGACTACCCCTTCACAGTGGAGAGTTGGCTGGGGGCTTGGCAGCCGCCCTATGCACTCGTCTTGACGGCCCTTGGCATCCTTACGTTCGCCCGCGTCATGCGCGCTGGGGTGGCCATGCGGGAGGATCTGGAAGGGACGGTGTGATGACGTCGGACGACAACGACAGCCATGGGATCGAGGTCCATCTCGACCGCATGCTCAGCGAGCGCGGCATGACCCTCGCGGAGCTCGCCTCCAGGGTCGGCGTGACCAACGTCAACCTGTCCATCCTGAAGAACAGCCGGGCCCGCGCGATCCGCTTCACCACGCTGACCCGCATCTGCGAGGTCCTCGACTGCCAGCCAGGCGACCTGCTTACGTACCGAGGCGCCGAAGACGAACGGCGGCGGTAACCAGGCCCCCACCGGCCGTGGGCGCGTCAGAACCCGTGAATACTCAGTGCTCCGGTGATCGCTAACTGCTGTCCACAGTCGGTTCTGGCACACGTTCCGTGAGGACGATCAATGGTGTCCGGCCTCGGTGACGCAACGTCATCTGGGACCGTGACGCGGTGTGACGAGCTGGTGGGCGACCTGTTTCCGCACCTCAGCGAGTTGCTGGTGGGGCGAGTGTTCTCCGAGCACGGCGTGGTGCGGCTGGCGGCGAGAACCCGGGAGATCGAGGTGGCGTGTCCTGGTTGACCTGCGGTGGGTCAGGCGGTCAGTTGTGTCGAGCAGCCCGGGGCGGGCGCGAGGTTGATGCGGGTGTAGTACTCGGTGGCAAGAATCTGGTTACGGGCGTCGCCCGGAAGCCGCGACAGAATCCCGGGGAGCGGCCGTTCGCGCTCCACTTGGCTGCAGTGCGCGAGGATCGCGGTCCACTTCTGATCGAGCCACGTCGTCACGTCCACGGCGGCGGTCGCGTGCTCGTCCGGCACGCTCAGCAACGTTTTGCCGACCCCTGCAAGGAGTGGCCCCAGTTCACCGATCCCGGAGTGGGGGTGTGTGGCCGCGTAGAGGGCGCTGGTCTGCCACGGCTCACCGGTCTCGGGATGGAGGTCGGCGAGAGCGGCGGCCTCTACCGCGAGCAGTGCCACCTGATGGGTGCGCCGGTGGTCCGGGTGCCCGGTGAGCTGGCCGAGCACGTCATGGGTCACCACGACATCGGGACGGAACTGCCTGATGTGAAGCACTACTTGGGCGACGGCCTCGTCCAGGGCCACGTCGCACCACCGGGGCCGTCCAGGCGCCGATGCTTCGTTGCGGGCGTCGCTGAACCCGAGCATCCTCGGCGCCCCCGCTCCCAGGACAGCCAGAGCATCGGCGAGCTCGGCGGCCCGCGGGTTGTCAGGCGCCCAGGTCGCAGTGACGACCGCCGTACGGGCACCGGCGGCGGCGTGCCGAGCGAGTACACCGCCGGCCAGGAGGCTCTCGTCGTCGGGGTGCGCGAAAACGCCGAGCACTGCGGGAATCGGTCCGGTGGGGTCAGGCATGCTGTCCGCCCGCCGCGAGCAGGGCCTGTGCTCCGTCGGGGACGCGGCCGGGCCACCGGAAGACAAGGCGTGCTGAGGGCTTGTCGAGCACGGTACCGGCCGGCAGCTGCTCGTCGGGGGTACCGGCCGGGTGGACGGTCATCTGCGGGTAACCGCTCTCGCGTACCTTCTGGTCCCAGGTGTGCACACAGTCGGCGAAGCGCTCCGCCAACTCGTCGGCGGCCGGGCCGTAGGCGTGGATGAAGAACTCGGTAAGGCGGTCGGCCGGATCCGGCGCCTCCTTGACCTTGCGGTAGGTCAGGTAGGCGAGGGAGCCATCCGTCAGCATCGCCGCCGCGTCCTGCTGCGCCACCAGCGTGCATCCGTCCGGGACGGTCAGGCGGCAGAACCCCGGCAGCGTGGTCGCGGCGTAGATCTGCAAGGTCTCAAAATTGAAGGTGCCTCGGACCACGAGGCCGGTGGTGAGCTCGTGCCGGGGCCCGTGCAGCGCCTCCTCCAGCCCGGAGGCATCGCCAGGTTCACCGTCTTCCCACCGCACGGTGACCTTACCGTCGGCCAGCCGGACGGCGGGGGCGGTGCGCGCGGCGGCGCCGCGGTCCCGCACGAAACCGCAGTACGTCCAGTGGTCGCAGCGCAGCACGTCGCCCCGCCGGACCAGGGTGAGGGAGCGGGTGTAGCCGCCCATCTCCAGCGGCACGACCAGCCGGGCCCCTTCGGCGAGTTGGTCTCGCCATGCGGGTGCGATGTCGGACACGTTGTGCGTGACCACAATCCCTTCGAACCCGCCGGCGGGGACGTGGCCCGGCGCGCCGAGTCCGCCGTCGCCGAGGACGGCGGTGACCCGGCCGCTGCCGGCTTCCGCGCACAGCCGTTGCGTTCGGTGCACCACGTACGGGTCGATGTCCACGGTCACCACGCGTCCGAGCGGTCCCAGGACGTGCGCCAGGAGCTCGCCGTTGTATCCGCCGGAGCCGACCTCCAGCACAGTCGTCCCCGGCTCCAGCCGGAGTTGCTCGATCATGTCGGCCTGCAGCCAGGCCGCGGACACGGAGCTGAGCGCGGTCCGGGGTGACTCCCGGACCGTCACCACGGCGTGGTCGCCGTGGTAAGCCGTCTCCAGCGGGGTCTCGGGGACGAACCGGTGCCGGGGCACCTCGCGCAACGCGACTTGGACCCGCGGTGAGGGTGCCCAGCCCCTGCTGATCACGGTGTCCGCCATCCGCTCGCGCAGCCGGACCGCCTCGGCCGGCTCCCCGGGCACCGGCGGGACGGCGGCGGAGCACGGGTAGGAGTGGACCGGCGGGAGGCCCGGCAGCACCCCGGGCCACACCGCGGTCAGGGCCTGGGCGCTGGGCGCGAAAATCTTCCCGAGGGTCGCCAGGGTGTTCAGGTCGTGGAACTCCCAGCGTACGAAGCGGTGTGGCTCGGGCAGACCGGGTTCACCGCCCCAGCGGGAGACGCGGACCACGGCGGTGATGCGGCGTACGCCCAGGCGGTCGTCGTGCAGCACGGTGATGACGTGAGCGTCTTCCACGCGCGCCGTCAGCCCGGTCTCCTCGTTCAGCTCCCGCACGGCGGCCAAGGGTGCGGCCTCGTCTGTCTCGATGCGGCCGCCGGGCAGCTCCCACATGTCCCGGGTGGAGCGGCCCAGCAGGACCCGGCCGAACGTGTCGGTGACCACCACTGCGGCACCGAAGACGGCCTGTGGCTCGGGTCGCAGCTTTTCCTCCACGCTGAACGATCCGGCCGGTCCACGCAGGACCAGCACCGCCAGGTCCTCCGCGTTGCACTGCTCGATGTGCTCGAACCCGTCGGTGAGCGCGGCGAGTTCGTTCTCGTCCAGGGCGATGTGGCGCCGCTCATCCGGGGTGTTCTCCACGATCGGTGTGATGATGACGAGCGCACCGCCCTCGCGCAGCCGCGCGGCCAGACTGCGAAGGACACGGGTGCGATCGCGGATGAACGCGATGGACAGCCGCAGGACGATCAGGTCGTAGCCGTCCTCGGCGAGGCCGGTCAGGTCGTCGCGCTCCACGTCCAGGCTCAGCCAGCGCACCCCGTCCATCTCGGCGTGCTCCGCGCGGGCCCGCTCGAGCGCGCCCTCGGCGAAGTCCGCTCCGTCGACGGTGTAGCCGAGCGAGGCGAGGTAGACGGACAACTCGCCCGTGCCACAGCCGATGTCGAGCGCGCGGCTGCCCTCGGGGGCCGGGGCGTGCTCGACGAGCAGGCCCTTCTCCTCGTCCCCGAGCCGCCGGAAGCTTCGCCCGTCGTTGTAGTGCTCGGACCAGTCGGTCCGGGTGATTCCCACAGATCGCTCCTCGTTCGTGAAAGGCGGGGTGGTGGCGCGGTGTCAGGGCAGTTCCACGAGGCCGTAGAGGACGGTCGGCTGCTGGGTCTGCAGCGCCCAGTACCGGTCGCCGAACGACCAGTGCCACCACTCAGTCCCGTAATTGATCAAGCCTGCGGTGGACAGCGCGCCGCCCGGAGCGGCCCGGTTCGTGCGGGCCCGGGCGCCCAGGTCGGGGGCGACTCCTTGAGGGAGGCGTTGATGCGCGTGCCCATGTCCAGCTCGCGGGCCCTGGTCGTCGATCAACGTCACGTCGACGGCCGTGCCGGCGGAGTGCGGCGCGATCTCCGGCGGTGACACGAAGCGGCTGGCGGCCTCCCGAAGCTCGGCGGCCCGCCAGCCCGGATGGACACGCGCGAGCTTGCCGGAGTACTCCTCGAAGTACCGGCGCTGCAGGGACGGAGGCCGGTAACCCTCGATGAACAGCAACTGCCCGCCGGGGAGCAGCGCTTGCGCCTGCTGCAGCCGCGTGAGCACGCCCTGGCGGACGTGGTCCATGCGCCCGCCGTGTCCTGTTTGCGGACGTCGATGAGAGCTTCGCCGCGCTCCTGGACGGGGATCGCGGCGACCCGCCGGTCGGACATCAAGACGATGCTGCTGGTGGTCATGCGTCCCCCCAGGTGTCGACGTATGCGGCCACGCCGGTACGGCGGGCGCCTTCCACAGCGCGCAGCCGCGCGAAATCGCGGGCCGGCATCAATGCCTCCCACTCGGCCAGGGGCAGGACGCGGGCCTCGTCGTGCTCGCGCGCGTCGAGAGTGAGGCCCCGGATCTGTTCATCGGTGAGGCGACCGCCATCGAAGATCAGCTGCAGCGTGCTGTACGGACGCTGCGCCCGGGGCTGCCCGTACACAGTGGCCAGCAGCCGGGGCGGACCCACGGCGGTCATGCCGGTCTCTTCCCGGCACTCACGCACCACCGCGTCCCAGGGCCGCTCGCCCAGATCCATCGCGCCGCCGATCATGTGCCAGGGGTGGCCGGGGGAGTAGACGGAGTGCAGCTGGAGCGGCCGGTCGTCCTCGTCGGTGGCGTAGAGGCACACGAACGCGGCCGCCCGGGGCAGTGAGTCGGCATACTGCTGCGGCGGCACCCACGTCGAGTCCGGCTGCGCACCGGCCGCTCCAACGACGGGCTGGCTGCGACGGGTCATCCGCATCAGTGCCGGACTGCCGCTGAAGCCCAACTCCCGGTACAGGAGCGCGGCCTCCGTGCTGGTATGCAGCTCGAACAGAGTGACGTCGGCGAGGTGGTCGAGGAGTGTGGAGACGACGGCCCGGGCATAGCCGCGGCGCCGGTGGTCCGGGTGCGTGGCGGCCACGTGCACGCGGGCGGCCCGGCCCCGGGGGTAGGCCGGCCCCGCCAGGACGGGGTGGATCAGGCCGAGGGCGCAGGCGGCCATCGTGCCGTCCGGGGCGTCGACGGCGAAGGCCCGCGCGTCTCCCTCCGGCGTCAGCCGTGGCGCCAGCTCGTCCGTGCACCGCCGGACCCACTCCTCGGTCAACGGTGAGGATAGGACGTATTCGGAACGGATCCGGATGATGGCCTCGGCGTCAGCGGGCGTTGCTGCGCGGACCGGTGTTCGTCCGGCGGCGTCGTGCGGCTCGGCCTCGGCAGTGGGTGCCGTGTCGGCGTTCATGTCGCATCTCCTGTCGGTGAGAGGGCTGCATGATGTTCGGCGCGTAGGCGGGCCAGCGTCCGGCGGCCGCGTTCGACCAGCTCGGGGTCACCGTGGGCGGCGCCGTACGAGATCCCGCTCACGGAATCGAGAGCTGCGTCGATGACGAGGCGGGCCTCCTCGGCGGCGGTCAGGGACCTGCCGTACCCGGCCAGAAATGCCTCGAACAGGTCAGGGCGGCCGGCCCAGGCGTCGGACCGGCGGACCAGATCCCGTACGGCCGGTCCCGGCTCACTGCGCTCAAGGTCGATCACCGCCACGAAGACGTCGGGATCGGCCGGGCCGTTCGCGGCGTCAGGGGTGTAGAGGAGGATGTTGCGGAGCTGGAAATCTCCGTGGGTCTCCACCCACTCCAACGGTTGCAGATCCTCGGCCTGCCGGACGAGGTCGCGGACGAACTCCTCATCACCCGGGAGCAGATGAGACCGTGCCCCGGCCAGATGCCGGTCGGCCTTGGCCACGGCCGGGCCGCTGCCGGCAGGAGCGGGCCGTGGGGGAGAGGACTGGTGGATGCGGCGCGCCAGCGCGCCGATCCGTTGGAAGACCACCCTCTCCCGGTCCGGGGCAAGGACGGCACCGTGCAGCGGGCGGCCCGGCACCGCGGTGAGGACCACCGCCCGCAGTGTCTCGTCGGCCGCGACCAGCCGGGGCGCGGCCGCCCCCAGCTCCGGCGCCCACGTCCGTAGCCCCCGCACTTCCCTGCCGTGGAACCGCTCGCTCTGGTGCACCTTCACGTACCAGGTGCCGCTCTGGACGCCGTGGACCCGCCACACGCGGCTCTCCTCGCGCGCCCATGAGGTATCCGTCCACTGCGCGATCCGGCCGACCGCCCGCTCCGCGAACTGCACGACCGCAGCGTCGGGACGGGCGGCAGACGCCTGGCCGGTCACGTCCGGCACAAGGCGCAGCCGGTCGGCGCCGGGGTCGAAGGCGATGCTGTCGCCGGGCAGTTGGAAGTGCACGGCGAGCGGCGCGCCGGCGCTGTAGGCGTCCAGGCCCGCACGGCAGTACGCCACCATCTGGGCGGGCAGGGCGGTAAGGGGCGCCCAGTCCATCGCGTCGCAGACGTCCGGCTCGGCGATCTCGGGCTCGCCCTTCCACCGCCGAACCTCGAAGAAGTGCCCGGTACGCGAGGCGCCTCCTGGGCTTCGGTGGTGCACGGTCACGGCGGCCCGCACGTCGGCCGGGTCGATGACGACCCCGGTCTCCTCCCGTGCCTCGCGGATCAGGGCGGTGACCACGTCCTCGTGCGGACCGTCCAGATGCCCCGACGGCAGGTGCCACAGGCCGGTGGCGTACACCTGCCCGGCCCGCCGGGACAGCAGAACCTGAGGCCCGTCGGCGGTCTCCCGGCGCAGGATCAAGTGGACGTCCACCGGCTCGGTGTGCCGCTGCCCGCCGCTCACCGCGCTCCCTCCGGACGGCGGGCGAGCAGAACCCTGAACATCGCGTCCTCGACCAGAGACCCGTCCACCGCCTGCGCGTGGAGAAGGGCGAGGGCCTCGTCCTCGAACGCCTGGTGCCGCTCTGCGAAGAGCTCAGGAGCGGCGAAGGACGTGGTGCGCAGGTAGCCGAGTACCTCCTGCGGCGCCCACGCGCGGGTCACCGGGAAGAGGTGCTCGGTGACGTCGTTGAACGCCGAGTCGGCGAGGTCCTCCTCGTACGAGCGGCGGGGCTCGGCGTAGGAACGGCGGGCGCCCGCCCGGCGCCCGGCGCCCAGGTAGCGCTGGATCAACTCGCGCAGCGCACGGGTCCAGGCCGCGTCGTGGGTCCACAGGCTCCCGTCGCCCATGATCGCCACTGCGGCACCCGGTGTGGCAACCCGGTCGGCCATCTCCAGGACCGCCTCACCGTTCATCCAGTGGTAGGACCGGCAGAAGGTGATCAGGTCCGGGCCGCAGTCCGGTTCGCCCGGCAGCGTCGCGAGCGGCTCATAGGCGTCGGCCGCCGCGTGGACGAGGGTGAGGGTGCAGTGACCGAGCACAGGCTGGAGGGCCTGCCTGGCCTGATGCAGCATCTGCTGGCTGACGTCGACCACTTCGATGTGCGTCAGGGCAGCGCCGGCGGACAGGAGCGCGAAGGGCACCTGCCCGGTTCCGGTACCCAGGTCGAGCAGCACCGGGGACGGCCGGCCCCGCAGCGTGCCGGCGAGTAGGCGCACCGCTGCCTCCGGCAGGCCGGGGCGGTGGCGGGCGTAGGTCAACGCCGCGCCGTCGAACATGGATTCCTGATCCGGTGCAAGGCCCGGAAGGGGCCCGTCGGGGTAGGTCACGAGGTGGCTCCCTCATCGAGCGGCCGGGGGGCGGGTAGTTGCCATGCCAGGCGTCCGCACTCGGACGCGGCGCGCTGCCCGCCGTCCGCGTCGAAGTAGAGGCGGTAGCGGTCGGGAGAGCATGCGGCCCGCCACCGGTCGGCGAGGTCCTGGATCTCTTTCCAGATGTCCCGTGGGCCGTCGACGGTGACGCTCCAGCGCCGGTGGCCCACCGGCTCCGCGCGCATCCAGGATCCGCAGCTGGGTGCGCCGATCGCCAGGTGCTCAGCGCCGAAGTCCCGCACCAGACCTCCGCCGAGGAGATGATCGGCCGCCAGCCAGAATCCGCGGTCGCTGTCCGCGGGCGGCGCCAGCATGCTCCGCTGGGTCCACGCGCCGGACTCGGCGGCCATGCGCTGCCGGAACTCCTCGCTGAGCCAGATCCGCGCCATGCCGTGCCCGGCACGGTGGGCGAACTCCACGGCCCGCAGCTCCGCAGTGACATACCCGTCTGCGGTGCGCCGGACGACGGCGAGGCCGGGCCACGACGGGGACGCGCTGGTCACGTGCGCCAGCAGCTCGGCGCCTGGCGCGAGTTGCTCCACCAGGGCCGTCGGCACGCACTCCACCGTGTACGACAGGAAGATCCGATCGAACTCCCGGCCCGGGAGGCCCTGTTCGCCCGAACCGCACACCACCTGCGGCCGGAAGCCGAGATCGGCCAGGCGGGCGGCGGCCGCGTCGGTGAGGTGCTGGTCCCGATCAAGGGTGACCACCCCCTGGTCGCTGCAGACCTGGCAGGCCACTGCGGCGGTCACCCCCGCGCCCGTCCCGACGTCCAGCACCCGCAGACCCGGGCGCAGATCCAGCTCCTCCAGCAGCTCGACGGTCAAACCCATCACCGTCGACATCGACGTGATCGACGCCCCCGACCGCGTCCCGCGCGCCCGGCCCAGCAACGGCTCCCCGTCATGCTGGACGAGCACACTGGCCCCGCCGTACAGCAGCCCGAGCAGCTCGGGGCGGTCCAGCGGCGCCGACCAGTCCAGCAGATCCCACCGCGGCACCTCCTCTCCCGGCACGCTGCGCCGTACGTACGCCTGCGGCATCAGCACTTCGCGGGGGCAGCGCGAGGAGAGCGTCGCGGACCGGGCCCGGCCCCAGAGTCCCTTCCTCCTCGAGCCGGGCGACCATCACCGCCCGCGCGGCTGCCGAATCCGTTTCCGCATCCGTCGGCGTGGCCCCGCCGACCGGGCCGGCGGCGGAACAGGTGTCCAGAGTGCTCATCGCTCGCCCCAGCCCTGCTCGGAGTACAGGCGCCCCCAAAGGATTCCGTCGATCGCCATGCGGGTGTACGGCACGACCGCTTCCGGCAGGTCCTGCGGCTTCCACCACCGCCACTCCACGCACCGGTCGGGCTCCAGGACCTCCGGGTCGCCGGTCCAGGAGCGGGCCTGGAAGACGAGCCCGATCCTCGGCCGGGCGTCTGGGGAGTCGACGTGGTGCACCGTGTGGACGAGATCGACGTCCTCGGGCGCGATGGTAAGGCCCGCTTCCTCTTTCGCTTCGCGTACCAGGCAGTCGATCGCCGTCTCCCGCTCGCAGTGGCCGGCCAGGAAGTGCCAGGTGTCCGGCGCATAGGCCGAGTTCGGGTGGCGAAGCCCCAGGAGGATCCGGCCTTGGTCGTCCTGAAGGTGCAGGTGGACACCCACGATGTGCAGCTGGGTTCCCGGCGGGACCTCGTCGGCCAGCGGCCCAGTGCCGACCGCCGGCTCCTCCGCCGCGAGGTGCTCGGCGGCGTGCCGCCGGATCAGCGCCTCAAGCCCGGGGCTCAGGCGCAGCCGGTCTAGCATGTCCACGGTGCACCACGTCAGCAGGACACCTTCGCGGAGATCCACTGCCTCGGCATCACCGCTCCAGTGCCCGGCGTAGACGCTGATGGGCACCGCCAGGCCGTCGACGCTCGTCGCCTCCTGGACGGCGAAAGGCATCAGGCCCGTGGGCTCCAGGCCCGGCGTCTCCTCTGCCAGCTCGCGCCGCAGTGTCGCCTCGAGGCCGGCATCGTCCCGCGACCGTTTGCCTCCCACGAGGGCCAGGACCCACGGCTCCCAGATGCCTTCGCGGTCATCTCGTAGATGAAGGAGGTAACGGCCAGCTCCGTCGTGGATCAGGGCGTTGGCGCTGACGGGCTCCGGGCGCCCATCCAGGCCGTGCGGCTCGGCAGCGAGGAGCTTGGCCCGCAGCGTAGGGGAGCGCACGTCGGCGTACGGAAGCCACTGGGCCCCGGCGACTTCCTCGTCCTGGAGAGCGAGCGCGGGCGGTTGCTCGGCGGTGAGGTAGAACGCGAAACGGAAGTCGAAGTGCTGGTGAGCAGGCTCGCCTTTGGCCGCATCGGCGTCGATGTCATGGACGTCCACGTCGATCGGCTCGTCGAGGAACTGCGGAGTCAGGCACAGGTCGCCGGGACACAGCCCGGCCTCTTCGCATACCTCGCGCACGGCCGCGGCCAGGAGCGTACGGTCACCCGCCTCAGCGTGGCCGCCTGGAGCGAGGAGCAGCCCTGTCACCCGATGACCGATGTGGAGCACCCGACGGTCGCGGTCGATGACCACCGCGCTGCAGGTGACGTGACCGGGCAGCGTGGCGCGGCTGGACGGCTCCTCGGTGCCGTCGAGGACAGCCAGCAGCCCTTCCAGAGCGCCCCGTTCCTCGGCGTGCCGGCTGAGATAGGCCTCGACGGTCGCGCGGATGTGAGAGCGGGAGGGCGGCACGTGATCACCTCGAATGTTGGTGGGCAGGAAGTAGGTACGGGGCGAGAGGGGCGCGCCCGGCGGCGGGCCCGCCGATGACGGCTCCGGGCCAGGGGCCGGGTCCGCCGGCCGCCGCGCCCAGAGCTCCGAGTCCCAGGACCACGCCGAAGGCGGTCGCGCTCATCGCAAGGGACCGGAAAAGGTGGAGCGCCCAGAGGGTGTTGAGGAGTGCCAGGGCGGCCGACGTCGTGGCGTTGACGAGGGTCAGTGTGCGTAGCCGGTGGTCGCCGTGCACGTAGCGCAGGCCCTCACCGATCTCGGTGTGCAGTCGGCGGCTTTCCGCTGCTGACCGGGGGCTTTTGGGGGCCTGAATGCGGGCGGTGCACCAAGCGCTGACGAGGTAGGAGAGGACGTCCCCGAGAAGCGCCCGGGCCGGGCCGAGGAGCGCGGTCAGGGCGGCGCCGAGGTTGCTGCCCGCGGTGGCGGCGACGGAGAAGAGCCCGCCGATGCGGCTGTTGCTCCGCTGGATCAGGGACCGGTCGACCAGGCTGGGCAGGAGACTGATCGCGGCAGCGTCGTGCAGTACGCCCGCCGCGCCCTGTACGGCCGCTACCACCATCAGCTGGCCCAGGGACAGCCGGTCCAGCGCGGCCGCCACCGGCACGCTGGTCAGCGCGGCGGCGCTGATGAGGTCACCGGTGATCATCTGCTTCCGCTTGGAGTGGCGGTCGGCGAGGGCCCCGGCGTGCAAGGCCAGCAGTGCGGGCGGCAGTTGGCCCAGGAACGTCAGCCAGGCGACCTCGGCGGTGGTCGCGTCCAGTTCGAGCACCGCCAGCACGGGGATCACCATGGTGCTGATCGAGCTGCCGGTCACGCTGGCTGCCTGCCCGGTCAGGTAGCGCCGAAAGTTGCGCTGTCGCCACAGCGAGGGCCGGGTGGCGAGAGAGGACGAGGGGTCAATGGAGGAGGTCATGGAGCACCTCCTCGGCTTCCGTCAGGCGCTCGCGCAGCTCGACCATGGCCGCATGCCGGTTCCGGCCGTACGCCACGAGCTCCGGGGTGACAGCGGCAGGGTCATCGACGGCCTCGGACAGGGGATACACCGAACACGCCAGATATCCGGCGGCGACCCGAGGTACGGCGAGGAGTTCTTCGGCCGGCAACGCTGGGTTGGCTGCCCGGTATACGGTGATCGCTTCGGCCAGGCCGGTGGGCCAGTGCGGCTCTGCCAGAACGGTGCGCGGGTCGAGGACGATCCGCCCGAGCTCCCAAGCGGGGCTCCGGTGACCGGGCGGCCGGAAGTCGATCAATGCCGCTACCTGCTGTCCGCGCAGGAGCAGGTTGGGCGAGGCCAGATCGCCGTGGACGGTCTGCACGGTCAAGGACGCCGGGAGCTCTTCGAGCATGGCGGCCACGGCAGGCAGCGCCTCGTTCCGTCGGACGGCGGTCTCCCGTGCCCAGGTGGGAAACTCCGAGGTGGGCGGCCTCTTGCTGAAACAGGCGAGCAGTCTTTCAAGGCGCTGCCGGGCCCGTTTTACATCGCAGACCTGCCGGACGGGCACGCGGCACGGCGGTCCGGCCGGGTGGCGGGCGAGCGTGCGGTGCAGCCGGCCCACGGTCTCGCCGACAGCGGCCCACCGCTTGCCGGACAGACCGCCTTCCGCTGTCTCGGCACCCTCGACGAACGCGGCGACGGACACTGACAACCCGCCGCCCGTCGCGATGAGATCACCGTCGAGGGTGCGGCGCATCACCGGCACTGGGGCCCCGCCGAGCGCGGCGAACTCGGCCAGCTCGATGGAGCGCCGCTCGGCGCCCAGATCAGCGCTCACCGGATAGGCCTTCACGAACCATCGCCGGCCGTCGGTATCCCGGGCCACGTAGTTGCAGGTGGCCGTCCCTGACGGCCCCTCGGAGACGTCGGTCGGGATGATGCGGTAGTGCAGCTCCAAGACTCCCGCCACGACCATGTCGCCGGACCGGGCGCTCATCGCCCCACCTCCGACCTGCCGGGAAGCGTCGTGCGGTTGGACGGATCGTCAGGGCTGTCCAGGGCGGCAAGCAGCCCGGCAAGAGACTCTCGCTCATACGGATGCCGAGTCGGATAGCTGCCGACGGTCGCGCGGACGCGGGGGCGAGCGATCGGCACGTCAACACCTCGGAGGAACATGGAAGGACTGGTGGATGGGGCAACGGTGTGCGGGGCAGCCGGGGTAGCGGACCCGGGCGAAGCTTGTGAAGTAATGTCGGGGTCCCTCATGCGCGGGTCCCGTGCCTTTCGCCGTCCGGCTCCGAGGTGACTTGGTAGGACAGCAACTGCTGGAACAGGCCGCCCTCTTGTCCGGCGAGGTCCTTGTAGGTGCCCTCTTGCACGACTCGGCCCTCGTCGAGGACCACGATCCGGTCGGCGACGGCCACGTTGGTGATGCGGTGTGTCACCAGCAACACCACCCGGTCCTGGGCCAGGTTCCGCAGCCGCTGGAAGATCCGGAACTCGGCACGGGGATCGAGGTTCGCGGTCGGCTCGTCGAGGACCAGGAGCCCTGCCTCGCGGAAGAACGCCCTGGCGAGCGCGATGCGCTGCCACTGGCCGCCGCTCAGCTCCTCCCCGTTCAGCCACTCGCGGGCCAGGAGGGTGTCCAGGCCGGCGCCGAGCTTGTCGACGACCTCGTCCGCGTCGGCGGCCTCGCACGCTTCACGCACCGCCGCGTCACCGCGGGCCGTGGGCTGCCCCTGGGTCACGTTCTCGCGCACCGTCAGCGGCCAGTGCGCGTAGTCCTGCGGTACCAGGGCGACCTGCTGCCACAGCGACTGCGGGTCGGCATCGTCGGTGGGGACGCCGTCCCACAACACCTGCCCGCCCGTGGGCAAGTACAGGCCGCTGACCAGCTTCGACAGCGTTGACTTTCCTGAGCCGTTGAAGCCGACCAGTGCGGTGACCTCGCCCCGGCGCAGAGTGAGCGATACGTCGGACAGCGCGTCCTGGTCCTTCCCTGCGTAGCGGTGCGAGACCGACTTGATCTCGATCTCATCGGGTGGCGTCGGCCGGTGCTCGCCGCGGCGCATGGTGTATCCGCCGGCCAAGTCGAGGAACCTGCTCCAGTCGTCCATGTACAGGCCGGTGCGCACAGCACGGGCCCCGACGGCGACCAGCCCGCGCACCGATTGGCCCGCCGTCTGCAGAGCGAAGACGGCCGTGCCGGCGTGCCCGACGCTGATGCGGCCGGTGGCCAGCAGCCACACCACCGCCGCCCACACCACTCCCGATCCGAGGCCGCCGCACAGCGCGCCGACCAGCGACATGCGGGCACCCTTGTCGGCCGCGGTCCGGTCCTCGCGGTTGATCCGGGTCACCGTCTGCCGGTACCGGCCGGACAGGAAACCGGCCATCGTGCCGGCGCGGATCTGGTCGGCTGCCTCGCGGGTGAAGATGTGCCAACGCAGCACCGACAGCATGCGGTTGTCGCCGTTGCTCCGCAGGTTCGCCAGGTAGCGGACCCGGGCGGCGCTGACCTGGGCAAGGGCCTGCGGCAGGCTGGCCGCGACCAGGAGGGGAAGGAGCACCCAGCTCACACCGGCGAGCACGATGGCCCCGGCCAGGAAAGAGGCAGCCGAGGCGATCAGGTCCTGGCCCTCGTTGATCAAATCACCGGTGACCTGCGCTCCGCGGTCGGCGGCCTCCCGGTCACGGTTGAAGTCGGGGTCGTCATAGGCGGCGAGCTCCACCTCGGCGCAGCCGGTGAGCAGCATCTGCTCGGCCTCGCGCGACATGAGAGGGCTCAGCCGGGAGGAGAGCCAACTGACGGTAATCCCCAACAGGGCCCGCACTCCGGAAGCGGTGGCCAACAGGGCTACGGACGGCCATGCCTGAAGGAGCCGGTGGTAGACATCTCCGCTGGTCAGCAGTGCGGTGAGGGTACCGCTGATCGCAATCAGGCCCAGGGCTTGCATCATGCCGGCCACCGTCTGGCACAGCAGCAGGCCGGTGGTGGCCCGCCGGTCGACCCGCCAGGCGAGTGCCAGCGACCGCCGGACCAGCTGGGGCAGGCGCCGGGCCATGTCGCGCATGCGGATGGAGCGGCCGGCCGCTTCTCGGCTGCCGGTCAGGTCGACGAACCGCATCTGGGGCTCGGGGCCAGTCGTCTCCGAGGGGGAGACCTCCTCAACTGCCTCGGCTGCGCATGAGCCGTCAGGTTCGTGCTGCGGTCCAGGCGGTGGTACCGCGGCCGGGGTGGTGCGCGGACTGGGGATGTTGTCGGCTGCTGCATCGGTGGGCTCGCTCATGCTGCCCACTCCGTATCCGGTTGTGATGAGCGGCAGACGTCGGCGTCGGCCCTCTGCGTATCGACAGAGAGATGGTCCGCAGCAGGCTGTCGTTGTTCGAATCCAAGAGGCTGATACACGGGGGCGAGTACAGGATTCATTTCATCCTCCATCTGGGCGCGCGAGGGGTACTGGTGCTCTAAGAAACGCCGTCCGTCCGGGGCCGTCACGGCCTCGGACGGACGAATTCTTCGAACGTAAATACGGTCATGATGTACAGGGCAGTGCCTGTGGGCCTGGACGCTTTTGAACTCACACGTTCGAGTGGACGCGGGTTGGGCGGCACCCGATCAGGCTCTTGCGCGGTTGGTGTCGGACCCTCGCTGCGGGCCGGAACAGGATGGGTCGGCGTGGCACCCGTCCTCCAGGTAGCAGTCGTGCGGTCCGAAGTCGGTGTGGTTCAAGGTGAGTAGGCCGAGGTACTCCACGCCCAGGTTCTCCAGGCTTTGCTCCGCCTGGCTGTGCAGGTTGAGAGGGCTGTGTGCGTTGAGGGCCAGTACCTCTGGAGGCCCCGATCGAGCACGTGATCCGAACTTCCTTACGGGCACTTGGGCAAGAATCCGGCCCAGCAGTCTCAGAGAGTGGCCGAGACCGTAGACGTCGGAGGTGTCGTAGACAGTTGCCCCCTTTTGCGTGGGTGCTGAGGAGGGCATCGACCGCGTTGTCGTCAGCAACGGGCGCCCACCCTGCGGCGTGGCCCTGGTTGATCGCCGCCCCCCCCGATGGGGTGGCAGCCGACACCGAGGGGATGCTCGTCCCATCCAGCGATCAGGCGTCACCGGGGCAAGTGAGAAGTCACGACGGGCTCGCTCTCATCGCGAAGACTGGGGCGGCGACTCGGCCCGTTGCGGTGTGGAACGGCATCGAGGCGAGAGCCCGGGGAGATCGAAAGGGAAATGGGGCGGTGTGCGGCTTGGCCAACCCCGTTCCTGCCGTGGCATTTGTCCGAAGGTGACGTCCCGTTGCCCAGCGGCTCATATCGGGGGTCATTTCCCGGGCGAGAACATGCCGTGTCGACTCGACTCGTCCGGAAATGCCCGCATCTGGTGACTGAGTCGAGAGTTCGAAGGCTCATCTGAATGACCCTCGAAGCCTTCGGCCGTCTGGTCCGACGGATGACGGCCAGGGCAGGCTGGTGATCAGGCTCCAAACCGTTGGATCTGAAGGCAGTTTGACGCCCCCACCACCACATGAGCTCTATCCCGCCCGGTTGGCAAGAGCACCTGAGCTTCCCCCGTTCCGTCCGCCTCTAGAGCCTGTCTCTCAGATCCGTCTGTGGCATCGTCATGCTCGTAATCGAGTCCTGGTTGGCTCGGTAATTTCTAGGGCCAGCACCGCCTGGCGCAGGGGGAAGGCATGGTTCACAGTCCATTCGACGTTTCTTTGGCGCACGGCCAGAGCATGCAATGGAAGCTCGGCGGGTCTGGGTGGGCCACCTGGTCATGGTCAGTGAACGCTGCGGAACAGAAGGTGCACGCCTCCTATGTAGGACCCGAGGTTCTGGCCGCGTTCATGAACGGCGTCCGGGATCTACTCCGTGGGTGCAGTGCGACCTTCGTGACGTTCCTCAACGAGCCAAGCGGGACGAGGGTCTTCTTCAACCAGACAGAGAAGGAAGTCTTCGTACAGATCGTGGAGTTCGCGGACTTGAACGAACCCTCGTCCTGGTGGTCGGACGCGAAACTGGTCTGGGCAGGCCGGCTACCAACCGAGGCGTTTGTCGAGGCTTTCATGACCATGGTTGAGGAGCTTCTCTCCGAACACGGAACAGACGGGTACCGGAAGCGCTGGGGCTACGAGTTCCCCGCCCTGGAATGGGAGACGCTCCAGGCGGCGCACAGCTCCCGCTGACCCGCACCTACGCTCGCGTCCAGATCAAGATGGCTGCGAGGTGGAGCGCGCCCTCGTATGCGATCGCGAGCTTGTCGGTTCGCATGGCCAGGCCGCGCCATTGCTTGAGGCGGTTGATGCAACGCTCGACCGCGTTGCGCTGCTTGTACGTCTCGGCGTCGAAAGCGGGCGGTCGGCCGCCGGCACTGCCGCGACGAAGGCGGTGACCGACCTGATCGGCGGGCTGAGGGATGACGGCACGTATTCCGCGTCGGCGAAGGTGGTTCCTGATCGCGCGGGATGAATAAGCGCGGTCGGCCAGGACGACATCCGGTCGGCTCCTCGGTCTTCCAGGCCCACGTCGCGGAACACGAATGTCGGCCATGACGGCCTCAAAGGCCGGCGCGTCACCTGCCTGGCCTGCGGTGACGCGGACGGCCAGCGGCCGCGCATGGCTGTCGCTAGCAAGGTGGACTTTCGTGCTCAGGCCGCCGCGGGAGCGTCCGAGCGCGTGGTCGTCGGGTTCGGCCTGGTCTGGAGCCCCTTTTTCCTGGCTCCGGCAGCGTGTTGGTGGGCTCGGCAGACGGTGGAGTCCACCGACACGGTCCAGCCGATGTTGTCAGCGTCGTCGGCCGCTGCCAGAAGCGCGGCCAGAATGCGTTTCCAGGTGCCGTCCGCAGCCCATCTGAGCAGCCGTTTGTGAGCGGTTCTGGAACGAGCCGAGCTCGTCCGGCAGGTCACGCCAGGGTGAGCACGTGCGGTACTTCCACGCGATGGCTTCAAGGGTTCGGCGGTGGTCGGCCCACCGCCGCCCACGAACCGGGTCGGCCGGCATCAGCGGCTCGATCCGGTCCCACATCGCATCAGTGATCACCAGCCGGACAGACATGTCCGATCAACTGACCAATCGACCAAAGAGACACGGCCTAGTACTCCAGCCGGACTTCTTCATTAGCGCTGGTCAGCGGTTCGAGTGTGGGGAGTGTAGCGGGCTGGAACAGGGGTGGGGCGGTCTTGGCCGGGCCGTCCCACGAACGTGTGGCCGCGCCGTGTGTAGTGGCAACGGCGGGCGCGTGCTTGGTGGCGGCGACGCCAGTGGGACCACGTCATCGCGTGGTTGCGGTCCGGAGCACGGTGGCGGGGTCCAGTTGCCAGCAGACGTCGAATCTCGGCCGGTGTGAGGTCCACGAGGTCGGGTGTGTCCCGTTCGATGCCCCCTTTTCTCGTTCCTGGGCGGCCAGGACCGCGAGGAAGGCATGCGCGAGCATGGCGAGGGTGATGTGCCGGTACCAACCCACCCAGCGGCGGACTTCGTACTGGTCCAGGCCGCATTCGTTCTTCGCGCTCTGGAAGCATTCCTCGACCTTCCGGCGGCAGCCGGCGACGTGCACCAGGTCGGCGACGGTGGCGTCCAGGGGTGCACTGGCGAGGTAGTAGGCGAGTTCGTCGGGCTTGGCGATACTGCGGCGGGCCAGCATCCAGCGCTGCCGGGTCGGTTCGTCGCCGTCGAATTCCCACACTGCGGGGAGGCGAGCTGCGGCCCAGTCGTAGAAGCGCTCGCCCTTCGCGCCGCTTCCTGCGGACAGCCGCTGCCAGGCTTCGGGCGGCGCCTGGCCGATGAGGTGGTCGATGCGCGGACCGTGGACCTGCTGGGACTTGGGCACGGCCACGACGTAGGAAAGCTGATGGTCTTCGAGGAAGCGACGGAAGTGGGAGTCCTGGCCGTAGGCGGAGTCCGCGGTGACCCAACCAACGGGCAGGGGCGAGGCGAGGGCCCGCAGGATGGTGGCCCTCGCCAGCTCTCCCTTGGTGGCGAAGGCGCGGTCGTCGGGGACACGGGCGGCCCGACAGCGTTCGCGGTCCTCGGTCCAGGACTTGGGCAGGTAGAGCTCACGGTCGACCAGGGTGTGGCCGCGGGTGGTGGCGTAGGCGGCGAAGACGCCGATCTGGCAGTTCTCGGTGCGGCCTGCGGTACCGGAGTACTGGCGCTGGACGCCGGCTGAGGTGGTGCCCTTCTTCACGAAGCCGGTGTCGTCGATGATCAGCACTCCGTTGTCCGCGCCGAGGTGTTCGGCGACGTAGGCGTGCAGGTCGTTGCGGACCTCGTCGGCCTCCTAGCGGCTCCGGGAGAGCAGGTGCTGCAGCCCGTCGGGGGTGGCGTGCCCGGCGTATTCGGCGAGCTGCCAGCCATTCTTGCGGCCCACCGGGCCAAGAAGCCCACGGACGTAGTCCCGCATCCGACGCCTGGACTCCACGCGGGTAAAACGGCCCCCGATCCGCAAGAGGAGCTCGCCAAGTTCCTCTTCCCACAGGTTTGTTGGTACATCGTCCATGCGGTCGGAATGCCCGAAACACTGCCACTACAAGCAGCGCGGCCACACGTTCGTGGGACGGCCCGGCCAAGACCGCCCCACCCCTGTTCCAGCCCGCTACACTCCCCACACTCGAACCGCTGACCAGCGCTAATGAAGAAGTCCGGCTGGAGTACTAGCCGTCGAGTCTGCGGACGTCAGATATCCCCGCGTGGGGTGCCCTGGCCATCCCGCTCGACGTCCAGAGACCCGGCTCCAATTCCCCGAGGACCTTCCCCGTGACTGGGATCTACGAAGCCGCCACCGTGGTGCTCGGCGTCACGACAACTGCTGGTGCCGTTGGCACGGTGCTCCTGGCCCGTTCACGTACAGCCCTGGCCCCCGGCCACGCCACGATCGAGGAGCAGAAGACGACGCAGAGCCACCTGTTGGCAGCCGCGGGCACGCGCCGGAGGGCGGCTCGCAGACGACGCCCTTCCCCGGTGTCGGGGATCTTGACCCGGTCAGGATTGATGGACGCGAGTCGGGCGAGGTGGTCAGGTCCTTCATACGGGTCCGGCCGTTACCCAGGTGCACGAAGGCGTCCAGGAACCCGGTCCAGGCGTGTACCTCGAACAGTTGGTCCGGCAGGTCGATCTTCGGAAGCATCTTCTCGACCCGGCTGCGCAGCCAGGCCAGGGACTTCGGCTCGCCGAGCGCGTGGAGCCTCTCCACGTTCAGCTTCGCCCGCCCGTTGGGCTGGACCTCGATGCTGATCTTCGCGTCCGCTCCGGCCTCCTCCAGGTGCTCGGCCATCTGCTTCCACCTCGCGTCCAGAACCTCCGTCAGCTCCCGCAGGTGCTCCTCGGTGTCCTCCTCCAGGCTCAGCCCGGCCAGGACGTCCTCGCGCACCGCCTCCCAGCCCTTGCGGTCCAGCAGGCGGGCGCGCGGGTCGGACCAACGGTGCGAGGGGGACGCGAAGGTGTCACGGCGCTGGAGCGCGCGGAACAGCTGCTCCAGCACGCACACCACATACGCGTCACGGTCGACCGCTCCCTGCGGGAGCTCGGCGTTCGCGTACACCGCCTTGCGCCAGTGCCCCGGCACCAGCTTGTCGTCGACCTCCCGCGGCAGCAGCGGCTTCTCGCCCGCCTTCCGCCGCGACAGCGCCGGGAGCCGCTTCCCCCCGGTCAGGATGCGCATCCCGCCGGTCGCCGCCCCGAGCGCCCTCGACTCGCCCAGCAGCGACAGGAACGGCTTGACGGTGTTGTAGCGCAACGCCAGCGCCCCGCGCAGCGCACTCTCGGCCGTGCCGTCGTCCTCGGGGACCAGGCTCACCACCACGGTGGCCGCGAAAGCTGGACAGCGCCGCACGGGGCGCGACCTCCTCCAGCGCCGCCCACAGGGCCGCCACGTCCACATCGCAGCCGCTCTGCTCGATCAGCTCCAGCTTCAGGCGGCCCAGCTGGAAGGCGGCGACGTCCTCAACTCGCTGCAACGCGCCCTTCATCGCAGTACCAGCGGTCCGCGTCGGCGGCTGGCGCATCCGCTCCAGCTCCGAGTACCGCTTGCCCTCCGGCGTCTTCAGCGTGGCGACCAGATCACCGGGCAGCGCGGGGTCGGCCTGCCGGGCGGCCTTCGCGCCGGTGGTGTGCAGCCGCTTCTCCGCGATGACGCGGACCTCGGACACCTGCCGGGCCAGCACGCTCACCCCCGGCAACAGCACCCGGTGCCGGCGCAGCCAGCCCACCGCGTGATCGAACAACGCCTTCGGCCCCTCGGCGTGCGGCGTCCACGCCCGACCGTGCAGGAACGCCCGGAACCTCCGGCCCTGGGCATGGCCCTCGAACGGGTGGTAGCCGTACGCGTCGCAGATCTCCCCAAGATCTGTGCCAGAACCTTTGGAGATCAACGAAGCCACCGCTGCTGTTTCAGCATCGCGCTCCACACCGCCCGCGACCAGGTGATGCAGGCCGCGGGCATCGTCAGCGCGGACACCGATCGGGAGACTCTTCTCGGGACAATCGGCCGCCGGATCCTGACCGGCCTGCTCCCGCCCCGCCGGCAGCGGGTCAGTACCCGCAAGGTCAAGTCACCGATGTCCCGCTACAGCGAGCGCCACGCCGACGGCCGGCCCGACACCAGCCGCACCGTCACCCGCCTCGACGTCACCGTCCTCGAACCCGTGGACCCGTCACCCGCGCTGCCCACAGCATCCCGGGACGACCGGCACGCCAACCCCGCCGGGCGGCGCCGACACCGCATCCTGGCACTCCTCCAGGAAGACCGCAGGCGCCTCTGGCAACCCCGCGACATCGCCGCCCACTTCGGCGACATCACCCTGGAAGCCATGTACGGACAACTGAATCGGTGGGCCGTCGGTGGGCTCGTCCGCAAGCTCGGCCCCGGCCTCTACGCCGCAACACCATGGTCCCCAGCCCCACTTGCGTGACCAGCGAAAACGCTAACCACCCGGCCTTGGGTCAAGGTCCCACCACCTTCACCCAGAAGCAGCCGCAGCCGACCGTGGACATCACGGTGGACCGGACCCTGTCGCATGCCAGAAGGGTGTATGTCGTCTCCACCGACACCCCGTGACGGGCCGCGTGCTCGGCAGGTCGGGTCGCGTCCGCAGGCGCCAGGGGCCCCCGTTCCGTAAAATCTCCGCTGCTACATCGCAACCGCCAATACTGCAGTTCTATACGGTACTTGGGATGTGCATCCACTACATCGGGATCAATCGACCGCCTTGCCGCGGGCATATTGCCACCGCACACTCTGAACTACTGCCAAACATCGGGTGGCTGTTCTTTGCGGTGACGCAGGTCACTTGACGCCGTGGGAGCCTCGGCATTCACTTCTGCCGCAGCCGAAGACCGTTCGGCGGCCTGCAACTGGGGAACAGAACCTTCCCCGCCATGGAGGTCCGGATGAAGTTCGTTCGTCTCGTGAAGCGGATGCGCAGCGACAAGAGCCTCAAGGCGTACGCCTGGTACGGCTGGATCTGACCGGCCCACGCCCGTAGGTTCTGGAAGCCGGTGGGGGGCCTGACCCGATGGCCCGCCACCGGCCCGCGCTCCCGGAGGTTCCCGATGTCCCAGCGACCGATCGTCAGCCACCGCGGCCGGCAGGTGCGCTTCGCACCCAAGATCGACGCGCTGCTCAGCCGCCACACCGGCCAGGATCTGTTCCGGCTGGAACCCGACACGATCGGCGTCGCGGGCGCCGACCTGCTGGACGCCCTGCTCCGCAGCCGGCCCGCCAACACCGAGGAGCGGCCGACCTTCAAACCCGTCCGCGGCCGGAACGTCGAGCGGGCCGACGCGTCCGCCTACATGCAGGCGGTGGCGGCAGATGTGCGGCAGGCGCTCCAGCGCCCCCTGGAGACGCCGGCCGACCTGACCGGCCTGTGGCCGCAGGTGCCGCACGACTACCTCCGGGACCTGGTCTTCGGGCGGGAGCTCGGGCGCTTCCGGGTCCTGGTGGACCGCCGGCTGGAACTCACCCCGAAACTGACCTGGTCCGCCGTCACGTCGGGCGCCGCCCTGCTGCGCCGCCCCAGCCACACGGAACCCCTCTCGAAGCTGGCCACTCTCGTCCTCGACGCCGCCGCCTACCCGGACCGCCGGTACGCCATGTACCTCTACCGGCGGGTGGCGGCGCCGATCTGCTTCACGGTGGCCGCGCTGGCCACCAACGCGGTCTGGCTGGGCGCACCGTTCGACGACGCCGTCCCGAACCGGCATCTCATCGCGGAGGCGCTCCGGCTGCTGCCGCCTTCCTGGAACATCCTCCGGGTGGCCTCGCCCGAATTCACCGCGGTGGACCCCCGGATCGGCCCGGCGGACGACGTCCTGCTGCTGCCCCTCCTCAGCCACCGCGACCCCGCCCTGTGGGAGGAGCCCGATGCCTTCCTCCCCGAGCGGTGGGCGGATCTGGACCCGGACGACCACCCCGGATACCTGCCGTTCGGCCACGCCAACGAGCGCTGCTGGGGCCGCCACATGGTGCTGCCGCTCGCCGAGCGCCTCCTCGATCTGGTGCGCCGGGACGGCCTCACGGTGAGCCCCGCCCAGACCGTCGGCCGGGTCGAACTCGACGGCCTGATGGAGGTCTCGGAGGTCAGGGTGGAGTGGGAGTGACCTGACCGGCGGGCTACCCGGACCGACTCGGCCCGGGGGACCGTTCGAACACCGGAGTTGCGGCCCCTGATCATCCGGACGGACCAGACATGGTCACGGGCCCGCGTTCCGAGCTGTAGCCCGCCACAGTCGCGGGCAGTTCACCGTCGGGACGGGTCTATGCGGTGGCTCCGGGGTCCACGGGCCGGACGCAGAGCCAAGGCACTCTGCACCGGCTGCCCGGTGCGCACCGAATGCCGCGCCTACGCTCGCGATAACCGCATCGAGCACGGAATCTGGGGCGAAGTGAGCGCGAACGGCGGGCTCTGCTGCGACGTCGCCCTCTGGTCACGTCCTGGCGGCGCCTGCTGGAAGCCGCCCGATCGGAACACGATCGGCTCGCTGTTGCCGACGAAGAACAGGCCTGGGACGCCACCGGGTGACCTGGGGTCGGCGCAAGTCCCGCGCTGCGCGGCTACGGGGCCACTCGACCCGCGCATCCAGCGGACCTGGCCGCCTTCTCCCAGGGGCGCGGTATCCCACCTACAGCAGGTCCACCTCCGCGTCGACGTACCCGAACTCGCGGGCCATGTGCATCAGCGCCTCCCGCAGCAGGCTCTGGCGCTCCGCCCCCGGCCCATGGTCGGCGCGGCCGTGATGGTGACAGCCATCCGCGAGAGGGTGCCACCGTCGCTCGTGCCGAGCGACGCCAGGTCGACGAGCGAGTCCAGGGTCGGCAGGACGCCGTTGTCGGCGGGCTGTTCGCACGTGATCCGCAGTTCGGTGGTGGGCGGGGCGGCAAACGACAGCCCGGCTGGGTCACCGACAATGTCGGGCAGCAGCTCGGTAGCCGTCTCCCACGTGTTCAGCAGCACGGCCTGGACCTCTTCGAAGCCCAGCCGCGTGTCCCGGCCGGGGCCAACGGCTGCCGCCCACGCCTGCGGGTTCTCGATCAGAACGTCCGCGCAGGCGACCCCGGTGGACTCCATCGTGGTGGGCAGGGCGAGCATGACGGACGTCTTCAGGGCCGGGCCGCCGTCCGGTCCGGCGATCGTGCACGAGTAGCCGACGCAGCGGGCCGAGTTGCCGAAGGGCCCCCGTTCCCAGCGAGTGGCGGGCAGATTGGAGCCCCGGCGCTTGGACGGCATCGTCACCGCCCCGGCCACCGGGCTGTGCGGAAGCTGCTGCTCGAGCAGAGCGCGCCGGGGTTTGCTGATCTCCAGCCGGCCAGCCTTGGCCCAGGGCAGGTTCACCACGGCGCGCAGGTGCAGCGTCGGCGTTTGCCCGGCAGTCCAGTTCTCGGCCGACCGGCCCTGGTTGAGGCTGAAGCGGGGGAGCGGCTGCCACCGCCACACGCCGCGCTCCGAACACGTCAGGCGGCCCGCGCCCCACGATCCGCCGTCGAGGTCCACACTCCGTGAGTCGGCCGCGATCACCCACGGCGTGTCCATGCCCTCGGGCGGGCAGGGAAAGCCGATGGCCGCGAGTGGACCCTGGCCCGGTGCATGCCGACCGGCTTCGGCGATCGCCTGCCAGACGGGCGCGGCGACGGCGACCGGAGGACATCCGGCCACCAGACACAACACCCAGCCCGGCTCGCCGTCCCGCTCATGGTCTAGATCCTGCAGAGCGGCCGCGCCCTGCGCCCATGCCCCGCCGACAGGCCGTCCCAGTCCTGCTTCGGCCGATTGCTCGTAGGCCGCGCGCATCTCCCGCTTGCGGTCGGGCAGACGGGCGAACCGGCGGACATCGCTGTACGCCGAGTTTTTCGCGTACGCGTCGACGATCTCCTCGGCGCCCGGCTGACCGGGCAAATTTGAACGGAGCGCTCCGCTCCGATAGATTTACATTCACCGGCCGGGCGGCATGACACTCGCGGCGTGCGAGTACGGCGCACGCGGTTCACGCGCGGTCGTGACGCCTCCGCGTCTCCTGCCCAGCCGCCATCACATCGGCGCCCGGGACGGCGGCCGGACCTATGCCGGGCGTACCGCCCCCGCTCCCACGCGGCGTGCTGCCGCCGCCCTCAACCTCAGAAGGAGTCGTCAGTGGACGACAACAGAACCCAGCACCGTGGCGCGATGGCATCGCGACCGAACTTGGTGCTGGCGGCACTGCTTGCCGCGGTGGGCTGCTTCTCGCTAATGCAGACCCTGGTCATTCCCGCGATGTCCGTGCTCGCGCAACGCCTGCACACCGACACCGCCACGGCCGGATGGCTGATCACCGCATTCCTGCTCGGCGGGGCCGTCCTCACCCCCGTACTGAGCCTGCTCGGCGACAAGTACGGCCACCGACGACTCCTCGTGATCGTCCTGCTCATATTCCTCGCGAGCACCCTCGGGGGCACCGCCGCCCCGAACATCGGCTTCCTCATCGCGATGCGCGCGGTGCAAGGCGCCTCCATGGCCTCGCTCCCACTGGCCCTCGCCATCGTCCGCGAAGCGATGCCCCGGGAACGGATCGCCTCCAGTTTCGGCACCACCGCCGCCATGCTCGGCGGCGGCGCGGGCATCGGACTGGTCCTGGGCGCCCTGATCATCCAGCACACCTCGTGGCGCTGGATGTTCGGCGTCGAAGCGGTGTTCATCGCGCTGGCGACCCTCATGGTCATCGCCTGGGTGCCGGAAAGCCCGGAACGCCACAGCAAGCGCGTCGACGTGCCCGGGGCCGTTCTCCTGGCCGGCGGGCTCGTCGCCCTGCTCCTGGCGATCACCGAAGGCACGAAGTGGGGCTGGCTCTCCGCCGGAGTGCTGTCGCTCTTCGCGGCCGCCGTGGCGCTCTTCGCCGTACTCGGCGTGGTGTCGGCCCGCCGGTCCGACCCGATCCTCGACCTCCGGCACATCACCCATCTGCCGATGCTCGTCACCAACCTCGCGGCGCTGCTGATCGGTGTCGTGCCGTTCTTCTTCTACGTCCTGGTCCCGCAGCTGCTGCAGCTGCCCAACGGCCTGCCGCCTGCGCTCCGCCCGGCGGCCTCCTACGGAGGCGGCCTGACCATCGTCCAGGCCGCACTGCTGGTGCTGCCGAGTTCGGTCTGCGTCGTCCTGGCCGGGCGGACCGCGCACTGGCTGCGTGGGCGGCTCGGAGCCCGGGCACCCCTGGCCGCATGCATGACGCTGATGACGTCGGGAGCCGTGCTCACCGCGTTCTTCCACGGCTCCCCGACGCAGCTCGCGCTGTGGTTCTGCCTGATCGGCCTCGGTGCGGGCTACGGGTACGCAGCGCTCGCCGACCTGGTCGCGGCCCTCGTGCCGCGCCGCGAGATCGCCGCAGGCAACGGGCTGAACACCGTCATCCGGACGGTCGGCAGCGCCGTGGGCAGCCAGCTCTCCGTCGGCTTCCTGCAGACCTTCACCGTGGACGGCACGCCCGTGCCCGCCGAGAAGGCCTTCACGGTGGGTTTCTGGGTCGCCGCCGCGCTCGGCGCCCTCGGTATCCTGCTCGTCGGGGCCCTGCGCATCCGCCCGCACCACGAGGAGCCCACACCCGAGCCCACCGTGGCAGCACTGGCAGCACCGGTTCCCGTCCTCAGCAACCCACACTGACCCAGTCAGCCCGCCCATGTGGCAGCACCCGCGTTGACTGCCGCACCGAAGGAGCACGAGCATGCGCGCCGACCGCACCGAACCGCCCCGCGGACGCCAGAAGGAAGCCGACCGCAACGACGAGCGGATCCTGCGTGCGGCACGTGAAGTCTTCGCCGAACACGGCTGGGACGCCCCCGTCTCGGAGGTCGCCCGCCGTGCCGGCGTAGGCATGGGCAGTCTCTACCGGCGCTACCCCGCCAAAGAGGACTTGGCCCAGGCGCTGCGTGTGGAGGGCATGAACGACCTGGCATCCCTGGCCGGCACCGCCATGGCCGACCACCCCGACCCCTGGGCCGCACTCGTCGCCTTCCTGCGAGCAACGCTGTCCACCACCGGCACCGGCTCCCTCCTCCCTCTCATAGGGGGCCGCCTGCCAGCCACCGACGAAGTGGACGCCGCGGACGACTGCCTCCGGGCAGCACTCGACGTCCTGGTCGACGCCGCCCACCGGTCCGGCGCACTACGCCCGGACTTCAGCTCGGCAGACCTCCTGCTGCTGCTCGCTCACCTCAACGCCCGCCTGCCCACGACCACCGAGCGCGCGGTCGAACTGCACCTGCGCTACCTGGACCTCGTCCTGAGCGGTCTTCGCAACCCCGCGAACACCGGCATCCAATCGGTCGGCCCGCCCACCTGGGCGGAGCTGAGGGATCTCTGGAACGCCCCGTGACCCCGCTCAGCCCGCACTGACACCCAGCCAGACCCGCGCGGGCCTGGCCTGCCTGCGCGACATCATCTCCGAACGGGGCTGGCCGCCCCTGATCTGGACGAAGAAGGACGGCTACCGGTTCTGCACCGACACCGCCGAGCTCCAGGCATACGAACTCGGGTTCGTGAGGGAGGAGCTGACGGAGATCCGCCGGTTCATCACCGCCGTCGTCGGCCCGCACGCCGTTCTCCAGCCGAAGGGACGGTGGATCAAGCACCTGAACACCCAGCTCAGCTCGGTCGAGTCCACGCTCGACATCATCTCCGACTTCATCGACACCTGACCGGGTTGGGAGACGGCGCGGCCGTTCCCCAACTCCCGTCTCTGGAAGGGAGGTTCGAGTTGTCCCGGAGCCGCTGCTACCCCTCCGACACCTTCCCCGACGAATGGGCCCTCATCGAACCCCTTCTCCCGCCGCCGGCCTGCGAGTCCCCCAAAGGGGGACGCCCTGAGAAGCACTCTCGCCGCGAGATCGTCGACGCGATCCGCTACGTCGTCGACACCGGCTGCAAAGGGCCTGCCGCTGTTCGTCATGGTCACCCCGGTCGGCATGACCGATCGCGAAGCGGCCAAGGAAGTGCTGTTCCGGCTGCGGCTGATGTACCCCGAGATCACGATCGTCTGGGCCGATTCCGGTTACGCCGGACAGCTGGTGACTTGTGCGAAGAAACATCTGGACCTGACGCTCAAGACCATCAGTCGGCCGAAGGACGCCGTCGGGTTCGTCATCCTGCCTTGTCGGTGGGTCGTCCAGAGGTCGCTGGCGTGGATCATGCATGCCCGCCGTCATGCCCGCGACTACGAACGGCTCATCCAGCACTCGGAATCGTTGATCACCTGGGCCGCGATCACGCTGATGACCAGGCGCATCACCCGGCGGTCCTCCCGAAGGAGCGGACAGCCCGCCTCCCGCGAGGCCAACCGGGACTGATCGTTCTCAAGTTCACGGTCGGCAACTTCACCCGGACCGGCCCAGAGTCCCGTCCAGGAACCCACTTTCCCACGAATTCCTGCCTCAGGAGCGGGCAGTGAAAGATGGCCACCGATCGGCGGCCCACTCGGGCCCACTTGGCCAATCAGGAGGCGGGGGGCCAATCTCATCCCCATCGAGTTCTTCTGCGGCAACCGGCTCCTCGAACAGCATCCTCCAGTTCAAGAGGTCCGCCTCGTTCATCGGGAAGGTCTGATCCGGAGTGAGCGCCTGGCGACGGGCAACGGAATCATCCACTCATCAGGCGTCAGCCGAAGCGCGTTGTGCTCCTTGGCCAGCTGGCGAGCCCTCGTGGTCTTCCCTGCCCCCGGCATCCCTACGACGGGCCGTCAGGGTGGTCCGACGGCATCGGCGGGACGAACAGGGTGGGGTCGTGGTCGGGTTGGGGCGCAGCACCGCATTCCTCGAGGTTCTGGACTACGCCTTCGGCGAGGCACGCCGGCGTGACAGGGGTGTGGCGGTGGTGCATGCGTGGATTTGCCCGCGTACCGAGAGCGCCACGGCCCACACCGGGCAGTACGACGAGGCGCGCGACGCCCATCGTCGTCAGGCTCAGCAGTGGCTTGACGGGACGGTCGCCGGGGCCGCCGAGCGTCACGAAGGCGTCCCCGTCCGTAGCTATGCGGTGGAGGGGCCGGCCGGCGATGTCCTCGCGGAGGCCAGTCGGGAGGCAGGATTGTTGGTGATCGGTGGACACTCCCGGCATGCGGGGACGGCCGGACAACTGAAAAACGTCGGTCATCGGGTGCTCCATCGCGCTGGCTCCATCGCGCCGGCTGCACCGTCACAATCGTTCCGGTCGAAGACGTGATCGCTTGTGGGCGCCGTCGTACGGACGTCCATGTTGCCCACAAAGCCAAGGGGCCTGAGTGGGGCTCGGTGAAAATCGCAGGCGACGTCGAACCGTCCTCGCCGGTGATGCCACCCGCGGGTGAGACCGGGGGGCCACCGGTTCACCACCCACCGGGCAGCGCCTGATGGCCCGATCTGCCCGGAAGCCGGCTCAGTCGGGAACGAGCACGGCGGCACCGTGGACACGGTCGGCCGCCAGGTCGGCGAGCGCCAGATCTGCCTGGCTCAGCGGGTAGGGGCTCACGGTGACCTGGATACCGATGCGTTCGGCCAGGGCCAGGAAGTCACGGCCGTCCTGCCGGGTGTTGGACGTGACGCTGCACAGATTCCGCTCCTGAAAGAGGTGGCGCTGGTAGTTGAGTACCGGAACGTCGGTGAGGTGGATCCCGGCGATCGCAAGCGTGCCGGAGCGGTCCAGCGCCTCCAGCGCCACCGGCACCAGGTCGCCCACGGGGGCGAACAGGATCGCTGAGTCCAGGGGCTCGGGAGGGAGGTCGTACGCCTCGCCCGCGGAAGCTGCACCGAGTTCCAGCGCAAGCGTGCGTGCCTGCGCCGACCGCGTCAGCACATGGACGGTGGCCCCCTCGGCCATGGCCACCTGGGCCGCCAGATGGGCCGATGCCCCGAAGCCGTAGATACCCAACCGCCCGCCTTGGGGCAGTGCGCTGCGACGAAGCGCACGATAGCCGATGATCCCGGCGCACAGGAGCGGTGCCAGCGCAGTGGCATCCGGAGCTTCCGGGAGGGAGTACGCGAAGGCTGCTGGCACCAAGGCCAGTTCGGCAAAGCCACCGTCCGCGTCCCACCCGGTGTAGGTGGACCCGGGACACAGGTTCTCCCTGCCGGACCGGCAGTAGCGGCACCTCTGGCAGGTGCCACGAAGCCACGCCCCGCCCGCTCGGTCACCGGTACGGAACGAGGTCACTGCTTCGCCCACGGCGACCACCCGGCCAACGATTTCATGGCCGGGCACGGTCGATGGCCGGCGCGGCAGGAGGTCCCCCTCAGCCAGATGAAGGTCCGTTCGGCAGACACCGCAGGCCTCCACCCGCAGCAGCAGATCACCTGGGCCCGGGACGGGTGTTGGCTTTCGGCTGCGGATCAGAGGACCACCGCTGATCGGCCCCGGTGTCTCGACGGTCCAGCCACTCTGTACCTCCGCGGCGGAGGCGGCGAACGTCATGACTCAACTGTGCGGTGGCTGCCGGCCGGGGGCAAACGGGGGCCGGTGGTGTCGGGACCTCTTCACCGGGCGGGTGAAAACGCGTCAGCCACGCCGTGCTCGGCTTCGCTGTCCGAGCGTGGGTTCAGTGAAACGCGTCCGTCGTTCCCGCTCTGCCAAGGGATACACCGCACACACGTACAGAACGGACGAGCCTTGTTGACGGGCGGGGTCTCTCGTAACTGGGAGACCTGTGTCTGAAGGCGAGCTTCACGGACCCCGTTCGGCCCTCCTGCCTGAGCCAGGGACGGCAATCCTTCGTAGGGTCGTCCCATGGCGGAGTCACCGGGCAACGGGAAGCGTGCACGTTTGCCGCGACCCGTATACGAGCGGGAGCTGCACCGGCTTCAGACTGAGCTGGTACAGCTACAGGAGTGGGTGCGTGCCGAGGGCGCCCGGCTCGTGGTGGTCTTCGAGGGGCGCGACGCGGCCGGCAAGGGAAGCGCGATCAAACGTGTCACCCGGTATCTGAATCCCCGGGCGGCCCGGATCGTGGCACTTCCCCGGCCCACCGAGCGTGAGCGGACTCAGTGGTACTTCCAGCGCTACATGGAGCACCTGCCCGCGGCCGGCGAGATGGTCCTGTTCGACCGCAGCTGGTACAACCGGGCCGGCGTCGAAAGGGTCATGGGCTTCTGCACCCCCTCCGAGTACCAACTGTTTCTACGGCAGTGCCCGGCTTTCGAGCGGATGCTGGTGGAGGACGGGATCCTGCTGCGCAAATACTGGTTCTCGGTGAGCGACGAGGAGCAGGAGCGGCGTTTCCGGCGCCGGCTCAAGGACCCGACCCGCCGCTGGAAGCTCTCCCCCATCGACCTCGAGTCGCTGACCCGGTGGGAGGACTACTCACGCGCCAAGGACGAGATGTTCGTGCACACGGACATCTCGGAGTCACCGTGGTACGTCGTGGAAAGCGATGACAAACGCCGGGCCCGGCTGAACATGATCGCCCATCTGCTGTCCACCATGCCCTATTACAACGTCACCCCGGCGGCCCTCACGCTGCCTCCCCGGCCGCCGGCCACCGGCTATCAGCGGCCGCCCCGGGACCTGCAGACGTACGTACCCGATCACGCGGCCGGGCTGGAATAGCGCCTGCTCCCACCCTCAAGTGACCCGTGGGAATACTGCCGCAGGAGCTGGGCTTCGGTTCGGGCATGACGTGGTGGCGGCGGCTTGTCGCGTGGAACGAGGACACCGGCTGGTACCGGCTCCACGTAGATCTCCTTGTCCAGGTCGGGGAGAAAGAACGTCGCCTCGACATCGTCGTGCGAAAAGCCCCGGGGGGCTGGGTGGGGACTTTCTGCCTGCCTGTCCGGCGGCAACGCCTGCGCTTCGACTGCCCTGCTGGCGCCCTCTCAACCAAAGCCTGGCCATCTGGGAAGACGCGGCACCGACCGCGATGCATACCCTGCGTCAGGTCCCCAAGAAGGTGAGTTCCGGACCGGCAGTCAGCTCGCTTTCCGGGCAGGACAGGTGATGCATCTATGCACTACTTTTCGTGGCTACCGCTGGGCTCTGCCGTGTAACTCGGTTGGAAATGACTGCCCTGAGCGGCGACTGCCCTTGCCTGAGCCATCCCGAGAGGGTTCTCGCTGACAGTCGCATCGGAAGCCCTGCGAGCAAGGCAAGAGTCACTTCTCCCCGCTCTGGAGAGACAGGTCAACGGGCACGACTGAATCAGCTTGATCCAGTCGACTGTTCCAGGAGCTTGGCCCACTGGGGGCTGTCTGTTGCCCGGGCACAGAGACCGGATCGCTTTCAGTCCCTCCTCTTCAGTCCCTGCGTAAAACGCAAGGTCAGAGGACATGTGGGGCCTGCTTCAGGGACTGAAGGGACTCAAATCCTGAGTTATAACGCCACTACGTGTGCGGGTGTACGCAGGCACGTGAAACCTGTCCCACTCGTCCTACTGGCTTATGGAGACTGGCTCATAATGAGAGATTTGAGTCCCTTCAGTCCCTTCCGAGCTAGTCGTCCTGCTCTGACCTGCAGGTACGCCGAGGGACTGAAGGGAGGGGCTGATGCCCGCGTTCCGTCCCTCGGCCCCTGTCGAGATGGCTGGCAGAGATTGCACCCCGTGTAGAACCGAAGACCCCATGAGCCGCGCCCCGCGCGCTCGCGGGAGGTTCCACGCTGCGATGGTGGTGTTCCAGACCCTGAAGAAATCGGTATGTAACGTCTGATTTCGATGTGTTGGAGGGTGTGAAGGGAGACCAGGAGGGACTGAAGGGACCAGGAATCAGATACGGCGCGCGGCGGAAGCTGCCAGCCAACGGGAGATACGCGCTCTAGCTTGACTCTGTCGGGGATCTTGGAGTTTCCCAGTGGGCCAGCATGATCAGCGGGCATGCTCGGATGGTTCCGATGACCGATGCAGCTGTCGAGGTGCCCGTTGTCCCTGCGCCCGCGTTCCGGTGAGCACGTACCGTCTCTGACCGCGCGGATCGCGCGGGCGAGCAACCCGGGTGGTACGACGGCGATATGGGTGCGCGATCGGCTGGACGGACTGTGGTGCGACGAGGACTTCGCCGACTGGTACCCACGTGACGGACGTCCGGGACTCTCGCCTGCTCAACTGGCCACCGTCTGCGTGCTGCAGTTCCTGCTCGGCCTGTCGGACCGGCAGGCCGCCGAGGCGGTCCGCTGCCGCATCGACTTCAAGTACACGATGGCCACGGAGCTGGACGACCCCGGCTTCCACCACAGTGTGCTGGCCGATTTCCGCGACCGTCTCGCCGAAGATGACCGTGCTGACCGACTCCTCGACCTCGCGCTGGCCCGCCTCAAGGAGGCCGGACTGGTGCGCGAGCGCACCACGCAGCGAACCGACTCCACCCACGTCCTGGCCTTGGTGCGGGACCTGACCCGCCTGGAGCTGATCACCGAGGCGGTCCGCGCCGCACTGGAAGAAGTTGCCGGCACAACCCCTCACCTGCTGGACGAGCTGGTCGACGAGGACTGGGGACGCCGCTACGGGCGGCCAGTCCGCCTGGGCAAGAACCCCACCAAGCCCAAGACCAGGATCTTTGCCACCGGAAACGATGCCGTCCGGCTCCTGGAACACCTCTACCAGCACGGAGCGGGCCGCGCGTCCGGCCCTCGCGTCCAGGCCCTGCGCCAGATCATCGTGCAGAACTACCACCATGACGCCGCAGGACACCTGCGCTGGCGCACCGCCGAATCGGAAGGCGGGCCCGGGCTGCCGCCCTCGTCCCGGGCGGTCGTCTCTCCCTACGACACCTCGGCCCGCTACGCGCGCCATGGACACATCATCAGCTGGAAGGGGTTCTCCGCTCACCTGACGGAGACCTGTGCTCCCGACAGCCCCAACGTGATCACGGACGTGGCCACCACCGCAGCCACCACACACGACAGCAAGGTCCTGCCCGGCATCCACACACGCCTGGCCCGTCGCTGCCTGCAGCCCGCCGAGCATCTCGTCGACAGCGGCTACACCTCCCTGCCCCACCTGGAACAAGTCGCCCGAGAACACAAGGTCACCGCCACCGGACCACGGCCAGGCAACCCCACCCGCCAGCAGCAACAGACGCCCGAGTGGAAGACGCGCTATGCGGTCCGCTCCGGTGTGGAGGGCACGGTCAACGAGTTCGCCCACGGACACGGCATGCGACGCTGCCGCTACCGCGGACAGGGAAAAGCCCCCATCCAACACGTCCTGACGGCCATCGCCGTCAACATCGAGCGCCTCA
The DNA here is from genome assembly GCF_940670765.1 of Streptomyces sp. A 4/2. Classification (GTDB taxonomy): domain Bacteria; phylum Actinomycetota; class Actinomycetes; order Streptomycetales; family Streptomycetaceae; genus Streptomyces. Next base: position 47,784 of record NZ_CALNVW010000044.1, read on the forward strand.
GCAGATTGCCACCGGCTGAGGAAGCACCTGCACCCCGCCGACCGACTGCCTTCCAGAACTACCTCGACCAGCGCGAGCTACCCCGACCGAAATCCTGGCGAACCCTGCGCACCTGACCTCGACAGCTCCAAGATCCCCGACAGAGTCAAGCTAGATGTATTGATCACGAGCGTTGTTGACACGGGGGTCTTGATCTAAGAAGTCATCTCAATTGGTGAGTCTGCGGTAGCAGATGAGGGTGCAGGCGATACTGGTGAAGGCGAGGAAGTGGTCGGCTTTGCGTTCGTAGCGTCGGTGGAGTCGGCGGCAGCCGGCGAGCCAGGACTGGCGAGCCAGGACATGGTGCGGTCGACAGTCCAGCGGTGGCGGCCAAGTCGCTGCGTAGACTCGATCCCTTTGCGTGCGATGCGTTGTTGGATGCCGCGCTCACGTAACCATCGCCGCAGGTGGCGATAGTCGTAGCCCTTGTCGGCGTGGAGCTTGGCGGGCCTGCGCCGGCGAGGGCCGCGGCGGGACCGGATCGGCGGTATGCCCTTCACGAGTGGGATCAGCGCCTGGCTGTCGTGGACGGTGGCACCGGAAATCCCGACGGACAAGGGCAGACTGGTCCGCTCTGTGATCAGGTGGATCTTCGACCCGTACTTACCCCGGTCGACAGGATCCGGACCTGTCAGATCCCCCTTTTCAGAGCCCGCATATTCACTGAGTCAATCGCACACCGGGACCAGTCCAGGTCACCGCGGGAGCCCAGTTCATCGAGGACCAGACGGTGCAGCTTGGCCCACACCCGGGCCCTCGTCCACTCGGTGAACCGGCGGTGAGCCGTAGCCCCCGACGGACCGAACGCTGCCGAGGGCACCTGCTGCCACGTGCATCCCGACGTCGCCACGAACACGATCGCGGCCAGCACCTCGCGGTCACTGTGACGGCGCCGACCGCCACCCTGAGGCCGCGACGGCGCCTCTGGCACCACCCGCTGAAACAGCTCCCACAACTCTTCCGGCACCAGCCGTTCAACAATCCCCACCATGGTCAACAGAGTACCGAGCCAATTGAGATGGCTTCTAAACCAGATCTTGAGCCGAAGCAAGATAGTTGTCACACAGGCACGCTTGTTGTCACGGGCAGGGCTGCTCGGCGTGTGCAGTGGGCCCAGGGCCGTGGCGTCCGCAGCAGTGGCCCATGCCCTCGATGCCGGGTTGCTTCCGCAGTGGAGAGCACGGCCCTATCCATCACGGCCCTGTCGCTGCAGCTCTGGGGTTCCACGAACTGGGCGCCTAGCTCAGCGTTCGGCTTGGTAACGTCCTCCTGCTGTCGGCACCGGCCACTGGTCGATCGTCACGGCAGGGCGAGGACGTCGTCGATCGCGGACCGGATCTCCTCGTGCTGAATGAAGGCCCGGTAGTCCCGGTACGTCGACAGCCGCTGGTCGGATCCCCGCACCGTACGCAAGGTTGCGCGTGCCGCCGGAGAGACCGTGCCGATCCTGGCGAGGGCGCGCAGCGCGTCGAGGAAGAAGCCGTAGGCGTCGCCGCCATCGGCGACGGGAAGGAGATACTCCTCCAGGACGGATCCACTCGGCTCCGGATCGCCAGTGATCGACCACAGCGCGACCGCCGCGCGCAGCCGCAGCCAACTGTCACCGTGCTCCATGACACGCCGCACCCGGTCGGCGTAGCGCGCGGCCGCCGGTCCGAAATCGCCGAGGAGGCCGACCGGGCCGTAAAGCGGCCCCTCCTCAGTCAGCACCGCCTCGCCGATGAGCTGCAGCGCCGCGTCGCGGTCGGCGCCCAGGCGCCAGGCTGCCCACGCCGCCTTGTGATGGTTGCCGGGGGAGTCGAGGACTGTGCAGCGGCGCACGGCGGGCTCGGCTGACTTTGCAGCTGGCCCCATCGCCACCAGCGCATCGACTGCGTGCAACGAGTACCGGGTGTCGTCCAGCAGGGCCACCACTTCCGGCAGCGCGGGCGCCGCGGCCGGCCCCCACGCTTTGAGGACTTCCAAGAAGCAGCAAGTCAGCGAGCCGCCCACGTCGTCATCCCGGAGCAGCTTCCGCACCGCGGGCAGCAGGTCCTCCGCGTGCGCCCGTAGCGGGGTCAGGACGTCCTCGACCGCTGGCAGGTGTGGGTCGCCCGAGACGTACCCGCGGGAGTACTGGCCCCGGTACGGCGCGTACAGTCGCTCGACCAGCCCCGGCAGGGCGCGCTCGTCGCCGATGCGGGTCAGCGCCCAGCGGGCGTGGTCGCCGATGGTGCCCTCAAGAAACTTGGCCTCGCCCGGGTCGTCGATGAGGGCGGCCAACTCGTCGGCGTACGGAGCCGCACGCGAACCGAGCACGGCCAGCAGGTGGGCCGCCCGGTACCTTACGCCGTCGTCCGGCTCGGCGAGCAACGCGCCCGCGAGCGGCAACAGCGATGATGCCGCGGACGGCCGGACCATCAACAGCTGCCATCCCTCGTCCAGCGCGGCGCGGCACAGCAGGGTGTCCCCGTTCCGGCGCGCCGCGCCGATGAGCCGGACGACGAAGGCGAGTGCCGTCCGTGGCGCACCCTCGAACAAGTGGGCCGTCCAGGAGATGACATCCTCACGGGTGAAGGCACTGTCGATATCAGGCACGTACCAGACCGCCGCGAACTGCGGACGCACGGCCGGGTCGGACAGGACCGCCACCAGCAGGTCCAGTTCACGGACCGACGCCTGGGGATCGAACGCGGCCTGGGCGTGCACGGCCGCGACCCGCATGACGGGGCCGTCCGTACGCAACGCCTCGGCCACCACCGCCCGCACCCGGTGCACCGGCCCGGCTTCGGCGGAGTCGGCTGCGGCGGTCCCCAGCGCGAGCAGCACAGGCAGCCGCACCGTCGGGTCCGTCTCGGCGTGCCACCGCTCCAGCAGCACGCCGATCCCCTCTCCGAGGGGAAGGGCTTCCCTCCGTACCTCGGGCAGGGGATCCGCGAGCAGCGCCCGGATCCGGGGATGCTGGGCCCGCCATGCCTCATGCCACCCCGCGTCCACCAGGCCCGGGTCGGCTTCGGCCGCCGCCTTGGATAAACTCGCCAACAGCTGGACCAGCGTGGCCCGGGCGCCCATGTCCGGATCGTCGGCGAGTGCAACGACGAACGGCAGCGCGGCGGTTGCGACGGAGGCCACGCGTCCGGTGCTCAGCGCGAAGCAGTCGAACAGGGGATAGCAGTCTTCCTCGGTCGCTGCACCGCCCTTGAGCGCCAGGCGACGCAGCGCTCGCCGCATCTCCTTGGCCGGGTGTTGCCCGAGCGCCGACTCCAGCCGCTCCCACGGCACATCGTCCAGCGTCTCAAGCACTATGCCTGCCACTCATACCCCCCGTGACCTCGCGAATCGGCTCCCCGACGGACATCCTGTCATCGGAGGGCGGCCTTTGCAGGATCGCTGGACCGGCTGCCCGTCTGCCCTCTCGGTGCCGTCCGCAAAGCCAACGCGACGCTCTACGAGATTGAGTGGTGACAACTGACCTGCTTTGAGCGGGCTGGTGACAAGTAGCTTGCTTCTCCAATGACAACTACGGTGCCTCGTCCACGGGAGTCCGCAGGCTGGCGTGGTCCGGGGGTGACAACAACCGTGCGTCGGCACAGATCTGCGGGCCGCCGTACAGCGCTCTGGCAGTGGCCCGCTCCGAATCCGTCCCACGAATACGAGGCCGAAGATGACCAGGATGTGGCCGCTCGGCGACGGCACCCGTCGACCGCCCGCCCCGCGCGTTGCCTCGCCCCGAGAGCCGGTCGACCCCGCCCGCATCGGCCGTCGCGTCGTACGGCGCCGGGCGAACGGCATGGACGCCGGTGCCATCGCGGCGGCCCTCGATGCCGCCCGGTTCGGTTCGACGCCCGACAGGCTTCCCGGCACGAGGACCTGGCCGACGACGCCCGCGGCCCGACGGAGCTCGCGGAGTGGGAACGCATCGACCAGCTGCTCGCCGCCGCGCCCGCGGGCACCGTCTACGACCCGGACTCCGACGACGTCGCCCAGGCCGAGCTCGCCGCCGACGCCGCGGCCGCCGCCGCCCGGGAAGCCGAGCTGCGCGAAGCGATGCGGATCACGGCCCGCGCCGACGAGCTCCAGGCGCTGCGCGAGCTCGGCACCCTGGAGCGGACCGAGCCCCGCGACGGCGACGAAGCCGTCCGTGACGAACTCACCCGGCGAGCCGGCGGGTACGTCCAGGCCGACGTCGACGCCTGGCTCGCGCACGTACTGGCCGCGCACCTCGGGCACTACCGCGACCCGGCCGCCCGCGAGGAAGCAACCGGCCTTCTGACGCCGCCGGTCCTCGCGCACGCCGCGCTGCTCGCCGAACTCGCCCGCCTGGCCCCCGGCGCCGACGTCGACGAGCTGGCGTTCACGGCCCGGATCGCCAGCACCGAGCCCGAAGCCGCTGGCGCGCTCGCCGCGTTCCTCACCCGCGTCGAAGGAACCCAGGCCGTCGACCCGCCGGCGCCTGCATCTTCCCGCCGCGAGATCATGCCAACGTGACCCCTTGGATCCGCGCCTACGACGACGAGAGCGACACCTGGTCGTACATCGAACTCGACGACAACGGAGGGGCGCTACGGCAGGTCGACCTGCAAGGACCTCAGCGCCGGCCCGTGGCTGCGGCTTCCCTGACGGAGGTCATCGAGGTCCGGGACCACGCCGACCTCGCGGCGATGACCACCTACGAGCGGACGTATGGAGTCCTCGCGGAGGGCAGTCTGCACGGGTGGCAAGACTTTGACGGCCCTACCGAGATCACCGAGCATGAATTTGAGTCGACCTGGGCCGCTGTGCGAGAGACCCTCGACGCGAATCGCACCGAGGAGACGAGTTGATCACGGAGTACCAGCAGAAGCTGCGCGAGCGCTACCTCGCCGCCCCCGTCATGCCGGCCCCGGAGCCATGGCAGCCGGTACTTGACCGCAGAACCCCCATCGGCGGCCTGCTCGGCATCGGCTTCGCAGTCCACCCCGACAGCGGGCACGACCTCGTCATGGTCGTCTCCAGCGACGGCCACGGGCTCTTCACCGCGGTCACCGGCGAGAAGATCGCCCGCGACCGGGACCCCAACCCCGACATCAGCACCCCCGACGCCCACCCAGACCTCACCTGCCCCGGTCTCGGGCCGATCGAAGGCACCCAGGTCCGCATCGCCGGTATCTTCGGCGGCGGCCTCCACAGCACCACCCCCGACGGCTGGACCCTGGACGTCGTCAGCCCAGAATGGCCCCACGACCGCGTCATCCTCTCCGCAGACGGCGGGACCCACAAAGGCCCAGCAGGAGAGGCATGGTGGCACGTCTTCCACTCGGAGTACTCAGAACTTCGCACCGCCGGATTCTCACCCTCCGGCCTCACCCTGGCCGTCGCCACCAGCAGCGACCTCACTCTCTGGACCCGCCAGCGGCTCCACTACAACGACTGAGTGGAGCTCCGGCACCAAGGGCAGGAAGGGGGCAGATGAACCGGGCAGCCCTGGCCGAGATGCTCAACGAACAGACCGCAGCCTGCGAACCGGCGAAGGCAGCACTTCTCGGCGGAGGCGACTTCGTCATCTGGGACGGCAATGTCCCCGGTCAGCAACTTGCCAGCATCTACGCCGCTCGCCACCGGCGCGCAAGGAAACGGGGCACCGAGACACTCGCCTTGTCAGCCACCGTCGACATTCGCACCCAGTACGGCACCACGCCGTTGCGAATCGGCTGCATCTTCGCGCGCGACAGATCCTGGGCCTTCATGCTCTTCCTCGCCAAGGATGCCAGCGTCGTCTTGGCCTGCACGGGAGTCCGCCAAGTTGGCCCATGACAGTTGTCCTGCTCAGCCGACACCGGCTACATGCCTAACGTCCCTCACGCTGCCAGATCAACCCGACCTGCAGAGAACACGCCGCAACCCGAGATAGTGCCGGTCGTCGTCGCGTACATCGAGGTCTGACCCGCGAAGGAGCCGCAGTGCCGTCCATCGTCCAGGAGCTCACCGGCCACCGCGACCTCGGAGGGCTCCGCGTCCTGCTGGACTGCCCCTTCAAGGCCACCGTGCTCTGCCAAGGCTCCGCACAGGTCTCCGGGCCGGGCGCGGGCTGGCTCGCGTACCTGTGCCCCGTCCACACCGTGGACCTGGACGGCTGGCCCGGCATCGCGGACCACCCGGACGACGACACGAACCCGTGCGGGCACCGTGTTCGACTACCGCTCCGGGGAAGAACGGCTTCAGTCGCACGCCGACCTCTGGCTCACACGGCTGACCGGAGTCGACCCGGCTGAGTACGGCGGTGTGTGGTCTGAGGTCCTGGACCAGGCCCACCGCGCGCTGCGAGCCCAGATCGAAGAGGCCGCGGCCTCCGGCGAGGACAGCCCGCTGCGGAACCTGCTGCCGTCGATCGCGTCGGCCCGGCGGTCTGCGGCCAAGGGCGACTTCGAGGTGGCGGCAACAGGGCTCGGGCACTGCGAGACCTTCGCTCAGTACCTGTAGCTGCTGCTCGATAAAGCCAGTCGTCGATGGCGGCGCCTGCCCCTGGAACCTCGACTGCCACAACTGCGACAAGTTCGTGCTGTCCGGCGCTGACCTGCTCTACTGGCGGCGCAAGCGCGAGCAGTGGCGGCTGCTGGCCGAGGGCGCCCCGGACGACGCCACCGCCGACTACCTCCACCGCTACGTCGAGCCCACAGCCCGCGCCATCGACGGCCTGGAAAAGGCCCTGGCCGGCCTCGGCCTCCTCGACGACGCCCTCGCTCTGGACCTGCGCAAACCCCAGGACTACTTCCACCGCGTGTGGTCCACCGTCTTCCGCGCCGCCGACCTCGTCGACGCGGGCAGCGAGGGCGAGGAGGGCGAGTACAGCGATACCTGCACAGGCGAGGACGTCGACCCTGAACAGGACGTCGCATGACGAGCGCCGCCGTCCCCGAGCCCCGCACGGCCGCTGCCCTGGCAGCCCGCCGCTGCAAGACCGAGACCCCCCTCCAACGGGTCCACGAGGCCATCACCCGCCTCCGCCGTGAGAGGGCCCGGGTCAGCGTTGCTGCCGTCGCCCGTCGCGCGGATGTCTCCCGCACCTTCCTCTACGACAATCCTGAGGCTAGAGCCGCAGTCGCCTCCGCTACGGCCGACGCCGGAGACCGCCGGTCCCGGACGCTCACCGACCAGGACGACGAGCGCGAGGCGACCTGGCGTGAGCGCGCACTCAACGCTGAGGACGCCCTCAAGGCTGCTCACGCCGAGATCCTCGCCCAGCGCACCCGCATCGGCGAACTACTCGGCCAGCTCCGCGACTTGCAGGCCGAATGGACCGAGGAAGCCATCCAGCGGATCACCACCGAGAACACCACACTCAAGCAGCGAGTCCGCCAGCTCACCACCGACAACCGCACCCTCGACGAACGGCTCAAGGCCGCCCGCTCCAACCTCCGCTTCCAAGACCGGCGCGTCGCCGACCTCGAAGCCCAGATCGCGGGCACCTGACAACCCGGGGACCGCTCAGTCCGGTCCCGTGACCAGGGGAAACCCGTGGTCACCGGACCGTTCCGTATGCCAGGCTCCAGCATATGGAGCCCCACAACAAACAGGCCGCAGGCGAGGTTCTGCATCAACGCGGCTGGCGCAAGGCATTCACCGTCCAAGAGATGGTCGACAAGTGGGCCTGGCTCGTGGGCAAAGTCGATGACGGTTACAGCGACCTGGTCGACGAGTACACCAACGACCTCTACAGCCGGAACTGGCTGCACGAGGCATGGCCGATCCTCACTGAGCGCGAGATCGTCCTATGGACCCCGCAGATCAAAGCCCTCGACGACCGCTTTCGGGCTGCCACCGTCTTCGACGACGGCATCGCGTTGTCGCAGTTCCACCGGATCAGTGGCTTCGACCCCATCGACATGTGGTGGTGGCGGCGCCACCCTCGCCTGCTCGTCGGCGATCTCGGCCGCTCGCTCCGCTCGGCAGGCGCCACCGACTGATCCTCGGCAGCACAACGCATGAGAGTCCGCCGAGCCATGGTCGCCACCCGGATCACTCGGACGAGCGACAGCATCGACCCCAACTCGGCGTCACGGACATGTAGTCTATGAATTGCCGCAGGTCAGAGCCGAATCACGAGCTCCCGCGGTCGGTAAACTCAACGAGGCGTTTGCCACCGGTGATCCCCTCAAGCTGATGCGGCTTTTCGGGGTCACCGCGCAGACCGCCATGCGCTATGTCAGCGCCGCCTGCCCGGAGCGCACCGCGAAACTGACCAGGTAGCGGGCCCCGTTCCCAGCCCGATGCCAGCTGAAAGCCCGTGGCGGTGTAGCAGTGGGTCCGGCATCATCCCCATGTGATTGTGATGCAACCCGTTCTGGAGATCTCCGCAGCCGACGACTTCGCGCTCTGGCCTGTTCGCGAGCACGAGTCATATGGCTACCTCGTGCTGAACGGGGAGCTCACTCCGGCGGAGGTCGGCACGGCGGTTATGCAGATCGCCGACTGCAACGACTTCGAGCCGGAGGAGGAGCACGGGCCGTGCCCGACCGACCCGCTCGGCACCTTCCTGCACGGCTTGCTCACCATGCCTGACTTGTTCGCTGCCGGCGGCTTCCGGGTGATCGACAACGCCACCGACATCGTCTTCGTCGAGCCGGGCTGCTGCAACGGCCTGGAGACCTGGCGCGACTGGCTGGAGGTGCTCAACGGCACCGGCTGCTTCTACTTCGGCCACGATCCGTCCTCGATGGCCGAACGACTTGGCGACATCGTCCGGCTGACGCTCGACGCCCACGAGACGGACAGCAGCCCGGTGATCGAGCTGTCGGTAGACCAGATACGCACGCTCGTCACCGGCGTCCAGCAGGATGTGCAGGACTTCCTCAGCCTTGCCGAAACCTGGGCTGAGCAACACCTGCCGGCACACGCTGCCGCCGTCACTGCCGCCCTGGCACGGGCACTGGACATGGTGCCTACACCATGACCAGCTTCCTGACCCACCGAGCGCGCGTGTACGACGCCCGGCTCCCCCTCCACCGGCGGCACAGCGCGTTGCGCACTTGCCTCACCGTTTTTGCTCCTTACGGCTTGCGGGCGACATACCACCACCTCACGCTCAGCGCCGCGATCCCCCGTCGGTTGGAGGCGGACCCGGATGCGCTGGCGCGGGCGGTGGAGGAACTGCACGAGGCGCGGGTGCTATGGCTCGTGCGGGCAGACGGGTACGCCGCGCAGCGCCGGGCGGAGAAGCAGGCTGGGCGGCGGGCTGTACCGAACCCTCGGCCGTGGTGGCTGCAGAGCTGGCGGGAAAGCCCCGACCGTGCCTGGTTCGAAGACCCGTTTCGCCACCCGTCGCTGCGACTGTCCGAGTACGTCCGGCGGCAGAACGCGATTTTGGACGGTGCCGAGCTGCCCGGCTGCCCGGCTTGCGGGGATGAGGGACCACGAGTGCTGAACTCGACCGGGCACGGTTGGGTCGAGCTGTGCGGTAGGTGCGCGCGGGCGCTGGCGCCATGTCCGTGCGGGCAGCGGCACCGGTTCGTGCCGGAGACCCCGTTCAACTGGAACGAAATCTGGCAACGGGCGCACATGAGCGACGACGGCACGCCGAACCCACATTGGCCTGCCGGTTAGCCAGTTGGATCGGCAGCACTGCGAACGCTCGGAAAATCAGATCCCGGCAGCTTCGCCGGCACCCGCGTGCGGGACCGCCGCAGCTATTAACTGATCGCGTCAGAATGAACTTTGTCTGGCGGGTTGTCAGTTGGGTGGTGCGTCGGCAGGATCTGCTGTGTGCCTGCTGATCTCGTACCTGATGGCCTGTGGGAACGCGTTGTCCCGCTATTGCCGGTTCGTCCGCCCCGGCGCCACCGGTATCCCGGCCGGTTGCCGACGGATGACCGTGCCGCGCTTCGGGGCATCGTCTATGTGTTGCGCACGGGTGTGAGCTGGCGGGATGTCCCCGGGGAACAGATCGGCTGCAGCGGAGTGACGGCCTGGAGGCGTCTGCGGGACTGGACCGAAGCGGGGATATGGCCCCGCCTCCACGAGGTCCTGTTGGCAGAACTCCGCAAGGGCGGCCTACTGGAGATGGACGATGCCGCGATCGACGGCTCGCACGTCAGGGCGCTCAAAGGGGGGATCACACCGGACCTTCGCCGGTCGACCGTGCACGCCCGGGGAGCAAGCACCACATCATCGTCGACCGGTACGGAACCCCACTCGCCGTCTCTCTGACCGGCGGAAACCGTCACGACGTCACCCAGCTCATGCCTCTGCTGAACAAGATTCCCCACATCCGGGGCCTGCGCGGCCGGTCCCGCCACCGGCCCCGGCAACTGTTCGCCGACCGCGGCTACGACTACGACAAATACCGCCGCCTGGTCCGGGCTCGCGGGATCACACCGAAGATCGCCCGCCGCGGGGCCCCGCACGGCTCCGGCCTGGGCAAGACCCGCTGGGTGGTCGAGCGCACCTTCGCCTGGCTTCACCAGTTCAAACGACTCCGCATCCGCTACGAGATACGCGCCGACCTCCACCTCGGTCTGCTCCAACTCGCCTGCAGCATCATCTGCTTGAGACGACTCCGAACCTCATTCTGAAACCATCAGTTAAGACGTACTACGTCGTGAAGAACGGGCTCGGCAGGTGCACCAGTTGCTCCGGTCGAGCCCTGTCGAACGAGGAAGCCCGTCGTCGGATGGTGGAAGCCGGAGTCGAGCCCCTGGCACCGTACAGCGGAAGCCGACGGGGTGCATGGAAGTCGCGCTGCCGCGAGTGCCGGTCCATCCTTGATCCGGGCCCCTCGCTGGCGAACATAGAGCGGGGTCAGGGTGGTTGTGGCAACTGTGCCACCTACGGCTTCAACCCGACGGCCCCCGCATATGTCTACCTCCTCGGGCACGAGAGCCTCCGCGCGCTGAAGTGGGGGATCGCGAACAGCGAGCGTCGCATCATCAACCATGGGTATGGCGGCTGGGCGGTGCTTGCACGTTGGAACTCCGCGACGGGCACTGAAGCACGCGCGGTCGAGCGTCAGATCAAGCAATGGGCCAAGGACAAAGGGCTCCGTCCTGCCGTCGCCGCCTCAGACATGCGCTACCGCGGCTACTCCGAGACGGTCTCACTCGCCCAGGTGCCGCTGGACACGGTGTGGTGTCAAATCGTGAAGATCGCCGAGCGTGAGCCGGACGTCGTGCAGCCCGCCGCCATCAAGTCTCTTCAGTTCGGCTCCAGATGATTTTCATCCCACGAGCCGGATCCGTTGAGCCAATGGCTCCAAGGCTTCCTTGACTACCTGGGGGAGGTCGACCGGTGGGCCGAGAACCCCGTGTCCAGTCTGTGATCCGTGGGACCATGCCGGGAATTACCGAGGCCCTATGGGTCCCCAGCGAAGACTGCGAGTTCTGCGGAGAGCCCGCGATCGAGTTGCTCTAGCTCCCCCGGGAGACCCCACAGGCCCCGATCCCTCCCCGGTTGCCGGTCTGCGTGAAACCTGCTCGGTGACTGCCTTCAGCACTGCCTGAAGTCATGGGCCAGGAGTTTCATCTCCTCGCCCCAGATGGTCACGTTGTCGCCTTTGCGGCCGAACTCCTCTCGGGCCAGGCGGTAGAACCCCGCACCGGGCTCCCCCCTTCTCCTTCAGCACGACCATGGCAGAGAGCATCGCCTTCGAGCCGTCCGTGCTCTCCTGGTGGGAGACGTCGGCCAAGAGATGATCCATCTCCACGCTGTGTGCCGGGATGTTATGGCCCTCGTCCTCCAGGAGCTTGCTCAGCTTCCCGTACTGGATCGGCCAGTCCCCGTTACGGGCCCGCTACAGCAGGATCTCTGCCATGGCCTCCTGGGCCGCCTCGTACTCAGATGTCCCTCGCCTCACGGCCTCCTCCTCAGATTCGACAGGGGCGCCAGAGTAGCGAGATCGAGCTGGCAAGAGGGGTTCGATTGCGGCCCTTGCGATTCGACCGTTACCTGCGGGGTCCTGATCTGAACGATCCGGGGGGCGTTGCGTCGACTCGTTTTCGTCTGTGCCGCGGCCGTCGTTGTGTTTACCTCCGCCTGCTCCTCCTCGACCTGATCATGCTCGGTGCCGCCTGGCAGTGTTGGCGTGTTCACTTCCTGAGGAACGAGTTCTCCGTGACTCCCAAGGGATGCGGGGATGGTCCCCAGGCCGATGCGTACGCGCTGCTCGCCATGGGGTGCTCCCCGCGTGACGCGGGGATGGTTCCCGTCCGGCAGCGACGGAAGCGACCGACGCGCCGTGTTCCCCGCGTGATGCGCGGATGGTTTCCGGTTTTGTCTCGCGTGTGGCTGCGTAGGTTAGAAGCGGGTTCTGGCTCACCTTCTGTGGACCCGTTGCACACCGTTCCTGGTGCTGCCCCGATGGCGTCCGCGTGTGGGTGATCGTGCAGGCTGGTTATATGGACAGTCGCGTAGAGAAGTACCTCGCCCATCTTGATCGGCTCTCCGGGGGGCTTGAGCCGAGGTTCTTCCCTGTTGAGTCGTCCAAACCCGGGCTTCGTGGTGTGACGGAGGTCGTGTACGAGGACCTGCCGGACGGGCTTCTCACGGCGCTCACCTACGGCTTGTCGCTGGCAGAACATCCGGACTGGCAGCATGGCTCGCCGGAGCTCTGTCTCAGCGTGAACTCGACCAACGTGATCTGGGCCCACGCAGTGGGCTTCCTTGCCGAGCAGCTCCGTGGCACCTGTCCCTTCAGCTACGGCAGCACCATCGATTTCGGCGAGCGAATCGTGCCGGAGTCGGAGATGACGGCATTCTGCGTGTTTACGCCTATGGTCCTCGAAAGAGACGACTGCCTGGGCATCGACGTTGGCGTTCCGGGACACGCGGGTTACGACGTGATCAACATCCAAGGGATGTACCCCATCCACGAGGTGGAGCGGCAGTTCATCAACGAGCACGGGCTTGAAGCCTTTTGGAAGAGCGATTGGGAGCCCACTGACGTGCTGCGTCGCCCCGCAATCTGATGTGGGGAGGGCGGCTGCCCTGGCCTGGATGACTCATTTGATGGACAACATCAGGCGAGCAGGACTCGTTTTCGCAGGAGTGCGAAGCCGGCTCGGCCGAACATCTGGCGCTTGAGCATTTTGATCCGGTTGACATGCCCTTCGACGACACCTGAGTTCCACGGAAGAGTGAGGCCGGCGATGACGGCGTCACGGTCGCGGTCGATGCCCGCGGCAAGCGTGTGGAGGCTGGGGAGGCCGTCCTGTCGCACGACGTCGAGCCAGCCCGGCAGTCGCTCGCCCTGGCGCTCGGTGAGCATGGTCGCGAAGGACCGGACGCGCCTGGTGAGCGCGTCGATCTCGGGGCAGTTGGCCCGGACGTTCTTCAGATGGAGGTGTTCGGTCTCGGAGAGGGTTTCTGGGCGGCGGAGGACCCATCCGGCGACGACACGAGGCGAGGGCGGCCGGGCTGTAACGGGCCGCGGCGAGGTGCGTTTCAGGCGGAGGTAGGCGCGAACGCGCTGGTAGCTGCCCTGATAGCCGAGCGGCACGATCTCTTCCCACAGTTTCCAGGCGTTGGTGAAGCCCTCGTTCCAGCGGTCGTCAAGGTATGTCTTGTACTTGTCGAGGACCGAGGTCCGGGCCTGCCACGGGCCGGTGAAGAGGTCTTCCGGCCTGGCGGCGTCCGCGTACCGTTTGACGGTTCGGCTTGTCATTGCCGAGCTGCCTCTGGATCGCGCGGCGGCTGTGCCCTGCCTTCACCAGGTCATGGATCGTGACATGCATAGTCCGGGTTCGGTCGGCGAACCGGTGGCTGGTCGGCCGCGGCGAGCCGGACGACTCCTCCGCAGGGTCGGACTCCGTCTCGGGGGTTCCAGGTGTCTCAGGAACCAGGACGCGCAGACATTGGCGGTGCTGGGCGATGCTCCGCTCGGCGGCCTCGCTGAGGTTGTGCCAGAGGCGCCACCGGTCCGCGACCTGCACGGCCTGCGGGGCGCCGACGGCGGCGCCCTCGGCGAAGAACGGCGCACGGTCACGGCACACCACCTCGATTCCTGGCCGCTGGGCCAGCCAAGCGGCCAGGCTCGAGGACTCCCGGTCGGGCAGCAGGTCGACGGGCCGGCGGGTTTCGACGTCCACGAGGACAGTTCCGTAGTAGCGGCCCTTGCGGGTGGCGTACTCGTCGACGCCGAGCACGCGCGGAGCGGGCACTTCCGGTTCGGGAAGTGCGTCGACCAGCCGCAGGACCGTGCTGCGGCTGACCGGCGCACCGAATATGTTGGCCAGGCGGGCGCCGGCCCGACCCGCGAGGGCGAGACCGATCGCGGCCAGGGTCGAGCAGAGCCGCTCGGTCCGCTGGCCGTGCCTTCGGGTCAGGCCGGGTATCTGCTCGACGAACGTGCGACGTCCACACTCGGCGTTCCGGCAGGTGAACCGGCGGACCCGCAGCCGGAGTACGACGCTTCGTCCCCCGCTCGGAACATCAGCGGGAAACCGAACGTAGGAGCCGTGAACCCGGGCGGACCACGCTCCACAACCCGGACACGGGGCGCCCGCGGCGGTGCACCGCACATCAACACGCACTATCGCGATATTCACGTCTACCGACAACACCGCGACGTCCGCGATCGACGGGAACAACAACTCGTCCAGCCGGAGCAAGATCTTATTCACAGTTCCGAACTGTCGGCCCAGTCACTTCTGCCACTGCTCGTTTTGAGGCAACTTTCCGAGACCCCACGGAGAGTTCAGCCGCTACTCGCAGTGCATAGATCACACAACCTGAGCCAGAACCTCAGAACGGACAGCAGATGTTCACCACTTCGGTAGGCACTGCGCGTGGAGGTTGTTCGATTCGCTATGGGCTCAGCGCCTCAGAGGGCGCTCCTGCCGGTCAGAGATCCCGGATTCGGCTCTCATCAGGCTACGAGGACCTCCACGCCGAGTATCTTGAGTTGCTCGATGACCGTGTCGTGAGGATCGGCGTCGGTGATCAGCCCGGTGATCTTCTCCCACGGCAGGACGCGGTACGGCGACGCCGTACCGATCTTCTCGCAGGAGGCGAGGATGTAGGTGTCCGCGGCCCGCGCGGACAGGGCACGCTTCATCGCCGCCTCCTCGGCGTCCCCTGTGGTCAGTCCGGCCTCGGGGTGGACGCCGGTGATGCCGAGCAGGCACAGGTCGGCGTAGACGTTCTGCGCGGCCTCGACCGCGGCGGCGCCGCAGGTGACCGCCGAGTGCTTGAAGACGCGCCCCCCGAGGAGCAAGAGCTCCGCCCGCGGGTGGTTGATCAGAGCCGTGGCGATCGTCGGGCTGTGGGTGATCACCGTGCAGGCGAGGTCCTTCGGGAGCGCCCGCGCCACGGCGAGGGCGGTGGTGCCGCCGTCGAGGATCACCGAGCCGCCCGGCCGCACCAGTGCGGCGGCCACTGAGGCGACCTTCCGCTTGCCGTCCGGGGCCACCGCCTGCCGGGCGTCGTAGTCCACCACTGCGGGAGACGCGGGCAGCGCGCCACCGTACACCCTTTGGCACAACCCCTCGGCGGCGAGATCGCGAAGGTCACGTCGCACGCTGTCCTCGGAAATGCCCAGTTCGGCGGCGACGTCCTTGGCCACGATCTTGCCCCGCCGGGCGAGCAGATCGAGCAGGTGCTCGCGTCGTTCAGCAGCCAGCATTCGCATTCCTTCCCGTTCTTGCACGATTCTGCATGTATCTTAGCCGCCATGACCGACAAGCCCCTGCTCATCCTCATCGCAGGTCCCTACCGTTCCGGCACCGACGGCGACCCGCAGGCCATGGCCGCCAACCTCGCCCGCCTGGAAACCGCGGCCTGGCCCGTCTTCGCGGCCGGACATCTCCCCGTGATCGGCGAGTGGATCGCCCTGCCCGTCCTCCACTCCGCCGGCGCGGGCCCCACCGACCCCCTCGCCGACCAGGTGCTCTACCCGACCGCCGACCGGCTGCTCGCCCATTGCGACGCCGTGCTGCGCCTGCCGGGCGGATCCGTCGGCGCCGACCAGGACGTCGCCACCGCCCGCCACCGCGGCCTGCCCGTCTACCACGACATCGCCGAGATTCCGCGCCGCACTCCGCAGGAGACCATGTGACGAGCAGCCCGGGTGTCGACACCCCCGATCACCGCGGACGCACCGGTCTCCACCTCGCCGGACGCGACCTCGGCCGCAACCCCGACGTCCGGATACGCGACGTCGAACTCACCTCCCAGGGCTGGCACGTCCTGCGCCGCACCACCTTCGACTACCGGCGCCGCGACGGAAGGTGGGAGACCCAGCAGCGCGAGACCTACGACCGCGGCAACGGCGCCGTCGTCCTGCCCTACGACACCGAACGCAGCCGCGTCCTGCTCACCCGCCAGTTCCGCTACCCGGCCTACGTGAACGACCACCTCGACGGCATGCTCATCGAGGCGGCGGCCGGACTGCTCGACGCGCAAGACCCGCACACCGCGATCCACCGCGAGAGCGCCGAAGAACTCGGCATCAGACTCGGCCCGCTCATCCACGTGCTCGACGCCTACATGAGCCCGGGCTCCGTCACCGAGCGCCTCCACTTCTTCGCCGCCCCCTACACCCCGGCCGACCGGACCGGCACGGGCGGAGGACTTGAGGAAGAGGGCGAGGACATCGAAGTCCTCGAACTTCCCTTTGCCGAGGCCCTCGCCATGACCCGCGACGGACGCATCACCGACGGCAAGACCATCCTGCTCCTGCAATGGGCAGCCCTGTGCGGACCCTTCGCCCGACAGCAGAACGTCTGAAAGTCCGCCTTCGCCAAATACGCCCAGGAAGGCAGTTCAGCACCGTGCCGTAGTGACGGCCCCTGCGGAAAGCGAAGTCGTCGACGCCGAGAACCTCCACCTGGCCCACCTCCGGCTCGGGCAGAGCCCTGACCAGCCGCAGCAGTGTGTCCCCGCCCACGGTGATGCCGACCGCGGAAGCCAGCCGGGCTCCTGCCCTGCCGGCCAGCGCCAGCCCGATCCGCGTCAGAACCACGCGCAACAGCGGGGTCTGCCGGCTGTGCGGGGTCGTCAGTCCCACGATCTGCTCGGCGAACGTCATCGCCGTGCAGGCAGTGTTCTCGCAGCGGAACCGACGTATGTGTAACTCGATCACCACGCTCAGCCCGCCTACCGCGACATCACGCAACGTGCGTACGTACCGGCCGTGCACCCGAGCAGATCTCTGACCGTACCGGCAGCAACCGCTCTTCGCTCGCACCCGCGTTCTCAGCACCACCTTGTCCGGCCGTCGCTCGACCTCCTCAACGAGCAACGCCGACAGATACGGAAGCAGCTCCAGAAGCACATCGCGAGAGCACACGATGCATGATCGCGAACGGTCCGTACGGACCGCTCAACCGTCCGGATCACAAGATTGTCGACAGAACCAAGATCCGCGACGGCGCGGTCGCCAACCGGCCCATTTGTGTGGCCCTGGCCGTCACGGCCGAGGGCCGGCGGGACATCCTCGGGCTAATTCGTCAGTAATTAGAGGTTCTGGATCTCTGAGAGGCCCGGGGCGGCGTGTTCCGTTCGGGCAGGACGTGTGTGGTCCGGTCGGTGCTGTGGTGACCCCTACGACACCTCCGACCGATCAGGTCTGTGGAAAGACCGGTGGCGCTGTGGTGCCGGCCGGTCCTCGCACGTTCTGCCCCCACGGGCCCGTCGGGTTCGGGATCCTCGATGGATGAGCTGTCGTACAGTGACGCGTTTTTCCTCACGAGCCTTGAGCTCTGGACACGGCGTGCGCCCGTGCGGTCCGGCTGTGCCGCGCACGGCTGATGAGGTGGCGGGCCTTGGAGCCCTGGAATTAGTGCGCCGTGCGGTCCCGCGTGCTCGCGTTCGAGAACAGCACCGGCGAAGGGGCGGGATCCATGGATGTGTTCTGCGGGATCGACTGGGCGGAAGGGCACCACGACGTCGCGATCATCGACAACACCGGCAAGCTGCTGGCGAAGTGCCGCATCGACGACGACCTGGACGGCTACCAGCTCCTGCTCGACCTGATGGCCGGGCACGGCGACAGCGCCGAGAGGCCGATCCCTGTTGCGATCGAGACCAGCCGCGGCCTGCTGGTCGCCACCCTGCGAACCGGCGACCGGCAGATCTTCGCCATCAACCCGATGGGGGCCTCCCGCTACCGCGACCGGCACGGCGTGAGCCGCGAGAAGTCAGACCCCGGCGACGCCCTGGTCCTGGCGAACATCATCCGCACGGACATGCCGATGCACCGGCCGCTGGCCGATGACAGCGACGTGGCCCAGGCCGTCGCTGTTCTCGCCCGCGCTCACCAGGACGCGGTCTGGAACCGGCAGCAGATCGCCAATCAGCTCCGCTCGCTGCTGCGCGAGTACTTCCCGGCTGCCCTGGACGCGTGGCGGCACAAGGCGGGCGGACTGGTGCGGGCCGACGCGCGGAAGATCCTCGCTGCGGCACCGACCCCGACCATGGCCGCCGAGCTGCCGCTCTGGAGGCTCAAGGTGATGATGCACAGCGCCGGCCGCAAGCGCGGCATCGACGAGGACGCCGAGCGGATCCAGACGCTGTTCCGGCAGTCGGCCGCCCGGCAGTTGCCGACGGTGGAGGAGGCCATGGGTACCCAGGCCAAGGCGCTGCTGGTTCAGCTGAACGCGGTCTGCAGGGCCGTTGACGAGCTCGCGAAGGCGGCCGAGCGGACCTTCCGGAGCCACCCCGACGCACCAGTGATGCTCAGTTTCCCCGGTATCGGTCCCGGAGTCGGCGCACGCCTCCTGGCCGAGATCGGCGACGACCGCAAACGCTTCGCTACCGCCGGTGGACTCAAGGCATACGCGGGAGCGGCGCCGATCATCCGAGCCTCCGGCAAACGCAAATACGTCGGACGGCGCTTCGTGAAGAACAACCGGCTCAACCACGCCGGCTACCTGTGGGCCTTCGCCACCCTCACCCACTCCAAGGGCGCCAACGCCCACTACCGGCGACGACGCGAGACAGGGGACTGGCATGCCCAGGCCCTGCGGCACCTGTTCAACCGGATGCTCGGCCAGCTCCACCACTGCCTCCTGGCACGCGTCCCATGCGTGAAGCAATCGCCTTCCCTTCAGAGCCCCAGGCAGCAGCGACAGCTACTGCGTGAATAGGACGGCCCTGTCTCTCTGCTCTCGCCTGGCGGGCGGCAGGATGTGCGGATGGCGAAGAGCGAGATAGAACTGCTGGCCCTGCTGCGCGAACTTGATGACCGGAACGACTGGAACGGCCGCTGCACTACGGCCGCTGCACTACGACCGCGCGGCGGTCGGCCTCAAGTTCGGCAGGCTGGTGCGTCGGCTCGCAGCAGACTTTGGTGCCTCGTGCGAGTCCGAGCGGGACACCCAGGACTCCAGCGAGTACGGGCGTGTCCACGTGCCTGCGGACGCGACGGTCTACGGGACGCGGATCGTGGTCTGCGTGAACAAGTTCGGCTCCCTCGCCGAGGTCTGCGCCGACAAGCCGGGGGCCTTCCTCGGCACGGACGAGGCCCACGAGGAGGGGGCGCTGGACCTCGGCGACCTCGCCATCGTGGAGCGGGCGCTGGCCGACCTCGGCTACGTGAGTGTCCCCGAGGAACTGTTGGAGAGCGACTACGAGGGCCCCAGCGCGCTGGAGCACTTCGCGGCACGGCCCACCTGGTGGACACGGTTCTTCGGCCTCTGGTGACCCGCCCGCCCGGCCTCCACCGTCAGTCGGCCTCGTGCGTTGGCTGGGGCCCGAGGAAGGACCCTCGGCAAGATCAGAAAGGGACGGCCTAACAACCCACGGCTTGACGGCTTAACTGCATGAGGTGTCTTCCTCGGGACGGGGAGAGGCCGGGTTACCTCCTGGCGGGCGGGTATCGATTCCCGGTGTGGGTTGGGGTGTGGGAACGGGGCCAGTTCCTCGCGCTCACTGCTGGTCAGCCCGTTGCGCTCGCCCGGCGTCGACCTCGGCCTGCTTCACCCAGTCCCGCACCGCGGTCTCGGTCAGTTCGAGTCTCTGGCGACTTGCCCGACCGAGCGGTCACCTCGTCGGCACAGACCGACGATCTCGGCCTTGAACTCCGGGCGTGAACGAACGACGAGGGCGGCGAGGCTTCTTCTTCCCCGTGCTCTCCATGATGGACATCCTCCCGGGGCTGAACCCCAGATCTCGAATGTCCGTCAAAGCGGATCAAGCCCAGGGGAACCCGGCACGCTCAAACAGGGGCCTCGGTTTCGTTTCGGAGCGACACTTGTCAAGGCCGCTTCAGTTGGTCACGTGGTCAATGAGTCGAGCGAGCAGACGAGTGCGGGGGACCATCTGGGCGATCTCGACGTACTCGGTGTCCGCGTGCGCGCCACCGCCCACGGCGCCCAGGCCGTCCAGCGTCGGACAGCCCGCCGCCGCAGTGTAGTTGCCGTCCGAGGCGCCGCCGACGGCGATCCCCCGCATCGGTTCCTGGCCCAGTTCCGCGGCGATTCGGGAGGCGAGGGCGAACAGTTCGGCGGAGGACTCCGGTTCCATCGGCGGCCTTCTCCTGCCGCCCAGTACCTCCAGTCGGGCTCCGGGTAGCCGGGCGACGAGCCCCCGCATGAACTTGTCTATCCGGTCCTGCGCCGCCAGGGTCGGTACGCGCACATCCACCGACACCTTCGCCAGTGCGGGCACTGTGTTGAGAGTGGTGCCGGCCGTCAGGAGTGTGGGCGTGATGGTCGGCGCCCCCAGGACGGGGCAGGTGGCTCCCGTGGCGCCCATCGAGCCTGCGAGGTCGGCGACGGCCAGGACCTGGTGAGCGGCCTCGATAGCGGCGTTGACCCCCTTTTGCGGTTCCAAGCCCGCGTGTGCGGCACGGCCGTGCACTACGACCTCGTACCGCGAAGTGCCCTTGCGGGCGGTCTTGAGCGCGCCTTCCTCGTCCGCGGACGCCTCCAGTACCAAGGCGGCCGCGCACCCCCGCACGGATTCCTCGATCAGCTGCCGGGAGGTCGCGGAGCCGACTTCCTCGTCCCCGTTGACCACAACGCACACCCCCTCCGGGGAGGACAGGGAGGCCAGCGCGTGGAACATCTGCACCAGGCCCGCCTTCATGTCCAGGACCCCGGGGCCGCGGGCGATCCCGTCGGCCACCGACCAGGGGTGGTTCTGAAGCGAGCCCATGGACCACACCGTGTCGTGGTGTCCCACCAACAGGACCCGTGGAGTGCCGAAGCTCCACCGCAGATGAGTCACACCGTCGATCACGATCACCTCCGGCCTGGCCCCCAACAGCCTGGCCCCCAGGGCG
Organism: Streptomyces sp. A 4/2; assembly: GCF_940670765.1. GTDB lineage: Bacteria > Actinomycetota > Actinomycetes > Streptomycetales > Streptomycetaceae > Streptomyces. Next base: position 68,992 of record NZ_CALNVW010000044.1, read on the forward strand.
CCGACCACCTCGGCGCTGCGCGCCACCGCCGCGTGGTCCGCCGAGAAGGACTCGCAGAGTACGAGGTCCTCCAGATCGGCCAGCATCGCCGGCAACGCGAGCGCGGCCCCGCGGGTCATGCGTCCTGCCCCATCTCAACTCCCTTTCGCACCAACATACTTACCCCTCGGGTCTCGCAGTTCGTTGGAGTGCGGCGGTGCTTGTCCCCCCTCAAAGCACCGCCGCGTGAACGACGTTAGGGCGAGGCAAGGCATTCCACCAGCGACTGGATTGCATGGGATCTATGCATCTGAGGAATACATGCGGCAAGATGGCGAGGGCCGGAGGAGAGGACCTCGGAGGAGGGAGGAACGTGTTCGAGATCGACGCGCTGCGGCTGCTCGTGGCCGTGGCCGAGACCGGATCGTTCACGAAAGCGGCGGCCCGGCTCAACTACACGCAGTCCGCGGTGTCCCGGCGAATCGCCGCGCTGGAACAGCAGACGGGCGGGCCGCTCTTGGAACGGCTCCCTCGGGGCGTACGGCTGAATCCCGCAGGCCGTACCGTGCATCGGCACGCCATGGAGGTGCTCGACCGGCTGTCGCGGGCGGAACGGGAACTGGCCGTGCTGCACGCGGGCCACGGCGGGCTGCTGCACATCGGCGCGTTCGCCACCGCCAACATCTCGCTGGTACCTACCGCCCTGAGGGCACTCCAGGACACCAGGCCGGATGTCGAGGTCGTCGCGGTCGAGGGCCCGACCGACACGCTGATGGCGCGCCTCGCGGACGGGGTGCTGGACCTCGCCATCGTCAGCGACTACCCGTCCGGTCTGCCGTCGGCCGACGGTGTCACGACGACCGCGTTGTGCGAGGACGAGCTGTTCGTCGCTCTCCCACGGGGGCACCGCCTGGCCGGAGCCGGGACGATCGACCTGCGTGAACTGCGCGACGAAGCCTGGCTCCAGAACGCGTACGGCGACCGTCCCACGATGCTCGCCGACGCCTTCGCCAGGGCGGCCTTCACCCCCAGGAAGATCACCCGGATCGCGGAGTGGTCCGGGAAGTTCGGCTACGTGGCCGCCGGGCTGGGGGTGGCGCTGGTCCCCTCGCTGGCCGCCTGGGCGGTCCCCGACGAACTCGTCCTGTGCAGCCTCACCGACCCAGCCCTGCGCCGGACCGTACACGTGGCGCTGCCTGCCGCCCCGCTACCGGCGGCACTGAAACTGCGGGATCTGCTGCGCGACGCCGTTGACTGAGCCGTTCTCCGGAGCGATCAGCCGGTATGCAAGGTGAGTGTGGGTACAAGGCATCGAGTGTGCTGGCCAGTGTCCAAGGCCCCTCCTGAGACCTCACATCGGCAGGGACAAGATCGTGAGACAGATGCGCCGTGACCCTTGGATGAGACAGCCGGAAAGACCCAGGTCGTTACAGAGGAATGGGACATTCTGATTGCGGGCCTACAGGGCCGATCCATTCCGAGGTCCTGTTCGAGAACACGGTCGCCGCGTCCTCGCTCTACAACGAAGTCGTGGCCGCTGAGGTCTGTGAGGAACTGGGGCTCGCGACCGAGCCGCGTACCGTTACCGCGGGCCGACGACCCGTCATGGAGATTGCTGGGGTGCCGCACGAGCTGATCGGCTGGACCGCGAAGCGCGGCGGGCAGATCGCCGCCTGCCTCACCGAGTTGGAGCACGAGTACGTCACCGCCGTCAACGACGACGGCGAGCTGAAGTACCTGCCCGCGGTCTCCGAGGGGGCCCGGGTGGAACTGATGCGGATGGCCGCCCACAAGACCCGGCCGCCCAAGCAGAAGGCCCGCCCGCTCGCGCAGCTGCGCGCGTGGTGGAAGGCGAGCGCGATCCTGAATTTTTGGGGTGGAGCTCAGGTCCACGGTGCTGCTGCCAGAACTCGCGGTTGGGACGTGGCGGCCCGGGGAGGGGGCGGACCGCGACGCCGGATGGCACATCGACGACCTGCTCGCCTTCACCCGCGTCAGCACCCTGGTCCTCGCCCACCACGACGGCACCGCCCCGGTGGTCCTCAAGGCCGGGTTCAGAAGCAACCACGTCCTGGCCGAACTCGACGAGGAGACCCGGCCGGCCGCCTACGGCTTCTACTGGTACGCGGAGATGACCGAGGCCGAATGCGACCTGACCCGCGAGGACTTCCGGCACGAGATCGCCGTCGCGCGCACCGCCACCGACGCCGAGCACATCGTGCCGCCGATCGAGGAGGGCAGCACCGAGCAGTTCGACTGGTACACGATGCCCCACTGCACCGACGGCAGCTTTCGCCCCCTGCTGACCAAGGCCGGCGGCAGCCAGGCGGTCGGCCTGCGGGTGCTGGCCGACGTTGCCGACGGCCTGGCCACCCTGCATGAGCGCGGCATCGTGCACCGCGACGTCTACCAGGAGAACGTCCTCCTCCACGAAGACCGCGGCCTGATCACCGACCTCGGCGCCGCCCGCCGCCTCGACACCCCCCCGCGGGCCCGCCGCCCGCGGCCCCGAAGTCCACTGGCCCCCCGAGTACGCGACCTCCTACAGCACGGCCACCCCGGCCGCCGACGTCTTCAGCCTCGCGGTCCTCACCTACCGCTACCTCTGCGCCGACATCCTCCGGCACAGGCACTCGCGCCTGGAGACCGCACCTGCCGCACTGCGCCCGCTGCTGTCGGCGGCCCTTGTCCCCGAGCCGAAGGACCGGCCCGAGATGGGCGAGCTGCGCGACGGCCTGCGGCACCCGGCCACACCGACCACCGCGCCCCACCGCGCGGTCACCGACACCACCCTGTGAGGACGGAGAGGCCGGTGCCCACTGCCCGATCGCCCCCGTATCCCCGAGCCCCGTACGTGCACGGCCCACTATCCGCGTTCGGAAAGGACGAGCACCCTGGACGAGCCCCGGATCACCGAATTCCTCGACGCCGTCGGCGAGTTGCGCGGCGAGGACGAGACCGTCCGCGCCACCGCCCACACCTCCAGCGTCTCCGCCGAGGGCTGGACGACCACCGAGGCGGCCGAGCCTGCCACGGGTAGCAACGCCTGAGCGGCACCACCGCGCCGGCGGTGAACTGCCGGTGAGCACCGCCTGGGGCCGGACCCGTCAGGTCCGGCCCCAGGCCCAGCCCCGTCGGAAGGACCCCTCTCGTGCTCATGCCCGCCATAGATTTCGTCCTCGCCCCGATCCAGGACCTGCACCAGGACCGGACCAGCCCGATCCACACCGTCCTGAAGGCCGGCAGCGCCCCTGCGCACGGTGCGGCCACCGTCTACTGCCTGGCCCACCACGCCCTCGAAGGCGTCGAAACCGCCGCGCGCGCCAAGGACACTGCCACCTTCGACCGGTACCGCGCCCACCCCGACGCCAACGCCTCCGCGCTGAGCACGCCCACTGTCGTGGGGCTGCGCGTTGTGGTCTCCCCGGGCCCGGACGGCATGCTCCGCTCGCCGCTCTCGGAGACCCGTACTACCTCCTGGGGCCCGACACTGCGGCTGCCGTGGGGGAGCAGCAGGAACTGGCGGCCGTCGCGTACGCCATGGGCGCCCGGGCTGGGTTCGCCAACCTTCTGGCTGGCCACGCCGTCGTCGCCTGCCTGCTGCGGCGCAAGAACCTAGGCGACACCCTCTCATCAGCTGGTCCATTACCAGGCTTCCGGGCACCGTCTTCTGCGACCACGTCGGCGACCCCGCCGTGCTGGGCCGGGACCTCGTCCACGAGGCGGGGCACAACTGGCTGAACGACGCCCTGACCGCAGCCGCCTGCAAGATCAGCGACGAGACGAGGTTCTACTCCCCGTGGAGAAAGACCAAGCGCCCAGTGTTCGGCTTCCTCCATGCCTGCTGGGCCTTCCCCCTCACCATGATCTACACCGCCCGCATCCTCCCGGACACCGACGGACCCACCCACGACTTCCTGGCCGCCTACCTGGAACAGCAGCGTGGTCTGCTCGTCACCACTACCGAAGACCACACCCGCGCACTCGCCCTGATCACCAACTCCACACTGCGCCAGCGCCTTCGCGCCGTTCACGACGAGGCCCTCACTCTGTGAACTGCACGGCAACCCCAGCTTTGAGGACCTGATCGCGGCTATGCCCGCTTCCTCGCCCAGACCATCCAGGCCCCTGACGACAGCGATGCGGCGGGTGCCCGACGAGCAGCACCTACACCGTGCTCTACGACCCCCCGGGCTGATCGAGGCCGAACACCCCTGGACCGCGCCCCGTACGAAGCACTCGTCACCGCCGTGCTCGCAGGGACGGACCCGGACCTCGAACCCCGCGACGACGAGCAGATCGCCCTCCAACTCACCGGGCACGCCCGCGCCGTGGCCGCCGACGTCCGGCGCCACGCCGCCGCCCTGCCCAAGAACGACGGCCGCGGCGCCTTCGCTGAAGTCGTCCTCCCTGAAGCCGACGGCCGCCTGTCCGCACCGCTGGAGCGCACCGCCCTCTGCGCCCAGAACCGCGCCCGCCTCGTTCGAGCCCTCTACACGCGCCTGGACCGCCTCGTCAGCGCCGTCCCCGAGCACCGAATTATCTTGATCTGCGCACGCCAGGGCGTCCCCGTCCTGGCCGACCGGGCCTACCAGGGAGCCGGACAGTGGGTGGCCACCGGACGCAAACGACCTCCAGGCGGTGAACTGTCTCCGACTCCGCGCACGGTCAACCAAGCACTGGCCCGGGTACCCGTCGAACGAGGGATGGCACGACTGAAGTCCTGGCGCATCTTCCGCCGGTCCCGCGTAAGCCCCAATCGCATGACGTCAATCGCCGCAGCCGTCCTCACCCTGGAGAGGCAAACGCTGAAAACGCTCACTATTCGCTACCACCGATTATGAGACAGAGCCACTCGCTGTACAGACCCATTTCAGGATGAAACTTGATCATTGTGAACCATCGGCATCTCCGAGCCTGCGAACCTCATGATCAGACCGGCCTGCAGCCGCGCCTTGATCTTCGGATCGTTAACCTCGGAGAGAAGCGAGATCGCTTGCTCTGTCGACCGTTCGGCGCGCATGTCATCCCGAAGCCCATCCGTCTCCGACGCCATGTGGTTCAAAGCCTTGTCCGACTCACGATGAAACAGACGCCCGATCACTGTGGTCACGACCCCAGCAGACGTCGTCACGATGGATGCATCCAGATTGCCGTGCGTCTCAGCCCGCCAGATCGCAAGCCCAACCCCGAGCAGCAGCACAGCGCCGCCGAGTGCTGAGAAAACCTGACTTGTGATGAAGCTTCGTTGTGACTGCGTCAGACCGTATGCATAACGCTGCACGAGTAGCTCGGCGAAACGGTCGTCGTCAACCCGCTGTTGAGCTGACAAGGAGCGCTCTCGTGCAGCGCCTTCAACTTGCGCTTCCAGAACGCCGACGGGTTCCGATCCCGCCCCAGTTGCAGAGATGCTCTCGGAGGCGGTGGGGTCTGATGCACGATCGGGTGACATCTGAACTGGCTTGCCCTGTAGGGCAGGTGGGAAGGATGTCGCTGTGCCCAAGCCTTATCCGGAAGAGTTCCGCGAGGATGTCGTGCGGGTA
>NZ_CALNVW010000045.1 GCF_940670765.1 Streptomyces sp. A 4/2
GGAGAGATCACTCCCCCGACACCCGGGGCGGCCCGGACGGAGGCCCGACGGGAGGCAAGCGCAGACGGGGCCGGGTGTAGTTGCTTAAGTCTATGAGTACATGTATTGTAGTGACCACGAGGTCGGCAGAGTAACCGACAGCGCGCCGCTCGGCCGGCGCACGCCCCGAAAGGACCGAAATGAACTCCTACGACGTGAAGCGACGCTCCTTCTCTACCTGGTACGTCACTCGCAACGGGGCCTCGCTGGACCTCAGCGGCCATCTCGGGAGGCCCTACGCCAGCAGCCGACGCACGGCCGAGTCCTACGCCGGACTTTTCACCAGGACCGACAAATACGAGGCTCAGTACGGACTTCTGCCGACCCGACGCCCCCCACACTGCGAGCTCCCCGAAACCACCGCCGCCCGCGACGCGCTGGAGCTCGTGACGCTGACCGTCAAGGCAATTTCCCGCGACACGGCGGGGCTCTTGATGCTGGCCGCCTGGATAGCGACGGTCTGCCTTCTCATGGTCTTCGCAGTCGAGGTGCTGTAGGAGTCCGACACTTCGACACCTCGCACTGAACCATCACTCACAAAGGCGCGATCATGGAACACACCACCAGGCAGTACCCCATAACCCGGACCTCCGTGGAGGCGTTCCGGAGGCTGTTCGCGGAGCTCAAGCAGTGGGAGGGGCAGGCCGTGTGCACAGAGGTCCGGGCCTTCTCGCGGAGCGTCTTCGTAGTCAAGGCCACGACCATCGGGCACGGGGCGCTGCGCGAAGCCATGGGCCGCACGATGGCCGCCGCGCACTGACCGTCAATCACAGAATCATAGTTGCTTAACTCTATGAATCTGTGTAGAGTAGTTCTCACAAGGGGCCGGGAACGGCATCCCGGCCCCATCCAACCCACGTCCAGGAGGACGACATGACCGCTCAGACCACCTTCACCACCGTGACCGGCGCCACCTACTCGGCCGAGAGCAACATCGGCGAGAACGGTGAGGTGACCTACACGGTCAAGCGGATCGTGCAGGAGGGGGTCATCCCGGTCGGGTCCTTCGTGATCCACCCCGACTACAACGCCGAGCCCTCCGTGCCGGGTCTGGTGAACGTCCAGTTCGGCGCGGGCTCGGCCGATGATCGGCACCAGCGCACCGATGTCCCGACCCTGGGAAGTGCCAGCGTTCCGTTCGTGGTCGGACACAAGAAGGTGAACCCCCTGGACATCACGGCGGCCTCGCCGATCATCTGGCTCCCGAACCTGGCTGGTGCCCAGTACGCCACCGGCTTCAACGCGGTGGACCCCTCCCAGCAGACCGCGATGCGCACCTCTGACCTGGTGACGGCCCTGGTGGTCGAGTGGATGAAGCGCGACGACCTCGCCCAGCTCACCGCGAACTACGCGAAGTTCATCAACTCGGAGTCCCCCTGGACCGAGCAGCACACCAAGGCGAAGGCCGACAAGATCGACAAGCTCAAGCTCGACATCCTGTCGATCGGCGAGCGAATCGCCGACCTGACCAAGGAGCGCGACGAGCTTCCCGAGAACGGGATGACCAGCCCGGACGTCACCCCGGACATGGCTCCCGCCGCACAGCTCACCGGCGCGATCACCGCCCTGAACCTCAAGCGCGCGGACCTGTCCGCCGAGCTGGCCACCCTGACCAAGGCGTGACACACCCGGGGGTGCGCCCACCGGGCGCACCCCCGGCCCCCTGCACCGGCCCAACCACCACGCCACCCCCTGAAAGGAGTAGGCCCATGAGCGACTCGATCTCCCCGGACACGCCGAACGGCGTGGCCGACGCCGTAGCGTTCATCACCTCCGCCGCAAGCACACTGATCGCACAGAAGTGGGGCGTTCGACCGCCCATGGTCCACAAGGCGCTCAGCACCCCCGAAGCAGTCGCCGTCACCACCACTCGCTACCTCCTGGCCCTCGGGGCCGGGAAGTCCCCCGCAGAAGCAGCAGGGCACGTCGGCCGCTCTCTGCTAGCCGACGCCAACCAGCGCGCCGCGTAGCGCCCCCGCCCCCGCCCCCGCCCCGCTCACAACGTGAGCGGGGCATCCTGCTTTCCCCCCGTCGCCCGCCGCCTCCCGGCAACCCGGCAACCCGGCACCCTCACGGTCTCATCCGCGCCACGCTCCCAAACGGCCATCACGTCCTCTGGCCTGTTGCCGTCCGGCCTACCCGCTCTGCTCACCATGGTTCGCTCTGAGCCGCCTACCGGTCGTGTCCTACGTCTGGTCTGAAAGCTTCTGCCGTTCCAACTCCGCTGTTCCTCT
>NZ_CALNVW010000046.1 GCF_940670765.1 Streptomyces sp. A 4/2
ACCCCCTGTCTCGCCGCGCGCCGGCTCTGCCTGCTCTCTCCCGCTCCAGCTGATGTTTCTTCGCACGTCCATCCAGCTCCGCCATAGGCCCGTAGGGAAGTAGTCGGCGTGCCGCGGTCCCCTTGTCCGTGCCTGTGACCTGCCTGTTTGGCTTCAAGCGACTCGAATGGAAGGGGACTCCAAACGGGACCCGAAACGGAACCTCAAAGAGGACTCCAAACGGGACTCCAAAGGGAACCCCAAACGGAACCACTCTGTTCGCTCCCGGCCGGCGTGGTCCCGAGCCCTCCGCTTGGGGGGAGATATCTCCCCCCAAGCGGAGGAGCGGCCATGAGTCCTGCCGCCGGCCACAGGGAGGAGATATCACTCCCCCGCCCTCGGCGCTTCCTTCCTGCTCCGCGCAGCGGGGAGAGATCACTCCCCATCGCGGACGCATGCTGGGTGCCCGCCCGGTCGCCGGGGGTGGGGAGAGATCTCCTCCCCGATCGGACGCTCAGGGTGGAGGGGAGAGATCTCCCCGGACGCGCGGTCCACGGGCCGGTTCTGTTGCTTCCACGGCCACTTCCTGTCGCAGCTGTCCAAGGCGTCTTCGCAGGTGGCGGATGGACCTGTATTCGTCTGCTGCTCGTCCGTCGAGGCACGACACGCTCAGGAGGGCGAACAGCAGACAGTCTTCGGACAAGCAGTGCGCGGCCATGGGCCAGGCTCTCCCTGGCTGTAGCTGACCGGCGGGCGCTGGTAGCCCTGGCTCGGGTGGCCAGCCGTCCCGTGGGCCGGCCAGTACGGGCAGATGCCGATGCGGCGGTGCCCCAGGTCGAGACCTGGGGCACCGCCGCATCGGCATCGCAAGGGGCAGGGGTCAGCGGAGAATGCCCTGCTCTCGAGCTGCCTTGATCCACTTCGGGAACTCGCCCATCAGCTGGGAGTAGAGGTAGCTGTCCGTCAGGGCGCTGGGGTTGTCTCCGGCGGCGAAGAATCCCGCGTTGTCGACGATTCGGGCCGCGGGGACCGGCATGTCGTCCAGGCTCCGGAGGTAGGTGAACGGGTCGTTGCCGAAGCCGATGAACTGCCAGAAGATGGGGAGCTTCGCCGCCTCCTTGAGCAGCTTGGTGGTGGCGGGCTTGTCTTCCGGGGCTCCGTCGGTCTGAAAGATGACGAAGGCCGGAGCAGTGGTCTTGCTCTGCTGGTAGTGCTCGATGACCGCTTCCATCCCGCTCGCGTAGTAGGTGCGGCCCATGTGGCCGAGGCCGTTGTGGATCGCGTCGACGCGGCCCTGGTAGTTGTCCAGGGAGAGGTCGGTGGTCTTCTCGCTGCGGTGCAGCAGGCCGCGGTGGACCTTGTGGGTGTGTACTCCGGTGGAGAAGAACGTGAGGGGCACGATGCCGTCGTCGTCGAAGTGGGCGGCCAGGCCGAGCGCCTGCTCGGACAGGCGCTGGACGCTGCCGTCGTTGTAGAACTCGCGCATGGAGCCGGAGCGGTCCAGGACGAGGTAGACGGCGGCTCGTAGGCCCAGGAGGTCGGTCTTCCTGAGAGTGGCCTCGGCCGACTTGTAGGTGTCGATCAGGCCGGGTGCGGTGCCGGTGATCTTCTCCAGGCTGATGGCGGAGGTCTTGGTCAGGCTGGGGATGGACATGGTGCTCCTTGTACGTGCCGAAGACCCGCTTCTGCGGGTTCGGGCAATAGAGGTGTGCTGGTGGGGGTCGGTGTGACGCCGTTGATGAGCGGTGCCCGGCGTCCCAGCGTTGCCCGCAGGGCAAACATAACCTTAACTCACAGACTTAAGCAACTCGTGTTGTCACTCCAGGGACTCACGCAGGTCGGCAAGGCGGTAGCCCGTCGGCTTGCCCGCCAGATCGGTGAGGCGGCGCGAGGTGAGCGTGAGGCCTGAGGTGCGCAACGCTCGCGCGAGGGCCTTGCCGGCTTCGCGGAGCCGGGTGCTCTCCTCGCGGTCGTCCCAGCGTTCCCATCCCTCGGGGTCGGCCTGTCGCAGGTGGTCGAGGATCTGGGCCACGGTGAGGTGGGGCGGGTTGCCGTGCTCGGCGAAGGCGCCCAGCAGGTGTCGCGCGATCGCGGGCTGCGCCACTGCAGGGGCGCCAGTCGCCCCGGCGAGTCGGAGAAGCTCCCCCCAGGTGGGCGGTTCACTGAGTCGGTCGTCGGCGACGCCGGTGACGAAGTCCGGCAGTGGGGCGCCCAGAGCGGCGGCGAGGCTGGTCTCGTCGATCTCGACGAGACCAGCCTCAGCCCGTTCAGCTGCGCGGCGCTTCGCTTCGTCGAGGGTAATGTGGTGGATCTTGTGGATCATGGGGTCGTCCGGCATTCCGGGCGCGCCTTCAATGTAGACCTGTGCGCACTGCCGCAGGTCGTCGCCGGACTTGCCGTTGAGGCGGTGCGGAAGCCAGCCTTCGTCCATCATGCCGCCGCCGAGGGCGGCCTTGACGTCCACATCTCGGCACGGGCCGAGGATCTTCAGGGCCGGCTGCTGGGCCAGGTTGGAGCCGAGGAAGGCTGTGGTGGCGCCCTGCGCGGCGAAGACGACCCAGACCCCCTCCTTGCGGCCGATAAGCAGGAGGGATGCGACAAGCATCTTGGAAAGGTCGGTCAGCTTGGGGAATTCGTCGATGAATACAAGGACTGCTGGATGTTCAGGGGACGGTTGCCAGGCGTCACCCATACCGAGGCCGCGGCGGATGCGGGCGCGGCCGGCGGCCAGGCAGTGCAGCCACAGCAGCGTGCGCTCGATGGTCGCGGGGTCGAGGCTGGTGAGCCGGATCGCGTCTTCGTACGGACCGGGTCCGTCGCCGCTGGGGTCGAGGAAGAACGTGACCGCGTCGCGGCATGCCGTGGCGACGTCGACGAGCGCGCGCAGCAGGGTGGACTTGCCGCCGCCGGATCGGGCGATGACCTCGCCCATGAGGCCGGCCAGGGGGAAGGCGAGGGGCCGGCCGTTGGCGGAGCCGCCGTAGACGGAGGAGTCGGTGATGCTGATCGACTTCGGCGCGAGGTAGGGCGCAGGTGGTAGATCGGCGAACATGTCGCCTTGGCGTAGCAGGAGGGTCGCGCAGGCCGTGCGGTTCTTCAGCGGCTGGACGATGACGTCGCCCTTGCCGAGGTCGAAGAGCGTCTCGAGGTCGGGGGCCTTGTCGATGATCGCGGCAGGGGTGCCTTTGGAGACACGGACGGTGGACTGCCAGCCCCAGGGCTGCTGCTTGACGTCGGTGATCTCGGCGACGGGGATGTTCTCGGCTCGCAGGGCGCGCAGGATGCACTCTGCTGCTTCATCTGTGGTGGTCGCTCGGGCGATGGGGTACGGGGTGGTGTCGAGCTGGGTTGCGCCGGCTACGCCGGGGGCTGGCTCGGGCACGGGGAATCCGAGGCGGGGCGGCGGGGGGTTCAGCATGGTGGGCCGACGCCCTTGGATCCAGGCGGCTGCCCCTGCCAGCAGGACGGCGGGGGCGCCGGTGTAGGCGGCGGGGGCGGGGTTCTGTGTGGCGAGCGCGACGGAGATGGCGACCAGCACGGTGGTGCCCAGGCGCCGGTTGCGGGCCCGGGAGGTGCGGGTGGCGGCGAGGTCGGCGCCGCTGGGCGGGCGGGGGGTGAACGTTTCACCGCGGACGGCGTTCGCCTCGCGGGAGTAGAGGGCGCGCTGGCGGTGTGCCTGATGGTCGCTGGAGTTCTTCCAGTGCTTGAGCTGGGTGTTGATCTCCCGCAGGTCGGCGGTGCGGCGGTCCTTCCACTGGGTGTGCTGGTGGTTGAGGTGGAAGGCGGTCAGGTACTCCGGGGAGAGGTCCTGGGCGTTCCACCAGCGGCTCAGCTGCCGCGCGGTGTGGCGGGTCCCGGTGGCGAGGACGGAGCGCTCCCGGATGGCGATCTTGTGTACGTACGCGGTGAGGGCGGCGCCTCGGGCGGGCCGGTCCGGTAGCGGCGGCTCGTTGGGATCGTCGCGGGGGCCGGAGTCGACGGCTTCCTTGTCGGACTCGTCGAAGGATGCGGGGGAGGCGGACATGCTGCTGCTCCTGGCGGTGCCGCGGTTGCCGGCCGGGCTGGCGGCGGCAACCGCGGCGTGGATCAGTTGAAGGCGCCGGTGATCTGGATGCCGATGCCGTTGACGAGGGGGACGAGGGTGGCGGCGGCCAGGCCCGCGCCACCTGCGGACAGTCCGAGTCCGCTGCCGGAGGCGGCGCCGAGCCCGAAGTCGAGGGAGACGGACTTGGTGATCGACTTCCAGGCGGTGGCGAGGCCCACGCAGAGCAGCACCAGCACCATGGCGCCGGACGGGGTGATCACTCCGGGGTGGGCACCGCCGTGGATTGCGGGGGTGGCCGATCCGGTCGCGCCGGACAGAACCTTGTCGCCGCCCATGTTCATGATGTGGGCGACGAAGCCGAAGAGGTACCCGAGCGCTCCCCCGGTGCACAGGACGGACAGCATGCCGAGTGCTTGGCCGAGGAGGAAGGGGATCAAGGCCTTCCAGCTGCGCAGGTCGTGGCGGAAGAAGCGCACCCCGCGCCAGACGAGGAAGGAGAGGGCCACGGTGAGGCCGCCGATCGTGACGTACGTGGCGGTGGTGAACATCAGGAGGCTCCGGTCAGGGCGGTGACGATCAGGAGGAAGGTGGGTCCGTAGAGCACGGCGGCGGAGACGTTCAGGGTGAACAGCCATCGGGTGATCGCGCCGGGGTAGCGCAGCCGCCATGAGCCCGTGATCAGGGCGGCCATGAACGCCATGCCGACGGGTGCGGCCGTGCCGGCGTCGTGGGCCAGGGTGTAGAGGGCGGGCTGGATCAGCGCCCCTGCGGCCACTGCGCTCAGGCGGGCCTTGTCCGCGACGATCCAGGAAAAGTCGAACGTCCGGTCCCGGCCGGCGGTCGGGGCCTGCGTCTCGGCGTAGTAGTAGTGGTGGTGATGGACCTCCGCCCCGGGGGCGACGGCTGGGGATTCTCCTTCTCCCTCGGCGGCGGTGTGGTGGTTCCGCCGAGTCGGGGTGAGGGTGTCCGTCTCCCCCAGGGCGGCCTTCACGTAGGCCCGGGCCCTGAGCTCGTCTCCGCCGATCGCGGCGGAGTCGGCTCCGAGCTGGCTCCGGGGTGCGGCGGCGGGTTCTGCTCGGCGGCGCCCGGTCGAGATCATCTTCATCGGCGGGCCTCGCGGTCCTCGGCGGCGCGGCTGGTCAGAGGCGGGACGAGCGTGAGGTGCGGGCGTCCGACGTGTCGCGGGCGCGCGGGGACACGCGGGGAGAGCGCGGGCCGCCGGTCGGCGACAAGAGCGAGCACGTCCGCGACGTGGTCGTCGAAGGACTGGTCCGGCGTGTTGGCGTGGCTGGGCATGGCTGGGTCCTCACGAGAATTCGAGAGCTCGCGGGCGGCCGGGGCCGGCGTCCGCAGAGCGAGGCAGGTGGGGCGGGTCAGCGTCGGCCGGCGCCCGCAGGGACGAGGAGCTTCGAGCCGGGAAGCACCTGGTAGCCGTCGGCCAGGCCGGCGAGCAGGAGCTCGTCGTCGAAGGTCTGGGCTGTCGGCCGGCCCTCGGTGTCGGGTGCTTCGGGAGCCGCGTTGGCCAGAGCCAGGGCCTGGTCGACGTGCCGTTCCAGCGGGGCTGCCGTGCTGGCGCCATACCGGGTCACCGCGGCCGGAAGCCAGGTGTCCTGGGACTTGTGGAACTTGCGGGCGCGGGGTGTGCCGATGCCGACGGCGCTGGCGCACTTGTTGATGCCCCACGCGAGCTTGCCGTCGCTGCGTAGGGGCACGAGGCGGACGAACCGCTCCTCCACCTCCGCGTCCGTCAGGACGTCGGTCATACTGTCGGCGGCCCCCATACCGCTCCCCACCTGCGGTTCTTCTGGGGAGGCCGGGTCGTCCGGGGTGCCGGTATGGGTGGTGCCGGTATGAGGTGGAACGGCTCCAACAGCTCCGATCAGCGTGCTGCGCATGGCTTCGAAGGCCGCTGCGGAGCGTAGGTTCATACCGGCCCATTCCGCTTGCCGGACGCGAAGCTGCAGTCGGCCGACGACCTGTTCCAGCACGGCCGGGTCGGCGCACCGGGCGCGCTCGCTGGCGGTCTGTGCGCGGCTGTCGGCCCGTGCCTCCAGGAGCCGGTATGCCCAGCGGGTCGGTCGGCCGGCTTTGCGGACCGCTTCTTGGGCGCGACGCAGCCGGTACCAGCGGAAGGCCGCCCGGGAGACGCGGACCTCGGCGGTGGCCTCTTCCTGGGCCAGGTCCTGGCGGGCGGCCAGGAGCAGGGCGACGCGGACGGCCTCGACGGGGTGGAAGAGGCGGACCAGCGCCAGACGGCGGTCCGGGCGGGCGCGGCTGCTGCGGGCGGCGCGGCGCTCCTCCAGGGAACCGAGTTCCCACAGGACCGCGGCCAGGATCGGCCACACGGCGCGGACGACCGCGCCGAGCAGCGAGGCGGCTTCGGCCGCGGAGAACAGGGAGCTGGTGCCGGCCAGTACCCAGAAGAGGACACCGGACAGCCCTGGTCCTTCGCCCGCTCGGGCGCGGCGGCGCGCGCGCCTGCCGCAGACCATCGCGGCGACGTCGAGGGCGACGAAGGGCAAAAGGTCGAACGGGTCGCTCAGGCCCATCTGGTGACGGCCCACACGGCGGAGCCCGGTCGCCGACAGGGCCGCTGCCGCAGCGGCGATGACCATGGTCAGGCGGTCTTCGAGACGGCGTCCGTTCAGGTCGGCGGCAGCGGAGCGCTGCTTGTCGTCGAGGGCGGCGTGGACGGCCCTGCGTCGGCGCAGGGCGAGCGCCGGGCCGAGGGTGAGAACGACCGCGCCGGCGACGAACTGCCAGGAGGTGAGCAGCTCAGTGATGGGGAGCGTCGTTCCCGGGAGCTGGTCGAAGGTCACGGGCTGTCCCTCCGGGCGGCCTCGCTGGCGGCCTCGGCGGCGCGTGCCTGCAGCTCTGCGGTAGTGACGAGGGCGGGCTCCTCGGTGACCCAGGTGCGAAACGCCTCGCGCTCGAGGGCGGCCTGGTGCCACAGCGCGAGCAGCAGGAGTGTCAGCGGGCCGATCTGGTCGGTGCCGGCCGTGGCGGGGACCGGCACGACCAGGATCTGGGCGGGTTCGCGCCGGGCGAGGTGGCTGATCAGGCGGCGGTGGCGGCTGCGCAGTTCGGTCAGCTCGCGGCGGGCGGTTCGGGCCTCGTGGCGCGCGGTCGCCGCCGTCCGGAGCAGGCCGGCGAGGGTGCTCGCGCGGATGAAGCGGATCATCGGTCACCTCCGCGGCACGGCCGGCCGGTCGGCTGCTGGGTGGTCACGCCGGCGCGGTAGGGGGTCGAGGACGTCACGGCAGTGCGGGGGTCCAGGTGGTGGATCACGCCGCCTCCGTCCAGCCGGCCGCGACCCGGTGGGTGCGGCGGAGGTTGTCGCGGTGCTGGACCGCAGCGAGGATCGCGGCCGTGTTCTCGGCTCGTCTGGTGGCCGGGACGGAGGTGCCGGTGTACTGCTGGGCGATGCGCTGGACATCGGCGCCGGCCTGGATCCGGTCGGTCTGGGCGAGGGCGGATCGTGTGTCCTCGGCGCGGGCGCTCGCCAGTCGCGCTTGCTCGGTCTTGAGGCGGACGGCGAGCTTCTGCTGGGACAGGCCGCCGCGGACGCCGTGCGGGTCGTCGTCCCGGAGGGCGAGCTCGGCGCATACGGCGCGGACGGGGCAGACCGAGCAGTGGTCGCGGATGGTGGCGGCCCTGCGGCGGCGCCAGGTGGCGTCGGGCTCTTCGTCGCCCTGGTAGAAGTGGTCGGGATCGGGAGCCACCGTGTGGCAGACGGAGTGTTCCAGGGCCTTGCGCAGCTGCGGCCGGCGCAGCTCTCGGGCGATGAGGTTGCCGTCGCGGCCGGTGAGGTATCCGTCGGCGGCGAGGACGTCGATCGGGTCCGCCTGGGCGAGGTAGAGGGCGATGTCCGCCTCGTCGGTGCCGTTGGCGGTCGATCGCGTCTCGGCAGGGGCCGGCTGGCCTGCCATCATGATGCTGTTCATGGATTGTCGTCTCCTGTGAAGCGGGGGGCGGCGCGCTCCGCACGGCCTCCGGGGGTCCAGCCCCGGAGGCCGCTTGCGTGGAGCGCGCGGGTCGGTCGGGTCGGTCGGCGGTGTCGGTGGCCGCCCCGGCCCGCGCCGTGCTTGGGCACGGCCTGAGGTCAGCGCGTGGTGCAGCGCGGGTCGTTCGGGGCGACGGCGACGGAGCCGTACTTGTCGTTGCCGTGGAAGATCACGTACACGCGGTTCGGCCCGTCGCACTTCGCGCCGACGTTGGAGAAGCCGTCGCTCATCACGACGATGTCCATCGGCTGCTTGTTGATCGCGCCCTTCGGTGCGTCCATGAAGGGCTGGTCGGCCTTGCTTCCGTTCAGGGCGCAGCCGGTGGCGCCGAGGGCCAGCACTGCGGTGAGGGCGGCGGCAACGGCGGTTCGGATTCGGGCGTTCATGGCGGGCTCCATCACTCATAGGCACATCTGGCTCATCTGGCTCGTTCCAGTTGAGCCAGATGTGTGATAATGGTGCACCTGAAGATCGACCACGTCAAGGGGGATGCCCGATGAAGCGGACCAGGGCCCGGGGCCGCCCGCGCCGGTACGGCAAGATGTGCCTCATGTCGCAGCCGAGCCAGCAGGACAAGGTCACTGCCGAACTGCGCCGCGCAATCGCGGCCGGCGAGTTCGCCCCAGGCAGCTTCCTGCCGTCCAGCCGCGTGCTCGCCCCACGGTTCGGCGTGGTCCGGAACACGCTCATGGCCGGCATCGCGACGCTGGTCGAGGACGGGCTGGTGGAGTCACTCCCCAAGCGCGGCTACCGGGTGGTCGGCACCCCTTCGGCGTTCGAGGTCGTCTGGACGCAGGGCGGGCAGCTTCTGCCCGCCGGCGAGGAACAGCTCGGCCACGGCGAGGAGCTGCGCGCGGAAGTTCGCCAAGCACCGGGCGCGGTCGCCCACCTCCTCCAGGGCCCGGACGGGATGACGGTGACGGTGCGCAGCACCGTGCACCGCCACGGGGGGGCGCCCTGGGCGCTTCGGGAGTTCTTCACCCCGCGGTCGGTGGCCGACGTGGCCCGCCGGCTCCTGGAACCGGAGGCCATCGACGAGGAGCGCCTGCTCGCGGAGCACGGGATGGGGCAGGACGGCGTCCGCAGTTGCTGGTCGACCAGGGGCGCAACTGCCGACGAGGCTCGCGTTCTGAAGTCCGGCCCCGCTCCCGTGCACTTCATCCAGCGGACCGGCTTCCACGAGGGCGAACCTGTCTTCTGCGAGCTGACGGTGGTTCGCGCCGATCGCGTGCATCTGTCGCGATCAGTCGGGACTCCGCCTGAAATGCCCGAACCATGACAGGTTTTTGGTGTGTGCGCGCCATGTGCGGCGACCATCAATCGGCTGTCCACATACGACAGGTATGGGGATAAGGTGACATCCAGTCGATCTAGCATCGGCCCCGAAAATGCACGATGCCCCCGCGACCTTGAGCAAGTCGCGGGGGCTTATCGAACCGAGAACCGATAAGGCGGTGTCTCGTGGTGAAGCGTACCCGCACCCACGCGCAAGCACTCAGTCAGCCTGCTGATCGAGCGGCGTCTTCGACGTCGCCACGGCGGGCTGTTCTGCTGTGCGGCTCGCGCGATGGGCGCACCGCCCCGGTTGAGGGGGGCGGGATGTCGTAGTTCGCCGGGCGGGCGCCTTTTGCCAGGCCGCTCCTCGCCCTTCTCCGCCGGTCCCGGAGTTTGCCGCTCCTCGACCCGGCCTTCACCGCTCAGCAGGAGTTTGCCGCTCCCCTGAGCGAGGTTCAGACCTCGCGGTCTGATGATCACTGCCTCACCAGCAGCCGCCCCAAGCGGGGCTTTGTCGTACCCCGGGCCAGGCCCGGAGAGGACGGAGTACATCTTGCAGTACCGTCATGCCCTTTGTCAGCTCAGGCCCCGCCAGCGGGGTCTGATCCCGGCCACTGTCCCGGCCCGCGTGACTCGATCCGCGCGCTGCGGCTCCCCGCGCATGCCCGTCACCGGGACGCACATGCCCGCCCTGGTACGGCTTCTCGCCTCAGCCGGCACCCCTTGTCCGGCTGCCGGCGGCCTCCCACGACGCCGTCTCCGGCACACGGTTCGTCCCGCTCTCGGCTGACTCGCCGGCTCGTACGGCGGACAAGGGGAGACCGGCCCTGCCGCACCCCCTTGTCCTGCAGGTCAGCCCCTGGTTCCGGCCAGGTCCGAGAGGCGCCGAGGAGGCGGTGGGGTCCGCTGTGGACAAGGGGTGCCGAATTCTTCTGCCTTCCCCGTCACACCGAACCGGGCCCGCACACCTCTATGGCCGACACCCACCTCTGACAGGCCGAGGACCACGCCCACATCGACAACACAACAGCCCCCTCTGCGACCGGCGGGGGCTGCGAAACCCAGCGCAGCGAGCCGTGTGCCGCTGCGCCAGGAGAAGTGTGCCCACCACCGCTCTTTGCTCTGATTCACCGCTCGCCTCGGGCGAGCACCCCGCTCCGGCGGCGGCAGCGGGACCCGCCGCGGCGCACTGTGGCGCGCCCGTCCGGCGGCAGCGGGTGAAGGTGCCGATGCGGCTGGTCACCTCGCCCTTTTACGCGGACATCGCGCTGGCGGTGTACGTGAAGGTGAAGGCGCTCGGCATGCGCGAGGAGGGCTGCCAGGCGAGGTCGTCGACGATCGCCGCGTACCTGCACCTCTCGAAGGCCTCCGTGGAGAGAGGACTCGCGCAGTTGTCGCGGCCCGCTCCGGACCAGGTTGTGGAGCTGCTCTCCCAGCGGCGCACGCTGCGCGGCGGGCAAGGGACCTCGGCGCTCCGCCGGACCAGGCCCGTGTCGCGGACGGAGACCTTCGTGTGGGTGCCGGTGGCGGCCGCGGAGGACCTCACGCCCCGCCAGCTGCGTGCGTACGCGATCATCGCGTACGCGCAGGCGGTGGGGATCCCGCTGACCGAGGGGGAGCTCGCCGGCTCCCTGTTCCACCACTCCGGCAAGAAGGCCGGCCAGCAGCTGACCGTGACGGCGGCCGGCCAGGTGGTCGACGAGCTCGAGGCGGCACGGTGGCTGACGGTTCGGCGCCGCGCCGGAGCCCGCGGACGCCACCTGTTCTCCGCTCACGACATCGCTCCTACCGCTGCTCCGCGGGAAGAAGAGGTCTCCAGCCCGGCCGATCCGGCCTCCGGCGGCGACGCGGAACAGGCCCGGCAGGGGCGCACGGGCGTCCTTCCCGCTGAGGCGGACAGTCCTCCGGTTGGTGAGGGTTCGGGTCCGCTGGCTGATGAGGGATCCCTCGCGAATGAGGAAACACTTAGGACTGACCGACCGGAGGACGCGGGTGCGCTTGACTCATCCGCCGTAGGCGAGATTGAGGTAGTAGAGGGCGCAGCGCCTGTGGAAAACCCGCCGATCCCCAAGCCACGTGGCAGGACTTCGGCGGTTCTCGCGCTGCGCGCGGATGCACACAATCAGCCCGTCATCCCCAAGCCGAGGACTAGCCGATCGACGGAGGACCAGCGGACGTACAGCGGCCCCCAGCTGACGCTGAGCCCGGCGATCTACGCGGTGCTGGAGCCGGTCCACTGGCTGCTGGAGCGGGTCGACAGCGCGTTCGTCGCACGGAAGATCGCCCGGGAGGTCGGCCGACAGCTGCGCGAGGGGATGGCCGCAGAGCGGATCAGCCACCGCCTCACCATCCGCGCGGCCCGGACGATGGCCTCGGAGATCCGCGATCCGGGCCGCTGGCTGCTCGGCGTGGCTCTTCCGCGTTGGGGCTGCGGACACCAGGACTGCGAGAGCGGCGTCATGTGGTCGAACGGGCAGCGCTGCGATGTGTGTGCGGAAGTCGTCGCCGACCGGGCCGCGGCGCGTCAACGCGATCAGCGCCTGGCGGAGGGCTTGTGTCCTGAGCACGGCACCCGGCCTGGGCCTGCCGGAGCCTGCACGGACTGCGTCCTGGACCACGCCATCCGCCACCCTGTCCCGGCCCCTCGGCCTGAGCCCGTCGGACCGCCGCGCGGAGCGTGCACCGGGTGCGGTGCCCGGATCTTCCTGATCGGTCAGGCCATGGTCGACAGCTCCTGCCAGCTCTGCCGCTGCGAGGTGTCCGGGCTGCCGCCGGTCGCGGCGCGCTCCTCCCGTCCGGCCGTCGAACCCGCGACGTGCGTCGGCGGTACGGACGGTTCGGCGTGCGACCGCCCCGCGCTCCCGGCCCGCAACGTCTGTGTCCGCCACCGGATCGTGGAGATCGCCACCGCGGTCTGACGCGCACACCCGGACCTGATCCGGACCAGCCACCCCCGGACCGGGACGGCCCGGCTGGGGGCGGTGCGGCCGGTGGTGCGGGTGGTGCGGGTGCTCCGCACCACCCGCGGCCGTCGCAGGACCGCCGATCGGCCGAAGGCCGCACCACCGCACCACGGGGCCCGAGGCACGGACCGATGGTGCGGTGCGCCGGCCGGTCGGGTGCCTGCGGCTCGACCGCACCGCACCTCCGCACCAGGGGATGCGGTGCGGTGGTGCGGTGCGGTGCGGTCGAGGCCGGTTCGGACGGTGCGGTGCCCCCCAGCGGGCCGACCGCACCGCGTGTGGTGCGGTGCGGTGGTGCGGTGGTGCGGCGGGCAACCGGGCCCGTCGACAGCCCCGTGCGCGGGAGCGAACCTCCCTCCCTGCTCGGTATCGGTGACTGCGGAACGTAGTCGCCAGCCCCCTTGTCCGAGAGCGGTGCTCACTAGTCACCCCCTTGTCCAGCTCCAGGCAGCACCCCTTGTCCAGCTTGACCGCCGTCGGCCGCACCCCCTTGTCCGGGTCCCGGCAGGTGCCCGGACCCCCTTGTCCAGCGTCTGACCGCCCCCCTTGTCCTGGTCAGCCCCAGCCACGTTTCTCCTGGACAGGGTCAGCTCCCGCCCGTCCGGACGTCCGCCCGGCCCGCCCGGCGCCCGCAGCCGCGAAGGCGCCGGCCCGGGCCGGAAGCTCCTCGCCCGGGGAGAGATCTCTCCCTCCGGTCACCCTCCGCGTCCACCACGGCTCCTCCAGCCCGGGCCGTCTTGTGCCGGACCCGGTGCGGTACAGCGTCCGCACCGCACAACCGCACCACCGCACCACCGCACCGCACCCAGGACGACGCCCTGGATCGCGGTGGTGCGGAACGGCGACCGCACCTCCCGCACCACCACCACCGCACCGCACCCATCAGCGGACCGCACCCCGGTGGTGCGGTGCGGTCGGGGCCGGCGGTGCGGTGCGGACCCCTTGTCCGCGCACCGCACCGCACCGCACCCCCTTGTCCGCGCACCCCCTTGTCCAGCCGGACCGCGCCTGCGATTCCCCTGGACCGCACCGGCCGCGGAAGGCGATCAGGCCGCGGACAAGGGGGGTGCGAAGAGCGTGAGCGACATCAGCCAGATGACGCGAAAGGACGGGCACGGACGTGGCCACCAAGAACCGCACCGCCTCTGCCACTGCTCTCCCCGGGTCCGGGTACGGCGCCCTGCAGCGCATGAACCGCGACTGGGAGGTCCTCAGCCGCGACCCCCGCGCTGCCGACCGGATCGCTTGCTGGGCGGAGGAGGACGACCAGTTCGCCGGCGTCCGTACCCCCCAGGACGTCGTCGAGCGCCTGGTCCAGCTCTTCCGCCGCGGTGACTGGGCCGGACACGACCAGGCCCTGGCCGCGCTGCTGCGGCGGGCGACCACCGACGACTTCGACGGGCAGGTGGCCTGGCGGGTCGCCGTCCGCATCCTCCTGCCCAAGGCGATCTTGATGGCCAAGACCCAGCTGCGGCCCGGGGTCGACTGGGAGGTCATCTTCAGCACGGTCCTGAGCGCGCTGTTCGAGGTGGTGCGCACCTACCCGCTGGCCCGCCGTCCCCGGGCGATCTTCGCGAACCTGTCGATGGACACGCTGATGCTGGCCCAGAGCACGCTGGCCGACGACTTCGACGACCGCCGCGAGCTCCGCAAGATCACCCGGTCGCTGGCGCCGCTGGCCGGTGACCCGCAGGTGCCGCTGATCGGCACCGAGGCGCCGGACCCCCTCCTTCAGTTCGAGCTCGCCGACCTCCTGGCGCACGCCGCCGAGCTTGAGCTCGTCAGCCAGGACGAGCCGGAGCTGACCGACGGCGACGCCCGTACCGAGCTCCTGGCCTTGGTCATGTGGGCGGTCGACATCCAGGCGCTGAAGGTCTCCGACGCCCAGCGGATCACGGAGTACTACCTCAGCACCTCGCTCGACCCCGACCAGGCGTTCCGCACCACCCGCGCCATGGGGACCGAGGGCGCCAGGCTCCGCCAGCGCGCCAGCCGAGCGGTCCGCCCGCTGCGCGACGCCGATCTGAAGAACGGCTACCTCGCCACCGTCTGAAGTTCCCGGCCGCCAACCGTCACACCGCGGCCCCGATCGGCACCTCTAGTGGCGATCCGCATCCACGACCTCTTTCCGCCCCCTCCACCGAGACCGGGAGTACCACTGTGTCCACTTCCCTCGCCGGCCCGCACGGACCCTCCGACTCTCTCCTCGACGAGGACGAGACCCGCGTCGCCCGAGCCCGTCGCCAGCTGACCGAGCTGGGCACCGCGCTCGTCCTTGCCCCACTCGACCGCGGGGTGCACCAGGCCCTGCGCCGCTTCATGGAGCGCGACTCCGAGCCCGCCCTGCAGTCCTGGGAGTCGATGCTCCAGCGCACCCCCGATGAGCTGCGCGAGCGGATCCGTGCCGTCATCACGGCCCAGGCCGAGCGGAGGGCGTCGTGAAGCTCCGCCGCCGTCGGCCGGCGGCCGAGGACGAGACGTGGGACGACGTCCCTGCAGCGCAGCCGGAGCCGGACCTCGTCGACAGCGAGGACGAGACCGGCTGGCAGACCAGCACCGTCAGCCTGTCCGGCGCCGCACGGCTCGCCCGCATCGGGGCCTGGGTCCTGATCGCCTCCGGCCCGCTGCTGGGGGTCGCATCACTGCTCGGCACCTCCGCTCCGGCCCAGAGCGCGCCCGCCGCGGCACCGGCCGCGCAGTCGGTCGCCGACACCGGGCCCAGCGGATTCGCGCAGCTGTACGTGGCGGCCTACATCGAGGCCGGGCAGGGCACCGAGAACTCGCTCAGCCCCTACTTCGCCGGGTCGATCACGCTGACCAGCCAGCCGGGGACCCGCAGCACCACACGCACCGTGGCGGTGGCCAGCCGTGAGGTGCAGCCGGGGTACTGGACGGTGACCGTCGCGGCCCGGGTGGCGCAGAAGGACTCCAAGGGCGCCTGGACCGACTCCGGCCTGCAGTACTTCCAGGTCCCCGTCCAGGTGCTGGGTCCCCTGTCCGCGGGCGGGAGCAAGAAGTCCGAGGACGGGGCGGCGGGCTACGCGGCGACGGCCCTGCCGGCACAGGTCGCCGCACCGGGCGCGCTGAAGCCCAGCGGGCTCGGCTACGGAACCGACCGCGGCAGCAACCCGGCCGACCCCGCGACGCAGACGATCGCCGGGTTCCTCAGCGCGTACCTCGCCGGCAAGGGCGAGCTCGACCGGTACACCTCTCCCGGTGTCACCCTGCGGGCCATCGCCCCGGCGCCGTACGCCGGCGTCGAGATCACCGATGTCGCCGACGACTCGGGTAACGCCAGCAACACGACGGTCCCCACCGACGGCGCCGTCCGCCAGGCCCTGGCCACGGTCACCGCCAAGGACGCCTCCGGCGCGACGTACCCGCTGACCTACGCGCTGACGCTGCGCTCGCGCGGCGGCCGCTGGGAGGTCGCCTCCCTCGGGTCCGCCCCGGTGCTCCAGCGCGGAGGCGCACCAGAGCTGGCCTCCCCCTCCCCCAACTCCGGCGGCACGGACGACACGGGGGCCAGCTCCTCCCCGTCGCCGTCGCCGTCGAGCTCCTAACCCTGTGATCCAGAGAGAAGAACGATGCACACCACCACCGACCCGAACACCGTCCTGCTGGCCGGCGACATCCTCACCTGGGCCACGACCAAGACCAACCAGATAGGCACCCTGGTCAAGCTGGTCGCCGGCGTCCTGGTCGTCGTCGCCATCATCGGCGCCTACTGGCGCACTAAGAGCTGGGTCGCCACTGCCGTCGCGTTTCTGCTCGGCGCCCTTGTCCTGTGGGGCATCGCCAACATGCCCAGCCTCCAGGGCAAGGTCGGCTCCGAGATCAACGACACCGGCACCAAGGCCATCCACCTCGTGGTCCCGCCGGTGACCAAGCCGGCCGCCGTCGGCGACGGGCCCGTGCTGTGAGCGCCGACGAGGAGCAGCTGATCGGGCACTCCTACACCCGGGCGCGCAAGCATCCGTTGGTGATCGGGAAGCTCCCGGGCGCCGGTCGGCTCCCCGGCGGCCCGTACACGATCACGCAGATCGTGACGATGGTCGCCACCTTCCTGCTCCTGATCATCACCCGGCAGCTGTGGGCCCACTTCGGCGTCATGAACGTCCTGGCGATGGTCATCCTGCCCTGGGGCATGGCCTGGGTCCTGCGATACGCCCGCCTGGACGGACGCGATCCCGCCCGGGCGCTGCGCAGCCTCCTGGTCTACGCGTCGACCCCGGCCGACGGCCGGCTGGCGGGCTCGCCCCAGCACCGGAGCCGGCCGCGGCTGGCTGGCGTCACCTGCACCGTCCACGTGCGCACTCCCCCTCGGTCCGCTCAGGCCAAGCCAGTCCCGGCGGCCGTCCCCCCGGCCCGGAAGCCGGCACCCCGGCCGGCACCCGCCGCACAGCCCGCTCCGGTCGCAGCCTCGCCGGCGCCCCGGACCCGCCCGCCGGCCAGGTCCGGCCTGCAGGCACTGCTCGCCTCGCTCGACGAGCGATGACCCCTACTTCCGAAGGACTACCCGTATGAACACCATCTCCCCGGCCTCCCTCGTCCCGGCCGCCTCCTGCGAGCACGTGCGCAGGGTCGCCCTCATCGAGACGCCGTTGATCACTGATCTGGTCGCCGCGATGGCGCACCTCGAAGCGGCCGCCGCGCGGGCCGGCAGCCCTGCGGAGGAGGCCCGAGCCTGCCGCGGCCAGGTGAGCGAGGAGGTCTTCGCCTCCTGGATCACGGGCAACGCCGCGCGCGTCCGCGCCGCCCTGAACCGGATCACCGCTCCCTACGAGGCCCCGGCCGGCACCGTCCCGGCTCCCTGACCTCTTCACCACTCGCCGCGCCGGCCCGGCCTCCGGAGCCGACCGGCGCGGCACCCCCTCGTACTTCGCACCGAAAGCAGGAATCTCATGCGCCTCCCCGTCCGGCACATCAGCGGCCACCTCCTCTGGACCAAGAACGCCGCCGTGTGGGGCGTGTGGAAGGTGGACTCCGAGAACTACACCCACGCCTCGCGGGCCACGAAGAGGGAGCGGCTGGACGCCCTCGAAGCGCTCTTCAAGTCGCTGCGCGGCGAGGTCCTGCTGCTGTCGCTGTGCCCGCAGGTGGACGCGGCGTCGGTGGTCACGCGCATGACCTCCGGGGTGGACCTCGACAAGTCGCCCGAGTACATCGACCTGTCGCTGAAGGTCCTCGACCAGCTGGAGGACTGGGAGCTGACGGGCCGGGTGGACTTCATCGCGGTTCCGCTGCCGGCCGCCGACTTCAAGGAGTCGGCGAAGGCCGTGTTCGCCTCCGCCCAGGGGGAGCTGCTCTCCACGCTCGGCATGCCGGTGCCGCCGGTGAGCGTCACCGAGGAGGAGAAACGATTCGCCGATGCCCGGCGGATGGCCGCCTCCTGGCCGACCGGGATCAAGATGAGGCCGGCCACCGAGGCCGAGATCCTCTGGATATACGGACACAGCGCCCGTCGCGGCGTCAGCGAGCCGCTCCTGCCCGAAGAGGGCGCCGCCCGCTCCCTGCGCGGCCGCGGCCACACGGTCACCGCCCACACCCAGGTGATCCTGGACGAGGGGGCCCGCAGCGACAACGGGTCCAAGGCGCCGGTCAACCCGTTCCGCCGCCGCTACCTGAAGTCGTCGACCGAGCACGGCGACTCGTACCAGGCTTTCTGCGTCCTGTCCGAGATGCCGGAGAGCTTCGTCTTCCCGGGCTCCGAATACCTCAGCGCGCTCGACGACTTCGGATTTCCGGTCGACTGGGCGGTCCGCCTGCACATCGAGGCCGGCTCCAAGGCCGAGCCGCGCTCGCGCCGGCAGCAGCGCGAGCTCGCCCACCAGCGAGGCGAGTACGAGGGCGAGACGGCGGGCGTGCCGGCCTCCCTGGACAAGGCCTCGTTCCAGCTGGACGAGTACCGCGACCGCCTGACCTCCTCCTCGACCGAGGTCGAGATCCGGGCAACCGTCATGACGTGCGTGTGGGGCGCCGACGCGGACGAGGCCAACGAGAAGGCGAGCAGCCTGGCGGCCCACTTCGGCGGCAACGACTACACGCTGGTGCGGCCGGTCGGCGACCAGGCCGCGCTCTTCCACGCGATGCTCCCCGGCGTCCCTACGCCCAAGCCCGTCATGGACTACACCCAGTACCTCCTCGCCAGGGACTTCGCGATGGCGCTCCCGTTCTGCGGTGCGGCACTCGGCGACGACACCGGCAGCCTGTACGGCCTGCAGCTCAACGGCGGCGGCGTGCGGCCGGTCTTGGTCGACTTCAGCCACGGCCCCCGGGTCAACGCGAGCGCCTCCGCGGCGTTCGTCGGCGAACTCGGCTCCGGCAAGAGCGTGGCCATGAAGTCCGCCATGCACTCGATCCTGGCCACCGGCCATCGTGAGGGGACCGCGGGGAGCCGGGGCCGGGCGCTGGTGATCGACCGGACCCCACAGCAGGAATGGAGCCGGTTCGCCGCCGCGTGCCCGGGCACCACTCAGATCATCCGGGTCGACGAGACGGCCGGCATATCCCTCGACCCCCTGCGGGTCTTCCGCGGACCGCGGGCAGCGCGGTACTGCGAGTCCTTCCTGACCCCGCTGCTGGGCATCGGCTCCATGAGCGTCGAAGGCGTCACCTTGG
Source organism: Streptomyces sp. A 4/2 (assembly GCF_940670765.1). Lineage (GTDB taxonomy): Bacteria > Actinomycetota > Actinomycetes > Streptomycetales > Streptomycetaceae > Streptomyces. The sequence goes on from NZ_CALNVW010000046.1 coordinate 18,888, forward strand.
CCGAGGCCATCGAGGCGACCCGCCTCGCCCCGAACCCGAGCATGAACGCCCTGGTCGAGACGCTGGCCCGGCGCGCCAAGACCCCCGACCCGGACGAGCCCAATGACGCCGCGGTGCGCGCCTCCGCCTCGGAGCTGGTGCGCACCCTGCGCGCGCTGGCCAAGAAGGACCTGGGCAAGGTGATATTCGACCCGACGCTGCCGGTCGTCCAGATCACCAACGCCGACAGCATCGTGTTCGCGGTCGACCGCATCGGCCTGCCGACGAAGGAGGAGCTCGCCGAGCACCGGCTCGGCAGCCTGGAGATCGAAAAGCTCTTCGGCTGGCGCCTGATGTACCTCATCACCGCGCTCTGCAGGGAGATCGCCTTCTCCAACCCGGCCGAGTTCACGGGTGTCTTCCTGGACGAGTGCTGGTGGCTGACCTCGAGCGCGGAGGGCTCCAACCTCCTCTTGGAAATCATCGCGGACGGCCGCAAACACTTCGCGGGCGTCTTCGCCGGCAGCCACGACCCGTACGACATCGGGCCGCGGAACGAGATCGGCGACAAGATCAGGTCGCTGCTGTCCCACATCTTCGTCTTCCGCCACCGCGGCAAGACCCTGGCGGGCCGCTGCCTCGAGTTCCTGGACCTCGACCCGGCCGACCCGCAGATGCTCAAGGTCATCACGGAGAACCTGAGCCCGATCAACGTCTCCGACACCGAGAGGCTGCTGCGGGCCGGCGAGTGCCTGTACCGCGACCTGCGCAAGCGGATCGGCGGCATGAAGGTCCTGATCCCGGCGGATGAGCGCGCGGCCGACGCGATCCACACCACCCCTGGCGGCAAGGACGCCGACGTCGAAGAGCTGGACGCGGTCCCGGTGCTTGAGAAGAGCTTTGCATGAGCGCCCGCCGCGCAACCGTGCGCCGCCCGCGCCCGCAGACCGGCCGTCGCCGGGTCTGGCTCCTCGCGATTCCGATCGCCGTCTTCCTCGCGCTGTTCGCCGCCCTGGCATGGGCCGACCCGGTCCCGACGCCGTCGCCGGGCCCGGCCCCCTCCGCTCCGGGCTCCACGCCGACGGCCAAGCCGACGCCGACGCCCAGCCCGACGCCGACGAACCCGATCACCGAGCCGCGGCCGGGCCTGACCCCGGCGCCGCCGGACGGCAAGCCCGTCGACGACCTGAGCACGCCACCGGCGGACGGCTCCGACGGCCTCCTTCAGCCCTTCAACGTCAAGGACCAGTACGGCGTCCCGATCTCCGCCTACACCGTCAGCGCGGACACCGGGGGCTGGACCGACATCGACCTGAAGATCTGGAACATCCTGGCGCAGTTGTTCTTCGGCGTCGCGAAGTGGTTCATCGGCTTCGCCTGCTGGTTGATCAAGTGGGCGTTGGATTTCGGCCTGGCCAAGATCCTCGTCGGCCCGGTCGACCACATCGCCACGACGATCCGCGACCAGGTGATCAACAGGTTGGGCCTGCCGGGGCTGTTCCTGACGTTCGCGGGCGTCTACGCGGGCTGGCACATCATGTTCAAGCAGAAGTCGCGAGGCTTCGCCGAGGCAGGGATGTCCCTGGTCGTGGCCGCGATCGCCACCACGGTGCTGCTCTCGCCGGCCCAGGTGCTGCTCGGGACCCAGGACCAGCCCAGCCCCGGCGGGTCGACGATGCTGCTGTCCCAGGAAGGCCTGCTGGGCAAGGCGAAGGACCTGTCCCTGCAGATCTCCAGCCTGGTGCTGTCCGAGGACCCCAGCCGTACTCAGGCCCAGACCGCCACCGTCAGCAAGCCGATCACCGACGCCCTCGTCGATGCCTTCATCGTCAAGCCGACCCAGCTGATGCTCTACGGGCAGGTCTTCGACGGGAAGTGCGCCGAGGCGTTCGCCAAGGCCAAGCTCGTTGAGTACAACTGGCAGCAGAAGGGCCTCAACTTCTGGGAGGCCACCCGGGCGAACCCCGGCGGCGCGTCCTACAGCGACCAGCTCCTCAACGCCGGCGACCAGTTCACCAAGGCGTGCCAGGGCCAGAACACGAAGATCCAGGCGAAGAAGGCGTCCGCCGACCTCACCTTCAGCGCCGCGTTCGTCGCCCTGGCCGCGATCATCGTCTCGGTCCTGGTGGTCCTGGTCACCGGCGGCTTCCTGACCGCGCAGGGCTGGATCGCCTTCGAAGGCATCCGCGGCCACTGGGCGCTGTGCGCCGGCATCCTGCCCGGCGGCGGGCGCGCCGTCCTGTGGCGCTGGGTGTCGGCGATCACCAAGGCCGTACTGGCCGTGGTCCTGTCGATCCTCTTCTTGGCGATCTTCATCCTGATCATCATCGCGCTCGTCCGCGCCGACACCGGCAGCGTCCTGGCGGTCAAGTTCATCGCCATCGACATCACCGCGATCGCCGGGCTGGCCGGGCACAAGAAGATCAAGGAGACCGCCCGGCAGATCAGCGTCAACCTCAACCGGCGCCTGGCCAACGCGCGCGTCGGCGGCTCGCGCCAGAGCGTCTTCAACACCCCTGGCCGGTACGCCGAGACCGCCCCCGGCCTGAAGCAGGTCTGGGGTGAGGCCCGCGGTGAAGCGCGGAAGGTCACCCAGCCGCTCAGCAAGGTCGGCCGCACCGCCAAGCAGCTGTGGACCGGGCCGCCGCAGGCCGGGAAGAAGGGCGGGCGGGTACGCGCGGCCGCGAGGCTGGCCACCAACGTCGCGACCGCGGTCGGCACCGGCGGCACCGCGACGGCGGCGAAGATCGCCGCACAGAACGTGGCGAAGCAGACCTTGAAGAAGCGCCTGGCCACGACCGCCGCGAACAAGATGTCCCAGACCAGGGGCGGCCGGGCCACCATGGCCACCGGCAAGGTGGCGGCCGCGGCCGGCAAGTACGGGTGGAAGGCCACCAAGTTCACCGCCCTGGCCACCGTCGGCGCACCGGTCGGGATTCCGCGGGGAGTTGCCGCGGCCAAGCGGGGAACGGCGGCCGCGAATGCCCGCAAGGACCAGGTCAAGGGCCAGCTCACCGCAGCCATGAACCGCACGTCCACCCGGGTGGACAAGAAGTTCGGCGAGGCCAAGGCGTTCAAGGACGAGTACGTGCGAAACGTCGCGACGGCCAGCCGGTTCGTGGGACGCCACGGCGCGAACATCCAACTCGGGATGGCGCAGCCCACGGCACCGCCCAAGCCGTCCACGCCGATGGGGACGAGGGTCGCGGCCACCGCTCCCCGCGTTCCCGGAACGGCCCCGCGCCCGGGCTCATCCGCGCCGAAGGCCGCGCCCAAGGCTGCTTCGAAGAGCACGCCGGCGGCGCCGCCGAAGGGCCAGCCCGCAGGCGGCCCGGCTTCGGTTCCGGCCCTGCCCAACCCGCCGAAGGCGGCGGCGCCCAAGGCGTCCGACCCGGGCACCGGCAGCACGCGGGCCGCTTCGAGCTCCAGCTCAGGACCACCGCGCCGCATGCGCCGCGCCACCCGGCCTGCCGGACCGCCGAACTCCTGATCCCGCTGGTGGGGCCCGCCCCGCGGGCCCCACCAGCCCCGCTCCCTTCTCGCGCCGTCGTCGCGCGACCACTTCGAACCACCAGACGGGGTACCCCCATGCCGCACACCGATCGCCAGCGACGCCCCCGCACCGCGGGCACTGTGGCCCTGCTCGCGGCGTCAGCCCTTCTCGCCTGCGTCGGCATCGCGCTGCTGACCCACGGACCGTCGTCCGCTCCGAGGTCGGCCTCGGCACCGACGGCGGCCGGGACCCGGGCGGAGAGCAGCACCGAGCCTTCGGGCAGCGCCCCAAGCCGCCCGGCGGCGACGCCTTCCTCCAGCGCCAGCCCCTCCCCGTCGCCGGCCGGCGACGATGCCCCGAGCGTCGCTCCGGTCCCGGAAGACGTCGCCACCGCCTCCCGCCGGTTCGTCCTCGCCTGGACCGGGCACGACGCCCGGTCGGGGAAGGACCGCTCCTACGACGACGCCGCCCGCCGCGCCGGCGCCTACGTCAGCAAGGACTTGGCCGAGCAGCTGACCACCACCTCCGCCGGCAGCGCACGCCAGTGGCAGCAGTGGACCCAGGCCCAGTCGCTCGTCGCAGCGGAGATCTCCCGCGTCGCCGTTCCCGACGGAGCCCCCGCTCCGACGGCCGACACGGCCTGGGTGCGGGTGTGGTACCGGCTGACCATCACCCCTGCGGCCGGCAAGCCGACCGGCACGGACGAACAGGTCGCCCTCAAGCTCCAGCGCAACCAGGCCGGCACCTGGCTGGTCACCGCGCTGCCCGACGCGTGAGCAGGCGGCGCAGATGAAGAAGGTCATGTTCGCCCTGACCAGCCTGGGCGCCCTCCTGATCACCATCGTCATCGCCGCGGTCGTCGCGGTCGCGATGGCCATGGGAAGCGACAACACCAGCGGCGGGATGGAGAACGCCGGCTTCGGAGGCGGCATCGCGGACAACGCACCCGTGCCCGCCGAGTACAGGGCGCTCATCCTCAACAACATCGGGAAGTACGGGTGCGCCGAGGTGACCGCGTCCTTGATCGCCGCGCAGATCTACAGCGAGAGCAGCTTCGACCCGACCGCCCAGTCCTTCGAATGGGTGGAGGACCCCAAGACGGGCGAGAAGGTCAAGAAGCCGATCGCCGACGGCATCGCGCAGTTCATCCCCACCACCTGGGCCGAGCACGGCGTCGACGGCAACGGCGACGGCGTCAAGGACGTCTGGAACCCCCAGGACGCCATCCCTGCGGCGATCGCCTACGACTGCTACCTCGCCGACCAGGTGAAGGACGTCGCCGGTGACAAGACCGACAACATGCTCGCCGCCTACAACGCCGGCGCCTACGCCGTGCAGAAGGCCGGCGGCATCCCGCCGATCACCGAGACCCGCAACTACGTCAAGGCGATCCGGGACCTGGCCGGGAAGTGGGCCGCCCTCGACAGCGGCGGGAACGTTCCCTTGCCCCAGGGATCGGGCGGCGCCGCGCAGGCGATCGCCACCGCCAAGACCGCGCTCGACACGATGTACCAGTGGGGCGGGAACTGTAAGCCGCCCTTCGACCACGGCCGTAGCAACGGCTGTGACTGCTCCTCTCTTATGCAGTTCGCCTGGGGCAGCGCGGGCGTGAACCTTCCCCGAGTCACCTACGACCAGGTTCGTCAGGGGTCGCCCGTCGCGAGCGTCAGCCAGCTCCGGCCCGGCGATCTTCTGTTCAGCCGGCCCGGCCCCTCGGGTCCCGAGCACGTCGGCATGTACATAGGGCTCAACGCGAAGGGGGAGCCGGAGGTGATTGAGGCTCCGAAGACCGGGTTGCCGGTTCGGATCAAGCCGCTCAGCGACTGGACCCCGCAGATCATCGCGATGCGGCACATCGGCTGAGTCCTCCGCTGGAGCCGGGGTCCGCACAGGCGGACCCCGGCTCCTCTGCTGTCCCACCGCGCAGCGCAGAACTTCTTTCCGCGGGCTGTCACACCCCGGGGCTCTTCAACACCTCTATGTGCATCCGCCGAACTCCGACCGATGCCACGTGGAGCCGTCCCATGCCCGAGTACCCGAACACCGCCCCGCCGAGCAGCCAAGCCGAGCGCCGATGACGACCAACGACGTGATCGACGAGCTCATCTCCGGCGTCGGTGACCTCCCCGAACTCGCCCAGCAGGCCCAGGACTGGGCCATGAACAACCTGTGGTGGGTCGCCATCTGCGCCCTCGTCATAGCCGTCGCCATCAGCTCGGTGCAGCGGCTGATGAGCCGCTCCACCCTGGGCAACCGCACCGCGTTCGAGGTGCTCCCCACCAACGGCTTCGACCCGGCGCTCGAGGACGTCCTGCGCTTCGCGAAGCAGATCGCGCAGGCCCAGCGCAGCACCTCCCGCTGGGCATTGCCGGCCCGCGGCACCGCGATGCGGGTGCGGCTGATGTCCGTCGGCGGCCCGCTGACCCTGCGCGTCGAGGGGCCCGCCCGCGCCACGACCGTGCTGCGCCACCAGGGCTACGCCCAGTGCGAGCTGCGCGCCGTCACCGGCCAGGAGAGCAAGCCCGAGCGCCCGAAGATCCAGCTCGGCGTCCACAACGACAGCACCGGCACCTCGACCGTCGCCGCCGCCTGACCGCCCGTACGAAGGAAAACGATCATGAGCAAGCCGTCCGACTCCGACGCGGCCGTGAGCCTGTCCAAGAACACCCCGCCGGCCGCCGAGCGCCGACTCTATGTCGCGCGCGCCGAACTGGCCCTGGCGCTGCCGGACCACCTGGCCCTGCGGGACGTCCCGCTGAAGCCCGACCCGCTCGAGGCCCTGGCTGCCGCGGTCGCCGATGTCCGTGCCTCCCTCCAGGAGCGAGCCGACCTCGTCCTGGACCTGGTCCCCGTCGCCGCGGGCAAGGTCGCCCGCCGGCGCAGCCGGCTGCTGGCCGCCGCCCGGCGCTCGACGAACGGTATGCCCGCCATCCCCGGGATGCCGCGCCAGGGTGGGGGCGGCTCCGGCTTCAGCCTCGACCGGCTGTCCTCGATCGGCTCGGAGATCGCCGCCGAGATGCGCGGCGCCCAGGCGCAGCGTCCTTCCGCGGGCAACCGCCCCCAGGCGCAGCGCATGCTCAACACGACCGACATGAAGGCCGCGATGGGGAAGTTCCACCCGGGCGTCAACCCGGTCTTCGACCTTCAGCTGCTCCTGCGCACCTGCTCCACCGACCCGCACCGACCGCGTCTTCTGCTGGACCAGCTCCTCGCGGCCTTGGAGGGCTGGGCGGGCGACAACTACCTGCGGCCTGTCGGGCTGAACCTCGGCCTCACCCGGCTGCGCGCCGACTCGGTTTTCTACCGTCAGCACTTCGACCGGCGCTTTGAGACGGGGCTCTTCGCCCCGCGCCGACGCGGGTGGGTGACCGGTGAGGAGATCGCCGGGCTGCTGAAGCCCCCGACCAAGCACAATTCCGCGGCGAACGTGATGCGCTCCGGCGGTGTGGTCCCGCCGCCTCACCCGGGGCTGCCCTCGTGGACCGGCCAGCCCGACCTGCTTCCGCTCGGCTGGGTCTCCCGGCCCGGCGGCGGAGAGCGCCTGGCCGGCATCCCGCTGCGCTACCTGCTCTTCGCTCTGTTCCTCGGCAAGGCTGGCTACGGCAAGACGGAGATGTCACTGGTCCAGGCGATCGCGTTGGCCCACAACGGGCACGGCATCCTGTTTCTGGATCCGCATGGGGACGGCTGGCAGAGGGCTCGCCCGTACCTCGCGCACCGTGAGCTCGCGCCGCGGATCTGGGAGATCGACCTGACCTCGCCCGACATGAACGCCATGGTCGCGTCCTGGAACCCGCTGTCGATGCAGAACCGCAAAGAGGAGGACATCCCCGACATCGTCCAGTACGTAGTCACTGGTTTCTCCAGCGCGTTGAACTGGAGTGACTCGGCGGGCCGCGCCAAGACGATCCTCACCCGCTCGGTCGAGTCGCTCGTGGAGCTGTCTCTGCTGCTCGCGAAGGCCGGAAAGCCCGAACTCGCTCCGACGATTTTCCAGATCCGCACGATCCTCACCGACGAGGAGTGGCGCGATGCGGTCGTCCCCTACCTGTCGAAGAACCTGAGGGACTTCTGGGAGAAGACCTACAAGAAGTACCCGGGCGAGGCGACGCCGGTCGTCACCAACATCATCGAGCGCCTCGACAGCAGCAACGCCGTGAAGGCCTTCCTCGGCTCGTCGCTGTCCACCTACGACATCCGCACCGCCATGGACCAGGGCAAGGTGGTCTTCATCTGCCCGTCGGGCACGGGCGACACCGACCGGATCGTTTCGTGCCTGCTGATCTACGACCTGTTCCGGGCCGGCCTGTCTCGCCGGGACATACCCGTGGCGGACCGTAAGGACTTCTACTGCTTCATCGACGAGCTCACCGCGGTCGACGGTGCGAGCAAGGGCACGTTGGCGGCGATTGCTGAGCAGTTGAGGAAGTTCCGGGTCAAGCTCTTGGCGATGACGCAGATGGCGCAGCGTCTGACCCCGACGACCAGGCAGGGGCTGCTGCAGAACTTGTCGGTGCTCTCGACGACCGCCAGCGACATCGACGAGGCGCTGCTGGTGACCCGGCGCTGGGGCAAGAAGGTCGATCCGGACACCATCACCGCCCTGCGGCCGTACAACTACGTGATGTCGGTGACCCTGGGCGACGGGCGCACAGACCCGTTCCGGGTACGGGGCGCCAGCGTCGAGGAGCTGTACGAGGACTACCACCGTCCCGACGATCTGCCGAAGCTGTCGGCGTCCGTCGACCAGAACCTGCGCCGGCGCCCGGTCCGGGACATCCTCGACGACCTCCGTCGGCTCGACAACCGCATCATGCGTGCCCTCACCTCGATCGAGGTGCAGCCGGACGATGACGAGGACGTGCCCCGCGATCAGGGGGGCGCCGCAGACAACGGCGCCCCTGCCCAGGCCGAGGACGCGGCCGAGAGCGGGCGGGTTCGGATCAGCAAGGACCCGGGCACTGTGATCAGCGGCTCCCACGACGAGGAACCGCCGTACGACGAGGAAGAGCCGCCGTACGACGAGGACGGCGGCCCGGCCGGCGGGTCGGTGGTCGTATGACCATGATCAGCGAAGCCCCCGCTCCGATCGCGGAGCAGCGCGCCAGCTTCCACTCCATCGGCACCCGGGTACTCCATGTGCTGTACCAGCACCGGGTGATGTCCACCGATCAGCTGCAGCGGCTGCTGCTGCCGGCGGCGAGCGCCTCCTACCTGCGCCGTCAGCTCCGCGGCCTCCTGGCGGCCGGCCTGGTCCAGCGCATCTGGGCCGGCCACCAGCCCCAGGCGGCCGGGCAAGGGGAGCGCAAGACGCGGCGCCCGACCAAGCCGCCGTACCTGTGGTTCCTGACCGAGGAGGGCGCGCAGTCCGTGGAGGACGGCGGGGAGCTTCACCCGCGGCCCTACCGGATCACGCCGGAGGCGGTCGCTGGTGCCCGGCAGCAGCACACCCTGGCGGTCAACGAGACGGGCATCGCCTTCGCGCGGCACGCGGCTCGGCTGGGGCACGAGTGCGGCCCCCTCGACTGGACACCGGAGGTCGCCCACCGGATCCGGGATGGGCAGCGCCGTTTCGAAGATGATCATGTCATTAGCGATGCGGTCCTCAGCTACGTGCATGTGCGCCGGGGGCAGCGGGCGATGATGACGCTGTTCCTGGAGCTGGACCGCGCCACGATGACCGCTGCCCGGCTGGCGGCCAAGATCGCGGCGTACGGCCGGATGCACGAGTACGTGCCGCAGCACCCCGACCGGGCCCGCCGGTCGGCGGCTTCGAGCCGGCCGGCGTGGCAGTACACCTACCCCGTCTTCCCCCGGCTCCTCGTGGTCCTGGACGGCAGGCCCTCGCCCACGCTCGCCTCCCGGCTCGCCGCGCGGACCGAAGACCTCTACACCCTGACCCGGGCGGATCCTCGGCTCTCGCGTCTGGCCGGCCGGCTGTCGATCGGCGTGACCACCCTGCAGCTCTTGCAGGAGCGGGGCCCGTTCGAGCCGATCTTCACGCCGCTCCTGCGCGGCACCCCCGAGCAGCGGCCTCCGCTGACCGACCTGTACCTCAAGACCGCTCAGTGAGCCGGCGCGGCCCACACGGCCGCGCCGCCACCGCACGAAGGACACCAGCTCATGACCATCGCCACGGTGGAAGACACGCCGCCCGAGGGCGGCAGCATGATCCAGCTGACCGAGATCCTGCACCGCAGCACCAAGCTGAGGCAGCGCCGCTTCGAGATGCTGCCGATGCGCGGACCGGGCAGTCCGTTCACCGAACCCCAAGGGCGCAAGCCCGGCGACGTGACCGCCCCGGAGGAGCTGTCCGACCTCATCTCGTCGATGTCGGTCGTGGGCATGCTCGAACCCGTCCTGGCAGAGGAGATCACCGTCGCCGGCCGCGCCCCGACCATCCGCTTGGTCACCGGCGAGCGCCGCCTGCGGGCCATGCGCTGGGGTGCTCAGAACCTTCCGGACAACCCGCACTTCGCGGCGCTGGCCGCCGTCGTGTGCCCGGGCCCGCTCAGCGACGAAGAGCGGCATATGTGGAGATTTGTGGAAAATTTCGCCCGGGAGCCTCTGCGGCCGGGTGAGCAGGCCGCTGCCCTGATGTACCAGCGGTGCGCCGTGCTGGTCGGCAAGCTGCTGCGGGCCGGCAAGCCCGTCCCAGGCCACGTCTACGCCATCACCGACAGCGTCGAGCGTTTCAAGGCGTTGGAGAAGATCCGCGGTACGGACCAGAGCTGCGCGGCTCCCTGGACTGAGGTCCTCGGCCGCCTCGGCCTCCAGCTCACCGAGCGCAAGGCCACCGAACTCGTTCGCGCCTTCCGGGAGCTGCCCCGGGAGCTGACCGAGGAGATGGACGAGGAGGCCGTCCGTCTCAACACCAGGATCAGGTTCGCGGCGCTGCGCCGCGGGCGGGAGGGCGCGGCGGCCGATATCTGGGCGGCGCTGAAGGGCAGCAGCCGACTGCACCTGCTGCCCAGTGCCGTCGACATCGGCCTGACGGCACCGGAGCTCGAGCCGGACGAGGTGATCGAGGCCGCGGAGGACCGTCTGGAGCGGGCAAACGCAGGCCGCCGCCGCGCGCTCACCCGCGTCCCCGAGCCCCTCAACCCCGCGGACACGGAGACCGACGGAGGGGACGACGCCCAGGGGCCCGCCGACCAGGTCGAGCGCCCAGCTGTCGCCGCCGTTCTCGCTCCCCCCGCACAGGACACGCCACCGGCTCCGCCACCGGCTCCCGCTGCGGACTCCCAGGTGGTCCGCAGCGCCCTCGACGGACTCCGCGGCCTGCTGGCCGAGGTCCGCGCGGGACGTGAAGTCGCCCGGTACGACCGGGGGTCGCTGCGCCTAGCCCTCCGCGAACTCGAACAGCACCTGGCCGACGCGGCCAACCTCACCACGACCCAAGAGAGCGAGACCGCCGCATGACCACCGTTTCCCTTCAGATGCCCCGAGTCGGCCAGCCGCTGCCCCTGCCCGGCCGCGGATGCGACTGCCGCGCCTGCGCGTTCTGGGCCGGCCCGGACGGACGGGGCGGCCCGGCGACCGTCGAACCGCTCTGCTCGGGCACCAACTCGGACTGCTCGTACTGCGGCTGCGCCGCGACTGAGGCGGGTTCACCCGCCGGTGCCTGCGGCGGCTGCCCGATCCGCTGCGGATCGCGGACGGACATCGCCCAGTGGATGGCCGATGTGGGCGGAACTCTCACGTTCGACGACATCACCATCGACGGCACCCTGCCCGAGCTTCCGGCCTTCATCCCGATGACCGACGGCTCGGCCGTCACCCAGCTGGACGCCAGCCTGCGCTGGCCCGCGTACGGGGTTGGCCTCCGCCGCGTGTTCTCCCCCGACACGCACTCGATCTACCCCCGTTTCGCCGGCAAGCAGGCCCGCGAGGTCCTCGCTCTGCGCGGGGAGCAGAAGGCCGTCCTCGTCGGCTACGGGGAGGACCCGCTGGTCGAGGCGCTCTGGACGTACCGCAAGCGTGACGGCCTGATCGAGGAGATCGCCGCCCAAGGCTGGGACCTGGTGCTGGCCCCGAACTTTTCGATCTACGGCAACTGGCCGCGGACCGAGCACCTGCTCAACATGCGCCGATGCCTGCTGATCGCCCAGGAGCTGGCCGACGCCGGTGTGCCGACCGTCCCGAACATCTACTGGTTCCGGCTGGAGGACCTGAAGCGTTACACCTCCTGGATCGAGGACGCTCCGCCGCCCGCGATCGCCGTCAACCTGCAGACCGTCAGGGAGAACTCCAACTGGGACACGTGGGCTTTGCCCGGCCTGTACTGGCTGGCGGAGAACCTGCCGGCGGACATGCCGATCATCCTCACCGGGCTGTCGCGGATCGACCGGATCGCCCAGGTGGTCTCCCTCTTCGGCAATCGTCTGACCCTGGTCAGCCAGAATCCGCACCAGTACGCGCTGCACGGCGCGATCATGACCGCGAACGGCCGTGAGGACGTCCACGCCCGGCCGGGCGACGCCTTCGCCTCCACGGTCCAGTTCATGGCCTCACTCCTGCCACCGCGGTGAACGGCCGTCACACGAAGGCCCCGCTCGGCACCTCTATTGCCGATCCCCGCCCAGAGCTTCCGCAGGCCAGCTCCACCGGGCGCCACCACGACCGCATGCCCTGCCACGCGCCCCAGCCGAAGGGACACCGACGATGAACAAGTACGACGCTCTCAGGGCCGCCCGGCCCGAATGGTTCAAGAACACCCCCGGCGGGATCGACATCGAGACCTCCCCCGAAGCTGTCGCCCGCGCCGGAGGTGTCATCTACCAGGACACCAGGCGGATCGTGCTCTGCGACGCCGTGACCTTCCCCGGCGGCGCGCCCGGGACCTACCTGCGCACGATGAGCGCCTCCCATCAGCCCGGTGCCGCTGTCCTCCCGGTGCTTCCCGACGGGACGGTCGTGCTCGTCGAGCACTTTCGGCATGCCACCCGGTCCTGGCATCTGGAAGCGCCCCGCGGGTTCGGCGCGGCGGGTCTGACCTCGACCGACACCGCGGCCAAGGAGCTGGGCGAGGAGATCGGAGCGCACGCCCCCGAGCTGCTCGCCCTCGGCCGGGTCCACCCCGACACCGGTGCCCTGGGCGACGAGGTCCGCCTCTTCGCCGCGCTCATCACCTCGGTCGGCGCACTCGCCACAGCCGAAGGCATCCGCAAGGCGATTGCCCTGACGTTCGAGGAGGCCGAAGGGATGGTCCGCGACGGCCAGATCACCGACGGTCTGACCATCGCGCTGTTGTACCGGGCCCGGCTGCACGGCCTGGCCTCCCCCGCTGCTCGCCTGTACACCGCCTCGAAGCCCGCGGGCCGGCACAGGGCGGTGGCCGGCGTGTGATCCAGCCGCCCCGCGCCCGCCCCCCGAACCCGCCCGCCGACCGGTCCCGGTCGGCGGGCGGTCGCGCTTCCTGCGGCGGGTGGAGATCTCTCCCCGGGTCTCGGTCACACGGAGGCCGGGTTCGACACCTCTATCCGTCGAACCCGAAAAAGGAGGGCTTCCGTCATGTCGACACCACCCGAGCCGCAGCAGGAGAGCACCACGCCCGACGCCGAGACCACCTGGAAGCTGTGGATCCTGATGGTCTGGCACCCCGCCCTGGGGATGCCCGTCGACCCCGTCGCCATCCTCGCGCTGGACACCGCCGAAGATGCCGAACCGGCGCAGCACGTCGTCTGGGTGCCCCTGGTCTACGACGAGGCCAACCCCTGGCGCGAGCGGCTGGCCGAGGGAGTCTCACCCGAGCGGATCGCCCGGTGGGAGTCCGAGGCTGGCGCATGCCAGATCGCCGCGGCCGACCTGCCCGAGGGCGCCCTGGACCTGCGGCACGCCGCCGATCTGCTCCTCGACGAGCTGCTCGGTGAGGTCATCCCCGCGCTGCCCCCGCGGACCGGTGCGTGATGGGCACCAACTCCAAGAGCTCCCACTCCTCCTACGCCATAGCACCGGCCGGCGCTCCGGAGACCGCCGAGGGGAGTGAGGAGCTCGGCCTGGCCGCCGCGCCGGCGGAGCCCGAGCTCAGCGACGGCCTCGTCAAGGCGACGACCGACCTGATGGTCGCCATGGACAACCTGGACGCTCTCGCCGTCGGCAACGGCGTGGCGACCGGCAACTACCCGGAGCTGCCCGACGACCCGGTCGAGCGGTACGACATCTTCGCCGACCAGATCATGGCCGCTCGGGAGGCCATCGAGAAGCTGAAGGAGGAGGGCGCCTCCGAGGAGGAGGTCAAGGCGCAGCTCGACGCCCTGCGTGCGCAGTCCCTGGCCTACCTCACCGCGCTCGACCCCGAAGAGCTGCAGCAGATCGCCGCCGCCAAGGGGTTCGAACACCCTGCCCTGGTCGGCCTGTCCGGAAAGGGCCAGCACCCCCTCGTCCACTGGCTCGACCCCTACTACAACGACGACATCCCGTCCAAGCAGAAGATCCAGGCAGCCGCGCAGACGCGGTACGCGCAGCTCGCCGCCGGGCAGACCGTCGGCGGGATGACCCTGGCGGACCTCCAGCAGATCGAGGGCACCAGCGGCGCCCCCGACGCGCCGGCCGGAACGTGGGCAGCGACGCCGGATCAGTTCAATGCCGCGGTGGACGCGTGGAACCAGGCGAGCCACGAGGCGGCCTACGCCAAGGGGGTGCTGGACAGCGACAAGCTGAAGAACCTCCTCGACGCGGAGAAGCAGGTCCTGACCGCGCACTCGCCCGACACCCCTGGCCTGGAGACGAAGAAGAACGAGATCCAGGTGTGGACCGGCGACCCCCTGGCGGTCGCCAAGATCAACCAGTCGACCGTGATGCCGCTGGTCCAGGAGGCGCTGGCGTCGGGGGACATGTCCCTGACCGAGGCCCAGCACCTCAAGCCAGTCGAGCTCGTCGGGCTGCTGCGCACGGGGACGCCCGAGGCTGAGAAGGAGGCGCTGAAGGCGACCGCTCAGGCGCGGAAGGACCAGCTCAAGGCGCTCGACAACGCGCTGGACGTCCATCAGGGCGGCAAGCAGGACATCCACACCGAGCTGACGCTGCCCGACCTGGCCGGCAGCCCCGAGGCCGCGGCCCAGGTCGCCTCGTGGGCGAAGAGCAGCGGCGAGCTGCACACGCTGCAGCAGGAGGCGCAGGGGTGGATCCACGAGACCCTGCAGTCTCCCGTCGACATCGGTTTCGCCAACCCCGCGCTCCTCAACACCCACCAGGTCGACCCGAAGGCGCTGACCACCGAGTTCAACGCGTGGGCGAAGAACCAGAAGGTCGGGGATCTGCGTGCGGTGGCCGGCGAACTGGGGATGCCGGACCCGGGCAAGGCCAACCGTGCCCAGCTCCAGGGGTACATCGCCGCCAGCTTCAACCCCGCGCTGGACAAGGACGCGATCAACGCGAAGGTCCAGGCGACGGTGGCCAAGAAGCAGGCGGCCGCGGCCGCCAAGGCCGCGTCTCCGCTCGCCTCCGACGAGGCGGTCAACGCCCTCAAGTCCAAGCTCGCGAGCAGCACGGGCACTGCGTCCTCCCCGCCCGCGGTCGCCGCGGGTGCTGCGGGTTCCGGCGGTCTGACCCAGGAGAGCAAGGTCGAGGCCGCGATCAAGATGGGCGCCAGCCCCGTGCAGGCGCAGAAGCTGGCTCAGGCCGCCGCGGCGGGACCGGCGAAGCCGATCCCGAAGGCCCCGAAGAAGCCGGCCGCTCCGGGTTCGTTCAACGGGAAGGTCCAGGCGCTGATCGCCGGCCTCCAGCAGGTCAAGGCCACCGCTCAGGACGTGCCGGCCCGGATCGACTCCGATGTCGTCGGCTCGTGGGCCTTCGGTGCCGGGACGCCTGCCAACCTCGGGGGCACCTACAGCAAGTCCCTCCACGCCGCGCCGGACGGCTCCAGCTGGCTGTTCAAGGCGGACCACAACGGCGGGGTGATCGCCCACTCGGAGGCGGCCGCCTCCCACGCGCTCTCGCTGGGCGGTGTCCCGGCGGTCCCGGTGTATGTCAAGGAAGTGGGCGGCAAGGTCGGCAGTGTCCAGCCGATGCTCAAGGGCGCCAGTCACTTCGCCTCCGACCCGCACAAGTGGTCGCAGTCGGACGTCGACTCGATCGTGCGCTCCCACGTCGGCTCATGGATCGTCGGCGACCACGACGGCCACCCGGCCAACGTGCTGCGGACCGCCTCGGGCGGCCTGGTGCAGATCGACCGAGGGCAGGCGTTCAAGCACTGGGGCAGCGACAAGCTCTCCCTCGGCTACGCCCCCTCCGGCGGAGGGTCGTACGACCCGGTCCACCAGAAGCTCTACTCCGCGGCGCTCGGCGGCGGCCTGGCCGACGGCGTCAAGGTGAATCACGCCGTCGTGCAGCCGGTGATCAAGAACTTCGAGGCGATCCCGGACAGCCAGTGGCGCTCCATGCTGCACTCCACCGCGTACGAGGGCGCGAAGGCCGGCAGCGGCGTGCACTGGGTGCCCGCGATGCGCAAGCAGGCCGCCAAAAAGCACGGCATCGCGGCCGCGAAGGTCAGCACCGAGCAGATCGCCGAGGCGTTCCTCGACCACGCCGTCGAGCGCAAGCAGAACCTCCGCAAGGCGTTCGCGGAGTTCTTCGTCAAGGACCTGAAGATGCCGCAGGCGGCGTCGCTGAAGCACGGAGCTGAGTGATGGGCACCAACTCGAAGAGCAGCCACGAGTCCTACGCTGTCTCCCCGACCGTTTCGACCGAGGCACCCCCGGCGGCGCCGAACCTCTCGGCTACCGGCCCCGAGCCGGTGAGCGAGATTGACCCGGCGCTGCTGGCGTCGATGCTGATGCCCGACTTCACCAGCGATGTGCCGCTCGCCGAGCAGGGCGGTGCATGGACAACCGACGGCGAGCCGGTGTTCGGCGGGCAGGCGGGCGGTGAGATGCCGCCGGCCGCAGAGCCCGAGGAGCAGCAGCCGGAGGCCGCGGGCGGTCCCGTGGACGAGGCTGATGAACACGAGGCCGCGCACGAGCCGGCCGAGGAGGAGAGCGCCGACCTCGCTCCCGCCGCCGAGGAGGACGCCGAAGGCGCAGCCGGAGCCGGGCCCGCGTTCGAGGAGGAGGTCGAGGACGAGCCGGAGGAGGAGCCGGAGGACGCCGATCCGCCGCTGACGCCCGTTCCGGATGCTCCGGTGGCCGGCGCAGCCCTCGGCACGCCGATCCTGGTCGGAGGCGAGGACTTCCTCAACTCGCAGGCGGCGCTGGTCTCCTACATCTCCCCCGACGGTCCCCGCGAGGTGCTGCTCGCGCACGTCAGTGAGGAGGCCGAGGGCAAGCTGCTCGACGCGCTGAGCGTGTCGGGGACCAAGATGGTGAACGTCCAGGTCGAGGAGGAGACCAAGGAGCGGCTGGCGCTGGACAAGAAGGCCCAGCTCGCCGAGCTGGTGACCGCGGCGACGACCTCGGTTCAGCACAAGCTCAAGGGCGGCGACCCGATGTCCGAGGCTTCGATCCAGAAGCACCAGAAAGCCCTCGACGCCGTCAACGCAGTCCTTGCCTCGCCGAACCTGACGGACGACGAGAAGGCCATGGCCCAGTACTACCTGGACCAGGTCAACACCGTCGGCGAGAAGATCCAGAACGGCGGTGCGCCGATGGCGCACTTCGATCCGCACGGCCTGCCGGTCACCAAGATGGTGACCAAGCAGATACCGGCGCCGGCGGACGAGCCGGAGCCGGGAATGCTCACCGCGCAACTGCGCTCCGCCAGCCGCATCCAGGCCTCGCTCGACGGGCAGAGCGGCGAGTCGTCCTGGGACGGCAAGAGCCGCAACAAGGCCAACGGGAAGGAATACGCGATCGACCTGGGCGACGGCTGGAGCGCGGTGTACCGGCCGTACGCGGCCAACGACCCGCACAGCACCGAGTTCTCGATGCGTGGCCAGCTCGAGGTCCACGCCCCGGTCGGCGCCGGCCACGGCAAGCAGCTCGTCGACCGGCTAGAGCAACTGCACCTGGTCAACGCCCCGATGACGGCCGCCGAGGGTGAATGGACCTATCTGTCCAATAATGTGACCGCACAGAACCTGGCGGCCGCTCCCGGGATGAAGGCGGCCTTCGAAGAGGCCAAGGGGCTGGAGGACCTGCAGGTCCAGGAGATCGTGCACCAGCGAGCCGAGACGCTGATCGGCCTGGGGGAGGACGAGCTCCACTACCAGGTCAAGCGCATCCAGCTGGAAGCCGCGCAGAAGGTCCTGCCGAAGAAGGTGAAGGTGCTCAGGGAGGCCATCGCCAAGGCGACCGGCTTCGACAGCGGGGACGCGCTGGCGGCCAGCGCCGGGTACGACCCCACGCCCGCGACGTCCGGTGGCTGGCTGACGTGGTCCCGGTTCGACGTCACGGGCAAGACGGCGCAGATCAAGGAGGCGTACAAGGGCCGGTCGCTGACGCACAGCATCGGCAGCGGCGACATGGTCGCCCTGTTCGGCACCGGGGTGCTGGCCTCCACGGAGAAGCGCGCGGTCATGGGCATCGGCGGCGGGATCGGCATGTCCGAGCAGGCCGACAAGTACACGGGCGGGGCGAACTCCGTCTTCCTCCGCGTCTCGAACACCCCGGCGTCGGGCTACGGCGGCCAGTTGATCTGGGACGACCCGTCCGTCCTGATGCGCCGGTCCGACTACTACGCCTACAACGGCGACAAGTACGGGGTCAGCCCGGACAAGAAAAAGGCGTCGGGACTGACCCGCGACCCTCTGAAGATCGCCACGCACAGCGCGTCCAACAACGAGATCATGTTCCGCGACGGCGTCGACTTGTTGGGCGCGGAGGCGCCCAGCCGCATCGTCTGCCACTACGCGCACCAGCGCACCGCGCTGCTGGAGTCGTTCAAGGCCCGCGGCATCACCCACCTCGGCGGCAAGCCCGTCGAGGACGTCGTCAAGAGCAACCACTGAGGCCATCGGCCCGTCCCGCCCAGAAGGAGAATGTCCACATGAGCACTACCTGGCAGACCCGGCTCGCTGATGTCATCGCCGGCCGTCACAGCAGCAGCGGGGATCCGGTCGACGCCGGCGCGCAGCTGAGGGTGTTCGACGACGAGGGCACCGAGGTGTTCCTGCAGGCCCTCGCCCGTCACCACCGCGTCGACGAGGACGACCCGCAGTTGATATGGATACGGCCGCTGGTCGGCGGCGCGGAGTCCGCGGAACTCGGCTACCTGTTCAACCTCAGCGCGACCCGGCGCCGGGGCCTGAGCTGGACGCGGGCCCACCTGGAGGAGAACGGCGACGTCGCACTGCTCCTGCGGTCCGGCGAGACCGCGATCGTGCAGCCGGCCGAAGGCGACCTCCTGGCCGAGCTGCAGCGCTGGGACCGCTTCACCGACCGGCTCACCCGCGAGGAGGAAGCACAGCTCGACGCCCTGGACTCCGACTCGTGGCACGGGCAGTTCTCGTGACCGCGGCCACGGCATCCGGCCGGCCCGGAGCGTCTTGGCATGATGGTCCCGCCGCCGGCACCTCGCTGGCGGCGCTCCGCCGGCGCCCGGGCCGGCGCCGAAGGAACGGAGGAGGTACCAGCATGCGGACCACGCGACGCGGCGTCAGCAGCTTCGACGGCCGGCGCCTGGCGCTGGCCCGCGGTGGGCGTGGATTGACACCGAGCCAGCTGGCCTCCAAGGCCGCCGTCACCGTGACGGTCCTGAACCAGTACGAGGCCGAGGAGCGTCTGCCGGATCCGGGCACGCTCTTGCGCCTGGCCAAGGCCCTCGACTGCCAGGTCGCCGACCTGTGCCGGCCGACCGTCGTGACGCTGCGGGAGCTGCGCGAGCGCTCGGGCGCCAGCCAGCCGGAGGCGGCCACGGCCGCTGGGCACAAGCGCAGCGCGTACGCGATGCTCGAGCAGGGACGCACCAAGACTCTGGCGCCGCAGGCGGCCGAGGGTCTCGCCGCGCTCCTCGGAGTGGAACGCGATGCCGTGGAGGCCGCCCACGCCGCCTCGGTGGCCGGCCAGGCATCTCGGCCGGCGCCCCTTGTCCTGGAGGGGACTCTTCTGGACGGCCTGGCGGACCACTTCGGGATGGCCCCCGAGGACCTGCTCCACCTGGCACAGCGCGTCGCGGCCGGCGAGGGCGGTGAGTCACGATGACCTACCACCGCGGTCACCCGCTGACCGTCGCCCGGCACGAGGCCCTGCTCAGCCGGCTCCCTCCCTGCGAGGCCCAGCTGCCGGTGGACACGCGTTGGCTCCGGGAGCGTGCCGAGCTGTTCCGCCAGGCGGCGGAGCGGCCGTTCGCCCTCACCTTCGACACGGCCTGGTATGCCGAGGTCACCGGCCTGGCCTTCCACCCCCACTACGTTGCCCAGGTCTACCGGGGGGAGACCGGCGCCCGCCTTGAGACGCCGCTCATGGTGATGAGCCTGAACATGGTGCCGACGAGGGAGGACGCCGATCGCGTGCTCGCCCACGAGTGCATGCACTTGAGGGTTCCCTCCTACGGGCACAAGCGGGAAGCGTTCGCCTGCGCGCAGGAGATCTTGGACCGGGTCGGTTCGCTCGCTGCATAGCCTGCGCGGCACCCCCGTGCTCGGTGGCCTCCGGCCCGCGGAGGCACCGAGCACGGCCCGGCCCGGCTCCTGGAGTGCGGACCAGCGCTGGCAGTTCCGCCGGAAACAACAGCCCCGAGCATTGCTTAATTCCATGAGTGTGCGTATAGTCATTGCTGTGAGGGCGGGAGAGCACCTCACAGCGAAAACCACTCCGTAGGAGCCGCCTCGCGCGGCTCGCCCCTCCGCCACTCCCCCCGGGCGGCGGGGCCACGAGGCCCGGACCAGGCCACCCCCTCCCGGCCGGTCCGGGCCTCGCCCCCCTTCCGTGATCCCCGTCGAGGAGACGACATGCCCGGAACCATCAGCCCTGATCTGGACGCGATAGAGGACGCCGCTGTCCGGGCCGCCATCGCCCGCGCGACCGGCCTGGAATGCGGCACCCCGTCCGGCCCGGAGCCCACGATCCTGGACTCGGACTCCGACTCCGAACTGGAGGGCGTGGCCGCACTGCTCCGCCACCGGCTCGGGCTGGACGACAGCACCCGGCTGAGCGTGTACGAGGACGCCAACCACCCGCTGTTCCCCGGCGCGCAGCACTACCGCGCGGCCCGCGTCCAGCTCTCGCACGGCCGACGGCGCTACTTCTTCATCGCCGCCTACGAAGCCGGGACCGCCCGGCTGGCCTTCAGCGCGATCGCGCCGTGCTACGCCTGCCTCTCTCCGGTCCCCTCCGTCGCGATCGACTCCCTGGCGGACTTCGGCGACTTGCTCATGCACGCCCGGGACCAGCGCGAGGCCCCGCAGTTCCGCTCCTCGCCCGTCCACCGCGCCCACTGCCCGGTGCGCGGCGACTGACCGGCTCGCCCCCGGCACCGCCCCCGGTGCCCCAGTACGTCCCAGGTGCCCTCGGCTCTTCGAGCCGGGGGCACCCTGCATGAACGGCGCGCCGCACCCCCTACGCCGGCGCATCCCATCTGGTGTGGAACCCGTCCGGGCCGCGAGCGCTGACCTGTCCCCGTCGCGGCAGCGAGCCGACGTCGCCCGCCTCCACAAGAAGCGAGAGCAGCAGTGAACCCCTCTGCCCCTGCCACCGTCGTTGTGCATGTGAAGGCGGCCCGGACCGCCCTCTACGACCTCACCCTCCTCCTCAGCCTGCCCGAAGGTTCGAGCGCCGATCGCGCGGCGATCCGCAGCTACGTCGAAGACCTCCAGCCGGGCGTCCTGTCCGCCGCGTGCACCGACACCACGCTGGACCGGGTCACCGATGTCGTGCTCGTCGACGTCCTCGGCATCGAGCCGTCAGGCCACGGCGCCGACCCGGGAGCCCGCGATGACCGGTGACTCCCACGGCCCCTTCGGCCTCGTACTTCTCGACCCCAAGGCCCGGACCGGTGCGCCGTCGGATGACGGGTTCCGTAAGCGGTTGGCCGACTGGCTGCTGTTCATGGTCCCGATGTTCATCGCGGAGCAGCGGAACGCGACTGCCGACGAGATCGACCGCGCCCGCTCCGACGCTCTGGAGCAGATCGCCTCCCATGGCGACGACCTCCAGTTCGGGGGCAGGTACCAGAGCTCGTCCCGGACCGCACTGGCCAAGGGCTTCGCCGTCCTGGCCCGCGCCGAGGGCGGGGTCACCGCGCTCGGCGTGCACGCCTGCACCGCCCCGCACCCCTACTGCCCCGGCGAGCGAGCCACCACCCCCGACCTCTGCGAGACGATGAAATGACCACAACGCTGGCAACCGCCCCGGCAAAGAAGAAGCCTGCCGAGAAAAGGCTTCTCACGCAGAATTCACAGCTACGCAAGGAGGGTATCTTCAACTGGACTCTCCCGGCCTTCGTCATCAAACTTCCCGACGGCAAGAATTTCAATGTGTGCAGCCAGGCCGGCGCGTGCGCATCTCTTTGCTACGCCCGAGTCGGGGCCTACAGGTTCAAGAACGTCCGCGCCGCTCATATTCGCAATCTTCTGCTGTGCCGGGACTCTCCGAAGGAATGGGAGGAGCGTATGGCGAAGGAGTTGACGCACTCCCGCTACGACGGCAAGTGGATTCGCTTGCACGATTCCGGAGATTTTTTCTCGGACGATTACTTGTCGGCATGGATGCGCATTATGAGGGGAGCGCCGACCGTTCGCTTCTACTGCTACACCAAGGAAATTTCCCGGTTCCGACGGCTGGTGGAGAGCGACGCCCCCGACAATTTCCTTTGGTGTTACAGCCTCGGCGGACGCGAGGATCACCTCATCGACCTCAAGAACGAGAGGCATGCCGACGTCTTCCCCGATGTGGAGGCGCTCATCGCCGCCGGATATTCCGACCAGACCGAGTCCGACCTCCTGTCGGTGCTCAGCGATTCACCCCTCGTCGGAATTCCAGCCAATCGGATTCCGCATCTTCTCAAGCTCCAGGGCGCGGACACATTCTCCAGCCGCCAGCGAGCCCTGGATGAGAAGAAAAGCCAGCGCACGACCGAGAAGGCATACCGCCTGGCAACGTGACCGGATGCCCGACACCGGCGCGAGGGCGGGTCCAGCACTCAGCTGGGCCCGCCCTCGCGGCGTTCCGTGCTGCGGGGACACAGCACGCCCCGTCACATTGCGGAAGTCTATGAGTTTGGGTAATGTCGCTGGCGGGGTCGCTCCCTGCGGCTCTCGGCCAGCGCACAAGAGCTGCCGGCGGACGGATCCGCCGGCCGTGACCACAGACAGAGCCCGGTCGCCCCCGTGGGCAGTCCGGTACTACCGCCGGCCCAGCTGGCCCGATGGAGCGATCATGATTCCCGCAGGTTACGAGCGCAAGCACACCAACTTCGACAGGATGGCGGAGCGGTACAACGTAGACCGGACGTCGGGCGCCAAATGGTCCCAGGAGGAAGGCTTCCCGGAGGTCCTCTTCACGGCCGGCCAGGGCGAACAGCAGATCTACGACGAGGACGAGGTCGATGAGTGGCTGCGCGAGCACCACTTCGGCACGTGGGTGCAGTCGCAACAGGGCAAGACGAACCCGTTCGACCTGCCCAAGGGCGGTCCTCGTGATCTCCTGACGCTGCGCCGCATCGGCGAGCTCGAGGGTCGGGCCCTGAAGCGGGACGCCACTCCGGTCACCACCCTGCGCACCTACCTGTCCAAGAAGATCCTCGCGCCGGCTGACCGCACCCCGGACGACGGCGGCCAGCCGACCGTCACCGAGCCGATGTGGTTCCGCGAGACCGCTTACGCCTACATCACCCGGCCGCGGCGCACGCGCCGGGCGACCAAGGGGGAAGCGGCCGAGCGGCCGGCCGCGCCGAAGCAGAGCGCCGACACCGGCGACCTGCTCGACCTGGACCTGCCGGCGGGTGCGGACACAGACCTGTTCACCCTGCAGGAGATCGGCGAACTCGACGGCGAGGCCCGCGGGCGGGGCAAGGCCACCAGCGTCGGCACCATGAAGAACTACCTGTCGCAGAAGCTGCTGGCGCCGGCCGACCGGACGCCGGGCGACGGGCAGGAGCCGGCCGTTGACGAGCGCAAGTGGTACCGCTCGACGGCCTACACCTTCATCCGCCGCCCCGGGCGCCTGGGAGCGGCGGCTCGTGCTCTCCGACGGGATGCCGAGGCTCCGGGGCCGCTGCGGGACGATCTGAAGCTGCCGGCGGGCGCGGACACCGATCTGTTCACCCTGCAGGAGATCGGCAAGCTCGACGGGAAGGTGCGCGGGCGGGGCAAGGCCACCACCGTGGCGTCGATGCGGACGTACCTGTACGGCGGGCTGCTGGCGCCGGCCGACCGGATGCCGGGCGACGGGCAGGAGCCGGCCGTCGACGAGCCCAAGTGGTACCGCTCGACCGCCTATACCTTCATCCGCCGTCCCGGCAAGCTCGGCGGAGCCCGCTGATGGCAGACACCGCTCCGGCCCCCGCGGTCGGCACTCGGCACGACAGGACGGTGGAGTGATGAGCACCAGCAAGTCCCCTGCGGCGCGGCTGACCCGCGCGGGGATCGGGGAGACCTACGGCGAGGGCGTGCGGACGGTCGACGCCTGGGTGAGGTTGCTGAACTTTCCCGCCCCGGTCGCTGACGGGGAGTGGGACGCGGAGCAGGTCGATGCCTGGGTCAAGGTCAGCCGGCCGCAGTCCTGGCCCGGCCGGGCCGTTGCCTCCGCGGCGGACACCCCTGCGGCCGCGCAGGCGGAGACCGCCGGCGCGGCCGGAGCGGAGGAGGCTGCCGAAGAGGTCGAGCTGCTGGGGAAGTCCGGCCTGGCGCTGCGGTACAAGGTCTCCGAGACGACGGTGGACACCTGGACCAAGGTCGAGGGCTTCCCGGACGAGGCGGAACCCGGCCGGTGGCGTTCCCACGAGGTCGACACCTGGGTTGAGGATCACCGGGCGCACGTCTGGGCGGAGTTCAAGGGCGAGGGCCCCAAGGTCGTCATCCCGCCTCCGGAGGGCGACCCGAAGGACCTCTACGACGTCAGCGGCTACGGGGTGATCCTCGGCAACGCGACCCGGGGCGAGCCGCTGCCCCGGACGACGGCGCAGAACTACAAGCGGCAAGGCCACCTGGAGCCACCGGATCGGACCCCGGGGGACCGGAAGCGGCCCGAGGTGTTCGAGGACATGTGGTACCTGGAGACGATCACCCGGCACGTGTACTCCCGCAGGGGGCAGGGACGGGTGCGTGCCGGCCGGACGCGGCGTACGAACCGGAAGAAGAGCTGACCGCTGGAAGGCGGGGCATGGAAACGGGGTGTGGCTCCCAGGGAATCTTCCCTGGGAGCCACACCCCGTTTCCGCAGCTCAGCTGCACTGTGTTTCAGCGACGGTGGATCAGCTCGCGCCACCGCGACCGCCGAGCCGGGCGGAAGGCGGCCCGCTGGGGCTCCTCACCGGCCAGCTGGAAGACCGCGTCGAGCATTTCGGGGTGGTTCGGCAGCGTCCAGTAGGTGCCGAGTGCCCGGTTGACCTCTTGCAGCGCGTCCAGGGGCGGCACGCCGTCGGCGAGGTGGCTGTACAGGGCCGCGATGGCGGGGGTGCGGCTGCGTCCGGCCACGCAGTGGAGCAGGACGCGCTTGCCCTCCTGCCGGAGCCGCAGGACCTCGCGGGCGGCCTGGTCGAGGGTGAAGTGGAGGTGCGAGTTCGCGCCGGACTTGTCGACCAGCCACACCCGGGAGTGCTCGACATGGGCGCCGATCAGGATCGGGTCGGAGCCGACACGGCATAGGGAGACCACCGCGTCGACCGGCGCGGGACCGGTGTACTCGGTCAGGGCCAGGTTGCCCAGGAAGAGCCCGGGGTCGCGGGGGTGCCGGACGGAGAACGCCTTGCCCGAGGAGAGCGGCGTGGTGACCCGGGGTGCGGAGGGCCAGCCGTCGCGGTCGCTCTGCCCGGCGCGGGCCGTCAGCACAGCGAGACGGACAAGGTCGGCGCTGGTGTTGGACGGCCAGCCGTGGACCTTTCGCTGCCAGGCCAGCGGGATGGCCGAGCAGCCCCAGCGTGCGCCGAGCAGAGCACCGGCGATGGCGGCGACGGTGTCGGTGTCGCGGCCGCTGCGCACGGCGGCCTCCAGCGCGAGCTGGAAGTGCTGCGCGGCGAAGCGGCCCTGCCCCGGCTGGTCCTCGGGCACCGGCGTGCGGACGATGGCGGACCACGCGGCCTGGAGGGCTTCGACCACCCAGCCGTTGCGCTGGAAGTGGCGCGGGGGGTGGGCCTCGGCCTCGTCCAGGCGGGCCGCCCACACGCCCCGGCGTGCCTCGGGCAGGAGCTCAAGGCCCTCGCGGACGCCATCGAAGGTGCCGGTCAGGACGGCGGTCCTGATGCCGGAGCACCACAGGATGCACGCCTCGGCGCAGTCGGGGTCGGCGTGGGTCAGCTCGCTGACCAGCTTCGCGGCTTCGGCCATGGCGTTCGCGTCGTCCAGGTAGGCGAGCGCGACGGCGCCGGTCCTCATAAGCGAGCCGTTCCCGGCGCTGCTCTTCGGGTTGGCGGCCGCGTACCGGCGAGAGACGGTCAGCATCACCTCGGAGGGTGAGTCCCCCTTGCCCCGCGCTGTGGCGCTCAGGACGCTGCGCGTCTGGTTGCCCACGTCGGCCGGTCCGCCGCCGTACCAGCGGAGGAAGTTCGTGGCGATCGCGTCCAGTGCTTCCGGGGTGCGCAGATCGGCGCCGGTCGCGGCGACCTCGGCGATGCACACGTGCATCTGGGTGTCGTCGCTGTACTCACCGGGGGCGAAGTTGAAGGGGCCGCCGCCCTTCATCTCCGGGAACTGGCTGTCGCTCATGCTGGGCTTGAACTCGTACGGGACGCCCAACGCATCGCCCGACGCCGCGCCGAGGATGACGCCGGCGACACGGTCCATGGCCTTCTCGTCCAGGCGCGGCGCGGGGTCGGTGGCTGTGGGCCACGGCCCGAGGTCGGTGTAGGGGCGGGGGGAGGCGGAGGAAGAAGGCATGGGGGTCTCTTTCTGCGGGGCCGCTGGGGCCTGGGGCGGCGACCGCACACGGGCGGAGCCGGGAAGGAAGGGGCGCGGCGCGGGAAGTGGCCGGGCGGGGTCGCGGACTGTCCGCCGCGACGCATTGACAAGTTGTCATAGCGTCACGGCGCACGTCAAGGACATTGGCGAAGTTGCGTAAATCTATGAGTCTGCGTATGGTCGAGAACATCTGGAACGGCGAAGAGCTCCCGGATGCCCCTGTAACTCAGCTGAGCGGGCTGCAACTTGCAGATACGCGAGCGGCAGTCGGCTCCTCCCGGGGGCGTTCTCGCCCCCGGCGGCTGGCTGGAGCTGTGCCGCCCCGAGATCAACCGGAGTACGTCATGCTCGTCCCCGACCTGGCCCGGCTCGTCCGCGAGGCGGACCGCGACCAGCTCGCGGCCGCTGTCCTGGCGGCCGCTGACACCGTCTCCTGGTACACGCCGGCCCCGAAGCCCGACTACGGAGACACCGACCACAGCATCACTCGCAGCGCGGCGAAGGCCGAACTGGCCGAAGAGGTCGTGGACTCCGTGGTGCTCGCCCTGAGCGCGAGCGTCATCACAGACCCCGCGGGTGCGGGGGGCAGCATCGCGCACCCGGAGTCGCCCAGCCCCTCGACGGAGGAATGACCTTGACCGCCCACTGGCGATCCATCCCCATGCCGCCGAACATCGCGCGGCTCCCGCGCAACACCGCCGGGCGCCCGGTCCCCAGAAACACGCCCTGGCACGAGCCCGCCAGCAGCGGGGGACAGCTGGCCGTCAGGTCCAGCGTCGAACTGGGCGAGCATGTGGTGTGCCCGTGCGAGCCCGGTCGTGGAACGGCCGCGTTCGGCGACCAGTGCCCGCCCCGTCAGAGGGAGTTGATGTCGCAGCGCCTCTGCGGGATCTGCGGAAGAGCGATCAAGGCGACGAGCCGCCTGGTGTTCATCGGAGGCCCGAACGCCACCTTCTACATCGAGCCCCCGGTCCATCCCCGGTGTGCGGCGTACGCGCTGATGGTCTGTCCGACGCTGGCGGCTGCCGAGGACGTCGAGCTGACGATCGCCCGCACCTACAGCCTCCGCGAGCGCCGCATGACCGGCGTCTCCGCCGAGTACACGCTCATCTACGACCTGTTCCCGTACGGGGACCCCGCCGCCCGCCGCAGGGGGCCGCTGGACTTCTACCTGGCCTTCCCCGAGAACGCCTACCGGAACGCCGCCAAGGAGTGGCTGGCCGGTCACGCCCCCACGCTGTAGCCCGCCACCGAACGGGCGCGCAGGCGCCCCTGATGACGAGAGAGCCATGACGTGCAAGTGCGGGGCCCGTACGTACGAGGGCCACCTGGCGAAGACGCGGGCCGGCTACCCCGGCCACGCCTACCGCGGCGCTGTCTGGCGGCCCGGCCCCTGAAGGTCCGCAGCCGCCCCGATCGAGAGGAAGTACCGAACGATGCGAACCCCCGCCGACTCCCGCGCGGACGCCCAACGTCTGATCGAGGCCCTGGCCGCCCCCCTGCCCCTGAACGACGGGCGCCGCGCCAACGCCGTGCAGTCCGCCCTCATGGACAGCGGGCTGCTGAACCGGGACGACCTCGGCAGCTCACCCGCCGTCGCGGCCGCCGCCCGGGACGGCCTCACCAGCCTCGCCCACCTTCTGGACGCCCGCGTCCAGGGGCAGGGAGGCGGCCGGCTGCTGTTGCTCCTCCTCGCCGAACGCGAGCGGTTCACGCCGCACCCCGTGCCTGATGAAGCCGAGCTCCGCATCCGGGGAGCAGCCAGCGCCCTGTTGCACCTCGGCCTGTGGCACGTTGACGACACGCTGCGGCTCCTGGGCGGCGCTCTGCAGGTCCACTCCGAGGAAGCGCGTAATGCCGCAGGCGGCGACGCGCCGTTCCCCGCCCCCGGGGCCGGCCTCGTCCCGGTCACGCCGGGGCTGAGCACGGACGGCAGGGAGCTGCACCTGGCCGTCGGGGCGTTCGACGCCGACGGCGCCCTCTCCGTCTGCGGACGATGGCTGTCCGAGCGAGTGATCGACGACGCCAGCGATACCGTCCCGCCCAAGTGCGACACCTGCTTCGGCCTGTCCGCGCAGGGTCCGGCGCTCATCTTCACCGGCGAGGAACACGACGCGTGGACCGCCTTCACCGGGGCTCATCGCGGGGAGGAAGCGTGAGCGCCGACTCCGGCTCCGCGATCGAGCGCCGCCTCGCGGCTCAACTGCCGGACCCGATCGCCGCCCGGCCGAAGGACGCGCGCGGCTATCCGATCAGCTTCGTCACCGCACTGGGGGCCGGAGGGATGCCGGACTTCACCGAACTCGACGGACCCCGGCGCGCCAAGGCGATCATCGAGCACCTGTGCGGCCTGTGCGGGCAGCCGCTGCCGCTGGTCCGGGCGGTGATCGGAGGGCCGCAGGTGGTCGAGCACCACCTCGCGATGGATCCACCGATGTGCGTTCCGTGCGCGGTCTTCGCCGCCACCCACCCTGCGGCCGGCTGCCCGTTCCTCCTGAATCCGAGCGCGCGCTACCGCAAGGACCGGGCCACCCGGCCATCGTCACCGCTGGTGGCCCAGGAGCGACCGCAGCGCATGTACCTGGCTCGCACCTTTGCCCATGAGGCGATCCGGCTGGCACTGCCCGACGGATCGGAGGAGGTCATGGCGCGGTGTGCCCGCTGGACCAGCCTTGAGGAGATCCGCGCCGGGCAGCTGGTCGACGTCCGGCACCTCATTAGCCGTTGATTGCTTAACGCTATGAGTTCATATATGGTTATGGAGTTAGTGGCGGCGCGCGCCCCGCCACCCATCTCCGCGCTCCACCGTCCATCCCCTGGAGTACGCCATGCCGAGCACCGTCATGTCCGAAGTCGACGCGAACAGCCTCCTCGGCCTTCTGCGCAGCGCCCCCTTCTCCGCCCCGTACCTCGGCGAGACCATCGACTGGATCCGCCGGTCGGTACAGCAGGAGGCCGAGCAGGGCCGGGGCTCGCTCGACGTTGACACCGAGGCGCTGCGCCGCCTGGACGCGTACGCGACGGGCCTGGGTTCGGGCGCCGCCGAGCTCAGGCGCAGGCTCTCCGATGTCCGCCATGCGCTGGAGGCCGTCCGGCACGACCACTACCTCCGGTTGGTGGTCGGCCAGGGCGCCGGCGGCGGCACGGCGCAGGTCTCCCGTCGCGCCGAGCTCCTCAAGCTCGCCACCGCCGTCGGCAGTTCCCGCGTCGCCGCCGGGCCCACGGGGGCGATCGTGATCACCTCTGTGGGCTCCGGCAGCGTGGTCTTCCGGCCCGTCAGCCCGGAGGTCGCCCACCAGCTGAGGGGCGCAGCCCGCGAGCGCAAGGAAGCGATGGTGCGCCGCATCGCCGCCGTCCGCGATCTGCTCGCCCAGCATGTCCGGATGGTCGACTGGAGCGATCCGCGCACGGTCGGAGTCGTGGTCGACGGCAGCGACACGACGGTGACCGTGTCGTGGTGGGAATCGCACGTGGCGGGTGGCCCGAGCCTCTGGGTCGAAGGAGGGGTGCGGCTCCTGTGCGCGGCGCTCCTTTCCGATCGCGGTTACACGGTGACCCTGGCCTGCGACGGCGCCCTCCACATCGGCGCGTGACGGGCGTCGACGCGGTTCACCCCCACGCGGCGCCGGTTCGGCGGCTCTGCGATCAGCCCGGTAGCAGCCGGCCTGGCCTCCCGGACCGCTCCGCGGCGTCGAACCTCCCAGGACCGCCGACTGCGGCGCCCTGCCCGCGCTCTACGACCGACGACGGTGTGTGGGATGAACAATCGAGATTGCTTAAGTCTACGAATTCAGGTAACGTGTCTATTGTGCCGCTGATCCATCCGCGGGCGACCATCCGGTGGTCGTCGAGCCGGATGCCGTGCCCGCGGTATTGCCGCTGATCGGCCCCGATCCCGCGCCAGCGTGGAGGAATTCTCATGCCCAGCACCATTTCCGAAGCCTCATCACAACACCCTGCCTCACCGCCGTGCCCGGCATCAGGCGGGCGCGCGGTTAAGGCCGCGGGGCCGCCGGTGCCCATCCGGTGCCGCTCCCGGCAGCGCGTGGGCGGCCTCGTCGTCCCCTGGATCTCCTACCAGCACGGTGGGTACTCCGCCTTCGGCACCATCGACGCTGTCAGGGCTCAGCAGGCACTGACCGGGCGGCTGTGCCAGGTCTGCGGAGAACAGCTGGAGGAGCGCTTCTGTCTGGCGGTCCGGCCGATGGACGTCCGGGTCGGCTTCGCGTCCGAACCCGCACTCCACCCGGAGTGCCTGGCCTACAGCAAGCAGCGGTGCCCCATGCTCAACGGGACCGCCGCGTCGTATCGCACGAGTTCCGCACTCGCCAGGCATCCGGCGGGACGTCCGTGCGAGGACCCCGGCTGCCCTTGCCGGGAGGTCTCACCGGACCAGGGCCACTCCGCGCGCTCGGGTCGTCCCGCGGACGACTTCGACGCCTGGATGATCGACGCCGCCCACTACCGGATCAAGACGGCCCCGGAGCGGCCGAGCGTGCTGCTCGGGGTGGACCTGGCGGTCCCGGTCCTCCGCATCCGGCCTATCCGGAGGAACCCCCGGCCCGAACTGGACCGGCTCCGGGCCCTGATCAGCGCCCTGGGCCTGTAGCGCCCCACGCAGCCCCGCCCGCCCCGAGATCCCGGAGATACCTCCCATGACCACGACCACCCCCGAACCCCCAACGCAGAGGGCCGTCACGCACCTCAAGACCGCGTGCTTCGACCCGAACGGCCGGCTTCCCGACAAGATCAGCATGAAGATCCTCCACGCGCTGCTGACCGACGGATACGCCTACCGCCCGGACCGCGACGGCTACCGCCTCTCGGTCAAGGACGCGCTCGCCGAGACCGCGGGACCGGTCTTCATTACGGTGGAGGGCCGCAGAGCCGTCCTGAGCACACCGCAGCTGTACGCCCTGACCCGGCACGTCGAACCGAGCGGCCGTCTGGCGCCGAACGTGACCTGGCAGACGGCAAGCTCCCTCGTCGACCTCGGACTCGCCGAGTACCGCGACGCGAACGGGAACCCCAAACCGACCGACGGCGACACCGGCGTCTCCGGTGCAGTCCACTACCCGTTCCGCACCGGCCTCGGTCAGCAGGTCGCCGAAGTTCCGGCGCAGTCCGCCCGCTGACCCGTCCTCACACGGCGCCCGGCCACCGCCAGGCCGGGCGCCAACCCCGCCCACCAGCCACCTCCAGGAGGCACTGATCATGTTCAGCCCTTGCCCGAAGTGCGGTGAAACCATTCCCTCCATCGCCACCACGGCATGGATCAACCTCGTCGACGCCGACAACCCCAGCGCAACGCGCATGGAGATCACCGACATCCAGACCGACGAGGTCCAGCTTCACTGCGCGAACTGCAGCCACGCGCTCCCGCTGCGCGAGCAGCCCGCTGCGGACCTGGTCATCTCCCTGTTCATCAGCCTGTTCGAGGCCCACGGCCTCGACCCCGACCGGATCGGCACGCTGGTCCTCTCCGAGGAGGTGATCCCTTGAACATCGAGCACAGCGCCGAAACCGCCGAGCAGATGCGCGCCGACCTCGCCGACTTCTTCGGCAAACCTGTCCGCGGCCTGCCCGTGGCCCTGGACTTCATCCAGGCCATGCACCTGAGCCGGACCAGCAAGGACATCGGGGACAACCGGCGGGCCGTCGAGCTCCACCGGGACTGGGTCCTCGAGATGGCCAAGAACCTCGAACAGGCGCAGGTGTGGGTCGCCTCGCCGTCCCTCACCTCGGCCATCACCGACCACGAGCTGGTCACCAGCCCCGACGGCTACCTCCTGGAGAACACCGACGAGGCCCCCGCGCCGGTCGGCGTCGTGCACTTCCCCGTGCCGATCACTGCCGCCTCCGAACTCCCCATTTACGGCCTGGCTTGGGAATCCGAAGGAAGCGGGGACCAGCTCCAGCTGTCCGTGACCGCGCTCACCAGCACACCCGACCTGTACGAGGCCCTTCCTCCGCCCCTCCTCCCCTCCCACTGGGCCCGCAGCCCCTACGCCCCGAACGCCATGGTCCTGGCCGTCCCTCAGATCAGCACAAAGATCCAGGGTTACGGACACCACCCCCACTGGGGCGCGGCACCGGCGTCCATCCTGGTCGGCCTCCTCCTCGCGTTCTGGTCGCTGCGGCCCGCGTTCGAGCACGACGAACAGACCGTGGCGCGGAAGACCGGCAAGGGCCGCAAGCTCCGCGTGAAGTTCCGGCCGGTCCGAGTGATCCGCGAGGTCGCGACTCGCTTCACCGGCGAGCACGTACCGGCCGAGCACGATCGCAGGTGGGCTGACGAGACGCTGCGCTGGAGCGTCGACGCCCGGTGGAGCTGGCGCTGCTCGAACCCCCGCGACCACAAGGCCATCGTCGAAGCCGGGGGGACCTGTCCCAAGATCAAGGTCCGGGTCAAGGCACACGTCAACGGCCCCAAGGGCCGAGGTCTCGACACCCGTCGTACCGCCCGGATCAGCACGATCAGCACCAGAGCAGCCGGAGCCTGAGAAGCCCCCACCCCTGGGTCTGCTGTACGAGCGGCTCGCTCTCAACGTCGACTTGAACAGTTCGGAGGCGGTCTCCGCGGCACCTGGCGCGGAGACCGCCTCCGAGCGAAAGGAACCCCGTGTCTTCTTCCGCAGCACTCTCCCCTCGGGCCTGCGAGCGCCTGATCGCCGATCTCACCGGCGAGGTCGGCGCCAAGGCCGCAGTCTCCTGGGCCCACGCGGCCGCCCTGGTCAAGCACGCCACCGCGCACGGCCTCGTCGCCGCGCTGCGCCAGGGCAGTGCCGGCCCCGATCACACCAGGCGCGTCCTGGGCGCGCTGGCCAGCTCGCACCCGGCGCTCGAACCGCTCGCCGACCCGCAGGTCGTCCCCCTCTGGGAGAACCCGATCAGCCCGGCCGGCTGGGAGCTGATCGCCCGGCTGTGGAGCGCCGCACCGATCGGCGACGACGGTCACCGCATCGACGGATACCGCTTGGGAGACGCCTACCAGGCGTTGTCGGCCGACGCCCGGAAGTCGAGGGCGCTGTGCCAGACCCCTCCCTGGGTAGCGGAGCTGCTGCTCGATCTCTCCCTCGAGCTGGCGCTCGACGACGTCGGCGCGGACCACGTCCGGATGATCGACCCGGCCTGCGGGACCGGGCACATCCTGGTATCCGCCCTCCACCGTGTCCGGGCCTACCGGCCGCGGGGGCGGGCCCCGTACGCCGGGGCGACGGTCGAGCGCTCCCTGGAGCGTGCCCTGCAGGCCGTGCACGGTGTCGACCTCGACCCCTACGCGGCCGCTCTGACGCGGTACCGGCTCCTCGCGACGACCGCCGGCATCCTGGGCGGCCCCATCGCGGCCGTGCCCGCCAGCTGGCCCGTGCAGGTCGCCGCGGCCGACGCGCTGCTCGACACCGACGAGCCGTTGCTTCAGCCGGGCCGCTACCACGCGGTGGTGGGCAACCCGCCCTACATCACGGTCCGCGACCCCCAGGTGCGCGAGCAGATCCGGCGCGCCTACCCGCAGGTGTGCAGCGGCAAGTACAGCCTCGCGCTGCCCTTCACCGCGCTGATGACCAAGCTGGCCCAGCCGGCCGGAACGATCGCGCAGCTCACGGCCAACTCGTTCATGAAGCGTGAGTTCGGCAAGAAGTACATCGAGGAGTACCTCTCCCGCCTGGATCTGACCTGGGTGATCGACACATCGGGGGCGTATATCCCCGGCCACGGGACGCCCACACTGATCATGGTCCACAGGGCGAGGCCGCCGCAGGGGGACACCGTGATCGCCATCCGCGGCAACCGAGGCGAGCCCGGGGTGCCGGAGGACCCGTCCCAAGGCCTGGTGTGGAGAGCGATCGAGGAGGCGGTCCACCAGCGACTGGCACTCGACCGCCTGCGCCGGGGGTTCGAGACGCACCGCAAGGGAGGTGAACCCATCCCGGACATTGCTTAACACTATGACTTAGATTATGGTCTTAGTTGTGCGCCACAGTGGCCCACCTTCCCCATGGAGTGATCCCCTTGAGCAAGAGCACCGCGAACATCGCGCTGGACGCCTTCCGCTATCTCGCATGGATGGCCGCCGCGGGGTTGTTCATCTACAGCCAGTTCGAACTGATGTGGCTGGCCGTCGTGGTGGCCATCGGCCTCGGCGAGTGGCAGAGCACCCATTGAGCACGCCGCCCGACGTCATCCAGCCTCCCGCGCCGCCGCCGAACAGTGCAGGCGGCGACAGGACGGGCAGGGCAGAGGGGATCTCCGTAGCCCGACTGGCCCTCAGCGAGCGCGACTCCGCCCTCCTGGACTTCGAGCACGGGCACTGGCCCAGGTCGACTCCCGCCGCCCCGGGACCAAAGGAAGCGGCGATCCGGCAGGAACTCGGCATCTCGCCGACGCGCTACTACCAGCTGCTCAACGGCCTGCTGGACAGCGAAGCGGCCCTCGCCCGCCACCCCGTGATGATCAATCGTCTGCGAGCCGTACGAGAAAGTCGGCGGATCGCGCGGCAGTAGTCCAGTCATGCCGGTCGCGGCCGGCGCCCCACGGGCGGCTCGGACGGGGAGACCTCCGGCCGCAGCCGCCCTTCGTCGACCCGCGGACATCCCGACGTTGTATTGCTTAAGTCTATGATTTTCGTTATGGTTATGGCATCACGGGGCGCCACTCCGGAAGTCGGCTGGCGATCCGAATCCGAACCAAACGACAGCACACCTGAGGAAGGCCGACGACCGTGAGCACCGACGCCGTGAGCGCCCTCGACGCTGCCCGTACTGCCCTCGTCCCCGTCGCGCAGCAGCTCACGGACGCCGTGGCCGCTGTTCTGGCCGCCCTCTACCCCGAGGCGACCTACGTCACCGTCCACGTCCACCAGGGCCAGGCGTGCATCGGCGAGGTCTACGCGGCCGATGGCCGCCGACACGGGGGGCCCTACCGCTCCGGCCGTGCGCTCTACCCGACGCACCGCATCGGCGGTTGGCCGCTCGCCCGGCTGCCCAAGCGCGCCGCCCGGCCCCACGTCGGCCCACACGCCGACGACGCCAAGCGCACCCTCGACATGCTGCTCACCGACGCCTGGCGCTGCGGGGCCCGCTTCACCCGCGGCTACATCGGCCGCCACTACGCCACGTACGTCAAGCTCCGCTGACCCGACCCCGGCCATACCGGCCAGCTTCGCGCCGATGAGCCGCAGTGGTGCCCGGCGACCGTGCCGAGGAGCGCTGCCTCCGCCGCGACCACCGCACAGCACCAACCAGGGCCAAGCCCGCCCATCACCCATCCCCACCAGTACCTTTCAAAGGAGCGCAGCCACATGAGCCTGACCATTCCGCCGGCGGTCGTCGGTCGCGGAGCGATACGGATCAATCTGGACCGCGGCATCCACCCGGCCACCCTCAAGCCGCTGTTGGAGCCCGGCACCATCACCCCGGCCTCCCGCTGCGGGACGTGCACCTTCTTGGTGGAACGGGTCGCCGGCGACGGCAAGGCGCGGATGAAGTGCGCCATCAAGGCCCAGCGTCGGCGAGGGCCGGACATCAAGCCGGACTTCCCGGCGTGCGTCGAGTTCCGCACCGCCGCCGCATAGCGGCAATCGCCATCCGACCGGCGGGGCGCGGCCATGAGGTCGTGCCCCCGGAGCCCGATCCTGCCCCAACGTCAAGAGGTGTCTTCATGGCGAGCGTCGACCGAACCCTGGGCGAGCTCATCCGCGCGTTCCCCTGTTCATACCCCACCCGGACTCAGGCCCTCCATCAGGTCTTGGTGGTGCTCGGCGCCGGGTATGAGTGGCAGGGTGGTGAGGTCGTCCAGCGGTTCGACTCGGATGAGCTCGGCTGCCTGGCCGTGCACAACCAGTTCAAGCTGTCGGAGGAGCAGATTCGCCACCTCCGTGAGCGCGGGGCGCAAGTCGCGCAGGAGCGCGTCGACGGAACCTGCCCGGCCGAGCTCCTCCGCCCGCTGGCCGCCGAGCTGGCCCGGACCCCGGCGCCGCTGGGCAGGGACCCCTATCCGGCAAGCACGCTCGCCCCGCTGTTCAACATCCCGCAGGACGCCGCCGCGGACTGGGTCGACGCGGCTCGGGAGATCGCCTCGGTGGTCGTCCCGCTCTGGGCGGACCCGTCCGACTACGAGCTGGCGACCAGGTCCTCGTTCACTCCCGGCCAACGCGCGTACGTCGACGGCGAGCGGGATCGGGCGCTGCGTCTCCTCGAACTCCGCCTCGGGCCCCAGACTCTGTTGGACGGGGGGCACTGATGGCGACCGAGCCCACCCTCTCCCGCGGTGAACCGTGCATCGGCTGCGGGGTGCAGGTCGGCGAGGAGCACTCGGCCGGCTGCCGGGAGACCCACTGCCCGCAGACCGGCCTCCCGCAGGCCATCTGCCCTGGCCGGCACGGCCACAGCGGCGGCGGCGTGTGGACCGGACTCGTACCAGGCGAGGAAGCCGCGGTGAGCTTCGGCTGGTTCGCCGCGCTCCGCCCCGGCGAGGGCTGGGTGCCAGTTGCGCCCCGACCCGACGCCGTGGACTACGGGCCCGAATACATGCCGGACCTCAACAGGGTCTTCTCGCAGGCCCGTTGGCGCCCCTCAGCCCAGAAGTGGGTGCGCCTGCGGCCTCCGGGGAGCTGAGGGAGGTGCACCACACACAAGAAGTTGCTTAACTCTACGAGTGCAGCTAGAGTGGAGGCATCGCGGCAGCCGCTCGCCGGACAGGCCGCCAGCAACCGTCGAACCCACCCCGACATCGTCCACACGGGAGACCACGATGACCTCCACCGCCAGCAAGCGATCCGCCCAGATCCACGACCGCCTCTCCGGCCGAGCCCAGCGCGCACTGGAGGACCAGAAGAAGAAGCTGGCCGAGCACTGGGACCAGTTCAAGGACATGGACCCGAAGATCATCAACGCATCCGGTCTGTTCAAGGGCCTGGAGCTGCGCCAGCGGCTCATCGAGATGTGGTCCAGCGTCGTCGGCCAGTGCGCGCTCAGGAACGCCTCGCTGGTCTTCCAGGACGCGATCGCCAACGCGGAGAGGACCGTCGACATCGGGGTGACGGGTGGCATGGGAACCCACGTGTCCAACGCCCGGCAGGAGATGTGCGTCGAGGCGTGCCAGTACTTCCGCGAGGAGGCGGAGGGCATCTACAAGGCGCTGGCCTGACCCCGCCCGCGACACCCCGCCGCTCAGCTCAGACCAACCAGACCACGAACACGGAGGACGCCATGGGCGCCATCGAGAACCACACAGCCCTGATCTACGGGTACCGCCTGGGAGGTCCGGCCGATGGCTGGGCCGGACTGGCGAGCGACCTGACCTGGTACAGCGCCGACGGTGAATCCTGGCTGATGCCGCAGGCGTCGTGGGCGACGGACGCCATGCGCGAGGAGAATCACAGCGACCACTTCGCCGCAGCGGCCGAGGAACGCCTGGCGGCCTTCGGCCTGGGCGAACTGCTGCTGCGGACGTACTCGATCGGCCCGGACGACGAAGGCCACATCCTCGCCGCCGTCGTCCGTGAGCCCGACGGGAAGCCGCTCACCCTAGATGCTGCGGCCATAAGCGCCGCTCCCCAGCACGACGCGGCCCTGGCGCGGGCGCTGTCCGCGCTGGAGGTGCATCCCCACGCCGCCAAGCCGGAATGGATCATGGCGAGCTACTACGCATAGCCCGACCTCGCCCCAGGTGCGGGGTCCACCACTTGGGCCCCGCCCTCCGCCCGGACGGAACCCGCCGGCCAGCAGCCCGCAGGTCCCGCCCACGACAACACGTTGAAGGGAATCATGGACGACACGAAGGCCGGTGGAGCGCCGCGGACTCAGGCCCGCCAAATCATCATCGGCAACAGCGCCCCACCACGCCGCCACCCGTTGCACTCCCAGCATCCGCCGTCGACGGCAGTACAGCCGTTCTTGAGCCCCGGGGCCCCTCGGGCCGAGGAACCGGGGACCCCCGACCGACCTCCGGGGGCCGGCAAACCGCAGGGGGGCACGCCCGGGAGGGGCGCCTGATGGGCAAGTCCGCACTACGGCGCACCAAGGTGACCGCGACCCGCAAGCGCGCCTGCCTCGACAAACGACGGTACTCGTCGGTGGACTTGGCACAGGAGACCGTCGAGCGGCTGGCACGCGAGTCCCCATGGAGGCATCCCAAGGTCGCCTACGAGTGCCAGTACAGCGGGCGAGCGCCGCACTGGCACATCGGCCGCCCCTTCGACATCCCGGGAAGCCGAAGGCGTTAAGCATCTTAGAGATATTGCTTAACGCTATGAGAGTAGGTATTGTTTGAGCATCGCCTGGCATCAGTAGAGCTCGCCCTGAAGGGCCCGCTCCTGGTTCGGCGCTCTCTGCTCCTCCGCGAACGGACAACCCCAATGACTTCACGACACATCCTGGTTTGCCTGCCCCCGCACACCGCCGAAGCCGCCCACACCCTCGCCACCCGAGTGCTGTGCGCTGTCGAGGACGCCGACGAGGACGACTCCACCAGCTACCAGATCTCCGAAGGCCGATACACCAGCCACTTCCCGCTGGTCGCCGGAGCGCCCGCCGACGATCCTCGCCTCGTACGGTCCGCGTCAGAAGAGCCCGGCCGGTGCGCGGGCGGCGTCCTCGGCCTCCTCGACCTCGCAGCTCTGCGGGACCAGCGCGCGGCGAAGGCGGCCGACCTCTACGACGCCTGGGCTCACGCCACCGAAGGGATGCCCCCTGCCCGGCCGTGGGCGGCGTTCGCGGAGCGCTGGGGCAACGACTTCCCCCGGGCGCTCCTCGCCTTCCGCGACCAGCCCCGGCTCAAGGCCCTGGCAGAGATCAAGGGCAGGACGGGCCCGCGGCAGCGGGACGAGGAGGCGGCGCTGATCCGCCTGGACCGGGCCGGGTTCATCGACCGGGCCCGCCGCCGGGCGGTCCCCGGCCACATCCTCCTCGAACTCGACGGCACCTGGACCGCCGACCCAGCCGGGCTGAACTCGGACGACGCCGCCGAGACGGGCAGCACCGCGTACTACGAACACGCGAACGCCTACATCGACGCCCTGCCCGCCGACTTCCTGGTCGTCGGTGTCGACTGCCGCCGCTGACGTTCGACCTCGCCGGAGACGGCCCCTCGCCGCCGGGCGGACAGCCCGGCGGCACCGCTCCCCCGAACTCCCCCTCCAGCAGCGCCCGTTACAAGGAGAGACACCCGTGTCCTGGGACCTCATCCCCGGCCAGCACATCGACCGCGCCGACATCCACGCCCGCTTCGGCGGCCGCATCCACTCCCGCATCAGCCCGTCGAAGCAGAGCCCGAACGTCCACCTGTTCGTCACACCGGACGCCGAGGCCAGCTGCTTCGACGGTTGGACCGGCGCTCATATGCACTTCGGCGGGGAGGGCGGTCTCGACGGCACGGACCAGACGCTCTCCCAGGGGAACCGCTCCGTCGTCGAACACGAGCAGGACGGCCGGGCGCTGCGCGTGTTCCTCCAGCTTCACGGACGACCGGCCCAGTACCTGGGCCAGTACCGACTGGACCCCGAGGTGCCGGTCGTCTATACCGATGGCCCCTTCGACGCGCGGCGGCCCCAGGAGGTCAGACGGGCCATCGTCTTCCGGCTGCTGCCGCTGAACGGCGCCCCGACGGGCCTGAGCACCGTCGACCCCATCGCGGAACTGAACGCCGTCCGGCCGATCGGCCCCGGCGCCGTCATGAGGACCGCCGATCCCAGCCCGGCCAAGGAGGCTGCAGGCAGGCTGCTGCGGAACTACGAGAGCTACGCCCGGTGGGCGCACCAGGCCGACCTGTCCAGCTTCCGAGTCAAGGTGGCCGGAGCCTTCGCCGAACTCCACGTCGACCTGTACGACCTCACCCGCAACGAGCTCGTGGTGGCCCGCGCGACAGCCGCCCGCTCCGTCGTGCGGGAAGCCATCGGGGAACTGCACGACCTGGCCCGCTACTTCGACGCGGAGCCGCGCCGGGCTCTGCTGCTCCCCTCGCCTCCCGACAAGGACCTGACGGAGCTCCTACACCGCCAGCAGGTGAGCGCCGTCTGGCCCTCCGGCCCCAGGGAGTTCGCCCGCTCCGAGGTCCCGGCCTGAATTCCGACCGCCCGGGTGCCCTGTCGCCGAGCGGCAGGGCACCCGTCCACGACAAGGAGAACACCGTCCCGATGACGGATCACCCGCCGCTGGCCGGCTGCGTTCCGGCGTTCGGCCGCCACCGGACCTACCCTCCGAGGCAGGGGTGGCTCTTGAAGGTCCACACCGCCGTCCAGGACGACCCGCTTGTCTTCCGCCACCCCGACGCACCCGTCGTCCTCGGCGTCGGCTCCAGCATGGTGGCGAGCATGCGGTTCTGGGCCGGCGCCTTCGGTCTCGTCGAGGAGGATGCCGCAGGAAGCGGAGCGGTGACGCCGACCGCTCGCGGCCACTGGCTGCTCGACGAAGCCGGCGCCGACCCGTACCTGGAGGACCCGGCCAGTCTGTGGCTGCTCCACTGGTGGCTGCTCAGCGGCACGCCCTGCTCCGTGCCGACCTGGTACTACCTGTTCGCGCGCGCCGGACTCTCCACGTTCACCCGGGCCGAGCTGCGCACCCACGTCCGCGGAGCAGCGGAGCGGACCGGCTGGAAGGCTCCGGCCAACGACACCGTCGGCCGCGACATCGCCTGCATCGCGACGATGTACGCCCCGCAGGTCGCTTCCCCCGACCAGCCGCGCGCCGGCGTCGAGGACGTCCTCACCAACCCGTTCCGCGACCTCAACCTGCTCTCCACCGCCGCCCCGGGGGAACATCACCGCAGCGACCGCAGTCACGTGCTCAGCTTGAACCGCGGGGCCGGCCGGCTCGCTCCCGCCGCCGTTCTGGCGTACGCCTGCCTCGACCACGCTGCTCGCCGCTGCGCGTCGGCTCCCGGCAGCATCGCCGTCTCACGGCTGGCCAACGAGCCCGGCAGCCCCGGCCGGGTGCTGCTCATCGACACCCGCTCGCTGCACAGCGCCCTCGAACGGGCCGCGCGCCGGTACCCGGCCCTGTCGGTCGTCGAGTCCGCGGCGGGAGAGGCCCTGCTCGCCTACTCGGCGCCCCCTGCGGAGCTGGCCGACGAGGTCCTGGCCGCCACTTACCGCCGCGCGGAGGGACCCGGTGACTGCTGAACCCTCCCGGCTGGGTGCCTTCGCCGGTGGGTACCAGCCGTTCCCGGCCCCGGTCTACCGGTTCGAGTACCAGCAGCTGCTCTCCGCCGGCGCCTTGGTCGACCGGGCCGGGCGGCCGGTGAGCGGCGCCCCCTGCCCGACCTGCGACTGGCTGGTGGACGCCTTCACATGCCCCGGCGCTTTGCCCTGTCCGCGCTGTTCCGTCAAGGCCGAGCAGCGGTGCATCCGGCCGAGCGGTCACGCAGCGGACCGGTTCCACACCGGCCGCGTCCGCGCCGCCGAGGCCCGGGACCGGGCCCGCGAGGAAGCCGGAGACCCGACCCTGCTCGCGCCCTGGCCCGAGCATCCGACACCCAACGAACGGCTCCTGCCATGACCGCCCCCGCCATCACGCCGACACCCGTCAGGTTCCACCTGGGCGTTCACCAGCCCGCATGGATGGAACACCTCGACTTCCCCCTGTTCGTCTCCAACCGGCGGCTGATGAACCGCAAGTCCCTGCCCCGGGCCGCCGGTCCCTGGGCTCTGGACAGCGGGGCATTCAGCGAGGTCGACCTCTACGGCCGGTGGAAGACCACCGCCCAGCAGTACGCCACCGCCGTCAACCGCTACCACGACGAGATCGGCAACCTTGAGTGGTGCAGTCCCATGGACTGGGTCTGTGAGCCCTGGATGCTGCCCAAGACCGGCCTCACCATCGAGGAGCACCTGAGGCGCACCGTCGACTCCGTCGTCGAACTGCGCTCCCTGGGCATCAAGACCCGCGTCATCCCGGTCCTGCAGGGCTGGCTGCGCCCCCACTACCTCCGCTGCGCCGAGATGTACGCCGACGCCGGCATCGACCTCCTGGCCGAGCCGCTGGTGGGCGTCGGCAGCATGTGCCGGCGCCAGAACCACTGGCGTGCCTCCCTCCTCCTGGACGAGCTCGCCCGCCTCGGCGGGCGCGGGGCGCCGCTCGTGCCGCTGCACGCCTTCGGCTTCAAGATCCAGGGCCTGACGCTGTGCCGCTCGCTGGCGTCGGCCGACTCGATGGCCTGGAGCTCGGCCGGCCGCAGGGAACGCGGGTGCAGCCCGACCCACAAGACGGAGAGCAACTGCAAGTCTTACGCGCTCTGGTGGAGGAACCACCTGATGGAGCGGCTGGAGGACGCGGGGGTGCCGTCATGCCCGGCGTGACGCCCACCCCGGCCGAGATGCACGGCATCCTCGCCGGCCGGCCGCAGGGCTGGACCCAGCGCTGGCGGTACGGCCTGCCCAGCTGGCGGCACGTGAGCGATGGCGGCTTCCGGCGCGAGCGGTACAGCGTCACCGAGATTCCCGAGGCGCTCGCCCGTTCGTTCATCGAGCGGCACCACTACCTGGCCGGCTGGCCCTCAGCTCTCCACCGCTACGGCCTGTGGGACCACGAGCCGCCGCAGGGCGAGGGAGGCCCCGGCCCCGGGGGTGCCGCCCTGGCCGGCGTACTCGTCCTGGGCTGCCCCATGAACGAACGTGTCCTGACCAGGGCGTTTCCTCGCTTGGCCCCCTATTACGAGAGCGCGGAGATTTCGCGCCTGGCGCTCACCGACGACGTCGCGGCGAACGGCGAGAGCTTCTTCATCGCGGCGGCCCTCAGACGTGCCGCCGAGCGCGGCATCCGGGGAGTGGTGAGCTTCTCTGACCCGGTGCCCAGGTCACGGCGCACGCCGAGCGGCGAGATGATCATCTCCAACGGGCATCTCGGCATCGTGTACCAGAGCTGCAACTTCCGGTTCACCGGGCGCGGGACTAAGCGAACGCTCACGCTGCTGCCGGACGGCACCGTTCTGACGGCTCGGTCCCGGGCCAAGCTGACCAGCCGCGTGCCCGAGCCCGGGGCCGCAGGGGTGGAGAGCCGGCTGGCCGCTCTCGGAGCGCCGCCCCGCACGGCCGGCGAATCCCCGG
The DNA here is from genome assembly GCF_940670765.1 of Streptomyces sp. A 4/2. GTDB lineage: Bacteria > Actinomycetota > Actinomycetes > Streptomycetales > Streptomycetaceae > Streptomyces. Next base: position 62,325 of record NZ_CALNVW010000046.1, read on the forward strand.
CCCAGTGGCTGCCGAGGGCCCTGGAGCACCTCGGAGCCCGCTCGATCCGTCACCCCGGCAATTTCCGGTACGTCCTACCTGTGGGCCGTACGCGGGCCGAGCGGTCGCGCACCGTCATCGCGCTGGAGGCGGCGCCTTACCCGAAGAGCATTGCTTAACTCCATGAGTATGAGTACAGTTGAGGTCACGGCGGGCGAGGTGCTCCGCCGATCCGGCCCCTTTCGCTTCCAGGAGTGTCATGTCCTACATAGCCGCCACCGCGTCCGCTCTCGCCCCGGGATACCCCGTGAGCTTCCAGGTGTACGGCGACCACCCCGTCCAGGACTACATCGCCGAGGGGACGGTCACCGCGATCAAGCGGATCGCCTTCATGGCGACCGAGGTGACCTTGGACAACGGCCGCACCTATCAACTGCCCGTCACCCGCCGGGTGCGCGTGTATGCCGCCTTCCTCAAGGCCGGGTACGCGAGGGAGGTGGCGAACTCCGGCCCTTCCGCCGACTGGCTCGCCGACGCGGCGCAGATCTGGACGGAGAGTCTGACCGACCAGCTCAAGGCGCAGCTCAAGTCCAACACCGAGGCCTTCTTCGCGTCCTACTGGCCCGGGCGGGCCAGGCTCATTGCCGCGCTGCGGGCCGCTCAGCACCGGACTGCTTGAACACCGGCGCTCACCAGACCCAGAACAGCCGCTGCACGCCTTCCGAGGTAGCAAACCCCACTTGATCAGGAGCCCAACGATGCCCACGCCCCTGCCCGTCACCGAGCGTGCCGCTCAGGACGCCGTACTCCGCGCCGCCGAAGACGACCTGAAGCGCGCCTTCGGCGCGTTGGTCACCACGTCCAAAGCCCTTCAGCCGGACCTCGGCGCCACGGCCTCCCGGGACCTTCCGCCGGACCTCGTCGCCGCGTTGCGCGCCGCCTTCCCCGTCACCCGGGGCCCTGCCCACGACGTGTACCCCCAGGTACCGGCCGAGCTGCGCACGGACCTCCGGGACGCTCTGATCGAGTTCTTCGCGGACCGCCCGGAGCACCCCGTGCCGAGCGCGGTCACGTTCATCGTGACCAACGACTACGACGACGGGCCGGCCTGGAACACATACGGCGCGACGCTCCACTACGGCCCCCACGTCACGGTCGAGGCCCCCGACTTCGACCGGACGTTCGTGGCGGACACCCTGATCGAAATCGCCGACGACGAGAAGCCCTACGGGACGCCGAGCCCCGTCCTCTTCGTCCCGCTGCGCGCCTGACCCCCGCCCAGGAGCGTGTGTGCGTGAGCACCGCGCGGCCCAGCCGCCACCACATGAGGAGATGACGATGAGTTCGGCACGCAGTCCCCAGGCCCCGGGCGCCTCCGAAAGTCAGCAGACCGTGCGTGCGCGGGTGAAGGCCCGCCTCCGCAATCCGTACTTCCCCTACAGCTCCCAGGAGGAGCGGGATGCCGTGCACGCGATCGGGAGGAAGGCCGCAGAGAAGGCAGCCGAGGTACGCGAGAAGCTCGGTCGCGATCCGATCGTCCACTACATCAAGGAGGCGGATCGCCTTCTGGGCCGCACAACATGCTGCCATGTCGGCCTCAAGGACCTGAACGAACACGACTTCGGTTCGCACCAGCGATGGCGCTGCACGTGTCCGGAGGTCAGCGCGCGGAAGAAGGCGGCCGACCGGCGACCGTAGCCAGCCCCTCGCCGCCGGCGGCCGACGGCGAGGGGCTGGCGAGGCGAGCCGCCCTAGGGGACGCCGAGCCGCGCCCTTCTCGTGCCGTTGCCCACCCGAACCCCATCCGGAAGAAGAAAACGATCATGGATGACCCCAGCGCGAACGCCGAGGGCCGCTACCGCGTCAACCGGCCCTCGGGGGCCTCCGGGCCCAGGTCGGGCGCCGCCGTGGAGGCGGGCATTCTGCTCACCAGGGCAATGCTGACCAAGGAGCGCATGAGCCCTCTGCTCCCCCTGCTGACCCGAGACGAGCTTTACGAACTCGGCAGCTGGCTGCGGGACGCGGCGGGCAGCCGGGTGGAGCAGGAGCTGCTCCAGGTGTTGCGCGCCATGTGCGCCCGCTGCCCTGGCCAGGCCGGCGGCACGGCGGCCAGCGTCGAGTTCGTAACCAGCTCGGACGACCCCGAGGGCGTGTGCTGGGACGAGGAGACGCTCTGGCTCCAGGCAGTAGACGGCCAGGAATGGCAGTACGAGGCCCCGGAACAGCCCGACGACTCGGCCACCGAGCTGGACGACAGGTTCCGGAACCTCCTCATGCTCTACGCCCGCCTTGACCGGCCGAAGCACAACTCGAACCTGACCGTGAACCTCTCCACCGGCACCTTCGAGGTCACGCCCCCGTAGCAGGCGCAGAGGCGGCCTTCCCACCTGTGCGACGCAGAGGGCCGCGAGCCCGTCACCTTCGAGCGCCCGGCGCACCAGCACCCGGCTGGTGCGCCGGGCGCCGGCAGAGCACTCAATCCCATACCGCCGCGCCGGCCGAGCCGCGCAGGGCGCCCTCACACGATCGGAACTCAGCATGACCGCACAAGTGGTGGTCTTCATCGCCTCCAAGAACTCGAACACCACCCACCGGCGGGTGCTCTGGCGGACGAGTGAAGCCGACGCACGCAAGATCTGCTCCGATGAGCGCACCTCGGGCCGGAACCACATGCTCTGCTGGACCGCGCACTCCATCGACGATCCGGAGGTCAACCGCTACGTGCGCGACAACGGCGCGTACGCGCAGGTGCTGGCCGAGCACGACGTCACGATCCTCCGCTCGTTCGGAGCGCGCCGGAGGCCGGATCGGCGGCTGGCAGCATGACGAGGCCCAGGACCACCGCTACCGGCACGCCGGTCCGGTACCGAGCGGACTACAGCGACGCCGAGCGCAGTTGGCCAATGGAACCGCTCTTCGGTGACCTGGCCACCGCGCAGCGCCGGTGCGAGGAGGAACTGCGTGCGGCCCGCGACGACGGACCCGCGTTGGAGTTCCGCTGGGAGGCGGACCGGGGATTCCCGCCGGAGAGCTGGCGGATGGAGGTGTGTACGCCCCGGCTCGGCCAGTTCGTGTCCACCGGCTACTGGGTGGCGATCGCCGGATCGTCCATGGACAGCACCGCGCCGGCCAGCCACTGTGGGCCGCGCCCTGCGCCCGAGGACGCCGGATGAGCCGACGGCGACCTTCCGGAGGTCCGTCGGCGGCTGCAGCGCGTACTTCGGCCCACCCCGTCGCCGGCTCAGGGATGCCGCTGCGCACACGGACCCGGAAGACCTGCGGCAGTTCGCCTCCGCAGCTCGACCGCCCGCTTCGTGTGCACGCCGGACAGGGATGTGGAGTCAACACATGACGAAAGTTGCTTAACACTATGAATTGACGTATGGTTTGAGTGTCGCCGTTCGATGCGGCCGAACCCCGTGCCTGGCATCCACCTCGCGTCCCGCGACGGCAGCCGGGCAGCACCGCCCCGACGACGGAACGGTCGTCAGCCACCACCGGCAAGAAGGACACGAACGTGCCGAACACCTTGGCTCCCATCACCGACGAGGACGCCTACCTCCGCGCCCTGAACCAGGCCCGGAGCGCTGCGGCCGCGTACCACGGCGGCGGTGACTCGCAGATGGACGACGCGGCCTACGACCGCCTCATCGACGCCATCACCGCCTACGAGCAGAAGCATCCGGACCAGCGCGCGGCCGACTCGCCCACCACCCTGGTCGCCGCCGGGGCACTGCCCGAAGGATCGGTCGTACACGCAACCCCCATGCTCTCGCTCGACAACGTCTTCGACGCCGAGGAGCTGGCCCGCTGGGCACAGTCCCTGGGCAAGCGCCTGGGCGGCGTGCCGCGCGGGTTCCACGCGGGTCCGAAGATCGACGGGCTGGCGGTCGCGGCGCACTACCGCGAGGGCAGGCTCGTCCAGCTCGTCACCCGGGGTACCGGCACCACCGGGGAGGACGTCTCGCACGCCATCGGCACCATCGACGGCCTGCCGGTCGAGCTGGACACGCCGGTCTCGGTCGAGGTCCGGGGCGAGGTGGTCCTGCTCCAGTCCCGATTCGAGGAGGCGAACCGAATCCGCGTCGCCCACGGAGAGGACCCCTTCTCCAACCCCCGCAACGCAGCCTCGGGCTCGCTCCGCGCGACCGGCCGGGGCTACACCATCCCCCTCAGCTTCTACGGATACGGGCTTCTGTCCGCGGCCAACGGCGAGACGGGCCGGCTGATCCGCGAGGAGATGACCCACACCGAGCTGATGAAGGCCCTGGGCAGCCTCGGGGTCCAGACCGTGGACGACACCCCGGTCGGCACGCTGACCTCTCCGCTCATCAAGGACATCCAGGCGTACGTCGGGCGGGTCGCCACGCAGCGAGCAGACCTGCCGGTCGGGATCGACGGCATCGTCATCAAGGCCGACCACCCGCAGGACCAGGCCGTCGCAGGCTCCGGCTCGCGCGCGCCCCGATGGGCGATCGCGTACAAGTTGCCTTCGCTGGAGGTGATTTCGACGCTCGCCGCCGTCACGTGGACGACCGGGCGCACGGGCAACATCGCTCCGCGTGGCGAGGTCCTGCCTGTCGAGATCGAGGGCGTGACGGTGCAGTTCGCGACCCTCCACAATCCCGGCATGATCGCCCGGTTGGGGCTGCGCATCGGTGACCGCGTCGTAGTCCGCAGGGCCGGCGACGTGATCCCGCAGATCCTCGCTCCCGTGACATCGGCGCGCACCGGCCAGGAGAAGCCGATCGAGCTGCCCACCGTGTGCCCGGGCTGTGGGGGCGAGATCGACATGAGTCAGGAGCGTTGGAGGTGCCTGAAGGGCCGCGCGTGCAACCTCCCGGCGTCCATCACCTACGCCGTGCAGCGCGACGTCCTCGACATCCAGGGCATCGGACCGAAGATCGTCGCGCAGCTGGTCGCGCAGGAGGCGGTGCAGGATGTAGCTGACCTGTTCACCCTCACCCTCGGGCAGCTCACCGAAGCGACCGGCAGCGAGAAGACCGCCACCAAGATCCTGGACCGCCTCGCCGCAGCGAAGCAGCAGTCCCTCGCCCGAGTGCTCTGCGCCCTGGGGGTCCGAGGAACCGGGCGCAGCATGTCCCGCCGGATCGCCGACTTCTTCTTCTCCATGTCCGCCATCCAGGCGGCGTCGGCCGCCGAGCTGCGCCAGGTCGAGGGGATCGGTGCGGAGAAGTCGGCCTGGGTGATCGCCGAACTGGCGGAACTGGAGCCCGTGATCGCGAAGCTCGCGGCGGCGGGCGTCAACCTCGTCGAGCCTCAGAAGAGCGCCCCGGCGGCCGACACCTCCGGCTCCGGCCAGGGCGCAGGTGCGGCGCTGCCGCTGGCCGAGATGACGGTCGTGGCGACAGGGACGATGACCGGCCGCCTCGAACGGCTCTCGCGCAACGACATTCACGAGCTGATCGAGAAGGCGGGAGGCCGGTCCGGCTCCAGCGTCTCGAAGAACACCAGCCTCGTCGTCGCCGGAGACAAGGCCGGTTCGAAGAGGACGAAGGCAGAGCAGTTGGGAGTGCGAGTCATCGGTCCGGACGAGTTCGCGCAGATGGTCAGCGCTTACCTGTGACCGTTGGGTTGGGGCCGGGCCTCGCCCTGCCCCAACCCGCCGCCCGTGGCATCGGCCGGCCCATTTCCGCAACGGAGGACACGTGAAGAAGAGCTCGATCGGCACCGCCAGGCATCTGCACCCACCGGGCACCCCCGGTGACCTGTGCCGCTGGCACAACCGCGCGGCGCTCGCCACGACGGTGGCCACCATCGCCCGCCGCCAGGGCCTGGATGCCGGCGCCGACGACGAGGAGTTCGCGGTGTGTGCGGCGGAAGCCAAGGCGGCGCCCTTGAAGGCGCCCTTGTCGGTGGACACCCTGGCCGCCATCCGTTCCGCCCTCGGCCCGGCGCTGAGTATCGGCAGTGCGCCGGCGGCTGTTGCGGAGGCGGTGTTCGGGGCGCTGCCGGACCGGCCGATCCGTGTAGTCGCGGGGGACGGGCAGGAGTTCTTCCTGGTGCCTATCCCCGTCACCCCGTAATTGCTTAACTCCATGAGTTAGGTTATGGTTATGGCATCTCCGGTGCGAACGGGTCACGCACCCGGCGCAGCCCATCGGCTGCCGCACACCGGTTCTTCCCCGGGTGGACCGCCTTTCAGCGGTCCACCCGGGATACCCCGGCCCGTAGGGCCCGTAGCCACAGGGATGGCCAGGATGAACCGCCGACACTCCCGCGCGCTCAGGAGCCGCGACATCAGCGAGGTCTTCGTCGAAGAGCTGGCCGCCCGTGAGAGCGCGCTACGCGGCAACCACCTGTGGCTCGCCCCCAAGCTCGACCAGCTCTCCACCGGGCGGCCGGTCACCCTCGGGCACACCGCGCCGCCCGGCCTGACGCTCACCAAGCAGGCCGACCTGATCGACCTCGCCAGCCACGTGGGGATCTACCGCATGTGGGCGCGGCGAGGCAGGGTCACCTACGACCTCAACCAGTACCTGGCCGCCGAGTTGTACCGCTCGACCTCCGAAACGCTGCCCGGCAACATCTTCAGCCAGATCCCGCACATCAATCCGCTCGTCGTCCTGCCCGAGCCCTGGCCGGTCCGATACAAGGAGTCGGACGGCCTGGTCCGTGGCTTCTACCTCTTCGGCTTCAACCAGACCCCTGAGCAGCAGACCTACACCGACGAGGAGATCGAAGGGCTCGGCCTGCTCTTCGTGATCGACCTCCTGGACAAGGAGACGTGGGAGGTTCGCGGCCAGACGCACATACGGATGAACATCCCTACCGGGATGGAGAAGTTCACCGTGACCCAGGCCGTGGACTTCGCCGCAGCGAGGGCGGAGGCCCACTGGAGCCGGGCCCGGGACAAGGCCGCCGCGTACACCCTGTTCGAGGAGCTGCTGCGCCCGGCCCTGAGCGTCCTGATCTACCTCTGCTGCGACAACCGGGACTTGGCCGAACCGCCCGTCGTCAAGCCGTCGAAGAAGAAGCGCCGCGCAGTCCCCAAGAACCGCGACCCGTTCTTCGTCGAGATCGGCTGGCGCGTCGGGCCCGCCTTGCACGCGGCCCGCCGGGCGGCGGGCCGCGTGCTGGACGGCGACGGCACCCCCTCCGGCGTCCAGCAGGCGCCCCACCAGAGGTGCGGCCACTTCCGCCGGTTCCGGATCGGCAAGGCGCGCCAGGGCCAGACCACCCGCTGGGTGATGCCCTACTGGGTCCGCCTGGACCTGCTCCCCGAGGACACCGACCCGATCACCACCGTGGTCCCCGTGGACGAGCAGCGCCACGACCCGCTCCGTACGCGGGGGCTGAAGAAGCGCCAGCGCCCGGACACCGCTCTCGCGGCCTGAACCGCCGCCGGGGCGGTGCTGGAGACCGCCACCGCCCCGGCCCCACCACCCGCTCACACGACAGGAGAATCGCCATGTCCGACCGCTCATCGCTCCAGCTGTACGTCTACGCCGTCCACGAGGACGAGCAGGACGCCGTGCTCAGGACCATCGCCGACGAACAGCTGGGCCTCGACTGGGGAGACACCGAAGAGCCGGACCCCGCCTCGCTGGTGCTCGGCTCGTGCTACGGCGCCCACGAGATGCCGCTCGGCAGTTCGGACCGTCTCGCGGCAACCCTCCAGGAGCAGGCTCCCACCGCTGTCTTCAAGCTCTGGCAGGACCCCCACTGGTCCGGCGCGGACGGCCACCTCGTCGCCCACGTGCCCGCAGTCGGCACCTACGAGTCCGGTTGCACGGCGGAAGGGGTACCCCATGCCGGCGTCGCGGGCCTCATCAAGCAGCTGTCCGCCGTTCCCGCAGGGACCTCGGCCCAGGACTGGCTGGCCAGCGCCGGAGACCAGGTCCTCGGCGTCAGCGTGTTCGCCGCGCTGGAGCCGTACGAGAAGAGCAACCGATGAGCCCCGAGCCCTCCACCGGACGGGCGGCCACCGCCCTAGCCGGCACCCCGGCCGAGCACCCGCCGCCCCCGGCGATCGCCTGGGACGACTACCCGCTGCTCGGCTCCGGCGACCCCGCCAAGCACGACCTTGAACTGACCCACACCGGATGCGGGCAGCACCTGTGCGACGCGGAGTCCGGTGACGTGCTGCCCACGCTGATCGGAATGGTCACCGACCACCACGCGGTGTGCGCCGGACGGCGGGCCGAGCGATGAGCAGCGCAGCCCCGGCCCTTCTCCAGCCCTGGCAGGCTTCCGAGTTCGAGTCGTTTCTGCGCACCTGCCTCGACGAGAACACGCGGAGCCAGGGGCAGGTCGCCACCTTTGCCGAGACCGGCTGTACCCACAGCCGGTACGGACTGCGGCTGACCCTCCCCACCGGCGCCGAGGTCTACCTCCAGATCGTGGCCGCCCGCCCTCCGGACGGGCGCGCCGAACCGCAGGGAGAGCCACCGCCGCGGCTGCGCGCCGCCGCGCTACCGGCCGTAGGCAAGACGCCGCTCACCGCCGTCGAGCGGTACCTGATCGGTGTGCTGACCGCGCGGCAGGACCCCTTCATCCGCCGGGTCAAGCCGCTCAGCGCGGCGAACGGCGCGATCCCCTACGGCCTGCACGTCACCTTCCACTGCGGCGCGGCCGTCTGCTGCTACGTCGCCTACCTCGTCCCCGCCGGGTACAGCCGGCCTCTCGGCGGCCCGTACCCCGCACTGCGCCAGATCTGAACCGGCCAGCGACAACGGCCGGACGGCCAACCCCTTCAACCCCTTCAAGGAACACCCCACATGAACACCATCGACCGCGAGACCGTGCGCGAGCGGGCTCGGCAGCACAGCGCCCGGGTGGCCGACTTCCGCCTGGCCCTCCTCGGCGGCGACCAGGCCACGATCGAACGTGCCCGCGCCGAGGGACAGACCGCCGCGCGCACCCTGTTCGACGCACAGCTTGAGGCCGGGCTCATCACCGCCGAGCACCACCGCCGTCGCACCGCCGCGCTGAGCAGCGAGTACCCCGGAACGGAGGCGCAGGCGTGATCCTCAAGCCGATCTCTCTGGCGTTCGCCGCTGCCCAGACGTTCGCCGAACACGTAGACCGTCTCCCGGACACCGACGACAACGGTGAGGCCATCGAAGCATGGGCGAACCGAGCGGCCGAGCTGTCCCGGGCGGCCGCCGATGCGGCAGCGGAGTACGCCGACGAGTCGTACCGACTGGGCCTGATCGCCGCCGACGTCCTGATCGGCCGCCTGATCGAGGCGGAAGCCTTCCATTCCAGGAACCAACGGATCGTCCGCGAGGGGTTGGCCGCCGTCGCCCGCGCCCGCAAGGATGTGGGACAGCCCGCCGGGACCGGGCACGACGAAGCCGAGGCAGCACCCGGAGCGCTGGGTACACGTCACCAGCCCGTGCTTCCCGGCGTGCCCGCCACCCGGCGCTGAGATTCGACCGTCGGCTGTTTTGGCATGATCCCCGTTCAGGAGCGCGATCGCGCTCCATGACCGAGGGGAAGAATCATGCGCAGCACACGGGGATGGGCCGCCGTAGTCGTGATGGCCATCGCGACGCTGTCGGCGGGGTGCGCCGGCTCCACGTCAGGGCCTGCTCCCGGCCCGGCGTCCGCTCCGGCCACCGCCGGTGCCACGCCGGCCGGGCTGCCGTCCGGGATCACCGAGCTGGGACCCGCTGTCCCCGTCGCGGCGCAGGGCTGGACCCTGGCGGTGGCTCCGTTCCAGGAGGCCGGCACCTCGTCCGGCGAGGTGCCGGCCGGCTGGGCCGTCCTTCGCACCACGGCGACGTTCACCAATACCAGCGACCGGATCACCCTGCTGCCGGACACCGCGCTCACCGTGCGCTACGGCCCGCTGGGGCGCCAGGCCGTCCCGGTCAAGGACCAGACCCTCTCCGGGCTCCCCGCGCACGACGCTGCGACGAAGGTCGCGCCGGGCGCTTCCTACACCGCCGAGATAGGCGTGGCCGTTCCCCCGCAGGGCCTGGGCCAGCGGGTCACCGTCACCGCCGAGGCCACCCAGGAGGGGATGGCGGAGGCGGACGACCTCTTCTTCGAGGGCACCCTGCCCGGGAGCGCCACCCCGGCGTCCGGCTCTCCCGAGCCCACCGGCACGACGCCGGCGTCGCCTGGCCCTGTCCTCCCCTTCGGTACGTGGTCGCCGGCGGGTCTGCGGATCTCCCCGATCACGCTCGGGCCGGACAAGGACGGCAAGCGGACGGCGACGGCCGACCTCACCGTCACCAACGACGGTCCCCGCCCGCGGCCGGGCCTGGGCATCACCCTGCGGGTGATGACCGGCGCCGGCCTGACCGACGCCGCGACCGTCACCCCGAGCCTGGACTACCCCGACGCCCCGATCGCGCCCTCGCGCTCGGCCACCGCCACCGTGCGGTTCACCCTCCCCTCCTCCGCCGTCCCCGGCCCGGTCACGGTCGAGGCCCTCGACCACGGCGACCGGATCACCTTCAGCGGCACGCTCGGCTGACGGCGAGGTGCGCCGCCGGCCGGGGCGCGCCGAACTTCTCGACACCGGTGGGGCGGGAGTGGTCACACGGATACGCCGCGCGGCACCTCTATGGGATGACGCGCACCTCCGACCAGTCAGGAGCACCACTCCATGCCCCGCCCTCTTCGCACCGCGGCCATCGGCGCCGCCCTCGCTGCGGCAGCCACGCTCGCCGCCTGCACCCCCGTCGACGTCGTGAAGTCGGCGCCCGAGGCCGCAGCCGGGCCCATGATGTCCGCCACGGCCGCCCTCCGGGAGCTCGACCAGCTCACCGTCAAGGGGAGAGCTCCCCAGACCGGGTACAGCCGCGACCAGTTCGGTCCGGCCTGGAGCGACAGCAGCACTGCGCCGGGAAGCCACAACGGCTGCTCGACCCGCGACGACGTCCTCGCCCGCGATCTGTCCGACGTCGTGCGACAGGGTCCGTGCACCGTCGTCTCCGGGGTGCTCCACGACCCGTACACCGCGCGCACGATCGCCTTCACCCGCGGCGTCAAGACGTCGTTGGCCGTGCAGATCGACCACATCGTGCCCCTGAGCCTCAGCTGGCAGACCGGCGCGCAGCAGCTGAGCGCGGCCGAGCGGCTCAGCCTCGCGAACGACCCGCTCAACCTGGTGGCGGTCGACGGCCCGACGAACGAGGCGAAGGGCGACGGCGACGCCGCCACCTGGCTTCCGCCGAACAAGCTGATCCGCTGCGGCTACGCGCAGCGCCAGATCGCGGTGAAGGCGAAGTACAAGCTCTGGGTGACCCCTCCGGAGAAGGACGCGCTGCGCCGCGTCCTGGCCAGCTGCCCCGGGCCGGCTCTGCCGGGTGAGGGGGCGTCCAAGTGATGGGCGAGTTCAGGGGCGGGCTCCGGCTGCTCCCCTACGGCGGTGACGTGGACCGCTGGCACCGCGAAACGGTCCACGCCCTGCAGTACCACCTCGCCGCGTCGGGACAGAGCCGCGCCGGCGCCGCGGCCTTCGAGTCCGCCGTCGGCGCGGTGCGGCAGGTGGAGCGGACGGAGTGGGGCTGGGTCCGGTGGGGGTACCCGCTGGAGTCGGAGGTGCGGTTCGAGGACGCCTTCCCCGCGGAGGTCGGGGTGGTCGCCCCGGCCTCGGGCGCACGGGCGGCATCGCTTCTCGCCCGTACTGTGTGGGGGCGGCGGCCGGCGCCGTTCCTGCGGAGGATCGGCGGCGCCGAGCTGCCGGCCGCGGTGAGCGTGGTGCGCTTGGCCGTGGTCGTGGCCGCGGCCCTGCTGCTCGCCCCGGCGCTGCGTGAGCACCTTTCCTCGGGAGCGGCCCTGACCACGGCCGTGGCGGCCGGCGTCGCGCTGGCTTGGGGCGGGCCGGGTCTCGCCGCGATCGTCACCCGTCGCCATGTGCGGGTCGTGGATGCCGCCGTCCCTCGGGCGGAGTGCATCCACCGGCTCCTGGCCCTGCAGCAGGAGGTGGCTGAGGCGGCAACGGCGTCGGGAGTGGCCGAGCTTCGGCGCGCTGCCGAGGCCGGACACCGGTTCCTGTGGGACGCCGCCGGCCTGGTGCTGGCCGCCGGCGAGGACGGGGCCGGTCTCGACGTCGTCCAGGAGTACGAGGCCGCCTACCGGCGGCTGGGTGTGGCGGCTGCTGCGGCCCTGGGCGAGCGGGAGCGCCTGGAGCACCGGCTGGCGGATTTGGACGAAGCGGGGCGCGGGGCCGAGGCGCCGGGTGCCTACCTCGGCAGCCGGCGGGCCCGGCTCGTCGAGGAGGCAGCGCCGGCGCAGCTCCTCGACGAACTCGCCGCGGGGCTGGACGAGCTGGCCGCCGGCCTGCGGGACGCCCAGCAGGCCGTCGCGCGTACGGCCGATGTGACGCCTCGGAGCGGGGAGCAGCGCCATGAAGGCCGGTAAGCGGTGGTCCGCGCCCGGGACCGCGCGCGAGGGTGCGCGGGATCCGCTGGCGGCCGAGCGGGCGCGTCTGGCTGCGGCGTCGTTCGCCCGGGGTGTGGTGTGGGCGGTGCTGACGGTCAGCCTGCTGGGGACCGTGGTGACGGCGCCCTACCTTCCGAGTCCCTGGGGCAGGCCGGTGTTGCTGCTCGCTCTCCTTGGCGGCCTGGTGTCCGGACTGGTCACGCTCTACCGGCTGTTCATCGCGTTCCTGGCGTTGCTCGCGCTCGGACGGGTCGCGGTTCCGGGCCGGCTGGGTGCGCGCTCGAAGCCCGCTTCGGAGCCCGCGCGTCCACATGAGGGGTCGTGATCTCCGCCACAGCGGGCACTGGGCGCCGCGGCGGCACCCAGTGCCTCGCCGGACGGGGGCGCGGGACCTTCGGCATGGCCGAAAGTACGGGGTTGTCCGGTGCGACTCCGCAGGGCAATGGGCGCTCTACCGACCGCTGCCGGACAGATGACCAGGTCAGCGCCACACTAGAACAGATCGGACATAAGCCGCAAAGCGCAAGATCATCGTCAGAATAGATCTTGACGGCCGGAAAAGGCCGTGCAAGATTCGTATAAGTTACCGGTCAGATTCAGTCACGGGGCGAGCACTATCCGCACACACGCGTGCGGTCACGGGGAGGGGGGTCGTGTGCATTTCAACGGAATGCTGACTCCCAATCAGATTTGGGGCGCAAGCCAATCCGAAGCAGCGCGGACGTACTTGGCGGCCGGGCACCACGCCGCCTCACCTTCTGCTTTCGGCTCGGGCGGGATCCCGTCCGCCGAGGGGCGCCTCGAGATCCCCGTCGGGACGGAGCAAGGTGGCAAGCCGCGGAGTAGCAGCCTTCAGCGCCGCCGCCCTGCGTCGACTGCGCACCAGGGCCTCCCTCTCGCAGGACGAGCTGGCGGCCATGGCCCGCGTGCGCGGGGCGCGGGTGGCCGGCACCCACATCTGCCTGTACGAACAGGGCCGACGAAAGCCGCAGTTGCCGACGGCGCAAGCCCTCGCCGACAGCCTGAGAGTGCCGCTGGAGTCACTCCTGTCGACCGGCAGGTCGGACGATGTACAGCGGCTTCGGCTGTTGGCCGGCTGGAGCCAGCGAGCGCTGGCGCACCGGCTGGGCGTCGCCCAGGCCCGGTGGTCGCGGATCGAGCGGGGCCTCGCGTCGCTCGACGAGTCGAAGTTCCGGCTGGCCGCCGAACTGCTGAAGGTGACGGTCGAGCAGCTGTTGCGCTCACTGGACGCCGTCACCGGCAGCCGGCTGCCACGGGGCCGTCGCTAAAAGCATGTGACGACTCCCCAGCAGGCGATTTAGGCTCCATATCCATTTGATCAACCGTTTGCGTACTGGACGCGGAATTCCGCGGTCCGCCTAATTCCCATGTCCTTTCAGCTTTCTGACCACCACTCATCAGGGGGATATGCCAGTGGCACCTTCATTCAGTGTTGAGATACGCCGGGCCGGCGTCTCCGCGGTGGTGGCCGCGGCCGCCGTGGCACTGCTGGCCGGCTGTGGGTCGGGCGGCGGGGACGCCAAGGCGAGCGCATCACCGTCCGCCTCGGCGACGTCGGCCACCCCTTCGCCCAACCCCAGCACCACCGCGACCGAGCAGGTCCTCGCCGCGTACCGGGGGATGTGGGCCGAGCAGACCAAGCTCTACAGCTCGGGGAGCTTCTCCGGCTCGAAGCTGGAGGAGTACGCAGCCGACAAGGCGCTCTCCAAGGTCAAGGCGGCCGCGCTGTACTACCAGGGCAACGGCCTGGTAGTGAAGGGCGCCCCGGTGCTGTCCCCGAAGGTCACCGACCTGTCGCTGGACACCAATCCGCGGACCGCGACCGTCGTGGACTGCGTCGACAGCTCGAACTTCGTCCCGGAGAACGCCAAGACGGGCAAGAAGTCGGACCTCGACGGTGCCAACCGGCGCCACGTACAGACCTCGAAGGCGTACTACGGCAGCAACAAGTGGCTGATCGTCGACTCCACCATCGACAAGGACAGCACGTGCTGAGCCGCAGAGGGGCGGGTGCGCTGACCGGCGCTCTCATCGCGCTGCTGGTCGCGCTCACCGTGCCCGTCGGCACAGCCAGCGCCGACGGTGGTGTCAAGTGCCCTGACCTCGTCCCTGACTGCGACATCAACGTCGGCGGCGGAGGAGGCGGAGGCGGCGGAGGCACAGGCGGCGGAGGCGGCACCGGCGGAGGCGGCGGTAGTGGTGGCGGCGGAGCTGCTACCTGCGTCATCCACTGGAAGAACCCCAACGGCAAGGAAGTCGGCGAGGTGCCCTGCTACGAGGAGGGCGTCGGCTGGTTCAACTACACGGACCAGTGCTACTGGGACCTCCTCAACCCCCAGCCCGCCCCGGACGCCCCTGACTGGCAGTGGGGCAGCGGAGCGCCTTCGGACCCAGCGGCCCGGGGCAAGGGGAAGGCGTACAACGTCATCTGCCCAGGCATCGGCCGTGAGCTGGCCGGCGGCACCAGCTGGAGCCTGAACCCGCCTCCGGGCTTCGGCGGCGGCCCCTCCCCGGAGGAGCTCGCCCAGGAGGCCATCAAGAAGATGCGGCTGCTCGGAGCCCAGATCGGCACGGCGCCGGGTACCGGCACGACCGGCATCGTCGGCATGCCCGTGTGGATCTGGAACGTGAAGACCGACCGCACCTGGGGCCCCGTCTCCGCGAGCGCCTCGGCCGGTGGCATCACGGTCAACGCCACGGCCAACGTGCAGAAGATCGTCTACACGATGGGCGACGGCGGCGGCGTGACCTGCACCAGCGCAGGCACTCCCTACAAGGAGTCCTACGGCGGCAGCACCTCTCCCGACTGCGGCTACCGGTACACCAAGACCTCCAGCGCCTTCTCCGTCAGCGCCGTCACCACCTGGACGGTGCACTGGGAGGGCGGAGGCCAGCAGGGCGACATCACCACGACCCGAGCCTCCGGAGGCGTGAACCTCGCCATCGGCGAAGCCCAGGTCGTCGCCAAGCCGTGACTCGCCCGCACACGTAAGGAACTACCCAGATGAGCACCACCACGGGGCCCGCCCCCGAGACCACCGATCAGCAGACGCCCGCTCCCAAGTCGATCGTCCGCCAGCCCGTCGTCCGCCGACGCCGCCCCGGCTTCATCGCCATGGCCGTCGCGCTGATCGCGGTCGGCGTCGGCGCCAACGCGTGGCTGTACATGTCCACGGGCAACCGCGAGCCCGTCGTCGCCATCGCGCACGACGTGCCGATGGGCGCCCAGCTCACCGCCGACGACCTCGTGGAAGCCCGGATCGCCACCGACCCGGTCCTCACTCCCGTACCGGCCAGCCAGCTGAAGAAGATGATCGGCAAGCGCACCACCGTGGGCCTGACCAAGGGCAGCCTGCTGACCACCCAGTCGGTCACCGACCAGCCGCTGATCAAGCAGGGCCAGTCGCTGGTGGGTGTCTCGCTCTCCCCGGCGCAGATCCCCGCCAGCCAGCTGAGCCCCGGCCAGAAGGTCAACGTCATCCACACGCCGAAGAACAACGCCGTTGCTGCCGACGGCGCCGCCGGCGGCAACAAGAACACCACCGTGCAGGCCGTCGTCATCGAGGTGGGCAAGGCCGACAACAGCGGCGACCGCGTCGTGGACCTGGCCGCCAACACCCTTGACGGCGCGACCCTGGCCCAGTGGTCAGCGAACGGCGAGGCCTCCCTCGTCGTCGTGCCGTCGGGGAGCTGACATGGCCGTCATCGCCTTCGCCGGCGCCAGCGGCGGCCCCGGAGTGACCGCGACCGCCCTCGCGGCGCTGCTCACCTGGCCGCTCCCGCAGGGACGCCGCGCCATCCTGGCCGAGTGCGACCCGGACGGCGGCTCGATCGCCGCGGGCTATCTCGAGTCGCGGATCCTGGGCGACTACGGCCTGCACAACCTGGAGGTCGCCCACCGCCGCCGCCAGCTCGACCAGGAGTTCTGGTACCAGCTGATCGACCTGTCCGACAAGGACACCCAGGACCGTCTGCTGCTGCCCGGCCTGACCAACCCCGCCCAGGCCGCCGGCCTCAGCCAGGTCTGGCAGCGCCTCGGCCTGCTCTTCGAGCAGCTGCAGACCCAGGACCCCGGCTACGACGTCCTGGTGGACCTCGGCCGCTCGGGGGCCACCGGCACGGCCAGCGCCCTGGCCAGGTCCGCGGACATCGTCGCCGTCGTCGTACGCCGTACCCTGCGCTCGGCCAACGCCGCCAAGCCGCGGGTCGAGGCGCTGCGCGCCGCACTCGAGGTCCGCGGCCGCGACAGCAGCCGGCTCGGCCTGGTGGTGATCGACGACGGGGACTTCCGTCCGCGGGACATCTCCGAGCAGCTCCAACTGCCCATCTTCGCCACCCTCCCCCACGACCCGAGGGCCGCGCAGGTCCTCTCCCACGGCGGCGACGGCGGCCGGTACTTCGGCCGCTCCGCCCTGTTGCGCGAAGCGCGCGCCATGTCCGAACAACTGCGCGGCCTCGCCGTCCAGGAGCAGCAGAGGCTCCTCGCGCCGGCGGCGCGTCCGCAGACCGTCCTCGACCGAATGAAGGGAGCTGTCAATGCAGCGCGGTAAGCCCCTGTACGCGCCGGGCCAGGCCTCGTACCTGCCCCAGCAGGTCCCCGTCGCGGGATTCCCCGTCGTGCCCGGCCCGGTGGCCCCGGCCCCGGTGACGGCGCAGACGCCGGCCGGGGACGGCCGCGTGGTCTCCCGCAAGTCCCTGTGGGACTGGGAGACCGTCAACAGCCTGCGCGAGGAGCTCAGCCGCCAGATGGCGCCCGAGTTCCAGGCGTACAGGGAGAGCAACAAGCGGGACATGCCCGCCGACGACTCCGAGCAGCGCGGCTGGGAGCTCATCAACGAGCTCGTCGCCCGCTGGGCTGCGGACTTCGCCGCGGCCCGGCAGATCTCGCCGGCCGAGTCGGACGAGACCACCCTCGCGCAGGCGGTGTTCGACGCCCAGTTCGCCCACGGCCGCCTCCAGCCTCACCTGGACGACCCGACGGTCGAGAACATCCTGATCAACGGGTGCGACGACGTGTGGATCGACTACACCGACCGCCCCCGGCAGAAGGTCGACCCCGTCGCGGAGAGCGACGAGGAACTCGTCGAGTTCCTCCAGATGCTCGCCCGCCGTCACGGCGCCGGCGAGCGGAGCCTGTCCAAGGCCTCGCCGACCCTGGCCCTGCGGCTGTCGGACACCTCGCGTCTGCAGGCGATGACCGAGTCCACCCCACGCCCGTACGTGACCATCCGAAAGCAGCGGATCCGCTCCGTCACGCTGGAGGACCTGGTCGAGTACGGCACCATCGACGCCGGGATGATGCACTTCCTCAAGGCCGCCATGGCCGCGGAGAAGAACATCATGATCTCGGGCACCCAGGGCGTCGGCAAGACCACGATGATCATCGCGCTGGCCCGCGAGATCGACCCCCAGGAACGCGTGGGAACGCTCGAGACCGAGTACGAGCTCTTCCTCCACGAGGTCGGGCACCTCAAGCAGGTCGTCCCGATGGAGGCCCGCGAAGGCAACGGCGAGAGGGTCGACGGCCGCGAGGTCGGCGAGATCGAGATCGCGGACCTCATCGCCCCCTCCCTGCGCATGATGCTTCGCCGCATGATCGTCGGAGAGGTCCGCTCCCGAGAGATCGTCCCCATGCTCCAGGCGATGTCCGCCGGTGAGGGCGGGTCGCTCTGCACCATCCACAGCCGCAAGGCCGAGGGCGTCTTCGCGCGCATCGCCCAGCTGTGCATCCAGCACGGCGACGGGATGACCCAGGAGCTGGCCTACCTGATCGCCGGCGCCGCGCTGGACTTCGTCGTCCACGTCAAGATGATCGACGAGACCCGCCTCGGCGGTAAGAAGGTCCGCTTCGTCGAGCAGATCCTGGAGGTCACCGGCGAGGCCAGCGAAACCGGCCTTCCCGCCACCAACAAGATCTACGCGCCGCGCCCCGGGCTCGACCCCCGCGCCGTGCCGACCGGCGTCAACCCGTCCTGCCTGGACGACCTGGTGCGCGCCGGTTTCAACCCGGAGTGGCTGCGCAACGAGAACGGCAACTGGGGCGGCCCGCTGGAGCTGAAGCGGACGGCGGTGGCCTGATGGGTCTGTTGATCGCCGGCTTCGCCGCGCTGTTCCTCATCGGGGGCCTCGTCCTGTTCGTCGTGGGCGTGCGCGGCACCGAGGTGTCCGACCGTCCGGTCAAGGTCAAGCGCACCCTCCCGCCGAAGACCAAGCGGCTGCGGCAGCTGCAGATCAGCGGCGCCGCCGTCGCCGGCATGCTGACCTGGCTGGTCTCCGGGTGGCTCCCCTCCGCCCTGCTGGTCGCCGGTGCCGTCTTCTTCCTGCCGTGGCTCATCAATCCGAACAAGGCGGCCAACGAGCAGATCGAGCGGCTGGACGCGCTCGCCCAGTGGACGAAGCGCCTCTCCGACCTGGTCCGTACCGGTACCGGCATCGAGGAGGCGATCGCGGTGTCGGTCCGCACAGCACCGCGGCCCATCGAGCGCGAGGTGGCGGACCTGGCGGTGCGCCTGCAGTCACGGGTCTCCGCAGGGGACGCGCTGACCGCGTTCGCGCGGGCGATCGGCGACCCGCGGGCGGACCTGGTCGCCGCGGCGCTGCTGCTGCGGATGAAGGACCGCGGGCCCGGCCTGGCGGACGTCCTGTCCGACCTGGCAGCCCGCACCTCCAACGTGGTCCGCCGCCGCCGCGACGTCGAAGCGGACCGCGCCAAGCACCGCACCACCACCCGCTGGATCTGCGCGATCACCCTGGTGGTGATCGTCGGGTTCTCCTTCAACAAGGCCTACATCGAGCCCTACGGCACCCCGCTGGGGATGCTCGTCCTGGTCATCCTGATGGCCGCGGTCGTCAGCTTGTTCTGGTGGATGAGCCGTCTCGGCATGGACAAGCCCCTTCCCGGCTTCATGGAGTACGACGATCGTGCCGCCGGCTCGGACGCCGACCCGGTGCTCGCGGAGGTGGCACGATGAACGAACTCACCGTCGCCCTGCTGGCCGGCGCCGGCATCGGACTGGGGCTGTTCTTCCTCGTCCGTGAACTGCTGCCCTCCGGACCCGCGCTCGGTCCCGCGCTGGAACGACTGCACGGCAAGGCCCAGGCCCCGGTCCGCCGCCGCGACGACCAGCGTCCGCTGATCGAGCGTGTCGGTGACCGGGTCGCCGAGCGGGTCAGGGACTGGCCCGGTGTCAGCGTGCCGGTCAAGAACCTCAACCTGGTCGGCGACAGCGTCGGCGAGTTCTTCGGCAGCAAGGCCCTGCACTTCGTCGTCGGGCTGCTCCTGCCGTCGTTCTTCTCGCTGGTCGTCACCCTCGCGGGTATCGACCTGCCCTTCTTCCTCACCGGCCTGGCCGGTGTGGCCGCCGGGGTGGGCCTGTGGTTCCTCCCCGACGCGCAGCTGGCCAAGCGGGCCGCCCAGGCCCGGGCGGAAGCGGCACAGGCCGTCATGGCCTACATGGAACTGGCCGCGATGGAGCGCATCTCCAGCTCCGGCGCCCAGGACACCCTGGAGCGGCCGGCCGAGGTCGGCAACGGCTGGGCCTTCCGCCGTATCCAGGCCGCCCTCGTCCGCGCCCGTCTCGACCGGGCGCCCGCCTGGGACGCGCTGCGCTCCATCGCCGACGAGCTCGACGTGCCCGCGGCCGGCGACATCGCCGACATCGTGGCCAGCGCCGGAACCGACGGCGCCGCGATCTACAGCACCCTGCGCAGCCGGGCCGAGAGCCTGGCCGACGAGCAGGCCGCCGCCGAGCAGGCCCGGGCGAACGCCGCCTCCGAGAGCCTGATCGTGCCGGTGACCTTGCTGTCCATGGT
This sequence comes from Streptomyces sp. A 4/2, assembly GCF_940670765.1. Classification (GTDB taxonomy): domain Bacteria; phylum Actinomycetota; class Actinomycetes; order Streptomycetales; family Streptomycetaceae; genus Streptomyces. The sequence goes on from NZ_CALNVW010000046.1 coordinate 82,500, forward strand.
CCTGCTGGTCTTTTTCGGCTTCCCCTCCGTAGTCCGCATTTTCCTCGTCTGAACCGCACTCACAAGGAGCACATCACCATGAACACCTCTCCCGCTCTGCGCATGGCGGTCACCGCGTACACCGCGCTCGCGCACCTCCTGTCGACCGCCGAGCAGAAGTTCACCGACGCCCGCGAGGATGGCGACCGCGGCGACAACAACATCTCCACGATCATGTGGATCGTCGGCATCGTGGCGTTCGCGGCGATAGCCATCGCCGCGTTCAAGGTCCTCGGCCAGTCCAAGCTCGACGACATGAAGGGCCTGTAAGTGGCTCTTCGGGCACTCGCCCGTCGTATCCGGCAGCGGTGGCGGGAGGACGACGGCGACGCGAGCCTGCAGATGCTGATCTGTTTTCCCGCCGCCCTGCTGCTGAGCTTCATGGTGATCGAGACCTGCAACATCTACTTCGCCAAGCAGGCCGCCACCACCGCGGCCCGCGAGGCCGTCTCCGGGGCTCGCGCCTACGGCAACAGCACCGGAGACGGTGTCGCGCGGGCCAACGCCGTCTTCCAGCGCGTCGACGGCACCCTGGTCAACCCCCGGGTGAGCACGTCCGGCTCCAATGCGAACCGTGTCGTGTTCACCGTCACCGCCAAGGCACCATCCCTGCTCGGTCTCAGCATCACCGTCACCGAGCGCGCCACCGGCCCGGTAGAGAGGTGGACCACCCCGTGACCAGTCGCTTGCGGTTCCTGCGCCGCCTGCGTCGTTGCGACGACGACCGCGGCAGCGTCGCCATCGAGTTCGTGATGTGGGTCCCCGCCGCGATCCTGTTCCTCGCGATCGCGTTCGTGGCGGGGCGCATCGTCATGGCCGGCAGCGCCGTCGACTCCTCGGCCGCGGCCGCCGCGCGCGAGGCCTCGATCGCCCGCAGTCCCGGTGAGGCACAGACCAACGCGCGCACCGCCGCCGAGGTCGCGCTCTCGGACCAGAAGCTCAAGTGCGCCAACACCAGCGTCAGCGTGGACACCTCCGGCTTCAGCGCCCCGCTGGGGACCTACGGCGCGGTCACGGTGCGGGTCAGCTGCACCGTGCAGCTGAACGACCTCGGCTTCTCCATCGGGACCAAGACCGTCCAGTCCAGCTTCACCTCCGTGATCGACAGGTACAGGCAGCGATGAGCACCACCACCTCCGCCTCCCGCCTCGACTGGCTCCGCGACGACCGCGGCTCGCTGTCGATGTGGTGGCTCCTGATGGTCATTCCGATGTTCGTCATGCTCGGCCTGTGCTTCGACCTCGGCGGGAAGCTGCGCGATGTCGAGCGGGCGGACGCAATCGCCGCCGAGGCCGCGCGCGCCGGCGGCCAGGCGATCGACCCGGCGAAGGCGATCGCCGGAACGGCCGTCGTCCTGGACCCCGGTGCGGCGCAGCAGGCGGCCTACCAGTACCTCAACTCCGCCGGAGTCCGCGGCACGGTTACGGTCAGCGGCGACGGTAAGAGCATCAACGTCCACGTCACCATTCAGCACAAGACGATTTTCTTGCAGGTCATCGGCCAGTCCTCGCTTTCCGTCGAGGGTCACGCCAGCGCTGAGCTCCTGCACGGCATCGGCGCTCCGGAGGGATGATCCGCGCCATGACACCGACTCGCCCCCACACCGCCCGGCGCCGCCTCCGGGCGGTCGATGTCGTCCGCGGCCTGGTCAGCCTGGTGGTCCTGATCGCCCTCCTCGCGGGACTGCCCGTGCTGCTGTGGGCCCTCACCGGCGTGCTGCTGCCCGAAGGGGTGTCACTCGACGAGATCACCTCGCTGCTGACCAGCCACCAGCTGGGCGCGCCGTTCTTCGCCGTCGTCATGGCGATCGGCTGGATCGGCTGGTTCACGTTCGCCCTGTCCACCCTGCTGGAGATCCCCGCCCAGTTGCGCGGGCGCCCCACCCTGCGCCTGCCGGCCCTCGGCCTCCAGCAGCGGATGGCCGGCGCCCTGGTCAGCGCCGTCCTGGTGCTGCTGCCCGTCGGAACCGCCATGGCGGCGCCGGCCTCGGCCGCACCGGTCGTGACACACTCCCCCACCGCCGTCACCGCCCCGGCGACCGTGCAGGCGGGCACGACCGCCGACGCCCCGGCCGCCGCGGCGCGCACCGCCGACAAGCAACCGGGGACCTACACCGTCGAGGCCCGCGACAGCCTGTCGAAGATCGCCCTCAAGCAGCTCGGGGACGCCTCCAGATGGCGGGAGATCGCCACGGCCAACGACGGCAAGACCATGGTCGACGGGACGACGTTCTCGACCCGCAGCGCCCTCCAGCCTGGCTGGAAGCTGGCGATGCCGGGGGACTGGAACCCCACCGACCGTGAGCACCGGGTCCAGCCCGGCGAGACGCTGTCCTCGATCGCGGAGAAGGAACTCGGCAGCGCCGCCGACTACCCCAAGCTCGCCGAGCTGAACGAGGGCGTGCAGCAGCCGGACGGCCGGACCTTGACCGACCCGGACAAGATCTATCCCGGCTGGGAACTGCAGCTGCCGCACACCGCCGCCGCCCAGCCCTCCGGCGACACATCCGTCCCGGCGCAGACCCCGGACGCGGGAGGTGGCGGTCAGTCCGCCAACGGCACCGGGAACGGCCAGGGCACCGGATCGACCGCCGACACCCCCGCACCCCACACCGGCGACGGTGCGGGCCAGAGCAGCACCCCGACGGCGGAGCCCACCAAGGAAGCCCCCAAGTCCCCGGCGATCCCGGGCGCCGGCGCGGACCACAGCCAGCCGGCGGCCACCCCGAGCACCGCGCCCACGCACCCGCAGGCCGAGCAGCCCCAGGCCCCCGTAGCAGCGCCGGCCGACGATGCCGACGAGTCCTCCATTGCGTCGGTGGTCCTGGCCGTCACCAGCATGTTCGCCGCCGCCGTCCTGGCCGTCCTCGGCGGCCGACGCGCGCTCCAGCAACGCCGCCGCCGCCCGCGGCGGCGCATCCCGATGCCGCAGCAGGCCACCGCCACGGCCGACCTGGAGAAGCAGCTGCGGGCCGCGTCCGACCCTGAGGGCCTCGACCTGGTCGACGTCGCCCTGCGCACCCTGGCGGCCAGCTGCGCCAAGGCCGGCCAGCCGCTCCCGCCGCTGGAGGCCGTCCGTGTCACCGCCCGGGGCCTGGAGCTGTACCTGTCGGCGCCGACCCCGCAGATCCCCCCTTTCACCGAGATGGAGGAGGGCCCGGACCGCTGGTGGTGCCCGGCCCGGGGCGCCCAGCTCCTGGACGAGGACCAGGCCCACGACACCATGCCCCCCTACCCGGCGCTCGTCAGCCTCGGGGAGACCGAGGAGGGCGAACCGGTGCTCGTCAACCTCGAGTCCGTCGGCGCGCTGCGCCTGAGCGGCACCGGCACCGACATCCGCGCCGTCATGCTGGGCATGGCCGTCGAGCTGGCCTCCTCCGGCCTGTCCGACGACACCACGCTGCTCTTGGCCGGCCTCGGCGAGGAACTCGCCGGCGTCTTCCCCGTCCGTGTCGAGCACCAGGAGGATCTGGCTCAGGCCCTGCCGGAGTTGCGCGCGCACGACGCCCTGCAGCGCCGTGCTCTGGAGGCAGGCGACTTCGACGGTCTCGGCCAGGCCCGCCTGTCCGAGGACGGCGGCGACACCTGGATCCCCAAGGTGCTGATCGCCCCCACCGCCCCCAGCGGCGACGAGGCGGAGGCTCTTGCCGATCTGCTGTCCTCGCGGCCCCGTACCGCGACCGCGATCGTCACCGAGGCCGGAGACGAACTCGAGGTCCCCGGCGCGTGGACGCTTGCGGCCGCGCCCGGCAGCCTGGTGCAGCTGCCCGGTCTGGATCTGACAGTCACCCTGCAGAGGCTGGAGGACGAGGCATACCTGCCGCTGGTCCAACTGCTCGCCACGGCCGCCCGCACCGACGACGTCCCGGCCCCCGCCTGGACCCACGCGCCTGACGGCACCTCCGTGCCGAACGGCCCGAGTCCGGTCCCGCAGCGAGGCGACTCCGCCCTCGCACAGGACACGACGGAAGACGGCGCCGACGACGAGGACTCCACGCTGGAGGACGCCGACGAGCAGCCGCCCGCCGCTCTGCCGGCCGCTCCGATCGTGCAGGTGACGGTCAGCCCCCTCCGGTCCTCCTCGGCCACCGCGGTGCCCGACCTCGGCCTCAGCGCCCTGGCCCCCTCGGTCACCGGCGCGGCAGGCGGCGACCTCGTGGAGGAAGCCGAAGACGGAATCGCACCGGAGGTGGAGGCGTTGCCCAAGGGACTCTTCGACGAGACGCTCCAGCAGGTCCTTGACGAGCGCGGCGAGGAGGTCGTCGAGGAGGGCGAGGCACCCGAAGGGGGCGAGGAGCCCGAGGACCTGGACGAGCTCGCCGCCGGGCAGCCGCCGGAGGGCTCAGCCCTGTCCCCGGAGGCCCTGGGCCAGCCGGAGGACCACCCGGTCGAGCCGGAAGCCGCGCGTCCCGTACGTCCGGCCGCCCGGGTCACCGCCGTCACCTCCGGCGTGCTGGCCGCCCTGAACACGCCCCCGGACCCCCCGTCTGCCCCGCAGATCCGCGTCCTTGGACCCGTCGACGTGATCAGCACCCTCGGCAAGGTCGAGTCCTACCGCCGCAACGCGCTCACCGAAATCGCCGCCTGGCTGGCCCTGCACCCGGGCAAGTCCCGCCACGAGCTCGACGAAGCGGTCTGGCCCGGCCAGCGGATACTCGCCGACACCCGCAACACGGCGATCTCCAAGCTGAGGGCCTGGCTCGGCCGCGACCCCCTCCTGGAGGCCGCCGACCCGTCCGGCGCCTACCTGCCGACGATCAGCGGCGGCATCTACAGCTTCAACGACCAGGTCACCAGCGACTGGCAGGAGTTCCAGGCGTACTACCGGGAAGGGATGCACTACTCCGGTACGGAGGCCGACACGGCGCTGGCCAACGCGCTGGCGCTCGTCCGCGGCCGGCCTTTCAGCGACATCAACCAGTCCAAGTACGCCTGGGCCGAATACGACATCCAGGAGATGATCTCGGCGGTCGTGGACGTCGCACACGAGCTCGCCACCCGGCGCCTGGCCGTACGCGACTACCGTGCCGCGCTGGCGGCGGCTTCCCGCGGGCTGGTCTGCGACACGATGAGCGAGCTGCTCTACCGGGATCTGTTCACCATCTACAGCGCAACCGGTGACCGCCAGGGGATGGAGCGGACGGCTCATCAGCTGACGCGCATCGAGATCGAGAGCGGCTCCGATTCCGCGCCCGAGACGGTGGCCCTGATCAACGCGCTGATGGACGCGAACCGCATCGCGTCCGCCTGACCGGGCACGCGATAGGGGCCTGTCCACACCGGAAGTCCGGTATGGACAGGCCCCTATCGCTTCGAGCCCGTGCCTCTTCGGTCAGACGTCGGCCGCGACGCTGAGCGCCGCCCCGAGGGCTTGTTCGAGGAGAGGAAGAGGGCTCCCCTGGCAGGTGCCAAGCGTTACAGGTCGCTCGGCCGGAGTGGCCAGGTCCCAGCCGTGGGGCTGGAGACGAAGTACGAGACAAGGCTGGGGATGGTCGCCGAACCGCAGCGGCCCGGTACGGGGCGGCATGACGCGCACTCGCAGACCGGACAGCGGCACGTCCTTCGATCGAGCGGTGCGTACCGCAGCGCCGATGTGGTCGAGTTCCCGGGCAACCGCTACCACCTCTTCCGGGGTTGGCGTGCGCTCAACCCACCAGTTGATGTTGACGGGTTCCTTGCCCGGCTGGCTGTCCAACCACGCCAGTGCGGGGTGCACGCTCTGCATCCACGCGCGCATCGCGGTCCATGCGTGGCGCCGGTCGTCTCCACGGCGCCGCTCCGTCCACCAGCGGAAAATACCTTCCGTTCCCCCGTGGGCCAGAGCCGCGGCACTCTGGGCCGCGATGGTCCGCTCTTCCAGGTCCCTGACCTCGTCCTCCAGGGTCTTCACCCGGGCACGCGCGGTGTCGAGCTCGGCTCGGGCGACGTCGAGCCGCTCGCCGAGGCGGGCCGGATCTTCGGTCAGGTTCACTGAATCAGCCATCTGCTGCTGCCTCTTCTTCCGAGTCGGGTGCCAGCACCTCCTGGTGCAGAGCGCCGAGCTCCGATCGTTGTCCGTACGCATTGGGTTCGGCCCGGGACCGTTCACCGAGGAGGGCTGCTCCATCCGGCGTTTACCTGGCGGGTTAGGCCCGGGGCAGGCCGATAGCTAGAGATTAACCTTACTCGTAGACTTAAGCAACAGACTCTTTCGTGTTGGCGTCCCGTGAGGGCAGCCGGTCCCGGATGGGGCCGCCGTCGGTTCCGCCCGGCCGTGGCTGCCGGGCGCTGTTCTGCGAGGATCGGCGGCGTGGAAGAGACGCGAGCCCGTCCCGGGTGGAAACAGGTCCCGGTGCCGCCGGCGGTGGCCGGCCTCCCCCGCGACGGGCGGGGATATCCGGTGGGCTGGGCGACGCTGTGGGAGCCCCGCGACTCTCCGGGCCGGCCTTCGGTGATCCGCAGCCCCGAGGAGGGTGCGGTGCTGTGGTGCTACTGCGCGACCGGCACCGGCGCCCCGCTGCTGGGACAGGTGTGCCCGCGGCGTCAGCGCACGGCGATGGCCCGGCGGCGCTGCCAGCTGTGCGGTACCTCGATCAGCCGGGACGTGAAGGCGGTCTTCATCGCCGGCTGGTCGGAGGGGAAGGCCGCCCAGCTCGTACGAGAGCCACCGCTGCACGCGGCCTGCGCCGCCTACGCCGCCCGCGTCTGCCCCCGCCTGGCGGTCGGGGACCGTGCAGGGGCGCTGCACGTCGCCGAGGCATCGTCCTACGAGCTGTTCGAGGAGCGGGTCCGACCCAGCGGTCCGGACCCGGTGGCGGACATGCTCAGGGAGGTGTTCCCCCTCGGGAGTCGTTCGGCGCTGCGGTTCGGCGCGCTGGAGAACCTGTTGGCCGCTCCCGCGGGTACCTGGGTGCCCTTCGCCACGTGGTTCGCCGGCCTTCCCTCGTCCGGCTCCCCGCGTTGACCCTGCGGGTTCGCGGCGGGCACGGTCAGGGGCCGCGCCAGTCGGAACGGACCTCGTCCAAGATGTGCCCGAGCCACCACAGGCGGGCTGGGTTCTTCCGCCAGTACTTGCGGGCCAGCCACCGGTACCGGCCGGGGCGGAGCCGTCCCACCGGCGCGGGCAGGCGCAGCCGCGTCATCTGCTCCAGCGGGCGCTCGCGGTACTCGTGGGAGGCGTTCCAGGCGTCCAGCTCCGCATCGCCGGTCGGGTAGCGGGGGAAGGCGGAGATCCCGCGCCGGGCGCAGAAGCCGCTCCAGGCGCGGAGCAGCTCGGCGTCGTAGGTCTCGGGGGCGCCGCCGTGGTGGAAGCGGAATCGGGGCATGGGCCTTTCCTCGGCGGGTGGTTGGGGCGGTTGCCCGGTCGCGGTCAGCGGTCCTGGCTCTGGGCGGCTTGGGCTCGGCGGGCGGTTTCGCAGAATGAGGGCAGGCACGGCACTTCCCGTACTCGGTAGCGGCTCCAGAGGAGGCGGTGATCGCACAGGTGGCGTTTCGTGTCGCCGTGGATGCAGCGTTCAGCGATGTGCAGGTGGGGCGGCATGGCGGCTCCTGTTGGTGCGGCGGGGCCCGGCGGGGGTAGTCGCCGGCCGGGCCCGGTGGGGGTCAGTACCGGAGGCGGGTGCCGTCGAACACGGCGTCGGCCGGGAGAGAGGCGCCGGGCACCAGGCCGGTGATGACCTGATGGGGAGCGCCGGGTACGTCGGCGAGGCGGACCGCCGGGTGCAGCGGCTTGGCCGACATGCGGGTGTCGTCCGTGGTCATGCCGATGAGGCGCTGCTGCGGGAGGTGGACCAGGAGGGCGTCCCCGATGGTGTAGCCGTGGCGGCGGTAGAAGTCGTCCAGGGCAGGCTCGTGGTTGACCGTCATCAGGCCGTACCGGGCTCGTGCGAACCGCTGTTCGGCGGCGTCGATCAGGGCGGCGGCCACTCCCCGACGGCGGTGGCCGGGGTGGACGGCCATGCCGTTGATCATGCCCATGCGGCCGACCAGCCGCTCCAACAGGGGAAGGCTGTCGATGCCGGGGTGGGTGAACAGCCACCTCGGCGGGCCGCCGAACAGCACGCCGATGAGGTTGCCGGTACGGCTGTCCTCGGCGACCAGGGCCAGGTTCCGGTCGTGGGAGAGGGGCGGCAAGGGCGGTGAGGCCAGGACGTCACGCGCCAGGCCGAAAGGGTCCGGGTCGAGGGGATCGGCGAGGGCGATCACCGGCATGAAGGCGTCGGTGTCGGCGGGGCGGGCGTCGCGCACGGTGAACGCGGCGCCGTCGGACGAAGGTCGGGGGACGGAAGACGGTGCCATGACAGAGGGCTCCAGGGGAGGGGAAAGGAGGGTGAGCGTGGTCAGCGGGAGGCGCGGCGGTCCAGGGCGCGGACCACGCTGGCGAGGGCGTAGTCGGAGACGGTGCGCATCGGGTCGCGGGTGGTGCCGCGCTGGGGGTCGTAGGCGTACACCCGGGCCTTCGCGTCGAAGGAGCGCATCAAGGTGACGGCCGCCTCCAGAAGCTGCGCCTCGTCGGGCAGGCTGCCGAAGTCCGGTTCGGTGTGCAGAGCAGCGAAGCGGCGCCGGTCCGCGAACGGGAACTCGCCCCGGTGCATCCGGCCCGGGACGAAGCCCCACTGCTCGTGGAAGCCGTCCCAGTAGGCATGAACGGCGGCGGAGGGGTGGCCCTCGTAGAGCTCGCGGGTGATCGTGGCGCCGGGGTCGCCGAGCAGCCAGGTGATGCGGTGGGGCTTGTCCCACATGGCGCCGCTGTCGATGAAGAGGCTGTTGGTGGGGGCCGTGGCCGTCCAGACCTCCGGCTCGGTCCACTCCCCGCCGTCCGCACCGGGAAGTTCCTTGGGGCCCACCCCGGCGACGACTGCCGTACTCGTTCCGTCGCCGTTGTCGCGCAGCCAGGCGTATTCGCCGGCGGTGGCGGTGAACCCGGGCCCGGGGCTCCACTGCGGGGCGTCGGGGAACGCCGCTTCGGCGAAGGAGAGCACGACCGTGACGCGGCCGCGACGGTCGAGGCGGCGGGGGTTCCAGGTCTGGTTGATGGCGGCCTCGATGTGGCGGCGCAGGCTTCGCTTCATGTGCGGGAACTCCTCGGCTGGAACAGGGCGCGGCGCGGGACGAGCGGACGCGCGCCGGTGAGGGCAGGCCGGGCCGAGAAGGGTCATCGGCGTTCGGTCGGCTGCCGCCTCGTTCGGCGACATCCACACAGTAACCCAGATTCGTAGAGTTAAGCAATCTCGCCAAGACTCTTGACCTTCATTAATCTCACTCATAGAGTTAGGCAATCACGCCGGGGCGTCTTCGCCTCGTACTCTCAGCACGCCGCCGGGCCGCCGGACCTCCGCGCAGGCCCTGCCGCCCTGGCACACACCCCTGAGGACCCTTCTTCATGCTCTCCGTGCACCCCTGGGATCACGACCAGGCCATCGCCGCGCTCGCAGCGCCGGGTGGTACGGGCGACCGGCACCGCTGGCAGGTCGCCGACACCGGCCGCACCTTCGCCGTCCACGGCTCCCACGCCTTCCCCGGACACCCCATGTACGACATCTACGAGACGACCGACGGCGCCCCGCCGGTCCCGGCCGCCCGCCTCGCGCAGCTCCACTCGCTCATGCGGGCCCGGCTGCTGATCGCCAAGCTCGCGCGCCCCGCCTTCACCGCGAACTGGACGGTGTGGGAGACGGCCCTCGTCGTCGGCGAGGGCATCGACCTTGCCACCGCTCCCGTCCGCGAGCGCGGCACCTGGACCTTCACCTTCGACTACGCCCTGGACACCGAGCGCGAGGGCTACCGGTACGACGCACAAGGTCCCCTCCTCGAAGCGGCGTTCCAGGCCGCCGCCGACTTCTTCCACGACAACGAAGTGACCGACCCCGAGGCCAGCGAGGACGGCGTCCTCGGCATCGTCCTGGCCTCCTACGCCCGCCGCGGCCCCGTGCCCGGCCGGACGGCCGGAGCCCAGACGTGACGGCCCGCTGGCGGCGGATGGACCGCACCGCCATGACCGGCTCCCTGGTGAACTGGCCGATCCTCCTCGACAGCTACGGAGGCTGCGGCACCAGCGTCTACGCCGTGTGGCCCGAGGCGCCCGACGAGCCGATGCTGGTCTGCTCCCCCGGCCTGCTGCTGCACGCCCAGCTGCAGGAAGAGCCCATCGGCGAACCCGGCCCGTGGGCGGCAGTCTTCCCCGACCTCGACAACGGCGACCCCGAGGCCGCCGAGCGCTCGACCGGCCTCCTGGCCGCCCTCCTGCTGGGCACCACGGGCGCGAGCTGGGCGCTGCGCGAACCGGACGCTGACCCGGCCACACCGATCGCCGAGTGCTTTGCGGGCTTCTGGACCGCGAGCCCGCAGGACCTCACCGCCGCAGGCCGCGCGGTCGTGGACGCCCTCACCCAGTCCTACGGCCGTCCCCCGGTGCTCCTGACCGCCCAGGACACCTGACCCTCCCCCAACTCCCGACCGGAGAACCGAACATGATCCAGCAGCCCACCCCCGAGACCCGCCCAGCCGCGACGCCTTTCGTCGAACTGATCGGCATCAGCGCCTCGTTCACCCCCCTCGAACTGGAGGGCCTCGTGCGCACCGCAGCCGAAGCCGTCCACGGCGACCTGGACGATCTCAGCACCCGCCAGCACGAGCTGGCCGCCCGCGCCCACGCGCTGATGGCCGAGGAGGCCGAGCAGGCCGCCGACGCCGACGCCGACGAGGAGTCACCGGCCGCCGGCTACACCCGGATGCTCGCCCTCCAGGAGTTGCTGCGCGTCGAGGCCGAGGACGCCGCCGAGGAGTTCACCGCACTCCTGCGCGTCCTGTTCCCCCACGCCGCGCACGTGGTGCTGCAGGTCCGCGGCAACGACACCTTCACCCTGGACCGCGCGGTCACCGCCGACGGGACGATCATCCACGACTTCGACGAACCGCTCCCCGCCCTGCCCGAGGACCTGGCCCGCGCCTGGGGCAAGGACCCGCGCTACTCCCTCGACCTGGACCACATCGTGGGCGACCTCAAGGCCGCCGGAGTCACCTTCGGCGACCTGCCTGAGACGGCCCGCGACCTCGACGTCGACGACCGGTACGAGTACCTGCCCTCCATCGACCTGGGAACCGGCGCATGACGAGATCACCCCTCGCGCCCCCAGCCGTCGGCACACCGCCCACCGGTCCTGCTCCGTCAACCGCAGCATCGTGATCCCGATCCGGGCCGCGCGCTGCACCCGCGCCTCCTTCTTCCGCCGCTTCCCCTCCGTGGGTGGCGCTTCGTGTTCCCGTTCCACCACCTTGTGAGAGGACCAACTGTTGTGACCCGCCTGATCAATACCGGAAGCCACGCCCGCCAACTCCTGAGCCAGGACGCCCGCGTCGCCATCGGGGCCGCCCTGGTCGCGCTGGAACATCAGTTCCACGAGTCCGTCGCCTGGGGCAGCCTGCCGGTCACCTGGATGCAGATCCGCCTTCCGCATCCGGAGATGGTCGATCCACAGCCCGCCAGCCACGCGGTCGCGGTCGAGGACATGGACGTCCCGGCCTGGGCCCGCGAAGGCGGGCCGAAATTCGAGAGTGCGATGGAGGAGTACGGGCAGGCACTGCTCGACGAGTCCGCAGGTCTGGGCGCAGATTCCAGGAGCGACCCGATGGGCCCGGTCGTAGGGCTGCTCGCCCTGGCCGAACGGTGGGCGCTCGACCGGGGCGGACTCATCGAAGGCGTGGACATTCTGGACACTCCCGGGGCCAAGCAGCAACGCAACCTGACCGCGGTGCTGGCCGACGGTACGGTCCTGGTCGTCACCCGCACCGCGGGTGAGCCGACGACACACCGCTCCCAGAACCACATCTCCCGGTGTACCCGCGGCCGCACTCTGGCTCCCGCGCTGTGGCTGATGGGACAGGGAACGGGCGTCTTCCCGCTGGAGATGCCCCCGCCGGTGGAGCGCGTGTAGAGGGGTCGTCCGGCCCGGGGCGCTGGAGCGCCCCGGGTGTGGGGCGAAGTCCGGGGATCGTCTGGTGCCGGGCTTGTCCGAGCGGCAACAATGACGGCATGCGTTTCGACCTGACCGATCTGCTGCACGCGACCGCCGAGGTGCTGGACGCAGCCGGCCCGCTGGAGCCCCTGCGGCTCGCGCTCGCCGGCCGAGACGTGCAGGTCACCTTCGCGGAGTTCACCACGATGGCGGACCAGCGCAGCAGCGTCGACCGGCTGGCCGCGGCGACCGGGGCCGACCCGGTGCTGTCCGAGCTCGGCGCGCGTGCCTACACCTACACCCTGACCGCGGACCTGCCCGGCGGGATGGTGCTGGTCGCGGGAACGCACCCGACCCTGAACCGGTCCCGCCCCGAACGCTCGACCTCCACCGCCGCCACCGCGGCGCTCCTGCGGGCCCTTGTGCCCTGGGCGCAGACCCTGGCCGGCCTGCCGGTCTCGGTCAGCGGGCTGGAGGTCACCGACACCGCGCACCGGTTAGGAGTACAGCTGCTCGTCGACGGCGCCGACGACCCCAAGGCGGCGATGGTCGCGGCCTCGACGGGGGTCACCGCGCTACGCACCGCCCCCGCCGTCCCGTTCGGGATCGACGGCCGCGGACGCCTGCCGTCCGGGCACCCGGTGCTGATCAGCGTCATGTAGAGGAGCCTCGGCCACCCGCCACGCGGAAGTGTGTACCTGAGTGGACACTCGACAGGGCCGTGTGTACCTTCATGCTCACTTACCGTGAACATGCGAGGTGGCTGTGCCCGTACCCTTCGACCAGGTCCTGCCCGCCGGGGACATCCCCGATCTCGAGGACGCCCCGCTGTGGCGCGATACGCGGGGCCGGCCCCTGCACAGGCAGTGGGGCGGTGCGATCTACGAGGTCCGCAACCACCTCGACGGCTGCATCGTGGTGTGCCGCACTGCCGAGCCGACGGCGACCAACTACCCGCTGGCGCAGGAGGCCGAGTACGCCTTCTACCGCGCCCTGGCCGGTACCGTGTTCGCCGACGCGGCGGTCAGCAAGGGCTGGGACGCGGACAACCGGGCGGCGGCCGGCGCGGAGTCCGGCGGGGACCGGTGGGCCGCGGCCTGGGTCAGCAACGGGGTGCCGGGCTTCACCGAGCACGACACCTGGGACGGCGCCCACCGCGCCGCGGCCGAGCGGCTGGACGAGATGGCCAACGGCCTTGTCCTGACGGGGGACACCCTCACCGCGCAGATCGCCAGCGCCCACCTGAGGCGCTGCGCGAACCAGGTCCGGGACGTTGTGCTGACCGCCGAGCTGGGTGACGCGGTCCGCCGGGGCAAGGCCTGGATGCAGGAGGAGCGGCTCGTCAAGCAGATCGCCGCCGGCCTGGAGATCAACCGCCGCTTCCTCTACCGGGTGTTCGACGGCACGGAATGGCGCCGGCGGTGACCGGGCCGGGCCGGCCCCCTGCACGTCCGGCCTCAACACCGGCCGGCCGCGCGCGCCGGCAGGAGGCGGACCGCGCCGCCCTGGACCGGTTCCTGTACGGCATGCCGTACGCCGATCTGCTCGCACACGGTCCCAAGCTGCCCCTGAACACCGCCTGGCGGCGGCTGCTGCACCGCACCGGCGCGGCGGACGCCGTCCGGGCGGCGTGCGGCGGATGGGCCCCGGCCCTCGACGCCCCGGAGTCGGAGCAGACGATCGCGGCGCTGGTGCCCAGCACGGGCCCCCGGGCCGACACCGTCGTCGACGTGGTCGCCGTGGCGGGCGGCGCCATCGCCGATGCCCGGGGGCGTGACGAGACCTTCGCCCGCTACGACGAACGGTGGGCCGCCGGCCGCGGCGCCCTGCGCGACCTGGCACCCGCCGACATCGGCGCGGTGCGCAGCCGGCTCGCCCCTCCCGGCGCCCTCCTGGCCCACCACGGCCTGGCGACCCCTCACCATCTGCAGGACGGGCGCCTGCTGCGCGTCTCGGCCGGCCTGGCCGCGTACAGCTCGGTGCCGCACTTCGTCCCCGGCCCGCTCGCCGAGGACGCCGCGACCACCGCGATGATGGACGCGCCGACCCGCGCGGAACTGACGCTGCCCGCCCCGTCGGTACTGCTGTTCCACGACGGTGTGCCGTTCGACGCGGTGGCCAACGACAGCGACCTGGCCGAAGCCGCCGGTGAAGGACGCCTGCCGCTGGGCGATGCGCCGGTGGTGATGGGCGGCGTGCTCACCGCCCGCGAAGACGGGCACCTGGACGAGGGGCTTGGGTGGCTCCTCACCGCGGCCACCGACCGGCGCAGCGGCATCCCGCTCTACTCCCTGGTGCCCGTGCCCTACGGCGCGCACCCGGCCGGGCGCGCCCTGTACGGCTACGCGGCGCTGCTCGCGTTCGAGAACTGGCGGCCGCCGCCCGAGCTGCCCCGGCGGGACGGGTCGGGACGCCGGGACAGGGAGATCAAGAAGCTCGCGCGAACCTGGCAGGCCCGCGACGGCGCTTTCCACGGCGTCCACCTGCTCGACTACGTGCCTCCGCCGGAGGAGCCGGCCCCACGGACGCGCTCTGCCGCAGGGGCGGGCGAGCTCGCGGCCGGCACCTGGCGTCGCGCCCACGTCCGGCCGCGCGTGCGCTACGGGATCCGCGACGGCAACGGGCGCAAGGTCGGGCCGGTCTACAAGGAGAACGCGGTGCTCGGGGCGACCTACGAGTACCGGCACCGGTGGGTGGCGCGGACCCGGATCAGGCCGGACCTGCCACTGGCCGACCGGGAGACGGTATACGCGCTGGGCGGCCTCGGCCGCGGGGTGTAGGGCCTGGTCGAGAGCCGAGCCTGATGCGCACGACCTTGACCCCGCCGGTCAGATGTCACTCCCGGTCGGCTGCAAGCCGCACGATCAGCGCTTCACTTGCCATCGAGTCCAAGCTGATGCCGGGCGCCTTCGGGATCGGCTCGGACAGCGGTGGCCGCGATCTGCATCCCTGCCGTGTCCAATGCGCGGTATAGGCCGTGTTCGGCCGTGACGAACCTGGGGTTGTCCAGGTTGTCGCGGGGTGCGAGTCGGTAGCCGGGCGGCAGCGAATCACCATGCGCGGGCTGTTCGACGCACCACAGTCGCCAGACCGTGCCGTGCGGGTCCTCGGCCTCGAACGTGCCGCTGTCGTAGCCCCCAACCACGTCCCACTCCGGCAGGGGGCCGCGCGTATAGCTCACGAAGCGTTCCTCTCATGTCATGTACACAGGCATGTCGCGACGGGCGGACTGAACTCTTCGGCGCCGCACTGGAGAGCCTACTGAAACTCTTCGGTGCGCTACCGAAGTCCTCGGTGAGATCCGGTAGGGGCGCCAGGCGAGGAGGTGCCCAGAGACAGATATTGCTTAAATCCATGAGTTTGCGTATGGTGGTGATCACCGGGCCGGTTGCAGTCCGGCCGCCCCGAACCAGGGAGTCACAGTGATCACCACCATGGCGATAGACGGATTCAAGTCCTTCCAGGACTTCGAACTCGGGTTCCCGGCGGGGCCGCTCACCGTGCTGACCGGCCCCGCCGGCACCGGCAAGACCAACCTTCTCGACGCCCTCACCCTGGTCTCCCGGACCCTCACGGACGGCTGGGAGGCGGCCACCGCCTCCAGCTCCCGGCTGGCGCCCGACGCTCTCCTCCTCCAGAGCGCGCACGAAGGGCAGCACCGGACCGCGCAGACGATGCGGATCACGGTGCAGACCCTGGTTCACGGCGCGAGCGGACCGGTCTCGGTGGAACTCGCCGCGCTTCGGCACTCCGACGGCCGCACGGCCGTCCTCGACACAGCCAACAGCGGCGTGCGGATACCCGCACCGGCCGGGACGGCGCAGCGCCTGATTCCGCTGGACGGCACGGGCGCGCTGATGGACACCCTCCGGGAGCAGGCCAGGGGCTGGCAGGCGGTCTCCGGCGGCGCGGATGACACCGCTTCGATGCTGCTGCGGCTCGACGCAGAGTCGGCGACCCGGCTCGACGCCGACCTTGCGGCACTGGTGCACGGCTCCTCCGGCGTCCGGGCCACCCACGGGCGGATCGAGGTTCGGATGACGCACCGGGGCTGGGTGCCGGTGGACATGATGCCCGCCGGTGCGCTGCGGACCTTGGAGGCCCTGGCCGCCTGGCACACCCGGCCCGGCGTGCTGGTCCTGGACGGGATCGGGGAAGGGATGCACCCGAAGTCCGCCGCCGAACTCGCCCGGCGGATCGCCCGGCGGCTCGGTACCTCCTCCTCCCCCTCCCAGCTGATCGCCAGCACGAACACCCTGGACCTGGTCAACATGCTGTCCGACGGTGACCACTCCAGCGTGGTCGTGATCGAGCAGGCCGACCGGGTCGACCCCGCACAGCGGACCATCACACCGGTCAGCGTCGCCCTGCCTGTCCGCGAGCCCCGGCCGGAGGAGGCGCCGGGGCACTACATCCGGCCCTCCCGGCTCGCGCGGATGCTCACCGCCGCATGAACCCCGCCGCCGTGCCGGGCCGCCCCCCGGCACGGCACCCCGGTCCGTTCCTCCCTGGTCGGCGCAGGCCCGGCCACCACCATCCCCGCGTACTGAAAGGTCAGCCATGCCCCCGCCCGTCCTGGTGCCCGGCCTCGGCCCCACGCGCCGCAGCCCGTTCGGCGACCTCACCCCCCACCGGTACCTGGAGCTGCTCCTGGAGGAGATCCGGGAGTTGTACCTGGCCGACCAGGTGCCCTGGGTCATCGGCTACAGCGGGGGCAAGGACAGCACCCTGATCGCGGCCCTGACCTGGTGGGCCCTGGCCTCCCTGTCGCCGGAACAGCGGACCAAGACCGTCCACGTGATCTCCACCGACACCCTGGTGGAAAACCCTCTGGTGGCCGCCTGGGTCGGCCGGTCCCTGGACGCGATGCGCGAGGCCGCCGCCGCCCAGCAACTGCCGATCGAGGTGCACCGCCTCACGCCGGCCGTCGAGGACTCCTTCTGGATGTGCCTGATCGGACGCGGCTACGCGGCACCCAGGCCGAAGTTCAGGTGGTGCACCGAGCGGCTCAAGATCAAGCCGTCGACCCGGTTCATCCGCTCCGTCGTCGCCGCCCACGGCGAGGCGATCCTCGTGCTGGGCATCCGCAAGGCCGAGAGCGCGGCACGGGCCAAGTCCATGGCCCGCCACGAGAAAGGCCGCGTGCGCGAGCGGCTCTCACCCAACGGCGACCTGCCCAACTCGCTGGTCTACAGCCCGATCGAGGCGCTGACCAACGACGAGGTGTGGATCTTGTTGATGCAGTACGACAACCCGTGGGGCCACAGCCACAAGGACCTGCTCGGCCTCTACCAGGGGGCGAGCCCGGACTCCGAGTGCCCACTGGTGGTCGACACCACCACCCCCTCGTGCGGCGACAGCCGCTTCGGGTGCTGGACGTGCACGATGGTCAGCCAGGACAAGTCCCTCAACGCCATGATCGCCAACGACGACGACAACGTCTGGATGCGCCCGCTGCTGGAGCTGCGCAACGCGCTCGACATCGACGACGACCGGCATCTGCGGGACTACCGCAGGTCGAACGGCTCCCTCATGCTTTTCCACGGCCGGCTGGTGCACGGCCCCTACACCCAGGCCGCCCGGGAGGACTGGCTGCGCCGGCTGCTGCGCGCCCAGCACCAGATCCGCACCCGCGGGCCCGAGTACGTGCGCGACCTGGCCCTCATCAGCGTGGAGGAGCTGCACGCGATCCGGCACGAGTGGGTGGTCGTCAAGCACGAGGTCGAGGACATCCTCCCGGCCATCTACCAGGAGGAGACCGGCGACCCGTTCCCCGGCCCGGCCGTCCTGGACGGCGGCTTCGGCTTCGACGCCGACGCCATGGCCGTACTGCGGGAGGTCTGCGACGGCGACGAGAGCCAGTACCAGGGAGTCCGCGCGCTGCTCGGGGTGGAGCGCTGCTTCCGCACCGCCGGGCGCCGCTCTGGGTACTTCGAGGCCCTGGAGAAGACTGTCACCAAGTACATGTTCACCGACGAGGAGGACGCCCTCCAGTACGCGATCGCCCGCGAGCGGATCCGCTCCGGCCTCTACGATCAGAGCCGTCCCGAGCCCCCGGGCGCAGGTGGGGACGACGACAACCCGTACGGATCGAAGGAGAGTTCGTGACCGAGCCGCCGCCGGCCGCACCGCATCCCGACCACCGGGGCCTGCCCGCGCTGTACATGGCCGAGCTCGCCGCGCACCGGGAGCGCTGGCAGCTGATCGTCGTCGCACCGGGCCCCGAGGTCGTCGTCGACGCGGTCGCCCTCGGGCCGGCCGACACCCTCGCCGTCTCCGACCCGGACGGCCCCGGGCGCCACCTGATCGCCCCGAGCCCGGAGCCCCAGCCTGTTCCGCCGCTCACGGACGCGACCAGGCTGCTCCCCACGGTGGGCTACACCGTCGACCCGGCGGCCGGGGCCGACCCGGCCAAGCTCCACGGCTGGACCCAGGTCACCCACACCATCTGGACCGCCCCTTGCCACCCGGCCGCGCCCCCGGCGCAGCGACTGTAGCGACCGGGCCCCCGAAGACCTTCAACGAGCAGGAGAGCGACGGCATGACGACCACCGAGCCCGACCCGGCCTGCCCGGACTGCGCCGAGCAGCTGGAGTACGACATCGCCAACGCCGTCTTCGTCTGCGGCAACGAGCAGTGCGCGTTCCTCGGGATGGAGCAGCCGGTGTGGAGCGCGCTGGAGGAGGCCCGGATGCTGCTTGCCCCGGTCACGGGGCTGCCCCGGCCGACGCGCCAGGGCCTGCCGGTGCCCTGGGTGACGCCGTGGAGCGCGGCACGGGTGTGGTGGCGCGCCATGGACTCCCGGCTCCTGGCCCGCGCCCACAACGAGTGGCGCTGTCAGGTGTGCGGAAACCTCCTCCCCGAGCAGGCGTGGGTGCTGGCCACGCCCTCCGGCGTGGTGCTGCAGGCCGCGCTGCACCAGGTGTGCAGGGATCTGGCGCGGGCGTCCTGCCCGCACCTGTCCGGCCCGGCCACCCGCAGCAGCGCCTACCTCGTCACCCGCGCCGAGCTGACCTGCGACGGCCGGCCCCTGCTCCAAGCCCCGCCCTCCGACCCGTACTTGCTCCAGCAGTGGGAACTGGCCGCGCACGCGGTACACACCGAGCACGACGACACCCCTTCCGACCCGGCGGCCCGGGCCGCGGCCCCGGCCTGACGCCCGCCCCGGGCAAACCGACCACGCAGGAGAGCACGATGAACCAACGGTCGCCCGACGCGGCCGGCCGCGACCGGCCCGGCCCCGCCGCGGGACCCACCGGACCCGCCCCGGCAGCCGACGGCCTCCTGGTCCCCGCCGAGACCACCTTGATCCGCTACCTCCGGCAGCGCGCCGCAGAGGTCGACCCGACCTCCGAACCGGTCCTGGACGGGTGGAGGTACCCCTCCCCCTTCCACCTGCTCCTCGACGTTGGCCGGCTCTTCACCCCGGCCCCGCTCCCGCCCGGAGCCGGCCCGCTCATGGTGACCTTCTGCTACACCAACGCCGCTCAGACGATCGAGGACCAGGAGGACCCGGCCCTGGTGTACGTCGAGGGGTACGGCAGCTGCACCATCGACAGCGCCGTCCACCACGCCCCCCATGCCTGGGCCACCGGCGGCACCCACGCCATCGACCCGATCTGGCCCGCCGATTCCGGCTGCGCCTACCTCGGCATCCCCTTCGCGGACCCCGAGAGGTGGCCGCCCCCCTGTACGGCGACGGAATCCTCCGGAAGCACGCCACCCTGCTGCCGATCCTGCGCGACGGGCTGCCCGCGGACGCCGTCGCCGACATCGGCCGACCGCTCCCGCACCCGATACGCCCGGCATCCACCCGCCGCGCCGAATCCGCAGGGCCGCTCAGCCCCGCCCCCTCCGTCTGATCCCCGACCCCCGCATCCGCCGTCCGTCCGCCGAGAGCCGAATCCCCGACGCAGGCAACTCCGTTGGACACGATGCGAAAGACGGACTGCCCCGACGGGGGCACCCTCACCGCCGAACCCACTTTCGTTCAGGAAGGACCCGAACCGTTGTCCCACCTTCTGCCCGCCGAGCCCCCCGTCCTCTCCGCACGGGCCCCTGCCGTCATGATCGACCGCCCCGGCTCCGTCGACCGCGACGACGCCATCAGTGTCGAGCGCGTCGACGACGGCTGGCGCCTGACCGTCTACGTCGCCGACGTGGCCTCCGGCATCGCGCCGGGCACTACGGCCGACCAAGACGCGTTCGCGCGCCGCGAGTCGGCGTACGGGGGCTGGCGCGGAACCCAGAAGATGCTGCCCCAGCCGGTGGAGGCCCAGCTGACCCTGGCCGAGGGGAGGCCGTGCGCCGCGATCGCGATCCGCGTGCACGTCCTCCCGGACGGGGAGGTCGGGCGCGTCGACGTCGAGCGCGCGACGGTGAGCGGCCTGGTGGCACTGAGCCACTCCCAGGCCGCCGAGGCGGTCCGCGACCGCGCGCATCCCCTCCACCAGGTCCTGCGTGAGGCGGCAGCGGTGAGCGAGGTCCTGCTCGCCCGCCGGCGCCGGCAGGGGGCGCTTGCCCTGTACGACCTCCTCAGCGGGTGGGCGACCAGCGAGGACGGCGTCGTGGTCCGGCTCGCCTCCTTCGAGCGGACCATCGGCTACAAGATCGTCCAGGAGTGCATGATCGCCGCGAACACTGCGCTGGCCTCCTGGGCCGCGGAACGCGACCTCCCGCTGCTGTTCCGCAACCACTCCGCCGCCCGGGTCACCGCCCCGCGCCAGACCCTGCTGGACGATCTCGACCTGGCCTTCACCGACGGGTCCGCCGCCCGGCTGGAGGCACTGCGCGAACGCACCCTGATGACCCTCAAAGCCGCGGAGTACGCACCGTTCATGGGCGGCCACTGGGGCCTGAACCTGCCCGGCTACGTCCACGCCACCTCACCCCTGCGGCGCTACGCCGACCTGGTCGTGCAGCGGGTCATCTCCAGCCACCTGGACGGCGACGGCTCCCCCTACGGGCAGGACGCCCTACTCGCGATCGCCGAGGCGCTGAACACCGGCGCCCGCCAGGACCGCGACGCCGAACGGGACTCACGCAAGTCCGCTGCGCACTCCGCCGCCCGCCGCGGTGCCGCGGCGACGGAGGCCGACTACGCCGGCCTGGACGCCCGGGCGTTCCACGCCCTGCTCAAGCGCGGCTGCAAGGAGGACATCGCCGGTGCGCCCCTGGTCGCCGAGACGGCCCGGCGGGCCGTCGGCGGACTACTCACCTCGCTGGAGCTCCAGATGGTGCTGCTCGTCGCCGGCGGGCCCGGGTGGGAGGCGGGGCGCAGCGCCTGCCTGAACGCCATCGCGGCCGCGCCCGAGACGGCCGTGTCCATCCTGTCGGTCCACGCGGAGGTCAACGGCCTGCCGCCGGTCGAGTTCACGGTCCAGACCTTCGGCCAGGCCCCCACCACCGTCTTCGCCGCGCAGGCGTCGTGGCCGGCGGGCGGGAGCCCCGTTGAAGGAGCCCGGCGGTCCGCGTCGACGAAGAAGGCGGCCCGGCACCAGGCAGCGCTCAGCCTGCTCGCCGTGCTCGCCGACCTGCCCGACCCCGCCCTCGACCTCGCGCAGCCCGCCCCCGAGACCACGCAGCTCCCGGCATCCGAACTCGGCGCCGAAGCGGTGGAGGGCCGCTCGCCCATCTCGGTCCTCAACGAGTACCAGCAGATCAAGGTCATCAGCGGCCTGAAGTTCACCATGAGCGCCGCGGGCCCCAGCCACCTTCCGACGTTCACCTGCACCGCCCAGGCCACCCGCGAGGGCGGAACCGTCCTCGCCTCCGCGTCGGCCTCGACCAAGGCGGGGGCCAAGACGGCAGCGGCGGCCGGTCTGCTGGAGCGGGTCGACGCAGCGCGGGCCGAGCACGCCGGTTGATGCGTTGATGCCGGGCCCGGTACTGCGCGGGCCGGGCCCGTACGCGAGGGGAGGCGGGACATGACGGCAACGGCCGTGGCAGATCCGTGGCCGCTCGTGGTCCGGGTGACCGGCGGCCGGATCAACCACCGGGCCCGTCCTCGTGTGACCCGAGCAGGCCGGCCGACCGGGTGGCTCGACCTCGCCTGTGGTGGCAGCTGCCTGGCCAGCGCGATGGACAACGACCTGCGGGAGGCCGAGTGCGCCCGGTGCGCCGAGCGGGCCGGGCGGGACCGCGACCCCGAGCGGTGGCGGACCGCTGCCGCCGAGCGTCGTGCGCAACAGGCGGCGGACCGAGGCCAACACCCGCTGCTGTTCGCGGTATGACGACGGGACAGCCCATCGGTCTTCCGCGCGATCCCCGAGAGGGGCGGGGGTCTCGGAACCGGCCCGGCGGCCGTGCTCCGGACCGTACGATGGGCCGCAGCCGGCCGGTGACTTGTGACCGGCGCGATTCCTAGGGGGCATGGTGACCGCGCAGCCGTCAGCCGTTGGCAGGGACTACCTTTCGCCCGACGGGCGCCGGGGTGTCGTGGCGGGCCTGGAGTCCGCCACCGTCGCAGAGCTGCGCGCGGGCACGCCGGTCCACCTCGACCTCGCCCGGTTCGATGTCTGCCCGAGGCCGCTGGCCCTCCTCGACGGGGACTGGATGGCGGCCAACCCCGACATAGGCCTGATGGCGATCGGCCCCGTGCTCGAGCTCACCGGGCCGGAGTTCGACGAGCTCGCCGCCGGCCGCGTCGTGGAGCGGGAGGTCGGCGGGACGGCGCTGTGGGAGGCGTTCCCCGTACGGATCGCCCAGGCCGAGACCACCGGCGAGCTTCAGGAGCGCTTCGCCGCGCTCGACGAGGGACGCGTCGACTCACAGGCCGGCCAGCAGCTCTAGGCCGTGTCGTGATGTCAACGTGCACACTGACGGTTTCCCGTTCGACCGAAGGACTGAGCCGTGCCCGACCGACCTGAGATTGTCTGCATCTGCGGCTCTATCAAGTTCATGGACGAGATGCGTGCGGTCAACCGTGATCTGACCCTCGCAGGTGTCATCGTCCTCGCGCCAGGCGAAGCGGACGAGGCGATCACCGACGAGCAGAAGACCGCGCTGGGCGTCCTCCACCTGCGCAAGATCGACCTCGCCGACCGGGTCAGGGTCGTCAACCCCGGCGGATATGTCGGCGAGTCCACGAGCAGGGAGGTCGCATATGCCCACGCCACCGGCAAGCCTGTCTCGTACACCGATCCCGTCTGACCAGTAGACGCTTCGTGAGGCCGAGGGCGGGTTCAGCAGCCGTGCGATTCCAGGATCTGCCGGGCCTTCGCATCGGTGGGGGTCAACGCGTGCAGCCCGCCGCGGACAGCGTGGTCCAGCACCAGCGGCGGGTAGGTTCTGTCCAGCGGGGTGACCGTCATCCGGCCCGGGGCCTGGTTGTCGTAGGTGATCTGCGAGGACTTCGGGAACTCCCGGTCGCTGCCGTACGGGGTGTCGTGCAGGCACTGGCCCGGACCGCCCAGCTCCCGGTGGTAGCGCTCCATCTGGTCGGGGAACACGTACGCGGCGGCCTTCGGAGCCGCCGCACCCACGCAGCACAGCACCACGGTGGCGAGGATGACGTGCCACCAGTGGGCACCGAAGCGGCGGAAGAACGCCCTGGCCGCGAGAAACACCCCGAGCGACGCGATGACCGTCACGGCGCATACCACGGCGAGCGCCACGTTGCGGTGGTCGTGCAGGAGCCGGGACTCCAGCGCGAAGTACATGGCCGAGATCATGACGACCCACATCGCGCCCACCGTGATCCCGCCCGCCAGCACGGTGTAGTCCGGCTTGCCGTGCGCGTCCGGCGAGACCTCGATGCGCGAGCTGAAGGTCACTTCTCCCCCTGGGCCCGGCCGGGCCGGCTCCTCTGTTTCTACTGGCCGTAGCACCCTACGGCACCGCACCGTCAGGCCCGGCCGGAATCCCGGAGCTGGGCTGTCCGCCATTGCACACCCCTCCAGGAAGCGGCGTGTAGTGCCCGGCGGGGTGGGGGTGGGGCGGCGCCTGTGGAAGGCGGTCCGGGCGTGGGCGCGGCCCGCGCGCCGGCACGAGGCGGCGGGCGGGCCGCGGCGGGGGTGCGTGGGTCAGGTCTCGCGGGCGCTGAGGATCAGTGCCCGTTCGCGTACGAGGTCGCCGTGGACTGCGGGGTCGGTGTCCACCGGCAGGGTCTCCATGGCCTTGCCGATGGAGACCAGGGCTTCGTCGAAGCGGCGCAGGCGGCGCAGCGCCGCGGCCTGGCGGAAGAGCGCGACGGAGTCCGGGCCCTGGTCGAAGGGCGGCCGGCCCAGGAGGTCGAGAATCCGGTGGGGCTGGCCGGGGAGGTCGTGGCCGAGCCACAGGCCGTGCAGCAGCGCGTGGGCGACCTTGGGATGGTTCCCGGACTCCTCCAGCAGCGGGTCGATGAGGTCGAGCGCGGCCGGATCGGAGCGGCCGAGGAGGGCGAAGGCGTGCAGGGACCGGCTGAAGGGGTCCAGGTCTGCGGTCCGGCCGCGGCGGGCGAACAGGTCGGTCAGCGCCTGGCAGCGGAAGTCGTAGCGCAGGCCGAGGCCGTACAGGTGCAGCCGGGTCCGCGCGGTGAGCGGCGGCGCGGCGCCCAGGACCTGCTCGGCCGTCAGGTGGGCGAGCGCGCTGCTTCCGGCCCGGCGGCCCTGCCAGGCGAGGTCGGTGAGAAGCTCGGCGGACTCCTCCCAGGAGGGGCGGATCACCTCCGCCCAGTGCTCCGCGCGGGCTGTCCACGGCCGATCGAGGTGGTCCGCGATGTCGTAGCCGGCGATCTCCAATACCGCGCCCCGGGTGAGCGAGGTGAACGCGGCCCGCTCGAGGACGGGGCGGATGTTGGGCGAGCGCAGCAGCCGCCGAGCGGCTTCCCTGCGGGCCCAGCCCGAGGAGGCGGGCAGCCGGGAGTAGGCGATCACGGCCGCGACGGCGTCGTCGAGCCAGTCCTCGGAGCTGGGAAGGTCGAGCACGGTGTCGGTCATGAAAGAGCCCTTCGTCCGGTGGGTGAGGAGCGGTACGCCCACTAGAGGTGTGAGAAGGGCCTGCGGTGTGACCAGCTGTCCGCGGCCCGGCGGTGGACGGGCCCTGGGCGGTGTCGGTACCGATCGCTATGCTCGGCTCAGCGCACCTCGCTGTGCGCGCCGGCCCGGGCCCACCCCTGGGATTTCGGTGAATCGTGCTGCCGCGCGGGGGCGAGCGACGACCGGTGCCTTCTTCCGAACCGCACCCTGGCCTGCTCGTGGTGGGACGAATCGCAGCGCCAGGACGCGACGAAGGAGAAGCGGTGGCCCCGTCCTCGCCCAACACCAGCAACCACCAGCGCATCGCCCGCGCGCTGAACAGCTCGACCGGCTGCGGCTACCAGAGGGCCCTCCAGCGTGTGAAGGCCGCGGCCGACGCGGGCCGGCTGCCCGCCAGGCTCGACCAGGCGGGCCGTGACGAAGCCGTGCGGATGCTCACCGAGAGCCACCCCCAGCCCATCCCGGCCCCGACCGCCGCGGCGAGCGCTCCGCCAGTGGACACGAAGCCCTCCGCCATGATGCTCGGGCTGGTCCGCGGGGGCCTGGACAAGACGGTCGCCGTGAGCGACGTCGGTACGTTGGCCCGGCAGGGCCACCAGGTGCTGCCGGTCGACCTGGGCGACCTGTCGCCCACCGAACTGCTGCTCACGGTGCACGGGGCGATGGAGAGGCGCCGGGCCTTGCAGCAGAAGGAGCGGGTCGTCGAGGCGATGCGCGCGGAGCGGGACCGGAAGCTGAACCCGTTCCTGCTCCCCGCTGTGCCGGAAGGTCTGCGCGAGCAGGTGGAACGGCTGGCGGCGCAGACCCGGCAGAAGCCGCGGAGCGGCGGGCCGCGGTGAACCGCCGCCGGCCGGGCACCCTCAGGACTTCCGCAGGATGCTCGTGCCGGTCCGCAGAACGGCCCCGTCCCCGGCGCGGTGGCCGGGGGCGGGGGCGGGGGCGGGAGCGGGAGCGGGCCGGGCTATGCGCCGGTGGCGGCCCGCTTGACTCCCCCGCGTCGGCCGAGGCCGTAGACGACCCGGTAGACGTCGGGCATGTCGAGCTGCCCGCTGGTACGGCGGCTCATCACCCCGGCGTCGATCAGCTCCTCCAGCAGCTGCGGGAGGCTGGCGGGGCTGCGCGGGCCGGTCCGGGACCGGCCTGTGCCGCTCCCGGCCTCCCGCGCCGATTCCTGGAGCCGCTCGGCCAGGCTGCTCTGCTGCCACAGGCCGAAGACGTCCTCTTCCCAGATCGGGACCTGCTGCCCGGCCAGCGGCTCCATGGCGAGGCGGACCCACGGCAGCGCCTGGTGAAGCTCCGTGGCCCGCGCCCCGCAGCGCACACTGCGACGGAAATCGTCGTGGTGCAGCGGCCGGTCGTGTCCGGGGTGGTTGCGGCCGGTGTCCTCAAGGGCGGTGGCCAGCGCGGTGAGGAAGGGACGCGGGGTGATCGCTCCCAGCGCGTCCTGAAGGTGGTTGGGCAGGCAGTTGTAGGTGTAGCCCGTGCGGGCGTTGGCGCCCATGAACCGGCCGGCGAGGGTGGTGAAGAACTCCTCCTGCGTCTTCGGGTCGCCGCTCAGCCCGGAGGGTGCGAGGTACCGGCCGTCCTGGCTCTGCTCCCAGGTGTGCCAGGCCGCGCGGAAGGCGGCGGCCTGCGCGCTGTCGTGGTTGCCCAGGAGGTGGATGAACAGGCCGTACAAGTCGGTCCTGCCGGTGCGGCCGAGGTAGTCGGACCGGCCCCAGGAGAGGTCGGCGGCACGGCCGGTCAGGAACCCGCGGTCCGGGCGCGGGACACCGGCCAGGGCTCCGTCCAGCATGTCCGGGCGGATGAAGACCTTCGCGCGCAGCCGGGTGGTGCGGCGGGAGAGGGTGACGGCGAGGTTGAGCATGCCGGAGGCGAGGTGCTCGGCCAGCGCGCGGTCGGGGTGGAGCTGGTCCAGGGCGTCGAACAGGACGAGCCGCACGGTGTCGGTGGTCCGCGCGGCGGCTTCGAACTCGGCCAGGGACCGCTCGGTGGCCCCGGGGTTGCGGGTCAGCCAGTCGACGCGCTCGGTCCAGGTGGTGAGGGCGGCCAGGTCCGGCACGCCGAGCGCGGTCAGCGCGACGGCACTCCACAGGACGGTCGGCTGCACACCCCACCCCGTCAGGGCACGCAGTTCCCCTGCGGTCGGCTGGCCGGTGTCCGGGCGCGCCCCGAACGCGGTGACCGCCTCCGTCCGCTCCAGTCTGGGCATGCGGTACTCCCGCGCGGCGATGGTGCGCAGCTGCGGGTCCGTCAGGGCCCTGGCCCAGAACGTCTTGCCCTCGCCCGGCCCTCCGCGGACGACGGTGCTCTCCAGGTACAGAGCCGGGCGGTGGACGCCCGGGGTGTACATCAGCGGAGCCGGGAGGGTGAGGGCGTCGGTGGCGAGCGCGGCCGAGAGCGCGTCGTGCAGCAGTGTCCGGAGTTCTACGATCGGGAGAGTGAGGGACATCGGGGCCTTCCAAGGTGGGTTCCGTGGGTCGGTCTTCGTTCCGTTCCGGTCACCACCAGTGCCGGAACAGGAAGTCGCCGCGCGGGATTTCGCCGCGACGGATGAGATCGGCCAGGACCAGTTTCAGCGACGGTGAGAAAGCGCGATCGGCGAAGAATCGGTCCTCGAACACGGCGTTCTCAAGGTCTTGCGTTTCAGGCGGGTTCGCCTCGACAGTGGCTGGCGTGTTCTCGTCAGCGATGCGGATGCTCAGCCAGTAGTCCAGCTCAGTCATGCCGGTCTTGACGACGCTCTCGCGGGTACGGGAGTCCCAGCCCAGATACACCTCGGTGTCGTCGAACGCTTCGAGTGCTTCCAGGTAGTCCTCGTCGGAGGTGAGTTCGTACCGCTTCTCGCTGTCATTGCGGATGTGCTCGTCGTCCCGCTGACATCCGCGCAGCGAGCTGTACGGCTTGCCGTAGACGCGCTCGGCAATGGCTCCGATCGGGATGTAGCCGTTCTCGGCGGTCGCATAATCAGCGTGTGGCTCCAGCACGTAGATGCTGTAGGACGTGTATTCGGGTACATCGGGCATGACGGATCTTCCTCATGGGTGGGGAGTGCGTGATTGCCGGGAGGAGCCCGTGCAACTCGGGAGCTGTTCCTCCCCAAACATAAGGCAACTCATAGAGTTAAGCAACCTGCGTGATGCCCCGGCTCCTCCCTTGCCGTCGACGACCGCCCCGCACGCCGGGAAGCGACACCGGCGGCCAGCGCCGCGCCGGACACTGTAACCGCAGCGCCCGTACGCACTCGCCGCCGCCGACCGAGCGCAGCGCCACTGGCCAAACGGGAGGCCGGCCGCACAGCGTGCCGCCGGCTGGGCGCGGCGAGGACCCGAGGGGAGGCGGGCCTCGACATCGAGAATATTGCTTAACTCCCTGAGTCTCTGTATTGTTTGGAGTGTCGCCGGGTGAACGAGTGCCCCATCCGGGCCCGGGCCGTGCGACTCCCGCCCCTCCGCTGCGCCTTCTGGCCCGCCCACTTCTGGAGGCATCCGTGCCCGAGACCGTCCGCCGCCCGGCTCACGCTGGCCGGACCCCATCCAGCCGCTGGTGGCGCTGGAGCATCCTGTGCGCCGCGCCCAGCGTCGCTGTCGCCCTCGGCAGCTCCTGGCTCTACGAGCCGCACACCGCCGCCGACGCCCTGATGGCCGCCACCCTCTCCAGCGTCGCGGTCTACGTCTTCGCCACCACCATGCCGCTGCGCCGCCGCACCACCACATACCCGGTGCGCCAGGCCACCCTGGCCATCGCCGAAGCAGACCCCGACCCCGACGGCGGCAGCCCCAGCGACACCTACGAGCTGCGGGTCTACGGCGTCAGCGTGCTGGTACGACTCCGCCAGCACTGGAAGGGCGAACACCTGGTCCCGTACGTGCACATCGACCACGAGGCCGACCGGCCACGGCTCCTGCTCGTCGAGATCGACAACAAGGGCGAGACCGAACACCGCTGAACCCGACCCGCCACCGCGCCCGCGGCCGGGCCGCCCGCAGCGCCCGGCCGCCTCACCGAAGGAGCAGACGTGCAGCCTGAGTTCACCTCCGGAGACCGCATCAAGGTCGTCCTGTGCACCGACGAGCACGACCCCGTCCCCGCTGGGGCGACCGGCACCGTCACCCACTGGAATCCCCGCCCGCTCCTCCGGCAGCTCGGCGTCGCCTGGGACGCCCCGCACGACCACCGCCGCCTGATGCTGACCCTCACCGACGGCGGCGACCGCGTCACCCGCATCTGATCCGCCCCGCTGCCGGGCGGCCCGAGTCCGCCCGGCAGCACCCCGCCCGTCCGTCCGATCACCCCGAACCCCTTGAGAGACGCTCCCATGCCCGCGAACACCCCCGCTCCCGCAGCCCTTGCCGAGGTCCGCGCCGCAATCGACCTCGAGTCCGAGTACGTCGTCCACTTCCGCGACGGGAACACCTGGGTCCGACCCGAGTCCGCCGAGCACCGCCAGCTCCACGGCGTCGACGTCTGGCACACCGCGCGGCGCTCCGGCCGCTACGAAGCCGTTGTGCACCTCTTCGAGGAGGGCGTCCTCACCCTCACCAGCCCCAGCGCGGCCATGCGGTTCATCCCGACCGCGACCTACGAGGAGCGCTTCTGCTCGGCCGAGGACTGCGAGGAATCCACCGCGGACGGCGAAGGGTGGGAGGGGTTGTGCGGCAACTGCGCCGACCGCGCCGAACGCGAAGCAGAGACCGAGGCTGCCGACGCCGGCACCCCGCCGGGGCCGCCCGCGCTCCCGCCCTACACCACCGCCGATCTTCGCCACGCCGCCGCCACCGTCCACCACATGCTCCTGCTCGCCCTCGACTCCCAGTCCGGCGTCGGCGAGAGCCTCTGCGACCAGCCGATCCCCCACACCGCAGACACCGACGAGCCGCGCACCTGGCAGTCCCTCGGCGACGAGGCGGCCAGCACCGCCTACAACGCTGTGGGGAAGCTCCTCGACAAAGCACCCGACCTCGCCGGATGGGCCGTCGGGCTGGCCACCGAAGACCTGGTCCCCGAGCCCGAGCCCCTCACCCGGTGGAAGGACGACGAAGCCACCGTCCGCGTCCACCTCGCCTTCGCGGACCACGTCCCCGCCGACCGGCGCGCCGCGATCTACGACGCGCTGCGCCTGGTCCTGCGTTCCGACCTCTGACCCCCGCCGGCCCGCGGCCGCCCTCACACCTCGGACCCCGACCTCCGTGAACACACCCGAGCACCGTGTCCCACTCCCCGGCGACCCGCTCCCGCGAGACCAGTTACCCGTCCCGCGCTCTTCCCGCCGCTGCCCAGCTCCACCAGAGCGCCGACGACGAGCACGGGAAGGGGGCGGCAACGGCGCCCCGGCGCGTCCCGTCGCCCCCGCCCCGTCACCAGCCCGCACCCACCACCCTGGAGACCTCCGTGACCACCCCCCATCCCCTGCCGGACCAGTGGGCGATCAACGTCCACCCCGTCGCCAACCTGGTGATCCTCACCCTCCTCGACGCCGACGGGGCGCACCGCGAAATCGGCTTCCACCCCCTCACCGCGCCCGGAACCGCGAAGCGCGCCGTCCACGCGCTGGCCGAGATCACCGACTCCGAACTCCGCGCCAGCGCACAGAAGCTGATCGGCAGCTTCTACCAGCGCACCGCCCAGGCCAAGGCCAACGCCGACGCCTTCGGCACCGCCGTCCCCGACCAGCAGCACCTCTTCGACCGGCTGCGCTCCGAACTCCCGGGCACCCCGGTCGACCTCGGCATCGACGACGAGGCGCTGACCATCGTGCTCAAGCTCACCGCCGCAGGGCCCACCGCCGGAGCACTGCTCGCCCTGATCGCCCGCTGGCCCGGCACCACCTCCCCCACCGGCTTGGCGTACGGCGTCACCCAGGACCTCGCCGACGACGGCACCCTGACCGTCACCTTCGACCAGCCACACGCCGAGAAGTTCCTCACCTGGTACCGCGACCAGCCCTGACCTCCGCGCAGGGCCCCGACCGCCAGCCCCGCACGAACACCACCAGCCCCCGAAGGAAGCACCACATGGAGAACTGGGAGAAGCGCACCGTCCTCATGCCGGCCGCACCCCTCGGCCTCTGCGCGGACAAGATGGCCGACGTCATGGCCACCGCCCTGGCCGCCATCGAGCAACGAGAAGGAGAACGCCGGGGCTGGGGCAAGCCCGCCCGGCTGTTCACCGTCCACCTGGCCGACCTCGACTCCCGCTCGATCGAACTGCGCGTAGTCCCGGCCCGGCTCTGGGGCGCCCAGGTCCGCAACCCCGCCGACGCGATCGCCCACACCGCCCGGCGCCTGCCTGCCGTGCCGCCCGCAGTGAAGCACCGCGCGTACGCCGACGCCCCCATGGCCGGCATCGCCGCGATGTTCGAAGGCTGGGGCCGGCCCGCCGACCGGGAGCCGACCGAACACGAGAAGCGCTCGAACGCGCAGGGCTGGCGCGTCAACCACCTCGCCCCCGACCGGATCGAGGCCCGTCTCGTCTACGCCGTGGACATCAACCAGGAGGAGTTCTACGTCCGACGCCGCCGCGGCCACCGGCCTCAGGTGCTCTCCACCGCACAGCACGACCAGACCACGGTGGGCACCGGGCTCGTCCCCCTCGGCCTGGGCCGGATCGCCCACGCGCTCCGCGACGGGCACCCCGTCTTCTGACCACCCCCTCCAGGCTGCTCCGGTTCCGCGACCGGAGCAGCCGCGGCCATCGGCGCAGATAGGCAGATCAGACCCCAAAGAGAATTGCTTAACACTATGAATATGGGGTAGGGTGTACTCATACCGGCCGTGACCACCCGGCCCTCCCCCGGCGCAGACCGCCCGGCGCGCCCCATCGCCCGGCCAGCATCCGCCGGACCCCGCCCGCCCTCTCGCCGGGCCGACAGAGAAGAGCGATCATGCAGTCCTGGGAGAAGCGCACCGTCCTCATGCCGAGCAAGCCCCTGGGCCTCTTCCAGGACGATCTCGCCGACGCCATGGCCACGGCGCTGCACGCCATCGAGGCGAGGGAGGGAGAACGGCGCGGGTGGGATCGGCCTGCCCGCCTGTTCACCGTGCACCTGGAAAGCGTCGACTCACGCTTGATCGAGCTGCGCATGGTCCCCACCCGGTCATGGAACGGCCGGGACATCAACCCCGCCGACGCACTCATCAACGTCGCCAGAAACCTCCCCCACCCCCCGGCTGACCTCCGGCGGCGCGAGTATGCCGACTCCCCCGTGGCTGGCGCGGCGCTGATGTTCGAAGGCTGGGCACGCCCCAACAACCGTGAGCCCACCGAGTACGAGCAGCGGGCGGCAGAACTGGGAATGAGGGTTAACCACCTCGCGCCGGACCGGGTCGAAACACGGTGCGTCTACGGCGTGGACATCAATCAGCAGCAGTTCCACGTCTTCCGCACCCGAGGCGGAGAGGCACGAGTGCACTCCAGCTCGGAAGCTGATGCAGACGGTTCAACTAAGGGGTCCGGGCGCATCCCGGACGCCTTGAATCGGATCGTCCACGCACTCCGCGAAGGTCACCACCTGTTCTAAGCATCCTCATACCACCGGGCCCGGATCCACTGCGGTCCGGGCCCGAAGGAACGGGATCACAGGTCGAGCAGGAAGTCGAAGTCCGTGTCCTTCGCGCCGAGCAGCCACGCCTTGGCCTCATCCGGGGTGAAGACCCCAGGCAGGCGATCGGGGTTCTGCGAATCGCCGATCAGGACGTATCCGTCCACGACGGCGATTCGAACGCAGTTTCCGCCGCCGCCGCTGTATTTGGAAACCGTCCATTCGACCGACGTCAGGTCGAACGAGGACGGGTCCGGCTTGCGGGTTCCGCCGCCGCTGTGCTTGGACACCGTCCATTCGACCGACGTCAGGTCGAACGAGGACGGGTCCGGCGTTTCTGTCACTGTTCTAGCTCCTTGATCCTTTTCTTGAGACGCCTGCGCGTCTCGTCGGGGTCCAGCGCTCGCTCCCACAAACTGGTGAAAGCCGCTGTGTAGCGCTGCACATCTTCTTCCCCGTCGAAGTACAGCGAACTGACCATCGTCTCCACCCACACGACCCGACGGGCAGCCTCGGGAAAACCCATGACGACGTAGGGGCCGGCAGACCCCGGGTGCAGCCCGATTGCCTCCGGCAGGACGCGGATAGTGTTCCGGGGGTCCTCAGACTCCTGGAGCATCCGCTCCAGTTGCCGTCGCGCCACCGCCGGGTCGTCCACGACGAGGTGGAGCGCACGCTCGTCCACGAGGGCACGCAGCTCCGCAAGTGCGCCTTCTCTCACCTGCTGCTGCCGGTCCATGCGGACATCGACGAGGGCCTTAACTTCGGAGCGACGCAGATCGGGCCGCATCAGGGCGATGACGAGGTAGGCGTACTCCTCGTTCTGATGGAGCCCAGGCCAGACATCCCGTTCGTAGTTCCACAGCAAGGCGGCCCGACGCTCCATCTTCAGGAAGCCCTCGAACTGCATGGGGCCGAGCAGGTGGGCATTGCGCCGCCACAACGCGGGGCGGGGCCGACCGGCGGGAGTGGTGTCGGCTCCCAAGAGGGCCAGAATCTCGGAGCTCTCAGCGGCATTGGCCTGGTAGACCTCAAGCAGGGCTTCGACGAGGTCGCGGGCGACACGTCGGCGCTGTCCGCGCTCCAGCCGGCTCAGCCCGCTGTTGTCGATCTTGATGCCCCGGCGGCGCAGCACTTCGCGACCTGCGACGTCTCCTTGGGTGAGACCGCGGCGTTCCCGCAACTCCTCAAGCCGCAGGCCGACTTCGCTGAGGGTCAGCGACCACGGCGTCTTCGCTTCTGGCATGGTGGCCAGTCTGACGGCTCGCCACGCCGCCTACAAGCAATATGGTCGAGCAATTTGCTCGACCATATTGCTAACGGCTCGCCTGAGGGAGCATCCTAGCGAGGGTCACGAAGTGTGCAGCCCCTGTCGCCATGCGTGGACGTAGGGTCGCTGCTCTGCTGCCCGTACACATCCAGGGGAAGGGCTGTCGCGATGAGTCCGACGCTGTTCAGCCTCCTGTTGAAAGAACAGAAGCTGACCACCTGGGAAGTGTTCTGCGTGCCTTACACCGCAACCGGGCGAAGGCTCGCCCAGGAGACCAACAACCGTCGTCTCGCCACGGTTGGCCTGGGGCGCACCACCTTCGACCGGTGGTCCTCCGGTACCTGGTTCGGCAGGCCCCGCGGTGAGGCAGCACAGATCCTGGAGCGGATGTTCGAACATCCCGTTGACGTGCTGTTTGCCCCTGCGCCCGACGTGGACGAGCCCCCGGTGGCCATGGGGTCAGTGGCGGCACAGGTCGGATCCCGCTGGCCCACCTCCAGCCTGCTGATCCCCGCTGGCGGCCCGGCCGGGACCTGGGAGATCACCGGGCGCCACCGTCTGGACGGGACGAGTGCCGCAGTACATCTTCTCCCCGTCACCAAGCACGGCGAAGAGGTAAACCCTGAGGCGCTGCACCAGGATGCCCAGCGTGACCTGGAGGGGTTCTTACGTCCGGCGCGCCGCGGGTTCCTCGTAGGGGTGGAGGAGCGTCTCGGCAACTTGGAGCTGTACGTCCGCGAAGCTGCATCCGCCCGCCGGGCAGCCCGCCCGGGGCCGCAGTCAACCGGAGCCCTGTCGATTCCCTCAGCCTATCTCCTGGACGACCTCACCTACGGCATCCTCTGGGCGCTCACGCAACTCGACGACGGTCTGCTGGCGGACGACCAGGTCCTCGAC
Organism: Streptomyces sp. A 4/2; assembly: GCF_940670765.1. GTDB lineage: Bacteria > Actinomycetota > Actinomycetes > Streptomycetales > Streptomycetaceae > Streptomyces. Next base: position 117,134 of record NZ_CALNVW010000046.1, read on the forward strand.
AGCGAGCGCCACATCATCAGCACCTACCTCTCCTTGCCGAGATCGGCCCCCAGCCAGTTCCTCGTCGACCTGAGCGCTGCGGGAAGCAGCTGGATGGGGTCTGCGTTCTGCGCCCAGCACATCGAGCAGGAACTGGCCGGGGCTTCAGTGGTGCCGATGTTCTGGACGCGCGAACAGAGCGGAGAGGAAGCGGCCCCTTGGCTGTTCTTCAAGCACAAACTCGACTACCTCCAGACGCTCACGCGCTTCCACAGCAGCTCAACGCAGACCGTGCGGGTCTTCTGCCTGCCTGAGAACGAAATCGCCCGCTCAGAGCGCTACGAGAGGGTCCTTCTGCTGTTGGCAATCGCTCTCATGGAGCGCCTCGGAATCCGGGTGCGGGTGATACCGAAGCCGGAGTACGCCGAGGTGGACGGCGTGGCCCTCGTACCCGGCCACCGAGCCGTCGTGGCGAACTGGGTGCGGGCTCCCGGCGGCGCACTCTGGGCCGCCGGCAGCACATCGGCCCGGGGCGACCTGCGTACATACGCCTCGGCGTTCGCCGACGCCCAGAGCAACGACGTCCTCGCGGGCTCCTCGGACCCGGCGGGCCGGCTGCGGATCCTCTCCGGCTACCTGGACCTGGACTGGGACTGGTTGACCTCCCGGTGCCGCTCGCTCGGCGAGTACGGTGTCGCAGGCCTCGTACGCCCGCGCAGTCGCCTGCTGACGGTGCAGGCCCTGGACGAAACCCTGCTCTTCCTCGGCAAGCTCACCTCCGACCGATGAGTCCTGTCCACGCTGTCCCCAGAGATGAAAGGCCCTTCGTGTCCCCCGCTGAGCAGCACCGCTCCGTTCTCGTCCTGGCCCTCGGTGGCACCATCGCCATGACCCCCACCACCTCGGCATCGGGCGTCGCACCCACGCTGACCGGTTCCGATCTGGTGGCCGCCGTGCCCGGTCTCCAGGGCACCGCGGTCAGCACGGAGGACTTCCGCAAGCTGCCCGGCGCGTCCCTGACGATCAGCGACATCGTCGACCTGGTGCACAGGTTGGAGCAGGCCGATCGTGAGGGCGTCGACGGGATCGTGGTCACCCAAGGCACCGACACCCTGGAAGAGACCGCGTTCCTGACCGACCTCTACTACCGGGGCAACGCACCGGTGGTCTTCACCGGCGCCATGCGAAGCGCCACGGCAGCGGGCGCTGACGGGCCGGCGAACATCCTTGCCGCCGTGCAGGCCGCCACCAGTGAGGGGGTGCGTGAAGCCGGCGTCTTCGTCGTCATGGGCGACGAGATCCATGCCGCCCGGTACGTCCGGAAGATGCACACGACCAGCCCGGCCGCCTTCACCTCCCCCGCAACGGGCCCTGTCGGTCACCTGGTGGAGGGAACGGTCCGGCTCCGGCATCCGCTGAAGCGCACCGCACCCGTGACGCTGCCCCTCACACCCGAGCCCACCCCGGTCGAGGTGGAGATCGTCACCGCGTCCCTCGGCAGCAGCGGGATCCTGCTGGAGGGGCTGGAGGGCCGGGTAACCGGCTTGGTCGTGGCTGCCTTCGGCGTCGGCCACGTACCCCAGACGTGGGTCCCCCGGCTGGCCTCCCTTGCCGAGGCCATGCCCGTCGTCCTCGCATCGCGCATCGGAACGGGGCCCGTACTCACCTCGACCTACGCCTTCCCCGGCTCCGAGAGCGACCTGCTGGCCCACGGCCTGATCGCCGCAGGCCCGCTCGACCCGTACAAGGCCCGCCTCGTCCTGGCCGCCCACCTGGCCGCGGGAACCCCCCGCAAGGCGATCACCAAGGCCTTCCTCGACTACGCCTGATCCCACAGCAACGATCACGAAGGACGTCCTTGCCCATGCGCTTCGCCCAGGTCCGTACCGGCCGGCAGTTCGTACTCGCCCTCGATCACGGAGAGAGCTTCCTCGAAGGGCTCGCGAAGTTCTGCGAGGAGCAGGACATCCGGTCCGGCTACATCCCCACCTTCGTCGGCGGGTTTCGCTCGGCGCGGCTCGTGGGTTCCTGTGAGCCGCTCGCCGACCCCGAGGCCCCGCTGTGGGAGGAGATCACGGTCGAGACGCTCGAGGCGCTCGGCGGCGGGACGCTCGCCTGGGACCCGGACAAGGACTGCCTGGCGCCCCACATCCATGTCGCCGCCGGCATCAAGGGTGCGGGGGCCGAGGGACGGGTCTCTCACCTGCTCGGCGCGACCGTGCAGTTCATCTCCGAGATCCCCATCATTGAAGTCCTCAGCGACGCGGCGGGCCCGGCCCTGACACGGCGCCGGGACCCCTCCCTGTACGACGTCCCGCTCCTCGGCTTCGGCACAGGCCTCTGAGCGGGGGCGGCGATGCGCAGGGCGATCCTCTTCCCGAAGGCGGTCGCGGAGCGGCGCATGCACGTCTACGAGACGTTCACGGTGCACTTCCAGCGGGCTGCCAAGGCGGTGGCTCAGCTGGACGGCGACCCTTCTCTCGCCTCGGTGTACGTCTCCCGGTCCACCTGGGACCGGTGGATGGCCGGGGACATCAAAGGGCTCCCTCGCCACCCGACCTGCCGGGTCCTGGAGCACCTGCTCGACGAGTCGGCCGAGCGGCTGTTCGGTCCGGCCGAACCGGACGCCGGCGGTCGGACCGAACCCGAATCGGCGGCGAGAGGCGAGCGCCCGCCGGGAAGCGGCGAAGGGGCGCCGCACGTAGCTGCTCTGGAGTCGTTCCGGCTTGCCGACCGTCAGCTCGGTGGAGGCCACGTCTACCGGTCCGTGGTGCACTACCTCACCACCGTCGTCGCCCCGGGCCTCTTCGGCTCGACGGAGTCCGGCGAGGACGGCGAGGGAGTTTTCGGGGCCGCGGTCGTACTCACGGAGATGGCGGCGTGGATGGCTCACGATGCGGGTCGGGATGACCTGGCCTCCGGGCACTTCGACCGCGCACTCCGGCTGGCTCAGAGCCTGACCGACGTGACCGCGGGTGCGAACGTACTGGCAGGCATGAGCCACCTGGCCTTGCAGACCCAGCAGGTGGACATCGCGGCCGACTTGGCTCGCAGTGGTTTGGCGCGGCTTTCCGCCGGCCCACGGATCCCGGCCCTCTCGGCACGCCTTCACGCCATGGAGGCCCGGGCACTCGCCCGGCGCGATGAGGGGCGCGGTGCACGTCAGGCTCTCGACTCCGCACGCGACGCCTTGTCCCTCGCGGCCTCCGTTCCGATGTCGCCGTGGGTCGCCCCGTTCGACGAAGCGGCCCTGGCCAGTGAGGCGGCCTCCGCGTTGCTGGATCTCGGCGCGCTTGGCGTCGCGGCTGAGGAAGCCGCGCGTGCACTGGCGCTGCGTGACGCGAGCCGGGTGCGGAGCCGGGCGTTCGGGCAGGTCACGCTTGCGCGGGTCTTGCTGGCTCAAGATCATGTCGACGCAGCGTGCCAGGTCGGCGTGGAGTTGCTGACCGCCGGCCAGTCCGTGACGTCGCTGCGGCTGAGCAGCCAACTCGCGCTTCTGCAGAGCGATTTCGAACGTCATCGCCAGGTTCCGGAGGTCGGTGACCTGCTCTCGCGGATGGCCGCAGCTGCTCGGCACCGTAGATTGCTGCTCGGCAGTCTCGCCCTCCCGGAAGGTCCTCAGTGAACGATGTACCCAGGCCAGGAGAGCCGGGCCGCGACGCCTACCTGGCTGAAGGGAACGCCAAGCAGGCCCGGAAGAGGGCGGCCGCCGATGCCCTGGTGCGGGACGAGGAAGGCCGGCTGCTCTTGGTGAACCCGACCTACAAGGAAGGCTGGGACCTGCCCGGGGGTATGGCTGAGGCGAACGAACCTCCGGATGAAGCACTTCGCCGCGAGCTCCGTGAGGAGCTCGGTCTGAGCATCACCAGCCTGCATTTCCTGTGCGTCGACTGGGTCGAACCGCATGGCCCGTGGGACGACTACCTCGGCTTCGTCTTCGACGCCGGGGTGCTTCCGCCCGGACAGGCCGCCGAGCTGAAGTCCTGCGACGAGGAGATCTCCGAGCACGGCTTCTTCGACGTGCCCAAGGCGCTGCAACTACTGCCGGCCCGGCAGCGAGCCCGGGCGGAACAGGCTCTGCAGGCGCTGAACGACGGGATCCCGCGCTACCTCCGCAACGGTGTGTCCGGCTGAGCCGGAAATGCCCCACGTCCAGCCGGGTCGGTCGTCTCTACGATCACTGTGCGAGCTTCGGGAAGGCGCATCGCGTTCCGGATGAGCTGGAAGACCTCCTCGATCACCGCCAGGTCAGTGGCGCACAGGGGCCCGTCGAGACAGTCGAAGTACCGGCTGACCTCTGTCCGGTCGCCCACGCCGACGGCCACCACGGCGTTCTGCGCCTGGTGGAGGATGAACCGCAGGGCGACTCGGAGCCGGGCATCGGCCGAGGGGCCGAACCGGTCGGCCAAGACGGCCAGGCTGCGGTCGATTGCTGCGGTCTGCTCTTTCGCCTGGTCCGTCGCCCGGGTCTCCATACGTGGGCGCCTGCCGGCGAGGATGCCGTTGGCCAGTGGAGAGGCGATCAGCAAGCCGACGCCGTGGCGGTCAGTGAAGGTTCCCAGGTCCTCGCCGTCACCGATGTCCGGCAGCGGGAGCAGCCCGTTCGCCCGTGTCCAGACGACGTCGGGGCGGATCTCGTCGAAGAGCTCCAGGAAGCGGCGAACGTAGCGGTGGGAGGAACAGCCGTCCGGGCCTCGCAGGCCGATGGCTCGTATCTGGCCGAGATCCCGAAGGGTCCGCATTTGCTCGACGACGGGGGCGAGGTAGCGATCGCCGTTGCCGAAGTCGTACGACTCCAGTGTGTAGACGGCGAGTTCGGCGAGGTACAGATTCTCCAGCGTCTGTTCGAGCTGATGGCGCACACGCGGGCCGGCGTACGGGTGAGGAGCAGAACCCAGCACACGGCCCACGGTGCTGGACACCTGCACCCTGTGGCCCCGGTTCTCTTTGAGGATCTTGCCGACGAGCCGCTCGGCGTGCCCGTGAAGATGGCTGTCCGCCGTGTCGACGAGTTCCACGCCTGACTCCACGGCGCAGCGCAGGCCGTCGAGGAGCTTCTCGTCGTCCGGCCGGCTCGTGCCCACGGACCACCGTGAGGTGCCCGTTCCGACACACAGGGGTTTCAAGAGCAAGCCCGGCGCCACGGGACGGCGGGGAAGATCGCGGGGCAGCATCAGTGCATGCCACCCGCTCGATAGAGGAAGACAGCGACGACTCGTTTCCCCGCCTCGTCGCTCTGCACACGCCAAGCACTGGCCAATTCGTTCACCAGAAACAGGCCTCTCCCGTTCACATCCTCATCGCCGGCCGGTGCCGACTCCCGGGGCACCGCGGCCGTGTCGCGGTCGCGGTCGCGGACCTGGACCACCATCCCCCACGGGTACAGGTCCAGGGAGACGTCGACAGCCTCCCCGGCGTGCGTGACCGCGTTGCCCACCAGCTCGTCGGCCACCAGGACCACGTCGTCCATGAACTCCGCCGGTGCCCGGGTGAGCGCACGACGGACTATGCCGCGAGCAGCGCTCTGCGGCGCGTCGAGGCCACGGAGGTCGAGCACGGCGTGCGTCAGCGGACGACCGAGGCTGCATTCCTGGTTCTCTTGCAAGGCGGTACTGGGACCAAGCACGGGGGTCACTCCTCGCTGCATTCACGATGCCCGGGGGGACGGACTGGCGAGTCCTGGTGAATACGGTCGCTGATGACGTGGCGCTGGCAACAGAGAAAGCCGACCCCACTTCTCCCCACTTCATCGCCGAGAAGGCGGCCTTCCGGGCATCAGCACGGGCCACGGAGGGCCGAATTCGCACACGCGCTCTGGCTCCGCATGGCCACTCCAGCACGACAGCCACCAGCGCGACGTCTCCCAGCACCCACCACAGCCGAAGGAACCGTTTCGAAGAGAGGCGTCAAAACCGACCCCTACCTGGCAGAACGTAGAAAATGGCGGCTCCATACCCCACAGACCCGCCAAGCGGGCGCATTATCACGGTACATAAAACACGGTCAAGCGATTCCGGCGAAGTGGGGTGAAGTGGGGTGGCGGGGGCGGCGCGACCGCCGGACCTGTCGCGCACGTCTCAACACACCAAAGAATGAACCCTTTTGACCATTTTGCCGATGGGATTGGCGCGGGGAGTCGGCAAGCAGAGACCACTCCGCAGCACCGAAGTGGGGAGAAGTGGGGGTGGCTTTTTGCTACCGGCAAGGCTCCCCAAGGGCAACGCTATTCACAGCTTCACGCGATCCCAGGAACACGCAATTCGGCTGCGCAGCCCCTGGGTGACGCACAGGTTCACAGCGGTGAACCCTGCTGCCGGGTCAGTGATGCACCGTTCACCAAAGGCTCGCAGGGCGCTGTCGCACCCCGCCCTACACACCCCAGAAGGGAGTAGTTGATGATGGCCCACCCCGCCGCCGAACGCCCCACGATCAAGGTCTTGGCCACGGCAGAGGCCACCGTCGACCACCCCAGGAACGGGGCGAGCTCCAGCGCACGGCACAGGCCCCCCGTGCACGCCCTGCGCTGCCTTGCCCTCGGGCTCCGCGCTTCAACCGGGAGTTGCCCGGTGCTGCCCCAGCACCGCGGCTCCCACAAGGCCGGAGCGAGGCACCCGGGCACGGCGCCCACGCCTCCCGGCTGCCGCGGCGAGGGACTCCCCCGCGGCAGCCGGTCATCCCTTTCATCGCCGCTCGAGTTCATGCCTCTCCAGCGCCGCTTCCCTCAAGGAATCGCCATGTGTCAGCACGCGCCCGCCTGCCCCTCCGCCGATGCCCCCGACCACGAGGCCGCCGTCCTGGTCTCGGCGCATCCCGATCAGGGATGGGCGCTCCGCTGCAACGGGGTACTGACGTTCGACGACACCGGTGAGCTGCTCCCCGACGGCACGATCATCGCCCCGCATCGGCCGGCCGCGATGGCGAGTGCAGCCGCATGACCGCTCGTCGGTACACACATGGTGGCCTCCCGGTGCCGGATGTGGCCGCGTGGAGCGCGGAGACGCCACGTGTGCCGGCCGTGGTTCGTCACCGGACCGGGCAAGGGATCGCTTTCGCGGACGAGGGCCCGTTCGACCGTGATGTGGACGGGGCGCTGTGGATCCGCCAGCCCATCGCTCGGGGATCCGGCCGTCCCCTGTTCCCCACCGTCCACGCCTTGCGTCAGCGTCGGGCCGTCAGCCGAATGCTGTGCCAGGTGTGCGGCGCCGACACCCTCGAGCAGGATCCGGAGCGGCAGTTGTTCGTCCTCAAGGACGTCGGCCGGCCGGTCGGAGAGGGAGAGCTGACCACCGCGGCCCCGGTCTGCCCCCCGTGTGCGCTGATCGCGGTCGAGCACTGCCCGCACCTGCGCAAGCACGTCGCGGCCTGGGTCGAACGGCCGCTGCCGTGGGGCGTCGCCGGAATCCCGTACGACAGGCACACCCTTCTGCCCGTCCCCGGCGACGACCTCACCAAGGTCGCCTACGACGATCCCGCCCTCCGCTGGATTGTGGCCACCCGTCAGGTGCTGTCCCTCAACGGCTGTACCGCCGTGTTCAAGGACTCCGGGTACCTCCTGCCGTCCGGTGTCGTCGACCCTCAGCGGCCGCTGCCGCGCGAGGCGGTGACGAGGTGACCCCCTTCCACTCGCGTGCCGAGCAGCTCCTGGGTGTGCAGCTTCTCGCCGCGACGGCCGCCCACGACTACGAGTACTGGAAGAGCCGGCTCGCGAACCCCGGCCTCTTGCTCGACGCGGTAGCCGTGGCTCTGTATCGGCTTCCGCTGCTGGCGGTCCCGGTGGGCACGGATCGCCGCGGCGGGTTCATGGACATGGCCGACCCGGGCTTCGCTGAAGCACTCGCCGACGCCCTGCGGGGACGTCCCGGCTTCGACCGGGTCACTGCCTCCGGGCAGGTCGTGCACTGGGGCGAGCCGATGCCGGAAGGCCTCGCCCCGGATGCCCGCCGCCGCTTCCAGGGCCTGCGGGAGGAGCCCAGGTACGGGCCCTGTATACGGCCCCCCGCCGGACACGGGGGGCGTGACTCAGGCGTGAGGAGCTGGCCTCTCGTGCCCGGGTCACCGCCCGAACGGCAGCCCGCCTCCCCCTGGGCTGTCGTCGCGGCCGGCGCCGCGCCCGCCTGACAGCCGCGGCGCGCTGTCCCCGCTCTGGTGCCGTGCCGGCCATCCCCGCCGCGGCGCGGCACCAGAGCCCCGATCACTCGCTGGAGACCAACCTCATGACCTTACGCAGTGACTACCTGTGGCACATCGCTCTCGGTGAGCAGCCGCCGACGAGGCTTCCCTCGGACCTGGCTTCGGTGCGGGTAGGCCTGGCGCTCGGCCTGCCCGCGATCGAGGCCCTCGTCGGGGAGGGCACGGGTGTCGGGCCGGTGAAGTACTGCCTGGCCCATCGCCAGCTCGTGGTGCCGGTGGAGGCCGAGACGGTTCACCGGTGGAGAGCCGCGCACTCCGACTGCGTCCCCTCGGCGGGGTCCCGGAGCTGTAGTGCGGGCGGCTACCGCGGCTGCATGGGCCTGTGGGTGACCCGCCCCGGCCCGGCCCGGACCGCGGTCACCCCGGCCGGCGCGCTGCACGAGGCACTCAGCCTCACCCGCGCCCGCCTGCGCACGGCTGGCACGCACTACCCCCGTCACCAGGAGGCCCGCTGTGCGTAGACCGGCGTCCGAGAGCAGCGCCTGGTGGTCGTGGCGGCCCGGCCGCGGTCACCTCCGCGTCCTGGCGTTCGCCCTCGCCGAATCCGTGCCGAGGCAGTGGTGACTGCCACCGGACTGGTCATCACCGGCCTGATCGTGCTGGTCATGGCCGTCCTGGTGCTCCTCGGCCCCCGGCTGACCGCTCGGCGGCCCCCGCCGGAGACGGATGACCCTGCTCCGTTCCCACCCCTCGACCTTCCCTGACCACCCGAACACCCACGCGAGGACCTTTCCCATGCTTCACGCTGTTCCGTCGCCGCCGGCTGAGGTGCCGCAGGCGCCCGCCCGGATCGTGGCGGGCCTCTACCTGCGGTGCCTGCGCGAAGCGCAGCACATCAGGCTGGAGCAAGCCGCCCGCGCTGTCGGGGTGTCCGAGCCGGCGGTCAGCCGGTGGGAGCGGGCCAAGTCCCCCATCCGGCTGGACGCGCTCGGCACGCTGCTGCGGCTCTACGGGGTGGCGGGCGACCACGCGAGATTCCTGGAGAGGAGTCTTCCGCCGCAGGGCTACAACCGCGGGAAGCATAAGGAGCAGGGTGGGGGCCGGCGCGCCCCGCACGACTGCTGGGTGGACGTGGCCCTCGACGAGGCGACGGCTCGTCACATCGCGGTGATGCGCTTGGCGAGCGAGGTCGTCCAGTACTGCCGGCAGGTGCCCGCCGGGCTGCGCACCGAGGGATACCAGCGGTTCGTGCTGGACCCGGAGGTGTGCATCGCCCCTGATGAGCCGGTGCTCGGGCTGCCGTCATGGGTGCACGACGTGGACTGGGCCGAGCGACAGCGGCGGACCGTGCTGCTGGACGAGACCGTGCTGGCCCAGGGACGCGGCGATCGCCCCGCGATGGTGGCCGACCAGTTGCGGCACCTGGCCCAGCTCGTGAGCCGGGAGAAATGCGAGGGGCAGGGCCTGACCATCCGCATCCTGCCGAAGGAACGGGTGCTGTTCATCCACACGGTGGGCGCGACCGCCGAGGTGACCCTCCACGAGCACCGCATGACGGTGGCCTTCGGTCTATCCCCCACCTACGAGACCGGCTCCGGCGCCGCGCGGATCATCAGCGCCGGACTGCGCGAGGCCGCCGACGCCGCGTGGAGCCGTGAAGCGACGTACGAGGCGCTCGTGAGCGCGGCCGAGGGCATGGAGCGGAGGGCCGCCTCATGATCGCCATCATTCGGCTCCTCGCAGTCCTGCTCGGCACCACACCGCCGGAGGAGCCCATGAGCAGGCTGCTCGCTCTCGATGAAGCCGCCTTCGCGAGCTGCGTCCGGGATCGGCGTTCCGAGAGCGCGGGTCGCAACGTCCCGGGCGTCGGGCACGGCCTTGCCCATGTGGGGGTGAGCGCATGACCTCGCTTCCCGACGGCTACTTCGAGCGACCGACTGTCCCTCGGGTGCAGGACCACCTCGACGGCGGCACCGACAACTACCGGCCCGACCGGGACTTCGCTCGTGACCTGATCACGGCGGCGCCGTGGCTGCCGGCCAGCGTGCGCGTCAACCGCGCACACGGCCCACGGGTCCTGACCTGCCTCACGCGGGAGTACGGCATCGACCAGGTCATCGACCTGGGATGCGGTCTGCCGCACGACGACAACCGCGACGTGCCCGACGAGGTGCGCCGCATGGTGTACGTCGACTCCGACCCCGGGGTGGATGCCCACGCGCGGATGGTTCTGGCCGAGCGGCACGGCACGGCGTCGTTGCGAGCGGATCTCGAGGACATGCCGGCCCTTCTGGCTGCCGGACCGATCGTGCAGCTCGACCGCGATCGTCCTATCGGGGTGCTGCTGCACGACGTCCTGCCGTGGATCGGCGACGAGACGGTGTACACCGTCCTGGCGGCGCTGAGGTCCTGGCTTCCGGCCGGCTCGGTGCTGTCCGTCACTCACGCCACCACGGACATGGCTCCCGAGGCGATGACCGCCCTCACCCGTCTCTACGAAGGGGCGGGCATCGGCTTCTGGCCCCGGTCCGGGCAGCAGATCCGCGATCTGCTCACCTCCTGGGCACCGCTGGAGACGGGCGAGCTGAGGACCACCGCCGCCTGGCGACGCCCCACGCACGTGCACTCGCGCTTCGACCACTCGCACGCCTACGCCATCATCGCTTCGCCTGGAGACCGCACCTCATGACCACTTCGCCGCCTCGCACTCACACCCCGGCCGTTCGCGCGCCGCGCATCGAGGACTACGCGCTCATCGGCGACATGCAGACCGCTGCTCTGGTCTGCCGGGACGGAAGCGTCGACTGGAACTGCCTGCCGCGCTTCGACTCGGCCGCGGTCTTCGCCGGCCTGCTCGGCACCGACGAGCACGGGTTCTGGCGGATGGCTCCCGCTGTCCCGGCCGGTGTGCCCGCGCCGTACGCGGACCGGTGCCGCTACGTGGGCGACAGCCTCCTCGTCGAGTCCGAGTGGGACACCAAGACGGGCACGGTCCGCGTCCTCGACTTCATGCCACCCCGGGACGGACACGGCCCGCAGCTGATCCGGATCGTCGAGGGCGTCAGGGGCACGGTGGACATGATCTCGACGCTCGCCCCGCGCTTCGGCTACGGCCGGCTGATGCCGTGGATCTCCGACAAGGACGCGCGGATGGCCGCGGTGTCCGGCCCGGACGCGCTGTGGTTCGACACGTCCTTGCAGGGTGAGGAGAAGGACGGCGCCGTCCACCACTCCTTCACCGTCGCGGCCGGCGCCCGGGTGGCCTTCGCCATGAGTTGGGCGCCATCCCACGCTCCCGCGCCCGAGGTTCCCGACGCCGAGGCGGCGCTGAGGGAGACCGCCGCCTTCTGGGAAACGTGGGCGGGCCAGCTCGTCTACGACGGCCCGCACCGTGATGCGGTCGTCCGGTCTCTGATCACGCTGAAGGCGCTCACGCATGCCCCCACCGGCGGGATCGTGGCCGCGCCGACGACCTCCCTGCCCGAAGACCTCGGAGGGGAGCGCAACTTCGACTACCGCTACGTATGGCTGCGGGACACGGCGGTCACGCTGTCCGCGCTGCTGCGGACGGGGTGCCGAGACGAGGCGGTCGCGTGGCGGCAGTGGCTGCTGCGCACGATCGGCGGCGACCCGGAGAACCTGCAGATCATGTACCGCCTCGACGGCCGCCGCGAGATGCCCGAGCGGGAGCTCAACTGGCTTCCCGGATACGAGAACTCCAGCCCGGTCCGGATCGGCAACGGCGCGGTGGACCAGTTGCAGCTGGACGTGCCCGGCGAGGTCATCGAGATGCTGGTCCTGGCGCACCAGCTCGGCGTTGCCCGATGCGAGAACACCGAGCGGTTGATGCTGCGGCTGGTCGACTACGTCCGCAAGCACTGGCGCTTGCCGGACGACTCGATCTGGGAGGTCCGCGGCGGCCGCCAGCACTTCACCTACTCCAAGGTCATGTGCTGGGTGGCCATCGACCGCGTGGTCGGCCTCGTCGAGCAGGGCGTGGTCGTCGCCGACCTGGAGGCCTTGGTGGCCCTGCGTGCAGAGATCCACGCTGAGGTGTGTGCACGGGCCTTCGACGAGAAGCGCAACACCTTCACGCAGTCGTACGGCTCCAAGGAGCTGGATGCCTCGCTCCTGCTCCTGCCACAGACCGGGTTCCTGCCGGCCGATGACCCGCGGGTGATCGGCACGGTCGACGCTGTCCGCAGGGAGCTCTCTCCCGACGGCGTCCTGGTCCACCGCTACCACACGGACGGCCGGCAGGTGGGCATGGACGGCTTCTCGGGGGACGAGGGCGCGTTCCTTCTGTGCTCGTTCTGGGCCGTCGACGCTCTGGCCCTCACCGGCCGACTGGACGAAGCCGAGGCCCTGTTCGAGCGGCTGCTGAGGCTGCGAAGTGACCTGGGCCTGCTCGCGGAGGAGTACGACCCGGCCACCGGGCGCCAGGTGGGGAACTTCCCGCAGGCGTACTCGATGCTCGGGCTGGCCAACAGCGCCGTCCGGCTGTACGAGCTGCGCAAGGTGGCGTCGGTGACGGTGATCGCCGCGTGAATGCACCGCAGAGCACCGCCTCCGGTACGGGCGCCCGGCGGCTCCGTCCCGGCCCGTTCACCGGCCGCGCGGCGGGACGGGAGCACCGCCTCTCCCCCATCGCTCTCCGCCCGCAGCCGACCCCTATGTGTCAGGAGTCCCCATGCTCGATCCTCAGGTAACCGCAGCCGTGCTCGGCGCCGGGTTCGCCGTCACGTCGGTGGGTCTCCTCGCGCAGACCCGCGCCAAGCGCGCTCTGGCCGCGCGCTGCACGCGGCTGGAGCAGCAGCACGAGGCTGACGGCACGCACATAGCCGCGCTCGAGGCCGAGGTGCGGCACTTCGCCGAGGCGGTGATGCCCGCTCTGGTGGATGTCCTGGCGCGCGGGTACCGCGGTGTGCCGGTCCCCGGGCTCCGCCAGGAGCAGCTGGCCGGCACCGTCGTCGACCACGCGCACCAGGCCGTGAGACGGCTGCTGCAGGAGGCTGTGACCGTCACCCGCGAGCACATCGGACGCGCGGCCAGGTCTTCGGTACGCGACATCATCGACGAGGCGCAGACCGGTCTGCACCGTTGTCAGCTGCGCGTGGTCGAGGAGATGGAGCATCACCCCGACGGTACGGCGTATCACCAGAGCCTGATGGCCTTCGATCACCTGGTCACCCAGTCCTTGCACACGCTGCAGCGCATGCGGATCTTGACCGGGTCGTGGCCGGGTCTACAGCGAGCGGACTGCACGGTTCGCGAGGTCGTGGAATCAGCCCGCGGGCGGATCAGCGACTACCTGCGGGTCAGCTACACCTACGAGCAGCGCACCGGGGAGACCTGGTTGGAGGGGCGGGTCGTCGAGCCGGTCACCGTCGCGCTCACGGAGCTGCTGTCCAACGCGGCCGCGTTCTCCGACGGCAAGGTGTTCGTCGAGGTGCAGGCGTTCCAAACGGGGTACTGCATCGTCGTCGACGACGGCGGCCTGAGCATGAACCACTTCCAGCGCGAGGAGGCGGCCAGGCAGCTGGGGCAGCGTGGAGTCCTGGACGTCACCACCGTGCAGGACACCGGCCAGCTCGGATTCGCGGTCATCGGCCGCCTCGCCGGCGAGTACGGATTCTCCGCGGACGTCACCAGTACCTCCCCGTACGGCGGTGTGCGGGCCGTACTGCGCATCCCTCAGGAGCTGTTCGGGCACGGCCCGACCGACGAGGAGATCGAGGCCGACCGCCAGGCGGCAGCGTCCCGTGCCGGGTACACGCCCCTCCCCCTGGGACCTGCTGCGGCCGCCGGAGCGGCAGACGCAACTTCCGGAGAGCCGACTTCTGGAGGTCTGCCTCAGCGGCGGCGGCGCTCGCCGGTTGCCCCTGCGCCGGCCCGGGACAGCGAGCCCGCGCCGACGGACGACCCCGATGCGTTCTCCGCCAGCCTCGCCCAGCTGGGGCGGACCATCCACCACACCGAGAACCCCCTTGAAGGAGACCAGCTTCATGACTGAGCAGCAGCAGCCGACCGCCGACACCCACGACATGACCTGGGTGCTCAACCGCCTCGCCGAGTCGAAGGGCGTCGAGCACGTGGCTCTGTTCACCAGCGACGGCCTGGTGCTGGCGCACTCCGAAGGGCTGCACCGCGACGTGGCCGACCGGACCGCCGCCAGCTCCTCCAGCCTGTTCTCGCTGGGCCGCGGCGTCGGCGAGTTCGCGCCGACGGCCGACGACACGACCCCGCGCAAGATCATCATCGACCTTCCCGGGGCGTGCGTCCTCGTCTTCGCCGCCGGCCACAACACCGTGATCGCCGTCTCGATCGGCGCGGAAATGACCGACGCCAAGGTCGCGGTCGCGTCCGCCGAGACGATCAAGGCCATCAAGGGCCTGGCCCCCGCGCTGTCCGCGCGCGCGAGGGCCCGGACCTCGTGACGCCCCGCGGCCGCCGGCGTGCCGGGATGGTGCGGCCCTACACCCCCACCGGGGGAAGGGCCGAACCAACCCGCCGCACTCTGGACGTGGCCACGCTGCTGATCGCCGATCCGAACAAGCCGCTGGCCGGGCTGGACGCTCACTCCCACCGCCTGATGCAGCACTGCCTGCCCGGCGTGCTGTCGCTGGCCGAGGTGAGCGCCGACCTGCAGCTGCCGGCGGCCGTAACGAAGGTCTTGGTCGCCTCCCTCGTCGACAGCGGCCACCTCGTCAGCCGCAGCCCCGTCCCCGCCGCTCAGCAGACCGACCGTCATCTGCTGGAGAGGATTCTCGATGCGCTTGAAAAGCTCTGAGGGCGACTACCTGGCCCCCGGGGTCGAGCAGTCCGTGAAGGTCGTCGTGCTCGGACCGTTCGCCGTCGGCAAGACCACCCTGGTCGGCGCCGTGTCCGAGATCCGTCCCGCCTCGACCGAAGAACGCCTGACGGAGGCCGGCAAGGCGGTCGACACCCTGCGCGGGCTGTCGGACAAGACCACCACCACCGTGGCGCTCGACTTCGGCCGGCTCACCCTGACCGACGACATCGTGCTCTACCTGTTCGGCGGCCCCGGCCAGCCCCGGTTCAGCTTCATGGTCGACGAGCTGATGCGGGGAGCGCTGGGCGGCGTGGTCCTGGTCGACACCGCGCGGATCACCGAGTCCTGGGACGCCATGGGGCGCATGGAGGAAGCCGGCCTGCCCTACGTGGTCGCCGTCAACACCTTCCACACCTCGCCCCGCTACGGCGAGACCGAACTGCGCCGCTCGCTGGACCTTGCCCCCTCCACGCCGCTGGTCGAGTGCGACGTCCGGCACAGGGAGTCGGCGAAGAAGCCGCTGATCGCGCTCATATCCCACCTGCTGTCCCGCCCCAGCCTGGAGCCCGTCTCATGACCACGCCGCCCCCGCTCTCCACCAGCGGCTGCCCCATGCTGCACGGCGACGCGTTCGCCGCCCAACCGAACGCCGTCTACGAGCAACTGCGCGCCCAGGGCCCGGCCGGATGGGCGGAGATCGCCCCCCGCGTGCATGCACTGGTCGTCACCAACCACCGGGCCGCCGTCACCCTCGTCAACGACACCAACACCTACTCCAAGGACTCGCGCCTGTGGGCCGACCTGGCAGCCGGCCACGTCCCCCAGGACAGCCCGGTGCTCGGCATGATGGCCTGGCGGCCCTCCGTCCTTTACACCGACGGCGACGACCACGCCCGCCTGCGCTGGGCCATGGACGACTGCATCGCCCGGATCAGCCCCCACTGGCTTCGGGACATCACTCGACGCAACGCACTGAAGCTGATCGCCCGGGTCATCACCCGCGGCCGGGCCGACCTGATGGCCGACTTCGCCGACATGGTGCCCATGCTCAACTTCGCCGAAATCCTCGGCTGCCCGCCCGAGATGACCGACCAGATGGTGCGCGCCTGCCAGGCCCTCATCAGCGCCGGCCCCGAAGCCGTCCAGGGCGCCGCGGACTTCGCCGGCCTGCTGTACGAACTCATCCAACTGCGCCGGACGCGGCCCGGCCAGGACCTCACCTCCTGGATGATCAACCACGCCGCAGCGCTCAGCGACGACGAGATCCTCAACCAGCTGTTCTGCGTCACCGGCGCCGGCCTCATCCCCACGGCCGCCGCCACCGCCTGGACCCTGCACCTGCTGCTGCGGGACGACGAATACGCCGGCAGCCTCGCCTCCGGCACGCTCACCGTGCGCCGGGCTCTGGACAAGGCGCTGTGGGAGCGCGCCCCCATGGCGAACTTCTCCGTCCACTTCGCCCGCCATGACACCTATCTCCACGGCGTTCACGTACCGGGCGGTGTCCCGGTCCTGATCTCCCACGCCGCCGCGAACACCGACCCCTCACTGCCGAGCGGCCGCAGTTACGACAGCCAGGCTCACCTCGCCTGGTCGGCCGGGCCGCATCGCTGCCCCGCGATCTCCCAGGCCACCACGATCGTGCAGACCGCCGTCGAGACGATCCTCGACCAGCTGTGGGACATGACGCTGACCGACGAGAGCGCCGAACCCCTCTTGCGGCACGGTCCCTTCCACCAGTGCCCGCAGACGATGCCCGTCACCTTCCGTCCCAAGTCCGCCGACCGCATTCCCGCCTTCGCAGGAGGAACCTCGTGACCAGCAGCACCTCTCCCACCGCGACCGTCACCCTCGACAGCAGCGGCGGCCGCGCACTGTTCGCCCAAGCCGATACCCTCCGCGCCGCCGGGCCCGCCGTCCGCGTCCGCCTGCCCGGCGACGTCACCGCCTGGGCCGTCACGCGCGGCGCCGTCGCCAAGGTGCTCCTCACCCACGACGACGTCTCCAAGGACGCCCGCAAGTCCTGGCCGTCCCACACCCCCGGATCCATACCGTGGCTGTACCCGTGGGTGGACGTGGTGTCGATGTTCACCTCCGACGGCGGTGATCACCAGCGTCTGCGCCGGCTGGTCGACCGCGCGTTCACGCCCGCCCGCATCGAGGCGATGCGCCCCGCCATCCACGCGATCGTCACCGACGTCCTCGACCAGCTGGAGACGCTCGCCGCCACCGGTCCCGTCGACCTGCGCGCGCACTTCTCCTATCCCATCCCGACCCGGGTGATCTGCGACCTCTTCGGCGTGCCCGCCGAGCAGCGGCCCGAGATGCTCCGCGTGATCGACTCCGTGCTCGCCACGGACGTCGCCCCCCAGGAAGCCGAGGCCATCAAGCGCGATCTCGGCCGGGCCATGCAGGCCCTGATCGACACCAAGCGCAGCCACCCGGGCGAGGACATGACCAGCCTGCTGCTGGCCACCCACGAAGAGGACGGCGACCGCCTCAGCCACACCGAGCTCGTCTCCACCCTCATCCTGATGATCGGCGCCGGCAGCGAGACCGCCGTCGCCCTCATCAACGCCCTCGTCCGTGAACTCCTCGCCCACCCCGACCAGCTCGCCACTGTGCTCGCCGACCCGGCGCGCTGGAGCGACGCCATCGACGAAGCCCTCCGCCTGCACCCACCAATCATGTACATGCCACTGCGATACGCCACGGCGGACATCGACCTGGGCGACGACGTCGTCATCCGTCAGGGAGACGCGATCATCATCGGCTTCGGCGCCCACGGCCGTGACCCGGACATCCACCAGAACCCCGAAGCCTTCCGCATCGACCGGGACGACAAGCAGCACCTGGCCTTCGGCTACGGCATCCACTACTGCCTGGGCGCCCGCCTCGCCAAGCTCGAAGCCGAAGAGGCCCTCCCCGCCCTGTTCCAGCGCTTCCCCCAGCTCGCCCTGACCGGCGACGTCAACGACCTCGAGCCGCAGCGGTCCTTCATCGGCACCGACGTCACCGCGCTCCCCGTCGCACTGCACCCCACGCCGTAACCGCACCCGAGCGCGGGCCAGGGCAGCCCCTGGTCCCCGGGCCCGCGCCGACCGCCTTCCGCCACCCCCTCCTTCCTCGACCCAGGACCGACGATGCCCACCACCGATACCCCGCCCACCGTCCTCACCCCGGACCAGCACCGCGTCGCCGCACGACTCGTCTACGGCGCCTCCAACCAGCTGATCGCCCGCCAGGAGCACCTGGCCGTGTTCACAGTGGCCAGCCACCTCGCTGCGGTCCGGCGGAAGTTCAACCGCCCGGGCTCCTCGCGCGCTGTCCTCACCCACGCCCTGCTCACCGCCCGGGAAGTGCAGCCGCCCGCCACCACCGGGCCGACCCCGGAGTTCACCGCGCGCGACCGGCAGGTCATCCGGGCCGTCGCCGAGCACAACCTCAACCCTGCCATCGGCGACGCGATCGGGGTGCGGGCCGATGACGTGCGGGCGGAGATCGACGCGGTCACCGTCAAGGCGGGCGCCCAAAACGCGGTCCACCTCGTCGGTCTGGGCCACGCCTGGGGAATCTTCGGGGAATCCGCACCGGCCAGCGCCCTCAGCCAGCCCGCGCTCGCCGCGTCCACGGCGGGAGCGGCGTGATGGGCGACGCCGGCACACCCGTGTACGCAATGCTTCCGGTCCGCACCGGCGCGGCGAGAGCCGAGGCCGCAGCGCTCGCCCAGGTGGCCACCCACATGCTCGCTGACCAGGGCATCGACCATCCTGCTGATCAGCTGGTTACCCTCATCCGGTCGCAGGCCACCGTCACCGGTCTCTACGACGACGGCGAGCTCGCCGGATGTCTCGTCGTGCACCCCGGCGAGGACCTGCCGCACTGGAGCCACGACTGCCCCGGCCCTGGCATCTCGGTGTCCATGGTCCCGCCGGTGCCGGGACACGACGACCAGGCGGCACGACTGCTGACGCTGTGGCTAGCCGACCACGCGGCACAGCACGGACTGGAGTGGATTTGGTGGGAGATCCCGGCCACCCACCAGCCGCGGGCGGCGCTGCTGGCCTTGCTGCGTGACCTCGGATGGGAAGACCTGCCTGCTGTCCGCCGCGCCGACGGCGAGCGTGTCACACCCCTGCGACTGCGGACCGAGCTGCGCCCCGCGCCCACCGTGGCGATCTCCGCTTCCGCAGACGCACTCCCCTTACCGACGGTGAGCGCCCGATGAGCACACATGCACCCACCCTGTCTGCCGCCGCCGACCCGCCGTCGCGCCTGCGGCCGCCCGACGACGTCCGGACCCTCACGCCTCGGGCCCGCGGCCAGCGCCCCGCACCCGCGCCTCCGTGGCGCCCCGCAGGAGCACAGGCTCTCGCCCAGCAGAGGGCCGCCATCAACCAGGCCGCACTGCGCCACGCCGACGGGCCGCCGCACGTGGTCCTGTACGCCCTCACCCGTGCAGACCGGGACCCGCACGACGACCTCGCCGCCGACCAGGGACACGCCGCCCGGCACTCCTTCACCGTCGCCGACCGGATCGTCGACACGCTCGACGGCCACGGGGACGGCGACGACCCCACCCTGCGGCGCGGCTACGCCCGCGCGCTGCGCCTCCTCGCCGACCCTGACTCGCCCGTACGCGGCCTCGTAGCCATCAGTAGGACTTCGGTATCCCCCATCGACCAGATCTACGAGACGCAGCTGCACTGGATCGCCGCTCGCTCGGGCGGGCTGTGGCTGGTGCGCGCCGAGACCGAAATCTGACAGCCGGACCGATCGAGAGGCAGGCACATCACGATGACTACGCCCGGGAGCCCACCCAACTGGGGCGCCATCGGCCGCGATCTGATCGCGCGGGCAGACACCGCCAGGGAGTCGTGGCGGACGCCCGCCCACCGCCGGGCCGCCGCGCCTGCGGAGGTGTTCGCGGCGGCCCGGAAGGCCGACGCCGACAACGCCCTCTTCTTGGCGGACATCGTCACCCAGCACGGCTGGCCGGGACGGTCCCGGATCGGCGAGGAAGGATGCCGGGCCGCGGTGGCCATCGCCGTCCACGCCGACCAGGACCGTCAGCTTCAGAGCCGGTTCCTTGCGGCCTTGCGCGAGGCGGCGCAGCAGGGTGAGGCGACGCCCGCCCAGTGGGCCCATGTGCACGACCGCGTGCTCATCAACACCGGTCAGCCGCAGTTGTACGGCACGCAGTACGTCTACCGGCCGGCCGGACCGGGCGGGCTTCTGGAGCTGCTGCCGGTCGCCGAGCCGGACGCGCTCGACCGCCGCCGCGCCCAGGTCGGCCTTCCCGTTCACAGCGAGCAGGCCCGGCTTCTGCGCCGGCGGCATCTCGCCTCCTTATCCACCACCCCGGTCGTCCGGCTCGTAGAGAGGCCCGCGGCATGAAGACGATCACCGTCGTGAACTGGAACCTGGAGAAGAGCATCAACCTTCGCTCCGGTGCCCGCTGGGTCCGCGAGCAGCGCCCCGACCTGTTCTTCCAGCAGGAGGTCCAGCCGGACCAGCTCGCCGAGCTGGAGGAACTGCTCGACATGGACGGCCACATCGCCGTTCCCAGGCCGGGCAGCTCCAACGACAACGCGATCTTCGTGCGCCGTGGTGGGCCGCTGGTGTGCACCGAGGAGTACCCGCAGGCATGGGCGCCCTGGCACGCGCCGGCGAACATCGCCGTCCGGCTCCGCGGCGCCGACGGCACCCTCAGCCCCCGCCAGATCAGCTGCGTCAGCATGCACACCTGCTACTGGTCCCCCGAGCACCGGCTGACCGAGGCTCGCTGGTGCACCACTCTCGCCAAGCCCGGCTGGCTGGCCATGTGCTTCGGCGACTGGAACAGCTACCGCGTCGGCACCGAGCACGCCTGGGATCCGTATGCGGACCGGGCCTTCGTCGCCAACCGGACCTACGAGGAAGCCGGCCGCCGTCACACCGACGTCCGGCCCGACCGCGAGCTCTTGGCGGCCGGCTACATCGAGATCGCCCGTCACGCCGCCGAGCACCTCGGCCGGCCCGACGCCATGAACGCGACGGCCGGCTACCGCGACCACCCCGGCCGCCCCAGCGGCCCCGGGTACTGCATCGACCGCGGCTACCTGAGTGCCGAACTCGCGGCCGCCCTGGTGGACTTCTCGGTCTGCGACACCCCGGACCTGCGTCGGATGTCCGACCATCTCCCCCTGATGACCGCCTTCGACGCCGCCGAGCTGCGAACGATCTTGCACCGGAAGGCCGAGGTGTACGTGCCGGACGGCCAGAGCCTCGCCAATGCGGACGGGCAAGGAGGAGAGTGCGCATGACCGACAGCAGACTCACCGAGCCCAGGTCCGGCGACGGTCAGGGTGTCGCCCCCACGCCCTGGCCGACCGGCGCGGATGCTGGGATCGACTTCATCGCCGGCCTGCACGCCAGCGTGTGCGAAGAGCTCGCCGGCGTTGCCCAGCGGTGCATCGCAGGGTACAGCGACGACCGGCCGGTCAGTGCCTCCCTGGTGCGCTCGCGGCTGACGAACGCGCTGACCGGGGCGCCGCCGGTGCTCGCCGTGGCCCGGGACGGGCGGGAGGTCCTCGGCTGGTGTGCCGTCCGCCGTCCGGAGCCCGGGGAGCAGAGGGCGCGGCTGTGGGGTCCGGTCGTGGATCCGTCGGCGCGCCGGGCGGGTCTAGGCCGCAAGCTGCTGCAGACGGTGGTGGAGGCGGTGGAGTGGCCGCTGGTGACCACGGACGTGCCCGTCGACCGGGACGGCGCGACCGACTTCTTCGCCCATTCTGGGTGGGAGGTGCTGGACACCATCACGGTGCTGCACGGCGCCCCCGCCGACGGCCTGCTCGGTGCCGTCACCGGCGCCGAGATCGCAGAGCCGGAAGCGTACGTCGCTGCGGCCGCCCGCCGGTTCGCCGGACTGGAGGCGTCGTTCGCCGCCTCGACGTGGCCGCGGTGGCGGGACGACACGCGCTTCCATCCGGAGACGTTGCTCCTGGACCCGCCGACCGGGTCCCTGCTGCTGGCCCTGGCCCAGAAGAACGCCACGAGCAGTGAGCTGCTGCTGGCTGAGGTGTGGGCTGCTGACGAGGAGGTCCGCAGGCGGCTGATCGCCGAGGCGCACATCCTGGCCGGCGCCCGGCAGGTGGCGACCGTGCGCGCGGTAACCCGGCTGGACCCGGCCAGCTTCGTCGCCTGCGGCATGGGCGTTACCGGCCGCTGCCACACCTTCACCCTTCCCGGCGAGCGCTAAGCCCCGAGCCTCCGTTGAACCATCACCCCTTTTCCGACAGGAGGGCATCGATGCCCGCATCCGTGAAACCGCCGCTCGTCCACGCGGTCGACGTCATCGCCACACCGGACGAGGCCAGCCATCTGGCAGGCTCCCTCGCCGCCCGGCTCGCCGTCAGCCCGGACGTGCAGAGCATGGACTGGGACGAGGCGACGGCGTCGTGGCGGTGCGTGCTCGTCGACGGCGGCCGCGGCCGGCTGACGCTGGCCGCCCCCGCGGACCCGGCCGCGGCGGCCGCGAACACCCACCGGCTCGTCGCGACGTTCGAACAGGGCAGCCCGGCCGCGGCCGAGGCGTTCTTCGCCGCAGCTCGGCATCTGCCGTTCACCGACACCGAGGTCGCCGCAGCCGTGGCCGAGCTGCCGCTGACGAGTCGGCTTGCCGACCGGTGGCCGGACAAGCCGCTGGCCGGCACCGGGGTGCTGCTGACGATCCACCACATGCGGGACTTCCTCGTCCTGGTCGACAGCCTCCTCGCCCTCGGCGTGGACCCGGCCCACATGACCGTGATCGACAAGGAGTACCCCTACGCGCACACCCACCGCGTGGACGCGCACCTGGTACAGCGGCACGGCATCGCGGTGTGGCGCTACCGGGACCTGCGTGAGGGGATCGAGGACCACATCGAACGGGTCGCCGCCGCGGGCAAGCGAAGCGTGGTCATGGACGACGGCGGCTACGTCATGCCCACCGTCCTTCGCGAACTGCCGGAACAGGCAGGTCACTTCACAGGGCTGGTGGAACAGACCACCTCCGGCATCCGCAAGGTGGAGGAGCTCGACCTGCCGCTGCCGCTGTTCAGCGTCGCCGAGAGCGACATGAAGGGCATGATCGAGTCGTACGGCATCGCGGATGCGGCCGTCCGCAATACGCTGCGGCTGCTGCCGGACGAGAAGCTCGAAGGCCAGGCCGCGCTCGTGCTCGGCTTCGGCCGGATCGGGCACGAGGTCGCCCGCGTCCTGGAGAACCGGCGCATGCGGGTCGCGGTGTTCGACTCCGACATCACCCGCCTGGTCGCCGCGCACGAGGAAGGGTTCCTCACCGGCCGGTCGCTGGACCAACTGGTGCGCACGCACCGGCCACGGCTGGTCTTCGGCTGCGTCGGCAGCCGCAGCTTCGGCGCGCGCGAGGCCCGGCTCCTGCCTGACCGGTCGTTCCTGGTCAGCACCACCAGCAGGAACTTCGAATTCGACCTCGACGAACTGCGCAAGGGCAGCACCCAGGTCACCGACCGGGGCGTGCTCGGCACCGGCTACCAGCTCGCCGGCGACAGCCCTGAGATCGTCGTCCTCGGGCACGGCATGCCGATCAACTTCCACTACGCCGAGTCCCTGTCCAACCGGTACGTCGACCTGGTCCTGGCCGGGCTCGCGGTCGGTGCGGTGGCCCTGGCCCGCGCCGATGCACGGCTGCGGCCCGGACACAACGTTGCGGCGACCAACCTGATCCTCGCCGAGGCCGGCATCGTCGACGACTACTACCGCCTCTACGGCCCGGCTGTCGGCGGCGGACGTGGCTGAGCGGATCTTCACCCTCGACGACCTCACGGGCACCCGTTCGGTGTGCGGCTGCCTGGGGTGCAACCTCGGCGCCGTGTTCGCCGACCACCTGACCGCCCTGCGCACCGACTACCCCGGCATCGTCACCACGCTCGGCCACCGCGGCGCCTCGCCCGGGACGACCGCGGTGCCGCACTTCCTCGCCGTACGCCTGGGCGACGGGCTCGCGGACGTCGTGGTGTGGGAGGAGATGCGCCCTCAGCAGCTGGCGGCCTGGCTGCCTGCCGCCGACGCCCGGGCCCGGGTGCCGGGACTGGCGGCCCGGATCCCGAGCCTGGTCCGTATCCGCCAGGCGCTGCGCGCCGGCACCTTCACCCCCTCCGGAGCAGCCGGAGAAGCCTTGTCCACCGGCGCCCGTTACCCCTCGTTCCGCTATCTCGTCGAACACTGGCCCACCCTCAAGAAGGAGTTCACCCCATGACCACAACGCCCTCCTCCGACTTCGCGACCGTCGGTACCGGCTACGCCGCGTACTCCAGCGGCGGCCGCGGCCGGCTGCGCCACGACATCACCGCGCGCCGGGTCCTCGCCGAGCTCGGCGAGCGCCCCGCCCGCGTGCTGGACGTCGGCTGCGGCGACGGGGAGATGGTGCTGCGCCTCGCGGCCGCCGGACACCACGTGACCGGCGTGGAGAAGTCGTCCGGCATGCTCACCTCCGCGGCCGACCGGGTCGCCGCCGACCCGGAGATCGCCGAGCGGGTGACGCTGACCGTGGGCGACATCTACAACCTGCCGTTCGAGGACGGCGCGTTCGACGCGGTGGTCTGCCACGGCGTCGTGATGTACCTGCCCGACTCCGTTGCCCCGCTCGCCCACCTCGCCCGTCTCGTCGCCCCCGGCGGCGTCCTCAGCGTGCTGACGAAGAACCAGCTGGCCGTGGGCGTGCGCGAGGCCCTGTCCGGCAACTACGCATCGGCCCGTGCGCAGATCGAGAGCGGGCAGGCCGCCAGCGTGGGCAACCTCGGCATCACCACCCGGGGCGACGCGCCCGAACACCTGGACGACCTCGCCCGCGCGAACGGGCTCACGCCGCTGCCGTGGCAGGGCGTGCGGATCTTCCACGACCACCGCAACGACTGGAAGCCCACCGAGACCGAGTACCAGGAGGCGCTCGAGACGGAGTGGGCGGCCTCCAGCCGCAGCCCGTACCGGGAGCTGGGCCGCCTGGTGCACGCCGTGGCCCGCCGCGAGGCCACTGCATGAACACGCCATCGGCCATCGCACCGCTGACGATCGGCCACCTCGCCCGGGACCTCGCGTCCCGGGCGGGGCAGCCCATGCCGGCCCTGCGCTGTTACGAGTCGCTGGCCGCCCTGTGGATCCGCTCTTGCGACACCGGCCTGCCGGGAGCGGGGGCCTTGCGGGACATGACCCTGCGCGCGGGCCGACGGCTCGCGGCTGGCGAGGACACCCTCATCGCGCCCGAGGTCGACCGCATCCCCAACCGGCTGGCGAGGGACGATTCGTTCGTGCGTCTGCCGGCGTCCCTGGCCGTCCAGGGAGTGGAGTGGCAGGACGCGGTCCGGCTGGCCCGGACGTGGCTGGAGGGCCGGGACTGGTCCGGCCCGGTCGTCGTGGCGGGTGTGCGGACCGGCGGGGCGTACCTGGCGCCGCTGGTCGCCGCCGGCCTGGAGGCCGCGGGCGTGGATGTGCGGGTGGCTAGCGTGCGGGCCGGTGAGAGGCCCGAGGTCGGCGATCGGCGGGTGCTGCTGGTGGACGACCCGCCGCTGACTGGCCGGACGCTGCTGGCTCTCGCCCGAGAGGTCCCGGGAGCGGCAGGGGCCGAGGTGCTGGTGCCGGTCTTCGATGCCACGGACGTGGAGGGACTGCGCCAGGCGGGGATTACGGTCACCGTGCTGCCGCGCGATCAGTGGCAGTCCACCCGCCGTCTGGAGCCTGCTGCCCTTTCCGCCTACCTGACGGCCGAAGCCGACTGGCCGAGCGCGGAGGGGGCGCCGGTTGTGGACGGCCTCGTGCCCGGGCGGGAGAACTCCGCCCTGATCCCGTGGCCGGGTGTCCGGCGCCGCTCGCCGGCCCGGGCCGCCATCCGGCTGCGCACCTCCGGCGGCATCCGGCACGCGGTCGCCGGGTGGGTGCCGCCGGGGATCTTCGGCGACGCGGCCCGCGCCGCGGCCACCGCACTGCGCAGTCCCCTTCCTCCGGCCACCCTCGCCGTGGCCCCCTCGCTCGTGGTCACCGAGGACCTCGTCCCCACGGCCGCACTGGGCCCGGAGCCGGCACCGCACCTGCTGGAAGAGGCGGTGGACTACGTCCTCGCCCGCGCCCAGCAGCTCACGGTGGAGCCCGCCCGGCCCGGCAGGCCGATCCCCACGGTCGTGCGCACGGTGGCCCAGGCCCTGACCGGAGCGGACGAGGAAGCCTCCGCCGTGCTGCTGCACCGTCTGCTGTCCGGCCTCGCCTCAGCGCTGCCCGACAACCGGTGCGAGGCGGAGAAGTGGTTCCTCGACCACGGCGGACGCCTACGCAAGACCGGCCACCTCGCCCACCCCTACCGCCGCGACAACGAGCTGCTCACCCCGCTCCTCGACCTGGCGGCTCTCGCCGTCGCGTTCGGCGGCGGCCTGGAAGCCGTCACCCAGAGTCTCGCCCGGCGCCTGCCCGGTGGCCACCAGTTCTGGTACTCGACGCTCGCGGTCGCACTGCTGTGCTACGGCACGGCCCGCGGCGGCCAGCTCCCGCGCACCTACAACGCCCAGCGCGCGACCGAGACCGCCGTGGAGGCGTACCGGCTTCAACGCGGCATGTCCCAGGCGGCCGCCGTCGTCCAGCACATGCTGACCGACACGGTGGCCGGCAGTGAGGCGGCCGCCCCGGGTGTCGTCCACCGGTGGGCGCAGCAGCCCGGCGCGCTGGTGGAGCCGACACTGCCCTTCGGCGGAACCCCCGCCGCCGAACTCGACCCCGGCCCGACGGGCGAGGAAACGGAGTTGACGCTGAAAGCCGTCATGCAGTGGACCGAAGGCGGCATCTTCCACCCGGTCCGGGAGGGGAACACGCTGCTGCTCGCCCCGCTGGGCGCACCGTCGACCTGGCCCCGCGCCGGGGAGGCACTGGTGGAGCTTGCCCGGCTGCTGCCCCGCCCCGGGCTGCTGGGCTGGTGCGGCGTGCCCGTCGTATCCCTGAGCGGGGTGTGCTGATGCTGGCCTTCGACTTCGACGGAGTCCTGCACGACTCCCGCGCCCGGGCCTGGCGCTGCTACCAGGACGCCCGACAGGAGATGGAGCTGGACAAGCTGCCCGACCTGGCCGGCCCGGACGACCTGCCCGTCGTCTACCAGGGCGTGCTGAGCGCCTCGCTGACCCGCTGGATCGACTTCGAGACCGCCGAGCGGTTCTGGAAGCGGCACGCCGAGCTGACCGCCCGGTCCGCCGCCGACGAGCCGCACGGCGTCATCGGGGAGATGGTCGGCCCGCTGGCCGAACTGGCCGCCGGGCCCGGGTACGCCGTGGTCACCGGAAGCCACCACACCACCGTCCACGGCCTGCTCGCCCGTGACCTTCCCGCCGAGTCGATGCCCCGAATACTGCTCTCCCGCGACGAGCCGGGCAGCAAGACCGACAAGCTCCGTCTCCTGCGCACCAGGCACAGAGCCACCGCGTACGTCGGCGACACCGGCAGCGATGTCCTCCACGCCCACGCCGCCGGCCTGACGGCGATCGCCGTCGCCTACGGCTACGCGAGCCGCGAGGACCTCGCCGCCGCCGCACCGGACCGGATCCTGACCACCCCAGGCGACCTGGCTGCCTACTGCCAGGCCCGCACCACCTGACCCGTACACCCCAAAGCGCCCGCCCACCCCCTGGGGATCTCCTGATGCCCCGGGGGCTGCTGGGCCCTGCCCTGAAGGACCTTGCCCATGGCCGTCACAACCACCGCGGTGTTCAACCGCCCGGCCTGCCCAGTCACCACGACGCCATCCGGCAGCCACCCGCTGACCAACGCGGTCGGCTCCACCCTCGCGCCCGGCGGCTTCGCCGTGGGCTGCTGCCCGGTACGGCGCCGCAACGACAAGCACGCGCCGGAACGCCAGCCCCTCCGGTCCGCCGCGACAAGCAGCCCCCCGACCTGGAGCTGAGCACACCGGCCCACGATCCGCACTCTCTGAAGGGCACTCCTGATGAACAACTCCCCGGTCCGGGAAAAGGCCGTACGGCTGGCCACCGCCCTGGAGCACGCCTTCCCGTCGGCGCCGCCGATTGACCCCGGCGACAGCCAGGAGATCGGTGCTCTGGAGCTCCTGCTCCTGACCCCCAACGACCTTCGCACCTTCATCGAGGACCGCTACGCCGAGCACGCCCTGCGGGTCCGCGTCACCGGCACCCTCGACCGCCGGCTGGTGCTCCTGGAGACCGGAGGCGGCTGGTGGACCCTGGCCGACCTGTCCGGCCAGCCGCACTCCGACAGGGCCTGGCCCGAGTGGACCAGCTCCCGGCTCCTGATCGACCAGCCGGACTCCTGGCTCTCGGCCGCCGTGCTCGACGAAAGCGCGGTGGAACGCCTCAGCAAGCCCGACGTGCTGCTCGCGGCGCTCTACCACCCCGAGAACTTCCCCCTGCCCCGCTTCCCGCTCGGCATCAGCGACGTGGCCCGAGCCGCGCGTGCCACCATGACCGGCACCGTCACCCTGCTCGACATGCAGCTGGGCACCACCCTGGAGGACCTCCTCAAGCAGGTCACCACCGCGCCCCCAGACATCCTCGGCATCAGCGCCACCTTCGGCCAGCACGACCTCCTCGAAGAAGTCCTCGACGCGGCCTACGCGTTACCCGAGCCGCCTCTGGTGATCGCCGGGGGCAGTCTGGTGGCCCGCAACGAAGGCCTGCTCCTGGCGAAGTACCCCAAGCTCCTCATCGCACGGTCGGCCGGCGAGCCCACCATGCAGGGCCTCCTGGCCTACTGGCACGGCGAGATCCCCCTCACCGACATACCCGGGCTCGGCTACAACGGCGCCCCCCGCGGAGGCGGAATCGGCATCGCCGCCCGCCGGACGGCCAAGCTCCGCGCCGCCGTCGCCGCCGCCGACATCCTGCCCGAGCTCGACCTCCTCCGCCTCACCCTCCAGATGCACGGGGTGGCCCAGCTGGAGATGAGCCGGGGCTGCACCAACACCTGCAGCTTCTGCCCGCGGGGGCACAAGGGCATCTGGAACGGCCCCGACCCGCTGGCCGGCTGCTGGATCCTGGCCTGGATCCGCCGCGTCTTCGACGAGTTCCCCCAGGTCTCCCGGACCGCGTACCTGGTCGACGAGGAGATCATCGGCCGCGGCGAACAGGTCGTGCCCCGCATCCTGGCCCTGGCCGCCGCGTTCCACCGGGCGGGCTTCCGCTGGGAGTCGAGCTGCCGCATCGACCAGGTCACCCACCCCGACATGGACGAGACCTGGCACATCGAGCGGGTCGCCATGTGGCGCACCCTGATGGACCTGGGGCTGCGCCGGATGCTCTTCGGCGTGGAGTCGGGCGTGGACTCCATCCTGGACCGGTTCAACAAGGAGAACACCGCCGAGCAGAACGCGGTCGCGATCCGCACCCTGTCCGCGCTGGACGTGCCCACCCGCTACACCTACATCACCTTCGACCCGCTGATGACGCTGGAGGAGCTGAAGGAGACGCACGCCTTCCAGGGCCGCACCGATCTGCTGCTGCGGCCGCAGCCCGGACTACCGGCTGCCGACATCGTGCGCGGAGTCCGCGACGAGGCATGGGTCGCCGAGCACACCACCGGCCGGGCCCTGCACACCGGGATCAGCTACATGCTCGTCAGCATGGAGTCCCTCATCGGCGCCGCCTACACCCGGATGGCCGCCGCCGAGGGCCTCACCGGAGCGGAAGAGCCGCTGATGGGCCGGGTCGCCTGCCGGTACCTGGACTGGCGCATCGGCGTGGCCAGCAACTGGGCCCAGCGCTGGGTGGACCGCCACTTCTCCCTCGACTACACCTTCAAGAGCCTGGAGAAGGTCCTCGACGACGCACCGCGGCATGCCGTCCGGCAGGCCCGCGTCGTGCTGAAGGACGCCGCCTACCAGGTCCTGGGCGACCTGATCGCCGCGATCGAGCAGCACGATTTGGAGCAACCGGAGCAGGAACAGGTGCTCGCCTCGCGGATCGAGGCGGCGCTGGAGGCGCGGGCCGGGAGTCTGCGCGGGCTGATGGCGTCCACGGTGCGCGAGGTCACGACCTACCTCACCGGAGAGCACGCGGCCACGCTGGCCCGGGTGTACAGCCGGTGGGAGGCGGCGGCCGGCTGGGAGCTGATCAACGCAGGGGACTCGTGCGCGGACTGAGCCGGCGCCGCGCCTGGGTGCCCCGCCGCGCTGCCGCGGGCGGGGCCCCCAGGCCGTCGCGCTCACGCGCCGGCGGTCTTCTCCGGGATCGGCACCCAGTTGAACTCCGGGCAGAAGCGGGCGTACGTCGTCAGCTTCCAGGTCGCGTACTCCTCGGTCCGGCCCGAGCTGCGCAGCACGTGCTTGACCCAGGTGTGCGCGATGCGCTCGTCCAAGGTCATGGTCACGTCGATCTGATCGAGCATCCGGCAGGCGACGGCGAAATCCTCGACCTCGAGCGCGCTCAGGTCGATCTCGATGCCATCCAGCGTGAAGGAGAAGACGAGCCGGGAGGTGGAGTAGCGGGTCTTGCGCTCGCCCAGGAACGTCGTGTGCGGCGCGAGGGCCGCCCGCAGACGGTCGCGGTCCTCGACCGGGTAGCCGATGCCCAGATCCAGGTCCGAGGTCTCCAGGTTCAGGCGGGTGCCGAAGCTGCCGACGTCGCGCGGCTTGTGCCCGGTCCACTCGCTGATCATGGCGGCCGCGTCGGCGCGGACCTGCTCCAGGCGGTCGTCGTGGACGCGCATCTGCCCGTAGAAGGCGCGGGCGCGGTCGAACTCGGCGTCGGTGAAGTCGCCTCGGTCGACCCAGTGCCGCTCGGTGATCGCGTTCAAGTCAAGTTCGGTGAAGGGGGGTTGTGTCGTCACCCGAGGCACCATACTCACTCCCCGAAGCGATTCATCAGTGTTTGCTACTAATTGAGAGTTAAGAGGTACTTCCTGTGAGTGCTCCCTCCTCCATCGCGCGCCGCACGCTCGCCCGCGGCTTGTCCGTTCATCCGATCGGGATCGGCGCCTGGGCCGTGGGCGGCTCCGATGACAACCTCGGGCTGCCCATGGGCTGGTCCACGGCCGACGACACCGCCTCGCGACGCGGCCTGGAGAGGGCCTACGAGCTCGGCGCCAACCTCATCGACACCGCCGACGTGTACGGGCACGGGCACTCCGAGCGGATCATCGGTGATCTCGTCGCCACCGTCCCCCGCGACACCGTGGTGCTGTCCTCCAAGGTCGGCTACCACCGGGGCACCGCCCGGCACGCCTACCTCCCCGCGGCCATGCGCCGCCAGCTCGAGACGAGCCTGGAGAACCTGCGCACCGACCGTCTCGACATCTACTTCTTCCACAACGCCGACTTCGGCGACGACGACCGCTACCTGGAGGAGGCTGTCGCCCAGATGCGCGACTTCCAGCGCCAGGGCCTGGTCACCGCGGTCGGGATGCGCGGCCCGCACCGCCACGCCACCGAGCGGGTCACCGTCGCCAAGGAGAAGCGCGAGGACAAGTACGCCCGGTTCGCCTACCTCGCCGAGCAGATCCGCCCCGACTACCTCGCGGCCCGGTACAACGCCCTGACCCCGCCGCCCGCCGACGGTCAGCCCGACATCTTCGCCCTCGCCTCCTCCCTCGGCGCGAGCGTGCTGATCAACAAGCCGCTGGCCCAGGGCCTGCTCACCGGCAAGTACGACCCCGAGCACCCGCCCGTCTTCACGCCCGGCGACCACCGGCTGCGCAAGGCATGGTTCACCCCGCAGGCGCTGCGGATCATCCAGGACGGTCTCGGCCCGCTCCGGGAGCGCTTCGGCGACAGCCCGGCCGCCCTGACGCGTGTCGCGCTCCAGGCGTGCCTGCAGCGGGCCGAGAACGCCGCGGTCCTCGTCGGCTTCACCCGCCCCGAGCAGGTCACCGAGAACCTGACGGCCGTCGGCACGCCGCTGACCGGCGACGAGCTCGCCTTCGCCCTCGACACCCTCGGCCGCCTCCAGAAGACCCTGGACGCGCACAGCGAGGTCTTCCTCGACGAGAAGGAAGCCGGCCGATGACCCCCGCCGCGGAGCAGTTGTCCCTGCTCGCCACCGACGAAAGCGCCCACCAGCCGGCCACCGACGCCGTGCGGCTGCTGCTGTTCAACGCCCAGCACGCCTCTCCGGAGCGCTCGCGCCGCCAGGCCGAATGGATCGCCGGCCAGGAGGACGCCGACATCGCCGTCCTCACCGAGGTGTCCTCCGCTCAGGGCGGCGACGCCCTCGTCACCGCGCTCACCGAGCGCGGGTACGCCACCGTGATCGCTCCCCAGCCGTCCACGCCCGACTACCGCACGGTCATCGCCTGCCGTACCGGCGGCGTCCGGCCGGTCCCCAGCCCGGTCACCGTCACACCCCATCGCGCCCCGGCGGCCCGCGTCACCGTCGGCGGCCACGACATCGGAGTGCTGGGCCTGTATGTGCCCTCTCGCGGCCCGAAGGCACAGCGCAACGTTGCCAAGCGTGCCTTCCAGGAGGCGGTCACCGAGAGCCTGCCGCGGCTGCGCGCCGCCTTCCCGGACATGCCCGTCATCGTGGCTGGGGACCTCAATGTCATCGAGCGCGGGCACCAGCCCCCGCACAAGGTGTTCGGCGAGTGGGAGTACGCCTTCTATGACTCGTTCCAGGCCGCCGGCCTCATCGACGCCTTCCGCCGTCTCCACCCCGACGAGGTCGCCCACTCCTGGTTCGGGCTCACGGGTAACGGCTTCCGCTTTGACCACCTTTTCGTCTCCACACCCCACGCCGACCGCGTCCTGGCCTGCGACTACCACCAGCAAGCCCGCGAAGCGGGGCTGACCGACCACGCGGTCATGACGCTGCGCCTGGGCCTGCCGTCCACCCCGGGCGAACACGGCGAAGCACCAGCGACGGGCGCTGGCTGACAGCCGACCGCCGCAGAGACCGAACGTCGGCGTTTCGGCCAATCGCCCCGAGCCTCGGGCCCTTGCGCGGCAAGGGTCGGTGCACTGCGCACCTTCGGAAATCCGCTGAATCACAGGGCGCACAACGCGTCCGAAAGGAACAGGTGCTCGAAATCATGCGGCGTCGTTGAACACGGCGACGCCACCGCCACGTCCACGAGGGGGAACACATTGACGCCAGTCGAACCAGACAGCGACAAGGTCGCGAGCGGCCCGAAGGTCGGAGCAACGGACAACATCTCGGACGCCGAGCGGGAGCTGTACGGGGGCCGGCTGCGCTACGACCAGTCCTACGTCCGGCACGAAGGCCCTCTAACGCGGCTGAAGTTCGGGCACATGGCGGCCGCGCTGCCGCACATGGTGGGCATGGTGCTGCGCACCGGCTGGAAGGCGGACCAGCGCGCGCTGATGGGTGTGGTAGCGGCCGAGCTCGGGCAGGGCGTGACGGCCGCGTGGGGCCTGGTGGCGGTAAACGGCGTCCTCGCGCAGCTGTTCGCCGACGGTCCGACCGTGGATAAGCTCCGCGACGCTCTGCCGTCCCTGGTCGTACTCGCGGTCGCGGCGGTGGCCGGCGCCGTGCTGTCGGCGTGGTCGACGGCGATGTCGGGGCGGCTGGAGCCGCAGGTGGAGCGGGCGGTCTCCGCCCGCTACTACAGGGCCGTCACCGGTGTGGAGGTGGAGGCGACCGAGCGGCCGGAGGTGCAGCGGGTCCTGGAGGCGGGGAAGTTCGGCACGGACTCGGCCCGCAGCATGCTGAGGCTGTCGGTCGGCGTCGGCAACGTGGTGATCGGCATGGCGGCGGCCGCGGTCGTGCTCGCGGCGCTGCACTGGTCGCTGTTGCCGATGCTGCTGGCGATCGCCCTGCCCAAGGGGTGGGGCGCGGTCCGCTCCGCGCGCCGTGACTACCTCTCCCGGATGAACTGGGTCGACCACCGCCGGGCGATCGCATCCCTGCTGGCCTACTTGACCCGCCCGCACGCCGCCGGGGAGCTCCGCGTGCACGCCGCCGGCGTGAAGCTGCTGTCCAGCTACGAGGAGATGTCGCGGCAGACGGAGGCGGAGCAGCGGCGCCTGGCCCGGGCGCAGGCGTCGACGGACCTGGTCGCGGGCGGGTTCGCCGGTGTGGCGTCGCTGGCCTGCTACGGGGTGCTGTGGTGGCTGCTGTCGACCGGTGGTCTGCCGCTTGCCGTCGGCGGGACGGCGGTGATCGCCATCCGTACGTCGACGGCGCGGCTCACGTCGCTGGTGCAGCAGGTCAACCGGCTGTACGAGGAGCTGCTGTTCCTCACCGACACCGAGGACGCGATCAAGGTGGCAGGCGAGAACGCGATCCCGCTTACCGGTGCCCGGCTGCCCGCACCGGTGCGGGAGGTGAGGACGGAGGCGGTGTCGTTCACCTATCCGGGCGCCGACGGTCCTTCCCTGAAGGGCGTGAGCGTGTGCGTGCCGCGGGGGAAGGTGACGGCCCTGGTGGGTGCGAACGGCTCGGGGAAGACCACCCTCACGAAGGTGCTGGCCGGGCTGCTGCTCCCTGCCGAGGGGGACGTGTGGTGGGTGGGCGAGTCGGGCGAGCGGGTCGAGCTGCGTGAGGCCGACCGCGCCCAGATCTTCGCCGAAGTCGGCGTGCTGGCACAGGACTTCCCGCGATGGGAGATGACGGCGGCCGCGAACGTGGCCATCGGTGCCGGAGACCGTCCCCGGGACATGGACCGCGTTCGCAAGGCCGCCGGTGAGGCGGGCGTGCTCGAGCTGGTCGAGGGCCTGCCGCACGGCTGGGACTCGATCGTGTTCAAGGGCTACGAGCGTGGTGTCCAGCTCTCGGGCGGGGGGTGGCAGAAGCTGGGGTCCGCTCGAACAAGGTATCGGCAGGCGCCGTTCCTGCTGGTTGACGAGCCGACCAGCGCCCTCGACCCGCATGCGGAGATCGCCGCGTTCGAGGGGCTGTGGTCCCTGGCCGAGGAGGGGCACGCGGTCGTGCTCGTTACCCACCGGCTCGCCGCGACCATGCACGCCGACCACATCTACGTTCTCGATCAGGGCTGCGTCGTTGAGGACGGCACCCACGAGGACCTGATGTCCCGCGCGGGGGGTCTGTACCAGGGGATGTTCATCGCCCAGGCCGCGCAGTACGGGATCGCGGCGGCATCCGACGGCGTTCCCGGCCCCCGCGGCGCCCAGCCGTCCGGCCACGAGACGGCGAGCTGATCCACCCGAGCGCCCCTTTGCCCTCAGCCTGCCCGCCACCCCGTTCTCACGACTTCGAAGGCGAGACGACGCCCATGTCACCCAGCTCCACCGCGATCCGCAGGACCGTCGAGGCGTACCTCGGCCGGCACCCCGGCGAGCGTGACGCCCTGGCCGGGCTTCTCACCGCGCTGGACCGGCCCGTCGACGCGACCGCCCGGACGATGCTGCCCGGGCACGTCACGTGCAGCGCCGTTGTCATCGACCGGCAGGGCCGGGTCCTGCACATCCGGCATCGGGCCACCGGCGGCCTCATGCTCGCCCCGGGTGGCCACATCGAGCCCGAGGACCGCACGCTGCTCGCCGCGGCGCTACGGGAGGTGTCGGAGGAGGCCGGGATCGCGCCGGGCGCCCTGTGCCTGACCCGGCAGCTGCTCGGCTCTCCGATCGACATCGACGTCCACGACATCGACGCCAGCCCGTCCAAGGGCGAGCCGGCTCACCGCCACTACGACTTCCGCTACGTCTTCTACCTCGCCGGCGAGGAGCTGCCGACGATCGCGCTGCAGGAGGAGGAGGTGTCTGGTGCCCAGTGGATCCCGCAGCCGGAAGTCACCGCGCCGACGCTGCGCGCGAAACTCCTCGCGGCGGGCCTGGACGGCCGGCCGGAGCCGGTGAACGCTTCCGCCCTGATCCACGACGGGACCGGTCGGTATCTGCTTCATCTGCGTGACCACAAGCCCGGCGTCATCTGGCAGCCGGGCGCGTTCGCCCTTCTCGGCGGCGGCCGTACCCACGACGACGAGAGCCTGGAGGGCACGCTGCTGCGGGAGCTGTCCGAGGAGGTGCCCGACCTCCGCCTTGAGGACGTGAAGCCCTACGCCGTGGAGTCCGCCACCAGCGTCGACGGCCTCAGCGTCCCGGTCCGGGTCTTCGTTGGCCGGTGGCGCGGCAACCCCGACCGTCTCCGGCTGCACGAAGGTGTGCTTCTGCGCTGGTTCGCGGTCGACGAACTGGACCGGCTGCGCCTGAGTCCGGCCACCCGGGACCTGATTCGCCGGCACGCGGCCGAGAATCCCGCGGGCAGCGAGCCGGCCGTGGCTCCTCCCGTGTGGGACGGCGGCAGCCGGGTGGTGTTGAACGGTGTCGGAGTCCACCTCCACCTCGAAGACCCCGAAGGCCGGGTGCTTCTCGGCCTGCGGCATCCCGATTCGAAGTACGCGGGCGACACCTGGCACTACCTCGCGGGGCGGTGCGAGCAGGAGTCCGCGCTCTCATGTCTGGTCCGCGAGGCGTGGGAGGAAGCAGGGCTGGTCATCGACCCTGCGGACGTGGAGCTCGCGCACGTCGTCCACGTCGTCGACACCCCGGGCAGCCTGCCCCTGCTGCAGCTCATCTTCCGGGCTCGCCGGTGGGAGGGCACCCCCGAGGTGCGCGAGTCCGACAAGTGCCTGACCTGGCAGTGGTGGCCGCGTGACGAGCTGCCGGACCCGATCGTCTCCTACACCCGTACGGCCATCACCGCGATCTCCGAAGGCCACCTCTATTCCCAGCTGGGCTGGTGAGCAGGGTGAGCACACCCGCCGGTAGCGCACCCAGCCGACGGGCCCAGACCGAGCCCCCGCACCTCAAGCGGGAGCGCCTGGCGGAGCCGAAGGAGGTACTCCGTGCCGCCCTCCACTGAGCCCCCCTCCGCCACCGGCACCTCGCTGTGGCGGCACCGGGACTTCCGCCGGTACCTGACCGGCCAGGCCGCGAGCGTGGCCGGCAGCTCGATCACGCAGATGGCGCTGCCGGTGCTGGCCGTGCTCCACCTGGACGCGACCACCGCCCAGGTCGCCTGGCTGGCGTTCCTCGGACAACTCCCTCCCGCCCTGCTCGCCCTGCACGCCGGCGCGCTCGCCGACCGGCACTCCAAGCGCCGGCAGATGATCACCGGCGACCTGGTCAGCGCCGCGGTACTCGCCACCGTGCCGGTGGCGGCCGCACTGGGCACCCTGACCCTGACGCAGCTCATGATCGTCGCCGTGGTGCAAGGGGCGGCGAGCGTCCTCCACGACGCGGCGGCCATCAGCCTGCTGCCCAGCCTCGTCGACCGGTCCTTGATCCAGCGGAGCAACAGCCGCGTCGGCGCGCTGTTCGCGGTCGCCGCGACCGCCGGAAGCCACCTCGGCGCCGCGCTGACCGCGCTGCTCGGCCCCGCCCGGGCCCTGCTCGGCGACGTCGCCTCCTACCTGATCAGCGCCGTATGCACCGCCCGCATCCAGACTGCCGAACCCACCAGCGCCCGCACGAAGTCCCGCCGGCTGCGCAGTGAGATCGGCGAGGGCCTGCGGTACGTGCGCGGCGATGACCGGCTGTGGACCCTGACCCTGGTCAACGCCACGACGTCGTTCGCACTCGGGCTGCTCAACACCCTGTGGGCCCTGTACCTGTTGAGGTCTCTGACGATGAGCGCGACCGCGTTCGGTGTGGTGCTGGGCCTCGGCGCGCTGGGCGCAGCCGCCGGCGCGCTCACCGCCCCGGCGTTGTCCCGCCGGTACGGGCCGGGGCCGATGATGCTGGCCGCGCTCGCTATCACCCCGCTGACCCAGCTCCCGCTGCTGCTCGCCTCCCCCGGCCTTGCCTGGCAGATCACGATCGGGGCGGCACTGTTCCTGCAGCTCGCCTGCGCCGGTGCCGCGGGCACCACCCAGCGATCCATCCGCCAGATCGTCACCACGGCCGGGATGCAGGCGCGGATGCAGGCAGTGAGCACCTGGCTGACGTCCGGGGCCCGGCCCGTGGCCGCGCTCCTCGCCGGCGCACTCGGCACATGGCTCGGTGTCCGGCCTGCCCTGACCGCCGGAACCCTCCTGCTGCTCGTCCCGCTCGTCGTCCTCGCCCGCTCCCCGATCCGCGCGCTGCGGCAGATGCCGGACCCGCCCGCCACCACCCTGCCATCGCCTCCCGCAGCCCGGACCGCCGCTCCCACCGTGCCCACTGCAGCGTGCACGGACGACGGGCAGCACGACCGCTCACTCGGAGGCGATGCCTCGTGAACCAGGTGCCGAACTCGACGGCGACTCCAGCTGCCGCACCACCCGATCCCCTGGAGAACCCCGTGCGGACCGACAACACCGGGCCCGCCGCGCTCCTCCTTCCGCCGCAGCCCGCCGCCGACACCTCCGAGACTGCGGCGGCCCGGGCGGCGATGGTCGCCCGGCTTGAGGAGAGCGGAGAGCTCGGCCGCGGTCCCGTGCGAGAGGCTCTGCTCGCACTGCCACGCGAGATCCTGCTCCCACACGCGTACGTCCGGGTCAGCGGCCCTGGCGCGGACCCGATCGACTGGCGCCTCCTCGACGGCTCCCACCCCGACGACCGGCAGGAGTGGCTCGAGCTGATCCACAGCAACGAGTCGATCCTGCTCCAGCGCGACGGCGAACCCCTCGACGCTCTCCCCCGCGGGCCGATCACCGGCGGACACATGACGTCCATGTCCACCTACACCCCCGCCACGGTCGAAGCTCTCCAAGCCATGGAACTCGATTCCGGGCAGCGGTATCTGGAGCTCGGGCCGGGCCCCGGCGTCTCCCTCGCACTCGCCGCCGCCATCACCGGCCCCGGACTCGCCACCGGCGTGGAGCGGGACGGACCCATGGCGGCCTTCGCCCAGCGGAACCTGGACCACCTTGGCGTCGGCGCGGTGGTAATCGAGGGTGACGCGCTCGAAGGGCACGAGGCGAGGGCGCCCTACGACCGGATCCACTCCGGCATCGGCGTCCCCTGCGTTCCGGAGCCGTGGGTGGAACAACTCGCACCGGGCGGCCGGCTGCTCACCACGCTCGCGACCCGTACGCCGAGCTGGCCCGGACAACTCCTCGTCACCCGCACCGCGGCCGGCACAGTCGAGGCGGTCCTGCGGGGCCGGCCGCGCGGGTACCGGCCCCTGCTCGGCTACCGGTGGCTCAACGCCCTGGACCACCGCGCCCGCATCAAGGACGACCCCGGCACGGCACGGTCCACGCGGCTCGCACCGCCGCCGGACGACGCTTACGGCTTCTGGCTCGCCGCCGCCTACCTCGCCCCCGGTCTGGTCCGGGACTTCCAGGCCGAGACGATGACGATCGTCGCGCCCGAGGACGATTCCTGGGCCGTGGCCGGCCCGGGCGACGGCACCGTCCGAGTCCATGGGCCGCGTGATGTGTGGGCCGAACTCGAGGATCTCCACGCTCGCTGGGAGCAGGCCGGACGGCCCGAGTGGTACCGGGTCGACCTCCGCGACAGCTCTGGGGTCCAGCACGTCACCTCCGGCGCGGGCCCGAAGGCCCTGGCATGGACGCTTCCTCCGCTCGCAGCCGTGCCCCGGCAGGCGCCGTGACCGCGCCTTCTCGGATCGCCGTGATGCTGCACGCCCCGGACCCCATCTGCCGGGCGGGGGTGGTCAGCCTGCTCAGGCCCCGCCCCGAGATCACCCTCGTCGACGCCGCCGGACCTGCCGTGGACACCCAGGTCGCGCTGATCGTCACCGACGCCGTCGAGGAGGCGACGCTGCGTCTGCTGCGGGAGATCAAGCACACGAGCACGGCACGGTCCGTGCTCGTCGTGGCGGACATCGACGAGACGAAGCTGATCGACGCGGCCGAGTGCGGCCTCGCCGGTCTCCTGCGTCGCGCCGAGGCGACGCCGGACCGACTCGTCCAGGCCATCACAACAGCCGCTCGCGGTGACGGATATCTGCCGGACGACCTCGTCAACGCCGTGCTGGAGGCGTTAAGCCGCTTGCGGGCGCGCCTGCCCGGCCCCGTCGAGCAGCGGCTGACCGAGCTGAACGACCGCGAGGTCGACAATCCTGCGATGCCTGGCCGACGGCCTCGACACAGCAGAGACCGCCCAGAAGGTCGGCTCCGCCGAACGCACCGTCAAACACGTCATCCACGGCCTGCAGACCCGGCTGCAGCTGAAGAACCGGGCGCATCTGGTCGCCTTCGCCTACCAGCACGGCTACCTCTGACAGGCCCCGCCCCCCACCGCTCCACCAGCCGCACAACAACAAGGAGTTACGGGTGCCCCAGCCACCAAGCCCTCTTCACCCCCAAGCGGTCAGCCCCGCCGCGCCGTCCGGCTGGCCCGAGACCTTCCTCCGCCACCGCGCCGGCGACGGATGCCCCATGTGCGCGAACGACTACTCCGCAGACGACATCGGCTGGGGCCTCCTGCTCCGCCGCGGTGAAGTGGCCAACGCCTACCTGTGGCGAAGCGGACGCCTGCGCGGCTACTGCGTCCTCATCCACCGGGGTGCCCCGCACGCGGCCGAGCCCACCGACCTGTCCGAAGCCGACGCCGCCGCCTACTGGCGCGACACCCTCGCGCTCGGCAGAGCCCTGACGGCCTTCTACGAACCGATCAAGCTGAACTTCTCCACGCTCGGCAACGTCGTACCCCATCTGCACAGCCACATCTGCCCCCGGTACGCCGGTGACACCGACCCGGCGCCGGGCGGGCCACTGCCCTGGGACGTCCTCGACAGCGGGCGCCAGATCGAGGCACAGCTACAGGCCGACGCCGCTGCGCTGCGGAAACTGCTGGAGGACGCATGACCACCCCACCGCACAACGAGCCCAAGGAACTGTTCACGTCGACGGCGGCGGCCTACGCCCGCCACCGCCCCAGCATCCCGCCGGAGGCCGTCGCACTCCTCGCCGACACGATGCGGAAAGCCGACCGCCCGGCCCTCCTGGACCTCGGCTCCGGCACGGGCCAGGTGCCTGCCGCTCTGCTCCCGGCCGTTCCCCGGATCGACCGCGTGGACCTGGTCGACCCGGACCAGGACATGCTCCGCCAGGCCACCGCCACTCTCGAACCCCTGCTGGGCGGCCGTCCGGCCGGCTTCCACCTGGTGGGGGCCGAGGACTTCACGCCCCCGTTCGACGGCTACCGGGCGGACCTGATCACCTGCGCGCGGTCCTTCCACTGGATGGACCGGTCCGCCGTCCTGAAGATGGCCGACCGTGCCACCGCTCCCGAAGCCACGGTGGCGATCATGGGGGACGGCAGCCTGTGGACCTACCGGGCGGACTGGACGGCCGCACTCAAGCACCTGATCCAGTCCTACCTGGGCGAGGCACGCCGCGCGGGCACGGGCGGCGTGTATGCCGGACCGGGCCAGCGGTACGAGGACGACCTCGCCGCATCGCCGTTCAGCCAGGTCACCGAGCACCGAATCCCTGTCCGCCGTGTCTGGAGGCCGGCTCAGGTCCTCGGCTACCTGCGCAGCACCAGCTTCGCCCGCCCGGACCTCTTCGGCGACCGCCACGGCCGATTCGAAGCCGAAGCCCTGGAGCTGCTGGAGCGGCACAGCGAGCCCGGCGGCCTTGTCGAGGACGCGGTGTTCACCGTGCTGCTCGCGCGCCGCCCCGGCGGTGACGCGTGAGCGGCACCCAGCGGCACACCGAGCCGCTCGACGTCCACCTGCTCGCCGTACGCGACGGCGCGGCGGGACCCGAGGTGCTGCTATCCCGGCGGGCCGGGAACGTGTACGCGCCGGGCTGCTGGCATCTCGTGTCCGGGCACTTGGATGGCCCGTGGGAGGACATGGTCACCGCCCTGGTGCGCGAGGCCCGGGAGGAGTCCGGCGTCGTCATCGACCCGGCCGATGTCCGGGCGGCCGTCACCCTGCACCACCGCGCCCCCGCCGGCGGCGCCCGGATTGGGTTGTTCTTCGAGGTGAAGCGGTGGGAGGGCACCCCGGAGGTCATGGAGCACCATGTGTGCGACGCCATGGGGTGGTTCTCCTTCGACGCCCTGCCGGAGCCGATGGTGGCGTACTGCCGGGCCGGGTTGGACGCCTACCGGGCCGGCGCGCGGATGGCCGTGCACTTCCAGGAGCCCGGCGACCCGATCGCCTACGACCGGTCCGTCGACCGGCTGGTCCTGGTCCCCGAACCTGCCGCGCGCAGCGCGGTCCCGGAGCAGGCGGTGCGCACGTTCGGTGAGCAGGCGGTCGGGCGGATCACCGCGTGGACGGACGTGTCCTGGGCGAGGGAGCAGAGCCGTGTCTGGCGGGCGGTCGGCGCCGAGGGCGGCGAGTGGTACGTCAAGATCCACCAGAACGACAACTTCCACCATCGTGAAGTGGACGCCCTCCGCAGCTGGGTCCCCGGCCTCGGAGCGGCCGCACCCCGGCTGGTGGCCGCCGACCCCACGCTGCGGGCCGTCGTGCTCACCGCGGTAGGCGGCCGAACCCTGCACGGCGCCGTCCACCCGCCCGAGCAGCAGCGCCTCATCTTCCACCGCATCGGGCAACTCGCGGCGGCCATCCATCACAGCGGCCCACCCCGGCCCGCCGCGGACGTCCTG
The DNA here is from genome assembly GCF_940670765.1 of Streptomyces sp. A 4/2. GTDB lineage: Bacteria > Actinomycetota > Actinomycetes > Streptomycetales > Streptomycetaceae > Streptomyces. Next base: position 159,463 of record NZ_CALNVW010000046.1, read on the forward strand.
CCGCTGGGGAAGCTGGAGCGGCACCTGGCCGGGGCCCTGCCCCACCTCGCGCCCGGCGACGAGAGGTTCATCCGCGCCACCGCCGAGAGGGCCGCCGGCCTGGCCCCTTTGCAGACGGTGCCCACGCACGGTGACTTCCAGCTCCGTAATCTGCGCTGGGACGAGGCCGCCGACACCCTCTACGTCATCGACTTCGAACGGTCGGAAGACGGCCCGGCCGTGCGGGACTTCGTACGGCTCTCCGACGCCTGGCACGGCCGGCCCGACCTCCTCCAGGCCGTGATGGACGGCTACGGCCGCACCTTCACCCCGGAGGAAGAGGCTCAGCTCACGGTCTTGTCCGTCCTCGACGCCGTCTCCGGCATCTCCTACGGCACCGCCCACGGCGATCCCGAGCTGGTCGAGCGCGGCCTGCGCACCCTGGCCCGGCTGCGCACCGAACAGCGCCCCTGATTCCCACCCCACCGACCACGAGGAGCAGCACGTTGATGTACACAGCCCGCGAGGAGTGGGAGCAGCACTACGGAGAGGGGAAGGGGTGGCGCCTGCTCGGTGAGCGCGAGCGGGAACTCCTTGCCGAGCACGCCCCGGTACCCGAGGGCGGGGGCCGGGCCCTGGATGTGGGCTGCGGGACCGGGGAGCTGGCCGCCCACCTGGCCGGCGTCGGCTACACCGTGGACGCTGTCGACCTCACGGACAGCGCGATCGCCCGGGCCCGCGAAGAGCACGCCGACGTCGACGGGGTGCGCTGGCTGCAGCTGGACATCGAGCGCGACGACCCGGCCGCGCTGCACGAGGAGGGGTATGACCTGATCACGCTGCGGCTGGTGTACCCGTTCGTGGGGGATCGTGGCCGGGTCGTTCACGGGCTGGGCAAGCGGCTGCTCGACGGCGGCGCACTCGTCGTCATCACCCCGACCGTCGAGAACACCCCTGCTGAGCGGCGTGGGATCGCCCTCGACGAGGACGAGATCACGCTGCTCGGTGCGGGCTGGAAGACGGTGGAGCGGGCGGACGCGGACGGCCTGGCCTTCCTGGTCCTGCGCGGGCCGTGCCACCTCGACACCCGGGCCGTCGAGAAGCGGCCGACCACCGGCCACGCCCTGACCGGCGCCCTCGCCGTCGTCACCGACGACGCCGGCCGGGTCCTGCTGGGCCGCTCCCGGCGCGGCATGCTCGAGCTACCCGGCGGCAAGACCACCGGCCCGGAGGACTTCGCCACTGCGGCGGTGCGCGAACTCGCCGAGGAAACCGGGCTGATCGCCGATCCGGCCGACGCGCACGTGGTGACGATGCTGGTCGACGACAGCCACGGTATCCCGCGGCTCACCGCCGTCGTCCGCATCACCGCCTGGACGGGCACTCTGGCCAACCCCGAGCCGGACAAGTTCGACCGCTGGGAGTTCGTCGACCTCCACGCCCTCGCCTGCGTCGGGGACGTGTTTGTCCCAGCCGCTCTCGCGATCGACGCCGTGTGGCCCGGCATCCTTCCCGGCCTGCCGCCGACGACCGCCTACCCCATCGCCGCCGACCAGCCGCCCGTGCCGGGGGAACCGGCGGAGGCCGCCAGGCTGCGCGCGTCGATGACCCAGATGGTCATCGACGGCGGCTGGGCCCCCTCGGAGCGCGTCCGGGAGGCGCTGCGGACCGTGCCCCGCCACCGCTTCGCCCCCGAGGTGAACCTCGCGGCCGCGTACGACGGCGGCGACCGGGCCGTCATCACCCGCTACGACGAGACCGGGACGGCGATCAGCTCGGTATCCGCGGCCTGGCTCCAGGCCGACATGATCGAGCACCTGGGCCTGAAGCCGGGCGCGGTCGTGTTCGAGGCGGGATCCGGCGGCTACAACGCCGAGCTGATCGCCCACGTCACCGGACCCGACGGACGCGTCGTCACCGTCGACATCGACCCGTGGGTCGTGCGCCGCACCCGCCGGTTCCTCACGGAGGCCGGCAGCGGACGCGTCACCTCCGTCGAAGCCGACGCCGCCCTCGGCGCACCCGGGCACCTCGTGCCGCGCGGCGGCTTCGACGCCAGCATGATCACCTACAACTGCTGGGACATCGCCCCGGCCTGGCGGGAGCAGCTGGCCGAGGGCGGCCGCCTGGTCCTGCCGCTGGAGATGGGCGGCTACACCCGGGCGGTCACCTTCGAACGGCGCGGGCAGGTGCTGCACGCCCGTCACTTCACCTACTGCGGTTTCGTCCGCGACCAAGGACAACAGGCCCGCAGCATTCCGGTCGTCCCCCTCCTCGACGGGGGCCTGACACTGCGCTTCGAGCACGGCACGGCGGCCGAGACGACGGGCCTGGAGGAGGCGCTACGCGGGCCGCGGCACGAGGTCGCCACCGGCATCACGATGGGGGCGACGAACTCCTATTTCGGTTCCCTGCAGCTGTACGCGGCCACCACCCTGCCGGGCTTCTGCCGGCTGGCCGCCCACCAGGAACCCGAGGAGGGCGTGACCGGCATCGCGAAGGACCGCGACGCCCCCGCGATCGTCGGCGACGCCTCGCTCGCCTACCTGGTCCACGTCCAGACCACGGACGGCGACAGCCCGCAGGGCAAGGCGTGGGAATGGGTCGTCCACGCCTTCGGCGCGCAGGGCCCCGAGCTGGCCGAGCGGCTGGCGGCCACGGTCCGGGCCTGGGACTGCCACATCCGCGCCGACGACAACGACCAGCACGCCGATCCCGTTCTGACGGTCCACCCGGCCGGCACGCCCGACGATGCGCTGCCCGCCGGCGACGTCCTGGAGAAGGAGCACTGCCGTCTGGTTTTCCGGTGGCCGGGGCGTGACGTGGTGCTGCCCGGGCCCGTTGAGCGGCTTGAGGCCGCGGTCGTGGCGGAGGGGGTGTGACGGTGGAACGGGCCGTGCAGGAGGCGATGTTCGTCGCTCCGGCGGAGCGAGACGAGCGGGAGCGTATGCGGCGCGCGCACGCGGCCGCCGCGCAGCAGCTCCAGGTGTCCGCGTCGGGGCCGGAGGTGTGGGGGTGGCAGGGCCGCACCCTGGGGCGCCGGGCCGGGGACTGCTGGCTGCGCATCGTCACCGCCGAGGCGGACAAAGCGGGCGGACGGCTGTGGGAGGGGACGGCGACCGCCGACACGCACGTGCCCCGGTCGGTACCGCGGCCCCGGCTTCGCGGCGTCCTCGACTGGACCTCCCGGGACGCCGCGTTCCGGGCCGAGCTCACCGAGTACGTGTCCGTCCCGCCGGTCACCAGCGGCACTCCCGCCCTCGACCAGGACATCGCTCTGCCCGACTCGTGGTGGGCGGAGCTGAAGTCCGCGCTCGGCGCGCTCGCGACGGTGCCCACCTGCCGGGAGTCGGTACGACAGAACTGGGTCGACCGGAACCTCCGCCGCTTCCTCGGCATCGACCCCGTCCGGATCCGTGAGACGACGACCGGGCACGCCGATCTGCACTGGGCGAACCTCACCCGCGTGCCCCTGGTCCTGCTCGACTGGGAGAACTGGGGCCGCCTGCCCGTCGGCTACGACCTGGGTCTGCTCCACGCGTACTCGCTGGCCGCACCGGCGACCGCCGCCCGGATCCGGCGCGAGTTCGCCGACGTCCTCGACACGGACGCCGGCCGGACCGGGGAGCTCATCGCCCTCGGGCAACTCCTCCAAGCGTGCTCCCGGGGCGTCCACCCTCACCTCGCCCCGCTCATCGCCCGCCAGGCCGAGCACCTCACCGGCATGCCCGTCCCCACGCCCTGACCGCTGCCCGGCCCCGACGGCCTGGAGGAACCCATGCCCCGCCCACGCGTCGACGTCGTCGTTCTGACCATGAACGACCGCCCTGCCGAGGAAGCAGCCGCGCAGGCGACGCTTCTTGCCCAGAACGGCGTCGACGTGCGGGTGGTGGTGGTCGGAAACGGCCGCAAGCCCGAGGTCGTGCCACCCGGTGCGCTCACCGTGTCCCTGCCCGAGAACATCGGTATCCCCGGCGGGCGCAACGCCGGCGCCGCCGCGCTGCGCGACGCGGGCGATCTGGCCGACTGGCTCTACTTCCTCGACAACGACGCCAGCTTCCCCCGCCCCGACGTCCTGGCCCGACTCGTCGCCGAGGCCGAGCAGCACCCACAAGCCGCCTGGGTACAGCCCCGGCTGACCGGCCCGGACGATGTGACCACGCCACGCCGCTGGGTCCCCCGGCTGCGAGCCTCCAACCCGGGGCGGCCGGGGAAGGTCGCCTCGATGACCGAAGGCGTCGTCCTGATCCGGCGCGACGCCTTTGACGCAGTGGGCGGCTGGGAAGATCAACTATTCCTGTATCACGAAGGGTTCGACCTGGCCTGGCGGCTGTACGAGGCGGGCTGGAGCGGCTGGTACGCGGCCTCGATCCGCATGCACCACCCACTCACCGAACCCGCCCGCCACGCGCTGTACCACCGGCTCGCCGCCCGCAACAGGATCTGGATCGCCTACCGCAACCTCCCCGCCCCGCTCCTCCCCGTCTACCTGAGCGTGTGGACCACGATCACCCTGGCCCGGGCCGTGCGCGGCGGCGGACTCGGCCAGACACTGCGCGGCATGCGGGAAGGGTGGACGTCCCGGCGTACCCAGCGGAGGCGTCCGATGAGCTGGCGCACCGTCTACCGGCTCACCGCCGCCGGGCGGCCGCCGATCATCTGACCTCTTCGCCCTGTCCGCCACATCAAGGAGTCCTCTTCGCCATGAACCAGCCGTCTGTGCCCTCGCTGATGGGGGTGTTCGCCCATCCCGACGACGAGAGTCTGCTGGCCGGCGGTGTGCTCGCGCAGCACCACGCCGCCGGCGCCCGCACCTGCGTCGTCACCACCACCTGGGCGCCGACGAGCCACCGCGCCCCCGAACTCGCCGACGCCCTCGCAGTTCTGGGGGCCGGGGGCCCGCGGCTACTCGGCTACGCCGACGCCCGCAACCCCGCCTCCACGCCCGGCGGCGCCGTACGCCTCGTTGACGCGCCTCTCGACGAAGCCGTCGGCCGCCTGGTCGCACACATCCGCGAGTTCCGGCCCGACACCGTGGTCGGTCACGACGCGCTGGGCCAGCTCACCGGGCACCCGGACCACCGGCGCGCCCACCAGATCACCCTCCTCGCCGTCGAGGCCGCCGCCCTGCCGCACCTGTACCCCGACGCCGGGGAGCCCTGGCAGCCGGCCGCGCTGTACGCGGCCACGCACTCGGAATCCGGTGTGGGCCGTCTCGGGCCGCTCCTTCAGAGCGTGGGCAAGTCGCTCCTCGCGGTGCCGGACGCGTACGTGACCACGAGCGTCGACGTCTCACCGTGGGCAGCGGTGAAGTGGGATGCGATCTGCGCCCACCGCAGCGAGGCCGCCCGCCCGCGGCCCCTGCCCGGCCTTCTCGCCCGCCTGCCCGAACCGGAACGCACCCAGATCATCAGCACCGAGCAGTTCACCCGGCTCTCCCCCGGCCCCACGCCGGGCGACCCACACCAGCTCGTCGCCTGACCGGCCCACCGTCCGCATGGTCCCGCCCGCACGATCGGAGACGAGATGACCACCACGCCCTCCCCTGACGCCTCACCCGGCACGATGATGACCGACGAGGCGTACGGGGCCTTACGCGCCTCGGCCGCCCTGTGGGCCGGAACGTCCGTGCTGATCACCGACCAGCGCGGCCGGGTCCTGATCCAGCGCGTCGACTACCGCACGACCTGCCTCCTGCCGGGCGGCGCCGTCGACGCGAACGAGGCCCCGGCCCAGGGAGCCTCGCGGGAACTGCGCGAGGAACTCGGAGTCACCCTGACCGTCGACCGCGGGCTCGCCGTGGACTGGGTCAGCGCCGACAGCCTCAACGCGCCCGCCGACATGCGCTTCCCCGGCGAGATCCTGCACGTCTACGACGGCGGCACGTGGAACGACGAGCAGATCGCTGCCATCCAGCTGCCCGACCGCGAGATCACCTCCGTCGAGTTCGTCGAACCCGCCCGGCTACCGGACCTGATGTCCCCCGGCGACGCCCGCCGGGCCCTGTCCGCCCTGCGCGCCCGCATCAACTCCGCCGGCCCCGCCCTGCTGGGAAACGGCCTCCCGATCGCCCCCACCGTCCTGGACCGGGCTGGCGCCCTTCGCACCGCCCGCGCCCGGCACCACCTCCCCTTCCACCCCGGCCCCGCCCCGGAGCAGCTCTCGGTGGCTCAGGTCTGGGGATGGCTTCTGGGACCCGACGGCCGAGCCTTGGTGCTGCTGGAACCGGACACGGGCGCGGCCTGCCTGCCCGGCGGCACCCCCGAACCCCCGGACCGCGGCAACCCGCTCGTCACACTGCGCCGGGAGGTACGGGAGGAAGCCGCGGCTGAGTTCGGCGAACCGCTGTTCCTCGGCCACCTCTCCGACCCCGACGAGCCGTACGCCCGCCTCCGCTACGCCGCGCCCCTCACCCGTCTGGGCCCGCCACCCGTCGACCCGGCCACCGGCCGCACCCACATCCGGGTCCTGGCGACACCCGAGCAGGCCCTGGAGCTCTTCGACTGGGGACCCCCGGCGGCCGGCCAGCTCGCCGCCCTCCACCAGGCCCGAGCGCGGCTCGGGATCCCCCGTGCCGCGCTGCAGCCCCTCACCGAACTGCCGGACGCCACCGACCTCACCCTCTCGTAGCCCACCCGGGCCCATCTCGAAGCGAGGACTCACATGAGCGACACATCACCCGCCCTCGGCACGCCCCCCGTGCCCACTCGGCCCCTGCCGGCCACACGAGCCGCATCGAACGCCCCGGCCCCGGTTCGAACCGGCCACTGCCAGTGCGGCCGGATCTCCTACCAAGTCGCCGGCAACCCGGACGATCCGCACTTGTGTTCGTGCGACCACGAGACGCGGATCTCCGGCGGACCCGCAGTGCTGTGGGTGGGCTTCCCCCGGGACTCCCTGACCTGGACCGGGCCCGGCGGCGAGCCGAAGTGGTACTCGACCTACGCGACCCTCCACCGGGGCTTCTGCCCCGACTGCGGCACCCATCTGGTGTCCGTGGCAGACGGCTCCAGCACCGTCATGGTGACCGGATTCAGCCTCACCGACCAGAGCGGCATCGAACCCCTCGGGCACTCCTTCCGCGAGAACGCCGCGCCCTGGATGCAGATCACCCTCGCGCCGGAGCCTATCGTCCTGATGTCCGACCCGCGTGTGGCGGCCATCCCCATTGCCGACTGCGGCGAGCCGCTCATCGACGTGCGCGGAACGCTGCTGGTCGACGAGCGCAGGGCCGACACGACCGGCTCGTACGCCCATCTGCGCCGCGGCGTCCTCGACCGGCTCGTCCACGCCCAGTCGCTCCTACCCGACGGGCTCCGTCTGCTCTACGTCGAGGGCTACCGCCCGCCCGACCTGCAGCGGCGCTACTTCCAGGAGTACGCGGACGAACTTCGCGCGGCCAATCCGGCCTGGCCCGACGACCAGGTCCTCGGGGCCGCCAGCCGCTATGTGTCTCCGCCGGAGATCGCCCCCCACAGCGCCGGCGCCGCCGTCGATCTCACCCTCGTGGACGCCGACGGCACCGAACTCGACATGGGCACGCGCGTGAACGCAAACCCCGAAGAGAGCGACGGAGCCTGCTACACGGACGCCGCCTCGATCAGCCCCCAGGCCCGCACGAACCGGGCCCTGCTGGCCTCCGCCCTCTCCACCGCCGGGTTGATCAACTACGGGACGGAGTGGTGGCACTGGAGCTACGGCGATCGGTACTGGGCCCTGATGACCAACCAGCCGACGGCCCTGTACGGGCCCCGCACCCTTCGCTGAACAGGTCGCGTTCGTTCGCGGCCGAAGGCACGGGCACCGGCTCGCTTCGGGTGGGGAGCGCAGCGGGAAGCCACGGCCTCACGGCTCTGCCTCGGTCAGCCAACGCTCCGGCGGGCGATGCCGGTGCCCTCCGCCGAGGTGTTACAAGCTCTCGGCCGAGATGCCCGCTGCCTGGGGACCAACGGCGCCCGCGGTGCGGGACCTCTATGCGACGGCCGAGCAGCCGGTCACCCACTGCCTGGATCCCGCCCGCGCCTCAGAGCCAGCCCGGCTCCACGATCTCCTCGCCCTCGCCCTGAGGCTTCTCAAACCGGGCGAAGAAGTCGTCCAGGGCCTCCGGCGTGACCAGCAACGAGTTCGCGTCCCCACGCTCGTTGCGCTCCTCGAGCCGGCGCAGCAACTCCTCCCGTTCCACCGGGAAGTACAGCAGCCTCCACCGCCCGCCGGCCGACTCCACCAGCTCCTTCATCGCCTCGCGGTCCTTGCGCGGCCACAGCCCGTGGTCCCACACCACGTCCCGGCCCTCGGCGATCAGCTCCGCCAGTCGCTGGTGCATCTCAGCGACGACGGGGGCCTCCTTCTCGAAGTAGGTGTCCTCCCGGTAGTCGACGCCGTACCGGCCGTGCCGTTCGAAGACCACCTCGTCCACCGACAGCCGCACCGCGCCCCGGGGCTCCAGCACCCGCTGGGCATACGTCGTCTTGCCTGAGCCGGTGAGCCCCACCAGCAGGAACACCACCGGAGTCTCGGCCACCGTCAACTTCTTCCACCATCCTCAGTGTTCCCCGGCAGTCTGCCACCGCTGGCCCATCCGGATCTCCCAGATCCAGCCGCCGCCACCCGAAGGAGCCACCCGTGTCCGCCCCGTACTCGCCCGCGCGCTGGGTGCCTACGCCCGCCACGCCCCCGGCACCCTCGGCAGGGTCCAGACGCATCGGGTGCTCGCCCTGAACAGCGACGAACGCGCCCGGCCGCTCGCCAAGGGGCGGTGCCGAGCGCAACGCCGCCGAACGCCTCGTCAGGGGTTGCTGGCCAACCTCTGGCTGCTCCGCACCACGACCGTGACTACACTCCAAGGTCATCCGGCAACGGACGCCCGTACGCCACGGTCACAGGCACCCACCAGCACGTTCTCCCTCCGGAGGCCACGCCATGACCGCCCCCCTGCTGCTCGTCGACGGCCATTACCTCCTGCACCGCGCCTGGTACGGCTTCCCCACACGCATCACCAGCCGCGACAACACCATCGACCGCACTGGCGTGTTCGGCTTCGCCGCGCTCCTGCGCAAAGCCCAGGCCGAGCATGCCGAGAGAGCCGAGATCTTCGTAGCCTTCGACTCTGAGAACGGCTCCCAGTCCCGCGCCGGGCAAGACAGCGCCTACAAGGCCCAGCGGCCCACCCCCGAGCCCGGCCTGATCAAGTCACTCGCCCTGGTCAAGAAGGCCCTCGACCACACGGGCGTCCGGTGGCTCGAGCAGGACGGCTGCGAGGCGGACGACGTCATCGCCACCCTGACCACCAGTGCCTGCGCCGAAGGCCGCGCGGTCGACATCATGACCAGCGACAAGGACTACATCCAGCTTCTGTCCGACCTCAGCGTGCGCTTGCTGAACACTGGCGTAGCCATGGAACGCCGCTACACCGCGGGCGCGCACATCCTCCCCCGCTACGGTGTCCTCGCCGAGCAGTGGCCGGACTTCCGCGCCCTGATGGGCGACCCCGCCGACAACATCCCAGGCATCCGCGGCATCGGCGCCAAGACCGCCGCCCGGCTCCTGACCAACGGGCGCCGGCTCGAGAACGTCCCTGACGAGGAACTACGCCCGGCCTGGACGGCGCAGTGGCAGCAGGTCCTGCGCTGGCGCGAGATGATCAAGCTCGACACCAAAACCGCTGTCCCCGACAGTCTCCTCACCACCACCCCCACTACACCGCTGCCCATGGCCGGGCAGGTCCTGGAAGCGCTGGACCTGTGGTGATGACCAAGGTCGCGGCATCGCCTGAATCTGTCCGGGCGGGTGTGTTCACAGGAAGCCGGCGAAGACCTGGCGGTAAGCGTGAACGAAGCCGTGCTCGCGGCGGCTCCATGCAATGCGTTGGGCGATGACATCAGCGCTGGCAGAAACGCCGTCCGGGCCCAGTCCCTGCTCCGCCCAGAACCGAGCGTTTCGGATTTGCCTCTCCAGGATGGAGTCGACGAGCGCGCCGCGCCCCTGGGCTTCAAGCCCGTACGCGTCCGCGAGGACTCGGACCTGAGCTGCCTGGTTCTCGACGGCGGGTGCCGTCGGCCTGGTACTGATGCACCAGGTCCACGCCATATAGCCGAGGTCCTCCAGCGGGGATCCGGGGGCTGCGGTGTCGAAGTCGATGAGAGCCATCGGGACCTCGTCGCGGAAGACGACATTGTTCGGTCCGGGATCGTGATGGCAGACCACCGGAAACCGGCCAGCAAGGTCGCTTCCTCTGGTCGCGTCGTGGAATGAGCGCAGGAGCGCCCCGGCGGCGCTGACCTGCTCGTCTGACCAGGTACGGAATCGCTGGGGGACCTCTCCAGGAAGGAAGTCGAGGATGTCGGTCGCTCCCTCGCGCCGAAGATATCGCGGCGCGCCGTCGAAGCCCCTGGAGTGCAGCAGCCCGAGCAGGGCGGCGACGAAGGGGGAGGCTGGCGTGGAAGGGCGCCGGACTGTGCCGCCGTCACGGACGATGCCCGTCGTCATGCGCCCGCCGGTCAACGCCACGGCGCCGGGGAGCGCCAGCGGTGCGTCGGTAATCGGACGGCCGGGCCGGTCAGTGTGGTGGACGGCGCCCTCGGCGACCAGCAGCGAGGCAAGGCCGCCGACGTAGAGGGGTAGGTGCGCGTCAGCGGCGGGGAGCGGGACCCAGGCCGCTTCGACGATGTCCTCGTCCCCGGTGGCCGCCGGCTCGCCGTGAACGTAGGTCGCACGGAAGACCGCGAAGAGGTCGTGGACACTGGCGATCCGTTCGCCGACGTGGACCAGGGGGCCGACGGCCACGACCACACCGGCTTCCTCCAAGGTCTTGCGGGCGGCGGCTTCGGGGAGGGCCTCACCGTCCTCACGTCGACCGCCGGGCAGTCCCCACTGTCCGCTTCGACAGTCTTTGACAAGGAGGACCCGCTGGGTCGATGTGTCGGTGACCAAGGCGTAGGCCACGTCGACTCGTTCCCGGGCGGCCGGCATCAGTCTTCCCTTCGTCGGGGATGTTTCAGTCCGGGCGTGGCCTCGCCGGGGAAGTCAGGGTCTGAGGGAGGTGGTCGGCGACGGTGAGGGCTGCCTTTGGAGGAAGCTCCCTTTCCGGTTATGGCCGTGCCGACCGTACGGCGGCGGTCAGTTCACGGACGCCGCGGGTGTGGGGGTGATGCTGTGCGAGGTCGGTGACGATGGCGCGGATGCTGGGGCGGTCGCGCACCTCGGCGGGGGCGGTGCGGTGAGCCGCGAGGAGAGCCTGCGCGGTCTGCTCGGCCTTACCCCACCGCCACCAGGCGCGGGCCATGTCTGTGTGGAGTCGACCGCGTCGTTCGGCCGTCGCGAATTGCTCCGGACGAAGGTTCTGACCCGCGTGGACGGCTGCGCCAGCATCGCCGAGGGACCATAGGACGCCGACCTTGTAGAGAGTCACGGAGGCCGGGGTGACTGAGAAGGTAGGCGTGCCGGGCTGTTCGGGGAGGAGTGCGGCAGCGCGCTCGGCGTCCCGGATCATCTCCAGGGCACGGTCGCGGTCGCCGGCCTCGGCGGCGGCGTAGGCGACGGTGCAGAGCATCTGCGCGAAGGTCCGGGCCTGGGCGGCAGTGGTGAGTCCGGTGGTTTCGACCTGGGCGGCGGCGTGGAGGGTGATGCGCTGTGCGGTGGCGGCGCGGCCGGCGTGGCGGAGGACGATGCTGAAGGCGCGGGCGGACGCGGCGCCGGCCAGGGGGTCGCCGGAGATGCGCGCGTAGGTGTTGGACCGGTCAGCGGTGATCCTGCTGGCGTCGTAGCGGCCGACCTTGGACAGGGTTTCCGTGGCCAGGTCGTAACAGGCAGCGAGCCGGGCGTAGTCGGCGGCATCACCTTGGTCGGCGCAGGCCTCGGCGGTGGCCAGGAGGTCGGGGAGCGCCTCAATCAGTTCGGCATGGATTCCGCGGTTGAACTGCGCACGTGCCTCGCGGTACTGGGCCATCAGGCGGTTCGCGCTCGGGGCCGATGTGGGTGCGGGTAGCAGTGCGAGGGCCTCGTCGAGGCGCTCGAGAGCGAGCGCAGGTACGGCCAGGCCGGCGGTGAGGAGGGACCGGCGTTTCATCGGATCCTCCCCGGAAGTGTCCGTGCGCTGAGCGTTAGCAACTCTAGTGGCCCGGGGTGGGGTTACGCCGAGAAGTGTGGCAAGTACCCCCGGAGGGATGACGAGGGCATCGGCGAACCGCTTGAGCATGTCTAAATCGGTCGCGGGCCGGTCGGCGGTCTCTAGGCGGCTGACGGCCGAGGCGGAGTAGCCGGTCGCCTTGCCGAGGTCGATCTGTCGCCAGCCCTGCTGCTGGCGGGCCCAGCGGATCAGGCCCCCGACGTCGCCGTCGCCGATGAACTTCTGGGCGCGCGGAGAGTTCCAGTCCGGTACCTGAGCACGCATGGCCGCCCCCTCCGGGAACACCGGACATCAGCCTGCTCACGGTAGCCGGACGGTGACACCCGGTCGAGGCCGTGTGCGCAGCACGCAAACGGCTTGCGCGCGGCGGGAGATTTCTCGGCATCCGATCGGGCTCGCGGTGTCCTGGTGAGGCACCACCCGCCGGGCACCGCTCGGCGGCAACCATCTGTACTTCCGTATGGAGGGAGTCGTCATGGACGGCCAGAACGCACACCTCACCACCGCCGTGTCCTCGCTGCCCGAGGAGGAGCTCGTCGAGATCGGCGGCCTCGTGGCCCTGACCCAGGGCCAGGGCGGCGGCCAGAGCGAGGACAAGCGCCGCGCCTACAACTGCGCCTGACCGACAACCTCGTGCGGTGCGGCATCCCCGGATCCCGGGGATGCCGCACCGCACGACCAGCCACACCGGACCAGGAAGGGGTTCATCGTGATCTTCGGAGGGTTCACGCGCGGCTGCGGCGGGGTCCGGCCGGCCGGAGCCACATGTCTCCGCCCGGACGGACTGCTCTGGCAGACCGGAACGCCCAGCGCCCGATCGTTCAGTTCACCGGACGGGGTCCAGGTCGCGGTACTGGGGTGGTGCGGCGCCGCCGACGCCGAGCTGCGCAGCTTGGCCCGTCGGCCGCTACCCGAGGACGTCTCCTGGCAATGGTCCGGCGCGTACGCGGTAGTCGAGCAGCACGAACAGCACACGGTGGTACACACCGATCCGGCTGGAGCACTGCCGCTGTACGCCACCAGGTACGAAGGTGGATGGGCCTGGTCGAGTTCGGCGCGGGCCCTGGCCGACCTCACCGACGCCGACGTGGACCCGGTGCGGGTCGCCATCGCCGTGTTTCTCCCGCATGTCCCCGCCGCAGTCGGGACCCGTACGTTCTTCACGGGCGTGCAGCAGCTCCCGCCCGGCGCCCGAATCGAGCTCACCGCTGGCCGGGATCTGCGGTGCGAGACGGTGTGGCGCCCCGATCACGCCCCGGGCCCGGCCCACCACCGGCTCCGCTCGGCCCTGGAGGGCGCCGTCCGGCTGCGGGCGGCGGCTGATCCCGATCTGACGTGTGATCTGTCCGGCGGCCTGGACTCCTCCTCTCTCACCCTGCTCGCCGCGAGGGCCCAACCCGACGGCGGGGCGCTGAACGCGGTCACCATCCACCCCGCCAGCCAGACCGACGGCGCCGACCTTACGTACGCGCGGCTGGCCGCCGCCCATCACCCGCGCCTCGTCCACCACCTTCTCCCCCTGGGCGCCGAGCACCTGCCCTACACCGACATCACCGCGGTCCCGGTCACCGACGAGCCCGCACCGTCGACCCTGACCCGGGCCCGGCTGGAAGGGCAGCTGCGCTGGATGCACGACAAGCTCGGCAGCCGCACCCACCTGACCGGCGACGGTGGCGACAGCGTGCTGTTCGTGCCTGCCGCGCACCTGGCCGACCTGCTGCGCCACCGCCTCTACCGGCGGACCGCCGCGGAAGCCGCGGGCTGGGCCCGGCTCCGCCACAGCCCCGTCTTCCCACTACTGTGTGAAGCGCGCGCCCTGATACGAACCAGCCGCGCCCACGCCCTGGCTGGCCTCGCCACCTCACTGGAGCGTGGGGTCTTATCGACCGGGCAGGGAGACGTCCGCTGGTTTCCGACACTGCCGCTGCCCCGCTGGGCCACGGCCGATGCCGTCGGAATGCTGTCCAACGCCGTCCACCAAGTCGCCACGGTGGCCGATCCGCTGCCCGGTCTGGACATCGCGGTGCGGATCCTGGTGGACGAGATCCGCGAGGTCGCCCGGACCGCAGCCGCCGATACTCAGCTCGCCGCCGCATCCGGCATCGAGCTGCACAACCCGTTCCTCGACCCCCGCGTCCTTGACGCCGTACTGCGCACCGAGGCCCGAGCCCGGCCCCCGGTCCATGCCTATAAGCCGGTGCTCGCCCGGGCCATGGCCGACGTCCTGCCGGAGGCCCTCGCCTCGCGGACCACCAAGGGCAGCTTCAACGCCGACCACTACACCGGACTGCGAGCCAACCTGCCCCAGCTGCAGCACCTGGCCGACGGCCGTCTCGCCGCTCTCGGCCTCGTCGACCCGGCCGCGCTCCGGGGGCATCTCGCTCAAGCCGCCGCCGGAATCCCGATGTCCCTGGCACCGCTGGAGCAGGCACTGGCCACCGAAGCGTGGCTCCGCACCCTCGACCGAACGGCCAGCACCTGGTCGAGCAAACGCGAAGGAGATCGCCATGGATGAGCTGCCCACGTTCGTCACCTGCCCGCGGGCCGTCCGCGCGGTCGACTTCGGCCACGCCTTGGTCCTCATCGACTACCGAACCGGCAACGTCCAGGCCCTCCAGCCCCTGGCCGCAGACCAGTGGAAGGCAACCTCCCGCACCGGGGCCATCGACCACATAGCCCCCGCTCTCGCCCGCCACTTGCTCGCCCTGGGCCTGCTCACTCCCGTCGGCGGCCCGGGACCGTGGGCACCTGCGCTGACTGTCCCCTCGGCCCATGCCAGTTGGGGCAGCACCGAACATCCTGCGGGCGTCACCCGGCCGCCCCGCGGCCCGCTCACCGGAACACTCACGGCCGCGGCGGCGCTCACCGTCGCCTTCGCCGCCACCCGCCGACACAGCACCGGCATGCGGCACGCCCTCACACTCCTGACCGCCGCCACTGCCCGGACCAACCGGCCTGCGACCCTCCAGGAGGCGATCCGCGCCGTCACCACGGTGCGCCGCGCCGGCTGGTACTCCCCCGGCCGCACCGCGTGCCTGGAGGAGTCCGTTGCCGCCGTCCTGCTGCTCGCCTCTCGCCGCCTCGGCGTCCGCTGGTGCCACGGCATCGCGTCCGACCCGATCCGGCTCCACGCCTGGGTGCAGACTATGAGCGGCGACGACGTCGCCGAGCCGTCCTCGACTCACGCCTACACCCCTGTGCTCACCATCGGAGACCGCCATCACCAGCCCCGCTGACCCGATCCTCTGGCTGCGCACCGAGACCTGCGGACTCGGTCCCTACCGCACCGACCTCGTCGAGACGTACTGGCGCTGGGAGCAGGACCCCGCGCTGCTGGTCGGCTACGGACGCCAGGCCCCCGAATCCTTGGAGGCCCGCACCGAAGGCATGGCCCACCAGCAGCGCGGCGAGAACATCCGCTTCACCATCTACGACCTCACCAGCGACGAGCCCATGCCGGCCGGCGTAGCGACCCTGCTGCCCGACCACGGTGTCCGTACGGCCGAATTTGTAATCATGCTGGGGCCGGAAGTCCGCGGCCGGGGACTGGGCACCGCCGCAACCCGACTCGCCCTCGACTACGCGTTCCACGTCACGAACCTTCGGATGGTCTGGCTCAAGGTCCTCGCGCCGAACACAGGCGCAATCCGCGCGTACGAGAAGGCCGGCTTCCAGAAGGTCGGCTCGATCCGTCAGGCTGGGTACTGGCTCGGGCAGGTGTGCGACGAGGTCGTGATGGACACTCTGGCCTCGGAGTTCAGCGTCCCTTCAGCAATCACCCCTACGGTTGCCACACCTGGCTGAGTACCTTCGCGCGTGGTGTGCCTCGGAGCGGCCGCGGCCGCCTCGTACGACCGCGAGGGCGCGAGCCCTCCCCCGGGTCGGCGAACCGGACAGAACCCGCGCGGATCCGGCCGGTCCACCCGGAGCTTCGGACCGGGGTGGTGGGGATCCCGTAGCTTCGGCGCCATGGCGAGGACATTGCGGCTGGCCGTCGCGCAGAGCACCGTGCCGGAGGACCCCACAGACCGCGGCGCGCTCCGGGAGGCCGGGAAGGAGATCCGGGCCCTGATGGCCGAGGCCGCCGGGGCGGGGGCGCGGCTGGTGCAGTTCCCCGAGGGGGCGATCACCTATCCGAGCAAGCACGTGATGGCGACCGGCCCGGACGGCGAGCTGGTCCCGGCCGACTGGAGCCGGGCCGCCTGGGACGTCATGCGCGAGGAGGCCGAGTCGATCGCCACGCTGGCCGGGGAACTACGGATGTGGACGGTGTTCGGGTCGCTCCACCCGCTCACGCCACCGAACCGGCCCCACAACAGCCTCTTCGTCATCTCCGACCGCGGCGAGCTGGTCGCGCGGTACGACAAGCGGTTCCTCTCGCACACCGAGGTCTCCTACCTGTACACCCCGGGGCGCG
>NZ_CALNVW010000047.1 GCF_940670765.1 Streptomyces sp. A 4/2
GAGCCGGCTGGTAGCCGGGGACCCGCGCAGCGACATCCGCACGGCCTTCTGAGACCGACCCGCTCATATGCTCTCCAGAAATCCCGGACGGCGCGCCGGGCCGCAGCGGTCCGCTCGCGACGCACGACCCACCGTGGGTCGGCGGCCATCGGATGCATCCTTCAGCTCGCTCACGCGTCCGCTCTCGGATCCCCCGCTACGACTGGCCCTGCGGCGTGCCGAGGTGGTGGCGCAGTATCTGGCACAGTGCCTCGGATGTCGTCGCACGGTGAACGTCCGCGACTGCGTGATGAAGCGGCGTGGCCGCGACGAGCGCGGTGCGGGTTCCGGCTCGGCGGCCGGCGCCGATGTCGCAGGGCGAGTCGCCGACGGTCCAGGAGCGGGTTAGGTCGATCCCGAGGTCGTGGGCGGCCTGTTGAAGCATGCCGGGTGCGGGCTTGCGGCACTGACAGGAACCGCGGTAGCGGGGCACGGTGCCGTCGGGGTGGTGGGGGCAGGCGTAGATCCCGTCGAGGTGCACCCGGTGGTGGCCGAGGAGCGTGCGGAGCCGGTCGTGCATCGCGTCCAGGCCTTCGGCGTCGAGCAGCCCTCGGGCCAGTGCGCTCTGGTTGGTCACGACGATCAGGGCGAAGCTCTGGTGCTGGAGGGCGCGCAGCGGTGAGCCGATGTCTCGTTGGAGGACCAAGTCGTCGGGGCGGGTGGGGTAGTGGCGGGGCTCGGTGAGGGTGCCGTCGCGGTCGAGGAATACCGCGGGCCGCAGCGGCCGGTCGGGGCGCGGGGCGTAGATGGGTAGTTCAGCCGGTCGCATCGCGGCGGAAGGTTTCGAACAGCTCGGTGGTACGGGCTTCGACGGAGGCGGCCGAGGTGGTCGGCCGGTCGGTCAGGACCGTGTCGAGTGCGGTCATGTCCGCGCAGGTGAAGTACTGGTAGGCGTGGGCGACCGGGTTCGGCACGAGTTCCACGTGGAGGGTCTGGCCGGTCGCCCGGTGGTGGAGGCGGGCGCACCACTGGGCGATGTCGGCGAAGGAGACAGTGGTGCCGGCGCCGAGGTTGTAGACCGCGGACGGAAGCTGTCGGTGCTCGGTGAGGCGGACGATGGTGGCGGTGACGGTCTCGACGGGGATGTAGTCGCGGGCGGCGGTCAGAGAGTCGTCGAAGAGGCGGATCTTCCCGGTGCGGGCGGCTTGGCGCAGGAGCTGGGTCAGGATCGAGGCCATCGGGCCCTTGTCGGTCTCGTCGGGGCCGAAGACGTTGGTGTAGCGCAGGCCCGCCCACTGGAGGCCGCCGGGGTGGAGGGTGCGCATCTGCTGGTCGAGGGCGAGCTTGGACGCCGCGTACGGGTTGAGGGGGCCGGAGCAGCGGGTGGTGTCGGTGTCCGCGTCCTCGGCGATCGGCTTGTGGCGGTGGAGGGTGCCGTAGACAGAGTGCGAGGAGGCGTAGATCAGGCGGGCCCGGCCAGCGCGGCAGGCGTCGGCCATGCGCAGCGGACCGGCCGTGTTCGTCTCGTCCAGCTCGGGGCCCGCCAGGGCGCGGGTGTCGCTGATGCCGGCCTGGTGGACGATCGTGGCGTAGCGCCCAGTGGCTACCTGGGCCAGGAGGGCGGGGTCGGCGAAGTCGCCGTGCAGCCAGTGGGCGGTGCTGGTGAGGTGGGTGGGGGCGGGGCGCAGGTCGACTGCGGTGACCTGGTGTCCGGCACGGTGGAGGGCGGCGACGGTGTGGCGGCCGATGAAGCCGGCGGCGCCGGTGACCAGGACGCGGGTTCGCGTGGTCATCGGGCGCCCGCCCGCTGGGTGAGGCGGTCGATGCGGGCGGTGGTGGAGTTGCCGTCCAGGTAGGGCACGGTGACGACGGTGCCGCCCCAGCTGTCCACGAGGTCGGCTTCGGGGATACGCCTGCCGGCGTAGTCGCCGCCCTTGACCCAGATGTCGGGCCGCAGCTGGCCGAGGATCTCCTCGGGGGTGTCCTCGCCGAAGATGAGAACGCCGTCGACGCAGTCCAGGGCTTCGAGCAGGGTGGCTCGTTCCTGTTCGTCGACAACAGGCCGGTCGTCGCCTTTGAGGCGGCGGACGGAGGCGTCGGCGTTGATGCACACGATCAGGGCATCGCCCAGGCGGCGGGCCTGTTCGAGGAGGGAGAGGTGCCCGGCGTGGAGGAGGTCGAAGACGCCGCCCGCACCGACGACCCTGCCGCCGCGGGCCCGTACGCGCTCGGCCAGCTCCAGCGGACCGAGGGGTCCGGTGGTGGGCGATGTGGTGAGGGAGGCGGGGCCGCCAGCTCGAACGTAGGCGGTGGCGGCGTCGACCGCTCGGGCCAGCGCGTGGGAGGGCAGTTGGCGGGCGCCGAGCATCAGGGCCGCGGTGACGGCCAGCTGGTCGCCGGCGCCGCAGGTGTCCCCGGCGGCCGGCCGGGCCGGGACGACCTGGGGGTGGGCCTCGGGGTCGGCGACCAGGACCGCGCCGAGGCTGCCCCGGGTGACGGCGACCTGGGTGACGGGCCAGGCGGAGAGCAGCCGGGCGGCCCGGTCCGCGTCGCCCGCGAGATCCCGGGGCCCCGTGTCCGCGGTGAGGAGGAGGGCTTCGTCTGCGTTCGGAACGGCCAGGGCTGTCCCCGGCACCGGCACCGCGCCCTTGGGGTGCGGGTCCCACACCAGCGGGCGGCCGGCGGCCGCGTCTGTGAGGGCCTGGCGGAGGTCCTCGTGGGAGGTGATGCCGCGCCCGTAGTCGCAGACGAGTACGGCTGCGGCCTCGGCCAGGCGGGCGCGGACCTGGTCGGGCAGGGGGCCGAGCGGTAGCGGGGCGGTGGGGGTGTCGAAGCGCAGCAGGGTGCGGTCGGCGGCCCGGACGCGGGTCTTGACCGGGGTGGTGCCGCTGGTGGCGAGGTTGATGACGTCGACGCCTGCCTCTTCGAGGAGGGTGCCCGCTCGTGCTCCCGGGCCGTCCTGGCCGAGGCCGCACACCAGGGTGACGTGCCAGCCCGGCGTGCGGGCGGCGAGGAGGGCGGCCAGGCCGGCGCCGCCCGGCCGGTCGGTGGAGTGGGTGTCGGCGACGACCGGGACGGGGGCCTCCGGGGAGAGCCGGTCGGCGGTGCCGGTGATGTCGCGGTCCAGCAGCACGTCGCCGACCACGATCAGTCGCCGGCGTACAGGCTCCGTGGCGGTGGCGGGTTGCGTGAGGTGGGCGTCGACGGCCGCGCACAGGAGGTGGACGGCGACCAGGTGGCATTCCTGGATGGTGGCGACCTGGTCGGCGTCCACGCATACGGCCTGGTCGGCGGCTTCGGCGAGCGGGTTGGGGGCCGGGCCGGTCAGGGCCCAGACGGTGAGGCCGAGCTCCCGGCCGGCCTGGGCGGCGGCGAGGATGTTGGGGCTGGTGCCGGAGGTGGAGAGCAGCAGCAGGACATCGCCGGGGCGGCCGTGGGCGCGGACCTGCCGGGCGAAGACCTCGCTCGCGCCGTAGTCGTTGGTGATGGCGGTGACCGAGGAGGAGTCGGTGTGCAGCGCGATCGCGGACAGCGGCGCGCGCTCCGTGCGGTAGCGGCCGACGAGCTCGGAGGTGAGGTGCTGGGCCTCGGCGGCGCTGCCGCCGTTGCCCGCGACGAGCAGCCGGGCGCCGGCGGGCAGCCGGTCGGCGAGCAGGCCTCCCCAGGAGCGGAGGCGGCCGGTGTCGAGCCGGGGCAGTGCGGTGGTGAGCGCCTGTATGTGTGCGCGGCCCGACTGGGGCACGGAGCAGCTCCTTCGGAGGAGGAAGCGGGCAGGGGGTGGTGCCGGGGCGCCCGGCGGTGGCCGACCAGCGCCGGACGCCCCGGCGGTTCAGGCGCCGGCCGCGGCGGGCCGGTGGCGGGCGAACATCGGGCCGTACGCGGCGAGCGCGGCGTCGCGCTCCAGGAGCGGGTAGTCGAGGAGCTTGTTGACGATCCGGTGTTCGGCGAGGAGCTTCTCGGCCTGCTGGAGCAGGACGGTGTCGCCGAGTTCGGTCAGGTGCACCCCGTCGCTCCACAGGCCGCCCGGGCTCTCACCTTCGGTCTCGGTGGGGGCGAGGTGCCGGGCGGCGGTGGTGAAGGGGGACCAGACATCCAGGAACAGGGCGCCGTGCGCGGCGGCGGCCGCGCGGGCGGCGTCGTTGTAGCGGGCGAGCTCCAGGTTCATCTCGGTGACGGTGCCGGGGTCCTCGACCGGTCCGAACGGTGTCTCGCTCACGACGATGATCGTGCGGGTGTAGCCGCCGAGTTGGGTGAGCATCGCGTTGATGTGGCGGGTGTACTCGTCGAGGTCGACCGCCTCCGACACCCGGTTCTGGAAGCGGCGCCACACGTCGTTGATGCCACAGCCGAGGAAGGCCAGGTCGTAGTCGGTGCCGGTGGTCGCCCGGTCGCCTTCGACGATGCCGGCGATGTCACGGCTGGTGGCGCCGCCCTCGCCGTGGTTGCGGACGTCGAAGGCGACGTGCGGCCAAGCCGCGCGCAGGGACAGGGCGAGGCGGTGGACCCAGCCCCGCTGGGCCCAGGCCTCGACGGTGACCTTGGAGCCGACCTCGGGCAGGTCGGCCTGGTTGGTCATCTGCGCGTTGACGGCCTCCAGGTGCTCCATGATCGAGGTGCCGAAGAAGCCGACGGTCAGGGTGCGGCGGTCCTCCCGCGCTCCGGGGGCGCCGTCGAAGGTGCGGCGAACTGCGGCCGGGACGCCGGCGGCGACGGTGTCGGGGGCGATGCTGTGGGAGACCACCGCGTTCGCGCCGACCAGCGCGTTGGCCCCGATGCGGACGCCGGCGGTGACGGTGACCTTGTTGGAGAGGATCGCGCCGGGCTCGATGACAATGGGCGCCGCCTCGAACCCGGACGCCCACGGCCGGAGCTGCCCGGTGGGCACGTTCGCTGCGGTGCGGGTGCGGTGGTTGTGGTCGTGCAGGTCGCACATGTTCGAGAGCGCCGCGCCGTCGCCGATGCGGATGCCGGCCATGGAGGAGAGGAAGGTGTGCTCTCCTATGGCGACGTCGTGGCCGATGGCGACGGTGGCGCCGCGGTGGACCTGGATGGTGGAGCCGCGGCGGATGGAGACCCGGTCGCCGATCGTGAGGTGGGCGCCGTGGTCGATCTCGATGAAGAGGTCGTCGGGCAGGTCGCAGTCGTCGCCGAGGGTGAGCGCCGGGCCGTGCTCGGCGCGCAGCCTCTCAGCGGTGGTGTTCGGGGCGGAGGTCGTGCTGGTCATCGCGGAATGGTCCTTCGCTTGCTGCGGATGATGGCCAGGGCCGGGCTCAACGTACCGGCTGTGAGCGGACGGTGTCGGACAGTCAGCTCGGGCGGTCCTTGCGGACGAGGAACGGGCCGATCGCGAGGGCGTCGAGCGGGCCGACGGCGAAGGTGGCGATGGCGTCGCGCGGGGCGCACACGATCGGCTCCCGCTCGTGGTTGAAGGAGGTGTTCAGCAGCGCGGGCGGTCGGCCGGTCTGCTCGGCGAACGAGGCCAGCAGCGCCGCGTAGGGGTCGGTGTCGTCGCGGGCGACGGTCTGCGGGCGCAGCGTGCCGTCGGTGTGCACGGCGGCCGGGATCAGGTGGCGGGCGCTTTCGGTGGCGGGCCGGGCGACGATCATGAACGGGTGCGGGACTGCGGTGCCGATCAGGTCGGGAGCGGTCTCCTCCAGCAGGGCCGGGGCCAGGGGCCGCCAGGACTCGCGGTTCTTGACGCTGTCGTTGATGTGGTCGCGGGATCGGGGGTCGTGGGCGTCGGCGAGGATGCTGCGGCGGCCGAGCGCGCGGGGCCCGGCCTCCATGCGGCCCTGGAACCAGCCGATGGTGCGCCCGAGCGCGAGGTGCCCGGCGGCCGCAGTCGCCAGATCGTCGCCGAGGTCACGGTAGGGCAGGCCGAAGTCGTCCAGGGCGCTGCGGATGCTGCCCGGGGTGAAGGCGGGGCCGAGGGCGGCGGTGGTCATCGCCGGACCCGGGAGGGTGAGGTCGCCGCGGCGCAGCGAGACCTCGAGCGCCGCGCCGATCGCGCAGCCGGCGTCACCCGCGGCCGGCTGGACGAACAGCTCCTCCACTCCGCGCAGGGCGGCGAGGCGGCCGTTGGCGGAGCAGTTCAGGCCGACCCCGCCGGCGATGCACAGGCGGGTGGTGCCGGTGGCGGTGAGGGCTTCGCGGGCCAGCTCGGTCAGGCACTGCTCCAGCAGACGCTGCGCGCTGGCGGCGAGGTCGGCGTGCTCGGGCCTGTAGCCGGTGTCGGGGATGATCCGGCCGTCGGTGTAGGTGCGGGCGCGGCGGTGGGGCGGGATGCCGAGGTCGGTGTACGCGGTGGCGTACGCGGTCTTCAGGCGCCGGTAGTAGCGCAGGTCGGTGTACTGGTCCTCGACGCTCTCGTCGGGGCGGATGCCGTAGCGGGAGAGGTCGAGGTGGTAGCCGCCGGCGCGGGCGGTGAGGAAGTCGAGCCGGTAGCGGTCGGGGTTGCCGTAGCCGGCCAGGCCCATGAGCTTGCCGGAGCTGGTCCAGTCACCCAGGCCCAGGTGCTCGGCGACCGTCTCGTAGAACCAGCCCAGGGACTGGCTGAACGGGAACTGCTGCAGGACCTTGAGGCCGTCGGCGGTGCCGTGGGCGAGGGTGGCGGAGACGCCGTCGCCGGAGCCGTCGACCACCAGGACGGCGGCCTCGGCGAAGCCGGAGGGGTGGAAGGCGGAGGCGGCGTGGGCGAGGTGGTGCTCGATCACGGTGACCTGCCGGGGCCGGTGATAGCCGAACAGGGCGGGGTCGAGGAGTTCGGCGATCAGCTCGGCGTCGGTGCACGTCTCGCTCGGCTCGGGCCAGGACGGGTTGAACGCGATCGCGATCTCGTCCACCTCGGCCAGGGTGATCCCGGCCTCGGACAGGCAGTACGCCGCGGCCATCGCGCAGCTGCGCGAGTCCTTGTGGTGCTTGCGCCGGGAGAAGCGCTCCTCCTCGGCGAAGGCGACGACCTGGCCGTCAACGACCAGACAGGCGGAGGCGTCGTGGTAGTACGGGCCGCCAAGGCCCAGCACGGTGGCCAACGTGGGCTCCTTCTCGCTGTTGCTGCCCGCTGCCCGGCCGGGTGCCGGGCAGCGGGTTCAGGCGGTGGTCAGGTGATCGAGGGTCGCCTTGAGGACGGTGGAGGGGTCGATGGTGTCCATGCAGCCGCCGACGCCGCCGCACTCGACCTGGTGGGCGCACGGCGAGCACGCCAGCGTGGAGCGCAGCGCGGTGACGGCCTTGGCGTGCTTGGGGATGACCTCGGCGCCGTTGGACGGCCCGAGGAGCAGCACGGTGGGCCGGCCGTGGGCGAGGGCGAGGTGGAAGCCGAAGCTGTCGCCGGTGACCACCACGTCGACCAGGCCCGGCAGCGCGGACGCCTCCTCCAGCGACAGCGGCGCGTACGCGACGCGGGACTCATCCGCGCCGCGCATCCGCAGGTGCCGCACCAGCGCCTCGCACGCCTCCCGGTCGCTTGGCCCGCCCAGGAGGGCCAGCTGCGCGCCGTGCTCCAGCAGTGCGTCGGCGAGCTCGGCCCAGTGCCTCTGGGGCCACAGCTTCGTGGTCAGCGAGCCGCCCAGGTTCAGGCACACCCGCGGCCCGGTGCGCTCGCCGAGCAGACCGGCCGCCCGCCGGCGCGCGGCCTGCGGCACGTCCAGGACGTAGGGCTCGCCCGCGTACTCGTATCCGGCGACGGCGAAGTACAGCTCCGTCCACGTCTGCGCGTTGGTGAGGGTGCGGTAGTCGTTCCAGGTGTTCTGGCGGAAGAACTGGAGCGCGGCCTCGCCCATCGGATACAGGGCGTGGTGGGGGCCGCCGTAGGCGAGCCCGGCCTTGTGTCCGGCGTCGATCCGGTCGACCAGGGCGGCGGCCGACGGGGTCCGCTCGAAGGAGTACACGGCGTCGAAGCGGCGCGAGGGCAGTTGGGCGGCGGCCTGCCAGTCGTGGACGAGGACCTCGTCCACGTACGGGTTCATCCGCAGGATCGGGGCGTTCGCCTCGTCGACCAGCCAGGTGACGTGCGCGCCCGGGCGCTCGTCGCGGATCCGCTTGGGCAGGGGTGAGGCGATGAGCATGTCCCCGAGCAGGCCGAGCATCACGATCAGCACCCGGTGATCGACCGGGTCACGGTCGGGGCAGCCGTGGCACGGCCGCCAGTACCGGCACGGCATCCCCCCGGCGAAGTGCCGGCAGTCCGGGTGGATCTCGAACGTGGTCGTGGTGTGGATGGGTCCGAGGAAGGTGCCCTTGCCGGGGATCTGCTCCGGGATCATGCCGCGCCGCCGATCCCGGCCGCAGCGAGCGCGACGCGCAGCACCTGCTCCCCCGGCCCGGCGTCCGTTGCGAGTGCCTCGGCCAGGGCCAGGGTGCGGGGCGCGACGGTCGCCGGGTCGCGGCCGTCGCGGAGCACCGCGGTGAAGATCTCGGCCAGTTCGTCGATGCCGTCCGCGCGCAGCCCGGCCCAGGTGAGCTCCTGGACGCCCAGGCGCAGCCCGGCGGGTGCGGTGATGTGCGGCAGCGGGATCGCGTTGACGACGATCCCGGCCTCGAACAGCCGTCGGGAGGCGTCCTCGGCGTCCATGAGCGGGGCGATGTCGATCCACAGCTGGTGGCAGTCGGTGAACCCGGCCTTCTCCCCGCAGACCGTGAACCCGCGCCCGGCCAGCGCCGCGCCCAGCCGCCGGGCGTTGGCCACGGTGGCGTGCGCGTACGCGGGGCCGCGGGCGTCCATCTCGGCGGCGGCTACGGCCAGGGCGACGACGTCGGCCGGGTGGTGGTGGGAGACGAAGTGCGAGGCGTGCTCGTCCAGCCGCGCCGCGAGGGCGGCGTCGTTGGTGGCCAGCAGTCCCTTGTGCGGGCCGGGGTAGGTCTTGTGGGTGGAACCGCCGAGGCTGTCGGCGCCCTCGGTGAGCGGGTTCTGCCAGGCGCCGCCGGCGATCAGGCCCAGGGTGTGCGAGGCGTCGTAGTGGATCACCGTGTCGGGGCCGACGATCTCCCGCAGTCCCTGAAGGTCCATGGGAAACAGGCACATGAACGCGTCCAGGTACACCAGTTCCGGGCGCGGCCCGGTGCCGAGTAGGCGGTCGAGCGCGTCGAGGTCGAGGGTGCAGGTGGCCGGGTCGACGGGGAGGTTCTTCATCTGCAGGCCCAGGCGGGTACCGATGAAACGGGTCGAACCGTGGCCGCCGTCGCGCTCTGCCAGGTTGTAGGCGACCTCCCGCGGTCTCGCCAGCGCCGAGAGCGCCGCGGTCAGCGCGGACACCCCGGACACGGGCTTGAGGTTCATGAAGTCCGCACCCAGTTGCGCGCCGAGCCGGACGGCTGCTGCCTGCTCGACAGCCACGAGGTCCTGGCGACCCGGCCATGCCCAATTCTCGCCCCCGTCCCTCGGCCCGGGGAAGGCGTAGCGGACGGCGGCGTCCATCAGGTGCGGGATCCGAGCGGCGAGGCTGAGTCTGTTTTCGCTGGGCACCAGGTGCAGCCTGCGTCGGCCGGCCGCGTGGTGGGCGGATGCCTGGCGGAGGGCGGCAAGTGCGTCGGGCGGGATGCGGGTCATGAAGCGGACTCCAGGGCGAACGGCAGCTGGTCGACGGGGGCCTTGGCGGGCCGGAAGGTGATCCGGGCCGGTGGGCCGGCGGGCAGGGTGGGGAGCCCCTTCTGCAGGGCGCCGGCCATGACGGCCAGGGCCATCAGCTCGGCGAGCGGCCGGCCCAGGCACGCGTGCGCGCCTCCGCCGAACGCCCACAGCCGCGAGGCGCTGGCCTGCCCGGCCAGGAACCGGCCCGGCCGGAACTGTTGGGGACGCGGGAAGACCTCGGGATCGAAGTGCCCGGCCGACGGGGAGTAGGCCACCCGTGTTCCCGCCTCGATCCGGAGACCAGCCAGCGTCAGAGGGCAGACCGCCTCCCGCATCGACAGCAGGTTCGGCGCGTGCAGGCGCAGGCTCTCGGCGAGCACCGACCGGAGCACCGGCAGCCCGCCGCGCGCCACCAGGCGGCCGGGATCAGCGGCCACCGCGCGGGCCTCGGCCGCCGCGAGCTCGGCGTGCTCACGATGGCCGGCCAGCTCCACCAGGCACCAGGTGAGCAGGCTCGCCGTCGTCTCCCGCGCGGCGATCAGCAGTGCCAGCAGATGGTCCTCCAGCGGCCCAGCCGCCGCCGGGGCATCGGCGAACGCCGCCACCAGCCCGGCAAGCGCCGCCCCGCCCGCCGAGTCCCCGGCGGCCTGAGCGGCACGGCGGGCGAACAGGGCGTGCAGCTCCCGGCGGGCCGACCGGCCGACCCAGTACCGGCGGTCCGCGTACCGGGCCGGTCCCGGCGGCGCACCGGTCGCCGAGACGAACACCTCGAAGGCGGCGGCGAACCGTGCCGCGTCCGCCTCCCCGGGGGAGATACCGAGCAGGACGCGGGCGCTCATCGCGCCGGTGAGCCCGCGCACCTGCCCGTGTAGATCCGCGGTGCCGTGCAGCGCCCACCGGCCGACGGTCGGGCCGATCACCTCCAGCAGGGGCACTACGTAGCCGGGCAGCGCCCGGCCGGACAGCGCGGGACGCAGCCGGCGGCGTGCTTCGCCGTGGTGCTCCGCGGTGAGGTTGAACAGCGCCCGGCCGAACAGGTCGTGCACCAGCGGCGTGTTGAGCACCTCCAGGCGGCCGCGTTCGGCCGCGAACAGCTCGCCCAGTCCGGCCCAGGTGCCCACCAGGACCGTCTCCACGCCGTCGACCGGCATCCGGAACACCGGCCCGTTTCGGCGGTGCCCCTCCTGGAGGACACCGAGCGGGTCACTGGCAAAGCCGCTCTCCGGGTGCCGAAGGGGTAACCCCGCTGTGGCCGGCGCCGCGGCGGACTCAGACACCGGCTCGCTCCAGCACGTTCAGCTGCTGCGCCGCGCGGGCGATGATGGCCGCGTGGTCGAGCGGGGCCACCTTCAGCTGCGGCCGGCAGGAGCAGTCCGCGGGCAGGTCCGCCGCCTCGCCGCTCTCCCCGAAGCGCATCAGCGCGTCCACCACACCGTCGGCGCAGTCCGGGCAGGCGTCGGGGAAGACCGACTCGAAGTCGCTGCCGCGCAGGTTCACGCACGCTACCCGCACCGCGAGCCGCTCGTGGACCCGGCGGACCGTCTCCACGACCGTCCACAGGTTCGGCGGGGTGTACTGTCCGGCCTCCCACAGCTCCCACGCCACCGTGTGGCGCGACACCCGCGTCGGGCACAGCGTCATCCCCTTCACGCCGAGTCCGGTCAGGTAGTCCACCGACTTGACGACGTCGGTCACCGCCTCGCCCTCGCTCAGGAACGGCGGCTTGATCAGCAGGTAGATCTTCGGGTCGACGCCCAGACCGGCCATCACCGACAAGGCCCGCTCGAAGGACTTCTGCGAGATACGGGTGTTCACCAGCGTCTCGCGTACCAGCACGTCCGCGGACTGCAGACCGATGCCGATCTCCAGACGCACCTCGCCGAGCGCCTCCACGAACGGGCCCAGCACCGGTCCGGTGACGAACTGGGGCAACGACTCGACCACCAGGCGCTTGACGCCGGCCGCCGCGACCAGGCGGGCGATCTCCACCTGGACGTCGCGGGGGATCTCGCGCGGCGCGAAGAAGGACCCGTCGTTGTAGAGGGAGAGCACCTCGTAGGCGGGCTCGCCCTCGGTCCGCGCCAGGGTGCGCCGGACCTGGTCCAGAAGGCTCTCGGACGAGGCGGCGCCGTCGATGCCGAAGTTGTTGAAGTTGGTGAACGGGCACATCGTGCACGTCGGCACGCTGCAGCCGCCGGACATGATGATGACCTTCTTACGGCCGACCAGCTCGCCGCCGGGCAGCCGGATCTTGTCGAAGTCGGTGAACCGCGGCTCGGCCGGCTTCAGCGGCCCGGAGGTCCTCAGCCGCAGGGACAGGTCCCCGATCCGCCGCCGCAGGTCCTTCACTGGCGCCAGCGCGTTGTCGAGCGTGTGCTCAGGCATGGCCTTCCCCCTTCGATCCCCGGTCGGTCAGCCGGACACGCGCGCGGACCGGAAGCGCAGCGCAGCCGTCACGAACCCCCTAGGAGACCGGGAGATCCAGCGCACGGGAAGAGCGCCTCGATCGACCGGCACCGTCTGGGGTAGGAACCGAACGTAGCCGCGCGTTCACGGCTGGGGTTCACGGTGGTGAACCCCTGAAGGGGCCCGCTGGCGGCCGCTCAGTTCAGGGCGCCGACCCGGTGGGCGAGACCGCGCAGGTCACGGCGGGCGTGCGTGGTCATCGGCCGCCCGAGGAGGTAGGTGACGCAGTCCCGCACCAGCGGGTCTACCCGCAGCCGCTGCGGCCCGGCCTGCTCGGCCAGCAGCAGCTGGCGGGTCGCGTCGCCCTCCCGGCCCCGCATGTGCGCCAAAGCCCTTCCCAGGTCGGCGTGGTAGGCCATCCGCCGCCCCGGCGCCGTGA
Source organism: Streptomyces sp. A 4/2 (assembly GCF_940670765.1). Classification (GTDB taxonomy): domain Bacteria; phylum Actinomycetota; class Actinomycetes; order Streptomycetales; family Streptomycetaceae; genus Streptomyces. The sequence continues at coordinate 12,393 of NZ_CALNVW010000047.1, forward strand.
TCGTCTCGGGGTGAAGACCCTCACCGGCGTCCGCGGCATCGCCGTGCCGACCCAGCGCGGTGTTCAGACTCACACGGTGGATGGCGGTGTTGATCAGACCGAAGTTGAGATGCCAATCGCGCGTCTCGCCGGTCCGATGGGCAAGCCGCTCCGCCTCGGCAAGGTGGGTTGCAGCATCCAGGCGGCGGGCCTCGCCCGCGCGGGTCTTGTCGCGGGTGATGGCCGTGGCCGAGATCAGATGGAGCTCGCCGAGCAATGCCTGCGGGGCGCGCCCGGACCCCAACTGCGCCTCCAGGGACGAAATGGCCGCCGCCGCGCGCAGCAGGGCTTGATCCGGGCTGCCGACCGCCAGCAGCACGTGGGCGGTGAAGAAATCCGACAGAGCCGTGTACTGCGGGTCCTCGAGTTCGGCGATCACCTCGGCGGCACGGGTGACCGCGACGAAGGCGAGATCGGGGTAGCCCAGGTACTTCAGCAGCAGCACGCACGCCGGGTGGTACGCGCCGGCCAGCAACTGCAGCAGCCGGCGGCGAGCGTAGCCGTGCCGGGCATCGGCCGCTGCGCGCAGATCGGACAGCAGGGCGGGCAGTTCGACCGCGAGCGTTCCGTATTCGGAGGCGTGGTAGAGGTTGTTGGCTCGAGCGACGCGGGCCGTCAGCAACGGGAAAGGGTCCTCGGGCAGCCGCTCGCCGTGTGCTGCCGGGAGGGCGAGGCCCATGAGGGCGAGTCTGAGCGCGGGAATCGCCGCGTGGGCGGCACTGCTGGGCGGGTCCATCGGCGCGGCCGGCTGGCCGGTCAGCTCGGTGGGCGAGATCCGTAAGACGTCGGCGATGGAGTCGATGAACATCTGGCTGTCGAGCAACCGGTGCCCGTTCTCCACCATGGAGAGGTACCCCTGGGAGATCCCGGTCTGTTGCGCCAGGCTCTTCAGGCCGACTCCGCGCTGGCGCCGCAGGGTCCGCAGGTTGGAGCCGATCGCTGCGGCCCGATGTGACTGCTGCTCGTCCATGATCGCCTGCCCCACGTCCCGAAGATCCATAGGCTAGGCCAGGTCGGCCCCGCGTGTGCGGGCATTCCCCGAAAGCGGTGACCTCACTTCATCCCGAAGCTGTCGGCCATCCGTACAAGCAGGCCGGTGCCGTTCGTGTCCCGGGCGCAGGACCGTAGAGCGTGAAGGAGCTCGCGGGCCAGAGGGTCGAGCCTGATGTAGAGCGGGGCCACGTCCTCAGCAGCGGCCAGGCTCTCGGCGGCCCGGTCGGGGTCCGCGCCTCTTGCCCGGGCCTCTGCCCCGAAGAGCAGCAGGTCGGCTCGCCGGGCCGGCGGCATCAACGCGGTAGCCGCCTCCAGGTCCAGGACCTCGTCCAGCACCCCGAACTGCATCGCGCTTCCCGCCGTCGCCACCGCGACTTCCGCGGCTTCCACCTCACCGCCGACACGGTCGCCGGCCTGGCCGAGGAGGGCCTCGGCTTGGTGCCGTCGGCCTGCTGTCGCGTGGGCGAGCGCTGCCGCGCACAGCAGCTCGACGGACAGCGCCGTGGGGAGGTGCTGCGTGGCGCGGTCGGCGGCCGTCTCCGGCAGCCCCATGCTCGTCAGCAGCCGTATCTCCTCGGACGCCACAAGATGATCTCCATCAGCGCCTGGGCCGGCGCAGTGGAGGAAACTCCACGCCAGATCCCGGTATCCCAGGCGGCGCAGCAGGCCTGCCGCGGCCACGTAGGCGACGGTCCGCGCAGCTCTCGCATCGGATCCCTCTCCCCCTTCGGCGCACGCCCTGTCTGCCAGTTCAAGCAGCGCGGGTAGGCGCAGTGCCAGCGCGTGCTCGTCTCCGGCTGCCTGCGCGGCCCGGAGGTCCTCGGCACCGGCCCGCAGCTCCTCCAGGCCCCGGGCGGGGCCCCTCGTACGGGGACCCGCTTGGACAACGTGGCGGCGAAGGTGCCACGCCGCGGCACGAACGACGCCGTGCTGCGTCCCGTGAGGTTCATAGGGCTGGCCGGTCAGCTCGGTCGGGTCCAAGCGGAGCCCGGCTGCCAGGGAGTACAGGACACGATGCCGGTCCACCCAGTCGACTTCGGCTTCTACGTTCCGGATCAGCTGCTCCGTCAGGCTGGAGGACGACGCCATCTCGGTCACCGTGACACCGCGGCGGTGCCGCCACAGGGCGACACGATGTCCGATCGGGACATGGCCTTCGCCGTTCGTCCCCAGCATCACCAGGGTGCTCGCATGGCTATCGGGCTCCGTGCTCGTCCATGGCGGCGATGCTCGCCGTCCGGATCTGGTCCTCTCCCACGAGACCACATGGGCTTCGCGGCGACACAGTAGCCACAAGGATCGAGCCAGCGCGAATATGCCTGTACGGCTCCCGCAGGGGTAGTACCAGTCTTTCCACCGTGGTTACTTGGTCCGTGACCGCGCTCTGCGGTAGGCCTTAAGCACCATGTCTTCCGGAATGGCACCTGAAGTCCGAATCCGCTGCCGCAACGACCACTCTCGGAGTCCACCCGTGCCCGTCCGAACCCCGACCCTGGCCGTAGTGAGCGGCCCGCCTGCGACCGGCAAGACCACCCTCGCCAAGGAGCTCGCCCGGCACCTGGGCTGCCCCGCGATCTTGCGTGACGAGATCAAGCAAGGCCTGGCCATGAACCATCCGGGTCACGACCCCGACGGCAACGATCCACTCAACGTCCCGGCACTGGAAGCGTTCTTCGCAACGATCACGGTCCTCCTCCGGGCGGGCTCGACCGTCGTCGCCGAAGCCGCCTTCCAGGACCGCCTCTGGCGCCCCGGGCTGGAGCCGCTCACGACGTTCGCCGACCTCCGGATCATCCGGTGCACCACCCCCGCCTCGATCATCGCCCGGCGCATCACCGACCGCGCCCGCACCGACAGCCACCGGGTCGCCCACGGCGACAAGGCCCTGCTCGCCGACATGGACGCCGGCGTGTACGACCCCGATCAGTTCGTCCCCATCAGCCTGGACGCCCCGACCCTGCTGGTGGACACCTCCGACGGCTACACGCCCGGCATGACGGAGATCCAGAGATTTCTCCTGCCGCCGGAGCGCGAAGAAGGCGCAAGCTGAGGATCCCGCCGTGACTGCCCTCAGCCTGGCAGGCCAGCCTTCGAGCTGGCCAACGCGCGGAATTGGTGGACCCCAGGGTGGCCTGCGGCGTAGCGTCAGGGATGAGGTCCCGCCGCATCCCCCGTCGGCGGGACCTCCTCGGTTCCTGGCCGGCGTGGCGGCGCTGGCGCCGCCACGCTGTTCGTCAGCCGCGAGCAGGCTCGGTCGCCGTCACCAGGGTGATGCGCTCGGCGCAGACGGACGCGTCTCCCTTGCGGTGCCCCGGTTCGAACACCGCGACGGTGTAGCTGGTGATCCCGGAGGGCAGTTGCAGGAACATGTCGTTGACGCGTGACTTGGTGTGTTCGAGGGCGTCGGACGCACTGGGTTGATCGACGGTCAGCATGCGCGGGCCGATCCCGGGGATGTCTACCTCGACGTTCCACTTCATGCGGCCATCCTGGCAGAGCAAAGATCCGCAGCGTCGGCCCCTGGCCGGTGATCGTCTACCTCGGCCGCCGGACGAATGCGATGCGGGCCGGGACTACGTAGGCAGGCCGGTGAGCGGGTGCGGCGCCACCGGTTGCAGGACGGCCTTCTTCAGCGCCCGGTTGATGTCGGGGTTGCGCCCGGGGACGTAGGAGCGGACCGGTGCGTAGCCGAAGGCGGCGTACAGGGCGAGAGCCGCGATGTTGTGGACGCCGGTCTCCAGCAGGACCTCGATGTGGCCGCGGCCGAGCAGATCCTGTTCGAGAGCGGCGAGGATCCGGCGGCCGAGCCCCTGCCCGCGGGCGGCCGGGGCCACGTACATCCGCTTGATCTCCGCTCTCGAGGGGCTGAGTGTGCGCCAGCCTCCGCAGGCCAGAGCCGGTCCGTCTCCGAGGCGGGCGAGGAGGAACTGGCCGTGCGGTGCGTCGAATTCCGCGCAATCGGTGGCCTCGAGGTCGTCGGCGCTGCCGTAGGTGGCCAGCTGCTCTTGGTGGAGGGCCCGGGTGAGGGCACGGGCGTCGACGGTGCCGTACGGGACGGCGGTGAGCGTCCATTGAGAGGTGGCCTGAAGCAGCGAGGTCATAGTGTCGATAGTGCCGGGTGGAGGGCGCCCAGGAGGAGCAGCAGCTCCGCGGTCGCGCGCCGCAGCCGCCACCACAGCGTCCGCACGCTGGCCCCGAGCACCCCGACCATCGTGCCCAGCCCTCGCGCACCATCGGGTCGAAAGCGTAGCGCCGGCGGTCCTCCGCCGAGAGGTCGGAGTCTGGAGCCGCCGCTGCCGGGCCTCGGCACTCCGCGCCGCCTGGTGACGCAGACAACCCCCGGTGACGCTGCCAGGTGACGCTGGAGTGTTCGCCCAGTTGCTGCGCTGACCTGTGGTTTTTCTTCCGGACAGGCGGGCGGCAGACGCTGATGACGCTCTGACGCACCATGTCTCCGGCTCGCCTACTTCTCTTTTCCTTTCTCTCAGTGAGATGGGGTATGAGAGCGTCATCAGCGTCATAGCCGCACGGCAGATCACAAGAACTTGCAGGTCAAAGCCACTACAGGCCGGGCGCTGGGTGCGTCACGGGCGGCGTCACCTCTGCGTCACCGTCTGCCGGATTCGGCAACCGACCTGAGCCGACGGGACGGTCCTGGCGGTGGGGCCCCGGCTCCTTGGCGGGCTCCGCGGTGCCGACCGATGGAGAAGGGGCTCCTGCCGGCCTGGGTCGGCGTTCCGACGGCGTCCGGGAATGCGGACGGCCCGCGCGTCCGGGTGGCGACGGCAGGTGGGAGGTGAGCGGTGTGGGGTCCTGGTTGCGTCAGGCGAGCGGGTGTCGAGTCAGGTGCGCAGGTCCGGGGCGGGGGTGAGGGTGATCAGGAAGCCTCGCCCGCTGCCGGTGCGGGGCAGTTTGCGGATGTCGATGCCGCGTTGGCGCAGCGCGGGGGCGAGGGAGGTCAGGCGGGCGGAGAGCAGCGCGGTGGTCTTCGGCCAGGTGTCGGGGAGGGGGCCGGGCGGTCGGAGGGTGTTGTCGATCTGCCCGGTGGTGGCCTGCCACTTGGTGGTGTTGGTGACGCTGGCCCAGCGGGTGAGGGCGGTGGCGACCGGGTCGGCGTCGATGACGTCGTCGGTGATCTCCTCCTGGGCGCCGGTATAGGTGGCCAGGGTGTCCCAGCCGGTGACCGCGTCCAGGGCCCAGAGCAGTTCGGCCCAGTCGGCCATCCGCGGTTTCTGGTCGAGCTGGTCGGCCGCGTCGGGCAGGCGCGCCCACACCGCGGCCGCCAGTTCGAGCAGGCCGCCGAGGATGCGGCCGTGCGCGGCCCGGTAGCTGCGCCACAGATCGTGCTCGCTACGCCGGGCCTTGGGGTCGATGGCCTCCAGGGTGAAGGGAAGCAGCCGTTCGGCGAGGTCAGGCTGGAGGGCGCCGACGTCGATGCCCGTCAGTACGACCGGGCGCTGATAGGCCCAGGAGGTGACGTCGTCGTCGGTGTACATCTCCCGCTTGGCCACGGAGGCCCCGGTGACGGTGCGGCACAGGAAGTCCGACAGCCACTGGGGAATGCCATGGATGTTGTCCAGGCCCATGGTCCAGCCGGCCGACGCGGCGACGGCGCCGTCGTCCTCGGAGCGCGGGACGTTGCGTACCTCGGCACGGATCCCGTCGAGTACCCGCAGCAGCTGCCGGGCGGATGTCGTCTTCGCGGTGCCGCGTTCGCCGTTGAAGTACGCGACGGGGCGGGGCATGTCCGGACGAAGCCCGGCCAGCAGCCAGGCGACAGCCATCCGCCAGGACGGCTCGGCCAGCGCGGATAGCTCGCGCAGCAGCCCCAGCCCGGCCCGCCAGCCGCCCGGATCGCGTTCGGGCAGCGGGAGCTCGCCGGTCAGCCGGGTGCGCCGCCAGAGCGGGCCCTCGCCGACGGGCGGGGTGGTCACCGACCAGGTGCCCGGCTCGATGCACACGCTGAGCCCGTCGGAGCGGCCCAGGTCGAGCCAGGTGACCTGTTCGTCGGCCGGGTCGGGGGCGATCCGCAGGCAGACCAGCCGTTCCTCGGCGTCCAGGGCGAGGGCGTCCATGGAGGCGATCGCATCCGTCAGGCATCCCTGGGAGGGGGCCCGGCCGGTGCGCAGGACGTAGGAGCGGTTGAGGAGTTGACGCAGGCTGCCGGTTCCGCCGAAGCCGCCGGCGGCGCGCAGCGGGCGGGCGATCGGCGGTCCTTCGGCCGGGACGGCGTACGCGGTCTGGTCGCAGCGCACCAGGACGTACTCGTCCATGCCCAGGTGGAGCAGGACGTCGGACTGCGACAGCTTCGGCCCGCGGTCGGTGCTCTGCTGCTCGGCCGGTGCCGCGGCCGTCGACTCCCCCTGCTCGGCGGTCGGCGCCGGGCGGGCGGGTCGGGGTTCGCCGGCCGGGACCGGGAGCGTCACGCGGGTGGTCAGGTCGGTCATGGCCGTGCTCCGGGGCTTGGGATGGTGCGCGGCGAGCGCATGCCCGCCTGGAGTGCGCGGCGGAGGGTGGACTGGGCCTTGGCTTCGCCGGGGTCGATCCCGGCGAGCGCGGCGGCCTCGGTGAGGGCCTGGTGGACTTCGTCGAGCTCCAGCAGCCCGGCGCCGACCAGCTGGCCGAGCCGGAACCCGGCGCGGTTGAGCTGGTCGTTGCGGCCGGAGCGGGCGCTGGCGACGGTCTCGGCCTCCCGGCGCAGTGCCGCGGCGGCGTACGCGGCCGCGTCGTGCGGCCGGTGCCGCGCGGCGGGGCGGGGAAGCCGGATTCGGGTCGGCGGAGGGGCGGCGGGGTCGCGGGAGCGAAGGCCGACGCGCGTGAGCTCGAGGGCGAGCCAACGCGGGAATCGGGCAGGTTCGGATTCCGGGCCGGTGACCTGGTAGCAGCCGGCTGAGGTCCTGGTGGTGGGCGCGACGGCAGTGGACCAGCCGGCCCGGACGTCGATCTGCCAGCCCAGTCGGCCGGCGCCCTGCGTGAACCGGGCTCCGCCGGCGCGGTACCAGAGGTGGACTCCGCCGCCCGGGGTGCGCACTGTCAGCGTCGGCGGGGCGTGCAGCAGGCTCTCGGCGCGCCGCACCCGGCACAGCAGCTCCAGCACGTCCACCCCGGTGCGCACCCTGTCCGCCTCCGGGACGGCGGCCAGGTCGATGCCGGGCAGCACCAACTCGCGCTCCGACAGGGGGTGGTGGTCGTCCAGGTCGACGACCACGAGACCGGACGGGCCGGTGGCTACGCCGACGGCGAAGGTGCGGCCGCGCCACCAGCGGCGGATCAGTTCCGGATCGGTCGTCGCCGCCCGTACCCCGTGGCAGTACCGTCCCGCTGCCAGGCAGCCGCAGCCGCCGGCGCCCAGGTCGGGGAACCCGCAGGGCGGGCGGCCCCCGGGCGTGGGTGGACGGCACCGGGGGCAGTTGCCGGCCGGGCGCTTCGATCCGGGCAGCAGCGGATGGACCCACCAACCCCTGCCTGCGCACCGCATGGCGAGCTCAAGTCCGCTGCTCACGCCGCGCTCACCGCCTCCCGGGCCAGCCGCACCGGTGCCGGGAGGGTCTCGCCCTCCAGCGGCCGGGCCGCGTACTGGGACATCCGCTCCCGCCAGCCCCCGACTGGGGGCTGGGACGGGGCCTGGACCTCGGCGCGGACCTGGTCGAGCCGCTGCGCCAGCAGGGCCTGTGCGCACCGCTTGGCCGCCTCGTCGGCCGCGGCCAGGACCTCCGGCTCGCCGCGATGCCGGGCCCGCTCGATCCCGGCCACCCGGTCAGCCTCGGACCTCGCTTGCGGGCCGCGAAGCAGGGCCTCCAGCGCGAGCGCGCGCTCCCGGGCCACCAGCTGCTCGACGAGCTCCCGCAGCTGCCAGACCACCGCCGCCTCCGGCAGCCCCTGGCCGCGCCACCGCTCCCCCGCCTGCTCGGCCTCGGCCTCCAGCCGCGCCCGGCACACGCCCAGCAGGTCGGCCGTGGCGGCCGGGACGTCCACCAGGCCGGCCGCAACGGTTGCGAACTCCGAGGCCGACTCCAAGGCCTGGCGCGTCGTCCGGGTCTCCGAGCAGATCAGGCACAGCCCACCGGCCTCCGGCACCCCGCACTCCACGCACGGCCGGGCCGCCAACTCAGCCTGCGCAGACGCCTGTTCGTCCCGCTGGCGGGCCCACGCCTTCTCACGCCGGGCGCGCTCGACCGTCGCGCGCTCCCGGCGGACGGCTTCCTCGGCCGCCAGCCGGGCAACTTCCCGGCTCAGCCGCCGCTCCACCTCCGCCCGGAACTCCTCCAGCGCGAGGCCGGGCAGCTGCTCGGTGACGGACCGTGCGACCTGGTGCCGCAGCGCCCGGCGGTCCTCGACCAGCAGCTCGCAGGACGGGCAGACCCGGCCGGTGTCCATCCGCACCCGGTCATCGCATGCCTGGGCGTAGCACTCGGCCCGCTGCGGCAACCCGCGGCCGAGCAGCCAGCCGATCGGATCCCGTACCGGTTGCCCGAACTGCGCGGCCAACCGGCGCTCCAGGCGCTCCGCCAGCACCACCGGGGCCTGCTCCGCGCCGACGATCCCGGCCAGGCGCACCAGCTCGGCCCGTGCTGCAGCCCGGACTCGACGGCGGCCACCGGCATGCCTGATCCGGGCCCACTGCCACTGCACCGGCGCCAGGACCCGTTCCAGCCCACGGGGCAGCGACCACCGCAGCAGCACCCGCGCACCACCGACAGGTGACTTCTGCTCCTGTCGTTGGATGACGAGGTCCTGGTGCTGTTCCCCGCGAAGCGGGCCACCGCAACCACCGACCTGCTCGTCGGCCTCAACGGTGCCGGGCTCGGGCCGGTCCTCGCGCACGCTCACGCGCTCCGGCAACGGTGGGAACCCCAATGCGGCTTCGCCGGAAAAGCGAAACTCAGCAGCACCAGAACCACCTAGAGCAACCACCTGAGACGCGTGGTGGGCGTGGAGTGGTGCACCAGTATCCGCGCCGCTACCCGACACCTCAGCAGCCTGTTCCCCCAGGTCAGAGGCACTTTCATCCCCTACCTTCGCTGCCTCGGGAACATCCTGACCCCTGAGTGCACCATCCGCATCGACGAGATCACCGTCCACGACGTCGAAGAAACCGCCCTGGAGCCAGCCCTCCCCCGGCCCCGACAGGTCCTCGTCCTCCAACGAGCCCGAGCACTGCGTGCACACCGAGCCCCGGCCATCCGACGGAGCACCCGCAGGTTCGACGTCCTCGTCGACGCCCGGCGGGAACTGCTCGGGGACGACCTCCAGGTCTGCCTGGGAACGCCCGTGTGCCGCTGCGACCGCCGGCACCAGGATCTTCAGCCGTGTGTCGGGCGCACCGCGGCCCGGTACCTTCAGCAACCCCTGCCGGACTAGCCCGTCCACCACCTGGGCCGCCTCCACCAACGGGCGGCCGATCAGCCGCGCGACCGTCGCATCCGCCCGATCGAACCCGGCCGCCACCGCCCCGCCCACCAAGGGCACGCGGCCATCCGGCCGCGCCGCCAGCACCAGACGGAGTAGCGCGAGACGCTCGGCTGCCGCCCCGCGACCCCGCCGCTTACCGAGCAGCCCAGGTGGCGTCTCCCGCTTACCCACCGGAGCCCATCCAGGGGCGAACAGCCGCTCGCACAACGCCAGGAGAACCGCCAACTCGCGCTTCTCCAGGATCAACGGAGCAGAGCACCGCGCTAGGGCGGCGGAGAGCGGCAACAACTCCCACTGCAAGCCGGTCACCCGACGCACGCCCTCGACCGACGCCGTCATCACCTCGGTCGAGACCGCACCCGAGTCCCGAAGGGCCGGCAGCACCCGATGGTCGACGTAGGACTCCGACACCCCCAACCACCGTGCCAACTCCCCGGCGGTCAACTCCAATCGCGACTCCCCCGCCGGCGACTTCGCCAGCAGGACAACTGCGGACAGGGCCTCAACCGGTGGGCGTTGATGAATCGAGCGATCCGCCAACAGGACTTCAAACGCGCCGGAGATCCGCTCCCGGGTACGCGGGAGGAGCCTGAGCGGCTCATCCAGAGTGGTCGGGTCGGTACTCGCGGAGGCGAGGCGCCCGCGCGGAGCCCCCCGTCGAGGGATGGGGGATTTGAACTGTTCTGTTCGATTTTGGGCATCGTCCATGCGCGGCTCGGGCGAGCCTTTTTTTGGCAATACGGGACTAGCCCTATGGCTGGCGGCTATGATCTGCTCCAGAACTGCATAGGGATGTGGGCACAACGCAACCGACCGCTTGACCGTTTTTCCGAAGATGCCTGGTCAGCGGGGGTGAGAGCGTCGGCCGCGCGAAAGCGGCTTCAGGTCAGGTCAGTGGCGGTTGGACCCCTCCCGTGTCGTAGCCAGCGGTTGGCCCCGCAGGACACGACGAACGGCCGACTGGGTCGGCTTGATGAAGTGAACATGTGAAGAGCTCGGGTGGGCCCCGAGTGATGGGCGGCTCGGTTGAGCCGCCCGGGAGGCGACCTGACGGTCGCCTTTTTCGTTCTCCCGACCACTTGCTACCGACTCGGTGACCATCGCTGTGGGCGAGGCGTTAGCGCTACTGCGGCATGGTTTTGCCCGACGGGCCGGAGAGAACTGCGAGGTCGGTGAGGCTGCCGCGGAGACCATGAAGGCCCGGGCCGTGACTGCTTTAGCCCCGGCACCCTTAAGCAACACACCAAACATCACGGGGAACACACTATCCTTAAACGGATCTCGCTGAGGCTGAACCTTTGGAGCGTGTCTGGTGGCAGGATATTCGGAGCAGCACTGGCAATCGGGGCCTGGCGCGACGGCCGGCCTGGAGGATCAGGCTGCCCGATCGTTCGGCGCGTACATGCCAGACATGCTTCAAGGCCGATCCATCGCGCTGTCCGCAGAACTAGGCGCCGAGGTGGCCGCGGTCGACAAGCTAGTCCGATCGTTCAACGACGCTGCTCCCACGAGCCCGCACCTGGAGTCGCTGGCCCGCTTCCTGCTTCGCTCGGAGGCCGTCGCCTCCTCTCGCATCGAAGGGGTCGTCGCATCAGCCCGAGCGGTCGCGCATCTGGAGATGATGCTCGCCATCCAGGCCACCGACGACCCGCGCGCTCACAAGGGGATCAGTGATGGTGCCCGTGAGGTGGTGAACAACGTCCTTGCTCTCCGGAAGGCGGTGTCGCTTCTCACCGAGACCCCGAGCGTTTCGGTTCAGGACATCAACGACCTCCAGGCCGCACTGATGGTCGACACCGAGCAGGGAGAGCTCTCGGGCGAACTTCGGCGAGTGCAGAACTGGGTCGGCGGCAACGCCTACAGTCCTCACGGAGCCGAGTACGTGCCACCGGCTCCAGGGGCAGTGGAAGAGCTTATGACTGATCTGGCGGCATTCGTCTCTGAGGATCACCCGCTCCCCCTAGTGCAAGCAGCCCTCGTCCACGCACAGTTCGAGACAATTCACCCCTACACCGACGGCAACGGCCGAACCGGTCGAGCGCTGATCCACACAGTGCTCGCTAGGCAGGGGTTGGCCGTCGGCCATGTCCTGCCGATCTCGATGTCCCTCCTCGCCCACGCACGGGAGTACATCGGCGGCCTGAACGCCTACCGCTATGTGGGTGAGTCAGACAGCCCCTCAGCGGCCGCCGGCAGAGAGGCATGGATTCGCGTCTTCCTCGCAGCAACTCGTGACGCCGTCGCCGAAGCTCGGCGGTTCACCGACGAGTTGGTCCAGATGCGGAAGACCTGGGACGCAAAGCTCGCAGCTCACAGGGCAAGCCTGGGCCGGCGAGGGCAGCCTCGGAAGGGCGCGGCAGTCGTCAGGCTGATGGAGCAACTTCCTGGAGTCCCGATCGTTACGGCAAGGGCAGCGCAGTCCCTTCTCGGGATCTCCTTCGTCTCAGCCTCAAGTGCCCTGGAAGAGCTGGCTGGTGCAGGGATTGTTCAGGTGAAGGAGGTCGAACGAGGCGCTCGGGCCTACCTCGGGACCGACGTGCTTGACCTGATCAATGGCGCGGAGCGCCGGCTGACCTATACGAAGTGGGAGCTGCCTGAGTTGGACGCCCACATCTGATTTCGGCGGTTGATCTCGACCGTACCGGAGGACGGCTAGCCCCCTGTGACCCTTTTCCTTTAACCGCGACGACCGCGCGTTAAAGGAAAGGGTCACACTGCGTAGTGGGCACACGCGGTGAGCGCCCAGTCCCACGTCCACCGCGTAGGCGATCCGACGCAAGCCCGCGCCCTCTCACGCCAAGGTTCCTGCCGCCGCCCGTCAACCTCGTCGGTGGCCCAGTGCAGGCCTTCCTGCCACTCCCAGGTCCCGCCCAGCGACACTCAGCATCCCGCAGGGGCTACCTGCACGCCCTGGACAGCCCCACCGCGCGTCTCACGTCGCTTCGAACTGGACGTGGATCCGCCGGGTTCCCGGCTCTGAGGCTCCAGGAGAAGACCCGCCGCATGGCTTTCGCGCGGTGCCGGGCTACGCGACCACCCGCGGTCCTCCTCGCTCAAAACGATCCCTCCCCCCGCAGAGGAGAGTGGGGTACCTCTGGAAAGCCCTGGCGGGCGGTGCCTTCGACCTTGGCGACCGAGAGCGCCTCCGGACCCGTCGGCCCTCCTCACGGTCGTCCATTCGCTCGCTCAGCGCGTGGCCCCGTCCACCTGACGGCGTATATGCCGCTCTTGGAAGACCGCCGTGCGGACATGGACGGGGTGGCCAGGAGGGCCGCGTCCATCACCGCGGAGATAGCCGCGTCGGCGTTCCTGAACCACCCCGGCTGACGTGGGTCTGCAACTGGTTGCGCTCGGGAAAAGCACGGGGGAGACCTCCGACTAGAGGGTCCTCCCCCGTAGCCGGGGTCTCCCCCGTGCCCTTCAAGCCATCACATCAGGCGGGCTTGTCCGCAGTACCAGGCAAGTGCCAGTTCAGGCTGATAGCGATCAGCTTCGAGCGATCAGGAACTCCGGCGACCTTGACGAGGCGCCGGAGCTCGTTGCGCTCCTCGGGCGTCATGCGCGTGTACACCGAGTTGCTTCCCACCCCCGCGTAGCGGGTCTGGCTCGCCCGGACCCCGAACCGTCGGGTCTTGGCCGGCGGGACCGCAGTCGCGACAACCGTCTTCCAGCCCTCCTTCTCAGCTGCCTCAACGGCCTCCCAGACGATTTCGAGGTTGGTGAGACCGGTCTTATTGCGGTAGGCCTTAAGACGACGGTCCACGGTGGGACTGACGTTGATGGTGACAGGCTTGTCGCCGGCTTCTGGCCCCTCTTCCGGCTCCTCTTCCGGCTCCTCGTCGATCGACTCAGGTACGTGAGGCCGCGAAGCCACGCGGACCGCAGCGCCGCCTCCCGCGAGGTCCTCGTCGGTCATCTCCTGGCGCTGCTCGGTACGACGCTCCGCGGACCGCGCGCCGCTGCGCCGGCCGGACAACGCCGCAACGTTGGGCACGTTGTAGGTGTCGTCGTCACCGGTTGCTTCGGCTTCGGCATTGGCGTTCTCAGTCATCAGGCGTCAGCTTCCTCTTCAATCGGACGCTCCATGATCGCCCGTACCTCCTGGGTTCGTTGGAGGATCTGTCGGCAGAGCGTCTCGTAGTCGTCGTACACGGACTGGATGGTGTCGGGCAGCTTCGCTCCGCCGGAGTACTGGTCGAAGAGCTCAACCAAGGGGTGCTCGTCGTCCCGGGACAGGCTCGCCACCAGCTCACTGTGCCCAATGACTCGGTCGAAGCCGTGATAGCCGCCCTTGAGGATCTTCCGAAGGTAGTCCGAAGCCTTCTTGTGGATCAGGGTCGAGTTGCGGCCGGTCGCGAACAAGATGATGCCCAGCATCGTGAGCAGCGGGTTGACTCTGCGCGCTTCATCGAAGTGCTTCTTGATTGTCAAGGTGCCGTCGAGGGAACCTCGGTCGGTCTTCGTCGACATGACCACCCAGCGGCTACACGCCAGACCCTGGCGCTGCATCACCGGGTTCTCCGGCGGGAGGTCGATCAGGATGAAGTCGTAGTCACCGGCGATCGGCAGAAGGCACTGGAGGAGCCTCAGGTCTGCGTTCTTGGTGAAGGCGGACCGCAGCCTCGGGTAGACGTCGGTGACGAACTCCTCGATCTTCGGACCGCCGACAATGAGGTCAAGGCCAGGGCGTACCGGAACCGGCTTGAGCGGCGTCCCCTTGCGCAAGGCTTCGACCAGAGCCTCGCCCTCGTCCAGATACTTCTTGTCGACGCCGAACTCGTGGATCGCCAGGTTTCCCTGACCGTTGATGTCGAGAGCCAGTATCCGGGGCTCCTGTCCCATCTTCTTCAGGTACCGCATCAGCATGAGCGCGAAGTTCGCCGTCACGCTGGTCTTGCCGCTGCCGCCCTTGTCGTTCGCGAAGACGTAGACATGCCAGAGGTCCTCCCAAGGGATGTCCAGAGGCTCATCCTTGTCATACTCAGCTAGAGCGAAGCTGTAGGGGAGTACATCCGTCGGCATTAGACTCCTCGCAGGTCAGGACATGGTTCGAGCATGGGAAGGCGGGCAGCGTGCAGGGCGTGAAGCAGAGCAGTGCGGCTGTCGCTGAACATGTTGCCACAACGATCTTCGGCATCGCAGGCAGCCGCGCAGATACCTCTCTCGGCGTCTCCGCTGGAGTGCCCCAGTGGTCGACACCTGCTTCGATGCTGAGCATCCCTCGGGTAGCGATCGCTTGGCACTCTTCAGGTCCAAGCGGTGGTGCACCTAGGTGCGAGCTGGAGGCTATCCCAAGCAGTGGTGCTGACAGGGCGCTTTCGGTCTGGGCAAGTGCCTCTCACCTGCGCAAACAAGCAGTCGGAACTACTTGCACAGCTACTTGCAGACCTACTTGCAAGCCCCTGATGTGTGATGGTGGTGCGAGATGCTGCACTACTGGGTGCATGCATGTAGGGGTGCGACAGTGCATGACATCGTGGCAGCTGTGCGTGTGGTCAGATGCTGAGCAGTTGGGGTGCTCGCAAGTAGGCACTGGTTGTGTGCCTAGGGTGTGTCATCCGAGGAGGGCTCGCTGGCACCTTTGTGGATCGCAGGCGGGTTTGCCGGTAGGTAAGCCGGGTGTGGTGCGACTGCGATGGCTTCGCTTGCAGCTAGGTGGCCTTCAAGTGCGCTGCTCAGAAGCTGGCCCTTTGGCGGGCCAACTCGCAAGCAAACTGAGAGGCCAGCTCGCTTGCGACCGGGATGGTCTTAACGGGGGTCGGTTGCGGAGACGATCAGCCGCCCAACGTGTAGACCGGCGGAAGTGCATTGGTGCTGGCTCTATTGCATTCCTCCGTGTCCGCTTTTCGCCGTGGCCTCAGGGCGGCGCCATGAGTGCATCCCCATGGCGGCAAGCGGCTTGCAACCAAGTAGACGCTGTTAGCAGCCAGATGACTGGCCTTCATGCTGGGCGGAATGTTGCCAAGTCGCATGGCGAACCAGTCGGCAATCTGTCGCTCAAGCTGCGGAGCTACCCGGGTGGTTTGGCGCAGTGCAAGTTGTCGCACGAAGTGGCGGGCGCGCTGGTCTGCCTGTCCCGTGGCTCGGCGAAAGGCTTTCAAGCTAGTCGCCAGGTCGTCCGCAGAAGTGGGCTGACGACTGACTCATTGGCCAGACCCGCGGCCGGCCCCTCGGTTTACCTCTGGGGCAGCCTCGCGGGTGGACTTCCAGGCGTCCTTCCGGTTGACCCTTCGCGCGGCCCCTGGCTTAGACTCCCGGCTAGTTCCGAAGGAGGCCTCTGGGATGGCCTCCTGGGTGGCCTTGCCGTTGGTTTGCGGGGAGGTATCCGGACCGGCCTTGCGAAGCGCCCCCCTTACCGCCATCAGACATACCATTCGAACGGTCCAGTGTGGTGCAAGTTGTTGGCCACGATGGCAGGCTCGCTGGTTTGTCTTTCGTGCGGCTCAAAGAAAGGCTTTCGAGTCGGTTATCAGGTCGTCCGCAGGGTCGGCCTCATGGCCGACTCACGGGTCGGTACCTCGGCGGGACTTGAGGTTGGCCGTCGGACCAGCCTGTTGAAGTGCCCTGTTTCCCGCCATCGGATATGCACAGAGTGATTCCTTTTGGTCGGCCCTCACATACGCCAGGAAGCACAGCATGAGAATGGCATCTCGATACGCTACATGGCGGTCTAGTGGAGAGGGCGGCACGCTCGCTCATTAGTGCACTTTCATGCTGGTGGACCAGTAGGCCAAAGGGTGTGCCGCGCGGTCACACCGCTAGATCACCAGCTTGCTGAGGACTTGGCGTGATAGGCGGCACACCACCTTGCAAGGTTCTCGCCGAGGGATAGACGCAGGGCCCGATTTATGCCTTTTGTGGGCATCTTGAGGGACGGGAAAAGGGCCCCTGACCTGCATGTATTCGCTGTGGCGGCCTATCTCGCCCTGGTGGCTCTAACTGCCCAGGCATCTCCTGATCGGCTGCTAGGGGGGCCATTCTGTCCCTTTGGGGATCTGCGCAGCGTCCAGAGAGGCTCGTCGGCGGAGTTCGAGGCGTCCTGAGCCGCATTTCACGGCACCCGGTCAGAACGGCAGTCGCTCAGCATTGGCGACCGGAGAGTTGCCGCTGGCGGAGTCGTGCTCCGGACCTATCCGTCGACGAGCCCGCAACGGTATGGGTCGCTCCCTGGAGCCTTCATGAGTCGATCGACCGCTGGGGCGGCAGCCTGCGTTCGAGTCAGGTGCTCATGATGGAGACAGCGAGTGCTCCGATGATCATGTACGGGCCGAAGGCCAAGCGGCTCTTCGTGGATGCGCGCCCGGTAAGGATCAGTGCGAGGCCGGTGACTGCGGCCAGGGCGAACCCGGCGAAGGTGCCCCAGAGTACGGAGGTCCAGCTTGACCAGCCGAGGAGTGCGCCGACGGCGGGTGCGAGTTTGACGTCGCCCATGCCCATGCCGGCGACGACGAGGACCAGGTAGACGGCGGTGACCACCGCCGCCGCGGTGAGGGTGCGCCAGATGCTGCCAGGATCTCCGGCCAGGGCGGCTCCGCCGAGCAGCAGGACGGTGCCGGCGGACGCGGGCAGGGTGAGGATGTCGGGGAGGCGGTGGACCTTGAGGTCGATGACCGTCAGGGCGGCTCCGCAGGCGAGGAGCCAGTACTGCGCGGCCCCGGCCCAGCCACTTGCTCCGGCGGCGGCGACGGCCGCGAAGGACGCCCCGGTGAGCAGTTCGGGCAGGCCGGCGGCCGGGCCGGTCTTCGAGCCGCAGGAGGGGCAGCGTCCCCTGGTCGCCTGAAGTCGGCCGCGGAGTCCGGGGGAGGGGTAGCTGTTGGCGCAGGAGGGGCACGCGGTCCGGTTCGGTTCGCCCCGGGGTACGGCGCGGGCGAAGATCAGCGGCCGGGCCGCTGCGCCTGCTGCGAGGCCGGCGAGGAGTGCGACGACGACGGTGACCATGGGCGGCATCGGAGCTCTCCAGGCGATCGGGGACGGTGATTCCAGCCAGCTGGTAGGCAGGTCTACTGAAGCGTAACGAAGGCGCCCAGCGGACCTACAGGCGGGCAAGATCGTGATCTTCAGTACAAATAGGCAGGTGGAACGGGGTAACGTGAGAAAAAGGGGGTGGTTCGTCGACCTCATCCCTCGTACCGTTCAAGGCCACCGGGGTGGCCTGAATGCGATGGGAGGTCGATCCGTGTCACACCCGAGGCGTTGATCGCACCTCTATGTGCGATGCGCGCCTGCGCACGGACTCGACGAGAGGGAAGTACGACCAATGACCGCTGGGTCGAGCAGCACCGTCCTCTGGCCGTCCATACCGCCCGCCCCCGCCCCGGCGCGCGCCCGGATGAAGTGGACGAGGGGACGCAAGGCGCTGTTCGGCGCGATCGGTGCGGGGTCGCTCGCGATCGCGACGGCCGGCTTCGTCGGCTCCTACACAGCGGTGCGGGCCCTGGCCGAGGAGAAAGGTTTCGGCTCGTTCGCCCCGGCGTTCCCCCTCGCGGTCGACCTGGGGATCGCGGTCCTGCTCGCCCTGGACCTGGCCCTGACCTCGGTCAACCTGAAGTACCCCCTACTGCGGTACATAGCCTGGCTGCTCACCGCGGCGACCATCTTCTTCAACGCGGCGTCCTCCTGGCCCGACGTCCTCGGCTCCGCGATGCACGCGACGATCCCAGTCCTGTTCATCGCCGTCACCGAAGCGATGCGCAACGCGATCGCGAAGGCGACGGACCTCGAGCTCGACCAGCACATGGACTCCATCCGGCTGTCCCGCTGGTTCCTGCAGCCGGTGGCGACCTTCTCCATCTGGCGGGACATGAAGCTCTGGGAGATCCGGTCGTACGCCCTGGCTCTGGAGCGCTACCAGGAGAAGATGCTGCTGAGGCAGGACTTGCGGGCGAAGTATGGGTGGGGCTGGCGGCGGAAGGCGGCCTCCGCCGAGCTGCGGCCGCTGCGCCAGGCCCGGCTTGGCATCGCGATCGACCGGAGCACGGTCGCCATCACGGCATCGGCTGAGCGGCAGCTTGACGAGGGGCCTGCCCCCGCGGCGGTTGAAGCGGCACCACCGGTCGCGGCCGCGCCCGCTGTGGAGGCGCCCGCCGCAGTTCCGCCGGTGAACGTCCCTGCTGTCGCCCCGCCTGCCGCAGTTCCGTCGGTGAACGTGCCCGCTGCCGTCCCGCCCGCGCCGCCGGTGAACGTTTCTGCTGTCGCCCCGCCTGAGTCGGCTCCCGAACCGGCTGCTTCGCCGGCCGCCGCTCCCGCAGCCCCGGCGCCCGCCCAGATGGTGGGCGACCCGCAAGGGGCCGAGGGGCACGCCCCGGCGGGAGCGCCTGAGGGGCCCGGTGTCGGCCAGGAGAAGGTGCCAGATCCCGAGCTGGAAGACGGGCAGCATCGCGGCGAGGCCTCGTACGCTCCGGAGCCGGAGGGTGACCCGACCCCGGAGCCGGGTGAGGCGAAGGACGAGGACGGCGACGAGGAGGATGACGAGGCGGCCGACACCGGAGCGGAGGAGCCCAAGGTCAACCTCGGCGTCGCCCCGCCCGGTGAGACGAAGGTCCAGCGGGCCGAGCGGATCTACCTGGCACATCAGGAGGCGGGAGTGGAGCTGACTAAGCCCAATCTCGCCCGGTGGGCCGGCTACCAGCAGGAGGGCTCGGGCCGCACCCAGTACAACAAGCTGGAGAAGAAGCACGGGCCCATCGTGGTCCGTGAGGGAGCGGACCAGCTGGACCTGGACTGGCGTGACCCGGCGGCGTCCGGCGAGGGCCTGCGGCCGGCCGAGCCGGTGAGCTGAGCCCGGGGGAGGCCGGCGCCCGAGCCCGCCTCTCTCCGGGCCGTAAACCGCGCATCCGGAGCGGACAGCGGGGCGCGGATCATGATGCATCCCGTTCGACGAACGGAGAGGCGGGCTGGTGTCGACGGGCCGCCCGCCCGGACGGCGGCCATCAAGGGTCGGACCAACCGCCCATCCCGCCCGCCCGGGTACCGGCGGCCGGGCGGCGACGCAGGCTCGGACGCCGCGGTTCACTGGAGGCATGGCGGATTACAGCGCTAGCCCCGCAAAGCGGGGCCGCCGGACGAAAGCCCAGGTCGAGGCCCTGCGGCTGGCGATCTGCGCGATCACGGAAGAGGCGCAGCCGTGCAGCGTCCGCCACGTGTACTACCTCGGCATCGGACTCCTCTGGGACAAGGACACCGGTCACTCCCGCAAGAACTACTCGCTGGTCGTCCGCGAGCTGGGCCACCTTCGCGAGGCTGGCCGGATGCCCTGGGAGTGGATCACCGACGGGACCCGCATGGCCCGGCAGGAGACGCAGTACGACACCCTCGACGACGCCCTTCAGCGCCACGCGGAGAGCTACCGGCGCAACCTGTGGGCCTCCCAGCGCCGCCGCGTCGAGGTATGGGTCGAGAGCGACTCGGTCGGGGGCGTGGTCGAGCCGGTCACCTCGGCGTGGGGCGTGGGCCTGTACTCCTGCCGGGGCCAGTCCAGCAAGACCTTCGTCTGGGAGGCCGCGCAGCAGTACGCACGGCAGGGCAAGCCGGTGACCGTGATCTTCTGCGGTGACTGGGACCCCACGGGCAGATGTGTACCTCGTTCCGTGGCCGCGCGGATGCAGCGCTACGGCAACGGCGAACTCGACCTGGACTTCCGGCAGATCGCCATTACCGCGGACGACGTCCGCTCCGGGCGTCTCGCCACCCACGACGTCAACACCCGCGACGTCAACTACGCCCGCTACCGCGAGGAGTGCCTGAGCGAAGGCCTCGACCCGAACATCTCGGTCGAGGTCGAGGCCCTGCGCCCCGGGTTGCTGCGGGAGCGGCTCTCCGGGGAGATCGAGGGCCTGGTGGACGACATCCGCCGGTGGAACATCGAGTCCAGGGCCGAGGAAGCCGACCGGGAGCTGCTGCGGGCCCTGCAAGGGGTGGCGAGGCGGATCGTCCGGGGAGAGCCGGCGGTCGAAGACGACCGAGACGAGTAGCCCCGGAGGCGCGGTAGGCCTACGGCGGCCTGGGCGGCCTGAGCCGCGGACGGGTCAGCGCATCAGGGCGGTGGCCTCGTCCAGGCGCTTTTGCAGCGTCGCCGCGGTGTCCGTCAGCTTGTCCTGCTCGGCCCGGAGCCTGGCGAGGGCCTGCCGCTCGGCGTGGCTGCGGTCCGCGGCCCGGGTGTACGCGGCGGCACGGCGCAGAAGAGCGATGTCGGGCCGCTGGGTGTAGTGGGTGGCCAGGGCGCGGACCACGGCCCACCAGCGGTGGTTGGTGGCCGCCGGGACGGGCTGGGTGGCGGCGGGGTCGGCCCGGGAGGCACGGGGGAGCGTCGGCGGGAAGGATGGGGTGATGGGCGTCGTGCTGGAGTGGTTCCAGCCCCCGCGCAGCCGGATGCCGTTGACGACAGGCTCGTCGCTGCGGGCGTCGTCGGCGCCGGTGCCGTACTGCACGCTGACGCCGGTGGGGACGGGGTGTGTGCTGTGCCGGTACGGGCCGATGACGACGCTGCCGGCCAGCCGGGGCCCGTCGACCCGGTAGGTGACGGTGCCGGGCGGTTGGTTGACCGCGGTCTCCCGCACCAGCGCCGTGCCGAGCGCCTGGCCGTGCTCGTCGGTGTACACGAGCCGCGTGACGTCGGCCGGCGGATCGGGCGGCGGTGGGGGAGCGGCGGCCAGCTCGTCCAGGCGCAGCAGGCGGTCTTGGTCCAGGCGCAGGCGTTCTCGGACGGCGTGGAGGTCGGCTTCGGCCGTGGCCAGGGCAGCGCGGGTGGTGCGGACTGCGGTGGGGGCTGCCCGGCGTGCGGCGGCCAGCACCAGGTCGCTGCGGTCGTCACGGGCCTGCCAGTGCTCAAGGACGGCCAGGACGACTTCCTCCAGGAGGTCCGCCGCGCGGTCGGGTACCCGCCTGGTCGCGTGGTGCTCGCCGAGGACGACGGCTTCCACGAGGACGGCGCGGGGGTCCGGGAGGCGGTCGGGGGTGAGGCAGGTCGCGGTTCCGTGCACGCGCACGCGGTGGACGACCGGTTCGTCCGGACGCGGCCGGTACGGGCGTACCGGTGGCTCGCCGTCGCCGAAGCTGACCCGCACACCCGCGGGAAGAAGTTCGTCGGCGACGGTGTACGGGCGGACCAGGAGGACTCCGCGAAGGTGGCGGGTGTGGACGGCGTAGCGCGCGGTGCCGGCCTGCGGGGAGGCGGTGGTCGACACGGACAGGACGCCGCCGCGGGGGAGGGGGAGCGTGATCTCTTCGGGCTCGGCCGGGGGCGGGGGAGGCACAGGTGATCTCCGGGAGGGGACGGGATCGGGGCCGTGGCCGGAGGTGGCATGGGCCCCGTATCGGGGGTGAGGCTCAGGAGTCGAGGAGGTGTTCGCCGTCGGCGAGGTCCTGGGCGGCTTCTCGGAGCCACTCGCGCTTCTCGCGGGCGCGTTCGGTTCCGTGGTGCAGTTCCTTGGGGTTGTGCCCGGGACAGCAGTAGTCCCGGCGCTTGCCCCGGCGGGTCATCATGACGGCCATGGTCACGCCTCATTGGGATGGGTGCGGGCTGGAGGGCCCATTCGAAAGGAGATTTGTAACAATACATGAAGTCACAGAATTAAGAAATACATGGAAGGGTGGAGGACCGTGCGCCGCCGGAAAAGCAGTGCAGAGCGCCGGACGCGATGCCGTAGAGTGACGGCATACCGACGCGGGGTGGAGCAGCTCGGTAGCTCGCTGGGCTCATAACCCAGAGGTCGCAGGTTCAAATCCTGTCCCCGCTACTTTCCAGTGGCCTCGGCGCATCCCCCCCGCGCCGGGGCCACTGCCGTTCCCCGGCGGGACGGGCGGACCTCCGCTCGGAGGCAAGCGGCCGAGGTGTCACGGGCCGGAGCCCCCGGGCCTTCACAATGGTGGGCGTGAACGACGGCGCGGGCAAGTACCAGAACAGGGCAGCAGCCCTGGCCTCAGGTGCCGTGGCGCTGCTCGTTCCCCCCGTCCCGACCCCCAGCCCCCGGCAGCGGCGGGAGCCTCCGGCCTCCGCCGCTCCAGCTGCTCCGGCCGGTACGCCTGCTTCCGCTGACATCGGCGGATCGGCTCGGCCGTCCGGCCGCCGTCCCGCGCGAAGCCGGGTCCGACACGGGCAGCCGTCCTGCGCCGACTACGGCTGCACCCGACCCGTCTGCGTGGCCGCCGCACGCAAGGCGCGCCGTGAGCGCGACCGGGAACGAGAGGCCGGCCGCCGCGGCCGAGTGGACGCCGGCCCCGCTGCCCAGTACGCCGCCGCCCTGCGCGAGCACGGCATGTCCGCGCAGGACATCGCCGGCGTCTCCGGCGTCTCCGTGACCTTGATCCGCCGCCTCCTCAAGCCGCCGCCGCTCCACCCTCCTCAGGTCTCCCAGGTCACCGCCGACGCAGTGCTGGGCGTGCCACTTCCTCCGAAGGAGCGCCCAGCTCCGCTGGCCGGCCGCGGCCAGGTCGACGCGGCCCCCGCCTCCGTCCTGCTCACCGAGCTCGCCGAACGGGGCTGGCCCGCCCGCCGTCTCGCCCAAGGGCTGTGCGTCAACCCCCATACCGTCGCCTCCATCCGCGACGGCAACTACGCACGCATCAGCATCTCCGTCGACCAGCGAATCCGCGCCCTGCACGCAGCACTGCTGCCCCTCGACCCCATCGCCGCCGGAGTGCGCCCCGGCGACGCCGCCCGGGTCCGCACCTGGGCGGAACGCCGCCGCGAGACGCCGCCCGCCGACCTGATCGCGGCATGATCGGCAAACACCACCGTGACCGGCAGGCCGCAGTGCGTGCAGCGGATGCCGACGTCGGTGACGGGAGCGCAGGCCACCTCCGGCCGTGACGCTCCCTCGATCGCGGCGTTCTGCGCGATAGCGGCCTCAAGGCCGTCCGAACGCTGGGAAGCTGGCCGGCATGAGCACCGATGCGATGCGGAATGCGATGCGGGACGGCTACTTCCACGGCCGGGTCGGAGAGGCCCCGCCGATGCCCGCCAAGGCGTCCGCGATGACGTTCTCCCTGGACGGGACCACGACGCTCGTCGGCCTGGCGGTACAGAGCCCGCCGCTGGAGGTCATGGGCCGCGACGGAGCCCACATGGGATCGCTCGAACTGCTCCAGATGGCAGGCTTCGTGGCCCTGGACGCCGACGTGGACGCAGCACTCGCAGCAGGACAGGGCTGGACCGTGACGTGCGACCCCCGGACGGGGCAGACCGACGTACGTACAGCCGACGGGGAGCTCTTCACCTCCGTGCCGATTCCCCTCCTGACAGGGGACGAAGGGGCCCGGTGGCGGGCCGAAGCGCTGGCCCAAGGCGCCCTGCCCGTGGTCACCGGGCCCGGGGTCGCCGTGGACCTGGCCACTGGGGGAGTGGAGATGGACCCCGACCAGACGCTCTGGCTGTTCGCGGACTTCAAGACCGACGGGGCAGGGAGCAAGAACGCCTGACCTGGTCACCGCCGCGTCACGGCGCCCGGGGCCGCCCGCGCGCCGTGCCCGGCACCCGAAGACCAGCCGACCGGCCATGGGCCGCGCCGAACCACCTCCACCGGGCCGCCGTCACACGGCGGCGAAGCCGGCCTTCCCACTGAGACCTCCGCCCGGCCGTCACACGAGGACGCCGTTCGACACCTCTATCGGATAGCACCCAGCCATCCGATGTGGAGGACCCGTTGTCCCACCGCGAAATCGCAGAACTCGCCCGCCGCGACATCAACACCCTGTACGAGCCGCACCCCGACCGCCCGGCCCCCGGCCCCAGCGCGCTGCGCTCCTGGGCCACCGGGGAGAGCGAGCACGACGCCCACCTCGAACTCGAGACGGTCACCGGGCCCGAGCTGATCCCCGTACCCGCCCGGGCCCAGATGGAAGGCGAGGCCCAGGTCTTCGCCGCTCTCCTTGGCGCCTACGGCCGTCACAGCCCCGCTGTCACCGGCGGCCCGTTCGGCATCGCCGGCGTCATCCCGCGTCCCGGAGAGCTCGTGATCCGCGTCGACGCCGAGCAGCTTCACCACTGGGCACAAGCCCTCGCCCACGCTCCCGCACCGGGCGGACGCGGCGTTCCCCACCTGCGCTGGGCCACCAGCGGTGAGGACATCCTGCTCACCCTGCCCGGCATGCGCATCGTCCTCGCCCACACCGGCCCGGACACCTGGCGCACCGCCCTGAGTACGCTCACCGCCCCGGGCGAAGACCACCACGCTCAGGCCCGGCTGCCCGAAGCCGGGACGCCGGCCCTTCCCACCGAGCACGAGCACCGCGACCACACCCTCGCCCACCTCGATGCCCTCGTACCGCAACTGTCGGCCACCCTGCGCCGCGTCGGCCTGCTGCGCACCGTGGCGGCACGCTGCGGAACCCTCGAACTGCTGGTCACCGAGCACGACGGCAGCCGCTACCTCGTCGACGCCTCGGGCAACTCGGCCAGCGTGATCCCGCTGTGGCAGTCCCTCTCGGCGCCGCTGGAGCTGTGGCCGGGCGCAGCCGAGGACAGCCCCACGCGGCGCGTCGACCCGCGTACAGCGGTGATCCGCGCCGCGCGGACCGGCGGGGACCCGTTCACCAAGCAGCCCTGGGACACGGACGCCGCGCAGGCCCTGTGCCGGCTGGCGGGCCTTCAACCGCACCCGCTGACCCTGCAAGCCGCCGAGGCGGCCCTGACCGCCGCGGAGAAGGTCCTGCCGGATCCCCGCTTCGCGTCGCTCTTCGACGGCGCGGGCTGGAGCGGCAACTGCCGGCGCCACGAGGAGGGCGGCACCGCGCACGAGCCCTACCGCCCCGCCCTGCCGCCCGGCGCCGAGGACTTCCTCGACCGCCAGGACGACGACCTGCGCTCCCTCGGCGAGCTCGTCCGCAGCGACGACCTGGACTGCGTCCGCGGCCCCGACGGCGAGCTGGAGATCGACCCCGCGGTCTGGGGCCTGGAGATCCAGGTCGAGCTGCTGGACTGGGCGCTCGCAGCCTCCACCGCCATCGGCCCGCCGCTCGACGAGACGACCCGGCAGTCCTCGCTGCGCGCACCCGCCGGAGTCCTGGACCTCGAACTCCACGACAGCGACGGAGCCCACAGCTACACGGTCCAGGTGATCTCCGGCGACTTCGCCGAGGAGGAGTACACCGTGGTGTGGGCGAACCAGCCCGCGCCCTCCGCCGGCGCCGCAGCCCTCATGGCCCAGCACGCGGCCATCGAAGCCGGCCCCGCCATGCGACACCGGCGCGACAGCCGCAAGCACCGGCTCCTCCTGCCCCAGGAGATCGCCGACACCGCCGAGCCGACCATCGCCGAGCTGCTCCTCGCATCCGACCCGCACCGCTGCCTGACCTTCGCCGGCATGGTGGAGGGCCTGATCCGCGTCTCGGGACGCCTCTTCACATCGTCGGGCCCCAGCGCGGGCCACTGGAAGCACTCGGACACACACCCTGAGGACACCCAGGACTACCTCAACTCCATGAGCGCGTACGTCAACGAGTGGTGCGGCATGCCCAGCACGCACGACGGCGAGGCCGCCAACACCGCCTCGGTGGACAGCGCCACCTACCGCCGGCACCTGGCCGCCCAGCGAGCGGCCTTCGACCCGTTCGTCACCTGCTACCTCGCCGCCGCCGAGGAGACCGACGAGGAGCTCGACCTGAACGAACGGCACCGCGCCGGCGTCACGGCACTACGCCAGGCCGACCTGGCTCTCCTCGCGGAGCACTACCCGTGGCCCGTCCCTCCGCGCCTGCTCGAACTGGTCGCCTCCATCCCGCTCGACCTCTACGAGGTCCGCGACTGGTACGAGGCGTTCTGCGAGACCGAGTAGGGGCCTTCCCCATGTAGGGGGACGCCTCGCCGTCATCCGAACAACTCCCGGGGGCGCCGAGAAGGAGGCGCGGCGGGGACCGGCACCTGGTCCCCGCCGCGACCGCCTGCTCGCACCGGCCCTCGCCGTTGAGGAAAGCGTGCTGGAGCCCCAACCGTTCCGGGTCCCCGTTGGCACCCTGGTCAGCGGCACGACGCCCGCACCGGGGGATCAGAGCTCGCCCGTCCAGCCGCTGACGTGGGGCTTGTCACAGCACCCGGCCGCAGTTGGAATCTGGCGGGAGTCGCACGGCATCATCGACGGGTGTTCGCCAAGCTCCGCCGCCGACCCGCCGCACCAGCCCCTTCCCCCGCTCCGCGCCCTGCGCTGACGGCAGATCCTGAGCTGCCGGCCCGGGCCGAACGTCTTCGCGCGGCGCTCCTTCGGGCCGGAGCCGACCTGGCCGAGCGAAGCGCTCCGGAACCGGCGTGGTTCTCCACCCTGCGTGCGGGCAACACCATCATCCTCAGCGAGCCTCAGCAGCAGGAGCTCACCGACCACCTGGTAGGCCTTGAAGCGGCCAACGCGCTTGATGACGCCGCCTGCGCCGAGGTCCTCGAGATGCTCGTCGTGCTCGGTGAGATGCGGGCCGAGGGCATGGTCCCCCATTGTTCCCCGACTTCGATGATCAAGGACTCCACCGCCGCCGGCCTGCGACAACTGGCTGCCTTCGCGCGCGAAGCCAACGAGGAGATCCAGCGCCGGTAGCACCTTCCGACGCCTGGGGGCGGGGTCGGCACCGGAGCGGTGAGACAGCAACCGCCGCGATGAGAAGGCCAGCCCGTTCGTCGCTGCAGCTGGCTGTGCGCGCTCACAGGTGCCGCGGGCGCGGGCGAGGTGAGGGCATCAGAGCCCCGACGGCCAGACTGCTCACCACCCAGGCACCGGCCCCGGCCGCGAGGGCGCCCGCGACCGGCCCGTGGATCGCGGAGGCGGTCAGCGCGTAGCCGACGGCGCCGCTGAGCAGCCCGGCGGTGGAGGCGAGTTCGGCCTCCGGTCCGCCTCGGCGCAGCAGCTGCTCGACCAGGGCCCGGACGCCGGCCGCGCCCGCCACGAGCACCGGCCCGGTCACCGTTGCGACCAGTACCGCCACCCACCAGGTCAGCGTGCTCCACCCCAGCAGCACCACCATCGTGACGGTGGCGATCAGCATCGCAGCGAACACCCCGACGACGCTGCCCTGCCCGCCCTGCTGGCCGTGGACGGCGTCGTGCCGCTCCTCCAGGCGCGAGCCGGCCGCGACGCAGCCGCCGGCCACCAGCCCCAGCACAGCGCTCACCGGGCCGGGGAGAGCCGTGAACATGGCCAGCTGGCCGCCGACCAGGACACCGGTCAGCGCTCCGGCCCGCCACGGTGCCGACCTCCTGGGCCCGGCGGCCGCGCGGTCGGCGGAGCCCGTGGAGACCTTCCTGACGACGGGCGGACGGGCTTGGGCCGCGCGCACCGTGGGCAGCCGGTCCACGGGCACCACGACGGTCTCGACCGGCACGGTGATCGGGGCGGTGGAGGCGCGCACGACGGTTGCCTGAAGGCGCCGGGCGACCTCCGCCGCGTCCGCGGGCCGCCGCTGCGGGTCTTTCTGCAGCAGCTCCGCCACCAGGTGCTCGAGCTCGGCGGACACCTCGGGCCGGTGGGAGCGAACCGGGGCCGGGGCCTGGTGCAGGTGCTGGGCCAGTACCGGCCACCCGCCGCCGGGGAACGGCGGCGCGCCGGTCAGCAGCTCGTACAGCAGGCACCCCAGCGAGTACAGGTCGCTGCGGGCGTCGATCACCGCATCGGCGCGGGCCTGCTCCGGGGACATGTACGACGGGGTGCCGATCACCGCTCCGGTCCCGGTGAGGGGATGGCCGACCGCGTCGGTCCGGCGCGCGATCCCGAAGTC
The DNA here is from genome assembly GCF_940670765.1 of Streptomyces sp. A 4/2. GTDB lineage: Bacteria > Actinomycetota > Actinomycetes > Streptomycetales > Streptomycetaceae > Streptomyces. The sequence continues at coordinate 40,527 of NZ_CALNVW010000047.1, forward strand.
GCAGACCTTCACCCGCCCGTCGGCGGTGATCAGGATGTTCGCGGGCTTGATGTCACGGTGCACCAGGCCGGCGGTGTGGGCGGCCTGCAGGCCGCGGCAGATCTGCTGCCCCCAGGCCACGACGTCGCCGACCGTCGGCAGGCCTTCGGCCAGGAGCCGGCTGAGCGGCTGCCCGTCGACCAGTTCCATCACCAGGTAGACGACCCGGCGCCCGGCCAGAGGGGCCTCGCCGACGTCGTGGACGGCCACGACGTGCGGATCGCACAGGGCGGCCGCGGCCCGGGCCTCGCCCTCCAGGCGCCGGAGCAGTTCCTCGTCCTCGGGGTGCAGGAGGACCTTGAGCGCCACCGGGCGGTCGAGCCGCTCGTCCACGGCCCGCCAGACCTCGCCCATCCCGCCGGCGCCGAGGAGGTCGACCACCCGGTACCGGCCCGCCACCGTGGTGCCGCGCATGATGTCCTCCTCCCGGCCGGCCCCGCAGGGCGGTCCGCACTGCGCCGGCTCCGTGCCGGCGTCCGGGCGAGCCTACGAAAACAACTCCGCGGCCCCGCCCGGACCAGAAGCGGGGCACCCCCGGGGGGAGGCCGTGACGACGGTGCCGGCCGCTCCCGGGCACCGCGCCGGGCAGCGGCCGGCACCGTCGTCACGGGCGCTTGGCCAGCAGCGCCGACACCTCGCTGTGATGCTGGATGAAGGCGGCCAGCTCGGGGCCCAGCAGCCCGGCGACCCACGCCAGGTCGCCCATCCGGCGGGTGAGCGGCGCGGCCAGCAGCGGCTCCCAGTGCGCGGCCCGGTTGCGCAGCCCGTGGAGGTCGCCGATCTTCCGGTCGACCTGGCCGCGGTTGGTCCCCGGCGGGAAGGCCCGGTGCAGGTGCGGCACCCACAGGGTCTTCTCGTGCGCGGAGGACGACAGGTAGCGCCACAGCCCCAGCGACAGGTCGGCGATGATCTTCCCCGGCGGGGCCTGCATTCCGTACCGGCTACGGGCCGCGTCGATCGCCCGGCGGGGCTTGTCGTTGATGTCGACCTGCCGCGGGCCGCGGGGGCCGCCCCGCTTGGTACGCATCAGCGGGGCCCGCAGCGGGCTGGCCGGATCGTCGAGCCAGTGCCCCGCCCCCGACCAGGTCGCGTCCAGCGCGGCGGCGTAGGCGTTGCGCAGCGCGACCTCCAAGTGGCCGAGGTCGTGCAGGACCGCGCACGACAGCTCGCTGTTCCACCGGTAGAGCTCCAGCGCCCGGGTGCGGTCGCCGCCGGCCTCGTTCAGGTACACCCCGTAGCGGGCCGGGCTCAGCCAGGCCTCCACCCACGGGCCGGCTCCGGGGGCCGGGGAAGCGTGCGTCACGTTGTTCCTCCTTCGGATTCGGGTATAGTCATGGGTGAGAAGCCCCGGTGGACCGCTGATCCTCGTGATCATGTCGCCGGGGCTAAGACGTTTCCGGGCCCGGACCGCCTCTGCCGCACGAGCCGCCGCCAAGGACTCCGGGACCCCTGTGAAGCGGGGCCGCGGGTGCGACGGCGGAGCTCGTACACACCATGAGACCCCTTCGGGACGCCCCTCCCGCTACACTGGCACCACGGATTGATCCTCATGTGTCGACACCATGACTGGATAGATGGATGACGATGAGCACAACATACGGATCAAAACGTGGCGATCAAAAGGTGAGAACTCGTCGGTGAACCGCTCCGCAGCTGCTACCGCCAAGGTCCAGGCCCGCCTCGACGCGCTCACCACGCTGCGCACCAGCGGAGCCCTGGCCGCCGTCACCACCGCCAGCGAAGAGCTGTTCGCCCGCGGCCGTACCCCCGCCGCAGTCCGGCTCCGCCGCACCTACCTCCGGCACGACACCCCTCGCTTCGTCGACCGGGAGCGCAACGGACTGCCCCGCGCCGACCAGCCCCCTGCGGCCCGCCTGATCGCCCCGCGCGGCATCGCCGGCCGCCTCCACCTGGTCCTGCTGTTCGCCGCCCACTGCCAGGCCGCCCCCGGCCACCAGTGGGCCAACCGCATCCCCATCGAGCCCGACAGCACCCAGCCCTACTCCTGGATGTCCCTGATCGGCGCGCACGCCCGCCACACCCCCGGCGGCCGGCGGATCGCCAGCCCTCGCGTCAACAAGGCCCGCCAGATCACCGAGGCCATCAAGAAGCTGCACGAGCACCAGCTGCTCGAACTCCCCAACGCCGGGACCTCCCGGCCCTTCCGCGACTTCCAGCTGCTGTGCGACAGCGGCGCCAGCACCACCGCCGCCCCCATCCCGTACAAGGTCCCCCGCCCCGCGCTGCCCGGCGTCAACGTGCCGATCGAGTTCTTCACCCGCGGCTGGGTCAACCTGCTGACCCCCAGCGAGATCGTCACCTACCTCATGTGGCTCGACATCAACCAGAACCCCGTCCACGCCGAGCCGTACGTCACCGGCGCCGAGCGCGCCGGCCACTTCGGACTCGGCCGCGACGCCTACGAGACCCACCGCCAACTCGAGGCCTTCGGACTCATCGACGTCGAAGCAGCCATCGGCCGCTACGACGACGGCAAGTACGCCGACTACGGCACCGACGCCGGCCGCCCGATCTGCCACCGCGCCACCCTCACCCCCGACGGCATCACTCGCGACGCGGCCACCGTGATCGAGCCCGTGCTGCGCGCCTTCGCTGCCCACGGAGCCTGGGCCCGACCTCTGAACCTCCGCACAGCCGGCGGATCCTGACAGGTCCCGGCGCCCCGCGCCCGCAACGGACCGCGCCGGGAGTGACGAAGACCAGCCCTCGCCGAGGGCGACCATCGCGGTCAGCGTGCCGCACCGGACGTAAGGACTCACCGTGCCCCAGCGACCCCACCCTGAGGGTCCGGCAGACCCGATCGACGAGGTCTCGCGGCTCCTGGCCTCGGCCGCCGAGCCGATGAACTCCATGATCCTCCTGGACGGCCCGCCGCTCTCCGGCGTCTCGCGGGCCGCGTACGAGGGCCTGCAGCGCGCCCTCCCGCAGGCCAAATTCGCCCAGTTCACCGCCCTCGATCTCGCCCGAGTCGCCGTACAGCCCAACTTCACCAGCCGGTTCAGCGCAGGCAGCCGCTACGTCCTGTGGCTCGACGGCCTCACCCCGGCCGACCTCGTGCTGTTGGGCAGCGGCGTGCTGGACAAGACCCTCCCGCATGCCGTGGTGCTGGCCAGCGTGGACACCGCCTGGCGCGGCCGTCTCCTTGCGGACACCTCGCCCGCCACCGCCCCCGCGCGGACGGTGCTGCTCGAGTACGCGCACCGCATCAAGGTGCCCTTCACCCTGACCGCCCGCGAGCGCAGCTATCTCCGTGAGAAGGGCTACCCCGTCAGCAAGGGCCTCGCCGAGTCCCTCGTCGGCGGCGAGAACCTGGTCAGGCACTACCACCAGGCTGCCCGCAGCGCCCCCGAAGGACATCTCCTCGTGCAGGCGGCCATCGACGTACGGCGCTGTGGTATCCACCGCCCCCTCGGCGAGGACGAGTTGTACCGCCTCTGGTGCGCCCGGGGAAGCCACGAGGACTCCCGGCTCCTGTTCGAGCGCGCGCTCGACTGGGCCGGCGCTGTCCCCGACGGGGCCTCGACAGGCCTGCTCTCTCGCGCCGCCGGTGGTGCGTCGCCCGACTGGCGGGTACTCGCATACGCGGCAGGCGCCGACGAGGGGAACCACGGACACAAGCCCCGTCCGCTCGGCGCCCGGGAGTGGAACGAGGTCTCACAGCAGCTGCCGGAGCCGGGGGACCAGTTCAACCTCGGCATCGCCGCCCACCTGCACGGCCGCAGCGACACGGCGACCACCGTCCTCGCGCAGGCCGCCCGGGCTGCAGGCTCGGGCCACCCGGCCGCAGACGCGGCGGCGACCGCTCTGCACCACCTCCGAGCCGGGACCGAGTGAGCACGCGGCCTGGACGGCCGCGGCTGGGTCCACCGCCTTGCACTGTCCCTGCGCGCCGACGGCCAGCCGCGGACACGATCCGGCCAATCCGGGCAACGCATGGGCGAGACGTTGAAGCCAGCGGTACGTTCCCGGCATGACGACGACGTTCCCCGAGCTCAGGCGCCCGTCACCCGGGCCCACGTCCAAGCCGCCGCCGGGCGGGCCGTCCACCGGGCCCCCGACCCGACCGGACAAGAACCCCCCGTTCCCGCCGAACAACCCCCAGCCGCCCAAGCCCGGGAGCTGACGGCTCCGTGTACGTGGAGCGGCTGACGTTCGACGAGTTGCCCACTGCGACCCGTGCCGCGATCGAGGCACGGGTCGGCGAGGACTTCCCGCGGGTCGAGGTGGAGAACGGGACCAGTGCGGCGCTCGCCTGCTGGGCCTGGCCGACGACGGGCTCCGAGATGGTGTTCCTGAAGGGGCTGCCGGTACGGCACGAGCGGATCGGTCAGCTGCGGGCCGAGGTCGCGGTGGCCCCCTTCCTTCCGCAGAGCGCGCCGAAGTTGCTGTGGTGCGAGGAGGCTGGCGGCTGGCTCGTGCTGTGCTTCCAAGGGCTCGACGCGTCGGCCTGGACGTACTTCGGTGACGACAGCGAGCACCTGGACGCCGTCGCCGCAGTTCTGCGCGAGCTGAGCCTGCGGGCCGCACCCGAGGTCGTGCGACGTACGGCCTGGGACAAGTGGGGGGAGTACTGCGACCCGTCCGACGAACCCCTCCTGACCGGCGACCGTCTCGCGCACTCCGATCCTGCGGCCGTGAACTTCATGACCGAGCGCGATGGCCGGGTGTGGCTCGTCGACTGGGCGTGGGCGATGCGCGCCCCCGCCTGGCTGGACACGGCACTGTGGGGCTTCCGGCTGGTCCTGGACGGCAGACAGACCGCCGAGCAGGCCGCGCGCTGGTGCGCGAAGGTGCCCGCCTTCACGGCGGCCTCACGGGAGGCCGTAGCCGTCCTGGCCGAAGCGGAGGCCCGGTGGTGGGAGGCGTGGCAGCAGTACGGGACAGAGGACCTGGAGCGCACGGTCACCGCGGCGCGGACCTGGGCCCGGTACTGGGCGTCCCCGTAGTCCAGAGCGAGGCCCGGACGTCCCCGGCCGACGCCTGGGAGAACCGGCACCGTCGTGAGGAGGCGACGCCGCCACGTTCGGGGAACGCCCCCATACGCTGGGCCGCCCTGTCCTAGCCTGGTGATCGTCCGGACTTCGGGGGTGGAAGATCATGCATGAACAGCGACCAGACCAGGTCATGCCGACCGGTGCCGGCCAGCGCCCCCGAACCCTGTCCGTGGGCTTCTTCGGCACCTCGATCATGGAGCACCTGGAGGCGTTCAACGCGCAGATGGCCAACCAGGCCGCCCTGCCCGCAGTCGGTTCCAGGATCACCGTCGAGGGGTGGCGCCGGCGCGGCTGGGTCCACCGCCTTGCCCTGTCCCTGCGCGCCGCCTGGCCCCACGTCGGCTTCGACATCCGCAACCACGGGCTGGGCGGCGCCACGAGCCGCGACATCGCCGGCATCGTCGAACGCGACCTGGCCACCGGCGCCGACTACGACCTCGTCTTCCTCGGCTGTGGCATCAACGACGTGTGGCGGCGCTTCCAGAACCGGCTGCCGGAGGCGGTCGACCTCGACGAGTACGCCCAGCACCTCGAAGCGATGCTCGGCGGCCTCGGCGGCCCCGCCCGGACAACCATCGTCATGTCCGAGACGCCGTTCGGCCCTGTCGAGAGCCCCGGCACCGTGGCCGCGATGAACGCCGAACTCGCCCGCTACAACGAGGCCGCCCGCGCGGCCGCCGCCACGAACGGCGCGCTGTTCCTGGACGTGTGGGCCCCCTTCACCGCCGCCGCCCGGCACCTCACACCCGCCGACGGCGACGACCCGGCCGGCCTGTGGAGCGACGGGGTACACCTGACCGAGCTGGGCGACACCCTGCTGCTCCAGCAGGCCGAACGGCTCCTCGCCGAGCACCGGATCATCGACAGGCTCCTCATCTCCCGCCCGGACCGAGGCACCGCGTAGACCGGCCGGCATGTCCGGCGCCGCCGGCCAGGACGCGTCCGCCGGCCCGGGCAGCACGCCGTCGGCCGGAAGGGCGACCACTCCTCCCGCTCGGTGGCCGGGGCCGCCGTCGGGTCAGGTGGGGATCTTCCGGTGCCGTCCGGTCCCCGGCCCCAGCGGGTTGAACCCGGGCACCGGCACCGCCACGGCTGCGTCGAGCGCGGAGACGGCGCGGCAAGCGGCGGAGTAGTCGTCGGCCACGGAGACGGGCTGCCAGCTGTGCCCGTCCCACTCCTCGACGATCCGCGGAGCCTGCGGATCGACGTGCGAGCCCCGGCTCGGACCCGCTTGCAGACTGACGACGTGGCGCTCGCCGATCGGACGGCGCCTCGCCTCCCGGCGCGCGTACCAGGCGCTCAAGGGCTCCTCGTCGTCTGGCATCCCTACTCCCAACGTCTCGCTCGCTTCATCTGAACCGCGCCACGGACCCTACCGAAGGCCCACGCCAGCCGGCCATCGAGCACCTGTTCCCCAATCCGCCAGAAGCGCCAACACCCATGACGCACAGGTGCGTTGTCCCCGACGCGCTGTCGGAAAGCGCCACCGCTCCGGCCGGGTACCGTGGAGCTCACGTCTCGTCAGATTCCGGGAGCCGGTGTGCCCATCCTTGTCGGTTCGCGGGGCAGCGAACTCGCCCGTACCCAGGTCCGCCAGTACCTGGAGCTGCTCGCCCCGCTCTGCCCCGGCGTCGAGTTCAAGCGCCGGGTGATCACGGAGGCAGGCGACCGCGACCGCGTCTCACTGCTTGCCGACGTCGCCGGGCGCAGTGCGGGAGGCGCGTTCTCCAGCCGCCTGGAGGCGGCCCTGGCCGCCGGCGAGATCGACGTCGCGGTCCACTCCCTGAAAGACCTGCCGACCAGCATGCCGGAAGGCCTGGTGCTGCTGGCCCCGCCAGGGCGGGAGGCGGTGGAAGACGCCCTGTGCGGCTCGACGCTGGCCGAGTTGCCGCACGGGGCCCGGGTCGGTACCGGAGCCCCCCGCCGGGCCGCGCTGCTGCGGGCGGTGCGGCCGGACCTGGAGCTGGTGCCGATCCGGGGCAACGTCCCCGGGCGGCTGGCGGCGCTGAAGGGAAGGAACCGGGTGCACGCCGTGGTCCTCGCGGTCGCGGGCCTGCGACGGCTGGGCCTGGAGGAGCACATCACCGAGGTGCTGCCACTGGACCGGTTCCCCGCCTCGCCCGGCCAGGGCGCTCTGGGTATCCAGATCCGCAGCGACCAGCAGGAGTTGCGGACGCTGCTGGAACGGGCGGCCGACCATACGGTCCACGCGGCGGTCCGGGCCGAGCGGAGCATGCTCGCCGAACTCCACGGCGGGTGCAGCGTCCCAGTGGGCGCCTACGTGACCCATGAGCCGGAAGGCCAGCTGCGCCTCACCGGGCAGGTCGTGTCCCTGGACGGAGCCGTTCGGCTCACCGCCGCCTCCACCGGCCGTGCCGACGAGCCGGAGAAGCTCGGCGCGGCGGTCGCACTGGACCTCCTCGACCAGGGGGCACGGACCATCCTCGCGGAGATCCGCCCTGCGGCTGTTGGCGCACGGTAGGCCGCCCCGGGAGCAGCGTGCCGCGGTTCCGGCACGCCGCCGGGAAGCTCTGGCGGGTCAGGGGTGCGGGTCGGTCTCAGAAGGCCGTGCGGATGTCGCTGCGCGGGTCCCCGGTCACCAGCCGGTCC
>NZ_CALNVW010000048.1 GCF_940670765.1 Streptomyces sp. A 4/2
GTTGTGGGGCGGGGTCGGCGGTGTGAGCGGGTGGAGCGACCCGAACGCTGTCCACAGCCGCAGGTCCCCCGCCAGCGCGGCGATCGACTCGGCCTCGTCGCGCAGGACGTCCCAGGCGGCACGGCTCCAGTCGGCCGGGACCAGCTTCCCGTCCGGTCCGGCCGCCATCACGTGCTTGCTCGGATAGGTGAGTGCTCCCTCGGGGAACTGCACCAGCCGCGCCCCCGCCCCGGCGGCCTCGGCCATCAGGGCCCGGATCTCCTGCCCCGCCGCCCGCAGCGCGCCGCGGTCTGTGGGGTCCTCCGGCACGGTGCTCTGCGTGACGGCCAGCCGCAATGTCCTCGCCATGGCGCGGAAGCTACGGGATCCCCATTGCCACGGTCCGAAGCTCCGGCCGAACCGGCCGGATCCGCACGGGTTCTGTCCGGTTCGCCGACCGCGCGGCGCACCGGGGCGATGGCCCCAGCCGTCGCGGCAGAACGAGGAGGCCGATCCGGCGCTGCACCTGGTCGCGGCCGGCGCGGGCCGGTGCTCAGGTCATGAGACCCGGCACTCGCACGGTCACCCGGTGCTGGACCCGGCGTCCGTGTGCTCAGCCGTGGCCGGCTGCCGCCGCGGCATCGTGGTGACGAACACCGCGAGGGCCGCGAGTGCGATCAGGACGACCAGCACGGTGGACGTGGTGCCGTGCGGGCGGATCACCCACGCCGCGATCAAGGCGACGGCGGCGCTGGGCAGGCCGAAGACGAGCGCCCAGCGCTGCCACCTCGCAGACTGCGAACGCCCTTGAGCGGGCGAGGTGTTCTCGGACGGATCGGGCACAGCTGTCTCCTGTCGGACGGGCGACAACCCCGAATCTACGGCGCGGGGCGGCCGCTGCGGAATCACTCGAAAGCGTGGCATCGGCAGAGCGACAGTAGCGGCCTCGCTCACCTTCTCCGTAGGTTCCACGGACGGTGCATCGCCTACGCTGGTCGGTCGCCGAGGGGAACCGGCAGGAGCGGGAAGAGGAAGAGGGGCGCGGCCGTGGGGGAGACGGACATCGACTGGGGGCGGGCTGCCTGCCGGGGTGTGGATCCGGATGAGCTGTTCGTCGAGGGTGCCGCACAGAACAGAGCCAAGAGCGTGTGCGTCGGATGCACCATCCGCACCGAGTGCCTGGCGGACGCACTCGACCGGCGGGTCGAGTTCGGCATCTGGGGCGGGATGACCGAGAGGGAGCGGCGCGCCCTGCTCAAGCGCCGGCCGACGGTGGTGTCGTGGCGGCGGCTGCTGGAGGCCGCCCGGGCCGAACACGCGCAGCACGGCGGCGGAGAGCGGCTGGCCGGCTGAGGGCTGTCCTTGCGGCGCGCCTCCGCGCCCGGACGAGCGCTCGGTGACGGTGCGCCGGCCGGGATCGAAGGAAGACATCTTCGAGCCCGGTATGTGCGAAAACAGGCGGTTGTTGGCTCTTTCGGGGGGTGGCCTTGCGCCGCACGATGGGGATTCGCCAGGATGGTGCCCTGGCCGCGCCCACGGTGCGCGGGCCCGCCGGTCATCCCCACCGTTGACCGTCCCGGGTGAACTGAGCAAACGCTCGAACCGGCACGATGAGCATGATCGACATGATGACGGCGTCCTGACCTGTTGGCTTGGCGTCGCACCGAGGTGGGGCGGTGCGTCACGCGAAGCCCGGTTCAAGGAGCCCCTCATGTCCACCACCACGCGGCCCTCCGCCGACAAGCAGCGGCGCGTCCAGCGCACCCAGCCGACCCGGCTCGCCCGCCTCCTGGATGCCGAGACGCAGATCGGCTACCAGAAGGCACTTCAGGAAGTGGCCAGCGCCAGCGAGGCCGGCCGGCTCCCCGGCCGCCTCGACCACTACGGCCTCGACCTGGCCCTGCGGATCCTGATGCAGCAGGACTACATGATGTGGAGCCCGCTCGCCGCCGGCCACCTCTGGCCGGACGTCTATCAGCCGCTGACGCAGGCGCTGCCCGGCACCCGGGCCAAGCTGGCCCTGGCCGCCCTGGAGAGGGCACACCTCGCCGGCGCCCGCGAAGCAACCGAGGACGGCGACTTCCACCCCGGCGAAGTCCTCGACGCCTACGACGAGGACGATGAAGACGACGAGGAGGAGGACGGTCCCGAGGACGCGGAGGCGCACAGCGCCGACGACTCCGACGACGGCGAAGACCCGGCGTCGCCGGACGCCGAGGACCTCGGGATCGCCCCCGGCCCGCAGAAGGACGCCGAGATTGCCGCTCGTTGGTGGCTGGACCGGCTCGCCGAGGACGGCGTCCTGCCCCGCTACCGGATGCCGGACCCCTACCCCGGCCGCACCGAAGTGCCCCTCGACGCCGCGCTGGACACCCTGCGGGCCACCGCGGACGTGGAGGGCTACGAGGACGAACTGCACCGCATCGTGGCCGCCGAGCCCCGCGACATCGACGCCTACGCCCACCTCGGCAGCCTGGCCCTGCAACGCCACGACGGCGAGTTCGGCGACCTCATCTCCTACGTCGGCCCCACCGCCGCCGACCGCCGACGCCACCTGAAGGAAGCACTGGCCTGGTACGAGGCCGCCGTCGCCGTCGGCGAGGCGTCCCTCCCGATGATTTTCCACGGCCGGCTGCCCTGGTCCGAGATGGACAACCGGCCCTTCCTGCGCGCCGTCCACGGTCTGGCCCTGACCCTGTGGCGCCTGGGTCGCTTCAACTCCGCCGAGCTCGTCCTGGTCACCCTCCTCTGCCTCAACCCCACCGACAACCAGGGTGCGCGCGATCTCCTGGCCGACGTCCGCGCCCACCGCCGCTGGCACCCCGGCATCACCGAGACCGACGACCAGCGCATCCGCAACGACGTCCTGGTCGTCGCCCGCCGACCGGTCCGCACCCGTCCCGGCAGCCTGCGCACCCTGCTCACCGGCGCCGAGCAGCCCACGCCCGACTCCGTCGCCCACATCGTCCGCCGCGCCGCCGCCCAGGCACTGGGCGGCACCTGGGACGGCCGGTCCTCCCACATCGTCGTCGGCCACCCGCGCGCCGGAACCAAGGTGACGATCGTGGCCCGGCACCAGCGCGGCCACAGCCTCACCCCGGACGAGTACTGGTGGGACGCGCACAACGCCGGCAGCGAGATGGACGGCCCCGTCCTGTTCACCCTGGTCGCCGACCGCGGCTACATCGCGGTCGCCCAACTCCTGCGCGCCGACCAACTGGCCCCCTACCGCGCCGCCGACCTCCCGCGGCGCGACCGCACCGCCTTCACCACCACCTTCATCCACGGCGACACCCGGTACGGCACCGACCTGGCCTCGCTGATCGACCACGCGCTCGACGTCCTCCCGGCACAGCCCGGCGCCCGCACGTGACCACCCCGCCCCGGCCCGGTGCGACACCCGGGCCGGGACGGGCGGCAGCCGCCGAACCCGGGCAGCCGCTCACCGCCGGACGAAGCAGAACGCCACGCTGCCCGACCATCCCCGCCCCGGCTCCCGCCGGTACCCCGATGTGCCGCGATCTCGTCACGCGCGACCACCCAGCGCTGCCATCCTGGACCGATGGAGTCCGTTGAATCCGCCCTCGCCCGCCTCTGGCCGGCCGTCGTTCGTGCCGACCGCGTCGTCCTGCGCCCGGTCACGGCCCAGGACGCGCCGGTCGTGCGGGCCTTGCTGACCGACGCCCGGGTCCGCGCCTTCCTGGGCGGCCCGGCCAGCGAGGAGCGGGTGGCGACCCGGCAACGCGAGTACCCGACCACACCCGGCGTCTGGGCGGTCGCTCCCGCCGCCGGGGGCGAGGCGATCGGCCTGGTCAGCATCACCGCGGACAGCCGGTGCGCGGACAGGGCCGAGGTCTCCTACCAGCTGCTGCCATCGGCCTGGGGCCAGGGCCTCGGGCGCGATGTCGTGGGCGCCGCCGTCGAGTGGTGGACTGCGGCGGTGCCCGACGGAGGCCCGCTCATCGCGGTCACCCAGGAGCGCAACACCGCCTCGCGCCGCCTGCTGGAGTCGCTGGGCATGACCGTGCTCGACACGCTCCTCGAGTTCGGCGAGCCGCAGTGCCTCTACACCCCGGGCGACGAGGACACCGCGCTGCGCTGGGCGCGGGTGCTGGACGCACGCCGCGAGGACGTCGAACGCCGGCGGGGAGCCGAAGCGCGGGCGACCGCCGTCGGCCGCACGCTGCCGGACGACCTGTCCGTCCTCACCCCCGAGCAGATGGCCCGGCTCTGCCCCGCCCGGCACGGCGCCCACGGACGCATCTGCGCGCACGAGAAGGACCACACCCCCGACCTCCATCTCGGCAGAGCCGCGGACGGGGCCTGGATCGCCTGGCTGGACCGGGCCGAGCCGGCGCCCCCGGCCGGGCCCGCAGTGTCGGTCGGGCGTGGTACCACTCGTTCATGACCGAATCCGCCGCACCGCCCGAGGACCTGGACCCGATCCTCCAGCTGGCCCGTACGGCCCTGGCCGGCGGGGACCACGACGGCGCCGCCGAACTGTTCGAGCAGGCCGCCCGCGCCGGCACCCCCGGCGTCCTGGGGAAGATCGCCGAGGCGTACGCGGAGATGTTCGACGGGCGGGCAGCGGACTGGATGAGCCGCGCCGTCGCCGCGATGAGCGTGCCAGGCAAGATCACGGTTCACCCGGGGACTCTGCGGATCATCGCGCAGCACGGTGTGCCCGAGCAGCAGGTGTGGTCGGTCACGGTCAGGTCGTCCGACGAGGACCGCCCTGCGGTGGTCACCGCGCTGGAGGCTGCGGTGCCTCGGCTGATGCGGATCACACACGACGGCCGGGAGTTGACGGACGTCGACATGGACGCGGCCCTGGCCTCCGGCGTCGACTTCTACAGCCCGAACTACGCCGCGGTGGACACCTCCGTCCCGAAGGTGTGGCTGGACTGCAAGGACGCGGTACTGCCGGCGATGGCCCTCGCCGTGATCCGGGTCCTGGCGGACGAGCTCGCCACCGCCGGTGTCCGGCAGGCCGGGCTGTGCACCCCAGCGACGAAGGACCCGTAGCCCGGTCATCCCGGCCTCGGCCCCCGCGCGCCCGTTGCCGGGCCGGAGCCGGGGCAGACAGCGCCCGGCGCTACCGGGGCGGGACGTGCGCAGCGGGCCGAGGGGCCCTCGGACGGTGTCGGTGCCCAGGTGCATAGTGGTCGCAGGCCGACCGTGGTCCGAAACAGAGAGCGAGCAGGTCCATGAGCATCCCGAGGAGTACCCGTGAGCGCGTGGCCGCGGTGGTTGACCCGGGCCTTCCCGCGTCGGTCGCTGCCACCGTTCACCGCCTCGCCCGTCAGCACCCCGAAGTGCTGCGGAACCCGGACGCCCCGCTGCCCCGGTGGGCCGCTGTGGACCTCGCCGAGTTGGCCCGTGGAGCCAGGATGCAAGCGATCGTCGTCGCAGGCGCGGCCGTCGTGGTCCCGCTCCTGGTGTGGGTGCAGCGCGAGATGCAGCGAAACCTCGGCGGCGACATCATGTCGTCCGGCACCCTTCTGACCGTCATGGTCGCGGTGGTCGGCGTGGCGCTTGTCATGAACATGATGCGAGAGTGGCGCCAGGTACACACCCCCGGAGGGCGAACGACCGTCGCTCGGGAACTCGCCGAGGCCCGGGGCCGGTACCTGCTGCGCGGCACCGACCTGACCGACGACGCCTGGGCCGCCGTTGTACGGGCGCAGCGGGCGATGAACCTGGTGCTGGCCTCCACGTGGCTGGTTTCACCGGTGGGGACGGTGGACCGCGACGCCTTCGCCCAGGGGATCTGGGCGATGGCCCGGACGATGGCGAAGGACGGGAGTGCGGCATCCGGGGAGACCTTCGCCGCTGCCATCGAGGTGTACAGCCAGCGGATCGACGAGGCCAACAAGATCGGCATGGCCGAGCTGGAGGCCCGTACCCGCCCGCCAGCCGGTACCCGTTCCCCGGCCCTGGACGAGGCCGTGAAGCGGGCCGACAGCGCAGGTGCCCACGCACTGACGCTGGCCTGGCTCTGACCTTCACCGGCTCGACCTCACCGAGTCGGACCGTTGCCCCAGCCCGTCGAGGTGGGCGACTTCTGCCGATCCGCCGGTGAGCCCTCCGCTCGTCGGCACCGACGCCGTCCTTCCGGCCCCGGTCGGTCCGGCCGTCAGCGCGATCGCGTGAGTTCCCCTGAACCTCCCCGGCGAGGAACTGCCGCAGTGCAGGATGTGGTCGTGACGAACGGTGACGTGGAAGGCCCCGGAGTGCCGCTCAGCAGAGAAGACGCGGTAGCTGCACTCGGTGAGGCCGCTCAGTGGTGGGGCTGCGATGTGCCGGACGATCCGGGGGCCGGCGAACTCGCCGAGCTCCTGGACGAGGTGGCCGTCCGGCTGCGTGACCGCCAGACGGACGAGCAGCTGCGCGGCGCCGCCAAGTACCTGGCCGAGGCCACCGAAGCGCTCGGTGCCGTGGCGCGGCTCGGCGGCCTTCTGCCCGTTGTCTCGTTGTGCCACTTGCGCACTGCCGTGGCCAAGGAGCAACAGGCGCGCCGGGGCCTCCCGCACACGGCGATTCCTCACGCGGACGCGAAGACGCTGCCCGTGGCGGCGTCCTGACCCCGGGTCGACGGACTGGCCGGTCGGTACCCCCGGGAGAGACGGCCAGCCGCACGCTGGGTGACACCGGCCGATCGCTCGGCGGTGGCTGCCTCGGATGTTCGACCTTCGCCGGCGGAAGCCGGCGCCGCCGGGCTCCTGCCGACCTGGACCGGGCCCGCGGGCCAGGGCACACGGGGTTGTAACGCCGGTGCCCTGGCCGGTCCTGGGCGCGGTCAGCGGCGGACGGGACGGCGTTTGCGGGATGGTGCCGTTGTGCCGGGGGCCGTACGGGCGGCTGCGGTCTGGGCCGTCCGGACGGCGGCCCGCTCGGTGCGGGCCTTGATGGCGCGCTTCTTCGCAGGCACCACCCTGCCCAGGGTGGCCGGCCGGGTGCCGTCGTGCTCGCCGGCGGCCCGGAGAAGGGTGCGGCTGCCGGACCGGCGGAGGGCGTAGAGGCTGCGCACGTAGGCGCGGGTCCGGGCCTCCCAGGCGCGGCCGAGGATGTGGCCGATCCAGGCGGCGGCGGCCATGGGGCTGACGGTGTCGGCGATGAGCTGGGTCTTGTTGCGGATGCCTTCACCGCGGCCGACATGGGTCCAGGGGAAGTCGGCGCGGAAGCCGACGGCGCGGCCCAGGTCGGCGTGGGTGTGGGTGAGGCCGTCGGCCTCGCGCTTCCATCCGTACGCGGTGCCGGTCACCGTCGTGCCCGGCTCGTCGGCGGTGAACGTGCCGCCGCCCTTGGGCCGGCCGGTCAGGGGGTTGATCCCGCGTACGCCGCGGGTGGTGACCTTGTGCCCCTTCTCCCAGCCCATGCAGGCGGCCCAGGTGGTGGCCGGGACCGGCTTGCTGGGCCGGTAGCTGGTGAACGGCCGGGTGTAGCGCATGCACACCATGAAGGTGCGGTTCTTCTTCGAGGCGGCCCCGTAGTCGGCGGCCTCGACCAGGCTGAACTTCGCGTACTCCCAGCCGGCTCCGTAGAACTCCGAGGCGATCGCCTCGACCACGTACTCGGCGGCCTTCGCCTTCAGGAGGTTCGAGGACTGCTCCATGGCCACCCAGCGGATGCTGTTGTGCCTGGCCTGCAGCGCCAGCGGCCAGATCACGGCTTCGGCCATGAGGCCGGTGCGCGCGTCCTTCAGCCCCGCCAGCGGGGCACGGACCTCGTCCCAAGTGGCGCCGGTGGGCGGGGCGTAGCCCTCCATGCCGTCACCGGCGTCGTCGACCATGACGAACCCTGCCGCGGCCCCGGCCTGGCTGATCACTTCCTCGACCAGCCCCATGGCCTCCTCCGCGAGCCCGGCCAGCTTCCCGCCGGGCGAAAGCGTCTGGCACGGAGGGGAGAGGATCACCGCGACCACGTAGCGCAGCGCCGGGTTCGCCGGGTCCAGGTCCGTGACCGAGGCGCAGATCCGCCGGAACCCGGCGGCCTGCGCCGTGGCGCACGCGGCCTCGGAGATGTCCACCCCGACCATGTCGACGGGCTCACCCAGCACATGGACGATGCCCTCGCACCAACCGCCCGGCCCGGCGAAGAGGTTGACGACCCGGATGGGCGCGCCCGGCTTCGGTGCGTAGAGCCATTCAACCGGCCACGGCCCGGCGAGCTCCTCACGCTCCTGGTCGCTCAGCGACGCGATGTAGGCATCGCGCTCCGCGTCGTCGAGGAGGTCGACGTCGTCCACCGGCAGGCCGAGGGCCGAGCGCACCTTCGCCACCGTCACCCGGGCTGCCTGGAGGACCCAGTACGCCATGTGCGCCCGGGCCCAGATGTCGGTGCTCTCCTCCTCCAGCCCGCCGCGGTACTCCCATCCCTCCTCCTCCACCGACTCGGGCAGCCGCCACCGCCGCGCCTGGTCGATGGCGTCGTACGCGGCGGTGATCTCGTCGGAGTGCGCGTCGGCCAGGGCCAACAGGGCGGCGCGCCTGACGGCGGCATGCTCGTGCAGCCGCTCCGCCTCCGCGAGGGGGCACGGTGGGGCCACCGCCGCGCCGCCCTCGTTGTCCATGGCCGCCGGGCCGCCGGGATCGCTGATCGTGTCGGGCGCCGGTCGGGCGCAAGGGGAGGGGACGTTCATGGTGTGCCTCTGTGCTTTCGGCCGTCCGGGGCCGGGCGGCGGGAACGGCCCCGTTTGCGGGGCGGTCGGACCGCGGCCCGACAATTCAGACAATGCGTGAAATCGTAGAGTTAGGCAATTCTATTGGGATGGGTGTGGCCAGGGGCTTCGTCCCGCAGCATCCGCTCAACTTCCTGTTGCCCGAAGGCTCCGACCAGTGCGGCGACCTGGGCTTCCAGGCCGCGGTTGTTGATCGCGCTCGCCTGCTGGTCGGCGTCGTCGTGCACGGCGTCGAAGGCGTCGAGGTCACCCAGCCGGGGATGGGCCCCGTTGTTGTAGGCGCCCGACGCGCCGCGGTGCACCATCTCGTACACGAGTTCGTCGACGTCCGTCTCCGTCAGTCTCAGCTCGCGGGCCAGGCGGACCAGCGCTGCGGCGCCCTGCACTTCCTGGTCCGGACGCGGCGGCGTGCCGGACTCGGGGCGGTCGCCGCGGTCGGCGTGCTGGTGCGAGGTGGTCATGCGGGCCTCCAGGGGGCCGAGGTGTTCCGCCGGGATCGGCGAAGCGGTGAACTGAAGCGGGATGGGGGGTGCTCGACGGCGCGGCCGAGGCCGCCGCGACCGGGTCGGTCGGTCGAGCGCGGCCTCGGCCGCGGGGATGCTGCTACAGCCGGGACAGCTGGGCGTAGTTGTGCTCCCTGTCGGTCCAGGCGAGCGCCTGGACGCGGTGGGCGACTGTCCGGCCGACCCAGGAGCCGGCCGGACCGGGATGGGACCGCTCGCCGGTGAGCCAGGCGTCCAGATCCCCGGCCAGGTCCCAGAGCCCGCCGGACGAATCCCTGGCGAACCACTGAGAGTTCCCGCCGCAGCCGAAGCTGTCGCGGTACTCCCAGACGCACACCAGGCGCAGCCCGGTGGCCGCGCCCAGGACGGCGAAGGCGGTGTTCACCTCCTGCTCGGTGTACCCGTCGCGGAACCGGCCCGTCAGCCGGCCGTCGGCGATGACCGGGGCGAGTGCGGCGTCGGCGTACTGAGCCGGTGCCGGGCGGCCGTCCGATGCCGCCGGGCCGGTGGACGGCTGCGGCGACCTGGTCGGATCTGTCGTCACGTCGTCACGCCCAGATCGGCGAGCCGCTCTCGCAGCGTGGCGAACTGTTCGGTGAGCTGCTGGGTGAGCCGTTGGCCGTCGGCGGAGACCGGGAATCCGGTGGCCATGGCCTCCTCGTAGGACGAGGCGAGGGTGTTGCTCAGGTTGTCGGCAGCGCGGTGGGCCTGCCACAGGGCGGTGGGGTCGGGCATCGGGATCGCTTTCGTGGGGTGCGGGAGACGTTGGCGGTCTGCGGACCCGGCGCGGGTGCCGGCGCCGATCCGGCGGACGGTGCGGTGGTTCAGGCGTCGTCGTCCTCGGCGATGCTGAGGTCGAAGCCGAGGGCGTGGAGGCGGTCCTTGATGGCCTCGACGATGTCGCCGCCCTCCAGGTCAGGGTCCGTCATCGCGTCCAGGACGGCGTCCATCCCGTCCTGCGGGTCGGGCTCCGAAGCGGTGACGGCGGGGCGGCCGAACTCACCGGCGAGGACGGCCATGACCGTGCCGAGCATCTGGACGCGTTCCTCGACGTGCCGGTCGGCGGCCCGGTCGTGGTCGTCGTAGTCGTTGCCCAGCAGCGCACCGTCCGGCCCGACGAAAGGGGTGATCTCGGCCCTCTGACGGGCCAGCAGCGAGGCGTGCGCCGTGATCAGGCCGTGGACGACGTCGCGGGACGACCCTCCGGCCGGGCCCGGGGCTCCGTCCAGTCCGTGGCTGTGGCACATCGCCGCGCACTGGAGCCAGCCGGTGAGCTCCTGGACGCGCTCGCTGCGCACGCGGTCCCACTGGTCGAACGGCTGCTCGCAGACGGCGGCGAGCTCGGCGAGCGCTGCGGCGACGGCGGTGGGCCCGGCATCGCCGGGGAGTGCAGTCAGGGTGGTGGCGGTCATCGGATTCCTCAGGGTGAGCGTCGCGCGGTCGGAGCGGACGGCGGTTCAGTTGGTGGGGACGCCGGGGAAGCGGCCGTACGGGTCCAGGAGGACCTCGCCGTGCTCCAGGAAGGCGCGGAAGTCGTGGCCGTGGGTGACAAGTCCTCCGGGCCCGAAGTCCTGGATGTACATCCAGGACGGGACGTGGCGGGCGTGGGGGTCGAGCGCGAGGCCGGTCAGGGCGGCGTCGGAGGGGCGGTACGTGGCCATCCGGGCAGTTCCTTGGGGTCGGGTCCGTTCCGGCGCCGCGCGGGCGGCGCCGGAACAGGCGGGCTACTGGTCGGCGCCGGTCACGTGCAGCCCTGAGACGCTGGGCAGCTGCGATAGGATCGTGTAGAACTCCGCCGGCTGGTATCGGGCCTTGCGCTCCCTCTTGCCGAGCCGGAGCGCCAGGTGCACCTCCACGTCGTCGATGGCGTGGTCCCGGGTGGCGATGTATCCGGTGTCCTGGCACGAGAACGTCACCGACTGGACGATCGTCATCAGTTCGCCGAGGGCGACCCGGTCGCCCTTGCGGGGCAGCGGCAGGCTGCCGGTCTCCCAGGTGAAGTCCGCCTCGTATTCGACCTCGCCGTCGTTGATGCCCAGGTCGAAGCTGATCTCTGCGCGCATGGCTGTTCTCCGTCTCCGTCGTTGTTGTGGCCGCGGCGCGCTGCGCCGCGGCCGGGTGGTCGTGCTCCTGGCGGGAGTCGAACCCGCGCCGGGTAGACGAGCTTGGAAAACGCGCTTCCCTGCCGGGGGTTCGGGGGTGTCAGCCCCTCGTTGAGGTTCCCCAACCCTGGGGCTTTTGGCTGGCCAGGGCCCGGTCCCGGTGCATCCGCAACCGTCTCGTCATGACGCCGTTCCGTTTTACGGCCGCTCTTCCGCTGAGCTACAGGAGCGGGACTGGGCGGTGCGCCCTCCCCACGACGCATACATTACACAGACTCAGAGTGTTAAGCAATGTGTGTGTTGTGTTGGTCGGCCTTCGCGGTCGTCAGCGGGGCTCGGCGGTCTCCCTGTCAGGCTCCGCCGGGCCGACTTGCCGCCGGTCGCTCCGGGCGTCCGGTGCGCCCTCGTACGGATGCCAGGTTGCCGCCGCGCGGTGGGGAAGGCGGGTGGCGACGATGCTCGGCCAGTCCGTCTGGTCGTGTTCCCTCGGGGTGGTCGGGTGCGTGATCCAGTTGGTCGCTCCGGTCTCGTCGCTCAGCAGTGCCTCGACCAGGCACTCCCGGCACATGCCGATCTCGGGCGTCCAGTCCCGGAAGGTCGCGGGGGCCTGGGGGTGCAGCGCCGCGTGGCGCTGGGTGGCTTCCATGATCAGGCGCGGCCAGTCGACGGCGCGCGCCACTCGCTCCAGGATGGCCGCCATGGCGTCCTCGACCGCCCAGACGTCCTCGGTGGGCATGGTGGTGTAGCTGCGGGTGCGCTGGTCCCAGCGGTGGTTCCCCAGTACGTCCTGCCGGAGGGTCTTGATCACGGCGAGTCGGTTGGGCATGGCTCTCTCCTGAAGTTGGGTGCGGATCGGGCGAGGGTGCCGCCCTGCGCCCGGCCGGGCCGAGGTGCCCGTCCGGCCGGCGCGGGCTGCTGTTCTGTCGTGGGGTGCTTCACAGATGCCAGTGCGGTGGCCGGGCGCGGGTGGGGTAGAGCAGCGTTCGGTGCTTGTGCTCGGCGATCGCCCGCTCGGCGCGCCGGTGCGTGGGCTCTTCGAGGTCGCGCGGGTCGCCGAAGGCGTCGCCGCAGGACACCGTCACGTTGCTGCCCAGCCGCCACAGCCGCGAGTTGACCGCGCAGCAGGCGGAGTTGATGGTGTCGAGGTCGTTCAGCCACCAGTGGTAGTGGCCCGGGTCGAGGCCCTGGAAGCGCAGTGCCGCGGCGGCGGCCCGGACCATGGTGCCGGTGCCGGCGCACGGTTCGAGGAGGACGGCGCCGGGTGCCGGGCGGTCGGTCAGCATGAGCTCGCCGGCGGGGTCGGCGGCGATCGAGGGGGTGAAGAACTCGCCGGTGGCCTGCTTCTGGCCGTGGCCGCGCATCCGCTGGACCAGGAGGCCGAGCAGGTCTTCCGCCTCGCAGCGGGCGAGGTCGCTGCAATACTCCAGCAGTCCGGCCCGCACGAGGATGCGCGCGTAGTCGGCCAGGCCGCGGATGTCGCTCTCGCTCGGATCGGCGAGCCATGCGTGCAGCGGCCCGGCGGCATCAGCGAGGACCGGGTCGGACGCCCACAGGCTGTTCCAGCTGGCCCGCAGGGCGTCGGCCAGTTCCCCGTCGTCCAGGGGGATCAGCAGCGGGCCGTAGTCCGGCCCGTCCGCTCGGCTGGGGGAGCACAGGGCCAGCCCGGCCAGCGTGCCGACAGCGATGGCCACCTCGCCCGTGCCGCCCCGGTTCTCCAGCCACCACCCATGGGCGGCGTCGACGATGGACCGGCCGTGCTCGCGGCCGTTCTCGGGGACCATGAAGCGCCGGAAGCCGGCGGGAGGGATGCCGTACAGGGTCATGTCGTACTCCAGGAAAGAGGCCGGAGGCAGGGCAGTCGGGCCGCCCCGCCGTCCGGCCATGTGCGAATTCGCAACCTTAAGAAATGTGGTGTGCGTCCGGGGCCGCCCAGGGCTGACCGGCCCAGAGCGCCTGGATCTCGGCCTGGACGGCCTTCAGGTCCGCGTCGATCTCCTCCAGCGGCCGAGGCGGCTTGTAGACGTAGAAGTGGCGGGTGAAGGGGATCTCGTAGCCGACCTTCGTTCTGGCGTGGTCGATCCAGGCGTCGGGGACGAATGGCAGCACCTCCCGCCGCAGGTACTCCTCCGGGTCCTGCCCGAGCGGGACGTTCTCGAAGTCCCTCAGAGCCGGGTCCGGCAGCGGCCCGTCCTTCGAGCCCTGCACCTCGCCCCCGGGATCGGCCACGCCCCACGCCTCACGCAGCGCCCGGACGAACGCGGCACCCGACGGACACGCCAGGCCGGCCGCAGCCACCGCGGCGGTGAGCGCGTCGAGGGCATCCGCCGCCGTCGCCCACACCGAGCCGGCCAGCGGGCGCAACGCCTCGGCGAACGCGACCGCGTCAGTCGCCCGCTGGACCGGCTTCGCCGACGCCAGCTGCGCGATCGACGCCTCGCTGGCCTCGAAGCGCAGCCGGAGGGGACGCTCGACCGTGATCCTCCGGTAGCCGAAGTCCTCGTTGCGGAAGACCTTCACCTTCCCGTCCGCCGAACCGCCGGGCGCGTGAGCCGGCGGGATCGGCGGCGCCCCGGCGTACAGGCGGGTCAGCTCGGCGATGTGCTCCTCACCGAGCTCCTTGCGCTTGTCCCCCAGCGCCCTGCGCATCTTGCGCCAGTGCTCCCGGGCGTCCAGCAGGACGACACCGCCCTTCCGATTCGCGGCCTTGCGGTTGGTCAGCACCCACACGTAGGTGGAGATGCCGGTGTTGTAGAAGAGCTGGTCGGGCAGCGCGACGATGCCCTCCAGCAGGTCGCTCTCCAGAATCCACTGCCGGATGCGGGACTCCCCGGACCCGGCCTGGCCCGAGAACAGCGGGGAGCCGCTGAAGAGGATAGCGATCCGGCTGCCACCGCTCCCCGATGCGTCGACCGGCTTCATCTTCGCGATCATGTGCTGGAGGAAGAGCAGCGCGCCGTCGTTGACCCGGGGCAGGCCGGCGCCGAACCGGCCGCGCTCGCCCAGCTCCCGGTGCTCCCGCTCGACGGCGTCCTGGGCCTTGCGCCAGTCGACGCCGAACGGCGGGTTGGCCAGCAAGTAGTCGAACGTCGCGCCCGCATGGCCGTCCTGCGTCAGGGAGTTGCCCAGCACGATGGCCTCGGGGGCCTGGCCCCTGACCATCATGTCGGAGCGGCAGATCGCCCAGGACTCTGGGTTCAGTTCCTGCCCGAACACCTCCACCGGGCTGTCGGGGTCAAGACGCAGCAGCTGTTCCTGCGCGGCGCTGAGCATGCCGCCCGTGCCGCACGCCGGGTCCAGGACCGTCCGGGGCGCCCCCGGCTCGCCCGGGGCCTGCCCGTCGGCCGGGGCGAGGAGGTTCACCATCAGCCGGACGACCTCCGGCGGTGTGAAGTGCTCCCCGGCCGTCTCGTGGGACTGCTCGGCGAACCGCCGGATCAACTCCTCGAAGAGGTAACCCATCTGGTGGTTCGACACGACCCCACGTGGCCCCCCGCCCTCGCCCGTCGGCACCGCGCGCCCGGCGGACTCCTCGGCCGGCCGTAGGTCCAGCTCGGCGAAGCGCCCCACGACATGGTGCAGCAGTCCCGCCCCGGCCAGCCGTTCCACCTGCGGGCCGAACCCGTACTGCTCCAGCACCTCTCGCGCCTCGGGCGAGAACGCACCGCAGTACGCGAGCAGCTGCTCGGCGCAGTCCGAGCCTGCGCCCGCGATGGTGCGCAGCGCGAGCGGGCTGGTGTTGCAGAAGCCGGCCCTCGTGATCGCCCGCAACCCGCCGTCCGGCGTGCCCTCGGCGACCGCGGCCAGGACGGCGTCCTTGGTCGGCTCCAGGACACACTCCAGGCGACGCAGCACCAGGAAGGGCAGGATCACCCGGCCGTACTCCGACTGCTTGAAATCTCCGCGCAGGAGCTCGCTCACCGCCCAGACCCGCGACGACAACTCGGCGTGCTTGCCGCTGTTCAAAGGACACCTCTCCAACAGAAACGGCACCGCCGGGCACTGCCCGGCGCGGCCGACAGGAACGAAGGGAACATCGGGACAGGCCCGGCGGACGCGCAGTACACCCCGCACCCGCCGGACCGGCGGAACCTCACGCGCACGACCGCCCGCACTCCTCGGGATCGTGGTAGCCGTCCGCGTACTCGCCAACCTTGTCGCGCACCGCCTGCGGCACCTCGGGCCCGAGCGTCGTCACCGAGTCCCACCACTCGTGGTCGGCCCCGCTGCGCCCCGGGTCGATCGTGTGCACGACAGCCTCGGCGGGGGCGCCGTCCATGTAGACGTGGACCTCGGTGCCGTCGTCGGGGGCGCGGTCGACCACCACGTCGATCCGGCGGCCGGCGGGCGGCCCAGCGGCCTGCGCCCGCGTCGGCGGCTGGGCTGCTGCCCTGCTCCACGCTCCGAAGATCTCGTCGCGTCCGTGGGGACCCAGGGACTCGAGCAGCACCGCTTCGAGTGCGCCCAGGTCAACCGTCGCCCACCCCGCGGGTAGGCCCTTGTCCAGTTCGTCGGCGCGGCGGTGGAGGAAGCTCAGGACGGAGGACTTGGTCACCCGCGGGTCGTCAGCGGTCAGTTCAAGGCGGCGATCCATCTCGGCGGCCGCGTCACGCAGCGCGGCGGCGCCCGTGACAGTGGGCCGGTGGAGGGGGCTCGCGGGCATGGGGTCGTGCGTCATGGGAAGTCCAATCTCGGTGCGCGCCGGGGCAGTCCGGCGTGAGGAGGGGAACCCCGGCGCGGGGCGGGGCGGGCTGAGCCGTGCAGCGGTCAGGTGTCCAGCGCGGCTTCGTCCCGCCGCCAGCGGCGCGACTCGATACGACGGGCGATCCGTCGTTCGGCCGCCTTGGCCCGGCCCCGGGCGAAGGTGAAGTAGAAGCAGGTGCATCCTTGGCGGGCCCGGACGCACCCGCCCCGGTGCCCCGGCCGGGTGGCGGGGAGCAGCATGCGCATGGGGGCTCCGTGCGGGGTTGTGGCGGTGATGGGGGACGGCGGGACGCTGGACCGGGCTTGGCCGGGCCGGGCGGGGCTGACTACCCGCGAGCGGCCTCCGCCTGGGCGTCTTCGGCGGTGTAGCCGCAGTCGCATCCCGCGCGGCAGTACGAGCCGGCCGGGGCGAGGCAGCCCTCGCAAGGCTCGTCGAAGTCCTGGGGCAGGAACGGTCGGCGCTTCGTGGCATCGAGGGCGGGCGGGGGCACGGACATGGCTGCTCCGAGGTTCGGGCTGACCCGGGTAGGCGGGTCAGCGCGGGGGCGGTGGAGGTTCCGAGGGCCGGTCACCTCTCGATCGGCCCCGAGATCGTGATGGTGGTCGAGGCGGCGGTGGCCCCGTCGAGGGTCGTGCTGGCCCAGCGCAGTGCGCTGACCTCGGTGATCGGACCGAGTTCGCCTCCGTAGGGGTCTTCCCCGGTGATCAGGAGCTTGACGTCGACGTCTCCCGTGCTCTCCTGCACCTCGGTGAGCCGGTCGATGAGGTCGCGGACCGTCAGCGGGTGCTCGGAGTGCGTCTGCGGGGCGTCCTCGTCGTCGTTGCGCCCTTCGAGCAGGACCGTGACGGGGCCGGTACCGCGGTGACCCCGATCGGCCTTCACGCCGATGACGGGCCCCTCGGCGCCTTCCCACTTACTGGAGAGGACCGAGGTGACTTCGACGTTCCCTACGCGCTGCTGCTGCTCCTCAAGCCGGTTGAGAAGTTCCGAAATTCGCATCGCTGTGCCCTTCTGACGAGGAGACCGACGTTGTGATGACCGGCTCGCCGCGCGCCGCTAGCTAAACCATACGTGAAATCACAGAGTTAAGCAATGTGCTAGAGAAGGAGCTGTGCCCCTGCCGAGAGGGTGCACGCCACATCGCCGGGGAATCGGCCCTCCCGGTCCGGCCAGACCGCCTGCCACACGGGCGGGTTGCGGCGGTAGACGGTGCGAACCAGGACGAACGGCAATGGGCTGTCCGCCTGCCTCAGTCGCAGCGAGTAGCCGCCCCCGGTGATGCCCTTGACCTCCATGGCCGGAGTCGGGGGAGTCTGCTGCTCAAGCAGCCGCACGGCCAGGGAGTTGAGTGCGGAGCAGGACATCTCATAGTCGAGCCCACTGACCGCCAGTTCGTAGCCCTGGCGGACGTGTAGTCCCACCGTGTAGGCGAGCGAGGGCTCGCCGGTCCGGGGGTCGGCCGGGATGAAGGGGATGGCGTACCCCTTCTCGTTGATGCGGGCCGCCAGCTGCTGTAGGTAGGCGGCCATCTGCTTTCGGGTGTCCGCGGGGATCGAGGGCACTGTCCATCCAATCGGGAGGGTCGGGGCGCCGGGGCCTTGTGCTGGGCCGGCAGGGTGTGTTCCGGGCCTGGGTCGGCGCGCCCCGGAGAGGGTCGGAGTCGGCGGGGATGTGCACACATTATGCTTACTCGTATCCTTAAGCAACATAGTTCGGGATGGCGCTCTTCTGTCTGGCTCCGTGGCAACGGGAGGGAGCGCGAAGATCACTCGGCAGTTCCGCCCAAGATCCACAGCAGCTACGGTCGACCTCAAGATTCCGTCAACCCGCAGGGAGCAGAACATGGGCAGCGTTTACAACAGCATTGGCGACGGCGCAGTCCTTCGAGGCCTCACCGTCCAGGCGGGCAATATCGGCTTCGTCGACGGCGCGCAGTCCGGTGACGGTAAGCCGTCTTCCGCGCTCGACCTGCTGGACACCGAGGGCGCGCCGGTCGCGCTGACCCGCGGCGAGTACGAGGCGCTGAACGCCTACCTCGGCGAGCGCACCGACCCCACCGCCCGAGCGCTGCGCAACCGGCTGGCCGACCGCTGACCCAGGGGGACCACGCCCGAGCAGATTTTGCAGTGAGTGCAAACAATTGCACTCACTGCAAAATCTGGCATGATGGACGGCATGAGCGTATTCAGCGACATCGCCGCGATCTGCCATCCGATGCCCAGCCCAGGAGAAGTGCCCGACGACATCTACAGCGATGTATGCGACTCCATCCACGCCCGGCGGGAGGAGATGATCCAAAGCCTTGAGGCCGCCGCCGACGCGGACAGCGAGGAGAACGAGCCGCTGCTGTCCGCCATCGGCATCGCCCGATACCGCAAGGAGCAGGCCGAGGCCGAGATCCGCCGGCTGATCGCCTACGGACGGGAGTTCACCCGCCCCCGCCCCTACGTGCTCGCCGATCTCGCCAGCGCCGCCGGCATGTCCATCTCCGGGGCCCGTATCGCCTACGGCCGCACCGAGGTCGCGGACGTGGAGCAGGCCCTGGGGCGCCCGCCCCGCGAGCGGAGCGCGAACCGACCGGACGCCCCGGACGGCACGGGCAGCGCATCGTGACGGCGCGCCGCTCCAACACCAAGAGGGCCGGAACGCGGGCAACGGGTTCCGGCGCGGGCGCTCCCGCTCTTCGCTCGCGGCTCCACGCGCATGCTTCCCGCCCACTGACGCAGGTCGATGCGATCCGCCTCAAAGCCGGCCTGACGGGATGGTTCGGCTCGGATCAGTGGCCCCGCTACCTGGCCGCGGACGGGATCGCCTACGGGGAGGCGGCATGGCCCCAGCAGTGGCCGTCTGCCTCGCTCGAGGAACGGATGGCACTCCTCACCGCGGACGAACCGGACCCGCTGACGGTCTGGCAGAACGCCGACACCGTCTACGCGGACGCGCCCATGTGCGACATGGTCACAGCCGCCGCCCAGACCTTCCCCCGTCAGCACGTCCGGCGCGACGAGTTCCTGGCCCCCATCGGCGTCCTCCTCTTCGCCAAGCCCGTCCCGTCGGCCGCCTTCGAGTGGTCACGCCCCGACCAGCCGCCCGTCAGTGCCATCACCTGGGCCAGCAGCGACACCGGCATCAACGCCTTCACCTGGATCCGGCAGCCGCCCGGCGCCTACGAGATCAACGGCGTCACGGTCCAACTCACCGCGCTCTACCCCCACCTCGCCTACATCGTGCCGTGGGACGCCCCCGCGGACGCGGGCACACACGGCGTCTCCATGCTGCGAGCCCTCTCCGCGCTCGCCAGACAGCCTCTGACCCGCGAGGACTCCCCGAAGATCCACCAGTCCGTACGCGCCGTCGCCCGCAGCGCCAAGATCCGCCAGGAGAGCTTCCGGCGCATCTCCCTCCGCCGTCCCGAGGCCGCCGCTCACGAACTCTCCGCCGCACGCGCCGCCGCCGAAGGCCGCACGCTGGCCGGCCACTGGGTCCGCGGTCACTGGCGCAACCACTACTACGCCAGCGTCGACGAGCACCAGCCCATCTGGATCGAAGGCTTTCCCCGCGGAGACTTCACCCGCCCCGCGCCTGCCGGAGACCGTCTGCTGGTGGCCCGCGGAGACCGCGCGGTGTGAGCAGTGATCGGCCCGACGACGAGTACGGACGACAGGCGAGGCCGAGGCCGCCCGAGGCGGTGCGCCGGCCGCGGCCCGGACGCCCCACGCCGGGCAACCGTCTAACGGAGTGAAGCACGACCACGCGTTACGCCCCTTCCGTCGGCCCTGGGCTCGCTGCCGCCGTCGGCTCCACCACGCCTGAGCCGGACCGGGTACGGTTTGGCGGGATCACCACCGGCGCGGCGGCGTGTAGGGCTCCCACATCGGGGCCTCGCGCTGGCCGCACCGCTCGCGGTCTCCGGTCATGGCGACGATCCGGTGCACCGGGACCTGGATCGGCCGGTGGCCGTGCTGCGGAGTGAAGGTGAGCACGCGTCGGCGTGCGTCCCAGCCGGTCAGCAGGCCGTACAGGCTCACCAGCGCCTTGTCGGTGCGCGGCCCGGCCTCGACGTCCAGGCGCACGACCATCCAGGAGTAGTGGTGGTCGGCCAGGTCCTGCAACTGAGCCGCGGCCGGGCCGGTCGCGGTGTCGTCCGGGACCCACGCCCACACCCCGTCGCCGAACGCGTTCCGCCACTGCCGCCGGGCATCGCGTTCGCGCTGCTGCGCCCAGTGGGTGTCGGAGATGTCGGGGCGGGCAGCGCGTTGGTCGGCGCGTGCCGAGCGGACCTGCGCCGAGGCCTGCGGCCGTTTCCCGTCCGCGGCGACATCCTCGGGCAGGTACGGGTACACGGTGCGCAGCATTACGCACGCGGCCGCCTCGGCTGCTGCGTGCGCGATCTCCAGCGCTGCGGTGCCGAGGGCGTCGCCGGCGGTCAGCACCGTGGTCTGACCCCAGCGCGACCGGTCTTCGTGCGCGACGGCGTGCTCGACCGCGTACCGGGGCACCGCCAGCACCACGGCGTGCCGCTTCCGGGTCCGCCCGTACGCCTCCTCGCGGAGCCCGGCGGGCACCGCCGGCCCTATCTGCCGGAACTGCGCGAGGTAGGCGAGGTCGCCGCGGTGGGTCAGCGGCCAGTCGGCCACCATCAGCAGCTGCTCGTCCTCGCCGACCGCGCGCTGGGTGGCGAACTCCTCCTCCAGCCGCCCGCACCACCGCTCCACGAACGCGGCCCACAGATGCCGGTACTCCTGCTGCGCCCACTCGGCCGGGCTGGAGCAGGAGCCGACCGGGGTGAGCGCGGGGGAGGGCAGCGCGGACACGTCGACGACCCGCTGCCGCCCCCACCGCTCGAACAGCGCCCGCCGGGCGAGATCCTGGGCCTGGACGGCGCATCGTCCCTGCTCGCGGGCGTGCGCCCACGACAGGCGGACGCAGTCCCACACCCCGACCTCCGTCCACCGCCGGTCCCCGCCGGCGGCCCGCTCCAGCATCCGGGCCTGCTCGTGCACGGCCGTCTCGCGGCCGACCGCGTCCAGCGCCGCGCCGACCGTCACGCTCGCCACCGCTGGCGGCGCCGCCTCCCGGTACGCGGCCAGCTGCTCCTCGGCCCGCTCCAGCACCTGCGACCAGCCGGCCATGGCCTTCCACGCCTGCGCGCCGAACTCGTCGACCGAAAGCACCGGCCGTAGCAGCTCCCGTACCCGGGCGTCGTCCGTGCGCGGCGAGCGGTCCAGCGCGACGGCGTACCCGAGCCACGTCCGCGCCCGGGCGTCCTCGCGCAGCGAGCCGACGAACAGGTCCGCCGCCACCGTGAGCGAGCACGCCCGCCACAGGGCGACCACCGCGTCCGGCAGCAGTCCGGGCAGCCGTCCCGCGCAGCGGGCGCAGACCTGGTCCAGCACGTCCAGCAGCACCAGGTCTGTCGGCTCGCCCGCCGCACGCGCGGCATGCTGGCAGTGCTCCGACCACTGCTTCTTCTCGGTGGGGACGTGCCACTTCCCGCCCCCGCCCGAGCGCACCAGGCCCACCACGGCCTCGGTCACCGCCGGGAGCGCCATCCCCAGCCGCTCCAGGTCGGCGCGCGCCAGCACATCGAGGTCACGCCGGGCCATCGGCTCCCCGCTCCTCCAGCTCGTCCTCGTCGCCGTGCCGACGGCCGTGGAACATCATCGAGGTTCCGCCTTCGGGCAGGTACCAGCCGTCCGCGGCCATGTACGGCGGGATGTAGGCCGGGTTGGTGTCGGTGTTCAGGGGCGAGTCGGCGTCGGTGACATCGCGGATCACCCGGCGCTGGACCTCCCGGAAGTCGTAGCCGTCGGGTCCGTCGACCTCCCAGGTGATGTCCCGCAGCGCGGCCCGGCCGTCCTCGGGCGTGCCGGCGGTCTCGACCATGGGATGGGCCTCGATCAGCCCCCCGTACAGGCATAGGACGATTAGGAGCTGGCAGACTCGCTCGGAGAACTCGCCGAAGCCGTACTCCTGCCCGCAACCGCATGACGGGTCGTGGGCGTGAACGGTGAGCTCCACCTCGTACGGCTTGCCCGTCAGCGCGTAGGCGGGAAGAGGCAGGCCCGGGCCGCTGGGGCAGGGGTGGGTGGTGTCGAACAGGTTGATCCAGACCTTGACGGACGTGGCCGCGAAGCCGGTGTACTCCGCTTCCAGGGCCTTCTCCAGGCGCTGGTGGGCCGCGTACGCCTTCTCGTCCACGCTCTTCCAGCCCTCGCCGAGCCGGTGCCCGGCCAGGTGTAGGAACCGGTCGGTCAGCAAGGACAGCTCCTCGGCGGTCGGGTGCGTCCCGTCCGCCGTACCGGATGCA
Organism: Streptomyces sp. A 4/2; assembly: GCF_940670765.1. Taxonomy (GTDB): domain Bacteria; phylum Actinomycetota; class Actinomycetes; order Streptomycetales; family Streptomycetaceae; genus Streptomyces. Next base: position 22,277 of record NZ_CALNVW010000048.1, read on the forward strand.
CCCGGGAGCGCGTCCGGTACGGCGGCGGCGTCCTGGTGGTCGGCGTCGTCGCGGGTCGGCCAGACCTGGGTGAGTTCCTCGCCGGGTTCGGCGCGGCGGACGAGCGCGAGGTCGGGCAGCGTCATCCCGAAGACGGAGTGGCCGTCCCACACGCTCAGCCAGGGCACGTCCACCGGGCCGGTGCTGCGCGGGTGGACGTCGGTGACCTCGACGCAGACCTGCACCGGCTCGGGGAACTGGGCGCCGGGCCCGTACCACAGGGCCAGGACCCGGGTGCGGGAGCCCAGATACTGCTGCGCCTGGCGCACCGCGTGCCGACCGTGATCCGAGGGGATCCACCAGCCGTCCCGGGTCCAGGCGTGGTCGGCGTCGACCATCAGGGGGCCGCCCGCGTCGTAGAGCGTTTCGGCGGCCTGCTGGCGGGCCTCGGCCCGAAGCGCCGCGCACGGCTCGCCGGCCGGGGCGGTGCTGCCCACGCCCTCGGCGTCCGGCTCGGTGACCGGCGCGCCGTCCCAGGCCGGGACGCCGGACGGGGTGAAGGGGAGCGTGCCCAGGATGACGGCGACCTGGTTCGCCCGGTCGATGCTGTGGCTGATCCGCGCGTCCGCACGGGTGGCGGCGGGACGCTCGTCGTCGTCCTGCGCTCCGTAGCGGCGCCGCGGGTCGTCGGGTTCCTCGTCCAGGCTGTGCCCGAGCAGCATCGGCAGCAGCTGGTACTCGAGGAGCTCGGTGAGGCCGCTCTCGACGTTGGAGGCGTCCCCGGTGACCGCGAACGGCTTCATGACCTGGCCGATGCCGTCGCTGAGGGAGTGGACGAGGTGGTAGGGGGTGCGATGCCGGTCCCGCTCGCAGGCCTGCGTGGTCAGGGCCACCGCGAAAGCGATCGCGGCCGGCCACAGCGCGTCCCTCCAACGCACGTCCGCCTCACGGCACATCGTCTTCGCCGCGGTGCGGGCGGTTGGGTCGTGGCGGTCGACGGCGTCGACGAGCGCGGCCAGGTTCGCGCCGGCGCCCAGGTGCCGGAACATCGGGTGGCGGTCCGCGGGCGCCGGCAGCCAGATCCAGGAGCGGGTCAGCGGCTCACCCCAGCGTTCCATCACGAACGGCCAGCCGCCGCGCTCCCGCAGCTCGCGGTCGAGCCGGCCGCGCAGGTTCGCCCCGCACACCAGCGCGAGGACGGCCGCGACCGCGTCCCATCCCGCCGGCGCGGACAAGTCCTCGTGCAGGAGCCGGTCAAGCCGGACGGCGAGGTACGGCAGATCGGTGCGGTAGCGCTGGTCGCCGTCGAAGATGCACGCGGGGCACACCGGCGTGGCGCTGGGCGAGTTGCCCAGGAGGTGGTGCTCGGGGTAGCGGTCACCGCAGATCGGGCACGGCGTGCTGGAGTGCTCCTCCATGCCCTGCACCCGGGCCAGCCGGGTCCGGCCGAGCTCGGAGTCCAGGCGCCGTGCGGTGGTGCGGACCGGCTCGGTGGAGCAGTCGGCGAGGCCGTCCTCGAAGTCGTCCACGGTGGCGTTCCCGGCCGGGCACATCGCCATCAGATAGAGCGGCTTGGCCAGATCGCTCTGCTCGGGGTCGTCCGGATCGCGTTCCTCGCCGTCGTCCTCGTCGTCGGCGCGCCCCACCGACAGGCTCAGCCCGGCGACGGGCCCGGCGTACGCGGTCAGGCCGAAGAACTCCAAGTCGGCCTCATCGCCCGCGCCCCAGCCCAGGCGGCGGAACTCCTCGACCAGGGCCTTCAGGTAGTCCTTCGCGAGGGACGGCCCCGGATCCGGCTCGACCGCGCCCCGCTCAGCGAGGAGGCGCACGGCCTCGGCGCGGCCGGCCTCGTCCAGAACCTCGGGCAGCAGCCCCTTCTCGGCGGCGTCGACGACGCGTTGCAGAGCGCGCTGGTAGCCCATCCGTGTCTGCGCGTTGAGGGCCTTGGCGATCTGCTGACGGTTGGTGGGGTGCGTGTTGTGCTTCGGTGACACGAGGGCTCCTGCGCGCTCAGGTCCGTGCCGTCCCACCACGACAGGAGCCAGAGCGCGTACAGGGGCGGTCACACGATGATTGGAAGCGCCAAGCATCACCACTGCATCACCCTCCAGCGGCAGCTGGATTCGCCACGGCCTGGAGGTGGGTCCGGGCAAGGCACGTCACGGTGAGGTGCGTTTCCCCTGATGCTACCGGGCAGCCAGCCAGCCAAGGACGCGGTACGCCAAGCCCGCCGTGGACAGCGACGGCGAGTCCGTGGGCGGGGCCGAGCATGCCAATCAGCATCGCGTGCCAACCGTAGGTCCGCCGGCCGCTCTGGCCGCTGGCGGAGCCGTGGGTAGGGTGGGCGCCACGGCCCGGGTCGCAGGCGCGCCGCACTGGATGTGATGTCCAACCGGCGGCGGCACAGGGACGCGTAGAAAGCCACCTTGGCGGAGTCGCGTCCCAGGGGAAATTGACGCGGGCCCACGCCCTGGGGGCGGCTACCGTGTCCACCATGAGCCCGTCCGGCCCGAGCGCCGCCCCGATCCCCCTGCACATCGTTGGCGAACCGCCGGCGCCCCCGGCCCCCGACGTGCTCGGCACGTCCGGCGGGCCGGGCCGCCAGCCTGCCCCGGCGGTGCGGCCGGGAGCGGTGGACTGGGCGGCGCTCGGGGTGGAGCCGCGCTGGAAGGACCAGGAGACGGGCGACTGCGCGGCCGTCCTGTCCCCCGTCTGCGGACCCGCCACCGGCCTTGAGCCCTACAAGCGCTACGCCGCGGGAGCCCGGCAGCGCGGTGAGACCGCCCTTGTCGTCGCCTGCATCGGCGCGGGCGAACGCCGCCACAACGTCTTCTCCGGCACCGTCGCTCCCGGCGTCCACCTGCCCCCCTACTACGGCTCGATCGCCGCCAACCCGCTCCCCGTCGGCGTGAGTCCCGAAATCGCCGACGGCCTGGACCACGCTGAACACGACCTCGGCACCCGACTGATCAACCGTCCCCCGGACACCTGGTTCCGCCTGACCTACCTCAAGGACTCCAGCTCCTCGCGCCCCGGAGTGGCCAGGATGTGGCCGCCGCCGGGGGAGGGGGAGCTGCGCCCGATCCTGGTCGACGGCCTCGGCGCCCCGGTGGCGGGGGTGTGGGTGCCGGCGGGCGGCGGTGCCCGGTGGTTCGTGGTTCCCCATGGCACCGACCAGCGGCTCCTGGTGGAGTGGCTGGTCCAGCACGCACTGCCCGCGTACGCGCCCGGTGCACTGACCCGCGCCCGCTCGCCTCTGCTGCGCGACCCGGAGTTCGCCACCGACGCCGAAGCCCGGCTGGTCGAGACGATCGCCGAGGAGCAGAGCGCCCACGAGCGGCGGCAGACCGAGCTGCAGCAGCAGCTCACCGAGCTGCGGGCCGTGGCCGATCCGCTGCGCGACGGCCTGCTGTTCGGCACCGGCCGCCCGCTGGAGGATGCGGTGCACGACGTCCTCGTGGCGGCCGGCGCCGCGGTGACCCGCCTCGACGACGTGTACGGCACCAAGTCGGCGGACCTGCTGGCCGAGTACGACGGCCGTCGAGTCCTGGTTGAGGTGAAGTCGGCGAACAACCGAGCAGCGCAGAGCCTGCCCGACAAACTGCTCAAGCACCTGAACACCTGGCCCGGTCTGACCGGGACCGAGCCTGTTGACGGCGGCGTCCTGGTGGTCAACCACCAGATCAAGCTCCCACCCGCGCAGCGGGACACCGAGGTCTACACCGACCGCGCGTTCGCCGACGCGCTGACCGTGCCGGTGATCGGCAGCGCCCACCTGTTCGACTGGTGGCGCCGCGAAGACTGGGATGCCGTGAGACACGCCGTCTTCGGCGACACCGGCGGCGCGCAGCCTCCCGAGATCGCCGTGCCAGATGCCGATCCGAAGACGTCCGGGCGGCCCGGCCTGCTCTCGCGCCTGCGCCGGTAGCCAGCAGTCGCACCGGTCAACGAGCCGCACCGCGAGGGTGGGACGGGTCAGCTGGCAGCCCACCTGATCCAGGACTCCTCCGAGGCGAAGGCGTCCGCCGGAATTCCGGCGCGTTCCCAAGCCCCGGGGTAAACCTCGGCGTAGCGGCGGCTGTAGACCACGGCGAGGGCGGGTGGGTAAAGCAACCACAGTGCCGGGACGGCGTCGAGGTCCAGCGTGGTGTACGGCTTGCCGGGGTGGGTGAGGCGGCCGCGCAGGATCCCTTTGCTGTGCAGGCCGGCCCACACCTGTGAGGTCAGCTGGGGGGCGTCGCGCGCGGCGTCGTCGCCGCAGACCGCGTACGGCGTCAGCTGCCGCGGCAGGACGGTGGCCTCGACCCAGGCGTACAGGCAACGCAGGCCAAGGACGCGCCACAGGTGCAGGCGGTGGGTGCCGTCCATGTGCGAGGTATGCAGCGGTCCGGCGGGCCCGGCCAGGCGCCGGAGCTGAACTGGCGCGGATCCAATCATGGATTCACGTAGCAGCGCGGGGACATCGTCACAGGCCAGCCACTCGCGGATCGCGTTCGGGATCCAGACCGAGCCAGCCCGCTCGCCGTCTCGGGCGATCGTCCCCCAGGCCTCCGAGTCGGCGGTGCGCACGACCGTCGCGGGGTCGACCCAGATGTAGCCGCCCGCCAGCACGTGCAGCTCTTCCTCCAGGCCGTCGGGGTCGGGCATCAAGTCGGGCAGCTGCGCCGCCGCCGTGTTCAGCGCGACGCAGCGCTCGGCGAAGAAGGCGGTGACGTCCGCAGGCGCGAGACGCTCGCGCAGCTCCCGGAGACCGGCGGCGACCAGGTCGGCGTGGCCGCCTCGTCCATAGTCGTCGTAGGCAAGGTCGATGAGTTCGGGGTCCCAGGGCGAGGGCGCCAACTGGCGCTCCTCGTGGGTCAGGGCCAGCTGCGCCGGCAGCAGGGAGGGGCGTCCGTCGGGGTAGCACACCTCGGGCACGGACGGCGGGCAGCTCCACTGAGCCAGTTCCGCTTCGAAGGCGGCGGGCAGTACAGCTTGGGCGCGGACACGTACCCCCTGCTCCGAGAGGGCCTCGAAGGCGCGGCTCGGGCCGACGGCGACGGTCCAGCGCGTGGTCGCGGGCAAGCGCTCGCGGGCCGAGGCCAGGCGTTGCGCGAAGGCCGACTCGGCGGCCAGGATCTCCCCGCGGATGCGCGCCGCGACGAGTTCCGCGACGGAGGGCGGACGGTCGCCGGGGAGCGCGTCACGGTCCACCGGCAGGCCTGCCCGGATCTCACGCAGCACAGCGGCGGCGTCGTCGAGATCCCAGGTCACACGGCGGGCTCCGGCGACCAGCTCTGCGGTGTCCAGGTGCTCGCTGTCCAATGCCGTCAGCCACCTGGACACGTAGCCCTGCAGGGCCCGCAGGTTGTGCAGTGCCCGCAGCCGACCGTCGGCATCCACCGACGGAACGCGCAGTTCATTCCGCATGCCGGGGTCCGCCCCGGAGGCGACCGCGATGTCGACCGCGTGCAGCAGCCGCTCGAAGTCGCCGGCCTGCGCCAGCCAGTCCTCAACCGCAGCCGCACCGTGAGCCAGCCTCCACCGCCGCCAGTGCGGTATCCGGTCAACGCCGGCCGCCGTCCGGCAGCTGCTGCGGGGCTCGGCGGCGCACCGGGGGCACGGCCAGTTCCTGGTGCTCATGGGCAAGATCGTAAGGGGCGCGGGCAGTGTGCTGTACGTCGCTCGCAGCGCCCGGGGGGCTCTTGATCGGCGGCTGTCGAAGCGCGGTGAACAGCTGCCATCGCCTGGACCGGCGACCGGACCGCGATTGAGGGCGCCACCATCCTGCTCGTCGACGATGTCCTCACTTCCGGCTCCCAGCTCCAGCACGTCGCAAGGCGCCTGATCGCCTCCGGTGCCGCCGAGGCCCGCGGCCTGGTCCTCGCCCGTGTGCCCTGGGGTAACTGATATGTCGAGCAGCGCCTCCTCGATCCGAGGCAGGGGGCGCCGATGAGCAGACGGCGCCCGCCGGGCGACCGTTTCCGCTTTGATCTCCAGCCGCCCTCCGGGCTGCCTCAACCTCCGGTCGCCGCGCTTCCCTTCCACATGCGCCGAGCCGCGCCCCGTCCCCGTGGCGCTGTCACCCCCACGGGCTAGGCTGGCGCCTCGGCCGCACCACAAGCAACTCGTCCTCCCGAAGGGAATCCCATGGAGAAGCCCCTCGTCATCGTCCGAGACGAAGCCTGGGAGCTGCTGGAGTCCGGGAACGTCGAAATCGCTCTGGAAGGAAAGGCCGACCACCGCCGCATGAGCAAGGAGGAGATCCTGGATCGTCTCGTCCGCCAGACCCGGCACGGAAAGCCGGAGCTCCCCTTCACCAGCTAGAGCGCCTCACAGCCGACGGGGCCCTGAACGCCGCCCACACCGGTCCGGATCGGTAGTCTCACCGGCTTCGGGCTGGCCGGCCGACCCACACCTCGTGCGTCGCCGCGACGAAGTCGTTCTCTCGGAGGCGGCCTCGCAGAATCCCGACGCGGGTCCGCCCCTCCAGCACATGCAAGCCGCTCGTCGACGGGTCGAGCAGCCTGCGGTCGAGCAGAAGCGGCGGCCGCTTCCAGGTCCCGTGGTCCCTCCACTTCTCCGGGACGCCGACGTGGATGCCTGAGCTGCGCACGCTGATGTAGTGGCCTGGGTGGAGGGCGAACTGCTCGATGCAGCCCGCCTCGGACGGGCCAGTTGGCATCGTGCTCAGTTCTGCGGCGGTGACCGTTTCGAGCGTCCACACGATCGAGGTGAGGTCGACGTTCCTGTAATCGCGCTGGAAGGGACCATGGTCACCGTGGTCGTACAGGAACTGCTCGACCACGTCGGCCGGCCACCGGAGGGAGGCGACCATCGGATCGACGCGGAAGTCGTCAAAGCTGAGGCCGAGCCCATAGTCGGCCCGGCGGCGGCGCATCAAGTCGCGGAGATCGGCTAGCTTCACCGTCCCACCGTAGGGCCCGCACGCTGTGCCGCCCTCGCCGTTCGCCCTGGGCTTTGATGATCGTCAGAGCGTCTGGACGAGCGGGGTCAGGACGCCGAGTTGTTGCCCTTCTGGCGCGCCATGCGGGACACCGTCCGCGCCCAGGAACAGGTAGAAGTACTGCGTTGTCAGCGGCTTCGACGTCGAGGTCCCGCCCTTGGCGGTGCCACTCAGGACTCCTGCGGAGTAAACGTGCGGCAGCCACCCGGAGCCCACGATCGCCTCGACCCACGCCTTCGCCTCCTTCAGATCAACGGGGAGGCGAGTGCGGAACGTCTGGTGATGCGAGGCGAACGAGAGCGCAAGCACAGCCCCCTCCTGGCCTGACCCCCCAAGGAGCATGGCCTGGTCGGTGATGTCCCCAACGACGCTGAGGACAGCATTCTGGGCGGTCACCGAGGGCACCGGCCCAAAACGGCGTGGCATCACTCGCCCCTCCGACCGCAGCTGCTCCAGCACGGCTTTGGGCAGTACGGAGACCAGACCGCTATCGGCCGGCTCCGTAGAGAACAGGCTCCGGCGAAAGAGCCGGAGCTCATCCTCATGTTCACGGAGCACAGTACGAATATCGACATCCATAGTGCATACAGTACAAGTCTTCCAATATGTAATGAATCATCCACCTGAGGTCAGGGCTTCGGACCTTCCCGCCCGGACGAGATCGAAGGTGCCGTTGGCCTCCCGACCCGTGGTGACCGCCCCGTCGCCTGTCCGCCGGGCCCCCGCCCCGCCCCGCCTGTCCGCCGCCCCGCCCTGCCCCGGCCGCCCCGCGCTGCCGCCCGCCGTCTTCGTCCGGCCGTCGGGTCGCTCGCCGCCGTCCGCCCGGCCCGCCGCCCCGGCCCGGCCCGCCCCGGCCGGGTGGCGGGGGGAGTGATCTCTCTCGGCCTCCGGCCGCCCGGCCCGCCGGGCCCCCGCGCCGCCGCCTCCGGCCACCC